>SAQG01000060.1 GCA_004020315.1 Mesorhizobium sp.
CCCTGAAGATCACCTACGATCTGCTGCTGCTGATGCAGTTCCGGCATCTCAAGCCCCCGGAGGAACGGTGATGCAGCCTTGTCGCTTCGGAGCGTTTTACCAGGATGGATCAATTACGCAGAATGAACGTTGGAAAGGTTGTCGATCACTTTCGGCTGGCTAGAAGTATGAAATGTCGCCCCGCTTCCTCCTGACGTTACTTATGGCCCTTTGCCCGGTATCCCCCGTGTACGCAGGTGTCGATGTCGAGCGCGCGCTGGAAGCGTTCCACAGCACCTGCCTGGCGCATGGCCCTGATTTCGACCGGACGGCAGTGGCCGCGGGGGGACGTGGATGGACACCCATTTCGGGAGACTCCCTTGCGACCTTGGCTCCCGTTAAAAATGTTGAGGCGGCCAAGGCTTGGACCACTGCGGCAGACGACACCATGCCGAGAGGATCCGTCGTGGGCGTGACAAGAGCCAGGTTGGACGGGAAGGCGGTGCAGACTTGCACTGTAGCTATGACCGATGTCGATCATGAGCTGTTCCTGAAGAGTTTCTTCACTCGGACCGATGCCGAGAAGATCGACGAAAAACGTGATGCGGGGCAGATATCCAGGTTCTATATTCTGATCGCCGGCGGGCGTGAGCAATTCGTCAATTTGAAATTTCCGGCTTCCCCGACAGCGGAAGGACCAATCGTGGCCAGCTCCATCGCTGACGACTGATGGGCTAGAGATCGAGCGTTACGACTTGCGCAACTGCAACCCGGACCACACCGGCGACCCCTTTCTATGGCGACAGCTACTTCCGCCGACGATAGACACGTTCGTGCAATTACTGTGGAAGCTCTCGACTGTGAACGCGCCGGTGAGATCGCTCGCCGGGGCCGGAGCCGCCGGCGAGCCGTGCGACGATTCTTGCCTACATCATCCGCTTGATGTCGGTGTATGCGCCGCTGGTCCTGAGCGTCACCGTCACGTCGGCATCGGTACGGTTGCGCCAGAACCAGCCGTGATTGCCGTCGAACGCGGCCTCAAGCACACCTTCGTCCTCTCCAACCCCGCGGCCCTTCTCGTAGGAGATGTTCTGGCCGCCACCGTCGCCGTGCGTGTCGAAGTTCACCACCGCGCCATTCGCCGTCCAGGAGTAATTGGCCTGCGCGCCTTTCACCATGACCAGCTTGATCTCGGCCCCTTCGCCGGGTGCGAGCATGACCGACATTTCGTCCGTGCGAGCCTCCTGGGCATGCGCGGTTCCGACCAGGAACTCGGAGAGAATGCGATCCAGCAGGCTTGAGCCCTGCTGCAGCGTGGCAGGAGCCGGGACGGCGTTCTGGGCGTCGCGGAGCCTGTCGGACTCGGCCTCGTCGGCCAGCTGGGTCTTGATATCGCCCATCTCGGCCAAGCCGAGCAAGCCCCCGGCGCCCGTTGGATCAATGCCATATTCGGCAGGAAGCACAACGGCGACGAGGATGGCCGCGGCGGATACGATCGCGATGGCAGTCGACTTCAGGAGTTGGGCGGATGTCGGCAGTTCGGCCCTGGTGGGGGTGTCGGAATTGTACATGTGAGTTCTCCTTGATCAGGCAATGAAATATCCGGTGAGCTGATATCCGATCAGCACGAACCCGGCAGTCATCATGAGGACGTTGGCAGTGTAGGCGTGTTTCCAGAAGCTCGTCGTCCGCCGCCAGTACCCCATCAGGATGAGGATGGCTGAGAGCGCGAGAAGCTGGCCGATTTCCACGCCGACGTTGAAGGCGAGCAGGTTCGGCAGCAATCCGTCCGGAGCGATGTCGTATTCCAGGATCTTGGTCGCGAGACCTAGGCCATGGAAGAAGCCGAAAATCAGCGTCGCGAGCTTCGTGTTCGGCTGGTAGCCGAGCCAGCGCTGGAATGCGCCGAGATTGTCGAGCGCCTTGTAGACGACCGACAGGCCGATGATCGCGTCGATCAGATAGGAACTGACGTTCCATCCGAAATAGACGCCCATGATCATCGTCGTCGAATGGCCGATCGCGAACAAGCTGACATAGATCGCGATGTGCTGGAGGCGGTAGAGAAAGAAGATCACCCCGAGCAAGAACAGGAGGTGGTCGTAGCCGGTGACCATGTGCTTGGCCCCCAGATACATGAAAGGAATGAGATGGACTCCCGTGATCTCCTGGATGTAGCCCTTGTCCCCTTCGGCGACCGCGTGAGCCGCGGCGAGGCCTGTGGATAGGAGCATAGCCAGAATGACCGATAGGATGGCCACCGGGAAGGCGAACGGCGCGCGCGCGGCGAACCGTCCGCCCTCAGGCGGAAACAGTGTCATGTGAACAGTCCGTGATTGATTGAGGGGTATCGGAAGGTGACCAAATCAAGTCTTCGAAGCACCTCTGGGAGGTCGGTCGCCAGGGGCACTCGGACAGGAAGCAAGCCTCGTCGCAGCAGAGCTATGGTTCGAGCCGTCCGGTGGGAGCAGTCTCAGCCTGTGCAATTCCGCAGCCGCGGGCATGTCGTGACTGTGGTCGCCGACGTGGAACCTATCGTGATCTTGGCCGGAAGCCGTCGGCTCGTCCCCGTCCTCATGCGAATGGCCGTGATGATCATGCGCGGCGGCGACAGCCCAATCCGGCACGGCAAAATCCGGAACGGGCGAGCGAAAGCCCAGCACTGCGAGCGCAAGCAGGCAGATCAGGAGGGCCTTCGCGGCCGACAGGGCTGTATGGGCGGGCATCGTCATTCAGCGGTATAAAGCCTTGGTTAAGGCAAGGTTAAGGCGGCCATGCGGCTTTGCTGTTGACTACATCCCTACCAGGGGGATAGCAACTGGCGCATGACAGAGCACCGCCACTCCTCCCATCCCGAGATCGTCAAGCGGCTCCGGCGGGCCGAGGGCCACTTGCGCAGCGTCGTCTCCATGACGAGGACGGCAAGCCCTGCCTCGACGTGGCGCAGCAGCTCCACGCCGTCGAGAAAGCCGTCGCGCAGGCGAAACGAACCCTCATCCACGATCATCTCGATCACTGTCTCGAAGAGGCGGTCGGGCCGCTGCCGCGGGAGCGTCGGGGATCGGTGGACGAGTTCAAGGAAATCGCGAAGTATCTGTAAGAGGCGAAATGCTGGGCGTTCTTTCGAACCGGACCTACCGCCACCTATTTACAGCACAGGTCATAGCGCTTGTCGGCACGGGACTGGCAACGGTCGCGTTGGGCCTTCTCGCCTACGACCTGGCGGGCGCAGATGCCGGGATGGTCCTCGGGACCGCGCTTGCCATCAAGATGATTGCCTATGTCGGCGTGGCGCCGGTCGCAGCAGCCTTTGCCGAAAGACTGCCGAGGCGTGCCGTACTGGTGAGCCTCGACCTGATTCGTGCCGCGGTCGCGCTTCTGTTGCCGTTCGTCATCGAGGTCTGGCAGGTTTACGTCCTGATCTTCGTCCTGCAGGCGGCTTCCGCGGGTTTCACGCCCACCTTCCAGGCGACCATTCCCGACGTGCTGCCCGACGAAAAGGACTACACAAAGGCCCTGTCTTTGTCCCGGCTTGCCTATGACCTCGAAAGCCTTGTCAGCCCGATCCTGGCGGCGGCGCTGCTGATGCTGGTCAATTTCCACACCCTTTTTGCCGGAACCGTGATCGGCTTCCTGGCATCCGCGGCTCTCGTGGTTTCGGTGATTCTGCCAAGCCCGAAGGCATCCGAACCGCGCGGCATCTACGACCGGACGACCCGCGGAACCCACATCTATCTCGCCACCCCACGGCTTCGCGGCCTTCTCGCGATCAACATGGCGGTCGCGGCGGCGGGGGCCATGGTGATCGTCAACACCGTCGTCATCGTGCAGGCGGAATACGGCCTCACCCAGCGCGACACCGCGCTCGCCTTAGCGGCGTTCGGAGGCGGTTCGATGCTCGCAGCGCTCGCCCTCCCGAAGCTTCTTGAACTCGTTCCTGACCGAGCCGCCATGCTGGCGGGCATTTCGCTGCTGGTGGTCGGTCTGCTGGTCTGCATGGCCCTGCCGGGTTACCGGGCGCTTCTGCCGCTCTGGTTCGTTCTCGGCATCGGATATTCGGCCGCCCAAACGCCGTCGGGCCGGCTCCTGCGGAGGTCGTCCCGGCCCGAAGACAGGCCTGCCCTGTTTGCCGCCCAGTTCGCGCTTTCCCACGCGTGCTGGCTGATCACCTATCCGCTGGCCGGATGGCTTGGCACCACAGTCGGCATGAACGCAACGTTCCTGACAATGGCTTGCATAGCGGGCGCTGCGGTCGTCGCCGCTGCCATGGTGTGGCCCGCGTCCGACCCGGAGGTCATGGACCACCATCATCACGACCTGTCCGAAGACGATCCGCATTGGGATCAAGGCTCAAGACGATCCGGACGTCGGCATTCACATAACTATGTGATCGATGAACTCCATACCGAATGGCCCCGTCAACCTTGAGCAACTCATGGATGAATTCGCGGTCTATGCCGGCCTGTTCGCGGTGACTTTCGCGGCCGCAACGATCCTGCCGATCCAATCCGATGCCCGCGCTCGCCGGGCTTTTGCTGACGGAACCCATTCCTGCGGCAATGCTTGTCCTGGCGGCAAGCGCCGGAATATCCTTGGTCCCACAGCCAACTGGCTGATCGGGCGCGGCGTCGGACAGCTCCGGAACCGAAAATGGTTCCCGCTAGTCCTGAAATGCTCGATCGCGCCACAAAATGCTACCATCGCTATGGGAGATTGTCGCTGTTGCTGAGCTGGGTGCCGGTCGTTGGCGATCCGTTGACGGTGGTGGCAGGCATCCTGCGCGAACCGTTGTGCAGCTTTGTTGTCACTGTCGCGGTCGCGAAGGTCGCACGCGACCTGGTGGTCGCAGCGATCACCCTGAGCTGGATTTAGGCTGCCGGGATGCAGTGGGTCATTGACGTTCAGAGGGATATCTATCTCGCTTTTGCCGGACACATAAAGGCGTTCGCCGAGGGAGGCAGCTGGACCGCCTTGGCCGCATTCCTGCCGATGGGCATCGTGTTCGGGGCCGTCCATGCCATGACCCCGGGGCACAGCAAGGCGGTATTGGCCGCCTATCTCACGGGATCGTCGGCGGGCATGGGCCGCAGCCTGCTGGTATCGCTGGCGCTTTCGTTCACCCACGTCACCATGGCGGTTCTGATCGCCATGCTGTCGCTTCCTCTCGTCTCCGTCGCGCTCGGAAGCGTCGGCCGTGCCCCTGCGCTCGAGACCATCAGTCGTGGCCTGCTAGGCCTCATCGGATTGTGGATGCTGTGGCGCGCCTGCAGCCATGTGGGCCACAAACATGATGCCGAGGAAGGGGCGGCATTCGGTTTCATGGCAGGCCTTATTCCTTGTCCCCTGACGCTCTTCGTGATGACGTTCGCGATCGTCCGAGGCGTCCCCGAAGCGGGCATCGCCTTTGCGGCGACAATGATGGCGGGCGTCGCGCTTACCCTGTGTGCCGTCGCGTTGGCCACCGTTTTCTTCCGCCGGCAGCTGGTGGGGCTTTTCGAAAGCCGGCCGCGCCTGATCACGGCCCTAACGCGATCCATCGAAGCGGTTGCCGGTCTCGTTCTGATTGCCATCGCGATCCGGGAGATCATCCGCTGAACACAGGAATGCTTGACAGGAACGCAGACCCCTGCCCGAGGCAAACGCCTCGCAATGAAGATTGAGAAACGCGCGCTCCTATTTTGCGCCTAGACCAGACGGGTATTGTCACGGGTCGGGTCCTACTCCGCGGGAGTTGGAAAGTGCTTTTCAAGCCAGGTTCGCCACGTTGGCTCCTCCCGTTTTGCAATGCTCGCTGCATCGTCGCCAAAGAGGAAAAACCGCACGGACAGGTATGTCATCCCGCCCATCGGCAAGGCGAAGAGGTGCGCGAAGCCCGGCGCGGGCTGGTCCAGTCGGACCACCAACTCGGGATGCTCTTGCGGCCCTGTTCGTTCGACGACGCCCTCGAATGCTTGCGTGTCCGAAGGTGCGACCACGTGTTGTTGTTCAGTCGCATTCGCCAGGCCCAAGGGTTCAACCAGTTGTCGCCATGCATCAGCTAAAGGCTCAGAAGACGGGACCAAGAGCTGAAAAGCCGAGCCGTGCTGCCCGGGAAAATGCGTGAGGTAGAGGCGGAGCAAGCGGAAGAAGGAGATCCACCCGTAGCTGTGGGCCTCGAACTGATCATCCCAATCATCGGAAGCCGCGAACCAGCGATGGACAACGCGAACGGTGCAAAGCCCGCCGGACTTTGCCTCGACGGTCCATTCCGTCGCCACCGTTCCCGGCTCACCCGGTGCTTCTGCGACAAACCTCTTGGGCGGCTGCCAAGCTGTGATGGTAGCGACGGCATCCATGCTTCCATCGGTAGCGAAATGCGAAATGGCGGTTCCTCCGATGCGGCCTTCGAGTTCGCTTGGTACGAACCATTGAGATATTCCAGGTCCCGTTGCGATCGCGTTCCAGACCTCCTCCGGTGTACCGGGGACATCGACTTGCGCCTCGACCGAGCGGTTGCCGGCAGCATCTTTTCTTACTGGCATTGAAAGTCCTTTCCTTGCGGATTGGCTGGTGATGGATGCGCCGTCACGACAAGGCGATGGGACCGTCCTTGCGGAGCGGTTTCGTCGTGATAGCGTGCCGCGAGGGTGGTGATGGCCTCAGTCAATTCACGCGTGAACGAGGCGCGGTCGGCGGCGGAGCGGAAGCGGATTTCGGTGTCGATCGCCAAGGTCGCCAGGCGCTTGCCGGCATCCGTGGCGGCGCGCTGGAGAGCCCCGATCTCCCGCACCAGCCGAGCGCCGAGCGCGATGAGGTAGCTTGCCGACAGCCGATCCGAGGTACGATCCGGATCGGCGCCGACCGAACCCAGCGCGGTCGTCGAGACGACATAGCTTGTGGCGCTCGCCACCATGAGCCGCTCCGTCAGGCCACCCCACTTCCGCGTGTCTGCAACCTGGACAAGCCCGTGCTCCTCCAGAGCATGCAGGTGGTAATTGATCTTCTGCCGCTTGAGGCCGAGGCGCGTGGCGAGGGTAGCGGCCGAGGCGGGCTCCCGCAGTTCCGACAGGAGCTGACTCCGAACGGGCTCCAACGCGGCGGCGGCCGCGCCCGGCCGATCTATGACTTCGATATCGAGCATGCAGCCCTCACCTTGACAAATTTTCCTGTCAATGCCGTTGACGAGTATATTTGTCAAGAGGGAAAGGACCGGTTTGTGCCAATAAGGGGGCGGTAAGGGTGGGCTACGAAGACGACGCGTCCCCGCCCGTAGCGGGCAATTGCAATGACAGTGCCGTTCGTTGTAGCCATTTCCGACCGCGTGATTTTGGAGGAGACCAGCATGGACCGATTCACTGGCGGTTGCCTGTGCGGCAACGTCCGAATCGTGGCGTCCGGACTCCCATACCGGGTCGGCCTTTGTCACTGTCTCGACTGCCGCAAGCATCATGGGGCTCTTTTTCACGCTTCCGCGGTGTTCCCTCAGGATGCGGTGACGATCGAGGGCGAGACGCGCGACTACGCCGGGCGGTTTTTCTGTCCCCGCTGCGGCTCGACAATTTTCGGAAGCACCGCAGACGAAATCGAAGTGAACCTGGGGTCCCTGGATGCGCCTGACCAACTGATGCCGACTTACGAAAGCTGGATCATCCGTCGCGAGTCCTGGTTGCCGCCGTTTCCGCTCACGAGACGCTACGAGCGCGATCGTGACGCCACGAGTCGCTTTGAGTAGTTGCACGAACGGTGCGAAGGCGTTGGGAGGTCACGCCGGCGCGTCACTCCGGAAGACCGGCTTTGCGGAAGCCATCAACGAAATGCTCGAGCGTCGCAGCGTCGCGGAATGGCTCCGTCGTTGCCCAGTGGCGGGTTGTGAAATGCGGATTGCCGACGAGGAACAGTTCGGCCTCTGCGCACGCCTCGTCGAGCCGACCCAGTTGGGCAAGGCTTGCCGCCAGGAAACGGCGTGAGCTTGTACGATAAGTCTCGTCCCTGCGCAGTGTTTCGACAGCGGCTTCGTATTCGCCGGCCGCATATTGCGCCTGGCCGAGCGTCAGATAGTACCAACTTGCCGGAAACGGGTTCAGCCGGAATGCCTTGCGAATGTGCTCAAGGCCCTCCTCGACCCGTCCGGCCAGAACCGCGATGTCGGACAATGCCGCCCAGGCATCGGCCTCGTTCGGGTCGAGCTCGATCGCCTTGGCGAATTCCGCATCTGCCTCGGCGAAGCTGCGCTCATAGGCAAGCAGGTAAGCCAAAACCCAGCGGCAGCCGGCATCGTTGGGGTCGATCGCCACGGCCTTGCGCGCCAGTTCCAAAGCAACGCTACGGGACGTTTCGGTTGGTCCGCCGGAATGCACCCATCCCATCCAGTGGTTCATGGCAAGCCAGCGATAGGCCTCGGCATAGTCCGGATCGAGCGAAACCGCGCGGGTGAGCATCAGATGCGCTTCTCGCGCCGTCCGCGGCGAATCATCCATCAGCTTGCGCGCCCGCACGCACAGATCGTAAGCCTCGAGATTTTTTGGCCGATTGCGCGGCGGCGGTGCGCGTAGCCTGCCGAGCAACGCCTCCACGATCTTGCCGGTGACCTCGTCCTGAACGGCAAAGATGTCTTCCAGGCTGCGATCGAAGCGTTCCGCCCATAGGTGGTCGCCACTCACCGCGTCGACCAGCTGTGCGTTGATGCGCACGCGCCCCGCGGCGCGTCTTGCGCTCCCCTCCAGCAGGTAGCGCACGCCAAGGTCCTGTGCGATATCGCGCACGTCCACCGCCTTCCCCTTGTAGGCAAAGGCCGAATTGCGTGCGATGACGAACAAGCCGGAGATCCTGGACAGGTCGGTAATCAGGTCCTCGGTCAGCCCATCCGCGAAGGATTCCTGCTCGGGATCGTTGCTGACATTGACGAAGGGCAGCACGACTATCGATCGCTTGCCGGGCAGCGGCAAAGGTTTTCGTTTCGCGCCACCAAGCTGTTCGACGGCCCCCGTGAAGCGGTAGCCGACGCGCGGAACCGTGGCGATCCATTCACCGCCGTCTGAGGCCGGGCCAAGCAGCTTCCGCAGCAGCGCGATCTGGACGGTGAGGTTGCCTTCCTCCACGGCTGTGCCCGGCCACGCCGCGTCCATCAACTCGGCCTTCTCAAGGATTTCGCCGGACCGTCCAACGAGCGCCGCAAGCAGCTTTAGCCCGCGGTAGCCAACGGCAACGGGAACATCGTTGCGAAGCAGCGTTCCCGCACCGGAATCGAGCACGAACGGACCAAAGGCAAAACGCGATCCCTGCATGCGGCGTATCTATAGCCCGTTTGGAAGTTTTGAGAACTATTTGGGAGAGCTTAATTACGACGCTGTTCGTATCCTGCAGAATTCAGCCTCTTTCAGGTCGAGGGTCCCCCGGACCTTCAAACCGATGGAGGTTGCTATGAACGATACTCTTGCATCGGCCCCGCATCAGGCAGCGCGGCCGGGAACGCCCGAGCGGCCGGCGGAAATGCCGCGTCGGCACTACAGCCTGGCGACCCTGCGAAGCATCATCGCGGCCTGGGGCGAGCGGAAACGCTTTCGCTGGGAACTTGAGCAAATGTCGAAGGACAATCCTCATTTGATCGACGATATCGGTCTGACGAGACGGCAGGTCGAGGCAGAGATCGCCAAGCCCTTCTGGCGGCGATAATCCTCGTCGCGGCAAGGTCGCGAAGCCGATACCGTCATCGTTCTTGGTGCGCCAAAAAGCATCTCTCGGAACGGTACTCGCTCGCGCCGGTCAACGCGCGGACAGCTCGACCATGGAGGTCGACCGGCCACAGGCTCTTCGGCACATCCGGAACTCGCGTCGCTCGTTTGAGTTAAACTCCATTTCCAGACAGCAAAACGGAATCTTGCCATGAGCTTGCCCGCCCAACGCCGAATCCGTCTCTCCGGTGGAACCGAGCTCGCCTACGTCACTGCGGGCGATCCATCCAACCCTGCCTTGCTCCTCCTGCATGGGTTTCCCAGCTCCGCACGTGCATTCCGCGATGTGATTCCCGGACTGGCGGGCGCAGCCTATGTGATCGCGCCCGACCTCCCGGGCCATGGCCAGTCCGACGTTCCGCCGACACCCTCCTTCGCCGCGATCAGCGACGCGATTTCCGAATTGCTGGCCCACCTCGGGATCGGGCGTCGTTTCATCTACCTGCATGACTGGGGCACCGCTGTGGGCCTGCAGATCGCCATGCAAGCGCCCGAGCTGGTTTCGGGCCTCATCATCCAGAACGCAAACGCGCATCGTACCGGCTTCGGCCCCCTGTGGGACGCCGCATTGAAGTTCTGGTCAGAACCGACAAAAGAGAACGAAGCGGCCGCAACCCCCGACCTGACCTTTGAATTCACGCGCGAGCAATATACGGGCGGTCTGCCGGAGGAGGTCGCCGCCGCGATCAAAGGCGAACCCTGGGTCGAGGACTGGAGGGTGATGAATCTTCCCGGCCGCATGGAGACCCACCGCGCGCTCATTGCCGATTATAAGAACCACGCCGCGCGTTTCGATGCGATCGCCGGCTATCTCAAGAAATGGCAACCGCCGGCGCTCATGCTGTGGGGCCGTCACGAGCCCTATTTCGATATCGGCGAAACGCTGTCGTGGATGCAGGATCTGCCGCGTATGGAGGCGCATATTTTCGACGGCGGGCATTTCCTGCTTGAGACGCATGCCGAACCAGCACTCTCCCTTATGCTGGAGTTCATCAAGCGAACACAGAAGAGACTCACGTAATTCCCGTCGCTTTAGGCCCAACCCGAAACCAGACTTCAGCGGCGATTTCCATCCGGCGAGTCGCGAAATCAAGCAGGGACGTAGGTCAACCTGATCACATCCTCGCCAATCCGATCATTAGCCATAAGGCGGAGCGGCGGCCGCGGTCCGGCGAAATATGGCTTGCCGTGGCCAAGCACGACGGGGTGCAGGTAGATGCGATACTCATCGATCAGGCCAAGTTCGGTGAGGCTATGCGCCAAATCCGGGCCAGCAACTTCGATCTCCCCGTCGCGCTCAGCCTTCAGCTCGCGGATCGCGCCCTCAAGATCATTCCCAACAAGTCTGGCGTTGGGGCCGACCGACTTCAACGAGCGCGAGACGACCCATTTCGGCTGGTTCCGCCACGCCGCCGCGAAGGCGTGTTGCTCTGCATCCCATTCAGGATGATCGTCGTCCCAGTAACGCATGACCTCATACATTCGGCGACCATACACACTGCCCGCCTGCCCCTGAGCCTCCTCGATGAAGTGGCGGAAGAGCGTGGGGCTTGGCGCAAACGCCATATGGTCGACGTAACCGTCCAGGGACTGGTTCATTCCGAACACGAACTTAGCCATTATCCACCTCCTTTCCCTACGCGGCACATCCGCGCGGTTCTGATTGCGTTATGCAATCGGTTGTAAGCTAGATCGACCGATTTTATATCGCAATTGGTTTTTGGAGTGCGCATGAACGCCCCACGCTCGAGCTGGCCGATCAATCTGACTCTCGAGGCGCTGAGGGTCGCTGAAGCCTGATCGTCACCGGCCGGGCTCTGGCGACAGAAGCGAGAAATCCTGCCGGACCTCCTTCTGCACTACGATTGCCCGGATTGCTGCTTCTTTGATCCAGTTAAGGTTCTGTCTTACGCAAGTCCTTCACGACATCGAGAAAAGCCCGCAGTGCCGGCGGCACGGCTCGATGTCCGGGATAGTAGACCGCGACCCCTTCCGGAGCGGGCATCCATGCGGTCAGGACCTTACGCAGCCGGCCATCGGATATGGCCGCTTCAGCGGCCCAATCCGCCACATAGGCGATACCCAGACCCTCTATTGCGGCTTCGACCATCAGTTCCTCGTCATCGAGGACGATGGAGCCGTTTGCGTCGATCACGAGTTCCTGGCCGACGCGTTCGAATTCCCATCGATAGAATTTGCCGCTGGGCATACGATGGCCGATGCAATGGTGGCGTTGCAATTCCTCGGGCGTTCCCGGGTCGCCGAAGCGATCGAGATAGGCGGGCGAGGCGACACAGATGAACGTCAACGGGGGTGCGAACGGCACGGCGATCATGTCCTTGGGGACCGATCCGAGGAGGCGCACGCCGGCATCGAACCCGCTGGACACGATATCGATGAGCCGCCCCTCGACGACGATGTCCACGGTCACGTCCGGATGGCGCTCCGCCATCTGCGGAAGAACCCGGCGAACGAGAAGCCCTGCCACCAATCGCGGTGCGTTGATGCGGACCGTGCCCGCGACATTGCCCCGGAACCCCGCGACGCTGTCGAGCGCCTCGTCCAGCGAGGCGAGCGCCGGCTGAAGGCGGTCGAGCAACCGGAACCCGGCTTCTGTCGGCGAGACGCTGCGTGTGGTGCGGTTCAGAAGGCGCACGCCCATGCGTTCCTCGAGCGCACGCATCGCATGGCTCAATGTGGAAGGTGCCGTGCCGATCTCGTCCGCTGCGCGGCGGAAGCTGCGGTGTGTGGCAACGGCCACGAAGGCGGTGAGATCGTTGAGCGACGGCCGGGGCATTGATGGGGATTTTGCATCATCTCATGCCGATTTCAACGACTAATGCGCGCAATGCGATTGCCCTATCTCCTGCCTGCATCAATTGGAGAATGAGAAATGGAAAAGACCTGGCTCATAACGAGTGTGACGTCCGGTCTAGGCCGGCTGCTGGCGGAGAAAGCCCTGATCAGGGGAGACCGCGTCGTCGGTGCCAGCCGCAGCGAGGACGCACTTCCCGACCTGCGTGCACGCTACCCCGAACGACTCCGCATCGTCGCGGACCTCAAGGACCAGAGCTCGGTCCGCGTTGCGGTCGACCGCGCCTTCGCCGCATCCACTCGGATCGACATCGTCGTCAGCAATGCCGGCTATGGCCTGCTCGGCGCGGCGGAAGAGGCTGGCGATGTGCAGGTTCGGGACATCATCGACACCAATCTCATCGGCTCGATCGCACTCATCCGGGCGGCGGTGCCGCATCTGCGCAGCCAGGGTGGCGGCCGGATTCTACAGGTATCGAGCGAGGGGGGCCAGATCGCCTATCCGGCTTTCAGCCTCTATCACGCAACCAAGTGGGGTATCGAGGGGTTCGTCGAATCCGTGGCGCAGGAGGCTGCTCCCTTCGGCATCGAGTTCACCCTTGTGGAACCTGGGCCGGCGCGGACCGGGTTCGGCGGCAATCTCGCGCGGACCAAGCCGCTCGCGGCCTATGAGGGAACACCCGCCGGTCAGATCCGCGAGGCGCTCCGTGTCTCATGGGTGATCAAGGGCGACCCCGACCGCATGACGGACGCAATGATCAGGCTCGCCGATCAGGATGGTCCGCTTCCGAAACGGCTGGTGCTCGGTGCCGAGGCCTATGCCGGCATCCGCAAGGCACTCGGCGGGCGCATCGAGGAGCTCGACCGGCAGAAGGACATCGCGGTTGCGGCGGATTTCACAGACGAGGAGTTGGCGCGGCTGTGACCCCCGGCTCCGGCCCGCTGCTCGTGCCCACCTCTTATCAAGACAGAAAGGAACATGAGATGCCTACACGTGACGCCATCTACCCGGCCAAACGGCACGCGTTATACGATATCCACCGCTATTCCGCAGCCATTCGGTCCGGCGATCTTCTCTTCGTGTCGGGTCAGGTCGGGAGCCGTGAGGACGGCTCGCCCGAGCCCGTATTCGAGGATCAGGTTCGACGGGCCTTCTCCAATCTGCGCGCGGTCTTGGCCGCCGCCGGGTGCAGCTTCGACGACGTCGTCGACGTCACCACGTTCCACACCGACCCGGACGAACAGATCGAGACAGTTCTGGCCGTCCGAGCGGAAGAGATCGGTGCACCTCCCTACCCGAACTGGACCGCAGTGGGCGTCAATTGGCTTGCGGGCTTCGATTTCGAGATCAAGGTCATCGCCCGCATCCCTTCGACAACGAGCAGCCATTTGGCGGACAAGCGCTGATCGCTCGCCCTGCGGTTTCTGTATTGGCGATTGTACCCCGACGATGGAAACGGCAGCGCGTCGCGCCCAGCACGGGGCTCGCGATGTCCGTCCAACGATCAATATGCGAGCTTTGCCTTGGGCCAAAATACGTCATTCGGCCGCAAACGATTCGAACGTTTTCACCACCGATCACCGCCGTTACTACGCTTCCTCGCCTCTGGGCTATTTCCCGCTCCTCGCGCGGACGTAGTTCCAGCGGCAATGGGCGGCAACTTTCGGTGTTGGCGTCGTGGAAATGGCAAAATTGGTGCGCCGGACGAGATGAAACTGGGCACCGCTATGTGATTGAAGTCGCTCTGTACAAAAATTTCAGGCGGTTTCAGGAGCCTTGGCCCGTGCGAGGTCCTGCAGGAACTCTTCCATCAGCGGCCTGTCACCGAACCGGCGGTAGGCGCGCTCTGCTTCCAGCGAGAATGCCGGATGCGCCTCGACCAGCTTTGCCATCGTCTGCTGGGCTGCCTCGACCTCTCCGCCCCCGGCCTGCAAAGCGGCCTGAATCAGAAGGCAGTTTGCATCGCGCGGCGCCCGGATCAGGCATTCCTCTATGACGGCGGAAGCCTCATCGCGGCGGTCAGCCGCGTAGAGCGCCTGCCCGTGCACATAGGCATAGTACTCGGGCGCCATAGGATGAAGGCGGCGGGCCCGCTCTGCGTTGGCGACGGCATCATCATATTCCCCGAAGCGAACCTGGGCCTTTGCAAGCGCCATCATGCTGTCGGGATCGTTAGGGTTGAGCTCCACAGCGCGCCGTGCGGCCTGCAAGCCGCCTGAATAGTCGCCCTGCAAGGCAAGCCCGAAGCTGATGACCTGATAGCCAAGGCCAAGATTGGGATCGAGACGGACCGCCTGTCGGGCTTCGCTAAGCCCAAGATGGAGCTCCGGAGCGTTTGCCCGGCCGTCACCGCTCTGCGCCACGCTGGCGATAAAGGTCAGCGCGAGGCCTGCGCGGGCGGCCGCATAGGACGGGTCCATTTCAAGGGCGCGCTGGTAGAGGCCCCGCACTTCCAGAATGTCCTGTGGGTCATTGGCGCCGTGCCGGTAGCGGTTGCGGGCCTGCAGCACGAGGTCATAGGCCTGCAGATTGTCGGTCGGGCGCTCCGCTGCCGCCGCCGCCTCGCTCCTGCCGATATAGGGCGCGATCTGCGCGACGATTTCAGTGGTCAGCTCGCTCTGGACGGTGAACACGTCGGCGACCTGCCGGTCAAAACTGCGCGACCACAGATGCGCGCCTGTCTTTACATCGATCAGCTGCGCCGACACGCGAAGCTGGTCGCCTTCACGGCGGGCGCTGCCTTCAACTACATAATCAACGCCGAGCTTCGCCCCGAGCTTGCGCACGTCCGTATCCTGCCCGTGCACGGCGTAGGTGGAATCGCGCGCGATCACCTGCAGCTCTGAATTGCGGGCAAGGGCTGTCGTCACATCCTCGGTCAGTCCGTCCGCGAAATACGATTGCTCGCCACTGCCGCTCATCGCGGCAAAAGGCATGACCGCCACTGACGGCCGGGGGTCGGCGCGGCTCTGGTCCATCGACAAGACCGCCGGGATGCGGCTGACCATGGCTGCCAGGGGGAGCGGCTGGATTTGGGTGCCGATGAGGATGAGGGCTATGGCGGCCGCGCCATAAGACCAGCGGGCGGCGGTGCTGCGCAGCACCTGCGGCACCCGCCGCCATGGCGACCACGGAGAGCCCGCGCGCCTTACGCGGTAGACGTTGAGAAGTTCGGGAATGTTCTTGGCCCGCCTGCGGCCGATGCGGACGAACCTGTCCGCGCTGTTGCGGTCGGCCGCCATCACCACGGCGCCGCTGACGAATATCTGCCCCGGATCGCACATGGCCTCAAGACGGGCGGCCACATTGACGCCGTCGCCGTATACGTCGCCGTCATCTTCGATGACATCGCCAAGATTGATGCCGATGCGCAGCTCGAACGGGCCCTTGTCGAAGCCTTCCTGTATGGCCAGCGCCGCATCAACGGCTTCGTTGACGCTGGGAAACATGGCGAGAAAGCCGTCTCCCGTCGTCTTGACGATACGCCCGCCGTGGCGGGCAATGGTCGGGTCAATGAGATCATCAAAGACAGCGCGCAGCTTCGCGTAGGTGGAAGCCTCGTTTTCAGCCATCAGCAGGCTGTAGCCGACGATATCGGCGGCCATGATTGCCGCGAGCTTGCGTTCCATCAGCATTATTCCTGAGCGGCGGGCCATGCACGGACTATTACTGCTGACACTTAAGGCGACGCACGGCCCAAGATTAGACCCATAATCCCGGATAGGCTAATCAACACAGCTCATAAATGCGTGATGATTGTGGCCTATACCGTTCTGACCTTCGTCAGCCATCATCTGCTTCGTCCGGAGCCGTCCGTCGCGGCACTGGCGGAGGGCGACGGCGATACATACAGCCGAGAGCATCTGCTTTGATGGTAGTTCCCGAGCCTCTTCTTGCGCAAGGGATCGTCACCCGCATGGGCCGAGACGCTGCGCGGCTCGAGGCTGCCGATCTAGCCTCAACCCGTTCAGACGGCGACATAAATCCGCTTCGCTTCATCCGCGGAGCGGAAATTTTTCGACATCCGGCGCTACCCTAGCGTGACTCCTTCCGCCGCGGTTCGGGCAGCCCGCGCCGCTCCGGCTTTCGCTTTTTCTGTCCGCTCCTGGTGCTTTTTGCCCCATTCCGCCAGCGGGGCGAGCGCCAGGTCGAGCTCGGCGCCTTCCGGCGTGACCGAATATTCGACGCGCGGCGGCACTTGGTGAAACACCTCGCGGTGGATGATGCCGTCCGCCTCCATCTCGCGCAGGTGCTGGATCAGCATCTTCTCGCTGATCTCCGGCTGCAGCCTCTTCAGTTCGCCGAAGCGGCAGGGCTGCGCCTGGTGGATCTGCCAGAGCAAAAGTGCCTTCCACTTACCGCCGATCACCGCGAGCGCGGGACCCAATCCGCAACTGTCCGGCAGTTTTCTTTGTTTTTTTTCCAAGGAACTCTCCAATTCTGAGGTTCTGGTAGGTACCTTACTTTTTTGTCTGTACTTGCGCAATCGAAAGTACCTGCCTAGCTTCGAGCAAGGAGGTCGGAGCACGCAGGCAGAGGCCAGCGGCAAGGCTTCCACTGGGACAGTTTTCGCTCGCAAAAAGCGGCCGCTCCCGACAGTTCAAACCGACACACCGCGGCGCCCTTCGCGCCGGGATAGGAAGAATCATGAGCAGATTTAAGGGCAAGAAGGCCGTTGTCATCGGCGGCACACATGGAATGGGACTGGCGGTGGCGCAGGCGTTGATCGACGGCGACGCCGACGTCCTGATCACCGGGCGCAACGAAAAGAACCTCGCGGACGCCCGTCAGGCGCTTGGCGGCGGCGTCCATGCGGTCCGGTCCGATATCGCCAGCATGGGCGACATCGCCGTGCTCAGCGCGGAAGTGGGGCAGAAACTCGGCGAGATCGATTTCCTGCACGTGAACGCCGGCGTGTCGGAGCTGGAACCGTTCGACCAGGTCACCGAAGCGTCCTACGATCGCCAGTTCAACATCAACACCAGGGGCGCCTTTTTCACCACCCAGCGCCTCATACCGCTGATCAAGGAGGGCGGTGCGATCGTCTTCACCTCGTCGATCGCCGAGGATTCCGGTACCGCCGGCATGGCGGTGTATTCCGCCAGCAAGGCGGCGCTGCGTGCCTTCGGCAAGGTGCTGGCATCGGAACTCCTGCCGCGAAAAATCCGCGTCAACGTCGTGAGCCCCGGCTTCATCGACACGCCGACCATGGGCGTCGCCGGCGCCTCGGCGGAAGAGCGCGCCGCCTTCATGAAGGTCGGCGACGAAGTGACGCCGATGAAGCGCCATGGCAACGCCCGAGGAGGTGGCGCGCGCCGTTTTGTTCCTCGCCTTCGACGCCACCTTCACCACCGGTGAGCGGATCAAGGTAGACGGCGGCCTCGGCCAGGACCTGTCGCCAGCCATGGGGTGATAGGAACGCCGCACGCATAGCTCGCCGCGTAACTTCTCGATCGAACCGAAAAGAAAGGAAACAAATGTCCGACGTATCCGTCATCGGCCTTGGCGCCATGGGCTCGGCCCTGGCCGGGGCGCTCCTGAAAAGCGGCCTCACCGTCACAGTGTGGAACCGTTCGCCGGCCAAGGCTGAGGCGCTCGTGGCCAAAGGCGCTGTCGCGGCCGCGAGCGTCAAGGATGCGGTAGAGGCGAGCAAACTGGTGGTCGCCTGCCTGCTGGTCTACGATACCGTGTATGAGGCGTTCGAGCCGGCAAAGGATGCGCTTGCCGGCCGCACGCTGGTCAACCTCACCAACGGCACGCCAGCGCAGGCGCGCGAGATGGCACAATGGGCAGCCACCCGGGGCGCCGACTACCTCGACGGCGGCATCATGGCGGTTCCGCCGATGATCGGCCAAACCGAGGCGCTGATCCTCTACAGCGGTGCGCACGCGGCGTTCGAGGCGCACGGGAAAACGCTCGGCGCGCTGGGGGCAGCCAGATATCTCGGCGACGACGCCGGGCTGGCACCGTTGCACGACATTGCCCTGCTCACCGCCATGTACGGCCTGTTCTCGGGCGTCACGCATGCCTTCGCGCTGACCGGATCGGAAAAGGTGCCGGCGGAAAAATTCCTGCCGATGCTGACCAACTGGCTCGGGGCGGTCATGACATGGCTGCCCGACATGGCACGGCGCATCGACAGCGGCGACTACCGCAGCGATGTCGTCTCGAACCTCGAGATGCAGGCGGCGGCCTTCGACAACTTTATCGCGGCCAGCGAGGGCCAGGGTGTCAGCTCCGAACTGATCGCGCCGATGTTCCAGCTCTTAAAAAAAGCCGTCGCATCGGGCTATGGCGATGCCGATCAGGCGAGTCTCGTCGAGATGATCAGGACCAGGCCGCAGGCCGAGAGGCAGCGGGCAGCGGACTGAGGGCGCGATCCAGCGCCAGCGTCACCAGCATCATGTGGGCCACTATTTCCTGCCGCACCTGGCGCGTTCTCCCGCGTCGGCGGTCGCGAGATAGAGATCGACGAGCGTACCCAGGAGTAGGCTCAGGAACCGCAGGCGGGCGAAAGCCGAAGATTGAGCGCCTGCGACAAATGCATCGGATGCCCGCCGAGTTTGGCGAGGTCGGTGACCAGAAGTCTGGAGTTCTCAGTCGCCATTCTTGCTTGCCTTTAGGGCACAGAGGTCGCCGCGAAGACCGTGAGAATGCAGACGGGAATGGGGGGCGGCGAATTCCCGCTCGCGCAACCTTCGAGTCCCTTGCAAGACTTATCCAAGGTAGCCGCATTTGGATTCAGGCCACGTCGTTCAAGGGGCGATATTTGGACTAAACGTTAATGCGCCGACCTCGGTAGGCTGAACTCAAGCTACCGCTGCCAAGCCCGGCGAAGCGCGCAAGCGGGCTATGTCGCGCGCCGGCGGTTCTCCAAAGTGGCGGCGATATTCGCGACTGAACTGCGACGGGCTTTCGTAACCCACGTGGAAGGCGGCAGTCGTGGCGTCGATGTCCTGGACCAGCATCAGGCTGCGCGCGTCCTGCAGCCTGAGCTGCTTCTGGAATTGCAGCGGCGTCATCGCGGTCACGGCGCGAAAATGCTCGTGCAGGCTCGACGGACTCATGCCTACTTCCGCGGCAAGCCGCTCGATGCTGAACCGTTCCCGGAAGTTCTGCCTGATCCAGGCGATGGCGCGGCCGACCTGGGCCACCCGACCTTGGCTGGAGGTGATGTGGCGCATCCTGGCGCCGTCCGGGCCAGCGAGCAGGCGATAGAGAATTTCCTGCTCGGCAAGCGGCCCGAGCACGGGCAGCGCTGCCGGATCGTCGAGCAGGCGCAGCAGGCGTAGCGCCGCGTCGAGCAGATCGGCGCCGGCGTCGGACACCGTCTTGCCTATGGGCGGGGAAGGCGCTCCCGGCGGCGGCGGCACGCGCAACGTCAACTCCCCAAGCATGACCGGATCGAAATCGAGGACCAGGCAGAGATAAGGCTTGTCAGGCGTCGCCTCCACCACCTGGCCCGTCACCGGCAGGTCGTAGGTCACGACCCCATAGCGCCCCGGTGCATATCTGAACACGCGGTCGCCCAGCGTGACCTGCTTTTGCCCCTGCACGACGAGGCAAAGCTGTGGCCGGTAAACATTCGGCATCGGCATCGTCACCGTGGAGGATTGAACAAGCCAAACGCGTTCGATGGGGGTGGTTTGGAAGCCGTCCTTCGAAACGTGCCGGGCGATTATGGTCGCGATTTCGGTCAGTGTTTCCATGGATCGGACCATCGCACGCGCGCGGGAGGGCGGCAACGCGAATCCGCAGTTCTGGAGCATTGGGCAATAATCCCGGCGCATCGATCTAACGGTTCGCCGCGCCGCGCATCACAGTGTCAGCAGCGCTGGGTCACAGCAAACCTGGCCGCAGAACAGTATGGAGCAAACATGACAACCGATAATCTGAAGACCCCCACGGTCGCACTAGGGACCTGGGCCTGGGGCGACAGCGGCGAGACTGGCGACGGCTACTTCGGCAGCCACCTGACTCAGGCTGGCCTGGAAGAGGTCGCGGACAAGGCACATGCGGCCGGGTTCACCCTGTGGGACACCGCCCTTGTGTACGGCATGGGCCGCTCAGAGACCGTACTCGGGGAGGTACTGAAGCGCTACGCCCGCAGCGACTACCAGCTCTCCACGAAGTTCAACCCGCGGATCGCGGGAACCAGCGACAATCCGGTGGCGGACATGCTGGAGCAGAGTCTGGCCAACCTCGGCACCGACTACATCGACCTCTACTGGATTCACAATCCAGCCGATGTGCCGCGGTGGACGCCGCACCTGATTCCGTTGCTGAAGAGCGGGAAGGTCAAACATGTCGGCGTCTCGAATCACAACCTGAGCGAAATCAAGCTCGCCGACCAGATCCTGGGCGAAGCCGGGTTCGGGGTCGAAGCCATCCAGAACCACTATAGCCTCGTCTACCGCAGATCTGAGGATGCTGGCATCCTGGACTACTGCCGCAACCAAGGCGTCCCGTTTTTCGCCTATATGGTGCTCGAACAGGGCGCCTTGACCGGCAAGTACAGTCCGGAGAACCCGCTGCCGGAAGGCAGCAGCCGGGCGGAGACTTACAACGGCATGCTGGCTCAGTTGAAGGCCCTGACGGACAAGCTCGCCTCGATCGGCCAGAAGCAGGGTGCAGCAGCGCCCGATGTCGCGACAGCTTGGGCTATCGCCAAGGGCACGACGCCGATCATCGGCGTCACCAAGCCCAACTACATCGATGGTCTGGTCCGAGCCGGCAGCATCACGCTCACCAGCGACGACATCGCGGAGCTGGAAGCTCTTGCCGACGCCGCTAACGTGAACACCCGCGGCTTCTGGGAGCAAGAGATGTAAGCCTAAGTCCTCGGACCGCCGCTCCGAGCAATACGGCAGGCGATCATCTCGTTCTGCGGGATGGTCGCCTGTGACCGAGCAGGTTGCCGGTTGCCTCCACCTGATTGTGCAAATGCTCCAGCACGTGTAGGCGCCATTCCGCAAAGTTCCGGATCACCTGCGCTGCGATGGTTGCCTTGTCCTGCGGTAGGAACTGCGCGTAGTGTTGCTGCACCATGTCGGGCGTGTGCTGGATCGCGTAGCTCACTGCGCACCGAACTTTTCCAGCGTCTGTCTTTGGCGCAATGGGCCGCCTCGGCTAGTCGCGCCAGATGACCCTTTCGGGATCGGCCTGCCGCCTGCTCAACGACCAGAAAGAGGCGCACAGCTGCCGGGGAAGCAGTCGCGGAACGAGCGGCCGCTCTGGCCAACAGCGGACAGCGAGGACGGCCTGCTGTTAATGTTCGACGGTGCTCAACCGAAGCGCCGATCCTCCGCTGCGGTTCTCCCGGCCTCGCGAATCTGTCCGACGATGCAAAAACCGTTTCAAATGGGCCATTTGAAATGGTGAGGCTCGGCTAAATATCTGGATTGTTGGCGCGCCCGAAGAGATTCGAACTCCTGACCCCCAGATTCGTAGTCTGGTGCTCTATCCAGCTGAGCTACGGGCGCGCAACAGGCCATGCTTTGCATGGCCCACGATCCGATCCTTGACGACCGGCCGCGATGTGACGTGTTCCCTAGCGACTGAATTTCCGAAAAGCAAGCCGATCCGGCAAAAGTTTTGTTGTTCGTGCCTTGGCGAGGATCGGGCGGGGTAAGGATCAGGCCGGGCGGCGCAGGCCGTTGCGGGCCTGGTCGAGCCGGACCGGCTGGTCGGGGATGGTGACCGCGAACGTGGTACGGCCACCTCTGCTTTCGACAAGCTCCACCGTGCCGCCATGGGCGCGGATCAGTTCATGGGCGATCGCCAGGCCAAGGCCGGTACCGCCGCTGCGGGCCGAGCCGCGGAACGCCGCGAACAGGTTCTCGCGCGCCTTCGGCGGCAGGCCGGGTCCGGTGTCGGTGACGGTGATGCGGCTGACGCTGCCGACGCGCTCGGCCGACACCGCCAGCCGGCGTACCACCGCACTTTCCGCATCCGCCGCCATCGCCTGCACGGCGTTGCGGCAAAGATTGGTGAGCACGCGAAAAAGCTGATCGGAATCGGCATCCACCTCGAAAGCCGGATCGACGGCATTGACGAATTCGATGCCGCCTTCGGTGTCGAGCAGGCCGTGGACGTCGTCGACCAGCTGGCGCAGCCTGAGCCTGCGGCGCGAGGGCGGCGGCTCCTGGGTACGGCCATAGGCGAGCACACCTTCCGAATAGGATACGGCGCGATCAAGCGCGCGCAGCAGCTTCGGCGCGAAGGCCTGCACAGTCGGGTCCTTGACCTGGCGCAGGCGGTCCGACATCAGCTGCGCCGACGCCAGGATATTACGCATGTCATGGTTGATCTTCGACACGGCGAGGCCAAGGTCGGCGAGATGCTTCTGCTCGGAGAGCATCTTTTGCAGCCGCTCCTGCATCTGCGAGAGCTCGCGCTCTGCAACGCCGATCTCGTCGGCGCGGGCGGCAGGGCGGATGATCCGCCCGGGGTCGTCCGGCGCCTCGGAGAAGGCCAGCATCGAGCGCGTCATTGTCCGGATCGGACCGATCATGATCAGATCTATGGCGGCATAGACCAGCATGGCGGTGAACAGCGAGATCAGCAGCGAGACGAAGGCGACGTTGCGCGAATAGATGAGCATGGCGTTGCGCAGGCTGTAGTCGGGCATGATCAGCTCGAATTCCTTGTCGCTGTCGCCGACCGGCCCGAAAACGCGCAGCATCCGCCCGCCGCCGAAAAACAGCGTGTCCAAAGCGCCGGTCATGCCCGCGATCAGGCCGACATTGGCGGTGTCGATATGTTCATCGACCTGCGGCGGCATCTCAGCCACGACCAGAAGCCGCGAGACCCCGCCGTCGCGCACGGCGATCGCCTTGGCGCCGATCGCCATCAGCACGTCGTTCTGGGCGGCGCGCGACAGCGAGGCGGGTTCTCCCTGCACCAGCACGATCGAGACGGCCGCGGCGGTGCTCAGCCTCTCCTTCAGCCAGCTCAGCCGATAGCTGGCGATCCAGGGCAGAAAGATTAGGACCTCGGCCAGGAGCACGAAGACGATGGTGAGCAGCAGGAGCTTTGTCGACAATCCACGCGACAAAGGCACCCTCCGGGCGGCCGCAGTCGCCCGATCGGTCCTTTCCTCCGCGGATGGGATTTCACTCATGCTGCTTTTTCTTCACGATCACTTGATCAAACGAGATTAGGCCATTGCGGCTTTTTTTCCAATTTCATCCTTCGTCCCAATACGGGATAAGACCGCCAAGATTCCAGCCATTGCCTCGAGCCGCCGGGTGTCGGCGCCGGATGTCGGTAGCTTTTCAAGTTGTCCGGTTTTGGTAGCACATCATTTGTCCGCTTCA
>SAQG01000061.1 GCA_004020315.1 Mesorhizobium sp.
CTGTAACCCATGTATCCGGTTCAAAGTGTTACCCATCTATCAACTGGACACCGGCCGTAGGCTCGGCGCTTTTACTACGACGCTTGTAATTGGCGAAACCATCGATGAAAGCGCCCCTCTCCCCGTCACTATACGGGGAGAGGATGCCGGCAGGCAGGTGAGGGGCGGCGCCGACGGCCGCAAGAAATTCACCCTTTGCCAATTTTTGCCGCCTTGTCCTTGTCGAACCACCACAGCGCTTCGACCGGAAAGCCGAAATCAGGCTTCTGCTCGGGAAAGCCGAACATATCCCAATAGGCGACTCGGTGATTCGCGAGATAATATGTTGGAATCCAGTCTAGCCGCGCGCGCAAGACCCGATCGAGTGCTTTGAGCGCCGTGACCAGTTCGATCCGGCTCTGCGCCTTGCCGGCCGCCTCGATCAGAGCGTCGACGGCTTTGCTTTCCGTGCCGGGGTAGTTGCGCATTCCCGGCGTTTTCGCCATCCGGGAATCATAGAGGATCTCCAGGCCGTCGGCAGTCGGCGTCGCCCCGATCGACCACGCGAGCAGGGCGAAATCGAAGTCGAAATTGCTCTGCCGCGCTTCGTATTGCGTCGAATCGACCTGCCGGATCGAAGCGTCGATGCCGATCGTTTTCATGTTTTCGGCCCACGGCGAGAAAAGCCGAACGATGCCATCATCCTCGGCCAGCATTTCCACCCGCAGTCGCTCGCCCTTCTCATTGACGACGAAATTGCCGGCCCGCTTCCAGCCGGCTTCGGCAAGCAGTCTCGAAGCCTCGCGCAGCAGCTTACGATCGTGGCCCGAACCGTCGGAGACAGGCTGCATCACCGCTTCGCCGAAGGTTTCCGGCGGCAACTCGGCTCGAAACGGCTCCAGCAGGGCCGATTCCTCGGGCGAGGGCAGACCCTCGGCCTTGTAATCCGACCGTTCGAAGTTCGATTGCGAGCGCTCGTAGGCGCCGTAAAACAGAACCCGCCTGGTCCATTCGAAATCGAAGCAACGGGCGATCGCCCGTCTGACGCGCACATCGCGGAATTGCGCACGACGCTGGTTCAGCGCGACAGCCTGCATGGATGGCGTTTTCTCGCCGGGAAATTCGCGTTTGACGACCCTGCCGTCCTTCAGCGCCGGGAAGTCGTAACCGGTCGCCCATACCCGCGAGGTAAATTCCTCACGAAAATGCGTGTCCCCCTTTTTCAAGGCTTCAAATGCTGCCTGGCGATTAATGTAAAAGTCGATACGGATGCGGTCGAAATTGTAGAGGCCGCGGTTCACGGCCAGGTCGCGGCCCCAATAGTCGGCAACGCGTTCATATTCGACGGTTTGTCCGGCCGCCACGCGTCCTATTTTATATGGTCCGGAGCTGAGCGGCGGTTTCATCGTCGAGGCGTCGAATTCGTTGACCGTATAAAAGGCCTTGGACACGATCGGCATTGCGACGATCGCAAGGATATTCTGTGCGGACTGTTTGCCGTTGAAGGTGAGGTTGACGGTAACCGGATCGACCGCCACCGCTTCCGTCATATGCCGCAACGCCTGGGAAAGGTTCGGATGACCCTTGTCCTTGTAAAGCTTCAATGCGAAGGCGACGTCCTCCGCGGTCAGTGGCGAGCCGTCGTGGAAGCGCGCTTGCGGTCGCAGGCTGAAGCGGAAACCATTGCGGTCCGGCGATAAGGTAACGGACTCGGCAAGCCGGCCATAGATCGCATCCGGCTCATCGAGTGCGCTTGCCATCAGCGAATCGAAACAGAGTTCGGTGCGCGGCGGCGATTCCCCCCTCAAAACCAGGGAGTTCAACGTGTTGAACGTCAGGAAGCTCTGATTGAAGGTGGAGTTCGGCGGTGCGAAATTCATCTGGCCGCCCTTGGGGGCGTCCGGATTGACGTACTCGAAATGCCTGAAATCCGGAGGATATTTGAGGTCACCGAAGGCCGACAACCCGTGCAGCTTGACGCCGGTCGGGATGGCGGCGAAGGCCCGGCCGGGCAGCAGCGCTGCCGCCGTGGCCGCGGCGCCCAGGGCCAGAAAGTCGCGGCGGGCCAGAGGGGCGCGGCGGGGGAGCGCCGCCATCAATTGCCACTCTTGTATTTTGCCGCCAGCGCCTTTTCCTTGTCCGGATCGATCCACCAGGAATTCTGGTCGACGCCGCTATAGGTCGGTTGCTTTTCCGGGATCCCGAACTTGTTCCAGTAGGCCATCCACACCACCGACCGATGGTGTTGCGGCACCACATAGTAATTCCACAGCAGCACCCGGTCGAGCGCATGGGTGGCAGCAACCAGATCGTCGCGGTCGGTGGCAAAGATGACGCGGTCGACCAGCGCATCGACGACCGGATTCTTGATCCCGGCGTAGTTGCGGGATCCAGGCGTGTCGGCGGCCTTGGAACTCCAGAAATCACGCTGCTCGTTGCCCGGCGAATCCGACTGTCCCAGCTGCGATATCGTGACGTCGAAATCGAAGTTGTTGACGCGGTTGACGTACTGGGTCTGGTCGATCAGCCGCAGCGTGGCGTCGACACCGATCTTGCGCAGATTGGCGATATAGGGACTGGAAAGGACTTGGTCGGTGTCGTTCCAGCCGAGGATTTCGAACTTGAAAGGCTCGCCCGTCTTGGCATTGACCATCTTGCCGCCCCTGATCACCCAGCCCGCCTTGGCGAAGAGATCGACCGCAGTCTTGAGATACTTACGCTCCGCCTGTGGCGAATCGTAGACCGGCAGCTTGAATTCTTGGCTAAAGACTTCGGGCGGCAGCTTGTCGCGATATTGCTCAAGGATTTCCAGCTCCTTGCCTTGCGGCAGGCCGCTCGATGCCAGTTCGGTGCCTTGGAAATAGCTGCTGGTACGGGTATTGGAACCGAAGAACAAGGTACGATTCATGGTCTCGAAGTCGAGCGGGTAAGTCAGCGCGGCGCGCACCAGACGATCCTGGAACAGCGGACGCCTCGTGTTGAGCATGAAGGCCTGCATCGGTTCGGGTGAGGCGGTCTTGAATTCCTGCTTGATGACATCGCCGGCCTGGACCGCCGGGAAATTATAGGCGGTATTCCAGCGCCTCGAACTGTTTTCCGGCCTAATGTCATGCAGTCCGCCCTTGGTGAAGGCTTGCCAGGCGGCATTGTCGTCGAGAAAGTAGCTGAAACGCTGGGTGTCGAAATTCTCGCGGCCGATCTTCACCGGCAGCTTGGCCGCCCAGTAATCGGGCACGCGTTGCCAGATGAATTCCGAACCCGGCTTGAAACTGACGATCTTGTAGGCTGCGGAGCCGAGCGGCGGCTCCAACGTCGGCCTGGTGACGTCGCGCTTCTTGCCGGTGGCGTCGGTACCTTCCCACCAATGCTTCGGCAGCACGACGAGATCGCCGAGAATCTTGGGCAGTTCGCGGTTGCCTTTCTGGTTGAAATGGAACTCGACCTCGCGATCGGAGATCGCAACCGCATCGGTGACGTTCTCGAAATAGCGGCTGTACATCGGGCTGTTGTCTTTCAGCACCTGGAACGACCAGATCACGTCGTCCGTCGTGATCGGCTGGCCGTCGTGCCATTTCGCCCGCGGGTCGAGACGGTAGGTCGCCGAGGAATAGTCGTCCGGATGTTTGTAGGCGTCGGCGATCAGCGGATGGCTGACGCTGCCTTCGTCGGTCGCCTGCTCCATCAGCGTGTCGTAGAGCAGCCCACCGCCGAATTGTGTGAAGCCCGCGGCGGCGGAACCCTGCACGATATAAGGATTGAAGCTGTCGAACGTGCCGAGCACCGCCGAATTCAGCGTGCCGCCCTTCGGCGCGTTCGGATTGACATAATCGTAGTGCTGGAAGTTGTCGCCGTATTTGGATTCGCCGATCAGCGACGAGGTGGTGCGCCATTCGTCCGCGAAGACTGCCTGCAGGCCGCCGGCGAAAGCCGCCACAACCAGCATCGATCTGAGAATCGTTCGGCCAACCGTCATGCCTTCTCCTCTTTGCGATAGCTGTCAGCGGACAATCTAGATCATTTGACGCTCGTGAAAACCGCGACAGGCCGGCTTTGTCGCCGCACATGCATTTTTCCTAACAAAAAAGCCGGGCTGAACCCGGCTTTTTCAAGGATATGCCCATGACAATTGCGTTATTGCGCCGGAGCTGGTGCGGGAGCAGCAGGGGCCGGCGCCGGTGCAGCCGGCGCTGCACCCTCGGCCGGCTTGGCCGGTGCCTCACCCTCTGCAGGCGCAGCCGCTGAAGCGCCCGGCGTCGGCAGCGGCTTCGGACTGTCCGACAGCGTGCGCAGATAGGCGATGACGTTGGCGCGGTCCTCGTCCTTCGGCAGGCCGGCGAAGCCCATCGCCGTGCCCTTCACGAGTTTCTTCGGCGAGAGGAGAAAGTGATTGAGGTTGTCATAGGTCCACTTTTCGGCGCCGCCCTTGGAAAACTCTTTCAGGCCGGCCGAATAGGCGAAGCCCGCATGCTCGGCGATGGGACGGTCGATGAGGTCCCAGAGATCGGGGCCAACCTTGTTCGGTCCGCCCTTCTCGCCGGAGTGGCAGGCCTGGCACTTCTTGAACACGGCCGCGCCTGCCTCGACATTGGCGTTGGCCAGGAGGTCGGCGATCGGCTTGGCTTCTGCAGCGGGGGCTGCCGGGCCACCCTCGGCAGGCTCCTCGGTCGCCTCGATGGCGAAGCCGGGTTTTTCCGGTGCGGGGGAGGCGAACAGCGCGTCGGATATGATGCCGACCGAGAAGACGACGAACACGGTTCCGAGCAGGCCGCCGATCAGCTTGTTGATTTCGAAAGAGTCCATACGCCCCAGGCTCCCTTTTCCGGCGGACCGATCCGTCCACTCCGTCCGTCGGTAATCGTGAACCACCCCGCGAGGCGGTCAAATCGGGCGGAAACTAGGTCTTTTGCTCCGGCGTTGCAACACCTATAAGGGCGCTTCCAGTGAGACCTTTTGCCACTTTTCCCTTCCTCTTTTTCGGACGCTTCATCACCCGATGTCCACGCTCATTCTCATCCCGGCCCGCATGGCCTCGACCCGCCTGCCGGGCAAGCCGCTGGCCGACATCGCCGGCGTCCCGATGATCGTCCATGTCGCCCGCCGCGCGGCCGAGACGGCACTTGGCCGGGTGGTGGTCGCCACCGATACTGAAAGCGTGGCGGAGGCGGTGCGCACGCATGGTTTCGAGGCGGTGATGACGCGCGTCGGCCACGAATCGGGCTCCGACCGCATCTTCGAGGCGCTGGCCACGCTGGATCCCGGGCGCAAGGTCGAAACGATCGTCAATGTGCAAGGCGACCTGCCGACCATCGATCCCGACATCATCAACGCTGCTCTGAGGCCTTTCGAGGATGCGACGGTCGACATCGCCACGCTCGGCATCGAGATCGTCCGCGACGAGGAAAAGACCAATCCGAATGTCGTCAAGATCGTCGGCTCGCCGCTGTCGGAAACACGGCTCCGGGCGCTCTATTTCACCCGCGCCACGGCACCCTGGGGCGAGGGGCCGCTCTATCATCACATCGGCCTCTATGCCTATCGCCGCTCGGCGCTCGAACGCTTCGTCGCGCTGAAGCCGTCGCCGCTGGAACGGCGCGAGAAGCTCGAGCAGTTGCGGGCGCTGGAGGCCGGCATGCGCATCGACGCAGAGATCGTCCAGTCGGCGCCGTTCGGCGTCGACACGCCGGACGATCTCGAACGCGCCAGAGCCGTCCTTTCAACCTGATATATCTGGTCAACCTGAGACATTTGGCATGCCTGAAAAAACCAACAGAATAGCCTTCCAGGGCGAGCCGGGGGCGAATTCCGACACTGCCTGCCGCAACATGTTCCCCGATATGGAGCCGTTGCCGTGCCCGACCTTCGAGGATGCTTTCAGTGCGGTCGAGACCGGCAAGGCCGACCTCGCCATGATCCCGATCGAGAATACGATTGCCGGGCGCGTCGCCGACATCCACCATCTCCTGCCGGAATCGAAGCTGCACATCGTCGGCGAATATTTCCTGCCGATCCATTTCCAGCTGATGGTCTTGCCGGGTGTCAGGCGCGACCAGATCAAGACCGTGCACAGCCACATCCATGCGCTCGGCCAATGCCGCAAATACATCCGCAAGAACGGCTGGAAGCCGGTGGTCGCCGGCGACACGGCGGGCGCCGCCAAGCTTGTCGCCGAGCTGAAGGACCGCACCATGGCGGCGCTGGCGCCGGCCCTGGCCGCGACGCTCTACGGGCTCGACATCATCGAGGAGAATGTCGAGGACACCGACAGCAACGTCACCCGCTTCGTCGTGCTGACCAAGAACAGGCAGTGGGCAGAACGTCCTTCCGCCGACGCCAGGATGATGACGACGTTCATCTTCCGCGTCCGCAACGTGCCGGCCGCGCTCTACAAGGCGATGGGCGGCTTCGCCACCAACGGCATCAACATGACCAAGCTGGAGAGCTATCAGCTCGGCGCGTTCACGGCGACCCTGTTCTATGCCGACATCGAGGGCCATCCCGACGATCCGCTGGTCAAACTGGCACTCGACGAGCTTGCCTTCTTCTCGCGCGAAATGCGGATCCTCGGCGTCTACCCGGCCAGCGAATCGCGCGAGCAATGGAAGGTGGCGGATTAGCCTAGCGCCTTGCCAGGTGACCAGCGCCGGGCGACATTCCTGGCATGTGGCTTCTGAAACTGACGCTCGCAGTCGCTGGATTGTATGCGGTCGTTGTCACCGTGGTGTATGTGCTTCAGTCCTGGCTGATCTTTCCGGCCGGCCTTGCGGCGTTCGGACCCGATCTGCCGGCCGCGGCCCGCCATGTCGAACTGGCGACGGAGGACGGCGAGCGCGTCGTTCTGGCACGCCTGCTGGCAAGACAGGCGGTGGCCGAGCCACGACCGCTCCTGCTGGGCTTCGCCGGCAATGCCTGGAATGCCGACGCGCTTGCCCTCATGCTGCACCAGCTATTCCCCGAACATGAGGTCGCTGCGCTGCACTACCGCGGCTATGCGCCGAGCAGCGGAAGCCCGTCGGCCTCCGCCCTGTTCGAGGACGCCCGACGCGCCCATGACCATCTGGCCGCCGATGCCAAAGCCGGCATCATCGCCATCGGCCTTAGCGTCGGCGCTGCGGTTGCGGTCGATCTGGCGACGGCCCGGCCCCTGCGCGGCATCGTCATGGTGACCCCTTTCGACTCGCTGAGAGAACTCGCCGCTCACCACTATCCCTGGCTGCCGGTTCGCCTCTTGCTGCGGCACCGCATGGAGGCGGCAAAATCTTTGCGCGACCTCGACGTGCCCACCGCCGTCATCACCGCCGAGAACGACACCATCGTTCCTGCGGCACGTTCGGAACCTCTGCGCCAGGCTGCCCGTGATCTGCGCAGCCACATCGCCATAGCGGCTGGCCACAACGACCTCTATGGCCATCCCGATTTCGCCGGAGCGCTACGCGCCTCCGTTGCGGCAGTCACGCGCGATTGAGAGCAGTTGCCAGATGTCGGAATTCCGGCTCGACATTCGTCCTTTGCTTGCCGCAATCGAAAAAGGAGACGACGAGATGAGGCCTGCCAATGATCCCCACCATCACCGCCTTTGAACGGTCGCCCGATCGCGGCAGGGGACTGGCGCGTGACATGCGCGTTCGCTGGGCGCTTGAAGAAGTCGGCCAGCCTTACGAGGTTCGTCTTGTTTCGTTCAAAGCGACGAAGGAGCCCGCGTATCTCGCGCTTCATCCTTTCGGGCAGATTCCGAGCTATGAAGAAGGCGATCTTGCCCTGTTCGAGTCGGGGGCGATCGTGTTCCATATCGCCGAGCGCCATGGTGGCCTGCTGCCGGACGATGCGAATGCCCGGGCGCGCGCAATCTCATGGATGTTTGCCGCGCTAAACACGGTGGAGCCGCCGATCCTTGAGCGCCAGACCGCCGTGCTCCTGGAGCGCGACGAGACCTGGCACGAACAGCGCCTGCCTTTGGTCGAGGATCGCATCCGTGACCGGCTGGGCGAACTTTCCGGTCGTCTTGGCGATGCCGACTGGCTCGATGGCGCGTTCAGCGCGGGGGACCTGATGATGGTGCACGTGCTGCTCAGGTTAAAAACATCGGGTATGCTGGACGAATATCCGAACCTCTCCGGCTATGTCGCCCGCGGCGAAGCCCGGCCCGCCTACGAGCGTGCTTTCGCCGCTCAACTGGCGGTTTTCACGGGCAAGTCACCGACCAGATGATAAAGGTCGAACTTGCTCGTTCAGAATGATTGAACTCTGATCCTAGGTCAGCGGCTCGTAGTCGATCTCAAGAAACGTCTCGACCTCCGGGACCCAGCGGTCGCGAACGAAGGCGACATGATCAGGATGGTCGTTGTAACCTGCATAGGCGGCCTGGTCGGCGAACTCCATCGAGAAGCCGAAGCGATAATCGTTCTTCGGGCTGACCTGACGCAGCTGCTCGAACTTTTCGACGCCCGGTATCGCCGCCAGTATTTTGGCGTCGGTGAGGAATTTCGCCTCCTCGGCCGAGCTGTCCTTGTGCTTCAGCCTGAACACCACTGTGTGACGGATCACTTGCTCCCCCCTATGAGTTTTGCGCGCTGTCGGCCCAGGCGCGGATGAGGTTGTAGGCGATCGCCCCCTTTGGCGGCGTGACCAGGCCGCCCGGATGCTGGCGGGCCAGCATCGAGAGCACCTCGTCGCGAAAGAACCAGCGGCAGTCTTCAAGTTCGTTGAGGTCGGCCTGGATGTCGTCGTTGAGCGGTTCGCCAAAGCAGCCGATCATCAGCGAATAGGGAAACGGCCAGGGCTGGCTGGCATGGTAGACGACGCGGCCAAGCCTGATGCCGGCCTCCTCCAGCGTTTCGCGGCGCACTGCCGCCTCGATCGTCTCGCCCGGTTCGATGAAGCCGGCGAGCGCCGAATACATACCCGGTGCGAAATGCCGGCCGCGGCCAAGCAGGCATTTTTCGCGTGTCACCGTCAGCATGATCGCCACCGGGTCGGTACGCGGAAAATGCTCGGTGGCGCAGGCCGGGCAAAGCCGCTTGTAGCCGCCGGCCCGCATTTCGGCTTCGGTACCGCACTTGCTGCAGAAGCGGTGGCTCGCATGCCAAGCGAGCAGCGCTGCTCCTTGCGCCATCGCGCCGGCCGCCGCCTCGTCGATCAGTCCCTGCATATAGACCGAGCGATAGTCGATGGCCTTGATCGTCTCCGGCAATTGTTCGGGATCGACCCCGGCCGGCACTGCGAGCACCGGGCCGCTGTCGGAAAAACCGAGCAGGACACCATGGTCGAGCGATGCCTGGAGCGGCTGGCTTTCCTCGGCGCCGAACCAGGGGTCGAAGCCGCCATCCCTGAGCTTCAGATAGAGCCGCCCGCCGTGCATCAGCAAAAGCCTGGCTGCGGGATCGGCGAGGGCCTTTTCGACGGAATCATCGGCGCGATTTTCCGATTGCCGGTCGATCATGTTGCCGGCGAAGCCGACGAACTGGCTCGGCTCGCGCAAGGGCGCGTCAAACAGGCGGAAGCTCATGGGGACTCAACTTCAGGATGGACACGGGACAGGTTTATAGCGCCGCCTTTATCTGTTGCGCAAACCGGCGGAGGTCCGAGCGCTGGTAGGGTTCGCGCATGCCGTGCCCCCACACCGGGCCTGGCCAGCCGGGATCGCCTTCCGAGCGCGCGATGACATGGACATGCAACTGGCGCACGATGTTGCCGAGTGCGCCGGTGTTGATCTTGGTGCAGCCGCTCACGCTTTTCAGCGCCTGCGCCACCATATTTGTCTCGAAGGTCAGCATCGCCTGGTCGAGCGGCGTCAAATCGTGGATTTCCTCCACGCCCGGTCGCTGCGGCACCAGAAGCAGCCACGGCCAGCGGCGGTCGTTCATCACCCGCAGCTCGCATAGGCCGAGCCACATCAATTGCTCGCTGTCCGCCTCCAGACGTGCATCCAGCGTAAATCCGGCCTTGAGGCCCGGCAACATCGGCGTTTCCTTCGCTTTTGTCGTGTTTTTTAGACTTTTGAACGCTAAAGCGGCTGCCGGTGGCCCGCAAGAGGCGGCAAGCGAATCGTTGCTTTGTGACGGCAGTTATGCTAGTGGTTCGGCCATGGTGCTGATCTGCGCCAATGACCCGCCCCGAGGCGGGTTTTCTGTTTCAGCTTTCGGCGCCCTCCCGGCTGATTGATCCTGCGCCCTTGCATTTCATCGCCGGATTGCCGATATGGAAAGCGGGAGGTTGGTGGTGGACGGTCCACTCGCCAACCGGGTCAGGTCCGGAAGGAAGCAGCCCTAACGAGCCCGGAACGGGTCATTGTTCCAGCCTCCCACCTCTTCGCCTTCTCCCGCGACATTGACGGCGCCAAGCCCTGCGGGCGAAACTATGCGCAGGAATCGGCCGCCTGCAGGGCGCGGCCCTTGGAGCTTTACGGGCGAATGAGCGAAGCCGGAAATTCGGGAACGGAAAAGGCCGTCGCCTATCGCGTTCTGGCGCGCAAATACCGTCCTGCGAATTTCTCCGAACTGATCGGCCAGGAGCCGATGGTTCGCACCCTCACCAACGCCTTCGCCACCGGCCGCATCGCCCAGGCGTGGATGCTGACCGGTGTGCGCGGTGTCGGCAAGACGACGACGGCGCGCATACTTGCGCGGGCCCTGAACTACAAAACATCCACTGTCGACCAGCCTTCGGTCGATCTTGCCGTGCTGGGCGAGCACTGCCAGGCGATCATGGAAGGCCGCCATGTCGACGTCATCGAGATGGACGCCGCCTCGCATACCGGCATCGACGACATCAGAGACATCATCGAGCGCGTGCGCTACGCCCCGGTGTCGGCGCGCTACAAGGTTTACATCATCGACGAAGTGCACATGCTCTCCACCCAGGCCTTCAACGGCCTGCTGAAGACGCTGGAAGAGCCGCCGCCGCACGTCAAATTCATCTTCGCCACCACCGAGATCAGGAAAGTTCCGATCACCGTCTTGTCGCGCTGCCAGCGTTTTGATCTCCGGCGTATCGATGCCGGCACGCTGGTCGCGCATCTCTCCTCGATCGCCGCTAGGGAAGGCATTGCGGTCGATGACGAGGCGCTGGCGATGATCGCCCGCGCGGCCGAGGGCTCGGCGCGCGATTCGCTGTCCATCCTCGACCAGGCGATCGCCCATGGCAGCGGCGCAGTTAGCGCCGAAGCGGTGCGCGCCATGCTCGGGCTGGCCGACCGCGCCCGCATCGTCGACCTGTTCGAATATGTGATGAAGGGCGACGTGGCGGCCGCACTGGCCGAGTTCCGCAACCAGTACGACACCGGCGCCGATCCGGCCGCCGTGCTGACCGACCTTGCCGAGTTCAACCATCTCGTCACCCGGTTGCGCTTCGTGCCTACGGCCCTCGAGGACGCCTCGCTGTCGGAGGACGAGCGCCGGCGCGGCGCCGATTTCGCCAAGGCGCTGTCGGTCAAGGTGCTGTCGCGGACCTGGCAGATGCTGTTGAAAGGCATTCCCGAGGTGCAGTCCTCCAACCGGCCGGTCAGTGCCGCCGAGATGGTGCTGATCCGGCTGGCGCATGCCGCCGACCTGCCGACACTGGACGAGGCGCTGAAATCGCTGGAGGGCGGAGCACCGGTGCCGAATGGCGCGCCACGCTCGAATGGTGGGCCAGCAAATCCCGGCCCAGCAAATCCTAGTAATGGCGGTGCCGGCGCCGTGGCGCAGACGCGGATGCCGACCGTCAATGGCGGCGCTCAGACCATGCGGCTGGTCGAATCCGAGCCGATGCCTGCAGCCTTCGTTCCGACGCCGGAGCCGGTAGCGGATGCGCCGCCGGTGCCGGTGAAATCGCTGGCCGACATCGTCGCGCTTGCCGATGCCCAGCGCGACATGGCCTTCAAGGTTCTGGTGAAGCGCTGCGTGCGCCTGGTGCGCATCGAGCCGGGGCGCATCGACGTCAGCCTGACCGATGACGCGCCGAAGATGCTGCTCAACGATCTGACCGCCAAATTGCGCGCCTGGACCGGCCGCAGCTGGCTGGTGTCGCTGTCGAAGGAAGAGGGCGGCCAGACGCTGGCCGAGATGGAATCGACCAAACGCGAAAACGCTCTACTCGATGCCAAGAGCGACCCGACAGTCGCCGCCATCCTGGCGCGTTTTCCCGGCGCCAAGATCATCGACGTGCGCATTCCCGACGCACCGGAAGCCGATGCCGTGGAGGCCGAGGTTCCAATCGAGCCGCCCGCAGACGAAGACGAAACCTGATATCAACTGTAGAGGACCACGCGATGAAAGATCTTCTCGGCCTGATGGGCAAAGCGAAGGAAATGCAGGCCAAGTTCCAGGCCATGCAGGACGAGATCGCCACGCTGGAAGCCTCCGGGCAGGCCGGCGGCGGCTTGGTTAGCGTGACGCTGACCGGCAAATTCGAGATGAAGTCGCTGAAGATCGACCCGTCTCTGTTCAAGGAGGACGAGGTCGAGATTCTGGAGGATCTGCTCCTCGCCGCCCACAATGACGCCAGGGCCAAGGTCGAGCAGATGATGCAGGAAAAGACCCAGGCACTGACCGCGGGACTGCCGATACCGCCGGGAATGAAGCTGCCTTTCTAAGGTGTGTCGATAGTTATGCCGGTCGATCGAGCCACGGCTTAGCTCTGCAAACCACTCTGCGAAGGCTGCGGCGCTCCCTCCTGCGGAGGTTGCGACGCTCGAAGGTCATGCCGTTACAGTGGCCGAAGAGCGCAGCGATCCAACACCGCCCGCCCGCCAGCTGTGTCTATTAAGCAACTCCGCACACTTAATAACGTTTTAGCCATCTTTTTGCCTGAAAGTGTCTCATTCTTGCCGCAGCCTGGGGCGGGCCGGCGACAGAATGAGGGGATATCTTTGATCGCGACCCGATGGAAGACGCCGTTGTTGCTCGGCGTCATCACCTCTCCGCTGTTTTTGGCCGCCTGCAGTCAGACCACCTCGCACGGCCTGTCCGTGGCCAGCCTGACCGATGCCGTCAGGTCGCGGCCCTACAGTCACACATCGAAAGACAAGGAGTGCCTCCAGCGCGCGATGTTCTTCGAATCCAACCGGTCGAGCCGTGACGGCATGATTGCCGTCGGCACGGTGGTGATGAACCGGCTGCGTTCCGGCAAGCACGGCAACACCATCTGCGAAGTGGTCGGCGAGCGCGGGCAGTTCGCGCCGGGCGTGATGACACGGCGGATGAATTCGAAGGCGATGCCCGATGTCGAGGAAGCCGCCGAGGCGGTGCTCAGGGGCGAGCGCAAGGCCAAGCTGAAGAACACGATGTTTTTTCACACCGCCGGCCTGCGTTTCCCCTACAAGAACATGCACTACACCATGGTTGCCGGCGGCAACGCCTTCTACGAAAAGCGCGGCCGGAACTGGAAACCGTTGCCGGACGAGCCCACGGTCGCCGTGGCGCAGGCCACGCCGCGGGCGTCGACGCGCGCAGCGCCTGTGACGCTCGTGGCATCCGCGGCGCCGGTCGCCAAGGCAGCACCCACCAAGGCAACCTATGTGACCGCGGTCGCATCGCGACCGGCAAAGGCGACTCTGGAGAAGGCAACGCCAGAGAAGGCGACCTTTGTGGCGATGCAAGAGCCGATGCAGGAGCCTGACGCGGCCCGTTTCGGCGGTACGGCCGGTGCGCAACCTGTCGCGTCATTCTCGGCGACGCCGGCTGAGCCGACGATGTCGTTTGAATCGACACCCGAGAACACCGACGCCATCGGTACGATGATCGCCGGCCAGGGCAGGCCGCTGGAAGCCTACTGAGGCGATCGACCGCCGACGTCGGCGCTGCCCCTCATCTGCCTGCTGGCCTCAATCTTGGCGCCTTTCCTGCACGCTTGAGATTGGCGAAATCTTTTGCGAAGGCGTCCTTTCTCCCCGTCACTATACGGGGAGAAATGCCCGGCAGGCCAATGAGGGGCAGCGCAAACCTGGAGCGATTGTTTCGCAGCCGCCGCGCCGCGGGAGTGTCCAAAGCGCGCGAAAAAATCATAGAGCTCATCCATGCCGATTAAATCGGAATGGGACTCTATCTTCTTGTTTGACCATGATCTTTTCCGAAAACCGGTTTCCACTTTTCGGGATCATGGTCTAAACCAATGCGATGTCGAAGCGAATCGCCGGTCCCGAGATCGAACGCCTGATCCAGCTCCTGGCCAAGGTGCCGGGACTCGGTCCGCGTTCGGCCAGGCGAGCAGCACTTCACCTCATCAAGAAGAAAGAGCAGTTGCTGTCGCCGCTCGCTGCCGCCATGAGCGAGGCGGTCGACAAAGTGCGCATCTGCTCGACCTGCGGCAATGTCGATACGTCTGACCCCTGCATGATCTGCACCGATCCGCGCCGCGACGCCGGCACGCTGATCGTCGTCGAGGACGTGGCCGACCTGTGGGCACTGGAGCGGGCAGCCGCCATGAATGTCCGCTACCATGTGCTCGGCGGCTCGCTGTCGCCGCTCGACGGCATCGGCCCCGAGCAGCTCAACATCCGCTCGCTGGTCGACCGTGTCGCCGGCGGCGAGGTCAAGGAGGTGATCCTTGCCGTCAACGCCACGGTCGAGGGCCAGACCACCGCGCATTATCTCACCGACCAATTGTCCGGCTTCGACATCAAAGTAACGCGGCTGGCACATGGGGTGCCGGTCGGCGGCGAACTCGATTATCTCGACGAAGGCACGCTGGCCGCCGCGCTGCGCTCGCGGACGGCGTTTTGAGGGCGTGGGGGGAAGGGATGCTCTTGAGATGATTGCGGCAGAACGCAAACTACGCAGATTGGCTGCGATTTTTCTAGCAGCCCTCGTTGCCCTCATCCTCGCCACTCCCGCCTCCGCAGCAAAAATCGACGATCAGTTCCACGCCTGGCTCAACAGCGATCTCTGGCCCGAGGCCAACGCCAAAGGCATTTCCAGAAAAACCTTCGACGCCGCCTTCGATGGCGTCAAGCCGAACCTCAAACTGCCCGACCTGGTGATGCCGGGGAAGAAGGCGACGACGCCGAGGAAGCAGCATCAGGCGGAGTTCGGTTCGCCTGGCGCCTATTTCGCTGAAAAGACGGTTCGCGCCGTGACCGCTGGTGGCCGCACGCGCGCGGCGGCCAATGCCAGGACCATTGCCGCGATCGAGAAGCGTTACGGCGTGCCGGGCGAAGTGCTGCTGGCGATCTGGGGTCGCGAGAGCGGCTTTGGCGCGGCGAAGATGCCCTACGACGCTTTCGAAGTGCTGGGCACCAAGGCCTTCATGGCGACCAGGAAGGACTTCTTCCGCACCGAGCTTATGGCGGCTCTCGAGATCGTCGAGCGCGGGCTGGCCCCGGTCGGCGCGATGAAATCGTCTTGGGCCGGCGCGCTCGGCCAGCCGCAGTTCATGCCGACTTCGTTCCTGAACCATGCCGTCGACTTCGATGGCGACGGTCGGGTCGACATCTGGAACTCGGTGCCGGACACGCTGGCCTCGATCGCCAACTATCTCGTTCACTATGGCTGGGTGAAAGGCCGCGGCTGGGGCTTCGAGGTGACGGTGCCGGAAGCGGTTTCCTGCTCGCTCGAAGGGCCGGACCAGGGCAAGAGGATTTCCGAGTGGGCAGATATGGGCATCAAGCGCGTCGCGGCAAAACCGTTCCCGGCGCGCGAGTTAAAGGCCGAAGGCTTTCTTTTGATGCCGGCCGGGCGCAGCGGTCCAGCCTTCATCGTCACACCCAATTTCTACGTGCTGAAGCAATACAACACCAGCGATCTCTACGCCCTGTTCATCGGCCACGGCGCTGACCGCATCGCGAATGGCGACAGCAATTTTTCGGGGCGCTGGGGTGCGGTCGGCGGGCTCCACAGGTCTGATATCGCCGGCTTGCAGCGAGCGCTGGAGGCTAAGGGCTACGACGTCGGCAGCGCCGACGGTCTGCCCGGCTTCAAGACGCGCCGGTCGATCGGCGAGTGGCAAGCGAAGAACGGTCGCGCAGCGACTTGTTTTCCGGACGCCGACCTGGTCACCGCGTTGAAATAGCTGCACTCAGGGCGTCGCTCCCGGCCATGGTGGCCGCCTGATCTGGCCCAACCAACAGTCTTGTAAATGCTCGTTGCCGTGCTTGAAAGCGCCGGATATGGTGAGGCGGAACTGGGCAAAAATTGCCGCGACAACCGGTCCAGGGGCCATCGTTCGGCCCGGCAAAGAACGCTGCAACCCTGAGCCGGGAACTCAGGTCAACAAAAACAGGGAACAGTTAAAAATGATGATGGAAAAGTTTGGTCTACGCTCCCGTTTCTTACTCGCGGGGGCAGCCATGTCCGCGCTGCTTCTGGCCGGCTCACCTGCCTTTGCGGTCACGCCCGCCGACACGCTGGTCGAGGGTTTCGCGATCGACGACATCATCTCCATGGATCCAGGCGAGGCGTTCGAACTGTCGACCGCAGAGGTCACCGGCAACACCTATGATCTTCTTGTCCGCCTTGATCTCAGCGATACCTCCAAGGTCAAGGGCGATCTCGCCGAAAGCTGGAGCGTTTCCGACGACGGCCTGACCTACACCTTCAAGCTCAAGCCCGGCCTGAAGTTCGCCTCGGGCAATCCGATCACCGCGGCGGATGTCGCCTATTCGTTCGAGCGCGCCATCAAGCTCGACAAGAGCCCGGCGTTCATCATCGGACAGTTCGGCATCAACGGCGACAACGTCACCGAGAAGGCCAAGGCCATAGATGACACGACGTTCCAGTTCACCGTCGACAAGGCCTATGCGCCGAGCTTCGTCCTCAACTGTCTGTCGGCAACCGTCGCCTCGGTCGTCGACGCCAAGCTGGTCAAGGAACATGCCGCCGCGGTCACGCCGAGCGACGACTACAAATACGACAACGACTTCGGCAATGCCTGGCTGAAGACCGGCTATGCCGGCTCCGGCGCCTTCAAGCTGCGCGAATGGCGGGCCAACGAGGTCGTCGTCATGGAGCGTAACGACAATTATCATGGCGAAAAGGCCAAGCTTGCCCGCGTCATCTATCGCAACATGAAGGAAAGCTCGGGCCAGCGCCTGGCGCTGGAGGCCGGCGACATCGACGTCGCCCGCAATCTCGAACCGAACGACCTCGACGCCATCGCCAAGAACGCCGATCTCACCACCACCAGCGCGCCGAAGGGCACTGTCTTTTACATCAGCCTCAATCAGAAGAATCCGAACCTCGCCAAGCCCGAGGTTCGCCAGGCCTTCAAATATCTTGTCGACTATGATGCCCTGAGTTCGACCATCCTCAAGGGCATTGGCGAGATCCACCAGACCTTCCTGCCAAAAGGCGTGCTCGGCGAACTTGACGAAAATCCGTTCACGTTCGACCTCGCCAAGGCCAAGGAACTGCTCGCCAAGGCCGGCTTGGCCGACGGCTTCAGCGTCACCATGGATGTACGCAACACCCAGCCGGTGACCGGCATGGCGGAATCGTTCCAGCAGACGCTCGGCCAGGCCGGCATCAAGCTGGAGATCATTCCCGGCGACGGCAAGCAGACGCTGACCAAATACCGCGCCCGCAACCACGACATCTATATCGGCCAGTGGGGCCAGGATTATTTCGATCCCAACTCCAACGCCCAGACCTTCGCCAGCAACCCCGACAATTCGGATGAAGGCAAGGTCAAGACCCTGGCCTGGCGCAACGCCTGGGACATTCCGGAACTGACCAAGCAGACGGAAGCGGCCTTGCTCGAGAAGGATCCGGTCAAGCGCGCCGCGATGTATCAGGATCTGCAGAGGAAGGTTCTCGAAACCAGTCCTTTCATCATCGTTCACCAGCAGCTGGAAGTGGCCGGCCTGCGCAAGAACCTCAAGGGCTTCGCGCTCGGGCCGAGCTTCGACACCAATTTCGTCGGCCAGATCTCCAAGGAGTGATGCCGGCGGACGCGCCGCATGAGCATCGTTGAAAGCGAAGTGACGGCAGGGCGCGGCAGCGCCCGTGCTGTCGCTATCGTGTCGTCGATCGCCCGTTTCCTGGTCATCGCGATAACCACCTATCTCGGTCTTCTCGCGGTGACCTTCTTCATCGGCCGGGTGATCCCGATCGACCCGGTGCTGGCGGTGCTTGGCGACCGGGCGCCGGCCAATGTCGTCGAGCGCACCCGCCGCGAGATGGGCCTCGACCTGCCGCTGATCGAACAGTTCTACATCTATGTGAAGAATGCCCTGAACGGCAATTTCGGCACCTCAGTGCTGACCACCAATCCGGTGATGACCGACATCCGCCGCGCCTTTCCGGCGACGATCGAGCTGGCGACGTTGGGAACTCTGATCGGTGCATTCCTTGGTGTGCCGCTCGGCGTGCTGGCTGCGGTTCGGCGCGGCAGCATCATCGACCAGATCGTGCGGATCATCGGCCTGGTCGGCTACTCCGTGCCGATCTTCTGGCTGGGACTGCTGGCGCTCGTGCTGTTCTATGCCAAGCTGCAATGGGTGGCTTTTCCCGGGCGCCTCGACATCGTCTACGAATACACCTTCACGCCGATCACCGGCTTCTATCTTCTTGATGCGCTGTGGCAGCGGCAGTGGGATGTGTTTCGCGATGCCTTCCGCCACATCATCCTGCCGGCCTCGCTGCTTGGCTATTTCTCGCTCGCCTATATCAGCCGGATGACACGATCGTTCATGCTGAACGAGCTTGCCCAGGAATATATCGTCGCGGCGCGCGCCAAGGGCCTGTCGGAAACACGCATCATCTGGGGCCACGCGCTGCGCAACGCGGCGGTGCCGATGGTCACCGTGATCGCGCTTTCCTATGCCGGCCTGCTCGAAGGCTCGGTGCTCACCGAGACCGTGTTTTCGTGGCCGGGCATCGGCCTCTACATCACCAATTCCCTGCAGAATGCCGACATGAACGCCGTTCTCGGCGGCACCATCATCATCGGCTCGGTCTTCATCGGCATCAATCTGCTGTCGGACCTGCTCTATCGGGTGCTTGATCCGAGGACCAAAGTGAGATGAGCGCAGAAGCGATACAAAGCCGTCGCGACTGGTTGCTCAGCGAGCGGCCGGCCTCGCGCATGCAGGCCAGGCTCGGCCGCGCCTATGTGGCGTGGCGGCGCTTTTCCGCCAACCGGCTAGCGTTTCTCGGTCTGCTCATCATCATCGCTTTGCTGGTGGTCGCCGCCCTTGCCGATGTGCTGGCGCCCTATTCGCCGACATTCGGCGATCTGAAGGGCTCGCGGCTGCTGGCGCCAAGTGCCGAGCACTGGTTCGGCACCGACGACCTCGGCCGCGACATCCTTTCGCGCGTCATCTTCGGCTCGCGATGGACGCTTTACGTCGTCATTCTCGTCGCAGTCATCGCCGCTCCTATCGGCCTGCTGGTCGGCACCGTCGCCGGCTATGCCGGCGGCTGGATCGATGCGATCCTGATGCGTATCACCGACATCTTTCTCGCCTTTCCGAAGCTGATCCTGGCGCTGGCCTTCGTCGCCGCACTTGGCCCCGGCATCGAGAATGCGGTGCTCGCCATTGCCATCACCTCATGGCCGCCCTACGCCCGTATTGCGCGTGCCGAAACGCTCACCGTGCGCAATTCGGATTACATCAAGGCGGTGCAATTGATGGGCGCCTCGCCGTTCCGCATCGTGCTGCGCCACATCATGCCGCTCTGCATCTCCTCGCTGATCGTCAGGGTGACGCTCGACATGGCCGGCATCATCCTGACCGCCGCCGGTCTCGGCTTCCTCGGCCTCGGCGCGCAACCGCCGCTGCCGGAATGGGGCGCGATGATCGCGTCGGGCCGCCGCTTCGTGCTCGACCAATGGTGGGTGGCCGGTGCACCGGGCTTTGCCATCCTCATCGTCAGCCTCGGCTTCAACCTGCTTGGTGACGGCCTGCGCGACGCGCTCGACCCCCGGAGTGGTGACCAATGAGCCGCGACCCAACGAGCACGCTTCTCGAGGTCGACGATCTGCGCGTAACCTTTCCGACGCGTACCGGCCGCATCGAGGCGGTGCGCGGCGTCTCGTTTTCGCTCGGCCGCGAACGGCTTGGTATCGTCGGCGAGAGCGGCTCCGGCAAGTCGCAGACCGGCCGCGCCATCATGGGCCTGACCCCGCCGCAGGCCGAGGTCACCGCCAGGAAACTTGCCTTCGACGGCATCGATCTGCTCGCCGCGTCACCTCGCGACCGCCGGGCGCTGCGCGGCAAGCGTATCGCCATGATCCTGCAAGATCCGAAATACTCGCTCGACCCGGTGATGAGCATCGGCCGCCAGATCGTCGAGACGCTGCGCACGCATGAGAGGGTCAGCCAGGCCGAAGCCCGCGACCGCGCACTTGCCATGCTGGAGGCGGTGCAGATCCGCGATCCCGCCCGTGTCTTCGACCTGCATCCGCACGAGGTTTCGGGCGGCATGGGCCAGCGCGCCATGATCGCGATGATGCTGATCGCCGGGCCGGAGATGATGATCGCCGACGAGCCGACTTCGGCGCTCGATGTCACGGTGCAGCTCGACGTGCTCGGCATCCTCGACCGGCTGGTCAGCGAGCGCGGCATGGGGCTGATCTTCATCTCGCACGATCTGCGCCTGGTCTCGTCCTTCTGCGACCGGGTGATCGTCATGTATGCCGGCAAGGTGGTCGAGCAACTGGCGGCGTCGGAGCTCGGCCGTGCCCAGCATCCCTATACGCGCGGCCTGCTCAACTGCATGCCCAAGATCGGCGCCGACCGCCACCCGCTGCCGGTGCTCGATCGCAAGCCGGAGTGGGCGGCATGACGGCGGCACTTTCCGTCGACAGGCTCGAGGTGGTCTTCGATCGCTTTCGCGCGCTGAAGGGCGTCAGCCTCGAGGTCCAATCCGGCGAATCCTTCGGCCTGGTCGGCGAATCCGGTTCCGGCAAATCGACGTTGCTGCGGGCAATAGCCGGGCTTGCGCCGGTCGCTTCAGGCAGCATCACGGTCAGCGGGAAAAAACTCGGCGCGCGCCGGGACAAGGCTTTCTATCGCGAGGTGCAGATGGTCTTCCAGGACCCTTACGGCTCGCTGCATCCGCGCCAGACCGTCGACCGCCTGCTGCAGGAGCCGCTCGCCATCCACGGCTTTGCCGATGGCGAGAAGCGCATCCAGCGGGCGCTGGACGAGGTCGGGCTCGGAACTGGCTTCCGCTTCCGCTATTCGCATCAATTGTCGGGCGGTCAGCGCCAGCGCGTCGCTATCGCGCGGGCGCTCATCCTCGAACCGTCGATCCTGCTGCTTGACGAGCCGACCTCGGCGCTCGACGCTTCAGTGCAGGCGGAGGTGCTCAACCTTCTGGAAGAGATCCGGCGGCGGCGCAAGCTGACCTTCCTGATGGTCAGCCACGACCTCGCCATCATCACCCATATGTGCGAGCGGCTGATGGTGATGCAGAGCGGCGAGGCGGTGGAACACCTCACCGCGGCCGATCTCGTCGAGCGCCGCGTGACCAGGGATTACACGCGCAATTTGCTGAGGGCGAGCGAGGGATTTGTGCGGACGGCGTGAGCAGGCTTGCTTTCAATTCCCCCGGTCCTGTTCCTTCGCGCTCCCCCTCTGGCTTGCCGGCCATCTCCCCCACAGGTGGGGAGATTGGCTGCCGCCAATGATTTCGCTAATCGCGAACGTTGCAGAAGGAGCGCCGTCGACGAAACTGCCGTGTGGGGGAGATGGCCGGCAAGCCACAGGGGGCGCGAAGGAAAACGACGTAATTGGCAACGTTCGTGAGGCCGAACCTTCTGCAAACTCGCTCGTCTCCTCCGAAGGAGACTCTGACTGACGGCAGGCCCAATGACCCGGCGCTGGTGCCAACTTGAGGAATGTATGAAATAACGCCAGAAGACATTTGAGCCGCCATCAACGAGAACGGGCGTCGGCCCTGCGAAGGACACCATGAAGAATTCAGCCATTTCCGAACGCAAGAACCAGTCGATTTCGCGCGGCGTCGGCATAACCACGCAGATCTATGCCGACCGCGCCGAGAATTCGGAAATCTGGGATGTCGAAGGCCGCCGCTATATCGACTTCTCCTCCGGCATCGCCGTCGTCAACACCGGCCATCGTCATCCGAAGGTGATCGAGGCGGTGAAGGCGCAGCTCGACCGCTTCACCCACACCTGCCACCAGGTGGTGCCCTATGAGAGCTATGTCAGGTTGGCCGAACGGCTGAACGGCATGTTGCCGGGCAAGTTCGACAAGAAGACGATCTTCGTCACCACCGGCGCCGAGGCGGTGGAGAATGCCATCAAGATCGCTCGGAACGCCACCGGCCGACCGGCGGTCATCGCCTTTGCCGGCGGCTTCCACGGCCGCACCTTCATGGGCATGGCGCTGACCGGCAAGGTCGTGCCCTACAAGGTCGGCTTCGGCGCCATGCCGGCCGATGTCTTCCATGCGCCGTTCCCGGTAGCGTTGCACGGCATATCCGTCGCCGATTCGCTGGCCGCGCTCGACCGCCTGTTCAAGGCCGATGTCGATCCGGCCCGCGTCGCCGCCATCATCGTCGAGCCGGTGCAGGGCGAGGGCGGCTTCTACGAGGCGCCGCGCGAGTTCATGACGGCGCTGCGCAAGATCTGCGACCAGCACGGCATGCTGTTGATCGCCGACGAGGTGCAGACCGGCTTTGCCCGCACCGGAAAGATGTTCGCCATGGATCACCACGAAGTGGCGCCCGACATCACCACCATGGCCAAGAGCCTGGCCGGCGGCTTTCCGCTGTCGGCGGTCACTGGCCGCGCCGAGATCATGGATGCGCCGAGCCCCGGCGGGCTCGGCGGGACCTATGGCGGCAGCCCGATCGGGGTCGCCGCGGCGCATGCAGTGCTCGATGTCATCGACGAGGAAAAGCTCTGCGACCGCGCCAACACGCTGGGCAACCGGCTGAAACAGCGCCTGCAATCGATCCGCGACGACACGCCGGAGATCATCGACATACGCGGCCCTGGCTTCATGAACGCGGTCGAGTTCAACGACATAAAGAAGGGCCTGCCGTCGGCCGAGATCGCCAATGCGGTCCGGCTCAAGGCGCTCGACAAGGGCCTGATCCTGCTCACCTGCGGCGTCTACGGCAATGTCATCCGCTTCCTCGCGCCGATCACCATCCAGGACGGTGTCATGAACGAAGCGCTCGACATCCTGGAAAGCTCGATCCGCGAGGTCCGCGCCGCCTGAGTTCATCTTCCCGGGCGTTTGCGCCGCCCCTCACCCTCACCCCGTGAAAAACGGGGAGAGGGGGTCGCCAGCGTTGCGATCAGCTCCTTCTCCCCGTACTTTACGGGGAGAAGTGCCCGGTGTCCGAACCGGATAGATAGGTAACAGAATGGACCGATTGCATGGGTGACA
>SAQG01000062.1 GCA_004020315.1 Mesorhizobium sp.
GAGTAGGGGAGTAGGGGAGTAGGGGGCCGCACCAATCGAGCGGCTTCGTGCAAGTCAAACTTTCCCTATTCACTTACTGCCCTACTGCCTTACTGCCCTACTGCCTTACTGCCTTACTGCCCTACTGCCCTCCTCCCCTCGTACGGGAACGTCTCCGGCGTCACGCCGTTGTTCGGGCGTTATGGAAATACGCGGTTTCCTGTTGTTCTGGTCCATCTTGGCTGCGGTCGTTGCGGCGCTCAGCCTTGGACCATCTTTCGCCCATGTCTTGGAATCGGCTCCTCGACTGACGAAATGGCCGCCTTCTCTCTGGCGCGAGGCCACTGTCTTCAACGCCCAGTTCCAGCTGTTTGCCGTCATTGGCGCGCCGCTGGACGTGGCCGCGATCGGCTGTCCGGGACTTCTCGCATGGATGCTGCGCAATGACCGTCCGGCGTTCTGGTACGCGTTGGCCGCTGCCGTGCTCTATGCGGTGTCTCTCGCGATGTGGTTTGCTCTTGTCAAGCCGGCGAACGATATTCTGGCCACCTGGGTGCCTGGACCGATTCCGGAAAATTTCGAAGCGATCCGGCTGCGCTGGGAAACCGGCCATATGATCGTCGCCGGCTTCAAGGCTGTCGGTTTCGTATCGCTGGTTGTCGCCCTGCTTTGGATCAAGCGCGGCTGACCGTTTCGGAAATGTCCAGCGACCGCTTTGTTGCACCGGTGAATATGCTGTGGCAGAAGCGGGCCACGTCGCCCCGGAGATGCCCTTCTTGAAACCTTTTCGCGACAAACGCCGTGACAGCCGCTCGCATCAGCCCGCAAAGGGCGGGGCGGAACAGGCGCCGCGCGGAACCGGTGCATCGGACAACCGAACCGAGCCGAAAGCCGCGCCGCGCGTCCTTTCCCGCCGCGGCGGCGCCCTGCCCGCCGAACACCTGCCGCTCATCCTCGAAGTGGCGCCCAACACCGACTACGCGTTGCTCGACAGCGGCGCCGGGCAGAAGCTCGAGCAATACGGCCCATATCGCATCGTTCGGCCCGAAGGCCAGGCAATCTGGCAAAAAGCGTTGCCGGCCAAAGACTGGGACCGCGTCGATGCCATTTTCACCGGCGACACCGACGAGGAAGGCATCGGCCGCTGGCGTTTCCCCAAGACGCCGCTCGGCGAGACCTGGCCGATGAAGCATGATGGCATCGACTATCTCGGCCGCTTCACCTCGTTTCGCCATGTCGGCGTTTTCCCCGAGCAGGCCTCGCACTGGGACCACATGGCCGGGCTGATCGCGGCAGCGAAGCGGCCGGTCAAGGTGCTGAACCTGTTCGGTTATACCGGCCTTGCCTCGCTGGTGGCGGCGCGCGCCGGCGCCGAGGTCACCCATGTCGACGCGTCCAAGAAGGCGATCGGCTGGGCCAGGGAGAACCAGGAGATGGCGGGCCTGTCGCAAAAGCCGATCCGCTGGATCGTCGACGACGCCATGAAATTTTCCGAGCGCGAGGAGCGCCGCGGCAGCCGCTATGACATCATCCTGTTCGATCCGCCCGCCTATGGCCGTGGCCCCAAGGGCGAGGTCTGGCAGTTGTTCGAGGACCTGCCGGCGCTGACCGACCTCTGCCGCTCGATCCTGACGCCGAAGCCGCTTGCTGTCGTGCTGACCGCCTATTCGATCCGCGCCTCCTTCTTCGCCATCCATGCCTTGATGCGCGACACCTTCGCCGGCATGGGCGGCACGGTCGAATCCGGCGAACTGATCATCCGCGAGAAATCCGCCGGCCGGGCGCTGTCCACCTCGCTGTTCTCGCGCTGGGTGGCCTGATGAGCGAGCGGCACGCCGGCGCGCCCGGACAGGTGAAAGAGGTCACCAGCCTCGCCAATCCGTTGATCAAGGACATCAAGGCGCTGGCGCTGAAGAAGTTCCGCGACCAGCAGAACGCCTTCATGGCCGAGGGGCTGAAGCTGGTCATCGACGCGCTCGACCTCGGCTGGTCGATCCGGACGCTGGTCTTCGCCAAGGCCGGACGCGGCAATGCGGCCGTCGAAAAGGTCGCGGCACGCACGGTTGCCGCCGGCGGCACCGTGCTCGAAGTTTCGGAAAAAGTGCTCGTCGCCATCACCCGCCGCGATAACCCGCAAATGGTGGTCGGCGTCTTTTCGCAGAAGCTCCTGCCACTGAAGGACATCCGCGCTCAAGACGGCGATGTCTGGGTGGCGCTCGACCGCGTGCGCGACCCCGGCAATCTCGGCACCGTCATCCGCACCGTCGACGCCGTTGGCGCCAAGGGCATCATCCTGATCGGCGAGACCACCGATCCTTTTTCCGTCGAGACCGTGCGCGCCACGATGGGCTCGATCTTCGCGGTGCCGGTCGCCAAGGCGACGCCGGACGCCTTCCTTGCGTGGCGAAAAAGCTTTCCTGGCCTCGTTGCCGGCACCCATCTGAAAGGTGCGGTCGATTACCGTTCGGTCGACTTTTCCAAAGGCCCGGTGCTGCTGATGATGGGCAACGAACAGCAAGGCCTGCCCGAAAGCCTGGCCGAAAGCTGCGACAGATTGCTGCGGATTCCACAGGCCGGTCGGGCCGATTCGCTCAATCTCGCGGTGGCCACCGGCATAATGCTGTTCGAGATCCGGCGCGGCGCGCTGAAACTTGCCCTGGAGGACGCCAGACCGTGACATCCCGAATGGTCAAATCCCGAACGGCGAAATCATGGTTCCCCTACGCCCTGCTGGTCGCCGCCGCGGTAGCGCTCGACCAGTGGGTGAAATACCTGGTCGAGACCGGCCTCGCCTTTCAGGAAAAGGTCGATCTTGTGCCGTTCCTGGCACTGTATCGCACCTACAACACCGGCATCGCCTTCTCGATGTTTTCGTCCTTCGGCGACACCGGCCTGGTGGTCATCGCCGCTTTCGTCATCGCTTTCGTGCTCTATCTCGCGGCCCGCACTCCGCCCAGCCACGTGCTTACCCGCATCGGCTTTGCGCTGATCGTCGGCGGCGCGCTCGGCAATCTGTTCGACCGCGCTACCTATGGTCACGTGATCGACTACATCCTGTTCCACACCCCGGTATGGTCCTTCGCCATCTTCAACCTCGCCGACGCCTTCATCGCGGTCGGCGCGGTGGTGGTCGTCTTCGACGAACTCATCGGTTGGCGGCGCGAGGCCAACCGCTCAAGCGATTGACCTGGCCTACTGCCGCCATACAGTGCCCATTCGAGAAGTCCGACGAGAAGACATGCCCGAAACCTTCAAAGCCATCCTCGTTTCGCGCGACGCCGAGAAGAAGCAGTCGGTCGCGGTCACCGACCTCACCGAAGCCGACCTGATGGCAGGCGATGTCACCGTCGCCGTCGAGGCGACGACGGTGAACTACAAGGACGGTCTCGCCATCACGGGTAAGGCACCGGTGATCCGCCGCTGGCCGCTGGTGCCGGGCATTGATTTCGCCGGCACCGTCATCTCGTCTTCCCATGCCGACTGGCGCAAGGGAGACAAGGTCATATTGAACGGCTGGGGCGTCGGCGAAACGCATTTTGGCGCCTATGCCGAGCGCGCCCGTGTCAAGGGCGACTGGCTGGTGCCGCTGCCCCAGGGCATGAGCCCGCATGATGCCATGGCGATCGGCACCGCGGGCTATACCGCTATGCTTTGCGTCCTCGCGCTGGAAAGGCACGGCATCGTGCCCGATCGCGGCCCGGTGGTGGTGACGGGCGCGGCCGGCGGCGTCGGCTCGGTCGCGGTCTCGATCCTGTCCAGCCTCGGCTATCATGTCATCGCCTCGACCGGCCGCAGCGCTGAAGGCCCCTACCTGATCGACCTGGGTGCTGCGGAAGTGATTTCGCGCGACGAACTTACCCAGCCGGCAAAGCCGCTCGCCAAGGAACGCTGGGCCGGCGGCGTCGATGCGGTCGGCAGTCACACGCTGGCCAACGTCCTTTCAATGACCTCCTATGGCGGCGCCGTCGCCGCGTGCGGCCTGGCCGGCGGCATGGATCTGCCGGCGAGCGTCGCCCCGTTCATTCTGCGCGGCGTTTGCCTGCTCGGCATCGATTCGGTGATGGCGCCAAAAGCGGTCCGCATGGGGGCGTGGCGCCGCATCGGCACGGACCTCGATCTCCAGAAGCTCGCCAGCCTGTCCACGACCATTGGCTTCGACGGCATCATCGACGCCGCGCACGACATCGTCGAGGGCAAGATCCGCGGTCGCGTGGTGGTGGACATGTGAGCTTCCCTTCTCCCGGTTAGGAGATGAAGAGGCAAAAACCGCGCGACCGCTAAAATTCGAACGATCCGCCGCAATTTTCCATAATCTCTGTCTGGCAAGGGTTTCCGCATGATCATGGAATCCGGCATCAGAGAAACGGAGAGCGCAGAAAGCGTCGACGGAATCGGCCCGGGGGCGCCAAGGCGGCAGAATATCGCAGCGCCGCCACTGGCGCCCGAATTGCCCGCCGCCAATCGCGAACGCCTGCCGTTCCTGACGCTCGTCGCCATCGCCGTGCTGGCAGGCCTGTCGCATCTGACCGGAGCGCCGATCTTCATCACCGTCGGCCTCTTGGTGACTGGCATGGCCGGCCTTGCCGTGCATCTGCGTGCCGGGCACACGGCGCGTCGCACGGTTGCTCTCCTTGGCGAGACCGCAGCTCGAAGCCGCGCCGAGGTCGAGACCCTGGCCGACCGCGTGTGGGAGATGCAGGAGAGCGAGGAACGCTTTCGCGGGCTGATCGACGCGCTTGGCGATCTCGTCGTCCACCGCGACCGTGACGGCCACATCGTCTATGCCAATAAGGTTTTCTCCGATCTTGTCGGAGCCGACCAGCGCGACCTTGCCGGCAGGACGCTGGCCGAACTCGGCATCGACGTCGGCATCGTTCCCGATGCCGCTTTTTCCGACCACGAATGCCTGAGCTCCACCGACGTCGCCATTAGCACGCCGAGCGGCCCGCGCTGGTTCTCATGGATCGAACTGTCGGTGCGCGACAAGGAGAGCGGCACCGTCTCGCATCGCGCCATCGCCCGCGACATTACCGCCCGCAAGCACGCCGAATCGTCGCTGATCACCGCTCGTGAGCGAGCCGAGCACGCAAGCCAGGCCAAATCGCGCTTCCTCGCCACTGTCAGCCACGAGATCCGCACGCCGATGAACGGCATCATGGGCATGGCTAAGCTTCTGGCGGACACCGGGCTCTCGCCCCAACAACGGACCTATGTCGGCGCCATCTCGACTTCGGCCAGCGCGTTGCTGGCGCTGATCGAGGACCTGCTCGATTATTCCAAGATCGAGGCCGGCCGCTTCGATCCTGAACCGCAGCCGATGTCCGTGCGCGAGATCGCCGACAACATCGTTGAACTCCTGGCGGCGCGCGCCTTCGCCAAGAATATCGGCCTTGGCTGCCATGTCGAACCCGACGTGCCGCAGATGATATCAGCCGATCCTGGAAGGGTCAGGCAGGTGCTGCTCAACCTGATCGGCAACGCCATCAAGTTCACCGACAGCGGCGGGGTGTTGGTGAGCATCGCCCGTGCCCGCACCGAAACCACCGATCGCATATGCTTCACCGTCACCGACACCGGTCCCGGCCTGCACGAGGACGACATGGAGCGCATCTTCGAGGAATTCGAACAGGCTGACGGCACGTCGACCCGCGCGCATGGCGGCGCCGGGCTCGGCCTTGCCATCTCCAAGCGCCTGGTGATCGCCATGGGCGGCACGATTTCGGTATCGAGCCGGCTCGGCCAAGGCTCCGAATTCGTCTTCGAAATCCCTGCAATATCGGCCACCGAGCCGCCGCAGAGCCGCCAGAAGGCGCTGGCAGGGCGGCGCGCCGTGATCCTGTCGAAGAACGCCATCGAGGCCGACGCCATCGCCCGCACCATCCGTGCCAATGGCGGCATGGTCGATCTGGCCGCGACCGCCGCCCAGGCGGCGTCCTTCGCCGAAGGCTGCGACGTGCTTCTGGTCGATGCGGCCATGGAGGAGGGCGACGGCAGGTTGCTCAAGCGCCTCCGCCAGAGCGGCTTTGCCGATTGCGAGGCGATCACGCTGATCGCACCGACCGACCGCGGCATGCTGGGCGAGTTCCGCGCCAGCGGCTATTCCACCTTCCTTGCAAGGCCGGTGCGTGGCGAGACGTTGCTGCGCGTGCTTTCGACCAGCAGCGTACCTGCCCTCACCCAGCCACAGCCGGAAAGGCGCGGCGGACCATCCGTCCGCGCCATTGGCGGCCGCCGGCAGGGCCTGTCCGTGCTGATCGCCGAGGATAACGACATCAACGCCATGCTTGCCCGCGCCACGCTGCTGAAGGCCGGGCATCGCGTGAAAGTGGTCGGCAATGGCAAGGCCGCCGTCGAGGCCGTCACTGGCACCGGCCACAAGTACCGCTTCGACGTGGTGCTGATGGACCTGCACATGCCTGTCATGGACGGGCTGGACGCCATCGCTGCCATCCGCCGGCACGAGGAGGAAACCGCCCTGCCGCCGGTTCCGATCATGGTGCTGTCGGCGGACAGTCAGGAAAAGACCCGCCACGCCGTGCTTGCCCATGGCGCCAGCGGCTTCGTCACCAAGCCGCTCGACCCCGACGCGCTTGTCCATGCGGTCGAGGGCCACGTGGCCGCGTGATCCGCCGGCTGTCCTTCCTGACTTCCCTGCGTAACATAGCCAGTTGAAGGATTACCCAGCCGACGAAGTATTGCCCGCAGCACCGTATCACGGTACTGTCACAATCCTGTTGCACCTACACCGTATCCCCGTGCCAAGAGGGATGGCTCGAAGGAGAATCACTCGTGCATACAGTTATGCCGGAATGTGACGCTCGGCCGAACGCCAGCGGTGCTTTGCTCACCGGGCGCAATGTCGATGCCGTCATAAAAGGCGAAGCGCTCGGCCGTATCGGCAACCTCGAAGTGCGGCTCGCCCGCAACGAGGCCGAGATCGCCGCCGCGCAGGAAGTGCGCTACCGGGTGTTCTATGACGAGCTCGGCGCCAGGAAGAACCTGTTCCAGGTGCAGGACCGCCGCGACGCCGACCATTTCGATCCGCTTTGTGATCATTTGCTTGTCTTCGACACCTCGTTGTCCGGTCCCGAGCATCGCCGCATTGTCGGCACCTACCGCCTGTTGCGGCAGGAAATCGCGGCAGCGGCTGGCGGCTTCTATTCCGAGGGCGAGTTCGAGCTGACCAACCTCATCGCCCGCCACCCCGGCCAGCGTTTCCTCGAGCTCGGCCGCTCCTGCGTCTTGCCGGAATACCGCTCGAAGCGCACCATCGAGGCGCTCTGGCAAGGCATTTGGGCCTATATCAACCATTACGGGATCGGCGTGATGACCGGTTGCGCCTCGTTCCCCGGCACCGTGCCGGCGGCGCACGCCGAAGCGCTGACCTATCTCGCCCATCATTGCCGGACGAATTCGGCCTGGGACGTGCGCGCGGTCGCCGGGCGCTACTTTTCCATGGATTTGATGCCGATCGAGGCGGTCAACGCCAAGGCCGCGATCGCGGCGATGCCGCCACTGGTCAAGGGCTATCTGCGCGTCGGCGCGCGCATCGGCGACGGCTGCGTCATCGACCGCGAATTCTCGACGGTCGACGTGTTCGTGGTGATGCCGGTCCAGGAGATCGGCGCCCGCTACGTCAACTATTATGGCGGGGAAGCCCAGCGCTTCGCCGCGTGAGTAGGGCAGTAGGGGAATAAGGCAGTAGGGGAGTAGGGGAGAGTAGGCAATGGCCGGAGTAGGCAATTGCTCTACTTACCGAGCGTAGTGTTATTCCCTACTCCCCTACTCCCCTACTCCCCTACTCCTGAGCGCCTTGTACACCGCAATGCCGGCAGCCAGGTCTTCGAGGGCTGCGCCGACCGATTTGAACAGCGTGATCTCACCGGGGCTCTGCCGGCCCTTCTTCTGGCCGCGCGCCAATTCATGCAGGTCGGCGACGATGGCTTGCGCCTTCAGCACGCCCGAGGCCAGCGGCTGCACGATGTCGCCCGCCTCCTTGGTGGCGCCTGCCCGAGTATCGACGTAGACGCGGGCACGCGCAATGGCATCGTCGTCGCTTTCGCGCATGGCCGGCGTGAAGCCGCCCACCAGGTCGACATGGGACCCCGGCTTCAACAGCGCGCCCTTGATCAGCGGCGTGGTCGTGATCGTCGCCGACGAAATGATGTCGGCCTGGCCGAGTTCGGCGTCGAGATCGCTCGCGGCGGTGGCCGCAAAACCCTCGGCGCGCAATTCCGCCGCAACCTTTTCGGCATTGGCCGGCGTGCGGTTCCAGATGCGGATGGCGGTGATCGGCCGCACCGCCGAATGCGCCCTGGCGAGGAACGGCGACAGCGCGCCGGCGCCGACCACCAGCAGCTGCGAAGCGTCCTCGCGGGCCAGATAGGAGGCGGCCAGCGCCGAGGCGCAGGCCGTGCGCCACTGCGTCAGCCGCTGGCCGTCGATCATGGCCTCGGGCTCGCCCGTCGCACCGTCGAGCAGGAGGTAAAGCCCCATCACCGCGGGTTTGCCTACGGCGTTGTTGTCGGGCGACACCGTGACGATCTTGACGCCGATATGGCCGCCTGCCGACGTGCCGGCCGCATTGAAATCGGTCCAGGCCGGCATCAGGAGCAGGGTCGAGGCCGCGCCGTCGGGCCGTTCGACCGTATGGTGATGCCTGACTGGTTGTACCGCGCCGTCGCGAAAGGCCGCGCGCAGCGTCTCGACCAAGCCGGGAAAAGTCAGCGCATGATCGACCTCGGCCGCCGAAATGGTCAGCATGGGAAACTCCGTGGAGAGAAATACGCCTAACGCATGACCGCGAAAATCAGAACCGATTTTCCGAAAAGATCATGCGTAATCAAAATGGTACAGCGTCCTTTGCCCGTCCAAAAGGACGTGCGGCGGTGTTGGCTCAGCTCGTCGGCTTCGGCAAAGAGGGGCCTTGTGGCGCGGCCGGTGCCCGGCTGACCGCCTGGCGCAAGTTCTCGGCCTCGACGCCGCGCTGGCGCGCCAGCTTGCGATAACGGCCCTGCTTGATCCAGGTCGCCAGGCTGCCGACGATCATGCCGATGGCGAGAGCCAGGAACAGGAAGATGAAAAGCGGCAGCGTCATCGTCAGCGCCGGATTGCCGGGGTTGAAAGGGTCCAGGGTGAAGGCGACCGGATCGCGGTTGGCGACGGCCAGCGCAATCAGGATGATAGCCAGCGGCACGAAGACCACGATGAGCATGAAACGATTGAACATAGAATTTCCTGTCGAAGGCGGGCTCTACCGAAGGCCGGGCCCTAAAAGGCCGGCATGGCGCATAAGCCCGCGCGGCGCTTATTTGCCGCTGTTCAGCCTTTCACGCAATTCCTTGCCGGTCTTGAAGAACGGCACCCACTTCTCCTCGACCTCGACGGATTCGCCGGTGCGCGGATTGCGGCCGGTGCGGGCGGGGCGGTTTTTCACCGAGAAAGCACCGAAACCGCGCAGCTCGACCCGGTTGCCTTCGGCAAGCGCGTCGGTGATCTCGTCGAAAATCGCGCCGACAATGTTTTCGACGTCGCGCAGGAAAAGGTGCGGGTTGCGTGTGGCGATGATCTGCACAAGTTCGGATTTGATCATGAGAAGGCTCCCCGTGAAAACACTGCGGTCAAATTATGAGGATGATTTTATTTGCTTTTTCACTCGTCTCAAGGGTGCCAGACGGAAACGAGACCGTCAAGAAACAAGCGGTCGGCACCAAGTTCGTGGATGATGTCGCCGCCATAGTCGGGCAGGCCGAGCGCACTGCCGATGGTTCGTGCCATCGCCTTCGAGAACAGGAAGCCGCCGCTTTCCGCGTCCTTCCACTCCACCACCTTGAGCTTGGCGTCGACGCCCTTGGTCGCGAGCCAGTCGATCGCTTCGGTCTCGCCGCCGACCGCGTCGATCAATTTGTTGGCAACGGCCTGCCGGCCGGTGAAGATCGATCCGTCGGCCAGCGCCAGCACCTGCGTCTTGGTCATGTTGCGGCGTTCGGCGACGATGCCGACGAACCAGTCGTAGCTGTCGAGGATGAGCTTGCGGACCATGGTGCGCTCGTCGTCATTGGTCGGCTTGAAAGGCGATGGCGAGGCTTTCAACGGCGAGGATTTCACTTCCTCGAGCTTGATGCCGAGCTTGTCCATAAGGCCGCTGACGTCCGGATACTGGATCAGCACGCCTATCGAGCCGACGATCGACGATTTGCGCGCGACGATATGATCGGCCGCGGTGGCGATCATGTAGCCAGCCGATGCGGCCAGCGTGCCGACCTCGGCCACCACCGGCTTCTCGGCGGCCAGTTTGCGCACTGCCTCGAAGATCGATTCGCCCCCGACGGTGGTGCCGCCCGGTGAATCGATCGACAGGATCACAGCTTTCACCCTCGAGGATTGGCGGATGGTTTCCAGCTGTTTGATCAGGTCTTCGTCTTCGGTGATAGTGCCCTCGATTTTGACCTTGGCGATATGGTCGACCGCCGCGCCAGTGAAATCGTCACCGTAAATCCAGGTCGAAAAGGCAATCAGCCCGGCTGCTGCGACAACAAGCGCTGCAACGCGCCAGAATGTCAGCTTGCGGCGCAAGCGGCGGCGGTCGATCAGGTCGTCGGCTCTCAGTACCATGGTCAGCCTCATAGTCGGTGGGAGCAGATGCTTTTAAAGCAACCATCCGCGCCCGGCTACCGATTCCTGCGAGCTGCGCCAAAGACAGGGTCTCGACGTTGGCGAGCCGGCGTTTCAAGAGACATCAAGATCAATCCACAGGCCCTAACGCTGTCCGCCTGTATCTGGTATGACATGCAAGTTGTGCCGGTTTCATTTTCGTTTGTGCAACAGCAACCGTCACACTTTTGCGGTTTTCCTCCGCTTGTGCTTGCTTGAGGGCGCCGGCATCCCACCTATAGGGGTGCTTGGCGGCAGGGGTTTAAAAGAAAGCAGTTATGTTAGCGCGACCGATCGAACCGACCAACACCGAGACGGAGTTGGCTCCCCCGGACGTAGGCCCGGCGCGGGTCGATGCCTTCGGCATTGCGCAGCGCCATTCGCGCCGCGTGCGTATCTTGAAGCTGGCGGTGCCGCTGGCCGCTGCCGCGATTGCGATCGCCTTCCCGGTCTATTCCTATCTCGCGGCGCCTGGCTCAATCCAGGTCCAGGCCGACGGAAGCGCCTTCGCCGATGGCAAACTGGTGATGTCCAACCCCAAGCTCAACGGGTTCACCAAACAGAGCCTACCCTATTCCATGACGGCATTGCGCGCCATACAGGACGTGAGCAGGCAAGGCATCATCAATCTGGAGGGCATCGACGCCAAGCTGCCGATCTCGGCTGACAATGTGGCGGCCATCAATGCCTCGCACGGCACCTACAATCGCGATGGCAACACGATGAGCCTGACCAGCGATGTCACCATAACGACCACCGATGGCTTGGCGGCAAAGTTCAAATCGGTCTTTCTCGACATGGACAAAGGCACTATGAAGACGAACGACCCGGTCGACGTCAGCCGCGGCGGGTCGCGGATCACCGCAGATTCGATGTCGGTCCAGGACAACGGCAAGATCGTGGTTTTCGAGAACAGAGTGCGTGTCAACATCGATCCCGCCAGCTTGAAGGCGGCAGAGGCAATGAGCGGAGAATCCAATGCGGTTCAGTAGTTCGACACGGCTCGTGGCCGCGGCTTCGGCGTTGCCGGCTGTTGGGCTGGCCCTGGGGCTGGCTTTGGGGGCGGCGCCGGCTCTGGCGCAGTCCAAGGCCACCAGCCAACTGTCGGGCCTCAAACTGTCCGGCGACAAGCCCATCCAGATCGAAAGCGACAAGCTCGAGGTCCGCCAGGCGGATAGCGTCGCCGTGTTCACAGGCAATGTAAGCGTCGTCCAGGGTCCGACCTTGCTCAAGGCCGGCAAGATGACGGTCTATTACGTCAAAGACCCCGACGCCGACGCCAAGGGTACGCAGGCCGCAGGTGCCGCGATGACCGGCTCGGCCAACATCGACCGTCTGGAGGTCGCCAACAAGGTCTATATCAAATCGGACGACCAGGTCGCCACCGGCGACAGCGGCACCTTCGACATGAAGACGGAGGTGCTGGTGCTTTCAGGCAGCAAGGTCGTGCTTTCGCAAGGTGACAATGTACTGGTCGGCTGCAAGCTCACCGTGCAGATGAAGAGCGGCCTGGCCCAGGTCGACGCCTGCGGGGGTCGCGTCATGATGTCGATCACGCCGCCGGCGAAGTCGGGAGCGGCGAACCCCTGATGGTCGACGTAGCATCGCTGATGGCGCGTCTTCCGCGACGCGCCGCCAGCAAACTTGCGGCACCGGCCACGGTCACCGTCGACCAGGTAAAGTTCAAGGGAACCTTGATCGCCAAGGGCCTGACCAAGAGCTATAAGGGCCGCAAGGTCGTCAGCGGCGTGACGATCGGCGTGCGCGCCGGTGAGGCGGTTGGACTGCTCGGTCCCAACGGCGCCGGCAAGACGACCTGCTTCTACATGGTCACCGGCCTAGTGCCGGTCGACGAAGGCACGATCGAAATCGACGGCTTCGATGTCACCTCGATGCCGATGTACCGCCGCGCCCGCCTCGGCATCGGCTACCTTCCGCAGGAAGCGTCGATCTTTCGCGGCTTGAGCGTCGAGCAAAACATCCGTGCCGTGCTCGAAGTGGTCGAAAAAAGCCGCAAGGAGCGCGAACGCATTCTCGACGAACTGCTCGAGGAATTTCATATCAGCCATCTGCGCAAGGCTCCGTCGCTGTCGCTTTCCGGCGGCGAGCGACGGCGCCTTGAGATCGCGCGCGCACTGGCGACTCGCCCCGCATACATGCTGCTCGACGAACCTTTCGCCGGCATCGATCCGATCGCCGTCGCCGATATCCAGCAACTCGTGCGCCATCTGACGGCGCGGGGCATTGGCGTGCTCATCACCGATCACAATGTCCGCGAGACGCTCGGCCTGATCGACCGCGCCTACATCATCCACGCCGGCCAGGTGCTGACCCACGGCCGGGCCGATGAAGTGGTCGCAAATCCGGATGTGCGGCGGCTTTATCTCGGTGAAGGATTTACACTCTAAGCGTGAAAATTCCTGTCCAAGCGCGATTTTTGGCGCGAGACAGAGCTTTTTCTCCGATTTCTCGTCGGAATACGCACCGGCAAGCGAGTTTTGATCGCCATCGCCTTGACAAGCAAAAGCCGGGCCAGTTTCAATGCCCAACTCCTTCCGGCAGTCCGGATGCGTAGACAGGGCGTTTGAAACCGAACCATGGCGTTGGCGGCAAAACTACAGCTACGACAGTCCCAGTCGCTGGTGATGACGCCGCAACTCATGCAGTCGATTCGGCTGCTGCAGTTCACTCATATCGAGCTGGAACGCTTCATCGACGACGAGATCGAGCGCAATCCTCTGCTCGAGCGCGCCGAGCCGCAGGACGATGCCGTCAGCGACCAGGCGCAGAAGATCGATGCCGCGCCGGAAACGGCCACCGGCGGCGACTGGTTCGAGACAGACACGGCGTGGAGCGCCGAGGCGATCTCGGAAAAGCTCGATACTTCGCTGGAAAACCTGTTTCCCGACGACCCCGGCACCAGCGAGCGGCTCGGTCCCGACCTGACAGCCCAGTGGAAATCGGCATCCGGCAACGGTTCCGCATCCTCGTCCGACGGCTTCGACGTCGGAGACATGGCGGCCGCAGCCATCACGCTGCGCGAGCATGTCGCCGAACAAGTCGCGCTTGCCTTCGCCGACCCGGCAGCACGCCTGATCGCCAGCGAGCTGGCCGACGGCCTCGACGAAGCCGGCTACATGCGCGCCGACATGGCCGAGATCGCCACCCGTCTCGGCACCGACAGAGCGGCGGTGGCGAATGCGCTCTCGGTCTGCCAGACATTCGAGCCCGCCGGCATCTTTGCTCGTGACCTCGCCGAATGCCTGTCGCTGCAGCTTGCCGTCCGCGACCGTCTCGATCCTGCGATGAAGGCTTTGATCGCCAATCTCGAACTCCTGGCGCGGCGCGATTTCCAGAGCCTGAAACGGATTTGTGGGGTCGACGAAGAGGATCTGCTCGACATGCTGGCCGAGATACGTGCGCTCGATCCTCGCCCGGGGATGGCGTTTTCGGGCGGCGCCAGCGACGCGATCATCGCCGATGTCGAAGTGCGCGCGGCCAATGACGGAACCTGGGTGATCGAACTCAACCCCGAAACGCTGCCGCGCGTGCTGGTCGACCATATCTATTTCGCGCAGGTTTCGCCGCATGCGAAAAATCAGACGGAAAAGGATTTCCTGGCGGAATGCCTGCAAAACGCCAATTGGCTGACGCGCAGCCTCGACCAGCGGGCGAAGACCATCCTCAAGGTCGCCTCAGAAATCGTGCGCCAGCAGGACGCCTTCCTCGTCCATGGCGTGCGTCACCTGAAGCCGCTCAACCTGCGCACGGTGGCCGACGCCATCGGCATGCACGAATCGACCGTCAGCCGGGTCACCGCCAACAAATACATGCTGACGCCGCGCGGCGTGTTCGAACTGCGCTATTTCTTCACCGCCTCGATCGCTTCGTCGGGTGGCGGCGATGCGCATTCGTCGGAAGCGGTGCGCGACCGCATCAAACAGTTGATCGATGAGGAGAAACCTGCCGACGTGCTTTCCGACGACGCGATTGTGGATATGTTGCGGGAAAGTGGCGTCGATATCGCCAGGCGCACGGTCGCCAAGTATCGGGAGGGCATGAATATTCCCTCGTCGGTGCAGCGGCGGCGTGAAAAACGCGCTTTGGCCAGCGCCGGACGTTGATCTCCGACGGAATTTCCACAGCTTTCGCGCTTCATTGACAAGCCGCAATGAAGTGGCTAGAAGCCCGCCCGCATGGGACGGGCTACTGCCCGCATGCGGATGGTCCGTCACGACGTTGGCCACGGGACGGTCAAAGAAGGCGGCTTGTGATCAACCGGAAAGTTCGGATTTAAAATCGGCGCAAGTGACGCCGCAAAGCTTGTGCGCACAGACCACGGGTATAAACTCGGGACAGTTTGAAGCCTGAGCAAGGAAGGTCAGTTTTCAGATGACACTGCGCATATCAGGAAAACACATGGATATCGGCGATGCGTTCCGTACGCGCATCAACGACCGTGTCGGAGAAGTGATCGGGAAATATTTCGATCGGGGCTTTTCAGGGCAAATTGTAGTCGTCAAATCGGGGTCGCGCTACACGGCCGATTGCATGATCCGGCTGGATTCCGGCGCTTCGCTGCAGGCGACCGGCGAAGCCCAGGACCCGACGCTCGCTTTCGAGGCCGCGGCGGATCGCCTCGAAACCCGCCTTCGGCGCTACAAGCGTCGGCTGAAATCGCATAATTCAGGCAATGCCAATGGCGAACCCACCGACGTCGCCTATACGGTGATGGCGCCGCTTGCCGACGACGACGAGGAAATACCGGAAAATTTCGCGCCAGCCATCGTCGCCGAATCAACCATGACGCTGCGGACCATGTCGGTGGCGTCAGCCGTGATCGAGCTCGACACTAAGGACAGCCCGGTTCTCGTCTTCCGCAATGCCGGAAACGAGCATCTCAATATCGTCTATCGCCGGCCGGACGGGAATATCGGCTGGATCGACCCGTCTACGACCAAGGTCGCGCAGGGATGACGGCCAAGGCCGCACTGGGATAAGGAACCAGCCGCACGCGAGAGTGAGGGCTGGCGACGGCAGGCGAACAAGGGATTTCAAGTATGGATCTGAGCGATCTTATCAACGTTCCGGCAATCTTGCCGGCGTTGAAGGCGAACTCCAAGAAGCAACTGCTGCAAATGCTATCCGAAAGGGCGGCGGCGATTGCCGGCATTCCTGAACGGGAGGTGTTCGACACCATCTTGCAGCGTGAACGGCTGGGCTCGACCGGTGTCGGCAATGGCATTGCCATTCCGCATGGCAAGCTGGCCGGGGTGAAGCGGATCGCCGGGGTTTTCGCCCGGCTGGAGACGCCGGTTGACTTCGAGGCGCTGGACGACCAGCCGGTCGATCTGGTGTTCCTGCTTTTAGCGCCTGAAGGCGCCGGCGCCGACCACCTCAAGGCGCTGTCGCGCATCGCGCGGGTGCTGCGCGACGCCGACACAGTGGCCAAAATCAGGGGCACCCGCGACGCCGCCGCGATCCACGCGCTTTTATCGGATACACAGGCCTCGCACGCAGCCTGAGCTTTTCTGATCATATCCGTTGAAGGGCCGCCGTGAGCGGCCCTGTCCGTTTCTAACCAGATTGCTGCGCCGTATGTGTTAGTGGATGGCGACTTAGTGGATGGCGACGGGGGTCAGGTCGTTTTCCAGGGCGCCAGCCAGCGCCCGGTCGCGAGCGTCCGAAAGCAGGATCGGCTGGCCATTGGCGGCAAACAGGGCCCACAGTTCCAGCCCGGGCGCGATCTCGCCGAGGCCCGGGAAACGGCCGCGCAGATCATCGCTCGACACTTTCCTGAGATAGGCGACAGAGCCTTCGCCGAGATGGGCGAATTCGCCGCTGGTCATGATGAGATTTTCGTCAGTTCTGGTCATTTAAGCCTCCTTGCCGCGAGGACGCCGTTCAAGGCCGCCTCGCATGAGAGCCATCGGTAAAGATCAGTCTTTCACCGATATGTTTATTTTCCGTACCAGCCGTTCGGACTCGGGCCGATCGAGATCGATCGACAAAAGACCGTTTTTCAGCTCCGCCGCGATCACCCGCATGCCGTCGGCCAGCACGAAACAACGCTGGAACTGGCGCGCGGCAATGCCGCGATGAAGAAATTCGTGCTCGGTATCGTCGTTCTGACGGCCGCGCACGACCAACTGGTTCTCCTCCGTGGTCACATCGAGGTCGTTTTCGGCGAACCCGGCGACAGCGAGCGTGATACGCAGCCTTTCGGCCTTGCCGTCGGCACCGCTGAGGCGCTCGATGTTGTAGGGAGGGTAGCTGTCACCCGACTTCGCCAGACGCTCCAGGGTCTTTTCCATAGCGTCGAAACCCAGGAGAAGCGGACTGGAAAAAGGCGTCATTCGGCTCATGTTACACTGTCCTCTCAAGAGCGACATAAAGTGGAAAAACCCGGATGGCATTTTTCCCGATGGCCTTGATATGGTCCGCCCCGCGGTCAAGTTCAAGCCGTCAAAAGCCCCGCCCAAAAAGACTCCCCAAACAAGGAATTGAAATGCCCCAGTCCCGCAAGATCATCATCGACACGGATCCAGGCCAGGATGATGCCGTCGCCATATTGCTGGCGCTCGGCAGCGCCGAGCTGGAGGTCGTCGGCATGACCGCTGTCGCCGGCAACGTGCCGCTGAGGCTCACCGAAAAGAACGCACGCAAGATCTGCGAACTCGCTGGCCGGCCTGATATCAAGGTCTATGCCGGCGCCATCCGGCCGCTGGCGCGCGAACTGGTCACCGCCGAGGAGGTGCATGGCGAGACCGGCCTCAACGGACCGCAATTGCCCGAACCGACAATGAAGCTGCAGGACCAGTATGCGGTCGATTTCATCGTGGAGACGCTAATGAAGGAAAAGAGCGGCACGATCACGCTCTGCGCGCTTGGACCGCTCACCAACATTGCGCTGGCGCTGATCCGCGAGCCGAAGATCACGCCGCGCATCAAGGAAATCGTGCTGATGGGCGGCGGATTCTTCGAAGGCGGCAACGTCACGCCGACCGCCGAGTTCAACATTTATGTCGATCCCCATGCCGCCGATGTCGTGTTCAAATCCGGTATCCCGATCGTCATGATGCCGCTCGACGTCACCCACAAGGCGCTGACCACCGCCAAGCGGACCCAGGCCTTCCGCAATCTCGGCACCAGGGTCGGCACGGCCACGGCGGAGATGCTGGAATTCTTCGAGCGCTTCGACGAGGAGAAATACGGAACCGACGGCGGTCCGCTGCACGACCCTTGCGTCATCGCCTATCTGTTGAAGCCGGAGCTGTTCAGGGGCCGCAACTGCAACGTCACCGTGGAAACCGCCTCGGAGCTCACCATGGGCATGACCGTGATCGACTGGTGGGGCGTGACCAAGCGGCCGAACAACGCCATGGTGATGCGAGACATCGAGCACGATGCGTTTTTCGCGCTGCTGCTGGAAAGGCTGGGGCGGCTGTGAAAGCTCCCTTCTTCCCGTTCACGGGGAGAAGGTCCCGGCGGGGGATGAGGGGCGGGGCATCCGTAGATATTTTGCTTGCAACCCCGGAGCTGCCCCTCACCCGGCGCGCTGCGCGACCACCCTCTCGCCGTAAACGGGGCGAGGGAAGAGGTGCCAGCCGCCGCTCATTCTGGAAACCGGTAAAAGATCGAGCCATTGTCGCGCGTGACGCGCTCTATGGTTGCACGCGCGCCGATCAGATGCGGGCGTTTGTCCTTGATGAGAACAGACGGACCGTTCTCGATAGAGACCAGATAGATGCCGACGCGGTCCCACTGGACACTTCTGACTATTGCGTCGACCGTGTCGACCGACCGGACCGGGCTGACATTATTCGTCCACTTGAGCGGATCGAGGGCCAACACCGCCGCAAACAAAGCAACAATCAGGATCACGCCGACCGCGTGCCTTTTCACATCCGCAAAAGTCCATGGCACCGGCATGAATCCCCAACTATCGATTCATGTGGTACACAGAAGGCCGACTTTCAATCGGCCTTTCTGTTCCAGGAGTTGCTATTTGCGTCCCGGTTCTCGGCCGCCGTTACTTCGCCTTTGAAAACGCCAGCCATAGGCCGCCGCCGATCAGGAAGCTGCCGCTGATCCGCGACAGGAGCTTGACGCGGCCGGCCGAGAGCAGGCGTCCGGCGCGGCCGGCGGCCAGCGCGAAGGTCGAATCCGACACGGCGGCGAAGATCAGGGCGGTGAGACCCATCACGCCGATCTGCAATGCGTAGTTGCCTTCAGGGGCGATGAACTGCGGAAAGAAGGCGCCGAAGAACACCAGCGTCTTGGGATTGCTGATCGCCACCAGCAGGCCCTGCAGGAAGAAGCCGCCGCGTGGTGTCTTCGCCGATCCGTCGGCGTTCAGCTTACCCTTGGAGCGGAACATCTGCACGCCCATCCAGATCAGATAGGCAGCGCCGATCAGCCTGACCCATTCGAACCAATGGCCCATGCCCGCGATCAGCGAGGTCAATCCGATGCCGACAATGGCGATCATGATCGCCAGCCCGGCTTGCGTGCCGGCGACGTTGGCGAGGCCGGCGCGGGAGCCATGGCGGATACTGTTGGCGATGATCAGCGTGACCGTCGGTCCAGGCACCAGGACGATGACGATGCAGGCAACGACATAGGTGGCGTAGAGTTCCAGCGACATGATTTTCCTCGACAGTATGCGGCATTGCGACACGGCCGACCGCGATCAATGCATGACCGCAACGCGGGTGCAAGCGGGCAGGACATGTCGGCGGCAACCTTGACCTGGATTTAGGCTCCGGCCTGCCACGGCAGCGTCGTCTCGTATGCTGCCGCAGCTCTCAGCACGGCCATGTCGCCGCGCGGCCGTCCGATCAGTTGCATGCCCATCGGCCTGCCTCTGGCATCGAAGCCGGCCGGTACATTGACCGCCGGGCAGCCGCCCAGCGTGGCGAGCGCCGAAACCTGCATCCAGCGGTGATAGCTGTCCATGGCACGCCCTGTCACTTCCCTTGGCCAGTGGGTGAGAACATCGAAGGGAAAGACCTGGGCGGTCGGAAGCGCAATCAGGTCGAAGCGGTCGAAGAGTGACAGTAGGGTTTTGTGCCAGGACGAGCGCCTCACCGTGGCGGCGTGAACCTGCGGCGCAGTGAGCTGCAGCGCATGTTCCACCTCCCACACGGCCTCCGGCTTCAGAAGACTGCGTTTCAAGGGATCGTCGTAATGCGCCTTGAGCGCACAACCGCTGCTCGCCTGGCGCAGCGTCACAAAGGCCTGCCACAGCGCTTCGAAGTCGAAATCCGGCACCAGCGCTTCGGTCTGAAAGGATACCTCGGCGAATCGGTCGAGAGCGGCCTCGCAAAGACAAAGGATGCCGGGTTCGACCGGCAGATGACCACTGAGATCGCCGAACCAGGCGATGCGGCCGCCAACCATCGGCGTTTGAAGCCCTTCGAGGAACGAGCCGTGCTTGTGATGTGAGAGCGGCGCGCGAGGGTCGTAGCCAGCCTGCTCGTCGAGCAGCAGCGCCATGTCGCGCACGCTGCGGCCCATCGGCCCCTCGACGCCCATCTGTGCGTGAAAGACGTCAAGCTCGGGGCCGGCCGGGACAAGTCCCTGCGACGGACGGAAGCCATAGACATTGTTGTAGGCGGCCGGGTTGCGCAGCGAGCCGCCAAAGTCGCTGCCGTCGGCGACAGGCACCATGTCGAGCGCCAGCGCGACCGCCGCTCCGCCGCTCGAACCGCCGGCGGTCAAGGTCGGGTCGAAAGCGTTGAGCGTCGGGCCGAACACGGAGTTGTAGGTGTTGGAGCCAAGGCCGAATTCGGGAACATTGGTCTTGCCGATGATGATCGCGCCGGCGTTGCGGATGCGCTCGACGAAGAAATCGTCTTCCTGCGGCACGAAATCGACGAAGATCGGCGAGCCAAAACTTGTCCTGAGACCCCTGGTCTGTGCCAGGTCCTTGATGGCGATCGGCAGGCCGAACAGGGAGCCGGCACGCCCTGCATGCGCCAGATGGGCGTCCGCCTTGTCTGCTTCTTGCAGGATGTCGGCACGGTCGCGCAGCGAGACGATGGCGTTGACCAGCGGGTTCACGGCTTCGATCCGGTCGAGGAATGCCGCCACCACCTCGCGAACCGACAACTGCCGGCGCCGGATCGCATCGGCAAGATCCACGGCTGACAGGCGGCAGATATCGCCGGCAGGCGGCACGGCATGTTTTGTGGCCGGACGCATGGCTCTCACCGAGCTGGCGGGTTTTGTATGGCCGCGTCGACTTCCTTCGCCAGCGGGATCGCCGGCTGGGCGCCGGGCTTCAGGCAAGCGAGCGAACCAGCGGCTGCAGCACGGGCGAGCGCCTGATCGAGCGGCAGGCCGGATGACAGCCCGGCGGCGAAATAGCCGCAAAACGTGTCGCCGGCGCCGACCGTATCGACGGGAGTGATCTTCAGCGCCGGAACCATCAGAAGATCGGCTGGCGTGGCAGCCAGAACGCCGTCACCGCCGAGCGTGACGACAATTGTGCGGCCGGTCTTCTCGGCGTAATCGCGCATCCGCGCCGGGCGATCGCGGCCGCTCAGCGACAGCGCCTCACCATACAGGTCGAATTCGGTCTCATTGGCGACGACATAGTCGGCCTTGCCGAGGAAGGCGGCCGCCTCGCTGCGGAATGGTGCCGTGTTGAGCACGGCAACCGCGCCTGCCGCCCGGGCCGCGTCCAGTGCGGCCTCGACCGTCTGCAGCGGAATCTCCTGCTGCAAGAGCACGACATCGCCCTTTTTCATGAAAGCCTTGGAAAGGTCGCCTGTCACGATCGAATCATTGGCGCCCGGTACCACGGCAATCACGTTCTCGCCGTCGTCGGCGACCATGATCAATGCCGTGCCGGTCGAGGCGAAGGTTTCACCGACACCGGACAGATCGATCTTGCCGTCCCGCAGCAGCGCCAGCGCTTCAGTGGCGAAGTTGTCCTTGCCGACCGCGCCGACCATGTGCACCTTGGCGCCGGCGCGCGCGGCGGCCAGCGCCTGGTTGGCGCCCTTGCCGCCGGGTGCGGTGGTAAAGCCGGAGCCTCGAACCGTCTCGCCCGGTGCGGGCAAGCGATCGACATTGGCGATAAGGTCGAGGTTGATCGAGCCGATAACGATGATCAAGTGGTGCCTCCCTGCTGACTGCACGGGAAGCTACTCCGTAAGGCCGCTGCTTGCCAGACCGCGCGAGATGAACCCGCACTGCCGGCCCGAATCTAAAGCGTGTCGCAATTAATTGGCCTCATATCCGGCAGCCTTGAAGAAGTTTCT
>SAQG01000063.1 GCA_004020315.1 Mesorhizobium sp.
ATGACGAGGACGACGATTTCGATGGCGAGCTCAATCGCATGATCATGGTTGTCGACAATGCTGGCCGCTGCATCGGCTGCGGAGCCTGCGCCCGCGTCTGCCCCAAGAACTGCCAGACCCATGTTGCGGCCGACGAGCTCGCAGCATGATCAGGCCGAAAAACCAGGAGAACGGCGTTGCACTTCATATCTTTTTGTCGGCTCGTGGGGCTGGTCCTGTGCAGAAATGCGTCGATGGTTTACTTCGCTTTGGACTCTCCGTGTGGCAGTCGTCACGACGCTGGCCTGTTCGCTGCTGCTTCAGGCCTGCTACTTCGGCCGCGTGCTCTTTCTGATCTGGCAGTCCTCTAGCCGCGCTCGTGGAACTCGCCACAGGGGCCAGCATGCCGATAGTTACAGGAAAGCTCGGGTACCAGTCGTCTGACTCTGATCAACTGCGGAATGCAATTTTCAGCTGTGTCCCGGCTTGGTCGGATGCCCAGCATGCGCTGCTGCTTTGATGCGCGGATGACAGGACCAGTGCTCAGACCCACACCAATTTTGGTCACTCTCTGATGACTGAGCTGATCGTATAGGGAATCTGTGTTCGGCTAACACGCGACTACATTCGGTTTGCCTTAGGCCGGGAGATGCGGGTGGTTGGTCGATTAGGCACATAAGAGTCATCGCAGCGGTTGTGTACGTCAAGTTCTGCAAATTGGGGCGGCCATGAAGCTGGTCATGCGGCTTGGCGCAAAGCGAGCTTCTTGTGCTCGCGCAGGTCGTCCATGTTGATGTAGCGGTTGACCTCCATCCAGTTCTCGTTGGTTTGGACGGCCAGCGCCCTGACCAGGCGCAGGCAGCTTTCGGCGTTGGGGAAGATCGCACGACATAGGTGCGCCGGCGTTTTTCCTCGTTGAGGCGTTCCGGCATGTTGATGGACTTCAGGTGCTTGTGGTGCTGACGCGACAGTCGGATGAAAGTCAGCGTCTGTTCGATGGCATCCTCGGCCCAGCCTGTCAGTCGCGGACAGCGGCCCGACCATTTGGCAAGCCGTGCGGCGAGATCGGCCTTGGCCTCGGCGAGATCGCGCCGGTCGTAGAGCCAGCGCAACTCCTGCAGGCAATCGTCGCCGTGCTTTCTCTTCAGGTGATCGAGCGCGTTCCTGAGGAAGTGCACGTAGCAGCGCTGCCAGGCGGCTTCGGGGATCACCTCGCCGATCGCCGCGACCAGGCCGGCATGGTCGTCAGAGACAACCAGCTCGACGCCCTTGAGGCCGCGCGCCTTCAGCGCGACGAGGAAGTCCCCTCCAGGCCGAGCGGCTTTCGCGATTGGCCATCTCGACGGCCAAGATCTGGCGCCGGCCGTCCCAATCGATGCCGACAGCGATCAGCACCGCCTGGCTCATGACGACGCCGCCCGACGCGATCGCGTCAGATGCCGATACGCTCGTCACAACCGGTGGCGTGCAGTCCAACCATACGCGCATGGTCGCTGCGGTCGCGCCAAGACCGGCATGAAATGCCTCCTGGTCCAGGAGAGCTGGGTCCCACATGGACATCCGTGCCTGGTTCAGCCCTAGCGGTGAAGGCATGGCAGCAAGCTCAGCGCCGGAGGCGTGCAAGCGCCGCTAAACAATACATCGCCAAGGCATGCGAACAGTGCATGCTCTCTCGCTCGAACACGCCGCGGCGGGGGCGCTCGTCTCCTCGTAGAAGGACCAGATTTGCCATCGAGCCTTCTCCTGTTCACGGCAAATCTCACCCTAAATGCACCGCAGCCTCGGAGATTGGCCCCAGCAGATGTCCGTAGGCAATTATTCTCTGACGTTGCCGAGCGGCGGAACTGGGCGCCATATTCCTTTAGCATCAGACGGACCCGGTTCTCGAAGTCGCGGCTGATAGCGACAAGGCAGGTGCCAGCGGGAGGATGGCGTTCCAGGCGGCCGGCCCCAGTTCGAAATACGACTAACCGTCATGGAAGACTTAACTTGGCAGTTCGGCCACCGTCTACGACAAAAATCTGGCCGGTGACGAATGCAGCTTCGTCGGAGGCAATCCATGCGACCATGGCGGCGACTTCCTCAACGCGGCCTGTTCGGCCCAACGGATGAATGGTACCAAGCCGTTCCAGTGCCTTCTCGGGCAAAGCGGCGACGAAATGGACATTGAGATCCGTATCGATCCAACCAGGCGCTACGCCATTGCAGCGCACCCCGTCTTGCCCGCCGTCCACCGCTACGGCGCGTGTAAGGCCATGCAGCCCAGCCTTCGAGGCACAATATGCCGCGTGCCCTGGGTTAGAGGCCAATCCCTCTATCGAGCCAACATTGACGATTGAGCCACGGCTTCTGCGAAGATGAGGCATGGCGCGACGGATCAGCAGGAAAGGAGCATCAAGATTCAGCGCCATTGTGCGTCGCCACTCGTCCAGCCCGGTATCATCTACCCTTGCTTCAACCATGCACCCAGCGTTGTTGACCAGGATATCGAGGCGGCCAGCCTGTCGAACGACATGGTCAATTACCATGTTCGGAACGCCGGGGTCGCAAAGGTCCGCGACTATCCCTTCTCTATGACCGGTCGCCTCGAGCTGAACCGCAAATACTCTGGCCCCGTCGCTGGCAAGTCTGTCGGCGATTGCCGCCCCAATGCCGCGGCTAGCCCCAGTCACTAAGGCGACCTTCCCCATAAAACGCTTCATTCGGCTGCCCTTTCGCCATTCACCGTTACAAGCATGCCGACGCGAGACGCACTCGCAGGCCGGTTTAATCCGGACACCTTCTCCCGCGTGGTCAAGGCCTATCCACCCGGTCGGCGATGCGACCATTAAGCGGCCGCAAGATGAATAGGCATCTCTGCCTCCGAAGGCCCAACCTGATGGCCCTGCGCGCGACGCACGAGCCCGGTCCGGCGCCGCGATTCGTTGCTCTTAGTCGATTTGAACTGAAATGCGAGCATCTGCGCTGACGCTTCTTCCTTCGTTAGTTGCCCGGGCTTTCGTCCCATACCACCATGATTTTATGGGTTTCAAAGGCATCCGCAGAACATGTGTAGAAACATCCTGTATATTGATGCCAATTCAGCTTCGATGGACCCATATGCCTGAACGAATTGGCCCGTAAGCCCTTCTTGCTATCAAACCCTTTTATGCTTTCTTTCTCCTCGGCCCGCCCTGCGATCGTGCCTTCAGGACATTGCTTTGCGGAGCCGCACAGAGGGCGCCGTAACAAACCTCCTCACCCTTGTAGTTGGCTAAGGCCTGCAGCAAGTCCGGTAGAAGGTGCTGTTTCAGCTCGTCCAGCATAGGTTCCGCACTGTCCAGCGACTTCAGTGCGAACTCGATTAGCTCGATCGCACGATCTTGGTTGCCGCTCTCGTGATAGTATCGAGCCACCGCCGGATAAGTCCGGAACTTGTGGCCGTCGCCTTGGAGTGGATTGCGTGCCAGGATATGCTCGGCCAACTCTTTGCCGAGCGCGAAGCGCTCATGAGACGGAAAGTGCGAGTGGTCGTGCGCCGGACCGAAAAGTTGGTCTAATGTTGCCAGCAGCCAATGCTCGGAGTTCCTTTCGATCGCGTCGCGAGCCAATTGGCGTATGACAGGCAACCCGGTCGGCATGTCTTGCATTCTGTGAAGCAATAGATGCGCCTGAGCCAAGCGGAAGTTGATGTCGTCGGGCATCAAGGCGCTGCCCTCTTCGACTGCTGAGAGTGCCGTCTCCCAGTCCTCTTTTCTCACTGCGGCCCAAAATCTCCTATTAATTGACTTGGTCAACGCTTGTTCGCGCTCGGCGATCCGCTTCGAGTCGGCGACTTTCGCTGCGTCGCTGGTGCGCCAGCTGCCGTTGAGCACTCTCGTCAAGACCTCGTTAAGTCGAGTCGCGTGACCGATATAGGCGATACGACCGTCTACATCGATTACAAACAAGGTCGGAAATTCGCCAGAAAAGCTTGCTTCCATCCAACGCTTTTTCATTTGGCCCGTATGGTCGAACGCGATCGGAAAATTCAGGTTCGAGCACTTTTCGGTCAACCACGCGTCCAGCTTGACTCGCGCCTCAACCGTCGATAGCGCGCCTTCATGAGCCGCGACTACGATGACCTCGAGCCCATTGTCCTTGAACCTTTCCTGCAACTGCATCAGATGGTGCATCGCCGCCGCACATGGTTCACTCCCAGTTGCCCAAAATTCGACGACGTATACTTTGCCGGGCTGGAAATGTGCGATGGGCTCGCCGCGCACCCAAGTCTCCACATTGATCGAAGGAGCCGGCGACCCCATCTGCAAAACCATATTGCTCTCCATCCCAAAGCTGCGCGGCTTTATGGCAAGCTGTTCCCTGAGAGACGGTGCACCGAGTCGACTGAAAGGAGGCTCTATCGTCAGGCGGGCTTCGATGCAGTCAGCCGTCAATCAGTTTTGCCGCATTTCAACCAGCAAAGGCCGTGCCAGCGCGCTGAACGCCCGCTGACGGCATTAATTTACCTTTGAAAACATCCATGTGTAATGATGCGGACATTTTTGTCAGGTGTTTGTTTCGAATCCGCCATTTTGTCAGTTGCTGTCGGTCTGGGCGTTTAGAGTGCTCGCGCCAGACTGCGATGGCGCAGCAGCACCTGAATACAGACCTGCCACTGAGAATTTCCTCCATCTGAGATTAGAGTCAGGGTCCTTGATTACGGACTGATGAAGACAAAGCGATTTACCTGCCCGTCGTCCACGGTGGCGGCAATCTGTTCTTCCAACTCGCCAACGCCCGCTACGAGAAGGGCGCAATGATTGTTACCTCAAATCGCGGCTTCGCCGAATGGGGCGAGGTCTTCGGCGACCCTCGTCGCAACCGCACTTCTCGATCGCCTGCTTCACCATGCGGTCGTCGTCCAGATCGAAGGATCGAGTTATCGGCTCCGCCAGCACGCCGAGCTCATGCCAGAACACTTGCGATCAAAAGCCTCCATCACGCCGCCGACATTAAATTCACCATCGCGGCCGCGCGGCCGGCCACCGAAAAATGGACACCCCACCGGGACAGCCTGAGCGGCGAAACTGGGGAATTTTACTTCGGCACTTTTGGGGACGAGTGGCATTGACAGGTGACGCGCAGGGGATTGCACAGATTGTGCGCACACGTCGGTTCAAGGCAGTTCATCTGAAGTCCGCTACTGGCCAGAGGCCGCGCACGCTCACTGCGGCGCGCAAGGCTCCCGTCAGGGCGGTCACTGCCAACGAGCAGGTCATCCGACGCATGTTGCGTTCCCTGGGGCTAAGCAACCCTATCTCTCTCTTGGAAGGTGCCCTGGGTTTTCTTGAGGTACGGTGCGTAAAAACCCGATACGAGCAGAGGATGATCGCGAGGCAATGTGGAGAAGCCTCCGGCTGAGCCTCGGCAATTTCTAGACGAACAAAGACATACCGATACCCCAATGCACTCGAATTCCGATGTAGCGTAGTTCCACGTCACTTCGGCGCCAGAAGAGATACGCTGAATGGCGACGAAGTCGTAGGCCCCGAAGCGATTGGGCACAATCGCTAAGTTTGGATCACAACAATGATTCACAATGACAGCCGGCTTATGAAAGAGAGCATGGACATTCCAGTCCAGTTGAAAGGAGTTTGTCGTTCGAACCGTTTCCATACGGTCAATTAGCCCGATGACGACAATTTCCCCCGGCAGGAAGTCGCGAGCAGCGAATACCCCGCGCCCCCTTTCTCCTCCCGTGCTGAGGATTTTTACGTTGCGGGCATTGAGCTGCTTTGCGCACGCGACGTCATCCGTCAAAATAGACAGATCGTGGTTTATGTGAGTATCAGACATACTGTTTCTTTCGCCTGCTCGATTGAGGGATGAGTACTTTTCGCCAGAGGTCGCTTGGAATTTTCGCTGTTTTCGGAACGTCCTCCTAAAATCCCGATGGTTCCAAGTAATTTCCGAAGTTGGGGGCTTGTCCATGTTTTGCGCCTTAGGTCCCAGTCAGCGGCGCCTACTGTCTCTCCCAGGAAACACTCAAAAATCGTGCCGATTCACCCGCCCGGCAACCGAGGATTCTGATTTCTCTCGGCTATTTGACTGAGGCTAACGAAGAGATTGCCTACCACGCGTGTGTAGCGAATCCGACAGACCAGATATTCGAATGGCGCTGCTGAACGTCCTGTGCATCGATCTGGCAGGCGGAGTGGTGACAACGCGTCTGCAAGCGAGCAGTTTATCCTGCTGCGGATGGTGCGCGCGGCACGCCAGCCGAGGGTCCAGGTCTCGAAAGTGTTAGCATACCGCAGGAAGTGGCTGCGAAACCCTGTTGCCGCCAGATGCCGCGCACATTGAGCTTCAAAGGCGCGGTCAAGGGACTAATGCGTGACAATACTGTCCCACCTATGGCGTTTTCTGAGTTCGACTGGGCCGCTTCGACCCCGCAATGTATTGTCACGCGAGTAGGCGACCGCCCGCTCTCTCATGCTTTGGCCAAATGAGCATAACTTGCTGCGAAACGCCCGAGTTTGTGTTCGCCGCAAGTCACCGGCCGGTAGCGCAGAGGGTTGCTGTCAGTGACACATGAGGCCAATGGCTCAATGATCGCATCGAAATCAGCATCGATAAAGAAGGGGATTGAGTATCGCTCACGCCCTGAGCTATTCACTACGCGATGTAGGTTGGCCAGATAGACACCGTTGGTGAGCCGCTGAAGCAGGTCCCCGACGTTGATTATGAAAGTACCGTGGATCGGCGTGCCTTGTACCCAATCGCCATCTCGGTTCATGACCTGAAGACCGCCGACGTCGTCCTGTGCAAGGATGGTCAAATTGCCGTAGTCAGTATGGGCGCCAATTCCGATCATGTCTTCGCTGATATAACCACTCTGCGGCGGGTAGTGAAGCAGCCGCTGAATGCTGATCGGGTTCCGCATGAGGTCCTCGAAATAGCTTTCCGCCAGGTCCAGACTGAGCGCAATTCCCTGCAAAAGTTTTTTCGAGAGGCCCACCATCTCGTGATGGTATCTGTATGTCAGCTCCCGAAACTCGGGCCAACCTGAAGGCCACTGGTTAGGACCAAAAAAGGGACCTTCCAAGGTCGAACGTTCAGGTCCGAAGTCGAAGCACTCCTTGAGGTCTTTGGTCTTGCCCGGATCGGTGTTCTCGCCGAACAGCTCAATGTAACCGCGAAAGGCCGAATCGGAATTGCCAATATGCAGTGACGACTTCTGCGACAATGGCAAATCAAAAAACCTGCGGCTCACATCAAACACCGATTGTATGAAATCCTGCGGGACTCCGTGGTTCTTCACATACATGAATCCAGTATTGGAAAGCGCCCACCGTATCTCCCTGGCCACTACCTGTTTGTTCGTACCGTTGAGAAGCGGTCCGATGTCGACCACCGGTATTTTGTCAAAGCTTTCGCGTTTTGCGCGCAGCTTATCGTCTAGTCTGGCTACTAAACCTTTGGACATTAGTACACCTTTGTTTTGCCGATTGAAGCCGGCGCATAGCTGCCGGCCATTTGGATTTATCGTGACGCGAAGTAGGACTGAAACGCGCCACCGTGCTGGGAAGACCCCTACTCGTCTTTAGGTCATCCACAACAGGGTTTCGCTCCCGAGGCAGAGCATGATCACAACCCCTGTCGCTCTGCCCCGCTGACCTTCTCGGGCACTTGAAATACCCAATAGTCCGCACGCTCCTCGGCGACGTATCTGCCGTTGCTTAGACACTGCGCCAGTAAAAGAACGCCCTCATCCTGCAGACGCCGCGCTTGGTCCTCGAAGAATGCGGCCTCGGCGTAGCTCTTGCGGATGCTTGTGATGATGAATCCTTTCGGGCGCGTGACGCGAGCCAGCTCGCGCAGCCCGTCTGGTCTAACGTGCCCAAGTGTAAAGACACCGCAGCAAACCGTGATATCATAGCCCGCGTCGGCGTACTCAGAGAGTACTCCGTTAAGGTCGACACAGTCTTGGACATGACGGTAGACTCGGGTTTGCCGCGCCTTTTCGGCCATCTCTTTGGAAAGATCGAACCCATCGATCAGCCCGAAGCCGAGGCGTTCCAGTTGCACGCCGACAAGGCCTGTTCCGCAGCCAGCATCCAGGATTGTGATGGCAGTTCGCTCGCTGCTCAAATAGGCTGCCTGCACGGCGCCCGCTAGTTCCGCCACGATCATCGGGCCGTAGTACCCCTCGCAGCCAACATCCACATCGTAGGCACCAGCCCATCCCCGATAGAATTGGGTTAGGCGATCGGCGTCGCCCTCGAGTACGAGGGCGTCCCTGATGCGCTGTCGTGCGACTTGTTCCAGTGTCGTCTGCTGATCGACGGTATTCATGGCAACTCCTCCGATAGGCATGATCGGCAGCGGCTATTCGGCTCCTGATGCCAACTCTCAAATGTGAGCATCAAAGCTCGTGCCAATTGGCCAAAAGCCCGAAGAAAAGCAATTTTGATGAATTCTGCTATTAGGCTGAGGCACAACAACACAACATTGCTCCAACGAAGCCTGTCCGCAGACAACAAAGCTGACAAAGTGTCGGGTTGTGAACTTGCGACCCAGCGTACAGCACTGCCCGCGAACTCAGGAAAATCCCGCGCGCCTCCTACGTTGTCAGCTCTAACAATTCCAGTGGCCTGCTATGTGGTGGGTCCGGAATGAGCTGGTACGGGTTGATCAGCCCGGTGCTCGATTGCCATTGGCAATGCAGATGCGGTCGAAGATGTGCGGCCGAAGGAGGCGTCCGCTGGGACCATCGCGGTTTTGGGGCAGGTCGGGATTGCCCTGGCGCTGGAGTCAGTGATGAGGCGCTAAGCTGGGGGGTGGATGGTGTCCTCTCGGACAGCCCAGGACGTCATCCAGCGGCAGACGACGATGGCTTCTTCGGTCGACGTCAGGCACGGTGCTCTTCGACGCCTCGGCTCCCATCGGAGCATCGGCCCGAGCGCGCTGAGCGCGAAAGCCAGGCTGCCGAGGTGCTTTGGCACGTGGATTTTGCGGGGCTCGTAAGGGGGCGTCACCGAGTATGGGTCAGCCGCGACAGGTACTGGGGTTGGCGCCGAAGGCTTCGCGGAAGCACTTCGAGAAATGTGAGGCCGACACGAAACCGCAGGCGACCGCGATCTCAATAATCGGCAACTCTGTTTGTGCAATGAGACGCTTCGCGCGGCTAAGTCTCAAATGCAGGTAAAAGCGCATGGGAGACAACGAAACCGACCGCTGGAAAAGCCGTTCAATCTGACGCTGTGAGCGGCCGACACATCTTGCAATGTCGCGTAAGGGTAGCGGGTCCTCAATATGCTCCTCCATAATGCGAATCACTTCGGCGACCGGCTTGCAGATGCCGGCTTCGCTGCCATTCATGGTCCATTGTCTATCAGAGGCAGGGCGCCAATGCCCGGCAGTCGTATGTCGGCAGACGGTCAACGCAATGTCTCTGCCGAGGCGTTCGCTGATCAGCTCCATAACGAGGTCGAACGACGCAAATTCTCCTGCGCAAGTGAGGAGGTGACTATCACGAACGAATAGCCGGTCAGTGACCTGAAGCCGGCCAAATTTTTCAGAGAGGGCGGCTCTCTTGTCCCAATGGATTGTGCACGCGGTGCCGTCCAGCAACCCGCTGTCCGCTAACAGCCATGTCGCCGTACCCAACGCTGTGATTGGAACACCATGCCGCTTGCAAAGCCGAAGAATCTTGCTGAGAGCAGCAGACGTCTGCCTTTCGACCCGTTCGCCTGCACAGACAATGACCATGTTCGTACCTTTGCCAGCCGGAACGCATTTGCCAGTGCTAGCGAAGTCGCTGCCGACCGACAGGACGAACCCGCTGGCGCATTCAACCGGCTGGCCATCCAGGCTTGCAATCGTCCACTCGAAGAATGATCGACCGGACACAGAATTCGCGATGCGAAGGGGATCTACAAATGACGAAAGGCTGAGTAGCGAAAATCCGGGAAGTGCTAGGATAACCAGTCGGTATACGTCCTGCGTGTCGATCACCTGCCGGCTGGGGTTCCATCCCACGATCCGCGAATGATCTCCTGTTGAAAATGGCGCATTCATAAGGTCATACATCCTGGTTGATGGTGATCAACATCGAGCGGCCGCAACCGGCGCCTTCAGGGTTGGCACTGCAGCCATTCAACTACGGGTGTTATGCTTGCGCTTCATGAAGTCCTTGGCGGTCTCGACAGCCACCGCCGCGTCGCGGCAATAGGCATCGGCGCCGACGGCCTTGCCGAATTCCTCGTTCAGCGGCGCACCGCCGACCAGCACGACATAGTCGTCGCGAATGCCCTTTTCCTTCATCGTGTCGATGACGACCTTCATGTAGGGCATGGTGGTGGTCAGCAGCGCCGACATGCCGACAATATCAGGCTTATGCTCTTCAATCGCCGCCATATACTTCTCGACCGCATTGTTGATGCCGAGGTCGATGACGTCGAAGCCGGCGCCTTCCATCATCATGCCGACGAGGTTCTTGCCAATGTCGTGGATGTCGCCCTTGACGGTTCCGATCACCATCTTGCCCTGCTTTGGCGCGCCGGTGGCGATAAGCAGCGGTCGTAGTATGAACATGCCGGCCTTCATCGCATTGGCCGACAGCAGCACTTCCGGAACAAACAGGATGCCGTCGCGAAAATCCTCGCCGACGATGCGCATGCCTTCGACCAGCGCTCGGTAAGCACCTTGTAGGGCGCCCAGCCGCGCTCCAGCAGGATGCGCGTGCCTTCCTCAATTTCTTCCTTCAGCCCGTCATAAAGGTCGTCGTGCATCTGCTGCACGAGTTCCTCGTCGGACAGCTCGGAAAGGATGATCTCTTCGTCAGCCATGTTGATTCACCTGATGCTCAATTCAAAGGAGGTCGGCGCCCCATCTCGATGGGGCACCGACCAGGCTTCCGGTTCGAAGCCTTGGGAGTTGATTTTCAGGCTGCCAGCCACGATTCCCGCAGGTGAATCTGGGAACCGGAAGACCGGCCTGTGCGGCGCCGGATTGCGGGAATATCAGTGTCCATCATCGCGTCACCCTGCAGCGGAATGACCGGCATCCCGCGTTAAACATCCGTGGCTCGGCCGTGTAATAGGGGCGGACCCTAGCTTAATCTCGCGCCGATGATAGGCGCCGGCAATTGTCCTGAGAATGCGTAAAAGCTTTCGCTGGTCTTAAATCCAGTTTATATCCAGAGGCGGATAGGGTGAGGGGCAATTCAGGTCACGGGCGGAGTTCTTCAGACTGGACGAGAAACCAGTCAACCAAAACCTTGCATCTCTTGTTCTTGCTGGCATCCTCGCTGGCCAACAGAAAGAAGGCCCTGTCGGTCTGGATTTGGGTTGGCAATGGCTTGACCAGGAGGCGGTTGTTGAGCAACTGCTGGGCGGTAAGGGACCACCCCAATGCTATTCCTTCACCAGCCAGAGCCGCTTGAAGCGTCAGCTGGTAGTCATTGAACACGATATTGGGCTTGATGTCGCTGGCATCGCCGCCTGCCAACTCGACCCATTCGGGCCAATCCAGGCGCTTGCGAAAAGCATCGGACGAATGAATCAGCTGATGGTGGATCAGATCTTCGACGGCTTGGGGAGCGGGGTGCGACAGAAGATATGCCGGTGAGCAGACGGGAAAGATGATCTCGTCGCAAACGAACCAGCTGTTGGCCCTTTCAAAATTCCGGGGCCGCACCCAAACCGTCACGTCGATCTCATGATCTGGCTCGACATCGCGATCGGTGGCGACCACCTTGATCCTGACGTCCGGATGCTCTTCCTGGAAATGATAGAGTTGAGGCGCGAGCCAATGTGCCGCCAGAGATGTCGAAGCTGCGAAAGTTATGTACTTCGTTCCGCGATCAGTGATGGTCTCAAGCCGCTGTTCCAGACGGCGGAAGCTGTTGCGCACCTCATCGTAGAGCTGCCTGCCGGGCTCGGTCAGCTGCACTCCCCGATTGTCTCGGACAAAGAGTGCCGTCCCGCAATGCTTTTCGAACATTTTGATCGAATGCGAGATACTTGGCTGCGTCACGTTGAGTTCGCTGGCCGCGTTCTTGAAACTCAGCGTTCGGGCCGCCGCTTCGAAGACGAAAAGCGAATGCGTCGAGGGGACAAGATTGCGAAGCTTGGACATGAAGCAGGTCTATATCAGACGGCATATTTTCCGTCTACGAGACGAACGACACATCGTTTATTCGAAGCAGGAACAAGCCAGAGCGAGCGGTGCACTACCCACCGGCCGCCTTCACCGAGCGAGTTGGCAGTGAACTCTTTGAATCAAACAAAGACAAGAGAGCGTATTGTCGTCCAAGCACCGCATCCGGAGCCAACAGTCTCAGGGTGGTACCGCACGTCGGGACCGGAGCTACCCTTGGTGCCGCAGCAAGGCGATGTCACATGCGATTGCCTGGTCATTGGCGGCGGCTGGATGGGGCTTCACGCGGCCCGCCGATTTGCCGAACTCAACCCCCAGTCTTCGGTAATCCTCGTCGACGCCGGACGTATTGGGGACAATGCATCGGGGCGGTGCATGGGCTTCGTCATCGATCTCGCGCACAATCCCCGAAAACGCGACTTCGTTGAAGACATTAGGGGAAACAAGGAAGAGCTGTACGTCAACCTTGAGGGCATCGCCTACATTCGAAGCGCCGTCGAGGAGCATGGGGTAGACTGTGATTGGGACCCGCAGGGGAAATACCACAGCGCGGCCACGTCTCACGGCGTTGCCGATCTACACCGCTTTTCGGAGGCGCTCGATAAGCTTGGACAAAAGTACAGCTGGGTTGAAGCCCCTGAAATTCAGTCGATCACCGGCAGCAAGCACTACGTCAAAGCTTTGCATCACCCTGGCACGATTCTGGTCCAGCCTGCGAAGTATCTCAAGAACGCCGTAAACAGCCTCGCCGAGAACGTTACCATCCATGAAAACACCGCCATTGTTGCGGTCCAGTTCGGCGTACCGAAGCACATCTGCGAGACGCCTAGCGGAACAATTAGGGCTTCGAAGGTCATCATCTGCGCATCGGGTTATCTGACGAGATTTGGCTTCTTCGAAAACCGAGCCATACCGCTCTACACGTTCGCGAGCATGACCAGACAGCTCACTGAGAGCGAGCTTTCCAACGTGGGCAATAACCGAACCTATGGGCTTATTCCGGCCGATAGCTTTGGGACGACGGTGCGACGTACTATCGACAACCGTCTTTTCCTTAGAAACGTTTACTCGTATGCGACTAATTTCAAAACAACGAAACAAGAAGTCCTTGGGGCGCGGACCCAGCAGCAGGTAGCATTTGACCGCCGATGGCCCGGGCTTTCGTCAATCGGCTTTGAGGCCAGCTGGGGTGGTCTGCTTACGCTCGCGCAAAATGGCGGCATGGTCTTCGGCGAGTTGGCGCACGACGTCTATGGTGCCGCCTTCTGTAATGGAACCGGCGTCGCTCGAGGGGCTGCCTTTGGCAAGGCTGTCGCCGAACTGGCCGCGGGGCAATCTTCGGCTGTGATCGATATCCTGAAGACGCGGGCCGCTCCGAGCAGGACTTATCCGAGACTTGTCACATCAATGGGCGTCCGGTTCGTCACGGCTCTTCGTTTCAGGCAGGCAGGCGCGGAAGTCTAGCAATAAGAGGAACGGCAATGGCGGACCTGAAGGGCATCAATCTTGCAATGCAGACACCGTTCGAACCTAACGGTGCGATCGATTACGGCCTCTTCGAAGCGTTGATCGAAAAATACGTATCGGCGGGAGTTCACGGCTTGGTTCTTGGGGCAGGTACAGGCCAGCACCCTTACCTGACCGAGTCCGAATGCAATCGGCTCTACGAGCTCGGGGCGAAGCGCATCGCAGGACGCTGCAATGTTGTCTGCCAGACCTCGGCCCTGAATATGGACGAAGTCATACGGCGGTCACAGCAAGCTGAATCGGTCGGCGCGGACGCGCTGATGATTTTGCCGCCGTATCTCGAAGGTCCGTCAGACGAGGATGGAATTTTCAATTTCTACAGGGAAATCGACGCGGCGGTTGGCGTGGATATTGTGGGCTACAACATCCCGCAGGCTACCGGGATCGCGGTTTCGCCACGCCTTTTTGATCGACTGAGAGGTCTCAAGCATTTCAATTACATCAAAGATAGTGCCGGCGACTTCACCGTGCATCAGGAGTATCTGCAGACGGGAGGCAAGGTGCTAAATGGTTGCGATACAACAACCCTCTATGCGCTGATGGCAGGCGCGCGCGGTGTTATCTGGGGCGCAGCAAACTACATGCCTCTTGAGGCTGTCGAATTGTACAACCTTGTGGCAGCGAAGGATTTGGAGAGGGCTCTGGCACTTTGGCAGCGGATGCTGCCCTCGTTGCTTTTTATCTGGCGGGCACCCTATACGCCTTCTGTTCTGAGAGCCGCGCAACTGCGCGGCCTCGGAACCGGGAATGTCCGCAAGCCACTGGCAAAACTCTCGGCGGAGCAGGACATGGCGCTTCGCGCCGCACTTGCCCCGCTGTTTGAGGTCGCCTCCTAGCCGTCAGGATATCCAGGGGAGTCTCTATGCGAATTGTCCTCGTTGGTTCGACTGGGATTGTCGGGTCGGCCGTAGCGGCCGAACTTGGCAAGCGGCACAACATTATAGGAGTCGGGCGAACTAGCGGCTTATTCAACGTCGACATCGCCGAGCCGAACTCTATCGACCAATTATTCGACAAGATCGGTGCATTTGACGCGTTGATCTGCACAGCAGGGGCCGTGCACTACGCCCCGCTGAACCAATTCACGAATGAACAGTTCGAAATCGGGCTGCGCAGTAAGTTGATGGGGCAGGTCAATCTCGTAGCGAGGGGTCTCAAGCGTATCCGCGATCACGGATCATTTACCTTGACGTCCGGTCTAACCAACGAAGACCCCATCCGGCAGGGAAGCTCGTCCGCCCTGGTCAATGGCGCGTTAGACGGTTTTGTACGCAGCGCGGCGATCGAGCTTGGGCGGGGGCTGCGGATCAATCTGGTCAGTCCGACTCTCGTCCAGGAGTCGGTTTACCTCTACGGCGACTTCTTTCCTGGCACCGCGGCGGTGCCGGCGAGCGAGGTGGCGCTCGGCTACGTCAAGAGCGCAGAGGGCAGTCAAACGGGTCGAGTTTATCGCATGGGTTGGGTCAGAGACGCCTAATCTGACCAACAATGACGTCGCGCTAACGGAGGACAAGCATGCCTAGGCAACTCTGCATCGGAGGTAGGTGGAACTCGGTGGTAGAGCGGCCCAATTTCGATGTGATAAACCCTGCGCATCGTTCTGCGGAGGGGGGCATCAACTTGTGGATGTCGCTCCATGAATAGGCAGCGGGTGGTCGGCTTGCAAAATGCCCATCAAGTCGCACTATCGTCGTTGCAGGCGACAAGTGAATGTGACGCAGGGCGCCACTTCACCCCCGTGCCAGAAGGCCATATCCGCATCAGCCTCTGCCAGCCTGAGCCGGTGCTTCAGGAAGCCGCGCAGCGCCTGCGCCGCTTCGCCTCCAGCTACCGTCGCGAGGCAGCATGACCGCCAAGGCAGTTCCCGCCAAAGCAAGAGCGGTCATCATCGGCGGCGGCGTTTCCGGCTGTTCGGTCGCCTATCACCTGGCCAAGCTCGGCTGGACCGACATCGTGCTTCTCGAACGCAAACAGCTGACGTCGGGCACGACATGGCACGCCGCCGGCCTGATCGGCCAGCTGCGCGGTTCGCAGAACATGACGCGGCTGGCGAAATATTCCGCCGACCTCTACGTCAAGCTGGAAGCCGAGACCGATGTCGGCACCGGCATGCGCCAAGTCGGCTCGATCACCGTGGCGCTGACCGAGGAGCGCAAGCACGAGATCTATAGGCAGGCGTCTCTCGCCCGCGCGTTCGATGTCGACGTGCGCGCGATTTCGCCTGGTGAAGTCAAGGAGATGTACCCGCATCTCAACATTTCAGATGTGGTCGGCGCCGTGCATCTGCCGCTCGACGGCCAGTGCGACCCGGCCAACATCGCCATGGCGCTGGCCAAAGGTGCGCGCCAGCGCGGTGCGACGATCGTCGAGAACGTGAAGGTCACCAAAGTCCACACCAGGGATGGCCGCGTCACCGGCGTGTCCTGGGTACAAGGCGACGAGCAAGGCATGATCGAGGCCGATGTCGTCGTCAATTGCGCCGGCATGTGGGCGCGCGAGCTGGGTGCACAGAATGGCGTCACCATCCCGCTGCATGCCTGCGAGCATTTTTATCTCGTCACCGAGCCGATCCCCGGCCTCACCCGCCTGCCGGTGCTGCGCGTGCCGGACGAATGCGCCTACTACAAGGAAGATGCCGGCAAGATGATGCTCGGTGCCTTCGAGCCGGTGGCCAAGCCTTGGGGCATGGACGGCATCCGCGAAGATTTCTGCTTCGACCAGCTGCCGGAGGATTTCGAGCATTTCGAGCCGATCCTCGAAATGGGCGTCAACCGCATGCCGATGCTGGCCAGCGCCGGCATCCACACCTTCTTCAACGGCCCCGAGAGTTTTACCCCCGACGACCGCTATTATCTCGGCGAGGCGCCCGAGCTTTCCGGCTATTGGATGGCGACCGGCTATAATTCCATCGGCATCGTCTCGTCCGGTGGCGCCGGCATGGCCCTGGCGCAATGGATCAATGATGGCGAGGCACCCTTCGATCTCTGGGAGGTCGATATCCGCCGCGCCCAGCCGTTCCAGAAGAACCGCCGCTATCTGAAGGAGCGCGTCTCCGAGACGCTCGGCCTGCTCTACGCCGATCATTTTCCGTATCGCCAGATGGCGACCTCGCGGAACGTGAGACGCTCCCCTCTCCACGAACATCTGAAGGCGCGCGGCGCGGTGTTCGGCGAGGTTGCCGGCTGGGAGCGCGCCAACTGGTTCGCCCGTGAGGACCAGGAGCGCGAATACCGCTATTCCTGGAAGCGGCAGAACTGGTTCGACAACCAGCGCGATGAACATCTGGCGGTCCGAAACGGCGTCGGCCTGTTCGACATGACCTCATTCGGCAAGATCCGTGTCGAGGGCCGCGACGCCTGTGTCTTCCTGCAGAAGCTTTGCGCCAACGACATGGACGTGGCGCCGGGCAAGATCGTCTACACCCAGATGCTCAACAAGCGCGGCGGCATCGAGAGCGACCTCACCGTCTCGCGGTTGTCCGAGACGGCTTTCTTCCTCGTCGTCCCAGGCGCCACGCTGCAGCGCGATCTGGCTTGGCTGCGCAAGCACGTCGCCGACGAATTTGTCGTCATCACCGACGTGACGGCGGCCGAAAGCGTGCTCTGCCTGATGGGCCCGGACGCGAGAAAGCTGATCCAGAAGGTCAGCCCCAACGATTTCTCCAATGAGAAAAATCCGTTCGGCACGTTCCAGGAGATCGAGATCGGCATGGGCCTCGCCCGCGCCCACCGCGTCACCTATGTCGGCGAACTCGGCTGGGAGCTCTATGTTTCGACCGATCAGGCCGCCCATGTCTTCGAGGCGATCGACGACGCTGGCGGGGATGTCGGTCTGAAACTCTGCGGTCTCCACACGCTGGATTCCTGCCGCATTGAAAAGGCTTTCCGCCATTTCGGCCACGACATCACCGACGAGGACAATGTGCTGGAAGCCGGTCTCGGCTTCGCGGTGAAGACGGCCAAGGGTGAGTTCATCGGCCGCGATGCGGTGCTGCGCAAGAAGGAGGCCGGGCTCTCACGCCGGCTCGTCCAATTCCGCCTGAAAGACCCGCAGCCGCTGCTCTTTCACAACGAAGCAATCCTGCGCGACGGCAAGATCGTCGGCCCGATCACCTCGGGCAATTACGGCCATCATCTCGGCAGCGCGATTGGGCTCGGCTATGTGCCATGCCCCGGCGAAAGCGAGGCCGATGTGCTGGCCTCATCTTACGAGATCGAGATCGCCGGCGAGCGTTTTGCAGCGGAAGCCTCGCTGAAGCCGATGTATGATCCGAAGGCTGAAAAGGTGCGGGCCTGAGCTACAAACACCTATAGGATTGAGTCGATAGCTGCGCAACGCGCCTTCGCAAGGGATGCAGCTTCGATACGTAACGCCAGCAATTATACGTCAAGCGTCTAGGTGCCCGTATCCCAATGTCGTCTCTTGTTGGGAGACCTTGAAAGTAGTGATGCTGGCCAAGGCCCGAGAGATATCAGCCCTTAACCGCGGTGGAGCGGCTCAAGGTCTTGTAGGCAGACGTCCTCAGTACCCGTCCCTACGATCGACCACAGCCGCGGGTGGGGTGGCAAGTCTTCAATAGGACCAATCTAAATGTGTCAGATCGGCGGTGGCAAAATGGGCGTGCGGATTTAAAGCCCGTCGCGTGGATCGCCCGGGCGGAACGCAAGTCATCGCCGCGAAAGGGCGACGTCCTTCACGAAAGTAGTTTCAGACCGTTCAGCATGCAGGGCGCCGGGGCACTGCGCGAGCACTTCTACTAAGCACGGGACAAGGTCGATTCGCTCATTTCTTGCCTTCGTCGCTGTGAGCAGAGAGCGCAGCTGTGTCCATATCGATTGATCTTCCAGGCCTTGTTGGGCGGATTGAGGGGGCAGAGCTGCCCCCATACTGGCAAACTTTTCCCGAATTCAAACCACTCACGGCATCGGGGCTCGATATCACGCCTTGAATTCCTGAAAACAGGGCGCGCCGGGTGACGACGCCCGCCGGCTCGCCGCCGTCGTAGACTGCGATCAGATCGCCGCCATCCGCAGCGACGCTGACCACAGCGGAGAGCTTGTCAGTGGTTTGCACGCGGGGGAGCGCCTGGAATTTCTTTTCAGAAAGCGTCGCTATGCTGTCCCGCGGCTGCATGATCTTCCTGGCAGTGACAAGATTGAGCAGCGAAATGCCTGACACGAAATCAGCGACATAGCGGTCCTTGGGCGCGGTTACGATGTCTTCCGGCGTTCCCACTTGAACGAATTTCCCATCCTTCATGATCGCAATACGATCGCCCAGGCGAATGGCTTCGTCGAGGTCGTGTGTGATAAACACCGTTGTTTTCTGGACGACCTTCGCGAGGTCTAGGAACTGCTGTTGGAGTTGGCGGCGGATCAACGGGTCGAGCGCTGAGAACGGCTCGTCCAGTAACAGGATCTGCGGGTCTGCCGCCATGGCACGGGCAAGCCCCACCCGCTGCTTCATCCCGCCCGAGAGCTCGTCCGGGTAACGCTCGCCCCAACCGCTCAAGTCAACGAGCTTGAGGTTTTCTTCCGCCACGCGGCGGCACTCCTTGCGTGATTTGCCTCGGAGTTCGAGACTGAGGGAAACATTGTCGTAGACGGTGCGGTGCGGCAGCAGCGCCATGTGCTGGAACACCATGCCGACCGTCTCTGAGCGAAGGCCCCGCAGTTCAGACGGCGAAAGTTTGTTGATGGCATTTCCGCCGATCCGAACCTCGCCTGCGGTGGGTTCGATCAGCCGATTGAGATGGCGGACAAGCGTCGATTTCCCTGAGCCGGACAGACCCATGATGCAAAAGATCTCGCCGGGCTCGACCGAGAAGGACACATCGGCCACACCCAGAACGCAATCGAATTCTTCAAGGACTTGCCTCTTGCTGAACCCGCGATCGCGGGCCGCCGCGAGGGCTTCCCCTTTGCGCGTCCCGAAAATTTTCCACAAGCCGGAACAGACGACGGCGGGTACAGTCATGTGCGGAACTCTCGATAGTATGTTGTACCTATCTTCAGACCGTAATCGGCCGGCGGATGCCGCCGGCCGATTTAAACCTCAGAGCCTCACTTGGCGGCCTTGGCTTCAGCGATCCACTTTTCCCAATCAGCGTGGTGAGCGGCGATCCAGTCGGTTGCGTGTTTCATGATCTGCGCGTTGCTCTTTTCACCATTGGCAACCTTTTGATTTTCCGCGTTGACGTCCGCAATCGGGATCTGCACGAGCTCAAAGAATTTCTTGGCTTTCGGGTTGGCTTTCAGCCAAGTCGTATTGGCGATGATCTTCTGGTCGTTCACGGGGAAGCCAAGGTTCCCGAGGCCTTCAACAACTGTGTTGCCGGTCTCCGCATCAGGAAGAGAGGTGTTCTTGACGTTAAGCCAGACAACCTCCTTGCCTGGGCGGAGAATGGCAGATACCCACAGCGGCGTCCAAGTGTAGTACAGTGTCGGCTTGCCAGCCTTGATGCGTTCGATCGCGTCAGGAATGATGGCGAAATAGCCGCCTTGCTTTTCCTCGACGGTATCACGCAGGCCATAGGCGTCGAGCTGATGCTCGATCACGCGTTCGCAGCCCCACCCCGGTTCGCAACCGTAGAGATCTGCCTTTCCATTCCCGTCGATGTCGAAAAGCTTGGCCTTCTCGGGATCCTTGAGGTCCTCAAGATACTTGATGCCAGTGGCGTCGGCCGTTTTCTTATCGATCAGATAGCCCTGCAGGCTGTTCTTGATTAGGGTGCCGACGCTCATCAGCTTTTCGTCGCCGCCTGATGCTTTCCAGAAAGTGTCGTGAAGCGGAACCCAGTGCACCGGATAGAAGGTGAGATCGCCGTTAGCCACAGCGGTATGCGCCAGCTGAACTTGAACCTGGGTCAGGTCAGCTACGTCATAGCCGAGCTCCTTGAGACCCTCATCCACGACAAATGTCTGGAACAGCTCTTCTGTCGCTCCGCTCCAGGCCGGCTTGACCTGATCTGCCATTGCCGGCACCGCATAGCCAGCCATCACGGCCATGGCCAGCGCCACACATTTTATCTTCATCGTTTCCTCCCTGTGTGAGCAAATTGCTCAGCTTCTGTGACTAGTTGTTAAGGTGACGGCCCTGAAAAGTCCCACCGGACCTTGATGCCAGAGCTCGCCCGGCCTTCGCTTCTGTGTCGACAGCGAATGCGTGAAGCGATCCAGCACGATGGCAAGCGCGACGATGCCCAGGCCTCCGACTGTCGCCAAACCCACATCAAGACGGCCTATGCCGCGCAGCACCGTCTGGCCCAGTCCACCAACAGCGATCATCGAACCGATGACCACCATCGATAGCGACATCATCAGCGTCTGGTTGATGCCGGCCATGATGGTGGGTAGCGCAAGCGGCAGCTGAGCCTTCCACAGAAGCTGACGCTCCGTAGCGCCGAAGGCGCGCATGGCTTCGATCACCTCTTCCGGTACCTGCCGTATGCCGAGGTTCGTAAGGCGGATCAGCGGCG
>SAQG01000064.1 GCA_004020315.1 Mesorhizobium sp.
CAATCGTGCCAATGTTCACATGAGGCTTTGTACGCTCGAATTTACCTTTTGCCATGTGATCTCTCCATTCCTGCTCGCCCGTGCGGGCTTTGAATTAAGTTAGCGCTGCAACCCGTTCGGTTACGCGTATTTCTTCTGGACTTCCTGAGCGACCGCGGTCGGGACCGGCTCGTAGTGATCGAACTGCATCGTGTAGGCCGCGCGGCCCTGGCTCATCGAGCGCAGGTTGTCGACGTATTTGAACATGTTGGCGAGCGGCACCATTGCGTTGACAACCACCGCCACGCCACGCGCTTCCTGGCCCTGAATCTGGCCGCGACGGCCGTTCAGATCACCGATGACGCTGCCGACGTAATCTTCCGGCGTCACGACTTCGACCTTCATGATCGGCTCGAGCAACTGCACGCCAAGCTTGGGCGCCGCTTCACGGAAGCAGGCACGGCCGGCGATTTCGAAGGCGAGCACCGAGGAGTCGACATCATGGTAGGCGCCGTCGATCAGCGTCGCCTTGACGCCGATCATCGGGAAGCCGGCGAACGGGCCAGAGGTCATGACGCTGTTGATGCCCTTTTCGACACCAGGAATGTATTCCTTCGGCACAGCGCCGCCGACGATCTTGGATTCGAACAGGAATTCGCTGCTTTCCGGATTTGGCTCGAAGAGGATCTTGACACGGGCGAACTGGCCGGTGCCGCCGGTCTGCTTCTTATGGGTGTAGTCCTGCTCGTGCCTGCGGGTGATCGTCTCGCGATAGGCCACCTGCGGGGCGCCGACATTGGCCTCGACCTTGAACTCGCGACGCATGCGGTCGACGATGATGTCGAGGTGGAGCTCGCCCATGCCGGAGATGATCGTCTGACCGCTTTCCTCGTCGGTCTTGACGCGGAAGGACGGATCCTCGGCGGCCAGGCGATGCAGCGCAAGGCCCATCTTTTCCTGGTCGTTCTTGGTCTTCGGCTCGATGGCGATCTGGATGACCGGATCGGGGAATTCCATGCGCTCGAGGATGACCGGATGCAGCGGATCGCAGAGCGTGTCGCCAGTCGTCGTGTCCTTGAGGCCGGCCAAAGCGACAATGTCGCCGGCGAAAGCCTCTTCGACGTCAGCGCGCGAATTCGCATGCATCTGCAGCATGCGGCCGATGCGCTCCTTCTTGCCCTTCACCGTATTGTCGACCGAGATGCCCTTGGTGAGCTTGCCCGAATAGATGCGGGCAAAGGTGAGCGAGCCGACGAACGGGTCGTTCATAATCTTGAAGGCGAGCATCGACAGCGGCTCGCTGTCGTCGGCGTGACGCTCGATCTCGGCGTCGGTCTTTGCATCGACGCCCTTGATGGCCGGCACATCGGCCGGCGACGGCAGATATTCGACGACTGCGTCGAGCAGCGGCTGCACGCCCTTGTTCTTGAAGGCCGAGCCGCAGAACATCGGGTAGAACTTCACCGCGATGGTGCCCTTGCGGATCAAAGCGCGGATCTCGTCATTGCTGGGCATCTTGCCTTCGAGGTAATTCTCGAGCGCCGTCTCGTCCATCTCGACGGCGGCCTCGATCATCTTCTCGCGATATTCTTCCGCACGAGCCTTGAGGTCGTCCGGGATCTCGACGACGTCCCAGGCGGCGCCCAGCGTCTCGTCGCGCCAGACCAGCGCGTTCATCTCGACGAGATCGACGACGCCCTTGAACTCGGTCTCAGCGCCGATCGGCAGCTGCATGACGACGGCCTGCGCACCGAGGCGCGAGCCGATCATTTCGACCGAGCGATAAAAATCCGCGCCGATCTTGTCCATCTTGTTACAGAAGATCATGCGCGGCACGCGGTATTTGTCGGCCTGGCGCCAGACGGTCTCCGTCTGCGGCTCGACACCGGCATTGGCATCGAGAAGCGCAATGGCGCCGTCGAGTACGCGCAGCGAACGCTCGACCTCGATGGTGAAGTCGACGTGGCCGGGAGTGTCGATGATGTTGAAGCGGTACATCTTGCCGTCACGACCCTTCCAGAAGGTCGTGGTCGCGGCAGACGTGATGGTGATGCCGCGTTCCTGCTCCTGCTCCATCCAGTCCATGGTGGCAGCGCCGTCATGGACTTCGCCGATCTTGTGCGACTTGCCCGTGTAGTAGAGGACGCGCTCGGTGGTCGTCGTCTTGCCGGCGTCGATATGCGCCATGATACCGAAATTGCGGTAGTCTTCGATTTTATATTCGCGGGCCATGGGAGGTGCCTCTTCAGTCTCGTTCGCGCTTTACCAGCGGTAGTGCGCGAAGGCGCGGTTGGCTTCTGCCATCTTGTGAGTGTCTTCACGCTTCTTGACGGCGGTGCCGCGGTTGTTGGCCGCGTCCATCAGCTCGCCGGAGAGGCGGTCGACCATCGTGGTCTCGTTGCGGTTGCGGGCGGCGGCGATCAGCCAGCGGATGGCCAGCGCCTGGCGGCGCTCGGGGCGCACGTCGACCGGAACCTGGTAGGTGGCGCCACCGACGCGGCGCGAACGCACTTCCACATGCGGCGCGACATTGTCGAGCGCCTGATGGAAGACAGTGACCGGCTCCTGCTTGGTCTTGGACTGGACCTGGTCGAGCGCGCCGTAGACGATGGTCTCGGCAACCGACTTCTTGCCGTCATACATGACGGCGTTCATGAACTTGGTGACGATCAGATCGCCGAACTTCGGGTCCGGATTGATCTCACGCTTTTCTGCACTGTGACGACGGGACATTTTTTCTCTGCCTCAATTCTGCGCGGTGGCCTGGATCCCGGATCGCCGCCTGGCGCCGTCTGGGATGACCTTGGCTACGCTTCGGTCACTTCGGACGCTTGGCGCCGTATTTCGAACGGCGCTGCTTGCGGTTCTTCACACCCTGCGTGTCGAGCACGCCGCGGATGATATGGTAGCGGACGCCCGGAAGATCCTTGACGCGACCGCCGCGGATCATCACCACCGAGTGTTCCTGAAGGTTGTGGCCTTCGCCGGGGATATAGCCGATCACTTCAAAACCATTGGTCAGGCGGATCTTGGCCACCTTGCGCAGCGCCGAGTTCGGCTTCTTCGGCGTCGTTGTGTAGACGCGCGTGCAGACGCCCCGCTTCTGCGGGTTCTGCTGCATGGCCGGGACCTTGTTGCGCTTCACCGGCGCAATGCGCGGCTTGCGGATCAGCTGGTTGACGGTAGGCATTAAACCCTCTTGTCTCTCAATTCCGTGTCTCGCCCGGTCAGGGCCGCTAAAAGCGTCATTTCCATACGCAAATTCGGGCCACAAACCGCGCCTCGCGGTCTTGCCCGAACAAATGGCAGAGGAAGCGGAAGCCGCTTCATGCACGCCGGAAATGTCTTTTCGCTCGTAAAACGAACCCTGTTTGAGGCAAACTCCAAAGCGTGTCGCTTCGGAAGGGAGAGCCTCACATCGGTTCTGACTGGCCGGCTTCTACTCGCAAGCCTGTCGCCCGTCAACCCCGGAGCACCAAATATTACGCTGAAACCGAGGCTTGGCAGCCATGCGAAAAGCGCATGTAATTTTCTTTCGCCATTTTGCAAGAGGAGGGAAGAAAGTGACCGGCTTTCGACTGTTGCGCGGCCATGCTTCATGCGAAAAAGAGGCATGAGCAGCGCAAATCCCCTCGCCCGGAGGAATCAGCCCGTGAACGACAATGATGAGCGCCCTGTCAAAATCATCACCGGCCGGGCGTGGAAGAGGAAAGACGGCAAGCCGGAAGGCGTCCACGTCATGCTGGTGGCGCCCGACGACGATTCGGCGGTGCGCCGGGCGCTCGAATCACTCTCGGCCGAAGGTTACGCCGAGGCGGAGCTCGACCAGATCGGAGACCTGGACGGCGTGCCCGACGAAGAGCCGCACCTGTCGGCCTATCAGGGCGCACTCGAAGGCGAAGTCTCGATCGTCACCTTCGACGTGCCGCTCTGACCAGCCATGTGCTTGGCTATCGCGGTCTGGCGCTGCTTGCCCGGCATCGGTTCTCTGCTAAGAACCAAGCGCAATATCAACCTGCGGAGTCCCCATGTCCCTGAATAGCGATCCCATCAAGCTCGGCATTGTCGGCGTGGGAAAGATCGTTCGCGATCAGCACCTTCCGGCCCTGGCGAAGGACCGCGACTACCGCCTCGTCGCCGCCGCCAGCCGGCACGGCAAGGTGGACGGCATTGCGAATTTTCCCGATATCGAGGCGATGCTCGACGCTGTGCCGGAGCTTGAGGCCGTATCGCTCTGCATGCCACCGCAGTTCCGCTACGACGCTGCGCGGACAGCGCTGTCAGCGAAAAAACATGTCTTCCTGGAAAAGCCACCCGGCGCCACCGTCAGCGAGGTCGAGGATTTGAAGGTGCTAGCGGCGGCAAACGAAGTCTCGCTGTTCGCCAGCTGGCATTCGCGCTATGCGCCGGCGGTGGAAGCGGCGCGCGCATTTCTCGGCTCGACGCAGATCAGATCGGCAGCCATCAACTGGAAGGAAGACGTCCGCCGCTGGCACCCTAACCAGGACTGGATCTGGGCCCCGGGCGGCTTCGGCGTGTTCGATCCCGGCATCAACGCGCTGTCGATTGCGACCCACATATTGCCGGCGATGTTCATCACCTCGGCAATTCTCGATTTTCCCGAAAACCGCGCAGCCCCGATCGCCGCACACATCGCTTTCCGCACCTCGAATGGCCTGCCGGTGACGATGGAACTCGACTGGCGCCAGACCGGCCCGCAAAGTTGGGACATCCTGGCCGAGACGGACAAGGGCGCGATGGTGCTTTCTGGCGGCGGGTCAAAACTCGCGGTCGACGGCCGCGTCGTTCACGACGAGCCGGAAGCCGAGTATCCAATGCTCTACAGGCGCTTCGCCGAGATCGTGCGCGCCGGCGTCTCTGATGTCGATCTCGCCCCGCTGCAGCATGTCGCCGACGCCTTCATGCTCGGCAAGCGCAATGTGGTGGAAGCGTTTTTCGATTGAAGCTAGGCTTATTCGATTTTTATCGAGATCGCGCAGGCTACGGAGAAGAAACACGTGGCGCCGTTGGGTGTCCGATTTCAAGTTCGTTCAGAATATGCTGAACCGTCACGTCGAGATCGGCCTGCCCCCAGCCTAGTTCAGAAATCTCCCCGTACTTGATGAAACTTGAACGATCAAACCCGTGTTCGAAGTCGTTGTAGGAGACGACGCTCCGTCCAATCAAAGCAACAACCCAGATGCCATTCTCCCTGTCGTCAAGGGAGTGGTGCGTCCATTTTTCTGGATTGATCCTAATCGCGTCCCAGAGTTTCTTCTGCGCAAAATTCATGCGGTCGCGCGCCGCGTTCATCAATAAGCGCAGCCTCGTCCATCCCGGACTCCTTTGCCCCATCACCATGCCTACCAAGGTCGATAGATCCTGGTAAACAAAAAAGCCGCCGGGTTGCCCCGACGGCTTTGTTGCCTGAGATCTGTACCGCCACGCTTACTGCGCGGCGGAAGCCATGTCGGTCAGCATCCTATCGGCGACCTCGACGCCCGACGCCTTGCGGCGCTCGTCGATGATCAGCTCGTCGCGCGAGGTGGCGATGCGCCGGATCTGGCTCATCGTGCCGCCGGTGCCGGCCGGGATCAGACGGCCGACGATGACGTTTTCCTTCAACCCCTGCAGCATGTCGGTCTTGCCGGCAACCGCAGCTTCGGTCAGCACCCTGGTCGTTTCCTGGAAGGAGGCGGCCGAGATGAAGGACGGCGTCTGCAGCGAAGCCTTGGTGATGCCCAAGAGCACCGGCTGGCCTTCGGCCGGCTTCTTGCCGTCCTCGACCAGGCGCTCGTTGACCTCTTCCAACTCGATCACGTCGACGTGGTCGCCCGGAATGTAGGTCGAGTCGCCCTGCGCGGTGATCTCGACCTTCTGCAGCATCTGGCGAACGATCACCTCGATGTGCTTGTCGTTGATCGACACGCCCTGCAGACGGTAGACCTCCTGGATCTCGTTGACGAGGTAGGAGGCAAGCGCCTCCACGCCCTTGATAGCCAGGATGTCGTGCGGCGCCGGATTGCCGTCGAGGATGTAGTCGCCCTTCTCGATGACGTCGCCGTCCTGGAGATGGAACGGCTTGCCCTTCGGGATCAGGTATTCGACCGGCTCAAGCGTCGAGTCATGCGGCTCGATGATGATGCGGCGCTTGTTCTTGTAGTCGCGGCCGAAGCGGATCGTGCCGTCGATCTCGGCGATGATGGCGTGATCCTTCGGACGGCGTGCCTCGAACAGTTCGGCAACACGCGGCAGACCGCCGGTGATGTCCTTGGTCTTGGCGCTTTCCATCGGGATACGCGCCAGCACGTCGCCGGGGCGAACCTGCGCGCCCGGCTCGACCGAAAGAATGGCCTCGACCGAGAGCAGGAAGCGGGCGTCGCCGCCCTTCGACAGTTTGCCGACCTTGCCCTTGGTGTCCTGGACGACGATCGCCGGCTTGAGGTCGTTGCCGCGTGGCGTCGAACGCCAGTCGATGACCTCGCGCTTGGTGATGCCGGTCGATTCGTCGGCCGTTTCCTGGACGGAAATGCCATCGACCAGATCCTCGAACGCCACCTTGCCCTCGATTTCGGTGAGGACCGGGCGGGTATAGGGATCCCACTCGGCGATGCGCTGGCCGCGCTTCACCTTGTCGCCATCGTCCACGAAGATGCGCGAACCATAGGTGACACGGTGGGTGGCGCGCTCCTTGCCGGCCTCGTCGAGGATCAGCACCGCCATGTTGCGGCCCATGACCATCTGCTGGCCGTCGGAGTTGCGCACCACGTTGCGGTTGCGGATCTCGACCTTGCCCTCATACGAGGCTTCAAGGAACGACGAGTCCACCACCTGCGCCGTACCGCCCATGTGGAAGGTACGCATGGTGAGCTGGGTGCCCGGCTCACCGATCGACTGCGCCGCAATGACGCCGACAGCCTCGCCCTGGTTGACCGGGGTGCCGCGGGCCAGATCGCGTCCGTAGCAGACCGCGCATACACCGACCCTGACGTCGCAAGTCAGCGCCGAGCGGATGCGGACCGACTGGACGCCGGCCTGTTCGATCTGCTCGACGTCGCGTTCGTCCATCAGCGTTCCGGCCTTGACCAGAACTTCACCCGTGACCGGATGAGTGATGTCGTCGAGCGCCGTGCGGCCGAGAACGCGCTGGCCGACGGAAGCGACGACCTGGCCGGCATCGACGATCGGCTGCATGGTGAGGCCCTTGTCGGTGCCGCAGTCGACGGAGTTGACGATGCAGTCCTGCGCCACGTCGACCAGACGGCGGGTGAGGTAACCCGAGTTCGCCGTCTTCAAGGCGGTGTCGGCCAGACCCTTACGGGCGCCGTGGGTCGAGTTGAAGTACTCGAGCACAGTCAGGCCTTCCTTGAAGTTCGAGATGATCGGCGTCTCGATGATCTCGCCGCTAGGCTTGGCCATCAGGCCGCGCATACCGGCAAGCTGGCGCATCTGGGTGGGCGAGCCGCGCGCACCGGAGTGCGACATCATGTAGATCGAGTTCATCGGCTTTTGACGGCCATTGTCCTCGAACTCGACCGCCTTGATGCGGGCCATCATCTCGTCGGCGACCTTTTCCGAGCACTTGGCCCAGGCGTCGACGACCTTGTTGTACTTCTCGCCCTGCGTGATCAGGCCGTCATTGTACTGCTGCTCGTATTCCTTGGCCAAAGCCTCGGTGTCGGAGACCAGCTTGATCTTGGCATCCGGGATCAGCATGTCGTCCTTGCCGAACGAAATGCCGGCGCGGCAGGCGTGGCTGAAGCCGAGGGCCATGATACGGTCGCAGAAAATGACCGTCTCCTTCTGACCGCAATGGCGGTAGACGGTGTCGATCATCTTGGAGATGTTCTTCTTGGTCATCTCCTGGTTGGCGGTCTCGTAGGGCACGTTGACGTTCTTCGGCAGAAGCTCGCCGATAATCATGCGGCCCGGCGTGGTGTCGTAGATCTTCGACACGACATTGCCTTCGGCGTCGACCGAGCGGAAGCGACCCTTGATCTTTGAGTGCAGCGTCACCGCCTTGGTCTCGAGCGCGTGCTGGAGTTCGCCCATGTCGGCAAACACCATGCCCTCGCCCGGCTCGTTCTGGTTGACGATCGACAGATAGTAGAGACCCAGAACCATGTCCTGCGACGGCACAATGATCGGCGCGCCGGAAGCCGGGTGCAGGATGTTGTTGGTCGACATCATCAGCACGCGGGCTTCAAGCTGCGCTTCCAGCGACAGCGGCACATGGACCGCCATCTGGTCGCCGTCGAAGTCGGCGTTGAAGGCCGTGCAGACCAGCGGGTGAAGCTGGATCGCCTTGCCTTCAATCAGGATCGGCTCGAACGCCTGGATGCCGAGGCGGTGCAGCGTCGGCGCACGGTTCAGCAGCACCGGATGCTCGCGGATGACCTCGTCGAGGATATCCCAGACCTCCGGACGCTCCTTCTCGACCAGCTTCTTCGCCTGCTTGACGGTCGAGGAATAACCCTTGGCGTCAAGACGGGCATAGATGAAGGGCTTGAACAGTTCGAGCGCCATCTTCTTCGGCAGGCCGCACTGGTGCAGCTTGAGCTCCGGACCGGTCACGATGACCGAGCGGCCGGAATAGTCGACGCGCTTGCCGAGCAGGTTCTGGCGGAACCGGCCCTGCTTGCCCTTGAGCATGTCCGACAGCGACTTCAGCGGGCGCTTGTTGGCGCCGGTGATGACGCGGCCACGACGGCCATTGTCGAACAGCGCGTCGACGGCTTCCTGCAGCATGCGCTTTTCATTGCGCACGATGATGCCGGGCGCACGCAGTTCAATCAGCCGCTTCAAGCGATTGTTGCGGTTAATGACGCGGCGATAGAGATCGTTCAGATCCGACGTGGCGAAACGTCCGCCGTCCAGCGGGACGAGCGGGCGCAGGTCCGGCGGGATCACCGGAACCACCTTCATGATCATCCATTCCGGACGGTTGCCGGACTCCATGAAGTTCTCGACGACCTTGAGCCGCTTCAGATACTTCTTCTGCTTGAGCTCGGACGTGGTCGAAGCCAGTTCCGAACGCAGGTCGCCGGCGATCTTCTCCAAGTCCATGCCGGCCAGAAGGTCGTGGATGGCCTCGGCGCCGATCATGGCGGTGAAACTATCCTCGCCATATTCGTCGACGGCGATCATGTACTCTTCCTCGCTGAGGAGTTGGTGCTCCTTCAGCGCGGTGAGGCCGGGCTCGGTGACGATGTAGTTCTCGAAGTAGAGAACGCGCTCGATGTCCTTCAGCGTCATGTCGAGCAGCGTGCCGATACGCGACGGCAGCGACTTCAGGAACCAGATATGGGCGACGGGCGCGGCCAGCTCGATGTGGCCCATGCGCTCGCGACGGACGCGCGACAGCGTGACTTCGACGCCGCACTTCTCGCAGATGACGCCCTTGTACTTCATGCGCTTGTACTTGCCGCACAGGCACTCGTAGTCCTTGATCGGGCCGAAAATACGCGCGCAGAACAGGCCGTCGCGCTCCGGCTTGAAGGTGCGGTAGTTGATGGTCTCCGGCTTCTTGATCTCGCCGAACGACCAGGACAGAATCTTCTCAGGGCTGGCGAGCGAAATCCGGATGGAATCGAACACCTGTGCAGGCGCCTGGGGATTGAAGAGATTCATGACCTCTTGGTTCATGCCGTTCTCCTTTTCGGGGTCCTCGAAAACCCCTTGCATCTAGCGCGGGCCAAACGCCCGCCGACTTGTCGGCCAACGGCCGAAGAAACTTCTTGTTTGAGCATGATCTTGGCCGAAAACCGGTAACCACTTTTCGGGATCATGCTCGGCGTCCGGTCGCGGGAGCCGCGACCGGGCGTCTTGCTTACTCGGCCGCGTCGGGCAGCCGGATCGGGTTGTCGTCGAGCTTGGTGTTCTCCAGCTCGACATTGAGGCCCAGGGACCGCATTTCCTTGACGAGAACGTTGAAGCTCTCGGGGATGCCGGCCTCGAACGTGTCGTCGCCTCTGACGATCGCCTCGTAGACCTTGGTGCGGCCGGCGACGTCGTCCGACTTCACCGTCAGCATCTCCTGCAGCGTGTAGGCGGCGCCGTACGCTTCGAGCGCCCAGACCTCCATCTCGCCGAAGCGCTGGCCACCGAACTGCGCCTTGCCGCCCAGCGGCTGCTGGGTAACGAGCGAGTACGGCCCGATCGAACGTGCGTGGATCTTGTCGTCCACAAGGTGGTGAAGCTTGAGCATATATATGTAGCCCATCGTCACCTTGCGATCGAACGGCTCACCGGTGCGCCCGTCATAGAGCTGCGACTGACCGCTGGTGTGCAGGCCCGCCTGCTCCAGCATGATGTTGATGTCGGCCTCGTGCGCGCCGTCGAACACCGGTGTCGCGATGGAGACGCCGCGGCGCATCTGCTCGCTGAGGCGAACGATGCTCTCGTCGTCATAGTCGCGGATCGGCTCGTTGCGGTCGTTGGCCGGCATGAAGCTCTCGAGCGTCTTGCGCAGCGGCTTGATGTCGCCGGCCGTCTTGTAGGCGTCGATCAGATCGCCGATCTTCTTGCCCATTCCGGCGCAAGCCCAGCCCAGATGCGTCTCCAGAATCTGGCCGACATTCATGCGGCTCGGCACACCCAGCGGGTTGAGCACGATATCGGCATGCGTGCCATCCTCGAGGAACGGCATGTCCTCGACTGGAACGATCCGCGACACGACACCCTTGTTGCCGTGCCGGCCGGCCATCTTGTCGCCGGGCTGCATCTTGCGCTTCACGGCCACGAAGACCTTGACCATCTTCATCACGCCGGGAGGCATCTCGTCGCCGCGCTGCACCTTCTCGACCTTGTCCATGAAGCGCTGTTCGAGCGCCTTCTTGGAATCATCGTATTGGCCACGCAGGGCTTCCAGTTCGCTCTGGAGCTTTTCGTTCTCCACCGCAAACTGCCACCACTGCGAACGCGGATACTCGTCGAGCGTGTCCTTCGACAGCTTCGAGCCCTTCTTGAAGCCCTTCGGCCCTGCAATCGCGTCCTTGCCGACGAGAACGTCGGACAGGCGCGAATAGACGTTGCGGTCGAGGATCGCCTGCTCGTCGTCGCGGTCCTTGGCGAGGCGTTCGATCTCCTCGCGCTCGATCGCCATGGCGCGCTCGTCCTTCTCCACGCCGTGGCGGTTGAAGACGCGCACTTCGACGACGGTGCCGAAGGTTCCGGGCGGCATGCGCATGGAGGTGTCCCGCACGTCCGATGCCTTTTCGCCGAAGATGGCGCGCAGAAGCTTTTCTTCCGGCGTCATCGGGCTTTCGCCCTTCGGCGTGATCTTGCCGACCAGGATGTCGCCCGGCTGCACTTCCGCACCGATATAGACGATGCCGGCCTCGTCGAGGTTCTTCAGCGCTTCTTCCGAGACGTTTGGAATGTCGCGCGTGATTTCCTCCGGCCCGAGCTTGGTATCGCGCGCCATGACCTCGAACTCCTCGATGTGGATCGAGGTGAAGACGTCATCGGCGACGATGCGCTCGGACAAGAGGATCGAGTCCTCGTAGTTGTAGCCGTTCCACGGCATGAACGCGACCAGCACGTTGCGGCCGAGCGCCAGATCGCCGAGCTCGGTCGACGGACCGTCGGCGATGATGTCGCCTTTGTTGACCAGGTCGCCCATGCGCACCAGCGGACGCTGGTTGATGCAGGTGTTCTGGTTCGAACGCTGGAACTTCATCAGCCGGTAGATGTCGACGCCCGACTTGCCGGGATCGAGATCTTCGGTGGCGCGGATGACGATACGCGTCGCGTCCACCTGGTCGACGATGCCGCCGCGGCGGGCGCCGATGGCGGCGCCGGAGTCACGGGCGACGATCGGCTCCATGCCGGTGCCGACAAACGGCGCTTCGGCGCGCACCAGCGGCACGGCCTGACGCTGCATGTTGGAGCCCATCAGCGCGCGGTTGGCGTCGTCGTTCTCGAGGAACGGGATCAGGGCCGCGGCTACCGACACCATCTGCTTCGGCGACACGTCCATCAGATCGACGTTTTCGCGCGGCGCCATCATCACTTCGCCGGCATTGCGGCAAATGACGAATTCGTCGACGAAACGACCATCCTTGTCGAGCTCGGCATTGGCCTGCGCGACGTGGTGCTTGGCCTCTTCCATCGCCGAAAGATAGACGACCTCGTTGGTCAGCTTGCCGTTGACGATCTTGCGGTACGGGCTCTCGATGAAGCCGTACTTGTTGACGCGCGCGAAGGTGGCCAGCGAGTTGATCAGACCGATGTTCGGGCCTTCCGGCGTCTCGATCGGGCAGATGCGGCCGTAATGCGTCGGGTGCACGTCGCGCACCTCGAAGCCGGCGCGCTCGCGGGTCAGACCACCGGGTCCAAGCGCCGATAGACGGCGCTTGTGGGTGATCTCCGACAGCGGGTTGGTCTGATCCATGAACTGCGACAGCTGCGAGGAACCGAAGAACTCGCGCACGGCGGCAGCCGCCGGCTTGGCGTTGATCAGGTCCTGCGGCATCACCGTATCGATCTCGATCGAGGACATGCGTTCCTTGATCGCGCGCTCCATGCGCAAGAGGCCGACGCGGTACTGGTTCTCCATCAGTTCGCCGACCGAGCGCACGCGGCGATTGCCGAGATTGTCGATGTCGTCGATCTCGCCCTTGCCGTCGCGCAGTTCGACCAGCGTCTTGACCACGGCCAGGATATCGTCCTTGCGCAACACGCGCACGGTGTCCTCGGCCTTGAGCTCGAGGCGCATGTTCATCTTGACGCGGCCGACGGCCGACAGATCATAGCGCTCGCTGTCGAAGAACAGCGAGTTGAACATGGCTTCGGCGGTTTCGAGCGTCGGCGGTTCGCCGGGGCGCATGACGCGGTAGATGTCGAAGAGCGCGTCCTGGCGGCTCTCGTTCTTGTCGACGTTGAGCGTGTTGCGGATATAGGCGCCGACATTGACGTGGTCGATGTCGAGAACCTTGATCTCGTCATCGCCGGCGGCGAGAAGCACCTTCAGCGTCTTTTCGTCGATCTCGTCGCCGGCTTCGAGGAAAATCTCGCCGGTCGCATAGTTGACGATGTCCTCGGCAAGGTAGTTGCCGAGCAGATCCTCGTCGGTCGCCTTGATCGCCTTGAGACCCTTTTCGCCAAGCGCCCTGGCCTGGCGGGCAGTGATCTTCTTGCCGGCCTCGACGACGACCTCGTTGGTGTCTGCATCGATCAGGTCGCCAACGGCCTTGAGGCCGCGGAAACGCTCGACGTTGAACGGGATGCGCCAGTGGTCGCCGGCGCGCTTGTAGGTGATCTTGTTGTAGAAGGTCGACAGGATCTCCTCGGCGTCCATGCCGAGCGCCATCAACAGCGACGTCACCGGAATCTTGCGGCGGCGGTCGATGCGGGCGTGCACGACGTCCTTGGAGTCGAACTCGATGTCGAGCCACGAACCGCGATAGGGGATGACGCGCGCGGCAAACAGCAGCTTGCCGGACGAGTGCGACTTGCCCTTGTCATGGTCGAAGAAGACGCCCGGCGAACGGTGCATCTGCGAGACGATGACGCGCTCGGTGCCGTTGACGATGAAGGTGCCGTTCAACGTCATGAGCGGCATGTCGCCCATATAGACGTCCTGCTCCTTGATGTCCTTGATCGACTTGGCGCCGGTATCCTCGTCGATATCGAACACGATGAGGCGCAGCGTCACCTTGAGTGGCGCGGCATAGGTCAGGTCGCGCTGACGGCATTCGTCAACGTCGAATTTCGGTGCTTCGAACTCGTACTTCACGAATTCCAGCATCGAGGAGCCGGAAAAGTCGGAGATCGGGAACACCGATTTGAAAACCGCCTGCAATCCCTCGTCAGGACGCCCGCCCTTGGGCTCCTCCACCATCAGGAACTGGTCATACGATGCCTTCTGAACCTCGATCAGGTTCGGCATCTCCGCAACTTCCGGAATCTTTCCGAAGAATTTGCGTACGCGTCTGCGGCCATTGAAAGTTTGTGTCTGGGCCATCGTCGCTCCTTAGCTCGATTCTCGGGACGAGCCTCGCCGCGGCTCGCCTTGCATTCTCGGCCACCTCGGCGGCGGCCTTTTATTTGTTCACCCGCCACCTGTCGGTGGCCGGCCAAAACGGGAGAAAACCCGTTTCCTGAAGGCCGGTTTACGGCCCTCAGGAAAGAGGTTTTCGTACTCTTCGCGTTACGCAGCCTCCCTTCGCGTCAAGGGAGTGGCGGACGGCGCGAAGCCGCCCGCCGATATCAAACGCTTACTTCAGTTCGACCTTGGCGCCGGCTGCTTCCAGCTGGGCCTTGAACTTGTCCGCGTCGGCCTTGGAAACAGCTTCCTTGACCGGCTTCGGAGCCGCCTCGACCAGGTCCTTGGCTTCCTTGAGGCCAAGACCGGTGATGGCGCGAACTTCCTTGATGACGTTGATCTTCTGAGCGCCCGCCTCGGTGAGGACGACGTCGAATTCCGTCTTTTCCTCGACCGGAGCAGCAGCGGCCGCAGCACCGCCAGCAGCGGCAACCGCCACCGGAGCAGAAGCGGAAACGCCCCACTTTTCTTCCAGAAGCTTCGACAGCTCGGCCGCCTCGAGGACGGTCAGCTTCGAAAGGTCGTCTACGATCTTTGCCAGATCAGCCATTGCAATATTCCTTCATAAGGTTCGAACGTGTGTTTGTGATAGCGAGGAACGGCCTCATGCCGCCTCGTCCTTCCGGGCGTAAGCGCCGATGACGCGCGCGACCGAAGCCGCAGGCGCATTGACGATCTGGGCGATCCGGGTTGCCGGCGTGGCGATCATGCCAACCAGCCTGCCGCGCAGCTCATCGAGCGACGGAAGTGTGGCAAGTGCCTTCACACCGTCGGCGTTGAGCGAGGTGGTGCCCATTGCGCCGCCGAGAATGACAAGCTTGTCATTCCCCTTGGCGAAATCGGACGCGACCTTCGGCGCCGCAATCGGATCCTCCGAATAGGCGATCAGCGTCTGTCCCTTGAACAGGTCGATGATCGATGCGGAGTCCGTGCCCTGAAGAGCGATTTTGGCGAGACGGTTCTTCGCGACTTTGACGGTGCCACCGGCGACACGCATTTTCGACCGAAGGTCGTTCATTTGCGCGACGGTGATACCGGCGTAGTGGGCCACGACGACTGAACCAGCGCCTGAAAACGCTTCATTCAGGCCCGTGACGAGTTCGCGTTTTTCCGCTCTGTCCACTGCCTATCTCCAGTTGACCCCAATCCTGTTAACGGGAACATTCCCATTACGAGGACAGGCGTCGGGTTGCCTTTTGCCGGCCGGGCCATCCAGTAACGGATCTCCCGAACGACGCTCGAGGATCCTGCCCCCTTTCGCCACACCAGCCGGCAAGCCGAATGGTGCGCAGACAAAAGGCAAACACGGTTCGAACCTTTCATTGGAGCAGTCGCTCCGTTGTCCGGTCTTCACCCGTCTCATGCAGGCCCACATGAATTAAGGCCCCCTTGAACTAAGGCTTGGGGCCGCCCGCAATCTCGGACAGGATGTCCGGAAGCCTTCCGACTTCCGGTACCGGGCCGCCAAGATAAATCGGAGGCCCGGAATTCTGTATGCGGATCGGCCCTTTAGCGGCCGATCCAAATGGTTCGTGTCAGGACGCTGTCAGCGTCGAGACGTCGAGCTTGAGGCCCGGGCCCATCGTCGAGGTGACCGACACCTTCTTGACGTAGTTGCCCTTGGCGCCAGCCGGCTTTGCCTTGTTCACCGCGTCGGCGAAGGCGCGGACGTTCTCTTCCAGCGCCTTGACGTCGAACGAGATCTTGCCGACGCCGCCATGAACGATGCCGGCCTTCTCGACGCGGAACTCGACGGCGCCGCCCTTCGATGCCTTGACGGCGGCGGTAACGTCGGTGGTGACAGTGCCGACCTTCGGGTTCGGCATCATGCCGCGCGGGCCGAGCACCTTGCCCAGACGGCCGACCAGCGGCATCATGTCCGGCGTGGCGATGCAGCGATCGAAGTCGATCGTGCCCTTCTGGACGATGTCGACCAGATCCTCGGCACCAACGATATCGGCGCCGGCCGCCTTGGCTTCCTCGGCCTTGTCGCCACGCGCGAAGACCGCGACGCGGACGGTACGGCCGGTGCCGTTCGGCAGATTGACCACGCCACGGACCATCTGGTCGGCATGTCGCGGGTCGACCCCTAGGTTCATCGCGATTTCAACGGTCTCGTCGAACTTCACCGAGGACCGGTCCTTGAGCAGCTTCAGCGCATCACCCAAGGCATACGCCTTGTTGGGATCGATGCCTTCGCGGGTCTTCGATACACGCTTTGCAATCTTCGCCATGATCTCAGCCCACCACTTCCAGGCCCATCGAGCGGGCGGAGCCCTCGACCATGCGCATGGCCCCCTCGATATCGGTTGCGTTCAGATCCTTCATCTTCTGCTCGGCGATGGCGCGCACCTTGTCGCGGCCGATCGTGCCGGCCTTGAGCTTGCCCGGCTCCTTAGAGCCCGACTTCAGGTTTGCGGCCTTCTTCAGGAAGTAGCTCACCGGTGGCGTCTTCATGACGAAGGTGAACGACTTGTCCTGGTAGTAGGTGATCACGACCGGAACCGGCGATCCCTTTTCCATTTCCTGGGTCTGCGCGTTGAACGCCTTGCAGAACTCCATGATGTTGATGCCGCGCTGACCAAGCGCCGGTCCGATCGGGGGCGACGGCGTAGCCGAACCCGCGGAAACCTGGAGCTTGAGCTGGCCTGCAATTTTCTTAGCCATCTCTTTCCTGCCTTTATCTCATGCCGGCCCCACTATCTGGGCAACACCGGCGGTTGCAGTCTGGTGGTGCGGTTCCTGCGGCCGGCTAAAGCTGCATTCGCCTCCCACCCGTTTTCGGCCGCGATTTCCACGCCGCCTCCCTCACCGCCGATTTGGCGACAAGGATTTCGGATCAGCCCTTTTCGACCTGTCCGAATTCGAGATCGACCGGCACGGCGCGCCCGAAGATCGAAACTTCCACCTTGAGCCGCGCCCGCTCCTCGTCCACTTCCTGGACGAAACCGTTGAACGACGCGAACGGACCGTCCGAGACGCGGATCGCCTCGCCGATCTCGAAAGTGACCGACGGCTTCGGCCGCTCGACGCCTTCCTGCACCTGGTTGAGAATGCGCTGCGCCTCGGCCTCGGTGATCGGCACCGGCTTCGAATCACCCAGAAAGCCGGTGACCTTCGGCGTGTTCTTCACGAGCGAGAACACCGCGTCGGTCAGGTTGGCCTTCAGCAGCACGTAGCCCGGGAAGAACTTGCGCTCGGCATCGACCTTGCGGCCGCGGCGTATCTCGACGACCTTCTCGGTCGGCACCACGATCTGCTCGATGTCAGCGGACAGGCCTTTCTGCTTGGCCTTGTTCTCGATGTCCTCAGCGACCTTTTTTTCAAAGTTCGAATAGGCGTGGACGATGTACCACCGCGCAGTCATTTCAAGACTTCTCCGTAATCGCCGGACTTAGCGTCCAATGCCCAAGATCTGCTCGACCGCGAGGCCCATGAGCTGATCGGCAGTAAAGAAAAAGATCATCGCGATCACAGCGAACGCCAGAACCATCACCGTCGAGATCATCGTTTCGCGACGCGACGGCCAAGTCACCTTGGCGGTCTCCGCGCGAACCTGCTGGAGAAAGACGAAAGGATTTGTGGTTTTCGAAGCCATGTGCCGCTCTGTCTGCAAGACCCGTTGACCGGATCTCCTGGATGATCCCGCTGGCCGGGATGTGCCGCCTGAGCCTGTGTTCGCGCCGAATCAGCGCAATCATTTCGCCCATGCAAATCGGACGCGTAAAGCCGGCTTCCCAGCTCCACGCGTCGCGTGTCTGTTTCGTCTACATAAAACCGATTCTTGGTCCACGCAAGTGGCAAGTGTCCGCTTTATGCCCAACGCCGCCTCGGAACCATCCAGTCGTCCCGTCCCGGCTATGGCGCTCTTATGCCTCAAAACAGCCTATATGGCAAGTCACCGCGCGATTTTCAAAAGGCCGATGCGTGGAGGACCAGACATTTTCCATGAATTGGCCATTTCGAAAAATGGCACGGGCAGCAGGGCTCGAACCTACGACCTGCGGTTTTGGAGACCGCCGCTCTACCAACTGAGCTATGCCCGTATCGCGCGCTGCTATTTCATAAAGCGGACAAGAACTCAAGTCGAGTTTTTAGGCGTGGCTACGACAGGCTGCGATCGGCGAAATCCGAGGGCCAGCGCCCAGGTGCATATGAGAAGTTCGAGGGCAAAAGTCCAATGCAACATGAAGCTTATGACCCAGTTGCGATACATGGCCGGAACCGTGACGAGTTCGAGCGCACGCCGGTCGAACGGCATTAGCCACATTATAGGCGAGGCCACGGTGTCCAGAATCATGTGTATCATTGCGGCGGCAAAGAAGGCGCCGACGGGGGCCAGATATCGCTGACCACGCCATTTCGCGACCGACAATGCCACAAGGCCGGCCGCTGCCCAGAAGAGCGGCCAATGCGTGATGTAGGCGTGGTGATGGGTTCGGCCGCCATCGACAAAATGGAAGTAGACCATGTCGATATCCGGGAAGACGCTGCCGAGCATAGTCGCCGGCATGATCCCCGATCTGCCGGGCCAACGGTTTCGTGCGAAAGTACCGAGTATGTAGCCAGCCGGAAGATGAGCGATCAGCATCGCCAAACCTTGTTCATTGCCGAATCGGCCGAACGTCGCGGCATATTGTGGCGCATTCAGGAAGGATTACCCCGCTTCGCCCCAAGCGGGCTAGGGAGACGGCTATTTCGCGCTCGGCGGCCTGTACGGCCCGCCGGGCACGCCCCAGCCCCAGGCCGGCATCGGCTCAGTCTCGGGATCGCAGGTCTCGCCAAGGTTGGAATTCATCTTCGCCAGCCGCGATCCCCATTCGACATAGGCCATGAACGCTGAGCGGAATTCCGGATCGTCCGGCAGGCCGACTTCATCGGCGGCGTCAGCCAGCAGGTTGATCCAGCGGCGGCGCTGTTCCTCGCTCAGATGCTTGCCGAGATGGTGCATCACCATCTCGCGGTGGCCGCCGTGCTCTTCGCTGTAGGTCTTCGGTCCACCAAAGACCTCGCCGATGAAGGCCGCGACATGCGCGGGATGGTCCGGCGACATGCTTTTGAACACCGGGCCGACGATGGGATCTTGAAATACCTTGTCGTAGAAGGTTTTGGTCAGGCGGTTCAGCGCTTCGGTGCCGCCGGCCCATTCGAACAATGTCGGGATATCCTGGCTCATTCTCGATCCTCGACGGGGCGGACTGTCAATTGCTTCGGACGATAGCGGAACTATCCAACGTTGCTCAACCTGCCTCGATGGCCAGTTTGGACCGGCAGCGTGCCCGCGCCTTACAATTTGACGGGCGCCTCGGCCTGAACTTCGGATGTCGACACCACGCGGCAATTCTCTGGCGTTGGCTCCGACTTGCAGATGGTCGGACCGGTAAATTCATCGACCGATTCAAGCCCGGTCGTCAGCCCGACTTTCAACATCATGTCGGGTTCGAGCTGCCGATGGCGCGAGGCCGGCACCGACTGCATCGCAACCAGCAGACCGGGTCCGACTGCCATGTCTTTGAGATAGGTTTTCACCCGCTGCTCCAATCCCATCGAATGCACGGTCAACTGCGCGCGAGGACCGACAAGGCGCCTGACACCGCCGGCAAGCATGATCGGACAGGCCGCGCCACACTCGCCGCTCGCATCGATCGTGAGCCCGACATAGACGCCATCTTGGGCGGTGCAATCCGCCTTGTCCGGTTCGCATCCAATGAAGTCCGTCCGCGCAACCGCCACGTCGAGCTTGCGTTCTCGGATCAACCTTCCGACGGCCAGAGCGCCGAGCACGTCACCTCCCGGCGAGTTGATCACCACGGGCAGTCGCCGATCACCGATCGTGTCCAGCAGTTGGCGCAGCCGTTCCGGCGTTTGAGCGCTGATCGTGCCTTCCGCCGAGATCCATTCGGGACAGTTGGGATCACAGAGAAAACTTCTGCCGCGAACCAGAACGAAGCGCATGTCTCCAACATCGGCCCGCTGCGCGGTTTGGGGTTCGACCGGCGCGGCGGGAGCTGGCTTGGCATACGCCACCACGTCGCCGGCCAGCGCCGGTATTTCCCTGCAGTTCGCGGCCACCGGATCGGTGCTGCATAGGGTGGGCGCGGTCAGCAAGTCGACGGCATCCAGGCTGGTAACCAGCTTCGCCTGCAGCATGTCGTAGGGAGCCAGCTGCTGTATGCTGCTGGCCGGCGTGTTCTTCATCGTCTCGAGCACGCCCCGGTCGACGCCCATTTCCTTCAGATAGGCCGCCAGTCTTTTCTCCACCGACTTGCTCATCTCGTAGGTCTTGTAGCTGCCGGCGTTCTTGCGGCCGACGATCTTCTTGCTGAGGATTTTCTTCTTGCCTCTCACCACGCGATAGGTGGTCCGGTACTGCAATTTCGTGCGGATGTAGGTCGTGGTGATCTGATGAACGCCGAGATAGGCCCATTGTCCGACCACGCGCCTGATGCCGCCGGCAAACATCAGCGGACAAGCGGAATTGCAGATGGCGCCGCTGGCATAGGCGTTGCCGAAATGGCGAGCGGCGTTGCCGTCGTTTTCCTTGCAGTCCTCGGCATCGGGCTGGCAACCGGTGAACCGGGTTTTGCCGACCGCGATATCGAGTTTGTTCTTGCGGAGCAGCCGGCCCAGCGCAAGCGCCGCTTCGACGTTGCCGCCGGGAGAGTCCACGACCACAGGCAGTTTTCGGCTGCCGAGCGCCTTGAGCGTGCGTTTGAACAGGGCCGGCGTGCCGGCTTCTATCGAGCCTTCAGCCGATATCCATTCCGGACAGGTCGGTTCGCAACCAGGCGCGCTGCTGCGGACGACAACAAACCGCATCGTCGGACCAAGATCCGGCGCGGTTTTTGTGTTCGCCGCGAAGGCCGTGTGTCCCAGGACGAGGCACGAAGCCAGGCAGATCACCCCAAGCATCCACCATGTCTGGCCATTCAGACGGTGCCATGGAACCATTCGGGCAAGCCCCCCGCAATGCAAGCTATACTAGGGCGTGAACTCATTAACGGCTGGCAGAAGGGCCAGGAAGTGAGATAGCGC
>SAQG01000065.1 GCA_004020315.1 Mesorhizobium sp.
GCACGCAGGAACTTTTGCACCGCAACCGCTGCCGCACATGCAGTCGCGTGACCCGAATAGGTGTATCCGCCTTTGAAGGTTCCTGAACCGGAGACAATAGCATCGTAGATTTTCTGATTGACCATCGTCGCACCAATCGGTTGGTAACCAGCAGCGATACCTTTGGCAAATGTCAGGAAGTCAGGAGCCACCCCGTCCTGCTCACAGGCATGCAGCGTGCCGGTTCGGCCCAAGCCACAGAAAACCTCGTCCAAGACGAGCAGAACACCGTACTTGTCACAGATCTCGCGAATCCGCTTGAAATAGCCCGGAACTGGTGGAGTAGCGCCGTTGGTTGTGCCGGTAACCGTTTCCGCCACAAAAGCCATTACGGTTTCCGGGCCGAGCCCTAGAATTGCCTGTTCCAATTCATTGGCTACACGCAACCCATATTGCTCGGGCGTTTCCCCTTCCAGTCGTCCCCTGTATTCGTAGCAAGGCGAAATGTGAAATACGCTCGGAAGAACCTCTTCGAAGGGTGTGCGGCGCGCTACCTGGTAGCCAATGCCAAGCCCGGTCAGGCCGGCACCGTGATAGCTGGCCCGCCGCCCGATTACCTTTTTTCGCCGCGGCTGACCAATCTCCACGAAGTATTGCCGAGCCATCATTACCGCTGTTTCGACCGCCTCGGACCCGCTGTTTGTAAAAAACACCCGGTTTAGGTCTGTCGGAGCATCCGTCGTCAGGATAGACGCAAGTTCCTCGAGCGGCTCCGAGGTGAACATAGCGGAGTGGAAGAAGGCCATCCTCCCGATTTGATCCCGAACTGCCTCGATTACGGCTTCCTGGCTGTGACCAAGGCACGAGACGCAGGCACCACCAGCGTAGCCGTCGATGTATCGCTTGCCGTCCTTGTCGAATATGTACATGCCGTCGCCTTTGACAGCGACGGGAAGCTGGCGCTTCGGAATTCGGTGGAATACGCTACTCATTGAGCTCTCCTGACTTGTGGTGAATGGGAAGACGCTTTTTGCGTCTTGTATTCAGTGAGATAAGTGGACTGTAAGACCGCCTTTAGCTGCCGATGTGTATGCTGCTTCGACCAGTTCCAGCACGCGTGCTGCGTCTCGGAAATCCGCTATCGTGGGGCTGCCTTCCACCAAAGCCTCGAGCACGTGTTCGACGAAATTGGTGTAATACAGGTCGGTTTCGAACTCGGCAGGCACAAATTCGTGCTCAATCCCAGTCCTTCCGTCCTTAATGACTTCGATGCCCTTATCCACGGAGCGCAAGAAGCGGTCGCCGGCCCGAATAGAGAACGTAAACTCACGTTGCCGGCCAGGGGCACTGGGAAAGGTGTACCCGCATTCGATTGTGCCGACCGCCCCGGATTCGCATTGAAGCGTGACGGTAATGAAATCTTCGATCGATAACTTATTGATGTGCGATGTAGCAAAAGCCGATACGGCCACGATCTCGCTTCCACTTAAAGACCGGAAAAGGTCGACCATGTGCACACCAACGTTGATCAATGGCCCGCCGCCGGCGATGTCGCGCTCCAGCATCCAAGGATTGCCGGCTCGCTCATAGCGGCTTGGCGGTCCAGCAATAAACCGAAAGCTGGCGTGGTCTACTCTAACAGGAGCTCCTCCACTCTGGATGACCCTCATTGTGTCACTCAAGCGGAAGATAAAAGGGATTGCCACGAATGCTTGCTTATGGGCCGCCTTCTCGGCCAGCTGTTGAACATCCGCAGCTCTTGTCCCACACGGCTTTTCGATCGCGAATGGAATGTCGTGATCCAGCAGCAGATTGGCTGTTTTAGGCATGTCGATGTGCCTGCCAAAGACAAATGCCAGCTCAGGTCTCACGTGCGAGATAAGCTCCTCGCAGCTTGCAAAGCATCTCGTCTTAAATCTTTGAGCTAGGGAGGGCCCCGTCGTTCCCGTAGGATCGGACACGCCTACCACTCCCACGCCAGCTTTTTCCAATGCCGCGAGGTAGAGCGGGACATGCCAATGGGCCGTGTCGATCAATGCAACTTTCACTGGAACGTCTCCTGTCCGACAAGTCTCTTGGTGAGAGGCCTTAGCCTCCTATTATTTCGATATGTCGAGGGCCGCTCAAGGGCTAGAGCCTCTCTCATACGCCATTATAGGAACAGCGTTCTAACTATAGATAGCCGACCTTCTTGTCAACGAGGGCGTTGCGCATATGTCAACTCAATGCCCCGACCGCGATTTTGGGGGCAAGATGCACAACCTGCTGCCGTCTGCCTCCTTGCCACCCGTCTGTTCCTGCAACCTTTGAAAAGATGCGGCGGGTGCGACTGCATGTTAGATGCAGCTCGCGAAGGCGCTCGCAATTATCAGAAGTGTTCCGTCAACATCGAGAATTGGGGGCTGATGCTGTGTCATGTCGAGAGCTGACATGCGGGGGCGCCTTGTGTCCGCCTGCCTGGCTGCAGAAATAGAGTTCGGGATCAGGCGGTCCCGGCGGTCTATCCTTCAAACAAAGAAGCAAGGAGTGTCACCGAAACGATAGCCAACCAGATCGAAGCAATACGTTGGACTATACCCAAGCGAGTGTCCCCTGCTCTTCCGACATGTGTGAGCGCCCCTGCAGAACCCCATATGAGGGCGACGGCCGTTGCGGAAAGAGATAACAGTCCGATTTTCGGAAGGAACTGCGCGTCCACGGGAGCGGGCACGAGGACAAGACCAAAGATCAGCGCCTTCGGATTCAGCACGGTGGTCAAATAGACTCGCCGTGCCGTCACCTGGTTCTTTCCCCCTTTCTCAAGTGGGACTCCCCAGAGTTTCAGGGCGAGATACATCACCCAGATTGCGGCCACTACCTTAATCGTGGCCGCGGCCGTCGGCCAGCGCTCTAACAACCTGGAACCAACACAAGCGAGCGGCAAAACGGCGGTAAGATAACCGAGCAACTCGGCAGGCAGGAAGCGAATCACACTGGCAAGCCCTTTCTGAGCTCCCGCAAGCGCCATTAACGTGTTAGTCGGACCAGGGGCCAGAAGAAGTGTTAGTACTGTCGCAAGGAACGAAGCATAATTCATGCTGAATCTCCGCTAATCGCGCTGAACGTTAAGGGATTCAAAAACGTCACATCTAGCGACCTTTAGCCCGAGATTTGCAGAACCCATCGATCCGTCTCGACCGCAAAAGGAATACTTGACTGGCTGCCCTTGCGAGAACATGAGATTCCTGCTGCCGTTACAGCTCGATACATGGCAGCCTTAAGCGACAAGCCCCGATCAAGCGCTGAGGCTAGGACACCTACGAAGCAGTCGCCGGCTGCTGTTGTGTCTTTGACGTCGACAGGTATGGCGGCAACAGAAATCTTCTCGCCGTTGGCTAAGGCTTCCGCTCCGCTGCCGCCAAGCGTTCTCAGGACGCCCGTCTGCAAGCGGTTGGACAACTCTTCAACCGTGGGCTTGCATTCCAGCCACTCGGCCAGCGCCTCAGCTTCGTCCTCGTTGACGACAACCAAATCGCAACTCGACAGAGCCTCATGACCTAGTGGAAAAGCAGGTGCGAGGTTGAGGATCGTCCTGCCACCAATTTGTTTGGCGCGCTGGATGAGCCGCTCAATCTGCGCGGTATCATTCTCCATCTGAAGGAGAACAACACTTGCTTCGCGAATAAGGCTATCGTCTACCACGTCAGAGCGCGCAACGAGATTGGCGCCAGGAGCCACTGCGATCATGTTGCGGCCTTGAGCGTCGATCAGAACCGAAGCACAACCCGTCGGCTCTGAAACACGAGCTACTCGGCTGACATCTACCGAGTGGATCAGGTTTTGCATGGCGACTTCGGCCAGTGCATCCTGACCGACGGCCCCCGCCATGACGACCGTGGCGCCGTCGCGCGAAGCTGCAATTGCCTGATTGGCGCCCTTGCCGCCCGCCTCTGTCCGAAATTGCTTTGCGAGAAGCGTTTTCCCCGGCTGCGGCATGTGCTCGAGTGCGAAAATGAGGTCGGCATTGATTGAACCGAACGTGACGATCATTAGTACCTCGTCTATAGACCGTGGAAATTCGCCCAGATCTCCAGCTTCCGCAGTGAAAAGTGGCAATCTTGATCGTGCGTGCCCTGAGGATCCAACGCACATTGAAAGCGCCCCATGTCAGATGCATAAATCGCTAGGCGCGTTCAGCTATTTTTTGTCTGAAGCGTTCGGCCCCTGCATGAATGTGGTCTAGCAAACTCATTACAGCCCAGTGGCGCTCCGCGATGTCGTAGTCGGTGACACGTGAGTGAGCGCTAGAGAAGGTTCCTAGGCGGGTGTGATAGACCTTTGCGAGGCCGGGATAGCCCATCGGCTCGGCCATCGCGGCGAGCGCCAAAAATATCTCTAGCTCGCGGCGTAAAACGCTATCTTCGGTAGCGTGGCGATAGAGCCACGCATAGAGATCGGGATGGATGTTGGTGAAGACCCCTGCGAATCCCTTTGAACCTTCACGCATCGCAGCCGCGGCGATTGCAGCATTGGCGTTGACCACGGCGAATCCTGAATCAGCGGACAGCGCTACACGACGCTTGACCGTTTCTAAATCGCAGGAGACATCTTTGAGCGTAACAAAGCGCCCTGTATCCCGGCATATTTTGAATTCCTCGTCAGTCAGCAGCCTCCGATAGGGCGCGGGGCATTCGTAAAGGCCCAGCGCTAAATCATTTGGCACGCAACTCAGAACTGCCTTAAGACCGCAACGGAAGGCCTCCGTCCCGCTGTGCACGATGTCCAGTCGATTGGTTACAAGTACCAAGGCATCAATGCCGGTGTCCGCCATCGCCATCAATTCGGTGCGTTGATCCTCTGGACTCTCGCTGATGTGCCCAGACGCTATTACCGGCAGGCGTCCACGAGCGAGCGACACCACTTTCTTGGAGAGAGCAATTCGCTCGTCCAGCGACAGCTTCTGCATTTCACTTGATTGGCAGACGGCAAAGAGGGCGTCCGCACCGCTCTGAATGTACCACTCCACCAGTTGCTCCAGCCCTTCCCAGTCGATGCAGTTGTCGGGGGTCAAGGGCGTGAGCATGACCGGAACGATTCCATGCGCATTTTTCGTCATTACGCTTCTTTCCGCTGGATTTGAAAATAGATTTCGTTTTAGAATAGCATTCCACTGGTCCTTTTAACAAGGAGAAATAGGCGTGAGTGTGAAGAGGTGGGAGGACGATGCGATCGTGTGGCGCGGGCCGGATTACGGTTCGGAAGTGCTCCGCTATCACCCGAAGGTACCATCGGCGGCGGTCGCCGGACGGATCATCACCTGTGTCGAGATTGTCGATTGGAGCGGCACGGGAACCCGTGACCTGCTTCTCTCCGCTTGGGACGCTTGTTACGATGGACGCGTCTTTCTACGTCGCCAAATCGGGACTAATCCTGATAGCACGCCGATTCTGGGCGAGGAAGAGCTGATTGAAGGCGTCCGGGGATACGTGACCGCCGTAAAAGACGGCGAAACTTTCCATCTGGTATCTGCCTCGCGCATGCGTAAGCAGATCTATGTTTTCCCGAATATCGGCGAGAAGGGAGCGCCGGAATTCGGCGAGCCAGTGCGGCTCGATCTCGACGCGGATTGGGTCAAGGGCAACGAATACTTCCACATGGCCCGCTTCCACGACATTGACGGAGACGGCGTCCCTGAGTTGATCGTCGGCAGCGATTACTGGGATGACTACTGGCCAAACGGTCTGGAATGGAATGATGAAGGCTATCGCGGTTATGACGAGGCGGGGCGTTGGCTCGGCGGGCCGCTCCGCGGCTTCCTCTATGCGTTCAAGAATAAGGGCACCTTGGCAAGCCCAGTGCTGGAACGTGGTCGTCCCCTCATCGCCGGTGAGACCCCACTGGAAGTCTATGGTCAGCTTGCGCCAGCCTTCGGCCGTTTTGGCGGATCGCGCCAAAGCCTGATCGCAGGCGAGTTCTGGAACATTCTGCATATCACTCGCCAGCGCGAGGACGGGCAGTTCGAACCGACCAGCCTAATTCGGACTCCTGACGATACGGTCCTCGAGCTCGATCACTGCATCCATCTACCCTGTGTAGTGGACTGGGACGGCGATGGCCGCGAAGACATTCTTGTCGGCGCCGAAGATGGCTACGTCACCTATTTGAAGAACTGTGGCGATGGCCAAGATGGCCTTCCTCGGTTTGAGAAGCGTGGACGGATCCAAACCTCCAAGCCCTTGGTTCACGCGGGCGTATTGCCGAGCCCCGCAGCGTATGACTTTAGCGGAGACGGCCATTTCGACCTCGTTGTTGGTAATAGCACTGGCGAACTTCTGTTTTATCAAAGCCGGGAGGAGAACGGGACGATCTACCTCGATAAGGATGTAATGTTGAGAGCTGATGGAAAGCCGATCCGGCTTGCGGCGGGGCTAGCCGGTTCTATTCAGGGGCCATCGGAAAAGATGTTCGGTTATTCCTGCCCGACGATTGCGGATTGGACCGGCTCCGGGCATATGGACATTCTCGTTAGCGACGTAACCGGCCGTCATCGGTTGTTCCGCAACACTGGTGAAAGGATCTTGCCACCACGCTTCGCTGAGGAAGAGTTTCTCACCTACAAGGGCAAGCCGCTGAAGACCGTCTGGCGCGTGCGTCCGGCAGTCGTCGACTGGCTTAAGGATGGGCAACTTCACTATCTGGCTTTGGATGAGAAAGGCGTTCTTAGCGACTGGAAGAAGTCCTCCGATACTGAGCTCGTGGACAAGCGCTATGTTCGCTGGGAGAACGGTGATCCGATGCGATTCACTATCGACGTCGGTGGCGGTCGCGGTCGCGTGAAGCTCTGCTTCTGCGACTGGGAAGGCACGGGGCGTACGGACCTGATCTTCGGCACGCATGCCCGCGCCTGTGTTCCGCCGGATCCGGCAACCGGTGCACCGCGCAACACGACGAAGCAGGCCGGCCTGTTCTATGCCCGCAATGTCGGAACGCCTGAAGAGCCGCGTTTTGCCCTGCCGATTCCCTTCAAGTTCCGAAATGAAACCATTGCCATGGCCATGCATGTCGCTTCCCCAGAAGCAGTGGACTGGGCCGGTCGTGGCGCCCTCGATCTCATCGTCGGCATCGAAGATGGCAGCATCGTTTGGCTCAAGCGCGAGGAGCTCTCATGGTAGACTGCTTCCAGATCAAAGGCACCACGCGATTGATGGGCATGATCGGAGATCCGATCGCGCAGGCGAGAACGCCTGCCACGATCAATGCGATCTTCAGCTCGCGCGGTGTCGATATTGCATGTGTCCCTCTCAAGGTTCCGGCACAGGAGCTTGAGACGATCTGGGCGGGATTGAAGGGCATGCCGAACCTCATTGGGCTCGGCATTACTTTGCCCCACAAGCAGACCGCCCTCAAGCTCTGCGACAGTCTTGATCCTCTGGCAAAGCGCGTGGGCGCCGTCAATGTTGTGCGGCGTGAGCGGGACGGCAGCTTTCGTGGCTATCAGTTCGATGGAAAAGGGTTCGTTCGCGGACTTCAGGCGAATAGCGTCGCGATCGAGAATCGTGACGTACTGCTCCTGGGGGCTGGAGGAGCCGCTGTAGCGATTGCTTTCGCACTGGTGGAAGCGGGAGCGAATAGCATCACAATCTCCAACCGCACCACGGAGAAGGCGCAGGCATTGGCCGATACGGTGAATGCTGATTTCGGACGGATCGTTGCCAAAGTTGGGCCTGCCGAGCCCACGGTCGGACAACTGGTGATAAACTCCACCTCCCTCGGGCTAAATGATCACGATGCTTTGCCGCTTGACCCCGACCTATTGCGACCCGGTATGACGATGGCGGAGGTCATTGCGCAACCAGAGAGGACTCGTCTGTTGTCGAAAGCCGAAGCGCGAGGTGTCGAGACCCATTCGGGCTTACACATGATCAGAGGACAGGTTGGGCTGATCGCTGACCATATTTGCGAGATTTGGGGTTAGGCCAAGTCCAAGGCGGCTCCGCTGCTTACCGCCAATAGTAGAACCTGCAACTTGCCTGGACCGGCGGCGGGCGGACATGGGCTACCATCGTCTCGCTGCTGGCACCGCGCCACGATGAATCAGATCAATCCGCACGCCCGGCTTACCCAGACCCTCGAGCGCATCGCCAATGGCTGCTTCCAACAGCGACATCGACGCCCTCATGCCCTGGAACTACAAGAGCTGAACGGCCTGAGCTGCCCTTTCATATACGAGGTCGCTAAATAGACCTTGGCAACGAGCGATGGCGACATCCATCAATTCTGCTGGATCGCGGGCCCACCAATCCGTTGAAAAAATCTCAATCTCTATCGCACCGCGGAAACCCGCTCGTCGCATCATGCCTTCTATGGATGGCAGGTCGATGATGCCATCCCCCATCATTCCGCGATCGGTTAAGAGATGCCGGGTTGGCAGCAGCCAGTCATTGACGTGAAAACCAAGAAGCCGCCCAGCTCGGCCAGCGCGCATAATCTCTGCTTCGAGTCGCTCGTCCCACCAAAGATGGTAGACATCCACGACCACGCCGATCCCGGGCCCCAAAGCCTCGCACAGGTCGTTGGCAGACGTTAAGCTTGTAATGACGCTGCGGTCGCCGGCAAGCATTGGATGTAAGGGCTCTATAGCGAGCTTCACTCCTATGCGTCTTGCCATTTCCAGTAGCCGGCCGATCTGGTCTTCCGCCCGCCACCGTGCTGCCGTTAGCCCCCGTTCTCCTTCTGTAAGCCCACCGGTGAATAGGAAGACATGGTCGGCGCCAAACCGCGCCGCCCTTTCCAGTTCTGCTTCGGCGCGGCCCAAGTACTCCGGCACAAAGGGGCCAATACGATTATAACCCGAAACCTTCATACCATGGTCGCGCAATGCTGCCAGAGCATTTGCTTCCCCAACCTTGGTTATCTCGTCTCCCCAAATGGAAACTGTATCGATGCCTCGCTCAGCGCTCAGGTGCAGAAAGCTCAGCATGTCAGCGCGTTCGCGCACCGTGGCATGGTTGAATACGATAGCCGTCATCTACCAACAGCCTTCAGTTTCTGTGGTCGCCGAATGGCGGAAATGATATCGATGCTGGTTATGTGTCATGCAGAGTGCGCTCTCTTGGCTACTGCTACTCCTGCTGCAAGAGTTAGTGGTGTCATCGTCCGCTGACGGCTTCGAAGCGGCCAGATGTGGCTGAGTTCCGTCGCCGCTCGGTTAAGTGCGGCAGCAAGTTCTGGCCAGCGCTCGGGTGTAATGCGGATAAGCGGGCCCGCGACTGATATCGTGCCGGCAACTGGCGCTTCCTCCTCAGAACTGGCGCGGAATGGTACCGCGACAGCGGCGGTCCCGGTTTCAGCTTCTTCCAAGGAGGTGGCAAAGCCCCGCTGCCGCGTCTCCTCGAGCCGAACCCTTAACTGATCGATAGAGCGAGCTGAGTTCGGCCCGAGTTGGCGCGTTGCTCCAAACCCGCGCGAGTAAACGATCTCAAGCGCCTCTTCCTCCGGCAATGTGGAAAGCCAAGCCTTTCCGTTAGCAGTTGCATGCAGCACTATTTCCTGCCCCATATCGGGATCGTACCGCAACCCGGTGACGGCACCTTGGGCCCTAGCCACCCAGACCAAGTCACGCCCTTCCAGAATAGCAAGACGGCAATATTCCCGCGTTTCCGCAGCCAACCTGTTCAAGACCGATTGGACTACGTCCGGTACGTTGCGCGCATCAAGATTTCGGAAAGCCAGGGTGCTCATTCGCAGCGACAGCGCATATTTCTGGCTGGCGTTGTCTTGGATGATCCACCCGTGGTTCACCAGCGTCGCAATGAGCCTGTGGACCGCGCTAGGAGGCATGTCGAGCCGATCCGCTAGATCCGACAACTCTACAGGCTCACGTTCACCCGCAAGCAGTTCCAATAGTGTAAGGCATCGGGATACGGCAGCGACAGTCAATTTGGCCTCTCCTTTTCAACCAACATACAAGATGCCTTTCCAAAATGGAATAGGCTTCCAACGAGCTCCTCCACCCGCTTAAGTAGCTCGGGTTAAAATTGGCGTTACAGCACAAAGCTTCACCGGGTGAACATGTTCTTGCCTGGTGATGGTCAGAAACGGTATTGTCAAGGCTCGAAGAAGGCCCCGCTCGACAACGCAGGCGCGTGTGACGCCGAAGCGCGTTCGCACGCCGATCGCGGCATGATCAGCGCCGATACCATCGCCGCGCTCGAAAAGCTGGGCATGGAATACATTCTGGGGGCCCGCGAACGCTCGAGCAGCGTGATCCACAACGTCGTGCTCAATGACACGGCGCCGATGGTTCCGCTCGTTCTCGAGCGCCAGCGCGGTGAAACTCAGTTGTGGGTCAAAGAGGTCAAGGTCGGTAAAGACCGCTACATCGTCAGCCGCAATGACGCCGAGGCCGAGAAGGACAAGGCCGACCGCCAGGCGATCATCGCCGGCCTCGAGGCACAGCTCAAGAAGGGCGACAAGGCACTGGTCGGCAACTCGGCCTACCGGCGTTACCTCAAGGCCAGCGGCAAGAACTTCAAGATCGATGTCGGCAAGCTTGCCGAGGAAGCCCGCTACGACGGTATCACCGTGGTGCGGACCAACGCGAAGGTGACCCCGCTCCAGGCCGTGCTGCGGTATCGCGATTTGCTCGAGGTCGAGAGCCTGTTCCGCGCCGCCAAGGCAACCTTCAATACCCGGCCGATCTTCCACCAATCCGATGCCGCCATCCGCGGGCATGTGTTCTGCTCGTTCCTGGCGCTCGTGCTCAGCAAGGAACTGCGCCGCCTCTGCCGGGCCAAAGGCCTGACGCCCGAATGGCAGCCGCTCCTACGCGATCTCGACCGCCTCCAGGAGGCCACCATCGAAAAGGATGGTCGCATCGTCACAACCAGAACTCACGTCACGGGCCAAGTGGGCAACGTCTTCAAGGCAGCTGGCATCGCTCTGCCACACAACCTCGACGAACAACTCGCCTGAGATTACCCCCGAAATTGTAGTGGTAACACGCGCCGGCGCGCGCCTAACATGCTGACTTAATGACATATTTTTACAGGCGGTGTTTAAGTCGGGCTATGGTGTTGTAATCGGTGACACGCCAGTGGGCGCTGGAGAATCTTCCTATGCGGTACGAAGCAATCGCTGCCGCGGTCGTATGTCTACGTCAACCGGCAAGGATCCGACCGCTCGCATCAACTCGGCCGACTGCTCCTTCGCGCTCCGCACCCGCCACGGCCAAACAAAAAATCTTCTTGTCTTGGACAACGGCACCCGCCCTTCAGGGGGTCGGCTTCTCGCGTTCGCTCAAATGGCACACCGGCAAGAGCGCGTCTGCGCCCAACGGCCGGCGAGCCAATTCAGCGGCCTGCCAACATATCCCTTATGGCGTGGATTGCCGCCAGCGCCTCGGCCGAACGACCCGAGACGCCATCATCCGGGTAATGCGACAGTTTCACAACCGCGAAATCGGCTTGCGGGTCTATATAGATGAGCTGGCCGCCATACCCACTACACATGAAGGCGCGCCGTTCCCGGTCCTCGATCCAGAACGTGTTGTGGTACGCGCCTTTCGGCAAATGTGATCCGGCTCCGCCGAATATCCGGAACAGATCGTCACTAGCCCTTTGCGTCTTCTCGATCCATTCCGATGGAACGATCTGCTTCCCGTTTAACTTTCCCTCCCGCAGGTGCAGCAGCGCGAACCGGGCATAGTCGCGAAGGGTCGCATTGAAGCCCCCATCGGTGAGGGCAAAACGCGCTTGGTCGACGGTGATATAGGCGTCCTCTTCCGCCCCCATCGGGCCCCACAGTTCGCTGCTGAAGAGCTCCGGGAGCATCTTCCCGGTTACCCGCTGCATGATAAAGCCCAGTACGTCGTTCTCAATCCCGCGATAGCTGAATCGTGCGCCATGCGGCGCCTCCTGCTCAGTCAGCCTCAGGATGATCTCCCATGTGTTCTTTGGATAATCCGGATACTTCGCATAATCCATCGGCCACCATCCCATAGCCAGCTTTTCTATGTGCTCATTCTCCCACCACGTCGCAGCCGGTTTGAGCTGCTCGTCGATATAAGGCGCCGTATTGGCTACTGAATACTTCACACCCGCCGTCATATCCAGCACGTGCTGCACCTTGGCCTGGCGATAGGCAGTTGCTTCGAGTTCGGGCAGATACCGGGTCACCAGGCTGTCCGTGTCTATGAGCCCCTTGTGGACAAGTATGCCGAACAATGTCCCCGTGATTGATTTCGACATCGACATGGCTAGGTGCTGAGTGTGCGGCTCCATCCCGTTCATGTATGTTTCGGATATGATCTCGCCGCGGGACAGGACAAGGAAGCCATCGGTAAAGCTGCTGTCCAGAAACTGGCGGATGGTGGAACGCCGTCCGTTGGCCTCGAACTCGATGCCATCGATGTCAGAGAGCCGCTGCGGAAGCGGCAGGACAGGTCCACGACTGCTCCGTATTGACGCCGTTGGCGTCCACTCGCGTACACGCTGCCAAGTCCAGCGGCTGTACGGTGAGATATCCCACCCCGTCCGCGGAATCATGCGCGCGCCGGGGCTCATCGGATCAGGTTGCCCGTCGGAACCGGCGTCATTTACACGATAGAGCGGGTTCATCGCAGGCGCCACGCCGCCTTGAATTTGCTGCGTCTGCTGAACACCGGGCCTACCCTTGCCTCCTTGGTCGCGGTGCATTTATCCCTCGCATCTTGAGTTATTTGAAACATCATTCCATTTGGTAACGATGTTCCGAAATCCCGTCAACCCGGGAGCAAGCCGCAGGCTTTCTCCGCCGAAAGCCTTCAAAAAAAGCAATTGACAGCACGCAATATCGCTGGATGTAATAGCATTCCGAATTGGAATCCTTTTTCGATATGAATATTTACCTGCCAAGATGGGGCAGGTGGGCAAAATACGGCCCCTTGCGACGGGGACCGTTTGGCAACACAGGGAAAACTGGGAGGTGAAGTATGTCGATGAAACATAAAGCTGGTGTTTTGCTCATGACGGTTGGCGCGCTGCTGACAGCGGCGGCGCATGGGAACGCGTCGGACGGCACGCTGAGGATCGGGATCGACCAATTTCCGACAAATCTCGATCCTGGCCAGAACCCTTGGCAACAGCAGCAGGCCATCATGCATCTCATCGCGGGAACGCTGACGAACCAAGAGCCGGATGGCAAACAGGTCACCATGGGGCTAGCCGCTTCGATCGAACCTGGTGACAAGCGATTCGTTGTCAAGCTCAAGCCGGATCTGAAGTTCTCCGACGGCAGCGCGCTCACCGCGACTGACGTCGTCGCGTCCTTCAACTACTACATGAACGACAAGACCAACGGCTACAGCTACACTTTCACTCCCATCGAGAGGGTGATTGCCACCGACGACCTCACGGTGGAGTTCGAGCTCAAGCGACCCTACCCCTCGCTCCCGTTCATCCTCGCACTGCCGTCGTCGGAGATCATTCCTTCGGAGTCCATCGAAGCAAGGGGCTCGAAGGATCTCTACAATGGTGATCATCCACTGCCGGCCGCGGGTCCCTTCCAGGTGCAGTCGTTCGGCCAGGACCAGATCACCTTGCAGAGGAACTCCCACTATGCAGGGACGCAGCCGTCGACAAAGACGGTCATCTTCAAGAAGATCATCGACCCCGCCGCACGCCTCGCCCAGGTGCAGGGCGGCGAGATCGACTGGGCTGACGGCATCTCGCCAAAACAGGTCGGGCAACTCTCCGCTCCAGTTGAGGTCCGCTCGGCTCTGGCGATCAATGGTTTAAGCTTCTTGTCGTTGAACAATCGCGATAGCAGTCTGCTGAGCGACGTGCGCATCCGGAAGGCGATAGCCGTGGCGATCAACCGCAAGCAGATCAACGAAGTTGTGCACGCAGGCCAGAGTCAACCCGCGCTCAGCCTGTGGGCGACCGCCTCCAGATATAGCCGCCCGTTCCTATCTGCAGATCCCGATGTTACGCGCGCCAAAGAGCTGCTCGCCGGGACCAAGTGCGAGAACGCTTGCAAGCTCAAGCTCATCACAAGTAGCGCTAGCGAGGCAGGGGGCGACACCGTGATCGTCGTGCAACAGAACCTGAAGGCGATCGGCATCGAAGTCGATATCGTGAAGGCCGAGGGAGCAACGATCAACGAGTGGTTGACCCAAGGCAATTTCGACCTCTGGGCTGGTGGTTCCTTTGACGTCGCCGATTTTCCCGATGGGTATCTCGCCTGGACAGTCGGGCAGGCCAACGAAGCTCTGTACTCGGGTTATTCGAGTTCCGAGATGAACCGGTTGATCGAGCAGGTCAATATGACGACGGGATCGGAGCGGGATGCCGCGGTCGCCGCTCTTAACGCCTTGTTCGAGAAGGACCTTCCTTTGGTCCCGACCACCAACATCGTTAGCGTATCCGCGAGTCGCGTCCCCTCGGAGATCCTCAATATCAGCCCCACCATGTACTTGGAGGTCCGCTAGTCGTCTGGCTCTCCATTTCCGGCTGTGGATTGTTCGTATCCGAATAAAGGTATGGGATAATGTTGGTCGTTCGAACCACGTTCGCGCGGGCCCTGCAGATCGTGATTGTTGGGCTCTTCGTGACCGTCGGCACCAATCTCCTGGTGCGTCTCGTCCCGGGCGATCCGGCGAGGGCGATCCTGGGTGAGAAGGCGTCGCCGGAGGTCGTAAGAGCCCTGCGCCACGAGCTTGGCCTCGATCAACCGGTGATCCAACAGATCGCCCGCTCACTCGGAAGATTGGTCCAAGGTGATCTCGGCACCTCCTTCGGCTACCGGGGCCAAGAGGTCGCGTCACTGATCGGTCCGGGGCTTGGGGTGACGGCAGGCCTCGCTGCGGTCGCGATCGCTCTGTCGCTCGTCGTCGGTGTCCCGGGCGGACTCTGGCTCGCGCTCGTCCGCCGCACCGAAGCCGACCTGATCGGCCGGCTGGGGACGACGGTCCTGCTGGCGCTGCCTAGTTTCATGGCCGCTCTCATCCTCCTCTACTTTGTCTCCCTCAAGCTAGGCCTCGCCCCGGCTGGAGGATGGGCCGGGTCATGGCCGGAGAACGCAAGGTATGTTTGGCTCCCGGCCCTCGCTCTAACGACGTATCTGGGGCCGCTGATCGCGCGAACTGTGCGTCAGGCTGCGCTGGATGCAATCGGGCAGCCGTTCGTCGAAGCGGCACGCGCGCGTGGGGTACCCCGGCGCCGCATCGTGGCCTGCCACGTCCTTCCCAACGCTCTGTTGCCGGTGATTACGCTCGTCGGCTTCAACGCTGGGATCCTGGTCAGCGGAGCGGTGATCGTCGAGACGGTCTTTGCAGTTCCCGGACTCGGATCCAGGCTGCTGCAAGCGATGTCCACGCGGGATCTTCCGGTCATGCAGGGCATCGCCTTGGTCACGGCGGTATCTATCGTCTTGTTCAACTTGCTCACCGACCTCCTCAACATCGCCGTGGATCCGCGGATAAGGAGAACCCACTGATGTCCACAGAGATCACAACCGCAGACATCAACGTTCCTGGGCATGTTGCTGTTCGCCGGCAAATACAGCCTCGGCGAATCGAACTGCACGTCGGCGTCGGTCTCATACTCGCCGTCGTAGTCGCCTGCCTGGTGATACCGATCCTGGACAGAACAGATCCGAATGCGCTGGTCGCCCTTCCCCTCCAACCGCCATCCGCCGAGCATCCATTTGGCACCGATATGGTAGGGCGCGATGTCTTCATCCGCGTGTTCACTGCGGGTCGTTTGGACATCGCGCTGGCCGCCCTCGGTGTGCTAGTGCCGTTCATCAGCGGCACAGTGATCGGCACAGTGGTCGGCGCGAGCCGCCGCCGATTGGTCGACACGGTCACGATGCGGCTGACCGACTGCGTGATCGCGTTCCCATTCGTCATCCTGGTCCTCGTGATTGTGGTCATCATCGGCGCGGACACCCGGATCCCGCTGCTACCTCCAGGGGCCGCGTCGGTTCTGGTCGCCGTCTGGATTGTGAATTGGACGACCTACGCGCGCCTCGCCCGAGCACGCACACACGTCCTGCGACAAGAAGATTTTATCTCGGCCGCCCGGCTCCTCGGCTTCTCCCAAGCTCGGATCGTGGCCCGTCATCTGTTGCCTTCAGTTTGGCCCACGACGGCCACCTACGCCGTTGCCGACGCCCTCGTTCTCGTCTCCCTCATTGCCGCATTGCCATTCCTCGGAGCCGGTATTCAACCACCGACCCCGGAATGGGGCAGCATCATGTATGAAGGCCGCGGCTTCCTGCTGCAGGCATGGTGGATCTCGTTCACCACGGCCGGTGTGTTGCTGGTGCTCGGCACCGGAGTGATGCTGGTCGTCGACGCGCTCGTTTCCAATCCACGAAGGCCCCGGCTACCATGACTGAGATGTTGCTCCGCGCTTCGAACATTGCCATCGAGATCGCCGGCCTTGAGCTCGTCTCAAACGTTGACCTCGAAGTCGACAGGGGGCACTCACTCGGCATCGTCGGCGAGACAGGTTCGGGAAAGAGCCTGACCTGCCGGGCGTTCGCGGGATTGCTCTCCCCGATCGGTGGACGCATCAGCAGCGGCAGCCTGTGGGTCGGCCGCCAGGACGCCACCTCGCCGGACACACACGCCAAAGCGGCACTGTACGGCCGTGTCGTCTCTCTCGTACCGCAGAACTCATTAATGGCACTGAACCCACTAATGCGCATCGGCACCCACCTGACCGAGACTATAAAAGCACTCGACGCCGACAGCGTCGTTCAGCTGAAGGCACGTGCTATCGATCTTCTCCAACGTGTGGGGCTGCCCGACCCAGAGCGCATCCTGCGCCAATATCCACACCAGCTATCGGGGGGTATGCGACAACGGGTCATGATAGCCCTCGCGATCGCCGGCCGGCCCGAGCTGCTGATCGCCGACGAGCCGACCACAGCATTGGACGTCTCCGTCCAGAAGGACATCCTCGAGCTGCTGCGTCGACTCACCCACGAGGAGAACATGGCCCTAATCCTCATCAGCCACGATCTCGGTGTCGTTGCAGCAGCGACGCAGTCCGTGGCCGTTATGTACGCCGGAATGGTCGTCGAGCGCGGACCAACCGACACCGTGCTCCGCCAGCCACGGCATCCCTACACGCAGGCGCTGCTGAAAGCTCGCCCCACGATCGGGCATACCGGGCGACTGATGGGCATACCTGGAGCCCCAGCCAGTCCAGACACATGGCCCAGCGGCTGCCGCTTCGCACCGCGCTGCCCACATGCGGACAACAGATGCGACGCCAAAGTCCCCACACTCGAAACGATCGGTGGCGGACACGTTGGGGCCTGTCACCGTTTACACGAAAGTTTGGTTCTGGACTTGAGTAAAAAGGATCTCTTATCGTCATGACGCTGAAGTACATCGCGTTTCTCGAAAGGGTCGCCCGATGAACCAGGGCGGTAGTCACGTCTGCGGGCCATCGCCACAGGGGGGTACTCTTTTCGCTTCCAACGTAACATTCGCTTACGGTTCTGGTCCGGCGGTCGTCAAGAACGTCAGCCTGATGGTCCCGGAAGGCGCCGCGATTGGCATCGTCGGTGAGAGTGGCTCGGGCAAGACCACGCTGGCTAGCCTGCTGGTTGGCCTGCTGACACCCACCACCGGCAATGTAGCAGTCGGTGGGCAGCCGTGGAGCAAGGTGGGCAGAGGCAGCCCGTTGCGGCGCGCCGTCCAGATGGTGTTCCAAAATCCGTATGCAGCGCTCAACCCACACCTGTCTGCACTGCGCACCGTAGCGGAGGTCTACCAGTGTTGCGGCGGCTTCACAAAGACCGAGGCTTCTGAACGTGCGCAAGCTCTGCTAGAACGTGTCGGGATCAGTGACCAGACGCAGGGCAAACGTCCGAGCGGCCTCAGCGGAGGACAATGTCAGCGCGTGGGGATCGCTCGAGCGCTCGCGGCGGGCCCGGCGGTGATTGTCGCCGACGAACCCACATCTGCCCTAGATGTCTCTGTACAGGCACAGATCCTCAACCTGCTCAGTGATCTCCGGCAGGAACAAGGGGTCGGGCTGGTCTTGGTTTCCCATGACCTCAACGTCGTTAGCTACCTCACTGAACGCGCGATTGTGATGGAGCGCGGCGAGGTGGTCGAGGAAGGGGCCACCACCGAATTGCTCCAGAAGCCCACGCACCCCTACACCCAGCGCCTGATCGCCTCAATCCTTTAAGGGCGTTATCCACGGAGTGCCCAGCTTTCAGGCATCTTATCAGATACATTGATTGAAAGGTAACAGCATCATTCCGATCACAATTCGACGAGCAAAGCTGGTAAGGGCCATTCCCATGAGCTGTCATGCACAGCGCAATGGAAAGAGGTTCGGTACGCAAAGCTATAGCCTGCCGCCGCTGTCCGGTCGACACGCGACCGAGACCTACGCGCGGCGCGCCCTGCCGGTGTCCTCCCCACCGGCAGGGCCTTTTTAACGCGCTGCATCCAGCGCGTCCGCGATCATGGGCTTTAAAAGGAGGTTGCCAATCTCTATGTATGCGGCGTCTCCGCCCCATTGATTTTTTGGTTGCAACGGTCAGGTCTGGCGCTTGCAGATGTTCCCATGAGCACGTCGGGGAGTCCCGGACGTGCTCATTGTGAGGCGCTGATCCGATGCGCATAGGCCCAGGGCATGAGGGCTTCGATGTCTTTGGCGAGGTGGCCATTGGCGAGGCTGATGAAGAGATCGCGCAGGTAGGCGTATGGTTCAACGCGGTTCATCTTGCATGTGCCGATCAGGCTGGCGAAACGGGCCCAATTGCGGCCGCCTTCATCATGGCCGGCAAAGAGAGCATTGCGCCGGTTCATAGCTGGACTTCTGATCGCGTTTTCGACGAGGTTGGAGTCGATGTCGACGCGGCCGTCGTCCAGGAACAGCCGGAAGCCGGCCTGGCGTTTCAGCATATAGGCCATGGCCTCGCCGAGATCGGACTTGCGCGAGACGCGTGCGGCCTGAGCTGTCAGCCAGGTGAAGAACTCGTCCACCAGCGGACGGGACAGGTTCTGGCGGACAGCCCGACGATGATCGGGATTATACCCTCGGATGCTGTCCTCGATCTTGTAGAGGGCGGCGATGCGCAACAACGCCTCGTCGACGATGGGCGAACCCTTCTTCGGCTGGGATTTGATCAGTTTTCTGCGGCCATGTGCCCAGCAGAAGGCCAGCCTCAACGGATCGCCGCCCGTGCGTTTTGGCGTGGCGAGCTGGGAGTAGCCGCCATAGGCATCTACCTGGATCGTGCCGTTGAAGCCGTCGAGGATTTCTGCGGCATATTCGCCTTTACGCCCAGGCCGATAATGGAACACCACGCCCGGCGGCGCAGATCCGCTCCAGCCGCGGTCGTCGCGCAGAATAGCCCAGAGATAGCCAGTTTTCGTCTTGCCGCGCCCGGGATCCAACACCGGAGCCGTGGTCTCGTCGACATATAGTCGTGAGCTACCCTGTTTCAGGACCATGGCCATGTGGTCTACCACCGGCGCGATCACAGCCCCCGTCCGGCCCAGCCAGTCGGCCAGGACGGTGCGGTCGATCGGCACTCCGTGTCGGGCCATGACCGCGGCCTGCCGGTTCAGCGGCATGTGTTCGGAATGCTTGGACACGGCGATCTGCGCCAATAGGGCTTCGGTCGGCCAGCTACCTTCCAGCAAATGCGCCGGCGCCCTGGCCTGAACCACGCCCGTGCGCCCCTTAGGGCAAGCGTATTTCGGGCGGATCGTGACGATCACCTGATAGCGCGCCGGGATATGATCGAGCCGCTCCGTCCGGTCTTCGCCAATCCGGACCATGTTCCCGCAACCACAGGGGCAGACAATGCTATCAGGCTCGATCACCTGTTCGACGCGCGGCAGGCTCTTGGGCAGCGCGCGCGCCTTGCGTTGCCTGCGTGAAGAAGCAGTCTTTTCGCAATTGGCTGTGCTGGCCGCGATCTTTTCCTCGACGAAGGCGATCTGGGCCTGTGTTTCGGCAATGGCCGTCTCCAGGTCCTCCAGCGCCAGTTCCATCTGCGTCGGATCGAGCTTTTCCGACTTCGGCCCGAACTTCGTGCGGCGGTAGTCCTGAACCTGGCTCTCCAGCTTTTCGATCAGTTCCTTCAACTCGGTGATGAAGGCGTCCTTTCAGCCACCACCGCCTGTTCATGCTGACGGGCCGCACGCTCGACCGACAGCTCAAACTGTACGGCCGCAAAGGCGTTCACCACCTCTGAAGGCAGGTTCGGGAACCGGCTGAGATCAATGGGCGCAGACATGCGCCTTCATAGCAAAGCGAAGCAAAAAGCCCAATAAAACAACGCCAAAACCGACCAGGTGAGTCACCCTGCCGCAGTCGGTGGCGCTACCCGCTGCGCCACCACGCGTCGCCAATCAAGGCCTTCGA
>SAQG01000066.1 GCA_004020315.1 Mesorhizobium sp.
AAAACTGTAACCCATGTATCCGGTTCAAAGTGTTACCCATCTATCAACTGGACAGCAGGGCGATGAGGGGCAGCGCCGAGATCGGCAATTGGCAAGTCGGCACCGGAAGCGCAGGAAACCGCCGTTCGCAGGCCATCCTATTCAGCGGCGCGGACAGGCTCTTCCTGCTGGAAGGCGGCGAGCGCCGCCTTCAGTCCGTCTGGTCCTGTCGCAACCGTTTGCGGCGTTGGCGAGAAGCCGGCGCCTAGCATCTTGCGGCCAAGCATATGGTCGCCCGGCCGGTTGACCGACTCGATGCCGAGCAGACGATTTCCAGCATAATGGTAGATCGAAAATCTGTTCTCGTTGACGTCGCCCAGCACGACATGGCTGTCGCCGCCCGAAATCAGGCCGACCATCTGCAGCTTCATGTCGCCGATATCGGACCAGAACCATGGCACCGCCGCAAAGGCGTCCGCATGGCCGAGGATGGTGCGCGCGGCAAGGCGTGCCTGGTCGGTCGCATTCTGCACCGATTCCAGCCGCACATCGCCGCCGGTGAGCCAGTGCCGGAAGGAGGCGGCGTCGCCGATGGCGAAAATTTCGGGCACCGACGTGTGCATCTGCTGGTCGACGCGGATGCCGTTGGCGACTGTGATGCCGACGGCTTGCGCCAGCTCGACATTCGGCACCACCCCGATGCCGATGATGACCACCTGCGCCGGCAGCCGCTCGCCGGATGCAGTGATTGCCGCCGCGACATGGCCGTTCTCGCCTTCGAGCCGCGTGATTGTGGTGCCGGTGAGGATGCGCACACCGGTCGCTTCCAGCCGTTGCCGCACGTGCCTCGCGATGACCGGCGCCACCGCCCGGCCAAGCAGCCGGTCGATCGCCTCGACCACGGTGACCTTGCGGCCGGCCGCGGTGAGCGTCGCGGCGATCTCCAGTCCGATGAAGCCGCCGCCGAGGATGACGACATCCTCGCTCTGCGCGCTCAATTCGCGGATCAGGCGTGCGTCGGCGAGCGAGCGCAGCGACACAACGCCTGAAAAATCCGAACCCGGCAGCGACAGCATGCGCGGCCGCGAACCGGTCGCCAGGATGAGCCGATCGAAAGGCAGCACGCCACCACCTGATACCTCCAGCCTCCGGCCTCCGGCATCGATGCGGTCGACCCTGATGCCCGGCCGGTAGTCGATCGCACTGCCGGTATAAAAAGCCTCGCCGCGCAGCGGCTGCGGTTTGGCCTCTTGATCCTTGATGAAGGTCTTCGACAGCGGCGGCTTGTGGTAGGGCAGTTCGTTCTCGTCGCTGACGAGGATCACGGGTCCGTCGTAACCGTCCTCGCGCAGGCTGGCGGCCGCTTGCACGCCCGCATGACCCGCACCGACAATGACCACACCGTTTTTCATCGCAGCCCCAATTTCTTCATCCCCAATTGGTCATCCAAGTCTAGGACGTCTCGCCAAGTGGCAATTGTCTGACGCCGCCGCAAGACCGCCTTTGCGGGTCGCACCCGGAATGGCGGTCCGTCAATAGTGCTGTTAATGACGACACCGCAAAATGCGGCTAAAGTTGACACTTGTAGTTTAGAATAATTCTAAACTGTTGTTTCGATTGGCTTTTCTCTCTGAAATCGATTGACTTCCGGCGCCTTCATCGCTTTATGGAAGCTTGCGCGTCAAGCGCATCCCTTTGATGTCTGGGCCTTGAACCCTTTCGATTGGAGGCATTTCGATGTCTTTCTTCCGCGAACCGCGCTATCCTGCGGTCTGTTTTTCGCCCAATGGCATGGACCTGTCTTGGCGCCGATTGCCTGCCGACGCGCCTTTGGCGCCGGCATTTCACTGAATTCCGAGGAGATGACAATCATGAGAGCGATGATCACGGCACGGTATGGCAGGCTCGCCGCGATCGGCGCCACGGCGGCATTGACGGCGGCGATATTCGTGCTGCCGGCCAAGGCCGAGACCGATGCCAAGGCGGTCATCAAGACCTATTCCGACATTGCCCTCGCCAAATACGAGGATTCGCTGTTCACGGCGCAGGCGCTCGACAAGGCCGTCGACGCGCTGCTCGCCAAGCCTTCGGTGGAAACGCTGGCTGCCGCCCGCGAGGCCTGGAAGGCTTCGCGCGTTCCCTATCAGCAGACCGAAGTCTACCGCTTCGGCAACGCCATTGTCGACGATTGGGAAGGCAAGGTGAATGCCTGGCCGCTGGACGAGGGCCTGATCGACTATGTCGCCGGCGGCTACGGCACCGAGTCGGATGCGAATGCGCTCTACACCGCCAATGTGATCGCCAACAAGTCGATCGAGATCGACGGCAAGAAGATCGACGCCGCCAATCTTACTCCGGAGTTCCTCTCCGGCACGCTGCAGGAGGCCGGCGGCATCGAGGCCAATGTGGCGACCGGCTATCACGCCATCGAGTTCCTGCTGTGGGGTCAGGATCTGCACGGCACCGGGCCGGGCGCCGGCGAACGGCCCTATACGGACTTCTATCTCGCCAACTGCACCGGCGGCAATTGCGATCGTCGCGCACAATATCTGAAGTCGGCGAGCGACCTTCTGGTTTCCGATCTGCAGGACATGGTCAACAACTGGAAGGAAGGCGGCGTCGCCCGCAAGAGCCTTGTCGATGGCGAGCCGAAAGCCGGCATCTCGGCCATCCTCACCGGCATGGGCTCGCTGTCCTACGGCGAACTCGCCGGCGAGCGCATGAAGCTCGGCCTGCTGCTGCACGATCCGGAAGAGGAGCATGACTGCTTCTCCGACAACACCTACGATTCCCATCTCTACGATGCGGTCGGCATTCGCGCCGCCTATCAGGGCAGCTACACGCGCCTCGACGGCACCGTCGTCGAAGGCCCCTCGGTATCCGACTTGGTCAAGGAGGCCGATCCGGCGTTCGACAAGGAACTGTCGGACAAGCTCGATGTCACCGTTGCCAAGATGGAAGCCATCAAGGCGCGGGCGCTTGGCGGCGAGGCCTATGACCAGCAGATCGGAGAAGGCAATACGGAAGGCAACGCCACCGTGCAGGCGGCGATCGACGCGCTGGTCGATCAGACCAAGTCGATCGAACGCGCCGTCGGCACGCTGAAACTCAATGCCATCGCCTTCGAGGGCTCGGACAGCCTCGATGCGCCAGCCAAAGTGTTTCAGTAAGGCGTCCGGAGCCCGCAGCATGATCCCGAACCAGCGGTCCGCGGCTCGATTGAGAAAATAAGCCACACGGCGCCGAGCACGCGCCGTCAGCCATACAGAGCAAATAATGCTGATCTGCCATTGCAACATCATCACCGAGAAGGAGATTGAGCAGACGATCGTCGGGCTGCTGGATCAGGATCCCTGGCAGCTTATCGTGCCGGCGAAGATCTATCATGCCATGCAGAAGCGTGGTCGCTGTTGCGGCTGCTTCCCAAATGTGGTCGAAACGATCATTCGGGTAACCGAAAATTACCACGCTCGCTCGGAGGCGAGCGGCGTGGATGTCGTTTCACACCTGGATCGCGTCAGAGGCCTGCGCGTCCAATACGGGAGCAGAACCCATGAAAGGCGAACAACAGATCATAGAGCGGCTTAACGAAGCTCTGTTTCTGGAACTTGGAGCGGTCAATCAGTACTGGGTGCATTTTCGGCTGCTGGAAGACTGGGGTTACGCCAAGCTGGCGAAGAAGGAACGCGCGGAATCGATCGAGGAGATGCACCATGCCGACCGGATCGTGGCCCGCATCATCTTCCTTGAAGGCCATCCGAACCTGCAATCGGTAGCGCCGCTGCGTATCGGACAGAATGTCAAGGAAGTGCTCGAATCGGATCTTGCCGGCGAATATGACGCACGCACTGCCTACAAACGGTCGCGCGAGATCTGTGACGAAGCAGGTGACTACGTGACGATGAAGCTGTTCGAGGATCTGCTGTCCGACGAGGAAGGTCACATCGACTTCCTCGAGACGCAACTCGACCTGCTCGCCTCGATCGGCGAGGAAAAATACGGCCAGCTCAACGCCGCATCGGCCGACGAGGCGGAATAGGGACATGCGGGAATGCGGCGCCCCTTAGATTTCTTGCGCCGCTTGCGGCGGGCCGAGGATTACGGCCTGCCGTTCCAGCAAAACCCGCGATACAACTGGCTTCGCGGGTTTTCGCTTGCCGTAGTGGTCGCGCTGACGGCCTCGGCGCTGGCCGGCGCGCCCGAACCGCCGGGTCTCGCCACCAGCCGTACCGATCTGACGCCGAAGGATCTGGCGCGCGTCATCGCAATCACCAGGCCGACCACGGATTTTTCCAAGCCCGAGCAGTTCGAGCCGATGCAGGGCGGCGCCGGCACGTCGCGGAAAGGTGTCAACAAGGACGCCTTTTCGCAATCCTCGGCCAATATCACTTTCGAGGAAGAGGGCACCTTCAAGCTCGGCAACGCCCTTTTCCGCAAGAACTGGGTGTCGTCGCCCTCGTCGACGCAGGCATCGGACGGGCTTGGTCCGCTGTTCAATGAGCGGGCGTGCCAGAATTGCCATCTGAAGGACGGTCGCGGTCATCCGCCGGAAGCCGACAGCGGTACCACCTCGATGTTCCTGCGGCTGGCACGGCAGGCGAGCACCGAGGAGGAGAAAGCAGCGCTGGCCGCCCGCAAGGTGCTCAACTTCCCCGATCCAGTCTACGGCTCGCAATTGCAGGAACTGGCCGTTCCAGGCCTTCGGGGCGAAGGCAGGATGCGTGTCGCCTATCAGGAGCAGAAAGTCACGCTGCCGGACGGAACCGTGGTTTCGCTGCGCAAGCCGAGCTATTCGGTCGATGATCTTGCCAACGGGCCGCTCGATCCGCACACCACGCTTTCGCCGCGCTTGACGCCGCCGATGATCGGCCTCGGCCTGGTCGAGCAGATCGCCCCGGCGGACATTCTCGCCCATGCCGATCCGGACGATCGTGATGGCGACGGCATCTCCGGCAAGCCCAACATCGTGCGCGACGGCAAGAGCGGCGAGCTGACGCTCGGCCGTTTCGGCTGGAAGGCACAGACCCCGTCGATCCGTCAGCAAGCGGCGGACGCATTCGCCGGCGACATCGGCATTTCGACGCCGGAAGTGCCGAAACACTGGGGCGATTGCACCGCGGCCGAAAAGCACTGCCTTGCCATGCCTAACGGCGCACAGGAGCGCCTCGGCCCGGTCGAGGCGCCACCGCCGGTCATGGATCTCGTCACCTTCTATTCGCAAAACCTCGCCGTGCCGGCGCGGCGCGATCTCGACAAGCCCGATGTGCTCGCCGGCAAAAAGCTATTCTACGACATGGGCTGCATTTCCTGCCATACGCCGAAATTCGTCACCCGTCGCGACACGCCAAACAAGGCGCAGGCCTTCCAGCTGATCTGGCCCTATTCCGATTTTCTGCTGCATGACATGGGGCCGGGTCTCGCCGACGGGCAAGCGGTGGGCGAGGCTACCGGCAGCGAATGGCGCACGCCGCCGCTGTGGGGCATTGGTCTTACCCAGGCCGTCAACGGCAACAGCTTCTTCCTGCACGACGGGCGCGCGCGCACCCTGACCGAGGCGATCCTGTGGCATGGCGGCGAGGGGCAGAAGGCGCGCGACCGTTTTGCCGCCGCCGATGCCGCCGATCGCGCCGCTCTGGTCAAATTCCTGGAGTCGTTCTGATGTTGAAGCGTCTGGCGCTTGCCCTGGTTCTCCCGCTGGTCCTCGCCGGCGCATTGCCTGCGTCCGCTGCGGTCAAGGCTTCCGACGTGATCCAACGGGCGATCGACGGCTTTGTCCGCCCGGCCTATGCGCGCCTGCATGACCATGCGGACAGCTTGACCAAGGCAGTGCGCACGCTTTGCGACGCGCCTTCGCAGGACCATCTCGATGCGGCGCGCGCCGAGTTCTCAGGCACCGTCGATGCCTGGTCGGTCGTCGAGATCATCCACATTGGACCGATCACCGAGAACAACCGGCTGGAGCGCATGCTGTTCTGGCCGGACCGCAAGAGCATCGGCCTGAGGCAGGTGCAGGCGGCGCTGGCCAGTAAAGACCGGACCGCCGCCGATCCGGCCCAGCTGGCGACAAAGAGCGTCGCCATGCAAGGGCTCGGCGCGCTGGAATTCGTGCTTTACGGCGATGGCGCCGAGCGGCTCGCCGGCAAGGACGATCCCTATCGCTGCGCTTACGGCGCGGCCGTCGCGGGCAACATCGAAACGATTGCCGCCGACGTTAGCGACGCCTGGAACAAGCCTGACGGTTTTGCCGCACTTTGGGCCAATCCGGGGCCGCAAAACGCACTCTACCGCGACGGCACGGAAGCGGTGACCGAACTGGTCGGTGTCTTCATCAACGAATTGGAAATGGTCCGTGACGTGCGCCTGAAAGGCTTTCTGGGGAGTAGCATGGAGGTCGACAAGCCGAAACAGGCGATCTACTGGCGTTCACAAAACACCGCGCGTTCGCTGACCGGCAATTTTTCGGGCATGAACGCGCTGTTCCAGGCTTCGCAGCTTGGCGACGCGCTGTCGCCTGACGCGCGCTGGATGGCGGAATCGATCCATATCCAGCTCGTCAACGGAGCTGCCGACGCCACGGCGATCAGAGGCCCGATCGACAAGGCGCTCGCCGATCCGGCCCTGCGCCAGAAGCTCGAACACTTCTCGCTGGTGACATCCAGCCTGTCGACTCTGATCGGCACCAGGCTGACCGCCGAATTCGGCCTGACCGCTGGCTTCTCGTCGCTCGACGGCGACTGAGCACGATCCCAAAAAGTTGCAGACTTTTTGGACAAGATCATGCTCGAACGGAGATCTTGTTATGCGTACGCCGCTGATCGATCGTCGTGATTTCCTCAGGGCCGCAGGCGTTGGCTTTGTTGCCGCGATGGTGCCTTCGGCATGGGCAAAGACGCTTGCCGCCGACGCTGTTTTCGCCACGGCTTTCGTCAAGCGCGACGGCGGCTATGGCGCGGCTATCCTGTCCGAGGCCGGCAAGGTCCTGCATGCCATCGACCTTCCCGCCCGCGGTCACGACGTCACCTTCGATCCGGTGTCGAAGCGCTCCGTGGTCTTTGCCAGGCAGCCCGGCACCTTCGCCGTGGTCTTCGACCACACGGGCCGCGACGAGCCGCTGACCATTGCCAGCGCCAGTGGACGGCATTTCTTCGGCCACGGCGTGTTTTCGACCGACGGTGCGCTGCTCTACGCCACCGAAAACGATTTCGACAATGCCGCCGGTGTGGTCGGCGTCTATGACGCGCGTGCGAAATTCAAGCGGGTTGGCGAGTTCCCGACCTATGGCATGGGCCCGCATGAGCTTCTGCTGCTGGGCGACGGCAGGACGATTGCCATTGCCAATGGCGGCATCGAGACGCATCCGGATTTGGGCCGTGCCGAGCTCAACATCGCGACGATGAAGCCATCCTATGTTCTGGTCGACCGCCTTACCGGCGACCTCGTCGAAAAGCACGAATTGCCGCCGGCGCTGCACCAGCTTTCGATCCGTCATATGGATATCGATAAATCCGGCACCGTCTGGTTCGGCTGCCAGTACAGGGGGCCGGGCACCGATAGTCCGCTGCTGGTCGGCCGCGCCGCGCGCGGCAAGGAATTGCAACTGCTTGACATGCCGCAGGACGTGCTCTCCGGCTTCAGGAACTACATCGGCTCGGTGGCCGCCAACCCCGCCGCAGGCACCGTCGCGGTGTCCTCGCCGGAAGGAAATTCGCTGGCCGTCATCGATGCAGCCAGCGGCCGCATCGTCGCCACCAACGCATTGGCCGAGGTCTGCGGCCTGGCGCCCGACGGGGAGAGCTTCATGGCGACGAGCGGCACGGGGCAAATCGTCGAAGCGGGCGGTGCGACACGGTCCGAACCGAACTATGTCTGGGACAATCACATGCTGCGCATCGAGCAGGTCGGATAAGTGCTTCCGGCACCGGTTCATTGACGGTTGCGTTCGCCGAAAGTTTACCCCTTTCGGGCGAGTTCGAAGCGAAGCCGCCAAACGATTTGTGCATTATCCCCTTGCGGGGATGAGCCATGGCAGGCACAGGGAAATTGTTTTTTCGAACCCCCTGTGCCCAAGCGGGTGCTCCAACCGGCCGCCTCATGAAGTTGCTTGCCATCGATTGTGCCGCCAATCTCTGCGCCGCCTGTGTCTACGACGCGGCGGCCGGGAAGGAGCTTGGCCGTTCGGTGCTCGATCTCGGCAAGGGCCATGCCGAGCATCTGATGGCCGTCATCGAAGAGGCGTTGAAGACCGGCGGCGCCGACTATGCCGGCCTCGGCGCCATCGCTGTCTCCACCGGCCCGGGCTCGTTCACCGGACTGCGCGTCGGCGTCTCGGCGGCGCGGGGCCTGGCGCTGGCGCTGAAAATCCCGGCAATCGGGGTGACGACGCTGGAAGCGCTGGCGGCGCAAGCGAAAGGGACATTTCCCGGCCGCGCCGTGCTGGCCGCGCTCGACGCCGGGCGCGAGGAGATCCACGCCGCGCTCTACGACGAAGTGTCGGTTCTGCGCTATGGTCCGGCCGTGACCACGCTTTCGCAAGCCGTCGCCATGGCGGCGGATAGTTCTCCGGTTCTTGCCGGCACGGCTGCCACGCAAATCGCCGCGTCGGCCGGGCGCGCGCTCGACATCGGCCCGACAAGTGCCACGGCCGACATCGCCGTCTATGCCCGGCTGGCCACCATCAAGGGGGAAGGCGAAAAGCCGAAACCGCTTTATCTGCGCGGAGCCGACGCCAAGCCGCAGGCCGGGTTTATTCTTGCAAGGCAAAAAAACTGATGCGCATTCCTTTCCTCCAGCCGCGCCGCAGGGACTTTGCGCTCGAGCCGCTGACGATTGCCGACAGCGCGGCCCTATCGGTGCTGCATCGCGAGGATTTCGTCCGGCCGTGGACCGATGACGAATTCGCCGCACTGCTCGAGCAGGACACGGTGTTCGGCTATGCCGCGCGCGAGACCGGACAGGGTGCCAAGCCACCGGTCGGTTTCGTGCTGGCGCGGCTTGCTGCCGGCGAAGGCGAGATCCTGACTGTCGCGGTGGCGCGCTCCCATCGCCGCCAAGGGCTCGGCTGGCAATTGATGGACGCGGTGCTGCGCGAACTTCACGCGCAACGTGCCGAGGCGCTTTTCCTCGAGGTCGACGAGACCAACGTCGCCGCAATCGCGCTCTACCGGCGGCTGGGATTCCGCGAGGTCGGCAAACGTGCAAACTATTACAGATCGCCCGAGCACGGCCCGACCGGAGCGCTTGTCATGCGCCGCGATCTTCGTTAGCGCAGATTCAAAATGCTAGAGCGCACTTTATGCGTCCAATTGGACAAACGCGTCGCTCTAGCCATAGGCGGGGCAGGGCCAAAGAGCGGATGATCGGAAAAATCAGGATTTTCCTGGCACTGAGCCTGGTTGTCGTAGGCTCGTTGATCCTCGTGCCGTTGCAGATCCTGTCGATGAAGACCGGGCTCTGGCGCGAGACTTTTATCCTGAAGATCTGGCACCGGCTCATCATCCGGGCGCTGGGCATGCGCATCCATGTCAAGGGGTCCCTGTCCAGCCAGCGTCCTCTATTGATCGCATCGAACCACATCTCCTGGACCGACATCATGGTGCTGGGGTCGATGGTCGATGTGAAGTTCATCGCCCGAGCTGACATGGCCGGCTGGCCATTGATCGGCATGTTGTCGAAGCTGCAGCGCACCGTCTTCATCGAGCGCGAGCGCAAGCGTTCGTCGGGCGACCAGGCGAGCGAGATCGCCAGCCGCATGGCCAAGGGCGACGCGATGGTGCTGTTTGCCGAAGGTTCGACTAGCGATGGCAACATGATCTTGCCGTTCAAGAGCACGCTGTTCGGCGCCGCCTCGATGGCGATTTCGGAAGGGGCGGCCGAAAAGGTCTTCATCCAGCCGGTGGCGATCGTCTACACGCGCCTGCACGGCGTGCCGCTCGGCCGCAGGCACCGGCCGATTGCCGCCTGGATCGGTGACGAGGATTTGATGCCGCATCTCAAGGTTCTGATGGCAGAGGGCGGGCTCGATGTCGAAGTGCATTTCGGCGAGCCGGTCGCCTTTTCCAAGGGCTCCAACCGCAAGGAAACGGCAAGGCTGATGGAAAGTCAGGTGCGTGATATGGTGCAGGCGGCGCTCGCCGATCCGTGCCCGAGCCGGTAAGCCGGGAGAACTCCAGCGCTAAACAAGTGCTCCAGCGTCCTTTGCGCGCCCAAGAGGACGCGCGGCGGTTTAGAGCAGAATCGTCTGTTTTTTGTCAGGGAAAGGCGTTAGAAGCCGCCAGATGGAATTGAATACGATAGGACGGGACGACATCGATACTGCGGCCGAAACTGCGGTCGCGCCGCCTGCCGCGAGCAGGAAGGTCTTCGTCAAGACCTATGGCTGCCAGATGAACGTCTACGATTCGCAGCGCATGACCGATGCACTGGCCGCCGACGGCTATACGGCGACGGATGCGATCGGCGAGGCCGATCTGGTGCTGCTCAACACCTGCCATATCCGCGAAAAGGCCGCCGAAAAGGTCTATTCCGAACTCGGCCGCATACGTGAGCTGAAGGCCGAACGGGCTCGGGCCGGCCGCGAGATGCTGGTCGGTGTCGCCGGCTGCGTGGCGCAGGCCGAGGGCTCCGAGATCATCCGCCGCTCGCCAGCCGTCGATCTGGTCATCGGCCCGCAGACCTATCACCGGCTGCCCGACGTGCTGGCACGGGTGCGCGGCGGCGAAAAGATCGTCGAGACCGACTACGCTATCGAGGACAAGTTCGAGCATCTGCCGCAGCCGAAGCGCGCCGAGATCATCAGGCGCGGCGTCACTGCGTTTTTGACCGTGCAGGAAGGCTGCGACAAGTTCTGCACCTTCTGCGTCGTGCCTTATACCAGAGGCTCGGAAGTGTCGCGGCCGGTTGCGCAGATCGTCGCCGAGGCCGAGCGGCTGGCGCAAGCCGGCGTGCGCGAGGTGACGCTGCTTGGCCAGAACGTCAACGCCTGGCATGGCAAGGGCGAAAACGGCGAGGAATGGGGTCTTGGCCGCCTGCTGTCCCGGCTGGCCGAGATTCCCGGGCTGGCGCGTTTGCGCTACACCACCAGCCATCCGCGCGACATGGACGACGAATTGATCGCCGCCCATCGTGACTTGCCGGCGCTGATGCCCTATCTGCATTTGCCTGTGCAATCCGGCTCCGACCGCATACTCAAGGCGATGAACCGCAGGCATACGGCAAAGGACTACCTGACGCTGCTCGACCGGATCCGCGCCGCACGGAGCGATATCGCGCTTTCGGGCGACTTCATTGTCGGCTTTCCCGGCGAGACGGATGCGGATTTCGAGGCGACGATGGACCTTGTACGCCAGGTGAACTATGCCTCGGCCTTCTCGTTCAAATATTCGCCGCGCCCCGGCACGCCAGGCGCAGAAATGGCCGATCATGTGCCGGAAGCCGTCAAGGACGAGCGCCTGCAGCGGCTGCAGGCGCTGCTGCTGAAGCAGCAGCAGGATTTCGGCGCGAGTCTGGTCGGCAGCACCATCGACACGCTGATCGAGAAACCGGGCCGCCAGCCTGGCCAGAAGGTCGGCCGCTCGCCGTGGCTGCAGCCGGTTATTGTTGATGAAAACTCCGGCGAAATCGGTGAGATTATCCAGGTACGAATCACGAAGACGGGTTACAACAGCCTGTTCGCCGAATTGGCCTGAAGGTCTCGGCAGATGAGGAGAGACGGTTGAGCGCTGCGGAAGTGAAGAACCTGCCCCAGAACCTACCATCGGGGGCTTCGGATATGGCGCACATCGTTCTGACTTTCGACAACAACAAGCTTGCCAGCGCCCTTTATGGCCAGTTCGACGAGAATCTCGCCAGGCTCGAGCAGAAGCTTGGCGTCGATATCCGCTCGCGAGGCAACCAATTGACCATCAAGGGCTCCGCCTCGGCCGCCGAGCAGGCGCGCCGCGCCCTGGATAATCTCTACGGCATTCTCCAGAAAGGCGCTGACATCGGCCAGTCGGACGTCGACGGCGCCGTGCGCATGGCGATCGCTGCCGACGACCAGCTGACGCTGCCGACGCTGGAGCGCAAGGGCAAGGTGTCAGCCGCCCAGATATCGACGCGCAAGAAGACGATCTATGCCCGTTCGCTCAACCAGGACGCCTATATGCGCGCGCTGGAACGGTCCGAACTCGTCTTCGGCATCGGCCCGGCTGGCACGGGAAAAACCTTCCTGGCGGTCGCGCATGCGGCGATGCTGCTCGAACGTGGCATGGTCGAGCGTATCGTGCTGTCGCGGCCGGCCGTCGAGGCGGGCGAGCGGCTCGGCTTCCTGCCCGGTGACATGAAGGAGAAGGTCGATCCCTATCTGCGGCCGCTCTATGACGCGCTTTACGAGATGATGCCGGCCGACAAGGTCGAGCGGGCGATTGCCGCCGAGGTGATCGAGATCGCGCCGCTGGCCTTCATGCGCGGCCGCACGCTGGCGCACTCCGCCGTTATCCTCGACGAGGCGCAGAACACCACGCCGATGCAGATGAAGATGTTCCTGACCCGTCTCGGCGAGAATTCGCGGATGATCGTCACCGGCGATCCGACCCAGATCGACCTGCCGCAAAACACCAAATCCGGTCTGGTCGAGGCGCTTAGGATCCTCGACGGCGTCACCGGCATGGTGACGGTGCGCTTCAACGAAGGCGACGTCGTCAGGCATCCGCTGGTCGCCGAGATCGTCAAGGCTTACGACCGCGACGGCAAGCTGGCGAGGGGCCTAGGCGCCGAAAGCTGATGATCCGGCCGCATGGCTGAGGACAAAAAAACTGTAGGCGGGAATCTTCCGGTTCCCGTCGACATCGATATAACGGTCGAAGCGGGTGACTGGCCCGATGAGGCCGCGCTGACGCGGCTGGTCGATCGCGCCGTTGCTGCTGCGTTTGCCGAAACCGGCGCGGCCGGCCGTTCCGAGCTCAGCATCGTTTTTTCTGACGATGCCCATATACGCAGTCTCAATGCAGGTTGGCGCGGCAAGGACAAACCGACCAACGTCCTGTCTTTCCCGGCTTTTCCGCTCGCCAAGGGCGGTCCGCTGCCGCCCATGCTGGGCGACATCGTGCTGGCCGCGGAGACGGTTGCGCGGGAAGCTGCACTGGAAGACAAGCCTGTCGACAACCATATCACCCATCTCGTCATCCACGGCCTGCTGCATTTGCTGGGCTACGATCACGAGAGCGACGCCGAGGCCGATGAAATGGAAGCCGTCGAACGCGCAGCACTTGCGAGGCTTGCCATTCCCGATCCCTACGCGTAACTAAAAAGATCAAATGACCGGACGACGATGAACGACAAACCAGAGACTGCCGCCCGCCCAGACGCCGGCAGTGCGACCAAGCCATCCGAACAGACGGAAGAGGACTCTAGTCCGAGTACCACGACCGGCAGCTTCGCCAGCGAGCCATCGCCTGCCGGTCCTTCCCTGTTTGATCGCGTGCTCGGCCTGTTCAGGCAACGCAACGGCACCAGCCTGCGCGAGGAGATCGCCGACGCGCTTGCCGAAACGGCGAGCGATGCCGGCGCCTTTTCGCCCGGCGAACGGGCCATGCTCAACAACATCCTGCGCCTGCGCGAGGTTCGCGTCGAGGACGTCATGGTGCCGCGCGCCGACATCGAGGCGGTCGAGATCACGACGAACCTGGGCGATCTTCTGGGACTGTTCGAGCAGTCCGGCCATTCCCGCATGCCGGTCTATTCGGAGACGCTCGACGACCCGCGCGGCATGGTCCACATCCGCGACGTGCTCGCTCACATCACCAAGATCGCCCGCGTCAGAAAGGGCAGGACGACCAGGAAAGCCGCCCCCGCCACGCTTCTCGATCTCGCCAAGGTCGATCTCACGCGCACCATCGGCGACCTGACCCTGATCCGCCCGGTGCTTTTCGTGCCGCCGTCGATGCTCGCCTCCGATCTCATGGGGCGGATGCAGGCGATGCGTACCCAGATGGCGCTGGTCATCGACGAATATGGCGGCACCGATGGTCTGGTCTCGCTCGAGGATATCGTCGAGATGGTCGTCGGCGACATAGAGGACGAGCATGACGAGGACGAGCCGATGATCACCCAGACCGGCGAGGGCGTCTTCGTCGTCGACGGCAAGGCCGAGATCGACGACGTCGCCAAGATGATCGGCGAGGATTTCGCCGCCGGCGAGCATGGCGAATATGTCGACACGATCGGCGGCATGATCTTCAACACGCTTGGCCGGGTTCCGGCCCGCGGCGAAGTGGTGCAGGCCATCCCTGGCTTTGAATTCCATGTGCTCGACGCCGATCCGCGCCGCGTCAAGCGTGTGCGCATCGTGGAGACGCAGAAGGGCGAGCGCCGCCGGCGCGTCGTCCGCGCCGAGCAGGCTTGAAAGGGCCGATTGCCGAAATTCAATCCGGCACGCTGGCTGAAGCGGTGGCCGTTTGGAACGTGGACCGTGGCCTGATAAATCTTCTGCCGTGATTCGCACGACTCGGAAGCATCGATGAAGCGCCTGGCCGGCCGGATAATTCTGCTGTGGGGCTGGCGCCGCGCGCTTGTGGCGTTTCTTGCCGGTGCGTTGGCGGTTCTGGCCCAGGCGCCTTACGATTTCTTCGCGGTCTGTTTCGTTTCGTTTCCGCTGCTGGTCTGGCTCCTCGACGGGGCGACCGGCGAAGCCTCCGCTGGCTGGTTCCGGCGTTTGCGGCCGGCCTTCGCCGTCGGCTGGTGGTTCGGCTTCGGCTATTTTCTCGCCGGTCTGTGGTGGATCGGCTCGGCACTTCTGGTCGAGGCCGACAGTTTCGCCTGGGCGCTTCCCTTCGCAGCGGTCGGAATTCCGCTGGTGCTCGCCTTTTTCTATGGCTTCGCGACAGCGGTTGCCCGGCTGCTGTGGAGCAACGACATCGGCCGCATCGCCGCCCTTGCCTTCGGCTTCGGCCTGGCGGAATGGCTGCGCGACTTTCTGTTCACCGGCTTTCCCTGGAATGCCGTCGGTTACGCGGCGATGCCGGTGCCCTTGCTTATGCAGAGCGTGTCGGTGACCGGCGTGGTCGGCATGAACGCGCTGGCGGTCTTCGTCTTTGCATTGCCAGCCCTGCTTGCGGCGCGCCGGCATGTCCGCCTGGGGGCAGCACTGCTTGCCGTTCTCGTCGCGGCCCATGTCGGCTTCGGCTATATCAGGCTTGCTGCCAAGGTCGAGCCCGCAACCCGCGCAATCGACGTCCGCATCGTGCAGCCGGCCGTCGATCTCAGCGAGAAGTGGGACCCTTCGGTGCCCGACCGGATCTTCGCTACACTGATCGGGCTTTCGGCCAAGTCGCCGGAGGCCGGCCATGACAAGCCGCAATTGATCCTGTGGCCGGAAACCTCCGTGCCGTTTTTTTTCGCCGAACGTCCCGATGCGCTGACCGCGTTGGGAGAGATGCTTGGCGATGGCCAGATGCTGATCGCCGGCGTCGTCCGGGAGGAGGGTGGGTCGTCGGCAGATGCCGACAGGCGGTACTACAATTCGGTGGTGGCGATCGACGACAAGGGTGAAATCGCAGATGCCGTCGACAAGGTTCATCTGGTGCCCTTTGGCGAATATCTCCCTTTTGCCGACCTGCTTGGCCGCTTCGGGCTCAAACAGCTCGTCGCCGGGCCGACAACCTACGCGGCGGGCAATGAGCGGCATCCGATCGCGCTGCCCGGCGGCATCCGCGCGCTTCCGTTCATTTGCTATGAAGTCATCTTTCCCGATCTGGTGGCGATTGACGCGACGTCAGCCGAGCTTATTGTGAATGTCACGAACGACGCGTGGTTCGGTGACACGCCGGGTCCATACCAGCATTTCAGGCAGGCGCAGATTCGTGCGGTGGAGAACGGGGTATACTTGTTGCGCGCAGCCAATAACGGCATCTCCGCTGTCGTCGATCCGCGCGGACGCATCCTCGACGCACTGGCGATCGACGCACGCGGAGCCATCGATGTCCATGTGCCGATTTCCGATCAAGCCGTCGTCTCTTCCCGCCAACGACGCATTAACGGACTGATGATCATGTTGCTGTTTGCCCTGGCCGCTTTCACATTGAATGTAAGGCAACGGCTACGGGCGAATTGACAGTCGACACATTAGAAACTCATACTGTTACCGCCTAAAATTTCTCGAAGTCAGTACGTCATTCTGTTGGGGCACTGGCCGCCGGCTTCGTTTGGGCAGAAAAAACACAAAAAAGCCGGAAAAATTCGGCGAGGAAAAAATGGCAGAAGAAAACAAGAAGAAGCCGAATCCTATCGACATCCATGTCGGAAGTCGCATCAGGCTTCGTCGCAATATGTTGGGAATGAGTCAGGAGAAGCTGGGCGAGAACCTCGGTATAACGTTTCAGCAGATACAGAAATACGAAAAGGGGACCAATCGCGTTGGCGCCAGCCGTTTGCAGGCAATCGCCTCGATACTCGGCGTCCCTGTCGCTTTCTTTTTCGAGGACGCACCGGGCCAGGAGGCGGTGGGCAACCGCGGATTTGCCGAGGATGCATCAATGGCTTTTGCCGTCGAATTCTGCGGCAGTCCTGAAGGTCTTCAACTCAATCGGGCCTTCGTCAAGATCGCCGACGTGAAGATACGCCGGAAGGTCATCGAGCTTGTGAAGGCCCTTTCCACCGACGAAGTCGATTGATTTGGCGGGCCGCTGAAAAGCCCGAAATGGTGAGGCCGTCATAGCCGGGCAGGCAAATTCTCGCGATCTCGCGCATCGTGGAATTGACATCCCGCAGGCATGCCGAGAGCGGATCGATTTTGCTCGACACCGATGCTCAGGGTCTTTTTGATCAACGTGTTGAAGCCAAGTACGTGTTGGAGCTAAGCACGCTGGCGGTATCTTCCGCCGGTCACAGTGGTACAAGGTCACGGTGGCACAAGATAATAGCGCGATTTTCATGCCAGAATGGCCGCACCGCTTGACGAGCGCCGCCCGGCACAGCTAACACGTGGCGCGCCAATCGGCAGCGTGCCGATATTTTTTTCAAGAGGGGACACCCGTGACGCGGCAAAACTATCTATTCACCTCGGAATCCGTTGCCGAGGGTCATCCCGACAAGGTTTGCGATCGTATCTCCGACGAGATCGTCGATCTGGTCTATCGCGAGGCCAGAAAGACCGGCATGGACCCTTGGAAGGTGCGCGTTGCCTGCGAGACGCTGGCGACCACGAATCGCGTCGTCATCGCCGGCGAAGTGCGCGTCCCCGAGACCCTGCTCAAGAAGGACAAGGCCGGCAACATCCTGATGGATGCCGCCGGTCATCCGCTCGTCAATCCGGCGAAGTTCAAGTCGGCCGCCCGCAAGGCGATCCGCGAAATCGGCTACGAACAGGACGGTTTCCACTGGAAGACGGCAAAGATCGAGGTTCTGCTGCACGGCCAGTCGCCGGATATCGGCCAGGGCGTCGACAATGCCTCCGACCGGCAGGGCGAGGAAGGGGCCGGCGACCAGGGCATCATGTTCGGCTATGCCTGCCGCGAGACTCCGGATCTGATGCCGGCGCCGATCTACTACAGCCACAAGATCCTCGAATTGCTGGCCGCTGCGCGCCATGAGGGCAACGGCGATGCCGGCCGGCTCGGGCCGGACGCCAAGAGCCAGGTCACCGTCCGCTATATCGACGGCAAGGCGGCGGAAGTGACGCAAATCGTGCTGTCTACCCAGCACCTCGACGCCAGCTGGGATTCGAAGAAGGTCCGCAACGTCGTCGAACCCTATATTCGCGAGGCGCTGGGCGACCTGAAGATCGCCGACAGCTGCAACTGGTACATCAACCCGACAGGCAAGTTCGTCATCGGCGGGCCCGACGGCGACGCCGGCCTGACCGGGCGCAAGATCATCGTCGACACTTACGGCGGTGCTGCGCCCCATGGCGGCGGTGCTTTTTCCGGCAAGGACACCACCAAGGTCGACCGTTCCGCAGCCTATGCGGCACGCTACCTCGCCAAGAACGTAGTGGCGGCCAAGCTCGCCGATCGCTGCACCATTCAGCTTTCCTATGCCATTGGCGTGGCCCAGCCGCTGTCGGTCTATGTCGACCTGCACGGCACCGGCAAGGTCGATGAGGCAAAGCTTGAGCAGGCGCTGCGCACCGTGATGGACCTGTCGCCGTCCGGCATCCGCCGCCATCTCGACCTCAACAGGCCGATTTACGCCAAGACGTCGTCCTACGGCCATTTCGGCCGCAAGGCCGGTCGCGACGGGTCCTTCTCCTGGGAAAAGACCGACCTGGCCAAGGCGCTCAAGGACGCACTCACCGAAGCGCCCGCCGAAGCAGTCGCGGCCTAGCCGCGGCGTCGATGGATCCGAAAGTCCGGCCAAGCCGTGCGACCGAAGCATTTTTCGGTCGCCGGCGCGGCAAGACCATCCGTCCGCAGCAGGCGGCGGCACTGGAAAACGGTTTCAGCACCTACCGGCTTGATCTGACGGCCGGACCGCCGGCCGAATTGCGCAGCCTGTTCGAAGCCGATGTTCGCGCCATTCATCTCGAAATTGGTTTCGGTGGCGGCGAGCACCTGCTGCATCGGGCGACGGCGGCTCCTGAGACTGGTTTTGTCGGCGTCGAGCCTTTCGTCAACGGCATGGCCAAGATGATGATGGCGGTCAGGGAACGCCCGCTTGCCAATCTTCGGGTCTATGACGACGACGCCACCCGCCTGCTCGACTGGCTCCCGAAAGCCTCGCTCGACGGCATCGATCTTCTCTATCCCGATCCCTGGCCGAAGAAGAAACACTGGAAGCGACGCTTCGTCAGTCCGGTCAATCTCGACCGTTTCGCGCGCGTCCTGAAGTCAGGCGGAAAATTCCGCTTTGCTTCCGATATCGATAGCTATGTGAACTGGACGCTGCTGCATTGCCGGGCACATGATGCGTTTGCGTGGCAGGCTGAAGAGGCAGCCGACTGGCATCGGCCCTATGAGGGTTGGCCGGGTACACGCTACGAGGCGAAGGCCGTTCGCGAAGGCCGTCGGCCGGCCTACCTCACCTTCGTCCGAAGATAGTCCTGTTCAAAGCGTGCATCGCGCGCTTTGCCGTCCGACGAGGACCAGAGATGTCCTCGCCCTGCGTCGCCGGTCTTAGAAGCGACCGATCTTGTTGAAGGCGGCCGGATCCATGCCGAGATTGCGCAGATCGCGCGCGCGCGGCTTGCGGCCGGCTTCGACGGCGTGCGAAGCGCCGACGGCGCTGCCGAACACGGTGAAGAAATCGCCGATGGCCGAGAAAACCTTTCGGTTGGTCATGATTATGCCCTTTCGTCTGCTGCGATGCGTGATTGAATTTGTGCAGCGCAACATAGATAGGCGCGCATTCCCGGATATCACAGGGACGTTGCCGCATGGCCGCCATGCGCCCTGTGCAACGCTGCCGCCTCTGGCACTTTCGCCCTACCCCGCATGCGGACTGTCGGTAGCTTTTCAAGTTGTCCGGTTTGGTAGCACATCATTTGTCCGCTTCAGTTTTGCGTCGAAGCGGTTCACGCGGC
>SAQG01000067.1 GCA_004020315.1 Mesorhizobium sp.
CGCGAAAGCTCCATGTTCATCGGCCTATTGCAAGGTGCCTTGGTGCACCGCTTACAAAACTTCGCTATATTCTTCCATGGTTCGTCCTCCTGGCATGAGGATAGGCTCGACGAGCAACCCTCGCTTCAACACGTGTAGGGCGAACCATCTCACAGCCGGCAACCAGAGAGGACATAAGGTCTTACCAGGCACATAGTCGCCCCCCGACGTGAGTGCTTTCGCAGGAATCCGTCTCGACGATTTTGCAGAGGAGCGAATTGAGTACCTAGGGGGCAGGGTGAGTTTTCGATCGGGCTGCTGATCCGCGCTGATCTCGCGAGCCGCTGCGGTCGACGAGCTCGATCCTGAGCCTACTTGATCAACTCAGCCCTGAGACTCGACCATGTTGCCAGTGCTGTCTCGACTCTTTGATGCAATCCATCGACAAGCGCCCGTTCCTGCTGTCTGGGCGGAGTGTAGACTTCAAGTTGGTACGGGAAGCAGTAGGCAGAGGCGAAAGAGTTTGTATTCAACTTTACGAGCGTGGCGTCGATCGAGTCCATTTCGCCGGCAAGTTGCGCCAGCTTGGATGCGGATACGCTCATTTTGCCGACATGAGCCTGGTCTGCCGTGCGTGGGCGCCGTTTCCTGAGTTCGTTCATCGCTTTGTGGAGCCGATCGATATCCTTCAGTACCGCCAATTGCAGAGCGACCCGTTCCGCGTTCGCCCCTTCCCTCCCAGCGGCGCGGGGATCAATGGCCAAGGTCAAAGGCTGCTCGTAAGTCCTTCCGTCAACACTGAGGCGCACCCTGTATCTGCCGGGTGCGACCAGTACGCCGCGAGCGAACCCGCCATAATAATAAGCTCCCGGAACCTGCTCTGGGTCGCTAGTGCGGAAGTCCCAATAAACCCTGTTCATCCCTACTTCGGTGGGGATCTTGTCTGAACGAACGGTGTCTGTGACATATTGGGGAGCCTGTTGCACTTTGCTTGCTTCGATGCTCGAGAGGCGGCGGATCAGCACGCCATGCACATCCAGGATGTCGAGAGTGACCTCTCCCCGGGGTCTTTTTGTCAGCACATAGTCAATCGCGGCTCCCGGGGGCGGGTTCTCGCCAACGGCGTCGGTTGAACCGCCAAAGGTCTGGGTGCCTACCATGTAAGCGGTCTTGGGCGCTAAGAGCATGGCTTCGCGCGCTCCCGCTCCGGCAGTGATCTGGCGTAGCGGCGTTACATTGTCGAGAATCCAAAAACCGCGGCCGTGGGTTGCGACCACCAAATCATCATTTTTTACCATGATGTCGTAAATCGGAGTGGCGGGAAGATTCAATTGCAGCGGCTGCCAGTGAACTCCGTCGTCGAGCGAAACGAAGACCCCGCGCTCAGTTGCGGCATAAAGTAACCCTTGGCGTGCCGGATCCTCCCGCACCGCATGGACAACGGCATCTTCGGGTAAATCGCCCGCAATGGAGACCCAGGTCCTTCCGCCGTCAGCGGTTTTGAAGCCTGAAGGCTTCCAATCGTCGAGTCTGTGATTGTCGATCGCAACATACGCGGCCTCGGCATTGAACCGTGACGGCTCGATCATCGACACGAAGGACCAAGGAGCCACCCCGCCCGGCGTGACGTTGCTCCAATGGGTGCCGCCATCACGCGTCATATTGATCAGCCCGTCGTCCGAGCCAACCCAGAGCAGCCCCTTTCTGAGCGGGGACTCGGCAAGCGAAACAATAGTATCATAGCTGCCCCAAATTGCCTTCCACTGCTGCTTGCTCTTGTCATTTCGCGTGAGGTCGGGGCTGATCGCGGTCCAGTTGTTGCCCTGATCGGCCGATTTCCACACCATCTCAGATGCGGCGTACAGCACGTCCGGATCATGCGGTGAGAGCATCAGAGGGGAGCTCCACCAGTTGAAGCGGTGCGCGAGTTCGGCGCCCACTCCCCAGGGGTCGGGAGCAGCCGAAACGCTGATGTTCTGCCACTGTTCCTTCTGCTTGTCATAGCGGCCGATCATCTCGGCGGTCGCCGAAAAGATAATCATCGGATTGCGCGGATCCGGTATGACGAACCCAGTTTCTCCGCCGCCCGCCGGATACCACGAGCGAGGCCCGATTGCCCCTTCGCTGGAGTAGGAAGCGATTGCTATGTTCCCAAAGTCCTGCTGCCCGCCGTAGACCCAATAGGGAAAACGATTGTCGGCTGCGACATGATAGAATTGGGCGAGCGGCTGATTGTCATATGTCGACCAAGTCTGTCCTTCGTCGATTGAGACGCTGGCGCCGGTGTCGCTGCCGCTGATGATCCGACGCGGGTCGGCCGGGTCGATCCATAGATAATGATGATCATAACCAGGAAATGGTGCAGGGGCGAAACTCTTGCCACCATCCGTCGAACGCTGCACCGCAGTATTGACAATATAAACGGTGTCCGCGCAGTGGGGATCGGCAAAAACCTTTCCGTAGTACAAGGGCCTGTTCCGAATTCGCGAGTCGTCGCTAGTCCGGGCCCAGTGCTCACCACCATCGTCTGATCGGTAGAGCCCTCCCCTGTCGGGCTCTCCGATTGGCGGGCTACCGAACAGCTTATCCGACCAATCGGCCTCGATCAGCGCGTAGACACGACGCGAGTCTGCGCCCGAGACCGAAACCCCGATCCGTCCTAACGGCCCGCTAGGAAGACCGTTGCCTTTAAGTTCAATCCACGTTCTGCCTCCGTCCTGCGAGCGGAACAAGCCGCTCCCAGGGCCTGACGAGATATCCCCCCACGGACGCATGCTGACCTGCCACAGTGAGGCATAGACAATGTCGGGATTGTCCGGATCATAAGTGACATCGGCAGCGCCGGTGTTTTCGTCGCGATAGAGAACCTTTTTCCAGCTCTTGCCGCCATCGGTGCTTCTGAACACACCTCTTTGTGAATTAGGGCCGAACGGGTGCCCGATCGCAGCCACGAGCACGATATCGGCATTTCGGGGATCCACGACCAGCTCGCCAATCTGGCCGGTGTCGGACAAGCCGATATGGGTCCAGCTTTTTCCGCCATCGATCGATTTATAGACTCCTCGCCCATTGGTGATGTCGTTACGCAAAGCCCCCTCGCCGGTGCCGACATAGATTACCTGATGATTAGACGGCGCGACAGCAATCGCCCCGATTGAACTGTCGGGCACCTGATCAAAGATTGGCGTCCAATGTCCTCCATTGTCTTGCGTCTTCCAGACACCGCCCGCCGCCGCGCCGAAGTAGAAGAGACCAGGCTCACTGGGTACGCCGGTCACCGCAATCACCCGTCCCCCACGAAAGGGACCGATGTGCCGCCAGCGCAGCGCTTTGAATAGGGCAGGATCAATCCATCCGGATTTTAATGTTTTCATCAAAAATGTACCTCGTTATCGATTAAGATCAACAGCCGTGCCACCGCTCCGGAAGAATTGTATCCCACCGCCGGGGCGGCCGATCTCCCGCGTGCGCGCTGCGACCCATTTCATGAATTTCATAGAGCTAGCGGCGGCGCATTGCCGCACGTCGGCGGAGCCAAACCCGGGCGGCCAGCATCGCTGCGACTGCGAGCGCGACCGCAATGTAGAGCACCTCGGTGGTGCCGTTGCCCCCATCTGGGGCCACGCCGAAAACCCGCTCGATAAAATCCATGTCTGTCTCCTTCCCGGGAATGCTGAATTAGCGTGTCTACAGCACCGAACCGTGTGGCCCTGCAACGGGAGCGAGCTGAGCGCTGCCCACCATATCTTGCCGTCCCGGAAATTCCGCGGATGGAGCGCGCACATGGCAGGCCACTACCCGCCCGTCTGCCATTGGCACCGATGGCGGCACCGTGGTCCGACAACGCTCGACCGCCAGCGGACAGCGCGGGTGGAACGCGCAACCGCTTGGCGGATTGATGGGGCTTGGCACCTCGCCCTCGACGGGCGCCTCCAGCCGAACCCGCGTCGGATCCGGCACCGGAGCCGCCGCGATCAACGCCTCGGTGTAGGGATGGACCGGTTTGGCGAACAGCGCCTCGCTCGGGGCGAGCTCCACGATCCGCCCCAGGTACATGACCGCAACGCGATGCGCGATATGCTCCACGACGCCAAGATCATGCGAGATGAAGACGAAGGCGATGCCCATCTGCTGTTGCAGATCCAGAAGCAGATTGAGAATTTGCGCCTGCACGGATACGTCAAGGGCTGACACCGCTTCGTCGGCGATGATGAGAGAGGGGTTGAGCGACAAAGCGCGTGCAATGCCGAGCCGCTGGCGCTGGCCGCCCGACAATTCGGACGGGAGCCGGTGCATCATCTCAGGTGACATTCCGACTTTTTGGAGAAGGTCCGCGGCGAGTGCCTGGCGCTGCTGGCGGCTGAGACGTTCAAAATTCTCGACAGGCTCCGTAATGATCTGTCCAGCGGCAAGGCGTGGATTGAGCGACGAGTAAGGATCCTGAAAGACCATCTGCATCCGACGGCGCCAGGCGTGAAGCGCGTCTTTCTTGAGGCCCGCAATATCGGTCCCGTCGATCAGCACGCGTCCGCCCGTCGGCTCGACGAGCCGCATCAGGAGCCGCGCGACGGTGGACTTGCCGCAACCGGATTCGCCGACGATGCAAAGCGTCTCGCCCGCCTCGACGGAAAAGGATACATCATCCACCGCCCGGATCACCGGAATGCTTTTTTTGAAGATTCCCGAGCCAAGCGGATAATGCTTGGTCAGATTCTCGACTTTCAGCAAAGGACCACTCATGCGCCCATCACCTCTTCGGCGCGCCAGCAAGCTGCGGCGTGGCTTGAGCCGACATCACGCAGGACGGGCGTCTTTTCGCGGCAAATGTCGACCGCGAACGGGCAGCGAGGAGCAAAACTGCACCCGACAATGGGCTCGCGCAGGCTTGGCACAATGCCGGGGATTTCTGGAAGGCGGCGCTGACGGCCGCGCCGCCGGTCAGGCACCGATCGCATCAGGCCCTGGGTGTAGGGGTGCGCTGGATGCGCAAACAAATCTATCACGTCCGCTTGTTCTACGATCCGGCCAGCATACATCACGATCACGCGCTGGCATGTCTCGGCGACAACCCCCAGGTCATGCGTGATGAACATGACGGCCGTTCCCGTGCGCTCTTTCAGATCGACGATGAGCCGCAGGATCTGCGCCTGGATAGTAACGTCGAGCGCGGTCGTCGGCTCGTCGGCGATCAACAGTTCCGGTGAGCAGGCGAGAGCCATGGCGATCATGGCGCGCTGGCGCATGCCGCCCGACATTTCATGGGGATAGTTGTTAACGCGACGCTCGGGGTCCGCGATGCGGACGAGACGGAGCATCTCCTCGGCCTTCGCCATGGCAACGGAACGGGACGCTTTCGTGTGGATCTGAACCGCCTCGGCGATCTGGTGGCCGACCGTATAGACGGGATTCAGGCTCGTCATCGGCTCCTGGAAGATCATGGCGATTTGGTCGCCGCGGATCTTTCGCATCTCCCGATCCGACAGCTCAAGCAGGTCGCGTCCGTGAAAGCGGACCTCGCCACCGACTGTCCTGGCGGTCAGCGTCGGCAGCAGGCGAAGGATGGAAAGAGCGGTGACGCTCTTCCCGCATCCGGATTCGCCGACGACGCCAAGCGTTTCGCCTTTCTTCACCTGGAAGCTGATGCCGCCAAGGGCGCGGGTAACGCTGTCCTCGCCAACGAAATGTGTCTCGAGATCCCGGACATCGAGGAGCACGTCATTCTCGATGGCTCTATCCTCCATGAAGTTCTGCATCAGCATCTCAGCGCCTCCGCTTCGCGCGGGGGTCGAAGAGGTCGCGCAGGCCATCGCCGAGGAGATTGACCGCAAGGACCGTGACCGCAAGGCAGATGCCGGGGGCGAAGACCGTCAAGGGCGCGATCGCGAGATAGAGGCGCGAGCCTGAAATCATGTTGCCCCAGCTCGGGATCTCGGGCGGCACGCCCACGCCGAGGAAGCTCAGCCCCGCCTCGGTCAGGATCGCGCTGGCGCAGACAGTGGCGCTCTGCACCATCAGGGCCGGAATGGTGCTTGGCAGGATATGCCGCCACAGCACTTTGGGCAGGCGCGCACCGCCGCAGAGGGCGGCCTCGACATAGGGACGCTCGCGAACACTCAGAACGACCGAACGAACCAGCCGCGTGACGGCGGGCGTCTCGGGGATCGCGATGGCGACGATGAGGATTCCGATGCCTGGCCCCGTCAGGGAGATGAGCGCAATGGCCAGCAGGAAGGTCGGGATCGACATCAGGCCGTCCATGACCCGCATGACGATATTGTCGAAGCTGCGGCTGTAGCCGGCGATGACACCGATCAGGAGCCCGACCACGGCCGCGCTCGCTGCCGATAGAAGCCCGACCACGAGGGAGATGCGGGCACCGAAGATCGTTCGCGCAAACACATCCCGCCCCAGATTATCGCTTCCGAACCACATTTCGGCGGAAGGCGGCTGGAGGCGCTTGAATGGATCCATGTTCACTGGATCGCCGGCGTAAAGTGGGGCAGCGAGCGCCAGAATGATCAGGAGCGCCAACAGGCCGCCGCCGATCATGACCAGCGGATGACGCCTTGCCAGACGGGGAATGTCAGATAGTCGCAGCCGACCGATCGGTGCGGCTTCAACTGGTGCGGAGATGAGCGTCATATCAGTACCGGATCCGGGGATCGATCAGCGTATAGGCGAGATCGACCGCGAGATTGATAAGAACGTACAGACCTGAAGTCAGGATGAGCACGCCTTGAATGATGGGATAATCGCGGTTGTTGATCGCATCGACCACCAAACGACCGACACCTGGTATGTTGAACACCGTCTCCGTGATGACGACGCCGCCGATAAGATAGGCGAAGCTTATGCCGATGACGGTCAAGATCGGGACGCCGGCATTCTTCAAGGCATGGTGGAAAAGCATGGCATGTGACGAAGCGCCCTTGGCAGCGGCAGTTCGCATATAGTCTTCCGACAGGACCTCGAGCATGCTCGCCCGCGTAACCCGGGCGATGAATGCAATGTAGCCAAGGCTAAGAGCCACGGTGGGAAGGATCAGGTGCACGAACCAAGGCCCGAGGCCACCATCGATCGGCGTATATCCCTGGACTGGCAGCCAGTGTGCCCTGATAGCGAAGAAGTATATGAGGAAATAGCCGATGACAAAGACCGGGACGGAATAACCAAGAGCCGAAAAGGCCGTGAGGAGGCGGTCGACGAGCCCGCCAGTTCGCCACGCGGCAAGGATGCCGAAGGAGATCCCGACCGTCACGGACAGGATCATCGTCAGGATCGACAAGGAAATGGTCGGTTCAAGCCGCTGCGAGATGAGCTGGAGAACAGGACGCCCGGCAAAAACCGACATGCCTAAATCGCCATTCAGCAGGTTCCCCGCCCATTGCCGGAACTGCACCGGTAGTGGCGCATTGAGACCAAGTTGCTCCCGTATATCCGCAACAGTTTGGTCCGTGGCTGCCCGTCCAGCGATGATGTCTGCGGGATCACCCGGCGCCAACCTCACAAGTAGGAAGATGAACACCCCGACCATCGCCATAACGACGATGGCCGAGATCATTCTGCGAAAGATGTACGTAACCAAAACTCAGTCCTTTCGCATATTCCACATCAGCAAACGTCCTGCCTGCAGGCCGATAAGGCCAGTGAGGTTCTTTCGGTATGCCGATAGCGCGGGAACATGCCCCAAGTAAGCCGAACTCGCATAGTCCCAAAAAATCTGCTGCATTTCGCGGGCCAGAGCGCGGTGCGCTTCGATTCCTGTGACGTCCGCCCATTTAGCTCGAAGAACCTCATATTGGTCGTCCTGAGGCCAGCCAACCCAGCCCTGTTCGCCATTCATTGCCATGAATGCAGCAGAGTTGGGACTAGTTAGTGAGAAGTCGGGAAGGGAGCTGATAAAAATGCTCCAGCCACCGTTTTCAACCGAGTCTTTCCTAGCCCTCCTGGCAACAAGGGCAGCCCAATCGCTAGATGCTAGTTCGACGTTCAATCCAATCTTACGAAGTTCCGACGCCAAGAATAGCGATGCATTATGGCCCTCAGTCCAGTCGGTGGGATCGAGAATAACAACTTTCTCGCCAGTATAGCCAGCCTCTTGTAGTAGTTGTTTGGCCTTCTCCGGGTCGCCGCCCTTCCGGAACCAGTTGGTGTTTGCGTCGTTGGAAAATGGCGTATTGACGCCAAACAATGATGTCACATTGCGATTGCCCTTTAGAGATGGATTAATGACACTCAGGAACGCATCTTGATTAATAAGATGCAGCACCGCCTGCCGGGCCTTCACGTTGTCAAATGGCTTCTGAAGACAATTCATACGCAAGAAATAGTCGAAACCCGACTTGTATAGATTTTCGAGCACAAGGTTCGGGTCACTTTCGATGACAGGGAAAAGATCGGCGGGAACTTCAACGAGGACATCGACTTCGCCGGCTTGCAGCGCCGCCATGGCCGTTTGCGGATCGGGGAGCTTAGCCCAAACTACGCGGCGAACCCTAGCGATTTTGGCACCAGCCAGTCCGTCGGGAGCATCGTCGCGCGGGACGTAGCCATCATACTTGTCAAAAGTGATGCTCGCCCCGGGCACATAGAGTTCCTCATTAAATTTAAATGGTCCCGAACCAATATGTGTGGTTACCGCATCCGTAGGAGGGCGACGAGCATCTTGTTCACGCATCATGAAAAGCGGGTACACGTCAACCTGCGCAAGTTGATCAATCAGCACGCCGAGCGGCTTCTTTAATGTGATTACGAAGGACTTTTCGTCGACCTTTGAGACATCCTTCGTGCGCTCATTCACGAGTTGCCCGCCGGGCGTTTGGAACCAACGGCGTATCGAAGCAACACAATCTGCAGCCGTCACCGGGGTGCCATCGTGCCAGCTTAGCCGATCACGAAGGGAGAAGGTATAGGTCTTCTTGTCGTCGGACGCACTCCAACTATCCAGCATTTGTGGCTGCGGAACAAGCTTTGAATCGAGTCCAAATAACATGTCGTAAACACCGAACGCGTAGTCGACCGTATTCGAGTCAGTCGTTGTGTACGGGTCGAAAATTGTGGGCAGACCTCTTGCCCACCTCACCGCGTCTCCTCCGGCATCGGCTTGAGCTCGCAGTATTGAAGGAAACGACAAGGTCGCTCCCACGGCTATTAGGCCCGTATTGACAAGTGTCCGCCGAGTGATGTTCATTTCCTCAGTTCCCTTTGTTTTCTCATAGATGTGAAGCAGCCCCGTCAATCTCCGGCCATGATCTCCCACTTGACCGGCTTTTATAGGGCAACTCCAAGATGTGCCGGACCTCTCCTATTCTGCCATCCGAATCTCAGAAGCTCACCGATGGAAAGCATATAACATTTGCTATGCAATTCTTTGTTTAAGAGGCTTCGATCCGTGGTAGGCTAGGGTTGTCCACTTGCATCCTAAGCCATACCTTCCGCTAAGCGACAAATAGCTCAGAACTATTGTAGGCATAGATGGCGTCTATTCATGTGCCTCTCCTTCGCGCCGATCGCGACGGAGAGACTATCAAGCGACATCCGGAAGTGACCCCCGCATTGCCTCAAGCAAAATGTTACCGCTGTTCCGAATGGGATGGTCAGGTGTTGTCATCCCGATTCGGAGGATGGATGGCAAGGCGGATCAGCATGGCGACACGGTCGGAATTGGTGGAAGCAATTGTCGAGCGGTATCGATCGGGGAGCCGAAGCGATAAGCGCCTCATCCTCGATGAGTTCGTCGCGGTGACCGGTTATCATCGCAAGCATGCGATCCGAGTGCTCCGTCAACGCGCGTCGAAGATACCTGGCAACAAGAGGCACAGCCTTCGCTATGGCGGCGATGTTCGCGAAGCGCTCGTGGTGTTGTGGGAGGCATCGGAGCGGCTGTGTTCCAAACGGCTGCGGCCGTTGATACCTGTCTTGCTGCCAGCCCTTGAACGGCATGGCCGGCTAGAGCTCGATGCCGCGCTCCGCGGCAAGCTGCTGACAATGAGCCCGGCGACGATGGATCGGCTTTTGGCGGAGGTACGTGTTGTGGCTCGCGGCGGCCAGCGCCGGCGAGCAGGAATGAGTTCGGCGGTTCGCCGATCGGTGCCGGTGCGCACCTTCGGGGACTGGAATGATCCGCCGCCCGGTTACGTCGAGGTCGATTTCGTGGCGCATTCCGGCACGTCTTCGTCCGGCAGCTTCGTGCAGACGATGGTGTTGACCGATATTGCCACGGGATGGACAGAATGCGTTCCGGTCCGCACGCGCGACAGCGGCAATGTGATTGTGGCGATCAAGCAGGCCCGCTCGTTCTTTCCCTTCCCCCTGCTCGGCGTAGATTTCGACAACGACAGCGCCTTCATGAACGAGTTCGTCGTCTCCTGGTGCCGCAGCGAGGAACTGGAAGTGACGCGCTCGCGCGCCTATCGAAAGAATGACCAGGCGCATGTGGAGCAGAAGAATGGCGCCATCGTGCGTCGCCTGGCGGGGTATGGTCGGTTTGTCGGCGCGGAGGCGACGGCCGCGCTTGGTAAACTTTATGCTGTCGTGCGGCTTTACGGCAATCTGTTCCAACCGTCATTCAAGCTTCAGGAGAAGACGCGGATCGGCGCTCGTGTGATCAAGCGCTATCATCCGCCAGTTCCGCCTGCGGCCCGTGTCCTTGCACATCCGGGTGTGGCCGAGGCCGACAAGCAGCGGCTCCAGGCGATGATGGAAACCGCCGATCCCGTGCTGCTGTTTGCTGGTATCCGCGCCGCGCAGGAGGAGCTTGGGCGGCGGGTCGATCGTCGTGGCCTGAATGCGAAGATTGAGGAGCCGGCCGTTGTCGATCTCCAGCGCTTCGCCGCGAATCTGAAGACGGCCTGGAAGAGTGGCGAGATCCGACCAACGCATCGGCGGCCGTATCGGCGGACCAAACCCTATCCGAAGAGACCCAGCATGTACGAGCCGTTCGAGGCGCAGATCAAGGGATGGCTCGAAGAAAACCCGGCGCTCTCGGCAGCAAGTGTGTTGCAACGCCTGACAAAGATCGACCCCTCGCGCTTTAAGGAAAAGAACCTGAGAATGGCTTGTGAAGGTCTGGCGCATGGAAGTGGCTGGGCTGATCATCCTCGATGGCGGTTGGATGAAGAGCTGGCCGCTATCTTCCTCCGCCGCGACGGATGGAGAAAGGGCCCATGTCGGCCCTATCGCGTTCGGTAACATTCCTCGGTGAGGCAATAGGAGGGGTCAGTTTTCCATGTCGCCCGACAGAGACCCTAATCTATGCCGTTCCATCTGCGGCTAAGTCATGAAAAACCATGGCGGAAACGCGCCAGCTCGGCATAGTTCGCGGTCGCCATAAACGGCCAAAATGAACAACGTCGATCCGCTTGCCTGGCTCTCTCAGACGCTAAAGCGGCTGGCGAATGGATGGCCAAGCAGCGAAATCGACGCCCTCATGCCGTGGAACTACGCCGCCTGAACGGCCCCAGCTTGTCGCTTACCGATCACCAGCAGGCGGCGACAATCGGGCGGTTGCCACTTACAGCACCACGGGCCCAGGGTTCGCCCGGTCGCGCAGTTCGACGAACGAGATCGGACCTCGTCCCGTCGCAATCCTTCGCTAGCCAGCAATCATCGAGGAGGTGCCGTGCTGGATACGGACGAGGCCGGCATCAAATTTTTTGAAGTGCTTCCGCGCAGTATTCGACATCAGCCCCAGTGCCTGCAGAAATTGATTGCGGTCGATCAGTGATTTGTCTCGATCGCCCGGCTTTTGCGCGAATTGTATTCCAAAGTCCTTGCGCAAAAATCTTCGTGAGGTCGAGGACTACGTGGCCATCCTATGAACTCTTCGCCAGCTTTCGATTACCTACATCGTCGGTGGGCCTATGGCCGTGCCTTGCCCGCTCAAGGGGTTACTCCGCCGTCAGCCGCCGGCTAGCGCCGGACTCGAACAGCGGAAAGGCGAGGCATGCCTGCGTCCAAATCCGCCCTTCGCTGAGCAGTTCTTAATTCTCGCCGCCGCCTGAGACCGGCCGACCGGCCCACTCAGATGACTTTGTTATCATCCTCACCCTGCAACACAGCCGTTGCGAGTGGTCGGCGTAGCGAAGTCGAACACGCACGGTGATTATGAGTTCACGGCGAACTTTTCAGATTTCGGCCCAAAGCTACTTTTTTGGATCGATCTGCTTAAGAGCGAGCCGCTATGAGGGCCGCTGCCGATGTCATCAGGGCGGCAGCAGAACGGTTCACAATGCGGATCGATCGGTTGCGGGCCTTTGACGCCGTTGCCAGATAGGCGCACTGAACCACGAGATCGAGGCTTATCCCGAGAGCCGGATGATCAGCGTATCAGTCCCAGTCAGTTTGCTCATGTCAAAGGCGTGAGGCAGAATGGAACCGAAGAACACTGCGTGGCGACAACTACGGTGGCCGGTTCAGCGACGATCTCTACGATGACCGGGTTGAGTTCTTCCTCGGACCGGACCAGGTGATGACTGCCGACCGGGTCCGCGTCAAACATGCGGAGCGAGAACACAATATCGATTTCCGGCATTTCATCGGCAACCTGAAGCGCAAGCCCCACGCCCTGCGCTATCTGGTCTACCGCAGTGCCTTGTTCCCCACCCACGCCTATACCCGGGCATGGCAGGCGCTCGATGCCGCTCTCGATGCCCGGCAGGCCTGCCGCGACATGGTCGCTCTCCTCGATATCGCCGCCAAGAGCAACTGCGTCGATGCTCTGGCCCTGCGTATCGAGGCCGCGCTCGATAGAGGCAAACTCCCCAACGTCGCCAAGCTGAGGAGCGAGTTCCTGCCCACGGTCAGAAGCCGTGTCGACGTCACCATCCCGCCGCCCGATTTCGCCGGGTACAACCATTTGCTCGCCAACGCACAGGTCCTGTGATGAGCAGGGCCAAGGGTCAGGCCGCCGCCGTGCTGCCCACCCTGCTGTCGGCACTGCGCCCGCCCAGCATCAGCCTCAATGAAGTCTCTATGGCACCGCAGGTCCCAGCATGAACGACCGTGATCGATTGCCTCCTGCGGGTCCATTCCATAATTGACGAAATTTGCAAAGACATGTGCATGCCCCAGTGGCTGGAAGGCACCGCCCATCACGCCGAATGAGACCGATACCTTTCCATCCTTAACCGCCGTGGCAGGATGATCGTGTGCATCGGCCGCTTGCCAGGGCCGATGGCGTTTGGATGGCCGGCCTCCACGCGAAAAGAGGCGACGGTTCCGTCCGAGTTCTCAACCGGATGACAGAACTCGGCCGTCCTGAATTCAAGGCGCGTTGCATGAACCATGCCGCAGGTAGGGGTTATATCGCCCCAAAGTCCGATCCGTGCAACATTGCCGCAGGCCAACTCGACTTAACAGTCAGCTGCGCCCGCGACGAACCAGCCCGTTGAAAGCGTAGCTCAGCAGGTACCAGGTGGCGAGGAACGCCAGGCATTCCAAGGCGAAGCTACCGAGCTTATAGAATATCTCAGCGATGACGAACGCGATCATGAAATCTTTTGACATCTGCCGCCATATTCCCGCTTAGAAGGGCATGCACCGCATCAAGCCGCCGTGCGCGTGATTGCTCCTGACCGGGACGGCGCCTCGATATTGTCGATCAGCCGCGTCTCGCCGAGCCAGGCAGCCACGAGCAAGCGCCCGGCCTGTCAAGCGTCTGTATCAGCGCGAGGTCCTCCTCGGCCCGCAGCTCGAGATACTCGATCGGGGAGTAGCCTGCCGCGGCAATCGCCGACCGCGCCTCGTCGAGCGTCGCATCGACCGGCGCTCCGCCGGCGATGCGTGCGGCCGCATCGGAGAGGATCGCGGCAAGCTTGGGGGCGACCCGCCGCTCTGACGGCGACAAGTGCACGTTGCGCGACGACATTGCCAGGCCGTCCTCCTCGCGGACCGTCGGGCAGGGATTATCTCGATGGGCATATCCAGATCCCACACCATCCGCCGCACCACGTGCAACTGCTGGAAATCCTTCTCCCCGAAGAAAGCAAGATCGGCGCCCGTCTGGAGGAAGAGCCTGGCGACGACGGTGGCCACGCCATCGAAATGACCGGGACGATACGCACCGCACAGGCCCTCGCTAACACCTGCCACCGAAACCGTCGTGGCGAACCCTACCGGATACATCTCGGACGCAAACGGAGCGTAGAGCAGATGGGCGCCGAGCGGCGCAAGCTTGGCGCTGTCCTCGTGCTCTGTGCTCGGATAGGCCGCGAGATCGGCCGCGCTGTTGAACTGCTCGGGTTGACGAAGAGTGTCACGATCACCCGCTCGGCCCGCTCAAGTGCCGCACGCACCAGGCTGAGATGGCCTTCATGCAGGGCGCCCATGGTCGGCACGACGGCGACCGTCAGACCCTGCCTGCGCCACTCGGCCACTGTCTTGCGCAGATCGGCAACGGTGCGGACGATCGGAATGCTCATGCGGCTTCACCTCCACTGACGGTTTTCGGGTCATCGCCGAAGACATGCTCGGCGCCAGGAAACTGGCGCTCGCGCACCTCCCCGGCATAGGCCGCGATCGCGGTCGACGCGGCGTTCCCCAGTTCGGCGTAGTGCTTGACGAACTTTGGCCGGAAGTCGCCGAAAAGGCCCAGCATGTCGTCGACGACGAGAATCTGACCGTCGCAGGCTGGCGAGGCGCCGATGCCGATGGTCGGTATGGCGACCTCTTCCGTGATGCGGCGGGCGAGCGGCTCGGGCACCTTTTCCAACACCATCGCGAAGGCCCCCGCCTCGGCTACCGCGAGGGCATCCCGCCTAACGCGCTCTCCATCCGCGCCCCTGCCCTGCTGGCCGCCCTCGAGCTTGACGGCTGCCGAGCCTGTTTCGCCCATGACGCGCGCGACATTGCGAAACGCCTGCTCAGGACTTTCCTCGTAGGAGCCGAACGGCATGTCGACGACCATCAGCGCGCGATCGAGCCCGCGGCGCACCGCCTGCCCGTGCATGATCATCATGTCGAGAGTGACGCCGAGCGTCGACGGCAAGCCATGGAGAACCATGCCGACGCTGTCGCCGACCAGCACGATGTCGCAATGCGGATCGACCAGCCGGGCGACCGGAGTCGTGTAGGCGGTCAGGCAGACAACGGCGCCATCCCTTGCGCGCCGCAATGTCCGGTGGCGTAAGAGCTCTGGTCTGTCCTGTTGCGCTCACGACATTTCTTTCCCCAGCGTTAACGACTGCGGGTGCCGCGTTTGGCATATTTTTGTGCAGGTGCGAAGACTAAATTGGGATGGCATGCGAGTTGACGCGCCAACCGTTATTGGTGAGAACAAAATTCAATCGGTTCAGCTACTTCTCGGCTTGCCCCAATCACATCAGAAATCATGAGCGATGCGTAACAGGAACAACGAAAGGCGGGCGCAGAGGCAAGGCCGACACAGCCAAGGTCGGCCTGACCGCGGTGGTCGTTGCGGTGAGCGAGAATGAACCCTGTGTCCTCACCCTCGGGCAGACGGACACTTTTCCTTCCGGCCCACTTGCGCTCGAGCACCGATCGCTGCAGTCCGGTCTGCGGGCTGGGTCGAGGAGCAGACCGGTCACCCGCTGGGATATATCGAGCAGCTCTACACATTCGCCGATCGGGACCGGGCCGGCACCGAGCTTGAGCAGCGCGTCATCTCCATCAGCTATCTCGCTCTCACCCGCAAGGAACATTCAGCAGCACCGTCCAGGTCCGGCTGGCAAAGCTGGTACGACTACTTTCCGTGGGAGGACCACCGTGCCGGAACGCCGCCGATGGTGTCGGACCTCTTTCTGCCTCGCCTGATCGAATGGGCGGACGGCGCGAATGACCAGGCCCTACGCCTCGAGCGCCGACGGCGGGCGGCGATCGCCTTCGGCTTCGACGATCGCCCATGGAACGAGGACCTCGCCCTCAAGTGCTACGAACTGCTTTACGAAGCAGCCCTGGTTGAAGAGGCGACGCGCGGTTCGGCCCTCTCCCCGCCGGTTCGCGGCAAATCCATGGTCGCCGATCATCGCCGCATCCTGGCGACGGGCATTGCGCGGCTGCGCTCCAAGATCAAATACCGGCCGGTCGTCTTCGAACTGATGCCGCCGGCCTTACCCTGCTTCAACTGCAGCGGGCTGCACGGCGCCAACCGGCTCGCCAGCAATTCTCTCATGGAAGCAGCGGTCACAGTCGGCTGGGTAGCTGAAAACTGGCGCATCGCCGGGCTGCCGCCGGCGCTTGTTCTCCACACTCGTGCCCGCTCGGCCGGACCCTTCGTGCATTTGCCCGGTCGTCTCCCACGCGCTCGGCATCATTCGCAACGGCGAGACGCTGCGCGAGGTGCCGCGGCGGCGCTTCTGTCGATCGCCGCTGACAACGAGGCTGCGTCCGATCCGGCTGTGGTCGCACCGATGATCGCCATCGCGGCCCTGCGGCGCGAAGAGAGCCGTGGTTCACATTACCGGTCCGATTTCCCCGGGCGCGATGCAGACGCATGCCCGTCAGGGCTGACACTGCACACGGCGATACAGGCCGCGGTCGCGCTCGGCTGGCACCCCTTCCCTCTAAATGATCGGAAAACCAGTTCGTCGACAAGCGGCCAACACCTTGTGAGCCTTGCTCAGAACGTCTGGATAATTCTCCACCGCGCAAGCGCCCTCAGGGAGGTTCTCGCCTTGCAGATCAACGGCTAGTACTGCGGTTCGCTCCAGCCGGAACCAATCAGTCATTTCAGCTCCTCGTTAGACATTGGGTAAACTGAGTTGCAAGCTCGGCGCTTTACATGTGTTCGGATTCAGTAAGCACTAAAAGTCTGTACTTACGATATTATGTTCAGGTGAAGGCGACGGGGCTGCTACGGCCCAATCCATAGCCATTTTCGCAGCCGGCTTCTTCAAGGCACCTAGAGACGATTGGTTGAAATTTTCGATCATATGTGTCGGCTCTTCTCAGCTGGCCTTTTTTTGGGCGCCTCGAGCTTCAATCCGTACCGGGAAAGGACGGCGCTCACGAAGCCAAATTCACGCGAGCTCCATCGGGGTAAGCGGTGCACCAAGGCACCTTGCAATAGGCCGATGAACATGGAGCTTTCGCG
>SAQG01000068.1 GCA_004020315.1 Mesorhizobium sp.
AACTGTCACCCATGCAATCGGTCCATTCTGTTACCTATCTATCCGGTTCGGACAGGCGACCCCTCTCCCCGTTCTTCCCGGGGAGAGGGTAAGGGTGAGGGGCAGCGCAAACGTGGCAGCAAGAGCAGCTGCGCAAACCTGCTCAATCCCCCAGCGGCTCCATCTCCTTGCCCGTCCTGTGGATCTGGGCGTTGTATTTGATGCGGCGGACCGTTTCGCGGGCCGATGCGTCGAGCTTGTAGGCGGCTGCCACCGCCATCAGGTCGATCGCGGCCAGGAAGGCGAAGCGCGAGGCGGTCGGCTTCAGCGTGTCGGGATATTCGGGAACCGCGACCGTCAGCCTGACGTCGCAGGCGCGGGCCAGGTCGGTGTCGGGCGCGGTAACGCCGATCGCGCTGGCGCGGTAATGCTTGGCGAGCTCGACGGCCTCGATCACTTCGCGCGTGCGTCCCGTCGCCGAAATGGCGATGACCAGATCGCTGGGCTTCAGGGTCGAGGCGGTCATCCTCATCAGATAGGGATCGCACTGGGCGCTGACGGTGATGCCATAGCGAAACAGCCGGTATTGGGTCTCCTGCGCCAGCGCCGAGGAGCTGCCGCCGAGGCCGAAAACCGTGACCTGGCGCGCCTTGGCGATGAGCTCGGCCGCCTTCACCAGCTGCGCCGGATCAAGCTGCCGTTCGGCCTCCTGCAGCGCCCGGCGTGCCTCGCCGAATACGGCATTCCAGAACGGCATGCCATTGTCGCTGCTCACGGGCGGCGGCTTGCTCAGATAGAGCGCGCCGACGACCAGGCTCTGCGCCAGCTTCAGCTTGAAGTCGCGTACGCCCTCGCAGCCGATGGCGCGGCAGAACCGGGTCACCGTCGGTTCGCTGACCTGGGCGCGCTGCGCGAGTACGGCATTGGATGCGTCGACGGCGAACCTGACATCGTCGAGCACGACATCGGCGACGCGCCGCTCCGCCGGGCGCAGTTCACCGTAAGAGTCCTTGACCAGGGAGATGATGTCGGGGATGCGCCTGACATGATCGCGTCCATCTGGATCGCGCCCATCCGGGTCGCCGTCCGAGGTCGGCCGTCCCAGGCCGTCAGCTTCGGTCATGAGTCATCCCCTGCCTTCGTGGAACTCGACCTCTAGCATGTTTGCGCACCGCTTGCCTGCTCCGCCTCACGCGGACGGTTTCCGAAGTATGTAGGAAAGCAACAAGCTTTTCAAGAAATAGAAAGGCTAATTTAATCAACGATATAGTTGTGGTACAAACGATCTCTCTGACCAGAGCGGCCGTCGCCGCCTTGACAGTAAAGTAGGATAGTTACAGACTGATTTAGCGGACGGATGACCACTGAATCATCGCGCAATCCCCGAGGGGGCGCATGAACGCGGGCAGTGCAAAAACCCCGAAGCTTGGCGTGCAGGACGCGACCAAGATCTATCATACGGTTTCCGGCGACCTCTTGGCGCTGGACCGCTGCAGCCTCGACGTCCACGCCAATGAGATCGTCTCGATCGTCGGCCCTTCCGGCTGCGGCAAGACCACCCTTTTGTGGTCGATGTCCGGGCTGCATCGCTTGTCCAGCGGGACAATCCGGCTCGACGGCAGAGAGATCACCGGACCGCATCCGGATATCGGCATCGTCTTCCAGGAGGCCAACCTGCTGCCCTGGCGCAATCTCGACGCCAACATCCATTTTCCATTCGAGATCAAGGGCGAGAAGCCGGACCGCGCCTGGATCGCGCATCTCGTCCACCGTGTCGGGCTCGATGGCTTCGGCGGCAAGTTTCCGCGCGAGCTTTCGGGCGGCATGCAGCAGCGCGCCGCGATCGTGCGGGCGCTGGCGCTGAAGCCCTCCGTCCTGCTGATGGACGAGCCGTTCGGCGCGCTCGACAGCTTTACCCGCGAAGAGATGAACCGTCTCGTCGACGAAATCTGGCTCGATACCAAAACCACCATCGTCTTCATCACCCACAGCATTGAGGAGGCGATCTTCCTGTCCGACAGGGTGGTGGTGCTGAGTGCGCGGCCGGGGCGCGTCGCCAAGGAATATCGCGTGCCATTCCCGCGCCCGCGCTCGCTGGAGATCATGGCGACGAAGGAGGTCTTCGACCTCACCAACATCATCAAGATGGACATTGTCGGCGAGCGTATACGGCCGAAGGCGCGGGAGCGCGGCACCGCCGAAATTGTGAGGATCAGGCCGTGAGCGGAGGCGACGCGATACCGGAATTCCCGAAGTCCAAATCGGGCGCCAAGGCCGGCGATGGGCACGAGGTCAGCCTGACCAATCTTTCGGCCTTCGCCAGCGGTCCCGGCATCAGGTCGGGCGCCGAGGTCGCGGCCATCATCGCGGTCGCGGTGGTCATTATCGGTGGCATCGAGCTGGCGCTGCGGCTGTTCAATGTGCCGCACTACATCATGCCGGGGCCAAGCGCGATCGCCTACGCGCTATACGACGAATTCCCGCTGATTGCGCCGCATCTCGGCTACACGCTGGTCGAGCTGGTTTCCGGATTCTCGATCGGCGCCATTATCGGCCTGGTGATGGCGGCGGTGATCACGCAATTCCCGTTCGCCGAGAAGATCGTGGCGCCTTACATCCTGATCCTGGTCACCACGCCGATGCTGGCGCTGGTGCCGCTTCTGATCCTGCGCTTCGGCTTCGGCTACACGCCGCGCATCATCGCGGTGGCGTTGGCCGCCGGCCCGATGGTGATGATCAATGCGGCAACCGGCTTTCGCCGCGTCGACAGCGCCAAGATCGCGCTGGCGCGCTCCTATGGCGCCAGCACCTTGCAGATATTCTGGAAAATCCGGGCGCCGATGGCGCTGCCAATGATCCTTGTCGGGCTGATGATCGGTGCGATCTTCGGACTGCTGACCGCGGTCGGCGCCGAGATGGTCGGCGGCGGCTTTGGCCTCGGCAACCGGCTGACCACCTATTCGTCGATGATCCAGATGCCGCAATTCTTCGCGGTGGTTCTGATCCTCTCGACCCTCGGCATCCTGATCTACGTGCTGTTCTTCCTGATCGGCAAGAAATGGGCGAGCTGGGAGGCGTGAGCGCGGGAGAATGATGGCGCCTGGGAGGCGGGCGACAGGGGCAAGAAACTATCAGCCAACAAAAGGGGAGAATGCCATGAGCAAGGAAAGCTACATCGGTGCCAAAGCGGGGATAAGCCGCCGCACCTTTCTGCAGGTTACCGGCGCCGGCCTGGTGTCGGCCACGGCGCTCGGCGGATCGAGCTTCAGGGCGCTGGCCGAGCCCTACGGGAAGTTCACCTGGATCTCGCCGCGCGGCACGCTCGAAGTGCTCGACGATTATCCCTATTGGGCCGCCAAGAAAGCGGGCTATTTCGGCGACCTCGACACCGACATGCAGCCCGGCCCGTCGGACGGCACCGCGACGGTGAAGTTCGTCGATGTCGGCCAGGCCGACATGGGCTTTCCCTCCCCCGGCGTCTTCTCCTTCGCGATCCAGAACGGCATGAAGCTCAAATCCGTGTTCCACATGGGTGCGCGCGACACGTTCAGCTTCGCCTTCCGCAAGGGCGAGGGAACGAAGGACCTCAAGACGCTTGAAGGCAAAACCATCCTGCTCGGCTCCGCCGCATGGCAGTCGATCACCGATCCGCTGCTGGCCTCGCAAGGCGTCGACATCAAGAAGGTTAGATATGTTGAGGCCGGCTGGCCGACCTGGGGCACCGCACTTGCCGGCGGCCAGGGCGATGCCGCGCTGTCATGGGAAGGGCTGCGCGCCGAATGGATCGCCAAGAACCTCGACTTCGAATACTGGCTCGGCGTGCAGAATTCGAAGCTGCCGGCGAACACTTTCGTCGTGCGCACGGCCGATCTGGGGGATCCCGACCGCAAGGCGTTCCTGGAAAAATATCTGCGCGGCTGGGCGATGGGCCTGGAATTCGGCTACCAGAATCCGCGCGCCGCCGTCGAAGCGGTGTTCGAGCAGTTCCCGACGCTTGCCAAGAATCTCGGGCCGGAGCTCGGCACCACTTCGATCCTGCAGCAGATCAATGTCTTCCGCGGCGACATGGACAAGCGCGAAGGCTGGGGCTGGCACGATATGGCGAGCTGGCAGGGCTTCTTCGACGAGATCCACAAGATCGGTCAGATCACCAGTCCGGTGAAGGCCGAGGACGTCTGCACCAACGAATTGATCGGCCCGGCCAATGATTTCGACAAGGCCAAGGTCAAGGCCGATGCCGACGGCTACAAACTGTCGGAGGGCTTTGCCGCGCTCGATGTCGACAACATCAAGGCGCATCTGTTCGATTCGGCGGTCAAGTAAGGCGCTGTAAGGACGGGCGGCGACTGGGTTCGCCGCCCCAACCAAATCAAGAACAAGGGAGATGGCTTTGACCGATAAGGTGAAAGTGCTCGTGGTGGGTCTCGGCAATATGGGCGCGTCGCATGCCAGTGCCTATCACAGGCTCGGCGGTTTTGAGATCGTCGGGATCATGAGCCGCACGATCAAGAGCAACAAGAAGATCCCGGCGGAATTAGCCGGCTATCCGCTCTATGAGGATTTCGACCTAGCGCTGAAAGAGACCAGGCCGGATGCCGTTTCCATCAACAGCTGGCCCAACACCCATGCCGAATATGCGCTGAAGGCGATCGACGCGGGCTGCCACGTGTTCATGGAAAAGCCGCTCGCCACCAACATCGAGGATGGCGAGAAGGTGGTCGCCGCGGCGCGAGCGAAGAACCGCAAGCTGGTGCTCGGCTATATCCTGCGGGTCCACCCGTCATGGATCAAGTTCATCGAGGTCGGCAAAACGCTCGGCAAGCCGCTGGTCATGCGCCTCAACCTCAACCAGCAAAGCAGCGGCAGCGCCTGGCACTGGCACAAGAACCTGATCGATTCGCTGATCCCGATCGTCGATTGCGGCGTCCACTATGTCGACGTGATGTGCCAGCTGACCGGCGCCAAGCCGGTGCGCGTCCACGGCATCGGCGCCAAATTATGGGCGGAGGCCGCCAAGCAGAATTATGGCCATCTGCACGTCACCTTCGATGACGGTTCGGTCGGCTGGTATGAGGCGGGCTGGGGGCCGATGATGAGCGAGACGGCCTATTTCGTGAAGGACGTGGTCGGCCCCAAGGGCGCGGTCTCCATCGTCGCCGGCCAGCAGGCGAGCAGTGCGGCCGAACTGGCCGAGGTGTCGAACTCAGCCGATATCGACCGCCACACCAAGACCGATGCGCTCAAGATCCACTATGCCGAGGTTGACGGCGACAAGAATTTCAAGAAGCCCGACGAAATCGTCAGCATGGAGGACGAGCCCGGCCATCAGGAGCTTTGCGATCGCGAGCAGGCGTTTTTCCTGCGTGCCATCCGCGAGGATCTCGACCTGTCCGAACAGATGAATGCCGCGGTCAACAGCCTGCGCATCGTGCTTGCCGCCGAGCAGAGCATCGAGGAAGGGCGGACCGTCGAGCTGGCGTGAGGTGATTCGGCTGCTGGCGCGGCAATCGCCCAGGTTTGCGCTGCCCCTCATCCGCCTGCCGGCACCTTCTCCCCGTATAGTGACGGGAGAAGGGGTTTGGCTGCAACGCCGGCGATCCCCTCTCCCCGTTTTTCACGGGGAGAGGGTAAGGGTGAGGGGCGGCGCCACGATCGGCAATTGGTCTGAAGCGATTGCCATCGGGCGCCGTTCGGGTACGGCAGAACGACAGAGAGAGTCATGGCCGAAATCACCGACAGCTTCCTGGAACCTATGCCGAGTCCAACGCGCTGGATCTGGCCGGGCTGGTGAAGCGCGGCGAAGTCCTCACCGGCCGAGCTTGTCGAGGCGGCCATCATCATGATCGAACGGCTCAACCCGGCGCTGAATGCGTGATCCACCGCCTCTTCGACATGGCGCGGGCTTCGGCTGCAACGGTCGACAGAAGCGCATCCTTTGCCGGCGTACCATTCCTGCTGCTCGCGAAACAGCATCACTGGCTGGAGGCTGTCTGGTACAGGCGCATCGGGCGGCAGTGGGGCGAAGAGGTGGACGCCGGGACGCAATTCCGGCGTCATCGTTGCCAGCAGCAGTTTCCTCAGATCGGTCTCGCCGGCCATCGATTGCTCCCCGATGGCTTGCGATTTTCGATAGCGTGCTCTGCCCCAGACCGGCAAGACGACATCGCCATGTCGCTCGCGGAAAGGCTTATGCGTATATTGCAACGCAGAATGGAAACGATCAGGATCATTGCCGGTCCGTGAAAAGGGGTTTCGATGATCGTTCGCCCGCGCCCGGGATTCCTGCGTCTGTTCTTCATCATGCGCGGTTCGGTGGTGCCGCGCATCCTGCCGCAGATCCTCGGCTTCGGCGTCTATGGCGCACTGGTGGTGCTGGCGGTCAGGGCGCTGGAGCTCGACCTCGGCAATGCCGGCCCCGCGCCGTTCGCCTTGCTCGGTGTGGCGCTGTCGATCTATCTCGGCTTTCGCAACAACGCCGCCTATGACCGCTGGTGGGAAGCGCGCAAGCTGTGGGGCCAGCTTGTCTTCGACATTCGCAATCTGGCGCGCGCCAGCACCGGGCTGATCGGGGATCGGGTCGAACTGCGCGGGCTGCTGATGGAGGCGATCGCTTTCTGTCACTTCCTGCGCGGCCTGCTTCGGCGGGTCGATGCCACGACCGAAGCACGCGCGTTCATCGGCGAAGAGGTCGAAAGTGCCGCCAAGCTGGCCAACCCGCCCGACGCCATGGTGCGGCGGATGGGCGAGCGAGCCGCCGCGCTGTACAAGGCCGGGGCGCTCGATATCATGGGCTACCGCATCCTCGACGAGCGCCTGTCGGAAATCGCCGCAGCGCAAGCCGGCTGCGAGCGCATCATGGGAACACCGCTTCCGTTCGCCTACACGCTGCTCTTGCAGCGCACCGCCTATATCTTCTGCCTGCTGCTGCCGTTTGGACTGGCATCGACCGCCGGCTGGGCGACGCCGCTGTTCACGGCGCTGATCGCCTACACATTCTTCGGCCTCGACGCGCTTTCGGAGGAACTCGAGGACCCGTTCGGCACCGAGGCCAACGATCTCGCCCTCGACGGCCTGTGCCGCGTCTGTGAAATCTCGGTGTTCGAAGCGCTCGGCGAGCCGCCGCCGAAGATGATCCCCGCCGAAAAGTTCTATTTTTCCTAGGGACGGCCTTTCCTGCGCAATCCCAGGGTACGGGCTGATCCCGTTCAGCCGATAGCGGCGACTTCAAAAGCCGTTCGATGGCGGTCGCGCCGCCAGAGAGGGCGCGGTCTGCCGCCGCCCTTCTTCTTTGACTTTGGATCAAATCGCCCGGTTGCGAGTTAGAAGATGTGGCGGCGAGGACGGAAAACCCCGGTTGAGAGGAACGACAATGAAGAAACTGGTAGTCCTGATGGTACTGGTAACCTCGCTCGCAGCCTGTTCCCGGACAGAACAGGGCGCTGCGGTCGGTGGCCTGGGTGGCGCGGCGATCGGTGCTGCAGTGGCCGATGACGACGTTGAAGGTGCGGTGGTCGGTGGTGCTGTCGGCGCCCTCGCCGGCGCGCTGATCGGTCGTGCTACCGAACCCGGCCGGTGCCGCTATCGCGGTCGCGATGGGCGTGTCTACATCGCCCGCTGCCCTGAAGGCTATTGATCGGGCCGCGTCATAAGTCGGACGAAACAGCAAAACGGCGGACAAAGGCGCCCGCCGTTTCGTAGGGGATAAAAAGCAGATTATTCGGCGGTCGCGGCTTCCGCCTCGGCCGGCGCGGCTGCCGCGGCGGTAACAGCGGCGGCTGCATCTTCCTGCGCCTTCTTCAGAAGTGCGGCGCGTTCCTGCGCCTTCTTGCCGGGCTCGGCCTTCTTTGGGTTGGAGCGGGCTTCACGCTTAGCAATGCCGGCTTCGTCGAGGAAGCGCAGCACGCGGTCGGTCGGCTGGGCGCCGTGCGAGAGCCAATGCTTGACCCGGTCGGCGTCGACCTTGACCCGCTCGCCGTCCTTGGGCAGCAGCGGGTTCCACGAGCCGAGCGACTCGATGAAACGGCCGTCGCGCGGCGAACGGGCGTCGGCGACGACGACGTGGTAATAGGGACGCTTTTTAGAGCCCGCACGGGCCAGTCGGATTTTCAGTGGCATTTCTTTTCTCCTAAAACACTGATTTTCGGGTTTACGGCTGGTCCTCAGCCGGTTTTCGTTACGCCGTTGGATGCGGCGATATGCTCGTGATGCCGGATCACTTCACGGACGACGAAGTTCAGGAACTTCTCCGCGAAATCCGGGTCTAGATGGGCGTCCTTCGCCAGTTGGCGAAGGCGGGCGATCTGCTGCTGCTCGCGTGCCGGATCGGCCGGCGGCAGGCCATGCGACGCCTTCAGCTCGCCGACCGCCTTGGTGCAGCGGAAGCGCTCGGCCAGCATGTGGATGAGCGCTGCGTCGATGTTGTCGATCGAGGCGCGGTAGTCGACCAGCGCCGCACGTGCGTCGGCCATGTCCTTCTCTTCGTTCATGGCGCCCTCACTTCTTCTTGCCGAGTCCATTCTTGCCAAGCCCATTCTTGCCAAGCATTGGCAGGCCGCCGCCAGATCCCGGCAGACCAGGAAGCTTCATGCCGCCGGGCAGCCCAGGCAGGCCACCGCCACCTGGAAGGCCGCCGGGCAGGCCCTTCATGCCGCCGAGACCGGCTGCCTGCGCCTGCTTCTGCAAGGCTTCGAGCTGCTTGGGGTCCATCTTGGACAGGTCCGGCATGCCGCCGCCCATCATGCCGCCCGGGCCACCCATGGCTCCCATACCCCCTGGCATCATGCCGCCGAGGCCCATCTTCTGGGCCAGGCCGCCCATCATGCCGCGCATCAGGCCACCGCCTTTACCCTTGCCGCCCATCGCCTTCATCATGTCGGCCATGCCGCGATGCATCTTCAGGAGCTTGTTGATCTCGGCCGCATCGGTGCCGGAGCCGGCGGCGATGCGCTTCTTGCGCGAGTGCTTCAGAATATCGGGGTTGGCGCGCTCGGCCTTGGTCATCGACGAGATGATGGCGAGCTGGCGGCCGAACATCTTGTCGTCGAGACCGGCGGCGGCCATCTGGTCCTTCATCTTGCCCATGCCCGGCATCATCCCCATGATGCCGCCCATGCCGCCCATCTTAGACATCTGCTGAAGCTGGCCGGCAAGGTCGTTCAGATCGAACTTGCCCGACTGCATCTTCTTGGCCATCGCCGCCGCCTGCTCGGCGTCGATGTTTTCGGCAGCCTTTTCGACGAGGCTGATGATGTCGCCCATGCCGAGAATGCGGTCGGCGATGCGCTTGGGATGGAATTCCTCCAGCCCGTCCATTTTCTCGCCGGTGCCAATCAGCTTGATCGGCTTGCCGGTGACGGCGCGCATGGAAAGTGCGGCGCCACCACGGCCGTCGCCATCCATGCGGGTCAGCACCAGGCCGGTGATGCCGACGCGCTCATCGAAGCTTTTCGCCAGATTGACGGCGTCCTGGCCTGTCAGCGAGTCGGCGACCAAAAGGATTTCGTGCGGCGACGACACCTTCTTGATGTCGGCCATCTCGACCATCAGCGGCTCGTCGATATGGGTGCGGCCGGCGGTGTCGAGGATAACGACGTCATGGCCGCCGAGCTTTGCCGCCTGCACGGCGCGGCGGGCAATGTCGACCGGCGTCTGGCCTTCGACGATCGGCAGCGTGGCGACCTTGACCTGCTCCCCGAGCTGACGGAGCTGCTCCTGCGCGGCGGGACGCCGCGTGTCGAGCGAGGCCATCAGGACCTTCTTGTTCGGACGCTCGGTGAGGCGCTTGGCGATCTTGGCCGATGTCGTGGTCTTGCCGGAACCCTGCAGGCCGACCATCATGATGACGACCGGAGCCGGCGCATTGAGGTCGATGGCGACGCCCTCGGCGCCCAGCATCTCGACCAGCTCGTCATGGACGATCTTGACGACCATCTGGCCGGGCTTGATCGACTTCAGCACGGCAGCGCCGACGGCCTTCTCGCGTACCTTGTCGGTGAAGGAACGCACCACTTCCAGCGCCACGTCGGCCTCGAGCAGCGCACGGCGCACCTCGCGCAGCGCCGCCGCGACATCGGCCTCGGACAGGGCACCGCGGCCGGTGAGGCCGTTCAGGATCGAACCAAGGCGCTCTTGCAAGGACTCAAACATTGGTCAAACCGCCGTGCGACAGCGCCTTGGATTTATGCTGATCCCTGTCGGGCCTGCGGCCCTCCACGCCTCTTGTGCGCTCTTGCAGTGATTCAAACATTCTATTTCCCTTTCCCTGGCACCCGGATGATGCCCGAGAGGTAATGCGTTCGCGCCCAGTATCCAACCCAAAGCCAGTCCAGGCCAAAGCCAGTCCTGGCAAAAGCCCAAAGCCAAAAAGCACCCGGGGGCGCACAGCGCTGCCGGATGTTGGCCTCCAGGATCTATTTTACAGCACGTCACCTCAAAGAGGCTTCGGCGTCCCGGTCGGCTTGCTCGGAGGGATACTCGTCGCGGAATTCGCGGCGTGTAGACAGGAAATCGGCCGCGGAGTCAAGGTGCGAGCCGAACGCGTCGCTGAAACACGGCTTATGCGCATCAGCTTGGGTGCGAAATATCCGGCCCGACCTTCAGCGGCGAGCGCGGATGCAGCAGCAGCAGAACGGTCAACAGGCTGCAGACGATGCCGATCGCCGCGATGAGGACGGCATCAAGCGTCGTCCAGCCGGGGCCTTCGAGCGGCTTGGCGTTGAACAGGGCGAAGGAATTGTAGCTCTGCTGGTGCGAAATCAATAGGAAACCGGTCAGATTGTTGCCGAGATGAGCGCCGAAGGCCGCGCCGAGATTGCCTGTGGCATAGACCACAAGCGTCAGGAGCAGCGCAAAGGCGGCGATCGAGGCGAGCACGCAGGCATTGATCGCGGCAGTCGAGCCTGGGCTCCAATGCATCGCAGTGAACAGAAGTCCTGGCAGCAGCGCCCAGATGACGGGGTTTTGAAACCGGTTGGCCAGCCCTCTGAGGAGATAGCCGCGAAACAGCACCTCTTCGGACGAGGTCTGCAGCAGGGTCAGCGCAGCGATCGGGACCAGGAACAGCAGCCAGGACGACAGGCCGATCGCACCGCGCGCAATGTCAGGCTGCAAGAGATAGAGCAGGATCTCTGAGAGCAGCGATGTGACCAGCACCGCGGCCAACCCTTTGAGGAAACCCGAACGCGAAACGCGGCGGCTGGTGCCGATAAGCGCCGTCAGCGGCTCGCGATGGACCCAGCGCATGGCGGCCCACAGGCCGAGCCAGATTCCGGCAAAGGAGGCGAGCGCAGCGAGGATTCCGGCGGGCGAGGTCATGAAATTCTGCACCGCCCCTCCTTCTATCGGGGCGCCAGACGATGCCTGCCAGATAACAAAAAGATAGGCGCCGCCGAACAACACGGCGATGGTTGTGGCGACCCAGAACAGGACGACGATGGCCGTTCCGAGCATGAGGCGCGGCAGTGTCGTCTTGGTATTGGGAGAGCGCCGATAGTGCTCGAAGGCGGCTGGGTCGATCGTCACGCGAACTCACAGGCTGGTGCTTCGGGTCGCATGATCTAGAGCATCGGAGCCGCAAGTGGAACCGGTTTTGGGAGAATCCGATACTCGAACAAAAGGCTGGAGCGGCCGGCACGCCGCTCCAGCACGAAGCTCAGGCTAACGATGTCGGACAGGGCAGCCGCCATTGGCTCTTGCCGGGCGGCCACCTGGTTGCTTGCTGGTGTCAGCGCTCGACGTACATGATGCGTCGGGTGCCCGGATCGACCAGCGCCGGCTGACCGTTCACATAGACATAGCGGTAGTCGTAGTCCGGAATCTCGCGCAACTCGACGGTATCGGGCAAGGTCGCGCCCGTAACCACCTCGCCTTCGAGATAGACCGGCTCGAGCCGGTTGGTCTCGATATAAGTGCGGACTTCGGCCGGCGGCCGTCTGATGGGCTCGATCGGCTCGCCAGCGACGATCGCTCCGGTATAGGTGTCGGGATAGTCGACATCGGCGGGCGCTTCGACGATGGCAATGTCTGCGTCATCAGGGCGTTGCGTCAGCACGACCTCGTTGCCGCCGAAATCGGCCGTCACATAGTCGGAATAGATCCAGCCCTGGCCATTGGCCTCGGCTATGGTGCACCATTTGCTGTTTCGGATGCAGCCATCAAGCGTTGCCGACTGGCCGGCGGCGAGCACGCCGATGACCGGGTATTGCGGGCCGGGGCCGGCGCGCACGTTGAGATCGGCGACAGCCGAGACGGCGGTATCAGCCAAGGCTGTGCCCGACATGGCGACAAGCGCTCCAGCGACAGCAGGAAATAGTATGCGCTTCATGGTTTCGCTCCGTTTTGATGGTCCCTCAAGAACGAAAACGAAACAGCGCCTCATGCGTTCCGGCTAAAACGCCTCGGCCGGCTCACGTTTTGTTCCGGTTTCTTTCACTGCAGTCAGGAGTTCATGGACGAAGGCCAGCTTCCGTGCGGTCACCTCCGAGATGACGAAGGGATAAAGGTCGGGCAGGCCCATGCAGCGGTTGATCGAGTTGGACGCTTCCGAAAGCACCAGCCAGCGGGCCAGTATCTTTTCGAACGGTTCGGGAACGGCGGCAGGTTCCGACGGCGCCGGTTGCAGCTCGCCGCCGGTGTCGCTCCGCGACAGGTCGTTGGCCTCCACGGTTTCCAGCCGGCCGAGCGGGAAATTCAGCGCATGCACCATCTCCAGCGTGTCGGTGATGTGCAGATGGTGCGCCCATGTCTCGGCCCAGTCCTCCCAGGGATGGGACGTGGCATAGGCGGAAATGTGGTCCTGCTGCCAGTCGGGCGGCGCGCCATTGGCATGGTAGGTCTTCAGCGCCTGCTCGTAATCTGCGCGCTCGTCGCCGAACAATGCGCGGAAGGCGGCAAGCCGTTGCGGGTCGTCGCGGATCAGGCGGTCCCAGTAATAGTGGCCGAGTTCATGGCGGAAATGGCCGAGCAAAGTGCGGTAGTTCTCGCCCATCTCGACGCGCCGTCTTTCGCGCTCGGCCGAGTCCGCCTCGGCGACATTGAGTGTGATCAGGCCGTTGTCATGGCCGGTCAGGATACGCGTGCCACCCGGACCACCGCCGATCGGATCGGCGAGAAAGTCGAAGGCGAGGCCGGCCTCGTCGCCGGCGTTCTGCTTGGGCGCGACCGGCAGTCCGGCAGCGAGCAGAGAATAGATTGCCCGCTTCTTTGCCGCTTCGACGCGGATCCAGCGACGGCGGTTGCCATCGACCGAAAGGTCCGGAATCAGCTGGTTCAACTCGCAGGCGCGGCAGAAGGCATGGCCCGGTTCCGCCATCCAGTTGCAGGCGCACTCGTCGGCATTGGTGCACTGGAAAACGCCGGCGCCAGACAACACGAAGCGCGCACGCCCGGGATCGTAGAGGACGGGACTGGCGCAGTTTAGGCACTGGGCGTTCTCGAAATAGAGGCGGTGGCCACAATGCGGGCAATCGAAGAGCTTCATCCCAATCTCAAATCACCAGGTCAATTATCAGGCCCGGATATAGTGCGGAGCGGCATATCGCCCAAACGCCTGTCAACGACCGGCGTTCCTGCCAACGCTATTTTGCCGCAAGCTGCGCGGCGACCGTTCTCGCCACAGCCTCGCCCGATAGCCTGGCGCCGCCGCAGGTCTGCATCAGCGGACCGGCGAGATGCTCGCCGGCGAAGAAGATTTTTTCCGCCACCGGCTGCATCAGCGTGGCGCGCGCCTGCGAACGGCCGGGCCGCGCCGCCGCATAGGCGCCGCGCACGAACCGCTCGCCGCCCCAATTGGTCATCATGGCGCGCCCGACATGTTTTCTGACGTCGCTGCCGAATATGGCGCACAGCCGGTCGACAACAAAGTCGACGCCCGCCGCCTCGCCCGCCGCCGACATTTCCCAGGCGAAATCGCCGCCGACGAAGCCGACCATCAGGTCGAGGTCGAAGGGAAAGCAAAGGAAGTAGATGTCGTGCCTGGCCAGCCGCTCGATCAGCAGGTCGTCGAACGGCGCCAGCCCGAGTCTCGTGGCCCTGATCTCGACCGGCAGCTTGGTCAGCATGCCCATCGGCAGGTCGAAGAACGCAGCGAAATGCCTGTCGGGCAGCACCGGCGAGAATTCGATCTCCTCGAAGGCGAGCACCGCCGGCGAGGCGGTGACGATGGCCGCCTTGGCGCGGATGGTGCCGCGATCGGTGACGCAGGCGACGCCAGGCACGTCCCAGAGGATTTTCCGCACCGGCGTCGACAGCTCGACCGGCACGTCGGCGCCGAAACGGGCGACCAGCGCGCCGAACCCCTCCTTGGTAAAATAGTTCGGGTCGAGATCGGCGGCGGCCTGAAAGTCGCGGATCGATATCTCGTCCTCGTCGGCGCCGAAGTCCATCGGCCCGGCGAAGGTGGCAGCGGCACGCGGCGCATGGCCCTTGGCGAGCAGCGCCGAAAGACGGTCGTCGTCACCATCCTTAATCTCATGCGCCGCCAGCATCTCGAACAACCTGACATCGGCCGCTTTCATCGCTGCCTCTTCGTCCTCGCTCGCCTTTCGGTTGCGATAGTAGAGATGATCGATATTCATGTCGTGATGGTGAAGCGTCCAGCGGGCGGCCTGCGCCTCGGGAAAGTAGGGATTGCGGTCGGCCGCGTGCAGCCAGGCGCAGCCGATGTCGAAAGGAACGCCGAAATGCTGGTCGCTGGTCCAGGCGCGACCGCCGATACGGTTCATCGCTTCGAACAGCTTGAAGGAAAGGCCGGCCACACGCAGGGTCTTGGCGGCGGAAAGTCCCGCCGAGCCGGCGCCGATGACCACGACGTCAACGTCTTCCATGAATATTCCAGCCCCCGCCACAATAATTACTTGATCGTAAGCAAGTTCTCCGGCATTCGCCAGCGCTGCGGCGAGGATGCGTAAACGAGTTCTTAGCGCATCGGCCCGAAAGTCGGTTCCGATTCTCGGAAAGCACGATGCGCAGATCGTAAAGTGTTGGAGCGTACTGCATCCAAGCGGGCGCACAGCGCTCCAACAGTGACAAGCGAGCGTTTCGCTGGCAAATTCGTATTTGGGACAAGATCCAGGCAACCAGGAGAGCAATATGGCATTTTTTGCCAAGGCAAAGATTTTCGCGGCGGCGGCATCGATGATGCTTGCGGCGGCAACAGGTGCACAGGCCGCCCAATGCGGCACCACGGGTGCGGGCTTCGAAGCGTGGAAGGCGGAGTTCGCCGCCGAGGCTAAGGCCAATGGTGTAGGCTCGAAGGGTCTAGCCGCTCTGGCTCGCGCGACCTACGCAACAAAGACGATCGCCGTCGACCGCGCCATCCATAAGGCTTTCAGCGGCTCGGTGGAAAATTTCATGAAGCGCCGTGGCGCGTCCACGATCATCTCCAAGGGCCGTTCGCTGAAGAAGTCGAACGCCGCGCTGTTCGACAAGATCGAACGAACCTACGGCGTGCCGCCGGGTGTGTTGCTCGCCATCTGGGGTATGGAAACCGGCTTCGGTTCCGCCATGGGCAAACAGAATACGGTCTCCGCCATTTTAACGCTTGCCTATGATTGCCGCCGCCCGGAGTTCTTTTACCCGCATGGCATTGCAGCCCTGAAGCTGGTTGATCGCGGAGCGTTGAGCGCCTCGTCGGTCGGTGCCGCGCATGGCGAGATTGGCCACACGCAGTTCCTGCCCGGAAATGTTTTGAAGTATGGCGTCGGCAACAAAAATCTGCGCGACAAGGGCACTGCGTTGGCTTCCACTGCCAACTTCCTCAGAGGTCATGGTTGGCAGGCCGGCGCGAGTTACGAGGCGAATATGGGCGCAATTGCTGGCTGGAATTCCGCGAGCGTCTACCAACAGGCCATCGCCCGCATGGCCACGGCGATCGATGCCGACTGATGGAAATCTCTGTTCGACAGAAAGCCCGGCCATGCGCCGGGCTTTCTCTTTTGGGGCTGGGTTTGTCAAGCAAAGGGATCCTCACCGTGGCATCCCATGCGCGGCGTTGGTCGTGGTATTGACGGCTGATGCGGAAACGGTTTCGATGCGCCGGAGATGATGAGTGCCCGCCA
>SAQG01000069.1 GCA_004020315.1 Mesorhizobium sp.
TAGCGGATCATGCGTCGCCCCTTCGGCTTCGCCTCGGGCGGGCGAACCCCCTCCGTTTTTTCCCGTGCCTCCCTCTCTCCCGCTGCTCCGCGCGAGCTCGGGAGCAGGAGCGGGGCTCCTGCCCCTTCGGGCACGATGACCGCTTCGCGGAGAAAGAAAGGGCTAGACCATGAAACAGATTGCTTACCTACTGGACCCCGGAACCACGATCTTTCGGGCCGTCGAGCTTCCGGCCGGAATCAGCTTCAAGCCGATTTATGACCTGATCGGGTGCCGCTTAATCGAGGTCGTGCGCTTCGACGAACGTCATTCCGTGTTCGCTGACGAGGAAGGCTTGCACGACGGCCTAACCGCCTTCACCATTTTTGAAGGATACCCGCAGCCCCTCGCCGGCAAACTCGTTCTCGTCGGCGGTGACGGAAGCGAACCCTACCACTCTCCCCTGATCAGCCTTGAAGACGCTTCGGCGCATTTCAAGTGCTGCCGTCCCGTACTGGACCCGGTTTTTGCCACCAACGACGAGATGACGGCGGGGGGACTGATCATTTCAGGCGCGTTGATGGGCTTGCAGGTCCGGATTGATCGCCGTGCCCCGACCTTTGTTGAAGGAGAGGCATGATGAAAATCGCTATCGTGGAAAATCGAACCCTCGCCATCGTGACAGGAACCTTCGCCGCAACAATTGCGGCGAAGGATATCGAACACCAGTTCGACGCACTGACCCACTTTCCAGACCGGCGCGCGAACGCCGAACTTGACGAGTTGGCCCGCCGACTAAACGAGTTTGCGGGCTATGTCGTGGAGCTGTGGGAGAAGGCGAGCGCCCCGAACCCCGAACCAGAGATCGAGGCTTTCACCCGCCGCCACGTTGAATTGACGCGGCGCTATTGGGCGGCGGAAGGCCGCTGCATGAACTGGTTTATCACTGGACCGGCCCGCTTTCCCGTTGCCCGCAACGAAAAGCGGATGAAGATTTCCGATGCGCGACGCGCCGATCTTGCCGCACATTCAGCAGCGGCCCGAAAAGCGGTGAAGCGGAAAGCCTTTCCCCACGGCGCAGATGACGAGTCGATCCGCTCGGGCGATCCATCAGCGTTGCAACGGATCATGGCGAAGATCGAGGACCTGGCCTTGTCGATCGACAAGATGAAGGCCGCGAACTCCATTATCCGGCGCATGGAAAAAGACGGCGCCGACGACGCAGAAATGGTTGCGGCGATCGTCGCCCAGACCGGCCTTTCGGCAGAAGTGGCGACAAGCGGCGTCGTGCTGGCCGACTGGCAATTGAAACGCGGATTCGACACGGCGGGCAACCGTGCAGAAATCCGTCGCCTACAAGGGCGTCTGAAATCTCTGTCTCGTATGCATGAGCGCGGAACGCAAAGCGAAGAGGTCGAGACACAGGCCGGAGCCGTCGAGATCAAGGAAAATGCGAATATGGCGCGCATTCAGATGATCTTTCCCGGCAAGCCCGACGAGGCGACGCGGCGGGCGCTCAAGGCCAATGGCTTCCGCTGGTCGCCGTCGCAAGGCGCGTGGCAGCGGCACTTAAACGAGGCCGGGAGATGGGCCGCCGATCGGGTGATGAAGGCGATCAGCGCCGAAGGTGCCGCATGAGTGCGGCCCCTTTCGGGCGTCCTGTCCGCCGCGATGTCACCGTATACGACACGCTGTCTCAGCTTGGCGGGAGCTTTACCGTCTCGATTGTCGAGACGCTGGCCGAAAATGCGGTGAAGGTGCGTGTCTGGTACGGACGCGCCACCGCGCAAGGCTGGGAGGCGTGGAAGGATTGGGACGGCTACACGTTCCAGACCAACCGCGCCGCACTCAGCAATGAACGAACTATGCCGCTCTTTCGAGCGGATCGATCCTGATAAGAATGGTGGCGGTCGCGCGCCACCATTCTTGCTTTTCTTACGTGAATTACGTATTGTAGGTACTTCAAAAGGAAGTACGGCGATGAAGCAATTCACATTCTCGGACATGAATCGCGCGTCAGGCGAAATCCTCGAAACGGCATTGATCGAGCCGGTGGCCCTGACCAAGCGCGGCAAGGAAAAGCTCGTCATCCTGTCCGCTGCTCAGTACCACCAGCTCGTTGGCCAGCCGCATTCTGTCGCCTATACGCTCGAGGACGCACCGGATGAAGTCCACAATGAACTCATGACTGGACTGGATGCAATAATTTCCGGCGACAAGCCCCATGCTTAAAGCCGGCGATCTGCTTCGATATTATTACCTATGGGCGCGGGAAGCAGACGCCGGCGAGGAATCCGGACGCAAGGCGAGGCCGGTTTGCATCGTTGTCCGCACGCCCGCAACGCCCGCAGCCTTGTTTCTCTTTCCGCTGACTTCGCAAAAGCCCGACCGGTCGCGCCCGCATCTCGCCATCAGCGAAATCGAATGCCGCCGCGGCGGCCTCGACTATCCGTCATGGCTGATCCTGGACGAATACAACCGGGTGCAGGTCGATGAAGCCTATGATCTGGTGACGACGACGCCGATCGGCGCGTTCAGTCCCGCATTTGTCCGCAAGATTGCTGGCGTGATCAAAGAGACGGCGGCGCAGCGTCGATTGCGGGGCATCGTTCGCAAATAGCCGGACTGATTTTCTTGGCAGGCCTCCGGTCCTTGCCCGCATCGAGCGGGCCAGGACCGGAGCGAGGGGCGCCCCTACGCCCCTCCCCTCGCACTCCCCTCCCCGACCACGGCCGCCGCTCCGTTTCACGGTGCGGGTTACTTCAGCCTGTCGTCATTGTCGGCAAGTCGAACGCCGTAGCCAGGTACTGGACACTCCAGCGAGAAGGCGACGGAGAACCGGCCTGCGGCCGGTTGGCCATCTGCCGATTGATGATGCTGATAGGCAGCCGGGGCTACGAAGGCCGCGTTATCCGGCAGCTCTAAAGTGCCAGTTCGCAATCTTTATGCTGCGCACGATACCGCAGGCCCTGCCCCGGCGCGCAACCCTAAAGGGTTCTCCCCTGCGCTTCGCTCCGTTGCGACCGCTGACGTGGTGCACTTGGCAGTTCCAGCCGTATTCGAGCTCCGCGATTGCGCACAACCGCTTTGGAGGATCCACCTCATGAAAACGCTCGTAACCTTCTGCCAGAGGACCGGCCGCCGCCTTCGTCTGTACATCAACCGGCAAATCGCCAAACTGTCCCATAAGGGCCGGTTGAAAATCTTGGTCGCCTTCTCGCTTCCGTTCCTCGCCAAGCTCGAGGTGAGCTATCAGGTGTAGTTCGACGAAAAAGCCGACAACGACAACAAGCCGAAGTGACCGACGGCGCCGCGCCCTGCCAAGCAGGGCGCGGCTTCCTGACGGCTGAAGTGCGCAGCGAAGACGAGCAGGACGGCGCTAGACGATGACATGAAGGTCCGACTTGACTCTTTTGTTCTCATTTTGTTCACTGTGGCATGCGCTCGAAAGAGAGGTGCCCAATGTACAAGGAAACTCCCCTGACAGTGGCTGAGGAAGTCGCACTGCAGCATGCGGCCGAAAAGCTGATTGCACTCCACAGCGGCGACATGCTGAAAGCTCTCAAGGCCGCGATGCTCCACAACGGCTATCTCGAAGGCCAGATCGAACAGATCGCCGAAGCAGTTCCGGGGCTCATCAATATCCACTACGACGGCCCGATGGCTTCGAACTAGGCGGCCTGATGCATGCCGAGAAATTATCCGACCAGGATGACGATCTGGAGCGCGACGTCGACGCCGTCATCGTCTCCTGTGACGGCGACGCGAGAGCCGCGGTTCGTACCCTGATCGTGCAGGTCGCCTACCTGGAGCGCGAGATTCAATATTTTCGGGTCGCGGTCTCCTCAGGCTTCAGCCGGCAGTGGCATCACAAGAGATGGGAGATCGAGACTGATGCCGGGTCGGAGGATGGGTGAGCTATCTTACTCAGCGATCGATCGCGCCTACCCATATCAGGTGGCGCTGCCAGACAACATTTGCTGCATGCACAACCTGACCCTGATCATGGAATTTTGCGGGAAACGCGGTCTCATCCATCTGACGCGACACGTCACGGCAGTGTGGCCGAATGGCAAGCAGGAGCACTATCGCCTCCACTGCTTTGCCGATCTTGCATCCGCGGAGCCCTTCAAGGATCATTTCGGCGGTGTGATGTTCGATCCGAAGCGTGATCGCGAGAATGGTCGGGCACGAGGTGCATGGCACCGGAAGGGTGAATACAAGAGGATTCTGGAAAGCGGCCCATTAAGAGTGCCGGAAATCTTGCGGGATTAGATCATGTGCGGTCGTTACACTCGATATCTGTCCTGGTCCGAAATTAGCCGGCTTTACCGGCTCACCACAGACTGGGAGCGGCAGCGCAACGACGCGCCGGCCTACAATATCGCGCCCACTGAGGAAGTTGTTTTCGTTACCGCCAGCGAGGACGGCAACCACAAACTGCGCGAGGGCCGGTGGTGGCTCGTGCCCTGGTGGGCGAAGGAGATGCCGAAGGGCTCAATGTTCAACGCACGTTCGGAGACGGCCGACACATCCGGCGCCTTCAAGGATGCATTCAAATCGAAACGCTGTTTGATCCCGGCGGATGGCTTCTACGAATGGACGCAGAGCCCTGCCGACAAAGGGCGTGATCCCTGGTACATCTTTCTGCCAGACCACCGGCCATTCTCGTTCGCCGGACTGTGGGCCTACAATGATGACCTCGGCATCACCAGCTGCACGATTCTGACCGCCGCAGCCCGAGATCCGATGGTCGGTCTGCACGACAGGCAACCGGTGATCCTCGCTCCCGAGGTCTACGATGCATGGCTCGATCCAAGGACGCCCGGCGGGGAGGCCAAAGCTCTGCTTTCGCACGACCTTGACGGCCAACTTCAATTCTATCGCGTCGACCGCCAAGTGAATTCGAGCAAGAACAAAGGCGGCGACGAAATGATCACGCCAATTGACATGCGAAGCGCGTATGGGATCTGACAGATGAGCGACGATCCTTCATCACAGCCGGTGCCGGCGTCGCGCGCGATAGGGATCTACGAACACTATTGCGAGCATCCGGGATGCACGAAGTGGGGCGGCTGGGGCTTTCCGCGCGGGAAACAGACGATTTGGTTTTGCTGGGAACATCGCGAGGACGGGGAGAACTGAGGCCGGCGCAATTTGAGCGATAGGACCAACGGAAGCGAAGAGGCTTTCACGGCTAGGCCAGGCCGCCGACGAATCCGCTCAGCTCGTCGAGCCGCACCATCGAGAGGCGCACTCCACCGTGACAGCCGCGCGCCCTGCAGACGGTTTCGCGCTCCAGCTCGTCGATGTGGAGAAATTCACGCTCCGGCGACGTGCAGACGATCGCCCGCGTGAGATAGTGAACGTGGCCGCATTTTTTGCAGCGCGCTTCCAGCTTTTGATTGTCGGCAAGGTCGCCGGCACGAATGTTTCGCTTCCAGCTTTTCACCAGAAATCCTCCGCTGAAGGAATGCGCGTATAGCTGATCTTGCCGCCAACATGGCCGCCCGCCGGCGGCTGCCACTGGCCGAGGCTGACGACCGTGCCGGCATAGCGCGTATTCAGATTGTCGATCGCCTTGCTGGCGTTTTCCCAACGCCGCCGCTGGCAATCGTCATTGAGCAGCAAATCGAGCTGGCGCTCGTGTGATGGCGACAAGTCGTAGAGTGTGACGCCAATCCGAAAAATCGTTAGGCCGCGCGGGTGGTCCTTCCGCACCTGGTCCCACAGTTCCGAAAGCGCCGATAGTATGGCCTGGTCGTCGTTGACGACCGGCAAATGGCGCTTTCCCATCCAAGACCCGTCTCGGATCGACAGCCAGAGCCACAAGCCCCCGGCATAGAAGTTTTCTCGCCTCAGCCGCCGCGCCGCCTTGATCAGCAGCAGGCGCGAGATTTCGCGCGCGCCGCGGATCGTCCGCGACTCCGGCGGCAGCACGCGGCCATGTCCGAACATGCCACGGCTCGAGGCGGGTGCTTGGATGTCATAACCGTGCAGCGCGTACCAAAGGCGCTCTCCGGTAACATTCCCCCAAAGCTTGCGCAAATGCTTTGCCTGGACATTATAAAGCTGTTCCGTCGTGGAGATGCCGGCACGATAGAGCCGCTTTGCCATGTTGCCGCCGACACCTGGAATGTCTTCCATCGTGACGACGAGCAGCGCAGCCGGAAGGTCTTCCGGCCGCCAGATCGTCAGCCCGTCACCATATCGACCGCCATCGCGCTTGCCAGCCTTGCAGGCAATTTTCGCGAGCTGCCGGTTGGCTGCAAACCCGATCGTGCAAGTGATCCATGGTCCGACATTTTCGGCAATTGTCGCTTTGATCTTCGCCGCCAGAGCGAGCGGGTCAGATCGGCCCGCTTCGTCGAGGCGGCACGTCAGCTCATCGATCGACTTCGCCGTGTCGATCGGAATGACCGTTTCAATTTCCGATAAGAGCGCATTATGTGCCCGGCGATACAAATCCGGCTTTTGCGGAACCAGAACGAGCTCCGGGCAAAGCCGCTTCGCCTCGTTGATCGGCATGACATTCTTGACACATACGCTTTTGCTTCGCGGCTGCATGCGATCACGGCCGTTCTGTTCGTTCCCTCGAAGGGAACGACACCGACCGGCCGACCGCGCAGGCGTCGGTCGCACTGCTGTTCGACCGACGCGAAAAAGCCGTCGAAAACCAAATAGAGCCGTTCGATGGTTTCCGGCTTGCGCATGGTTGCTCCTGTCGTAATGAACAAAAGCAGAACACCCGCCGCCGGTTCCCCGTCAAGAGGAATTTTTTCTTATGCGCAAATTTGTCTGGCGCGCTCCTGCAGCATCCATGAATCGCAGCCCGCGATCAGTCAGGCCAAGAGACGTGCGGCTCCCCGCCGTCAAAACGGGATGCTGGACCACCGCAAGCTTATGATCGAGCAAAATCCGGACACGGCGCCACTGCAAATCGAGTTCTTCGCCGCACGCGATTAACTCCATGTCAGCCAGGGCATTGCGCCGCTGATCATCCGTCATAGGCGGCGCTGGATGCCAATCTATCGAGCTCATTTCGTTGTCCAAACTTGGTTTTTCGCCCGCTTTCCTACCTGCGATATACCGCGGCGGACAGCAATAGTGGGGTGAAAATCCGACGCTTGATGCCCGAAACGAAATACCGCTCTCGGCCCCTCGCCGACCCCTGAAGGGAGGTCAATGGATAGTCATGACCCGAAGGAGACCTGGCCATACGCGCGGGAATTTAAAGGTTGCCTTCCTCCGGAAGCCGACGTCGCTGGTTCAGATGCTAACGGCGACCAAACAGCGGAAAAGCTACGCGTCCATCCGCTTCCCATAGATGCGGGCACGCCGCTCAAACGCCTCCCGCGACCCCTCAAGGATGGCGCAGGCGGCCTCCCGCGTAGCCGGCTCGTCAATCGAGCCGCGCGACGTAATCGTAGCCTGGTCGTTGGTCGCCTTTAGGACGACGATCTGCTCGGCATCGCCTAGCACGGCAATGTTGGCGTTGTGGGTAACGACGATAACTTGGCGCCGCTCCTTGACGCGTCGCAGAACCGGAACGAGCGTCTTGTAGATGAACTCGCTGTCCAGGTTATCTTCCGGCTGGTCCACGATGAGGGGCGCCCTGCTCTCGCTGGACAGCATCAGGGCAAGCAGCACGGATTGCTGCTGCCCAAGAGAGAGCCGTTTGAACTCGCGCGGAATAAACTTGACCGAGCCGTCCTGGTCGGTCACGCGTTTCGTCACGCTAAGCCGGGGCGCGTCATGCACCGCCGCAGTTTCGAGCTGCGCGAGCAGGTCGAAATCAGAAAGCCGCTCCAGCAGGACGTCGATTTCACCTTGCTGAAAGACGGCGCCGCCCTGCGGCGTGCGTAGTGCGGTGATCGGCTTGGAGTCGCGGAACCTTACGCAGTCCAATAGCTTGGGTAGGGTCAGGTCGTTGATCAGCGCGGCGGCCTTAAGCTGTTGCAGCGTCCGCCACCCCATCGTCTCAATGATCAGCCGCTCACCCTCGGGGCAGAGAGAGCTTTCGTCAAACTTCAGCGTGACAAAGATGTCGGACAGCGTGCCCTTGAGCGCTTCGGAAGCTTTGGTGGCGAACGCGGAGCGGATGCCGGCGACTTTTGATCGCCCGACCCACCGTTGTTTCAGCAGGTCGGAGCGCTTCTTTTCAAGGGTGGCAAGATGAGGCTTCCAGGTGTTGAGCTTGCGCAGGCGCTCGGTGAGGTTCGCTTTGTCCGCGATTAGCTTCTGAATGAACGGCATGTCCAGCCGGATGCCGGCGGCCAGAAGCTCTTTTTTCTTTCTGTCGATGTCTTCGGCGGTTTTCATTTCCTTGCTCTTCCAGGACGCGATTTGCGCCTGAACCGCGGTGCTGTAGGAGTTAGTCGAGGCGACGAGTCCCGCCTGCATAGTCGCCACCTTCCCTTCGAAGGCGGTCGTGTCGGCAATTATGGCGGCAACTTCAGGCGCACCGATCTCAAAGCTGCCGTGGGCGACTTCCCGGATACCGGCGGTGATGGCGGTGATCGCTTCCTGGCTAGTCGCGCCCTTTAGCTCGGTCAAAGCCGCCACGATGGAATTCCTCGTGCGACGTTCCGTCTCGAGGCGCTGCTGTAGCTTAATGATCTCTTCGCCGCGATCCTTCTTCAACCGCTCCACTTGCCCGCGCTTCAGCGTGAGGTCGCGCTCGCAGCCGGGTATATCCGCCACGTTCTTGCGCGCCTTCACCAGCTCCGGGGTGAGTTCGTTCAACTCGGTGCGCACTGCGTCCTCGGCCTCGATCGCCGCATCGATCGAGACAAGGCGGTCAAGGAAGGTCAGCAGGGCCAGCGGGTCATCCTGCGCCTTCTTGCTGATCGTGTTCGTTTCGCCCTGGCGATAAGACTCCATCGGGAAGCTGACCGAGCCCAGAATGGGATCATCAACATTCTCGAGCGCGCCGTCCTTGGCGCGGCTCAGTATGTGCGTCTGGTGCGTCTCGTCCCGATAGAACAGCGCCACCAGATCCGGCCATACGTCACTGTCGATGACCGAACCCACCTCCGGCGGGCCGTAGTCGCCCAACAGGCGCACAGCCTCGAAGGCTGTGGACTTGCCGCTGCCGCGACCGCCGACAATGCAGGTCAGGTTGGCGTTGAAATGAATGGTCTGACCATCCAGAAAGCCGCCTTCAAAGGATACGCCCTCCACGATGGGCACGCTGCGGGGAACCTCGTCCTCGATCCGGACGCGGGTGTCCGCCTCATCGAGCGCGAGGCGCAGGCCATCGAAGGATGGACGCTCCATCTTGTACCGGGTGATCCGGTTCTGGTTCCTGGCATTGCGGCCAACGGCATTCAGCGCGTGGGCATCGCTGTTCAGAACACGGGCCAGGAACTGCCGCGACCCTAGCTTCAGACGCTCGATGCGCGTGCCGGCGGCGTTCCGCCGGTCGATGTTGGAGTCGTTAGCGGTGTACAGGATGTCGCCGTCGGCGCGAATGACCTCGAACCCCAGCAGGGCTTCGTGGCAAAGGATGTCAAGCTTCGCGGGTGTGAAGCGCGGCACATTCTCTTCAAAGGAACCGGGGCCATCGACGTGCGCCAGGATGGCGAACCCACCATGCTCGCGCAGCAGGTTCAGGCAATCGGTGGTTCCGGTCTGACAGCGGCAATCGACCGTGCCGCGACCGGCGATCGACAGCCGATTATAGAAGCGGTCCATCATTTCAGGAGAAGGCAGATAGCACAGCAGATGGCCCTCGGGAGCCGACAGCTCGACAGCAGGAATGACCAGGATGCCCGCAGCCGCGCCGGCAGCGACGGCGGCCCGGACGTTGCTGATTTCATTGTGGTCGGCGATAGCGATGATCGACAACCCTTCGCTCGCCGCCTCCCGGACGATGTTCTGGGGTGTCGCCGTCGCGTCGCGCACGTCATGGGAGCCGCCGTAGGAATGCACATGCAGGTCCGCGCGGAAGAACCGCGCGCCGCTACTCAGGCTCGTCAAGGTCTCCAGGTCCATCGGTGTCGTCGCCCCCTCACGGCCTGACTCCCCAACACTCTTTCCGGTTTGCCGGACAGGCCATCACCAGATTAGCGCCTATAGCGAAATATGTCAGGGCAATATTGGCCTTAGCTGTTCATGTGAAATGCCGGTGCGACCTGACGACTTGGATGGACGATTGCTGGGCTGCCATCGCCATGATCCTCTCCCCGCTTCGAGGAAGTTCCGGAGGGCGATGCAGGCGACAAACGTAGGTCGAGAATCTATGTTCGCCGCCGGAACTGGCAGGTAAGGTTGCGATGAAGAGAAAGAAGCGAAATCCCGAGAAGTTCGACCCGGTGGAGCTCTTCACCGCCATAGGACGTGACCGCGGCTACACGATCACCGCCGACAGTGACGTCGACGACTTCGTCGAGAGGGTCGGGCGCTCGCTGAAGTCGTCGCAGACGAATCCTACTCTGCTCCACGGCAAGCGGACGGAGGCGCTCTTCGCCCACGTCGCGGGAGCCCTCGGCCGGTGCCGGCTGATCAAGCAGGAGGACAGCGGCAGCGTCTTCATCGACGGCCAGGACATCGAAATCCCGGACTACCGCCTAATCCTTAACGACGGGAGCATCTATCTCGTCGAGGTCAAGAACTTCCACTCGTACGATTTCAGAACCGAATTCACGCTGCGACGCGATTACCTGGAGAAGCTTGCGGCGTACGCCGCGCTGAATGGCGTTCCCTTCAGGGTCGCTCTATATTTCTCGAATCCGAACGTCTGGGTCCTTCTGCCTAAAGAAGCTTTTACTCTCCGCGGCGGCAAATACCGGATCGACTTCGTGCAGGCGCTGGCCCGCAACGACATGGCGCTGTTGGGAGACCGGACGATCGCCACCCTTCCGGACTTGCGCATAGAATTCTGGGGCGATCCGACGGAATGCTCGGCACCCGGCCCCGACGGCACGGCGCCGTTCACGATCAGGCGCATCCGCGTCTTCTGCCAGGACCAGGAAATCACCGACGATCCCGGAAAGAACATCGCATTCTACCTTACGAGGTTAGGCAGGTGGGAGGAGAAAGAAGACGCCGCCGTTATTGAGGAAGGCAAGCTAGTGGGGCTGCGCTTCATCTTTGGCCCGCGCGAACCCGCAGAAGATCAGGAATTTCAGATCGTCGGTACTTTGAGCGCCATGGTGAGCCGCGCTTACCAAGAAATGACCATGCGTGAGAGCGATGTGGTTTCGATCGACGTCAAGCACGACCCGGACATATTCTCTCTAAGCATTCCGGAGGGTTACAGAGGATCTCTGCCGCTCTGGCAGTTTATCCTCCAACCGAATTACGACCTGCAAGCGGGAATGTAGGAGGGGATGCTATAACCGTTGAATCGAGGTCCGGGCGCACCGTCACGACATTGCGCCGTGATGGTCGCCCGCCGGACCGTCTCGGCGCCTGCAAGGATTCAAGGTCTCGAACAGGAATGCCGGACGTAGCGTCATATCAGAATGGCCGCTTTTCAATGGCACCATCCCGTAAGCTGCCGGTTCGCCCTGCGGCCCAAAGCAGTTGCTGCACGAATATCTCGACGGCGACCTGCAATTCTACCGTGCCAGCCGGGACGTGAATACTTATAAGATGCAAGACGGCAAATTGCATCGAGTCCATCAATCCGCTGTGAACCAGAAATGCCGCTCGACCACTTCGTCTCGCAGGTCCATTTGAGGAATTTTTATTCGGCAGAAGAACCGCGCCGTCTGGTCGGCGTGAAAAAGGACGACCTCAAGAAATTCTCTGCCCGGTCGGAGCATGTCTGCCGGCGCCCGGAGGGCAGCACAAACGATTATCTCGAAGAGCCCCGCGCGATCGAGGACTTCCTGACGCGCATCGAGCCGAACTACAATGCCGCGCTCGAGGCGGTGCGCCGCCGCGAGATCACCGTTGACGACGTCTACGTCATTGCCGGCTTCGTTGCCTATCTCATGTGTTGCTCGCCGACCGCGATGCGAACGGCCACGCGACCGATCGCCGCCTCGGTTCAGTCAGCCGCCGAGATCATAGAACAGCGGGGATTGATCCCACAGGCGCCGAAAGAATTTGGCAACAGAAGCCTGGCGGAACTGCTGGACGACGGGTCGGTGCACATCAACATCGATGAGAAGTATCCGCAGGCGATAGGCATCTCTCAGATCGAAGGCAGGGTGAATATTCTGGGCAACGCACTGTGGGAAGTCTTGTTCGCCGATCCGGCCGACGGGGTGTTCTTCACTAGCGACTTCCCGGTGCATCTCGGCCCATCCTACGATCCCCGGGTCGTCAGTAAGACCGTGCCGCTCGCACCCGACGTCGCGGTCTGCATCCACCCCCAGCTGCACGAGCGCGGTAAGGAGCCCGACTTCTCGTTCCCTGGTTTCCGCGCAAGGTTCCGGCGCCTGAAGGCGAAAGAGATCAGGCTCATCAACCGCGGCCTCGTTGAGTCCGCGGAAATGATGGTCTTCTATCATCGGGACGCCGACTGGCTGTTGCCGTTCGTGCGAAAGCATCGCGAGTATCGATGCGATACTAAGATTTCCAAGATCCCGAGCCCGACAGGCGGCAGCATGATCGTGGCGACACAAGCCATTGTTCCCTTCGAACGACCGAAACTGTCATGACGGCTGTCTGCCTGAAGCTGTGAATGTTAGGGACAACACACCATATATGCGCAGTGATTTCTTGGCGCCGCAAATTCTAGTATATTCCACACTGGAATCAGTCGCCATTTCCTAAGTTGAGGGAGTGATCATGCAGACGCAGACGGCCGCGACCGGCGGCGATCAGGTTGCAGGGTATTGGGACCGTCTTAGCGACGAAGAGTTGCTGCGGATCTCATTCACCACCGCGGATCCTGAAAATCTCGAAGGACTAGTACTTCAAGTTCCTGCAGCACGCGAGCGGCCGTTCGTCGAATTCGCGTACGACTTCCGCGGCTCGACTAGGACGATGATCCGATGCGCCCATTGCAAATACCCGAACCACCTTGCGGGCTTCGTGATCAAAACCGATAACGGACAGCGCTTCCTGTGCGGCCATCGATGCGGCGCCAAGATCTACGGGGCCGACTTCGCGCACCTGCATAAGGATTTCTCGCAGGCGCGCGATCGCGCCGGTTACCTGCGACGGGTTCAGAGGCTCAAGGATGCGCTGCCTGCATTCATGCAGTATCTCGTGCAGCTGAAGCGCGATCCTGCGTTCGACCTGTTCCAGCGCACGCGTCAGGAGCTCGTCACGAACATGCCGCGGCTGCGTGCCGCGGTGCAGTCAGTCATCGAACGCAGCGGCGGAACCCTAAGTATCGACGAGAAGGTCCGGCATTTCGCGGCAGAAGAGCGTGACGAGGACCGTTACGAACGCCAGATGGAGGAATGGCGCAAAGAGACAGTCACCGAACGCAAGAAGCTGCGCCGCGAGGGGCGGGAACCCGACAAGCCACGAAAGCCTCTCTACACGACCGTCTCACGCGCGATCGGCACTATTTCGACGAAGACGCTGTTCTCGACTGCCACTGGCCCGAAGCAGGTGATCGACGACATTGCGGCGCAGTTCGCCAATTTGGCTGATGACCCAGTGAAGCACATGAGCACTGCCGACAAGCTGGCGTTTTTCGGCTACAGGGGCAAGCAAGACGCAGAAGGGAGCCAGTGGCGTGTACTGGTAGGGTTTGGAGATACCAGCAACAAGGGGATGGCGAACCTGCTGAAGCAGGTCGGCATCTTGCTGGATCGACTCGAGGAGCAGGTCAGCCGGCTTTCCGAGTTGACGTCGTTTTTTCAGCCCGAAACGCTCTCTGCCGTGGCTACATGGGCGACAGCAGCCAAGCTCGCTGGCACCTATACTGCGAGCGTCAACACCCTGGTGTTCGAGCACGAGCATGGCAAGGTGGTAGCGGCCCGGCTTCCACCGGAGTATAGCGTTCCTTCCGTCATGGGCATCGAGAGACTTCGGGCCGCGATGCGCGAAGGGTCATAGCTTAATGCTGATCGAGATTTCACAGAACAACCGTGATTGCTGATGTCCTCCAGCAGAGGCTTTTCTAGGCCGACGCCTGTTTCCGCTAAAGGAGGGTTGCTCGGCTTAACGCCGCCCGATCTTTGCTTCCGACAGACCGATCCGGCGCTCAAAGGCAACGACATTCTCCATCATGCGCTCGAACTCCCAAGGAAAGTGGCCCAGGACCTCCGCCATAAGCTCCCCTGCGAGGATCGTCAGGTCGCGCGCGCGGCTCTCGTCGATGCGCTCACCGGGCGTTACGGCGCGGCCATTCTCTATATCGATATAGAGGCAGCGTTGCCGCGTCTTTTCGAGCTCATCGCTCTCCGCCTCGTGGAGGATCCGGCGCACTTTGTCCTTCCCTAGCACGCGCTCCAGCCGCGCATTGATCAACGCACCCGACACGACCCCGATGAAGTGCTTCTTGCGATGGCTTCGCTCGATAGCTTTCGGCGCAGCTACAGGAAGTGGGGTGTCCAGATAGATCAGCTCTTCGGAAAGCCGCGTGAGCTTGCCGACCTCCTCGATGACGAGGATGGAAAGGAACGCGGCGATCGGGAAGTTGCTGCGCAAATAGAGTTCGCACGCGTCCGCCCAGAGTTTCTCGACGTGCGCGATGAGGGTTTGATACTGCTCCAGCCGCTCAGGGAACGCAGAAGCGGTCAATAGCGAGGGCTGCGTGTTGTTCGCGTGGGAGCGCTCCTCCAATAGTTTAGGGAACCGCCTAGCGCCGTCCTTTCGCGCCAATTCCTTCTCGATGGCGCGATTGTTCGGATCGACGCCTGCCTCGGTCATCTTCTGTCGCATCTCAAGCATAAGTCGCTCGAGGACGCGCGGATCGGACATCAGCATTTTGGACAGCCGGGCCTGCTGCACAAAAGCGAAATAGTCACCTTCGGGCGCGGATCGTATCAGGTCTATGACTGACACCCTGCCCGCGACGATATCAGCAACAACTGCCTCGAAGGCCGCTGTGGCATGTTCGGGGATGCTCGGAATGTCGCTCATCGGTCACGCATCGTTCGGCCCATCGATCAAAACGGGATATCATCGAGCCGATTAACAATGTAAAGATCGAGGATATCCTTCGCCCTAGGAACATGATCTAGCTCGGCGGCAACGAAGCCGCTCTCGAGCGCGCCCTCAACAGCGCCGTAGAGAGCGAGCGGCTGGATTGGAGCGCTCTTCACGCCGCTTAATTTGAGATTGCCGCTCACTCGTGCATTTCCTCGAGCAGCACATTCTCCGGTTAACAGGAGCCCCGCTGGCGCGGGCCGAAGTTCTATCGCCTGATGGGGAAAGGGGGCGCTGCCCCCTCTCCCCTGCAAGGAAAAAAACGGTCTCCCCGTCCTTCCTCCGCTTAGGCCTTCGGCCGCGCTCCGTGCAGGATCGACGCGGATCCGCATAGCGGATCATGCGTCGCCCCTTCGGCTTCGCCTCGGGCGGGCGAACCCCCTCCG
>SAQG01000006.1:0-75454 GCA_004020315.1 Mesorhizobium sp.
GAAAACTGTAACCCATGTATCCGGTTCAAAGTGTTACCCATCTATCAACTGGACAATACCCCCCCGGGCCGGCCGATCTCGTGCATGAATGGGCCTATCTGCCGGATATGGCCAAGGCTTTCGTCGGACTGACTGAGAATCTCGACAAGCTCGGCGCCTACGAGGCGCTGAACTTTCCCGGCCACGCCGTCAGCGATCTGGAGATCAAGGCCGCCGCGGAACAGACGCTCGGACGCACTCTGAAACTCACGTCGATGCCGTGGTGGGTGCTGCGCGCCGGCAGCCCGTTCGTGGCGATGTGGCGCGAGCTCGTCTCGATGTCCTATCTCCGCTTCGAGCCACACCAGCTGGTCTCGGCAAGGCTGGAAGGCATCATCGGCACGATCCCGCATACGCCGCTGGATAGGGCGGTGGCAGAAGCCCTCGATGATATTGGTGTGGCCACGATTGATGGCGTTTCGAAAGCTGCCTGAAAACGTACGATCCGAATAAGGCTCGGAAAAGGACCATGCCAAAAATCAAGTGCTACAGCGCTGCGCCCGCAAAAGGCCCCGCAGCGCTGTACTTTGTCGAGCGCACCGAACTCCGGGTCAAATCCTGCCCATCAGCAGCAACACCAAGAGGACGATCAGGATGACGCCGACGATGCCGGAGGGACCATAACCCCAGGAACGCGAATGAGGCCATGCCGGCACCGCGCCGATCAGAATGAGGATCAGAATGATGACGAGAATGGTGCTGAGCGTCATGAAAAACTCCCCGCTTTGAGGTGTCGTATGACAGACAATGCAAAAGGCCGCTGGGTTGTTCCCGGCGGCCTTTTCTTTGCGCGTTCAGAATACGCGCGGCACTCCAAGCAAAGTTGGCCTATTCGGCGGCCTTCGGGAAGGCGATCGCCGGCTCGTCAAGCGAGCCCGGTCTTGCGGAAGTCTCTACAGTCGCACCGACTGTCTTGCCGCGTCGGAACACCCGACGGAAGAACGCATAGAAGCGGCTGTTCTTACTACGCGTGAACACCATCAGCATCGACGGTGTCACCACCAGCGTCAGCAAGGTGGCGAACGACAGGCCGAAGACGATCGCCGACGACAGCGAAATCCACCATTGCGTCGACGGCGCGTTGATCGTCGTCTCGTGATGGAAGATTTCGAGACCGAGGCCAAAAGCGATCGGCAGCACGCCGAGGATCGCCGACACCGCGGTCAGCACGACGGGGCGGGCACGTTCGCGGCAGGTCTGCAGCACCGCGTCCATCTTGTCCCAACCCTCTTCGCGCAACCGGTCATAGGTGTCGATCAGCACGATGTTGTTGTTCACCACCACACCGGCCAGCGCGATGACGCCGATGCCCGACATGACGATGCCGAACGCCTCTCCGGTCAACAGCAATCCCAGGAACACACCGACCGTCGCCATGACCACGCAGGACAGCACCAGCCAGACGCTGGTGAACTTGTTGAACTGCATCAGAAGTACGAGGAAGATCAGGAAGATCGCGGCACCGAAGGCTTTGCTGAGGAAGGCGCCGGCCTCGGCGCTGTCCTCGTTCGAGCCGGCAAGCTTCCAGCGTATGCCGCTGCCGAGATCCATATCGGCGACAGCCTGGCTGACCTGCTGCTGGACAGCAGCGACTTGCTCGCCGGCGGCGACATTGGCCTGGACGACCACCGTGCGCGCGCCGTCGATGCGGTTGAGGATGCCGACGGTCGGCTCAGGCTTGCGCACGACGAAATTCGAGATCGGCACCGACCCTTGCGACGTCTGCACCCTGAGATCGTCGAGTGTCGACAGCGTGCGCCGGTCTTCGGGCAGACGCAGCCTGATGTCGACGGCGTCGTCAGCACCGGCTGGCCGGTATTCACTGAGCTTCAGCCCGTTCGTCACCAGTTGCACAACCGTTCCGACCGAGGTCGGGCTGATGCCGTATTGTGCTGCCTTGGCGCGGTCGACGTCGAGCGCCCAGTCGACGCCGGGTGGCGGCAGACCGTCGGAAATATCGATGACACCGGGCACCTTGGCAATGCGGGCGGCGACCGCGCGCGCCTTGTCGTCGAGACCTTTCGGGTCGACGGCCGAAAGCCTGATCTGGATCGGCTTGCCGGTGGGCGGGCCGGCCTCGGGCACGCGAACTTCGACATCGACGCCGGGAATGCCGGCCATGACGCCGCGCAGTTCGTCCAGGATCGCGTTCGCCGATTTGCGCTCGCGCCAGTCGACGAACTCGTACTGGATCACGCCGACCACGTCTTCCGGAATGTCCTGGCCGCCGCCTTGCGTCTTGCCGACACGGGTATAGACCGATTTCACGCCTGGCCAGCCGAGAAGCCGGTTTTCCGCGGTCTTCGTGGCGGCATCCATTTCGGCGAGCGAAAGGTTGCCGCGGGCGTGCACATAGAGCAGGCCGTAGTCAGGCTCGACATTCGGGAAGAACTCGACGCCGGCGCCGTATTTCGAATAGGCAAAGCCGACACCGAACAAAAGGCCGACGGTGAGCAGAATCACGGTGATGGGAAAGCGAACCGCCTGCTTGACCACGGCCATGTACCAGCCGTCGCGGTTGTCATTCTCGTGATGCGGCGGCGCCTTGGCGAACAAGGCGCCCAGCGCCGGCGCAAAGACGAGTGCATAGAGCATCGAGGCCGAGAGCGTGACGATCAGCGTGATCGGCATGTATTTCATGAAGTCGCCGATGATGCCCGGCCAGAACAGCAGCGGCGAGAAGGCGGCGATGCGCGTCATCGTCGCGGCGATGACCGGACCAGCCATGCGCTTGGCGGCAAGCTCGAAGGCCTGTGCCTTCGGCATGCCTTCGCTCATCCGTCGTTCGGCGAATTCGGTGACGATGATGGCGTCGTCGACGAGCATGCCGACCGCCAGGATGAGGCTGAACAGCACGATCATGTTGATCGTGTAGCCCATCATGGCCAACAGCAGAATGCCGATCAGGAAGGACGATGGAATGGCCAGTCCGATCAGCAGCGATGCACGGCCCGACAGCGCGTAGAGAATGACGATGAACACCAGGATCACGGCGATCATGACGTGATTCTGCAGATCGCCGAGCAACTGGTTGACGAAGACCGATTTGTCCTGCGTGTAAGTGACGTGCATGCCTTCCGGCATGGTCTTTATGAAGGCATCGGACACGGTCCTCACCTGCGCGATCGTGTCGATCAGGTTGGAGCCGATGCGCTTCTTCACCTCGATGGCGATCGCCGGCTTGCCGTCGAGACGGGTCACCGTCTCAGCGTCCTTGAAGGTGGAGCGGACGGTGGCGATATCCTTGGCCTGCACCACGGCATTGGGGCCGGCGACGATCGGGAGCGCCGCCACGTCCTCCGGCGTCTCGATCAGCGACGGCACCTTGACCGCGTATTTGCCCTCGGACCCTTCGATGTTGCCGGCGGCGACAAGACTGTTGGAATCGCCGACCGCACCGATCAGCTGCTCGAGCTGCAGCCCGTAGGAAGACAGTTTCATCGGATCGATGACGACTTCGACGAGATCGTCGCGCGCACCTTGCAGCGCGCCTTCCAGCACGCCCGGCACTTCCTCGATGCGGTCGCGCAACTCGCGCGCCGCCGCCGTGAGCATGCGCTCGGGCACCTCGCCCGACAGCGTCACGACAAGGACGGGGAACTCGGAGACGTTGACTTCGGAAACTACAGGCTCCTCGGCTGCCTGGGGCAGGTCGGCCTTGCCATCCTGGACCTTGCTGCGCGTGTCCTGCAACGCCGTCGCCAGATCCGTCTGCGGGTGGAATTCGACCAGCACATAACCGCCGCCCTGGAAGGCGGCCGAACGCATCTCCTTGAGACCTTTGAGGCTTTTCAGCTTGGCTTCCATCGGCCGCAGCAGAAGGCGTTCCGAATCCTCAGGCGAGATGCCCTGATAGATCAGGCTGACATACATCATCGGAATCGGAACGTCGGGTTCCGCTTCCTTCGGTGTCGACTGATAGGCGACCGCACCCGCAAGGATGAGGAAGACCAGGACCGAAATGGTCAGCCGGGCATTGTTGATTGCGAGTTTGACGATATCCATGATTATTGCGTCCCGGCCGTCGCTTCGCCCAACAGCTTCTGGATGGTCGCCTGGTCGGCCTCAACCGGCTTGACCACTTCGCCTTCCTTCACCAGTTCCTGGCCGGCGACGATGATGCGTGCATCGGCAGGGATGCCGCCGAGCACCAGGCCGGTTGGCGTGTCGTCGACCAGATCGATCGGGAAGAACACGACCTTGTCGTCCTTGTCGACGGCGCGAATGCCGAGGTCGCCCTTGTCGCCGAGTGTCACCACCGAGCGCGGCAGCATGACGGCGTCGGTCGGCTGCGCGCTCAGCGCGATCTCGGCGGTCATCCCGGCCGGAATAGTGCCCTCGGGGTTGGGGATCGCGATCTCGACGCGGAAGGTGCGGGTGGCGGACGACGCGTCGCGGCTAATATAACGCACGGTGCCCTGGACGGTCTGGCCGCTGACCAACCGTACATTCGCCTTGTCGCCGATCTTCAGATAGCCAAGATCGCGTTCGCTGACCTCGCCGCGGGCAATCACCGGATCCAGACTTAGAATAGTCGCCACTTCGCCGCCCTGCATCACGGAGCTGCCGAGCTCCACCGGCACCCGGTCGATGACGCCGTCGAACGGCGCCTTCACCTCGTTGCGGTCGAGCTCGGCCTGCGCGGCCTCCAGGTGCGACTGGGCCAGCGTCAGGTTAGAGCGGGCCGTATCGAGCTGCAGTTTGGGCAGATTGCCGGTTTTCATCAGCCGCAATGCTGCATCGAGTTCGGCCTGACGCTGAACCAAAAGCTGCTTGGCGTTGCTGACCGCCGAAAGCTTTTCCTCGGCTGCCAACATCAGCACGAGGTCGCCGGTCTTGACGCGCTGTCCCTGCTTGACCGGCAGCTTGTCGATGACGCCAGCGACGCGCGTCGCCAGGACCGCGCGCTTGTCGGCTTCGGTCAGTCCGGAAATGCGGATGGCGCGCGCATAGGTACGCCTAGGCGGAGTTATGGTCGCGACGGTGCGCAAAGGCGCTTTGGGCTGCTCTGCTTCAGCGGGCTTGGCCTTGCCTGCGTCAGCCGCCTTTGCCTGCTCGACCTCCCCCGCCTTGGGTTCGTTGTCGGCGGCCGCGCTGCCGACGGACGAGAACTCGCCCGTCAGCATCCATGCAGCGAACCCGACAAGCACAACAATGGCTGCAAGCTTGTGAAACCTGTATTTCGGCATCGTCGTTTTTCCAGTGCGCGGGGTTCGGCCAGGCCGCGTCTTCTAACTCGGCGCGTCGCCGATATGGGTGCGCGCAAGGCCGTGTTCAACTTGCCGTGATCGGCGAACGAGCTTCTACATCAAAGTTGCACCGCAATATAGTCAGAAAAGTTGATGGGTAATACTTCGCTGGGCAGCACGCGCCCACCGCCATGAGGCGGCCGGATTAGCGCGGTCGTTCGTCTATGACATGGCAGTCGGCACAGCGTGGATGCCAAAAGACCGCGTCCCTCGGGCAACCCCTTGACTGCATCGACCGTCATCGGTGCCGTTGCCTGGCTTTCCTATGCGGAGCGAAAGGCGCCATCGAAACAGCATGGCAGCAGCCGTCGGCATGGTGGGAAATATTTCATGCAAAGGTCACCTCCTTCGACAAGGGCAGTGTCCGGATGCGCTTGCTGGTCAGCGCGAAGATGGCGTTGGCGAGTGCCGGTGCCGCCGGCGGTGTGCCGACTTCGCCGACGCCGCCCATCTTGTGAAAATTCTCCAGGATAGCGACTTCGAACGCCGGACACTGGAAGATGCGCATGGCATCGTAGTCGTGAAAATTCGACTGTTCGACCATGCCGTCGGCGAAAGTAATCTCCTGACCGATCGCCGCCGACAGGCCGTAGACGGCGGCGGAGATGAGCTGCGCCTCGATGATGCCGGGATCGAGCGCGGTGCCGACATCGGCAGCGATCCACACCTTCTCAATGCGGATTCCGGACGGCGTGTCGGCGACCTGGACGATCTCACCGACCCAGCTGCCGAAGGACAGCATGAACGCCATGCCCTTGGCCTTGCCGGCGGGCAGCGCCTCGCCCCATTTCGCCATTTCGGCGACCTTCTCGACGACCTTCACCGCTGCCGGATAGGCAGCCATCAGCTTCTTGCGCAGTTCGACCGCGTCGGTTTTCCCGGCGGCGGCGATCTCGTCCAGAAATCCTTCATGGAAGAAACCGTTGATTGAACTGCCGACCGATCGCCAGGAGCCAACGGGGATCGAGACGGGTGCGGCGACGCCGGTCACCCGATAGTTCGGGATCGTGTAGGGCTGGTTATAGGCTCCGTCGACGATGGACTTGTCGGGGCCGAGCGGCGATATCGAGGGAAACAGCCGGCGCAAGGTGCTGGCTATCAGCGATGGCGAGGCAATCGTCATGTCGATGGCGACCGGCATGCCGTCCTCGCCAAGCCGCGCCTGGAATTTGCCGACGGAAGCCGGCCGGTAGGCGTCGTGGCGCATGTCCTCCTCGCGCGTCCAGATCACCTTGATTGGCCGGCCTGCCGTTTCTTTCGCCATTAGCGCGGCACAGAGGGCGTAATCCACCTCGACACGTCGGCCGAAGCCGCCGCCCATGAAGGTGGTGTGGACGCTGACCTTGTCCTGCTCGATGCCGACAGCGTTGGCGCAAAGCTGCCGCACCAAGGTCGGCGCCTGGTTGCCGCACCAGATGTCGAGGACGCCATCCTTCAACCGCGCCGTGGCGTTCATCGGCTCCATCGTCGCATGTGCCAGATAAGGCACCGCGTAGTCGGCCTCGACGATCTTTTCGCGCGGCGCGTCGGCGAAGGCGATGTCGACATCGCCATCGTCGCGCATCACCGAGCCTTTGGTGCCGAGCGCCTGCTTCAGCGCCTCGGAAATGCCGGCGCTGTCCATCGGATATTCGGGACCGGCCCATTCGGCATCGATCGCCTCCGCCGCCTTGAAGGCCGCCCAGGTGTTCTCGGCGATGATGCCGAAGCCGTGGCCGTAATTCGTTTCGATCGGCACGATCTTGATCACGCCAGGCATTTTCTCGGCCTTGGAGAAATCCGCCTTGACCGGCTTGGCCCAGAAGCGCGGGCTCATCTTGACCGTCCCGTACAGCAGGTCCGGCAGCGTCACGTCGATGCCGAAGATCGGCGCCCCGGTGACCTTGGCCAGCATGTCGATGCGTTTTTGCGGCTTGCCGAGCAGTTTCCAGTCGGCTTTGTCTTTGAGCCTGATTTCCGCGGGCGGCGCCATCGTCGCAGCGGTCGCGGCGACCGCGCCATAGGTCAGCGACTTGCCCGACGCCTTGTGCAGGATCGAGCCGTTGGCGGTTTCCAGGTCGGCGGCAGCTATACCGAGCTTTTGTGCGGCCGCCGCAATCAGCATCTGCCGCGCGGCGGCGCCTGCCTGCCGCATCTTGTCGAAACCGTCGCGCATCGAGGCCGAGCCGCCGGTGCCTTGGAGAGCGAGGAATTTTCCGACCACGCCCATGCCGGCGCGCACTATTTCCGCGGTCATGCTTTCGTCGAAGAAGGCGAACGGACCGCCCTCTTCCAGGATCGCCGCATTGTAATAGGCATAGGAGGCTGGGCCGTGCTCGACCTTGATCTGGTCGAGGTCGACATCGAGCTCTTCGGCAACCATGGCGGCAAGCGTCGTCGAAATGCCTTGTCCCATCTCGGCGCGCGGCGCGATGATGGTGATGGTGTTGTCGGCGCCGATCTTCACATAGGGGTTGAAGGTCGCTTCACCAGCGGCGAGATCGCCTTCCAGCGGATTCGGATAGGGTTTGCGGTAGTAATAGTAACCGACGGCGACACCGCTCGCGACGGCACCCGCGCCGATGAGAAACGTGCGGCGAGCAATCTTTCCGACGCTGGCCATGGTCAGATCCCCGCCGTCTTGAGCACGACCGCCCGCTTGATCGCCGCGCGGATCTTCGGATAGGTGCCGCAGCGGCAGAGATTGCCGCCCATGGCATTGTCGATGTCGGCATCGGTCGGGTCGGCAACTTCGTCGAGCAGCGCCACCGCGCTCATGATCTGGCCGGCCTGGCAGTAGCCGCATTGGGCGACCTGCTCTTCCAGCCATGCCCGCTGTACGGGGTGCAATCTGCCTTCGGTGCCGATGCCTTCGATCGTGGTGACTGCGCCGGTGACCTGGCCGACCGGCAGCGAGCAGGAGCGGACGGGCTGGCCGTCGATGTGCACCGTGCAAGCGCCGCAGGCGGCAATGCCGCAGCCGAACTTCGGCCCGGTCTTGCCCATGAGATCGCGCAGCGCCCACAGCAGCGGCATTTCGGGATCGGCATTGACGTCGAATGCCTGCCCGTCGACGGTGAGGCGCATGGGAATACCCTTCGTTGTCGTCACAGCCCGAGGCGAATGGCCGGTCTGCCATTTCGTCGTACATATTGACAAATTACGTCATTTTGTCAACGAAGCTTTTACAGGATAAGGTTGCACCATGATCGAGATCGAGGACATCGCCACCGACGCCAAGCGCGCCCGCATTCTGGACGGCGCGATGAAGATGTTTCTCGCCTATGGTTTCGCCCGCACAACCATGGACGACATTGCGCGTGCCGCCGACATGTCGCGACCGGCGCTCTACCTCCAGTTCAAGAACAAGACCGACATCTACCGCGCCATCGCGCTGATGCTGCTTTCCCGCTCGCTCGAGCAGGCGAAAACGGCACTCGCCGGCGAAGGACCGTTTGCCGAGCGCATGATGCGGGCCGTCGACGAGGCGCTGATCTCGATGATGCGTGGCGTCCACGCCTCGCCGCATGGCGCCGAACTCCTCGACATGAAGTCGAGCCTTGCCGACCTGGTCGGCTGCTGGCGCGGCGGCCTTGTCGAGCATATCACCACGGCAATCCGGAACGAGGCCGAGCAGAATACCGTCGATCTGGCGGCCAAGGGCCTGTCGGCAAAACTGCTCGCAGACATGCTGCTTGACGGTCTGGAAGGTATGAAGACGCGCATCAGCGATCCGGACGAACAACGGCAGGCGGCGGCCGCGCTGATCAAGGTGATCGACCTCGCGCTGAAAGCCGGGTGAGGTTAGGCCTGACGGCGCGCTGCCTCGGGCTTCTTGCGCGCTGCAAGGAACTCTTTGACCCGCCGCCCCGGTGCCGGACCGCGCACCGGCTTGAAGCCGTCGTCGAGCTCGCCTGAGAGGTCAAGCGTCGGCCGCTTGCCGACGGCGTCGTAATTCTCCTCCAGCCAATCACTGGCGGCGGTGCGGCCAAGGTCGCGCAGATAGGTCAGGAACGCCCATTCGGCATTGATCTTGGACGATGCCGACAGATCCTTGAACGCCTCGTCGGCATCGATGCGGTGCATGCGGATGTCGCGATATTCGCCATGCGGCAGCCGGCCGGCGGCGATCAGTTCCTTGACGAAGGCGATCGAACGGAATTCACGCAGCAGCCCGGCATTGAAGGTGATCTCGTCGATGCGGTTCTGGATTTCGTTGGCGCTCTTCGGCGTTCCCTCGCGGACCACCGGATTGATCTGCACCAAAAGCACGTCCTCGGTGACAGCCGACTTGAAGAACGGGAACAGCGCCGGATTGCCGCCATAGCCGCCATCCCAGTAGGGCACGCCCTTGATCTCGACAGCGCGGAACAGCTGCGGCAGGCAGGCCGACGCCATCACCGTGTCGAGATCGATCTCGCCATCGGAAAAGACGCGCAACTGCCCGGTCTCGACATTGGTCGCGGAGATGAACAGCTCCATCGACTTGCAGGCGCGCACATTGCCGAAATCGATCTCCTGTTCGATCACGTCGCGCAGCGGGTTGAGGCCGAGCGGGTTGGCGACATAAGGCGAAAACACCCGCGACATGGTGTCGAAAAAGAGATAGCCCGGCGTGTGCTCGATCGACCAATTGCCCCAGGCGACGTCCCACGGCATGCGCTGCACCGGGCTGAACCGGCCCTTCAGCGCCACCGCGTGCCAGAAGTCGTCGAGCTTCTGCCGCGCCCCCTCGACGCCGCCGCGGACGAAACCGTCGGCCAGCGCCACGGCGTTCATGGCGCCGGCGCTGGTGCCCGAAACCGCCGCGATGTCGAGCCGTCCGTCCTCCAGCAGCAGGTCGAGCACGCCCCAGGAAAAGGCGCCGTGCGAGCCGCCGCCCTGCAGCGCGACGTTGATCTTCTTGGGCTCCTCCGCCTTGCCGTTTGCCGTCATGGGGTTGCCTTTGATTTGTCGGCCAGATTTGTTTCGCACGCCCAATTCACTGGGCGGTCCAACCACCGTCGACCGAAATATGCGTGCCGTTGATCTGCGCTGCCGCATCAGAACACAGGAACACTGCGGCAGCGGCAACTTGCTCGACCGTGACGAATTCCTTGGTCGGCTGCTTTTCGAGCATGACCTCGCGGACCACCGTGTCGCGGTCCATCTTGTTCGCCTTCATCTGGTCGGGGATCTGCGCCTCGATCAGTGGCGTCAGCACATAGCCGGGGCAGATGCCGTTGCAGGTGATCTTGTCGCGCGCCAGTTCCAAAGCGACCGTCTTGGTCAACCCCATGATGCCGTGCTTGGCCGTGACATAGGCCGATTTGAACGGCGATGCGACCAGCCCGTGGGCCGAGGCGATGTTGACGATCCTGCCGCCGCCGGCTTGCTTCATCAGCGGGATGGCGGCGGCAATGGTGTGGAAGGCCGACGACAAATTGATGGCGATGATCGCGTCCCACTTCTCGATCGGAAATTCTTCCACCGGCGCGACATGCTGGATGCCGGCATTGTTGACCAATATGTCGACCGAGCCGAAGGTCTCGGCTGCCTTTGCGACCAGCGCCCGGCATTCGGCCGGCTTTGACATATCTGCCTTGATATAGACGGTGTTCACGCCGTGGTGTTTGGCGATCGCATCGGTGATGGCCTGGTCGTCGGCCGTGTCGGAAAAGGAATTGACGACGATGTTGCAGCCGTCGGCCGCGAGCGCATGGGCGATGGCCAGGCCGATGCCCGAGGTGGAACCGGTGACGATGGCGGTTTTTCTTCTGGGCAAGGCGGAATCCTTCAGTACGGTGCTAACGGAGACATATTGCAGTGCAGCATATATGTCTCGTGTGGCGCAAAAACAGCGGCACAGATTGGGGATGACATGAAATTTTTGTCATGAAGATGCCGTTCTCACTCGAAGCTGTGCGCCTCGACAGGCTGCGTGAAAACCGGTTTCGTCAGCGCTCCTTGGCCACTTCGGGGTGCTCGTGAGATTGCGTTTTGGCATTGGTCATCTGGCTGATGAAAAGACGCAGAGCCTTCCTTACGGCGAGCGATGGCGGCTCGGACGGATGCCACTCCGGGAAATGACCATCGATCGCCATGCGTGCCAACCCGTAGACAAACGCGCGCGCGGCAAGCACCAGATGATCGACGTCGGCGTCCGGAGCAAGCCGACCTTGTTGTTGCGCTTGGGTCAGCAGGTCGATCATCTTCCGGCGAACGGCTTCATTCTGGTCACGAAGACTATCCGACGCATCGAAATCAACCAGCGTTCGAGAACTGATGATCTGGAAATGCGTGGGATTGCTGATCGCCCACTCGAGATAGCCTTGTCCGATCGCTTCGAAGGCCACAATTGGATCTGCGCTATCGACTTTGGACTGTGCATCGGCAACGGCCTCGGTCAGCCGATTCATGGCTTGTTCGGCGACTGCGGTCAGCAGTGCTGTTTTCGACCGAAAATGCCGGAATGGCGCGCCGGGCGAAACGCCGGCACGTTTTGCGGCCTCGCGCACTGACACATGCTCTGCTCCGCGCTCTTCGATGATCTCCACGGTAGCAGCGATCAAGGCCTCAACCAGATTGCCGTGATGATAGCGCTTGGGGTTGGCATCTTCGCCGGAATCCGTGGGGTTGGTCATGCTTGCCCATAGCACGAGGCCGAAATGTAATCACCGATTATTTCCTTGCGCCCAAGCGGTTCCTATGTAATCAGTGATTACAAAACCAACGGAGGTTACCATGCTTCGCATCGTCGCAACGACTGCCCTCGCTTTCTCCTTATTGCCGCTCGGGTCTGCCCAGGCCGAAGACCGGCCAATCCTGGAAATCGTCTGGCCGGTGGCCGGTTCGGTCATCGAACTCGGCAATGATCCCGAGAGGGCGGTAGGCGTCGTCGTCAGGAGCAACTTCACGCTCATGCCTGCGGGTGAGTGCGACGGCGTCAGCCAATGCGGCCATGTGCATATGAAGATCGATCCCGCCGGAGACACCTGCAACATCGCCGGCAAGCCGTACAACAGCATGAACAGCGACTTTGGCGGCGACCTTATCAAGGCTCGTTTCCGCCATTGTCCGGATGCCGGCGGCAAGCACGTGATCGGCGTCCTACTGGCCGATGACCATCACAAGCCCATTCTTGTGGACGGTAAACCCGTTACCGCCCTGGTGACGGTGACGACGAAGTAGCGTGGGCCGAACGGCACTCAGCCTCATTCGAGGCGGAGATGTTCTGAGACGGCCTGCTGATGAGAGATTTCGGCCGGGCCTAGCCGGCCGGCGATCACGACATCGTGTCGAGCTTGCGCTGCATGGCGGCGATCTGTTCCTTCAACTCCTGAAGGTCGTCGGGTTTTTCCGACGTTTCTTTCCTGGCCGGCTCCGCCGGCGCTGCGGAAGAGCCATTCGAGCCTGCGGGTGGGAAGGGCGTGAACAGGCGCATGGCATTCTGGAACATCTCCATGTTGCGGCGCGTCTGCTCTTCCAGCGCCTTGATCGGCGTGGCGATCTTCATCATGTCCAGCGGCGACTTGCCCAAGGCACCCTTCATCTGCTCGCGGAAGCGTTCTTGTTCCTTTGAGAAGGCGATCATCGATTGTTCGAGGAAGCTCGGCACAATCATCTGCATCTGGTCGCCGTAAAAGGCGATCAACTGGCGAAGGAACGGAATCGGCAACATGTTCTGCCCCTCCTTGTTCTCCAGTTCGAAAATGATCTGGGTCAGCACAGGATGGGTGATGTCGTCGCCGGTCTTGGCGTCCTGGACGGTGAACTCCTCGCCCTTCTTGACCATTTCGGCAAGGTCCTCGAGCGTCACATAAGTGCTGGTGCCGGTGTTGTAGAGGCGGCGATTGGCATACTTTTTGATGATAATCGGTTCGTCTTTCGCGGCCATCAGCATCCTCCCAGGACACCGGCGCACTTGAGTAAGCTGCCGGTAGCGATTGCGCCTTCTGAAGGATATGCGCAAAAGCCTCACAATTCCAAGTGGTTTGTGCAGTGCGGGATCAATTAATGCTGCACGGCGGGCTAGATTATGCTGCGCAGCAAACGGGCGTACTGTTCCATGGCGATGCGCGACCTGCTTGCGGCGCATGGCCGGCATACCATTTCCGGTTTGACTTGGATGATTGAAAGGGCAAGAAAAGCCGTTGACGATACCAAAACTCGATACCTCGAAGTCTGGAGAAGAACATGTCCGCTGCCATCGTTGTCGCCAGTGCGGCGCGCACGCCCGTCGGTTCCTTCAACGGCGCCTTTGCCGCCACCCCGGCGCATGAGCTTGGTGCCGTGGTCATCAGGGAGCTGCTGTCTCGTTCCGGTGTCGAGCCGGCGGAGATCGACGAGGTCATCCTCGGCCAGGTACTGACCGCGGCTCAGGGCCAGAACCCCGCCCGCCAGGCATCTATCGATGCCGGCCTGCCAAAGGAAACCACCGCCTGGGGCCTCAATCAGGTTTGCGGCTCAGGTCTGCGCGCTATTGCTCTCGGTATGCAGCAGATCGCCACCGGCGATGCCAAGGTGATCGTCGCCGGCGGGCAGGAATCGATGTCACTGGCCCCGCACGCTCAACACCTGCGTGCCGGCGTCAAGATGGGCGACTACAAGATGATCGATACGATGATCAAGGACGGGCTGTGGGATGCCTTCAATGGCTACCACATGGGCAACACAGCCGAAAACGTCGCTCGCCAGTTCCAAATTACCCGCGAGGACCAGGACCGGCTCGCATTGGCCTCCCAGAACAAGGCAGAGGCCGCGCAGAAGGCTGGCAAATTCAAGGACGAGATCGTGGCTTTCACCGTCAAGGGCAAGAAGGGCGACACGATCGTCGACCAAGACGAATACATCCGCCACGGCGCCACGATCGACGCCATGACCAAGCTAAGACCGGCCTTCGACAAGGACGGCACGGTGACCGCCGCCAATGCCTCCGGCATCAATGACGGCGCCGCCGCCGTGCTGCTGATGACCGAAGCGGAAGCCTCAAGGCGCGGCATCACGCCGTTGGCGCGCATCGTGTCCTGGGCGACCGCGGGTGTCGATCCGCAGATCATGGGCACCGGGCCTATTCCCGCCTCGCGCAAGGCGTTGGCTAAGGCCGGCTGGACGGTCGGCGATCTCGACCTGGTCGAGGCCAACGAGGCCTTCGCCGCGCAGGCCTGCGCCGTCAACAAGGACATGGGCTGGGATCCGTCCATCGTCAATGTCAATGGCGGCGCCATCGCCATCGGCCATCCGATCGGCGCCTCCGGCGCCCGCATCTTCAACACGCTGGTCTACGAGATGCGCCGCAGAAGTGCCAGGAAAGGCCTCGCCACGCTGTGCATCGGCGGCGGCATGGGGGTTGCCATGTGCGTGGAAGCGCTGTGAAGTCATGTGCGAAGCGCTGTGAAGACAGAGTGAGCAAGCCGTGAAATAGTCGGTGGCGAACGGGGCTCAATCGCCATTAGAGCGTTCCCCGTTCGTCGCCCGCCGCTCATAAAAAGGGAGGACATCATGACAAAGGTAGCACTCGTCACCGGTGGGTCGCGCGGTATTGGCGCCGCGATTTCGATCGGCCTGAAAAACGCCGGCTACAAGGTCGCCGCGAACTACGCCGGCAATGACGAAGCGGCGCAGAAATTCAACGCGATGACCGGTATCCCGGTCTACAAATGGTCGGTCGCCGACTACGATGCCTGCGCTGCCGGCATCAAGCAGGTCGAGGCCGATCTCGGCCCTGTTTCCGTGCTGGTCAACAATGCCGGCATTACCCGCGACGCCATGTTCCACAAGATGACGCGCGAGCAGTGGAAAGAGGTCGTCGACACCAATCTTTCCGGCGTCTTCAACATGACGCACCCGCTGTGGGGCGGCATGCGCGACCGCAAGTTCGGCCGCGTCATCACCATCTCCTCGATCAACGGCCAGAAGGGCCAGACCGGTCAGGTCAACTATTCGGCGTCGAAGGCCGGCGATATCGGCTTCACCAAGGCGCTCGCCCAGGAAGGGGCGCGGGCCGGCATCACCGTCAACGTCATCTGCCCCGGCTATATCGCCACCGAAATGGTCAGGGCGATGGACGAGAAGGTGCTCAACGAGCGCGTCATCCCGCAGATCCCGGTCGGCCGCCTCGGCGAACCGGAAGAGATCGCACGCTGCGTTGTCTTCCTCGCTTCCGACGATGCCGGTTTCATCACCGGCTCGACCCTAACCGCCAATGGCGGTCAGTATATCACCTGAGGCGTCGGCCCTCGCCGATAACTGGTCTACTGGGCCGACGCCCACGTGGCCAAGATCGAGGCTGGGAACCGGCTAACCGCGGCTGTCAGGCGACAAGCGTCAGCCCTGGTTCGGCTGCCGGCTTGGTCTGGGCGATTGGACCCGGCTCGCGCGAAGGTGCCGGCAGGAGGGCAAGCGACGCCCGGCTCAGGCCTGACAGTTTCAAGGCGATGCGACGCTTCAGAAATGGATTGAGGTTCAGCACCGAAAGCACGAGATTGCGGGCGAGCCGCTTCACCGAGTTGCGGGTGAGCGCCATCTCGGTCATCGTGCCCGCCAGTTCAAGCACCTCTTGGGCGGCTGGGCGCCGCAGCGTTTCGTAGAGGTCGAGCTCCGCTTCGGGTCGCACGCCGTTCACCACGTCGCCAAGCAACTGGCCAAGCACGACCGCGTCGATGATGCCGGTGTTCATGCCTTGTCCTCCCGCCGGGCTGTGCACGTGCGCGGCATCGCCCATGAGGAACAATCGGTCCTTGCGGTACGAGCGGACCAGGCGGTGATGCACGCGAAAACGCGAGCTCCACGCCAGGTCGAGCACCCGGGTTCCTTTCTTGGTCGGTCCACGGCTGTCGAGCAGCGCCTGGATGTCGGCGATCTCGGGCTTTTCCGGTGCGTCATCCATTGTCGCGACGACCCGGTACGATCCGTCCGGAAGCGGCGCCACCACCACCAGCCCGGCCGGTGCAAAGAACAGCGACACTTCGGTCGGCCCAACCGGCCAGTCGAGACGAACATCTGCGAGTACGAACGAAGCGTCATAGGCCGCGCCGTTGAACTCGATGCCGGTCGACCTGCGCACCAGGCTTTGCATGCCGTCGGCACCAACGACGTAGCGTGCCGATATCAGTTTCTCGCGGCCGTTCTCGACCACCGTCACGCGTGCGCCGTCAGCATCCTGAACGACCGCCTTGGCCTCGACCGTGCGGTGGATCGCGCCGCCCAGGGCTGCGATCCGGTCGGCGAACACCTGCTCGGTCAGATTCTGAGGCAGCATCATCAATAGGGATGCCTTGACGGGAGCTTGCTGAAATCGAACTTGAGCAGCGCCCGGTTGTGATCGCGGATGGCAAAATTCTGCAGCTTCAGGGCAAGCTCGCTTAGCCGCTGCGTGACGCCGAGAGGCTCCAGCGTTTCCAGCGTCTGCGCGTGGATGACGCCAGCCCGCGAGGACTGAAGGCCCTGCGCCAGCCTGTCGATCAGAACATGATCGACACCGGCCTGGTGCAGCACGATGGACAGCGCCATGCCGGTCGGGCCGGCGCCAATGATCAGGACTTCAGTTGTATCGGGCAACATTTCTCTCTCCATTTGTCAACGACTGTTGACTTTCTAATCGAAGCCATTGCATTTGTCAACGGTCGTTGTCATATGGATTTCATGATCGAGAATCAGCCAAAGAAACCCAGCAAGTCGGACCGCACGCGCGCTCAAATCCTCGAGGCCGCGCGGCTCCTGTTCGCCGAGCACGGCTATGACGGCGCCTCTATCCGCGATGTCGCAGCGCATGCCTCGATCGATCCGGCCATGGTGATTCGCTATTTCCGCAGCAAGGACGAGCTGTTCGCCAGGGCGGCGGTGGTCGACCTGCAATTGCCGGCACTGCGGGTGATCGACCGAACCACCATCGGCGAAACGCTGATCAGGCGTTTTCTCGAAATTTGGGAGGGCCCGGCCAGCGGTCCCGGCATGGCAATTCTGCTGCGTTCGGCGACGTCGAACGAATTCGCCGCCGAAAAATTGCGCGACGTATTTGGCAACCAGGTGAGGCCGGTGGTTGCGGCGGTCGCTGACCCGGCCGCCGATGCCGATCGACGTGCCGGGCTCGTTTCGAGCCAGCTGCTAGGTTTGGCGATGTGCCGATACCTGCTGCGGCTTCCGCCCGTCGTCGCCCTGTCCCACGACGAAATTATCCAGAACGTCGGCCCTACTTTGCAGCGCTATGTCGTGGGAGAGGATGTGTCTTAACCAAGCCGTTCTGCATTGCTGGCAGCCTGGTCCGACCGCGCTGACCGATGGACGTGACGCCGACCTGTGCCGAAGCGGCACGCAAAGGTTAACGGCGGCGGCGCAGCCTGTGCAAAACCCTGTTCGCAGCCTGTGGATTCTCGGTGGAAAACCTGTTCACGACACAACATATTGGGGTGAACAAACCGGGAAACAACCACCAGCGCTGATTCGTCGCCGTTTCGTTCCGCCTTTGAGCAGAAGGTTAACGACAAGGGCTGAAAGCAGCCCCAAATCGTTAAGGCGCGCTAGGAAATATCAATAATTTCAAAAAGTTGTGTGACGCCCGCTGACCTGGGCCGATCGTTCTCCGGCAAAGGTTAACGGCGACATCAGCCCTGCATGAATCGGGCCAGTTCGGCGATTCAGCATGTGGTGAGACTCGCCGGCGAAAAATCCAGATGTAGCCGTGAACAAAACCTGAATCCGCGTGAGTCAGTGATTCGTAGCCGATTCGTTCCAGACTCGTTCCAACTGTTAAATCAGAACGAATTGTGGACGCAGATGGAAAGCTTCGAGCTGCCATCGGAATATTCCGCTTTCGCTTCGCGCCCGAAATCCCTATGTGTCGGCTGTCACACGCGCCATCACGGGGCGCGCTTCCCGACAACGCGAGGCAGAGAGCCTTATTTCCAGGTCGATGAACATCCAGCCGAAATACACTGAGCCGCTGATCCTGTCAGGCCGCGACGTGACTGCTGTGCTCGGGCCAACCAACACCGGGAAGACTCATCTCGCCATCGAGCGCATGGTGGCGCATGAAAGCGGCATTATCGGCCTGCCGCTCAGGCTGCTCGCCCGCGAGGTTTATTCGCGCGTCTGCGAGAAGGTTGGGGCTCACAAGGTGGCGCTCATTACCGGCGAGGAGAAGATCCAGCCCGACGGCGCCAGATATTCGGTCTGCACGGTAGAAGCCATGCCGCGCGAGACCGACGCCGCCTTCGTCGCCATCGACGAGGTCCAGCTGGCCGGCGATCTCGAGCGCGGCCACATCTTCACCGACCGCATCCTGCATCTGCGCGGCCGCCAGGAGACGCTGCTGCTCGGCGCAGCCACCATGCACGGCATCCTCCAGCGTCTGCTGAAGGGCGTGTCGGTGGTGACGCGGCCACGGCTGTCGCATCTCGCCTATGCCGGCTCGAAGAAGCTCACCCGCCTGCCGCGACGTACGGCGATCGTCGCGTTTTCCGCCGACGAGGTTTATGCGATCGCCGAACTGATCCGCCGCCAGCAGGGCGGTGCGGCCGTCGTGCTCGGCGCGCTATCACCCCGAACCCGCAACGCGCAGGTGGAGCTGTTCCAGTCGGGTGATGTCGATTATCTGATCGCCACCGATGCGATCGGCATGGGCCTCAACCTCGATCTCGATCATGTCGCCTTCGCCCAGAACCGCAAGTTCGACGGCTACCAGTATCGCAACCTGACCGCGGCCGAGCTCGGCCAGATCGCCGGCCGTGCCGGCCGGCACTTGCGCGACGGAACTTTCGGCGTCACCGGCCAGGTCGATCCGCTGGACGAGGAACTGGTTAAGAAGATCGAAGCGCATGATTTCGACCCGGTGAAGGTGCTGCAATGGCGCACCGCGCGTTTCGATTTCGCCAACCTCGACGCGCTGAAGCGCTCGATCGAGATCAACGCGCCGGTCGAAGGCCTGACGCGCGCGCTGCCCGCCGTGGATGCGCAGGCGCTCGAGCATCTGTCCCGCGATGAGGATATCCGGGCGCTTGCCACCGACGCCAGGCGCGTGGCGCTGTTGTGGGAGGCCTGCGCCCTTCCCGACTACAGGAAGATCGCGCCGGCTCAGCATGCCGACCTGATCGCCTCGATCTATATGGACCTTGCCAGGCATGGCCATGTCGACGAGAATTACATGGCCGAGCAGGTGCGCCGCGCCGACACCACCGAGGGCGACATCGACACGCTGTCGCACCGGATCGCTCAGATCCGCACCTGGACTTTCGTTTCCAACCGGCCCGGCTGGCTGGCCGATCAGGCACACTGGCAGGAAAAGACGCGCGAAATCGAAGACAGATTGTCGGATGCGCTGCATGAGCGGTTGACGAAACGCTTCGTAGACCGCAGGACTTCCGTCCTCATGCGGCGCCTTAGAGAAAATACCATGCCTGAAGCCGAAATCAGCCCAACCGGAACCGTCCTCGTCGAAGGCCACCATGTCGGCGAGTTGCAAGGGTTCCGCTTCACCGCCGACCAGAGCGCCGGCGGTGAGGACGCCAAGGCGGTGCGCACAGCAGCCCAGAAGGCGCTTGCAGCCGAATTCGAGGCGCGGGCCGAACGCTTCGGCGCATCGGCCAATGGCGACATCGCGCTCGGCTCCGACGGCACGCTGCGCTGGATCGGCGCGCCGATCGGCACGCTGGTCGCAGGCGACGAGCCGTTGAAGCCGCGCCTTGTGCTATTGGCCGACGAGCAGCTCACCGGCCCCCCCCGCGACAAGGTCGCGGCGCGCGCCGAGCGCTTCGTCAATTTCCAGATCGAGTCTCTGCTGAAGCCGCTGGTCGACCTCAAGAACGCCGAGCAGATCACCGGCATCGGCCGCGGCATCGCCTTCCAGCTCGTCGAGAATTTCGGCCTCATCAATCGCCGCGACATCGCCGAGGAGATGAAGTCGCTCGACCAGGAAGGCCGCGCCGCCCTTCGCCGGCTCGGCGTACGCTTCGGCGCCTACCACGTCTTCGTGCCCGCACTGATCAAGCCGGCCCCGGCCGGACTGGTGACGCTGTTGTGGGCGCTGCAGAACGACGGCAAGGACAAGCCCGGCTTTGGCGACGTGGTTCACGCGCTGGCCTCCGGCCGCACCTCGGTGGTCATCGATCCCACGTTCGACAAGGCCTTCTACAAGCTGGCCGGCTATCGCAATCTCGGCCGTCGCGCGGTGCGCGTCGACATCCTTGAACGGCTGGCCGACCTGATCCGGCCCGCAACCAACTGGAAGCCGGGCCTCGGCCAGCGCCCCGACGGCGCCTATGACGGTCAGTCTTTCATGGTCACGCCGCCGATGATGTCGATTCTCGGCGCCACGGCCGACGACATGGAAGAGATTTTGAAAGGCCTCGGCTATCGCGCCGAGCCGAAGCCGGCGGCCGAGGTGAAGGCGCGGCTCGAGGCACAGGACAATGCCGCGCGTGAAGCCGCCGCGGCCAAGCAGGTGGCGGAAGAACAAGCCGAGCAGGCCAAGACAGCGGAAGCCGCGATTGCGGACGCAGCCGCCGAGGCGCCGGCCGAGAGTTCGACGCCGGATGCGGCTGCCGGGGCTACCCCCGACAGTTCGACGGAGCCTGCCGCCGAAGCAGCAGCCGAGCCCGCTGCGGGAGAGCAGCCCGAAGCTGCACCCGAAATCACGCAAGAGGTTCCGTCTACAGCGGAAGCGGTCGCTGACAGCGCCGCTGCCGAAGGCGCCGACGCCCTCACCTCCCCCTCGATGGGGGAGGTCGCGGCGCGAAGCGACGCGGGTGGGGGTGATGGCGCCGACAATGCAGATAGGGCTGACAGCGCCGACGCTCCCCCCACCCCGGCGCTGCGCGCCGACCCTCCCCACAAGGGGGAGGGTGAGGCCAGCGAGCCCGCCGTGGAAGCCGAAGAACCAAAACCCATTTTGTTGTGGCGGCAGGTCCGCTTCGATCAGCGCCCACGAAATCGGCACCAGGACAACCGTCGGGACAATCGCCCGCGCAGCGGACAAGCCACGCGCGATGGCCGCAGCGACGCGCCGGCAGAGGCCGGCGCTCCGGGCAGCCGGCCCACCCACGAAGCACGCCGCGATGGTGCCGGCAAGTCCCGCTTCGACCGCAGCAAATTCAAGCCCAAGCCCCAGGGCGAGGCAGGAGAACGGCGCGACGGCAAGCCGCAGGGCGAGCGTGCCGATCGTCGCGAAAACCGGCCCGACTGGAAAGGCGCCAGGCCGGAGGGCAAGGGTGGCGCGCCGGGTGGAAAGCCCGCATTCCAGCCGAAGCCGCGCGAAGAGCGTCCCGTGCGCTTCGACCCGGATTCCCCCTTCGCCAAGCTCGCCGCATTGCGCGACCAGCTGAAGAAGTAGTTCGCTCGCTCCGATGGTCGCCGAAGGCCGCCAGCGCATCGACAAATGGCTGTTCTTTTCACGTGCGGTGAAATCGCGCTCGCTGGCAGCGAAGCTGGTGGTGGCCGGACGCGTTCGCATCAATCGCGACAAAGCAGCGCAGGCCTCCGATCTGGTCCGCGCCGGCGACGTCCTGACCATCACTCTCGAGCGGCGCATCTTCGTCTGGAAGGTGCTCGGCACCGGGAGCCGGCGCGGCCCCGCCGAAGAAGCGCGCACGCTCTACGAGGATATGTCGCCACCGCCGGTGCCAAAGGGCGAGGCCGTTCCCGATGCGATTCCTGCGCTGCGCGATGCCGGCAGCGGCCGCCCGACCAAGAAGGAACGCCGGGAGACCGACCGGCTGCTCGGCGACGACTGACGCATAACCGGCTTTCGCCGCATCGCCCGTCTGGAATTCCATTCCGGAAACACCGGGATCGCGCGCAATGGCTGCCCTTGCAAGCGGCGGGCAAAGACGTTACCTCACCAAAAAAGCCTACCGCATCGCCCGAAAATCGAAATCGATTTTTCGGAAAGTCCGATGCGTGAATTCAAAGTGTTAGAGTGTACTTTGTGCGTCCGATTGCACGCACCTCGCTCTGATAAAACGGGACGTCCCGGAGCCGACTGATGACCTACGTCGTGACCGATAATTGCATAAAATGCAAATACATGGACTGCATCGAGGTCTGTCCAGTCGACTGTTTCTATGAAGGCGAGAACATGCTCGTCATCCATCCCGACGAGTGCATCGACTGTGGCGTCTGCGAACCGGAATGCCCGGCCGACGCGATCAAGCCGGACACCGAGCCGGGGCTCGACAAATGGCTGCAGATCAACACCGAATACGCCGATAAATGGCCCAACATCACCGCCAAGAAGGAGCCTCCGCCCGACGCCAAATCCTTCGATGGCGAGGCCGGCAAATTCGAGAAATATTTCTCCCCCGAGCCCGGCGAGGGCGACTAGCGCAGGACCTCGAAAATCAGAATCGGTTTTCGGAAAGGATCACGCGCAAAGTCAAAGGTGTTATAGTGTCCCTTGCTCGCCCAAAAGGGCGCGCGGCGCTATAACGGCGACGCCGGTTTGATCGGCATGGCGCGGCGCAATGGCGCCGCACATTAACTGCCTTGACAGGCGGAGATCGCGCTTGACCTTCGCGCGTGCGGCAAAACCTTGATTCTTCCGAGCTTTTGTGCTATACGAACCAAACATGCCGGTGACACAACGTCGATTTATGGCGCAAACGCCCCAAATCACTGAAAGGTGAATTTCTCAATCCGGACCAGAGTGATCTGGGGCAGGCAGTCGCAATTATGCGGTTTGCCGGCCTCGGCTTTTCCGGTGGTTTCGTCGTTGTGCGGCTAACGATCGGTTACCGATCGCGCGAGTTCGGCCGGCAGAATGCCGGTACCACACCAAGGAGTTCATGGCGTAATGGCAACAATCACCCCGCAGAAGAAGTCCAGCGCAGCGCGGCACGGTTTTAAGACCGGCGAGTACATCGTCTATCCGGCGCATGGCGTCGGTCAGATCGTCTCGATCGACGAGCAGGAAGTTGCGGGCCACAAGCTGGAACTGTTCGTCATCGACTTCCAGAAGGACAAGATGCGTCTGAAGGTTCCGGTTGCCAAGGCGACCTCCATCGGCATGCGCAAGCTGTCGGAAGAGGACTATGTCGATCGCGCACTGAAGGTCGTGCAGGGCCGCGCCCGCGTCAAGCGCACCATGTGGTCGCGCCGCGCCCAGGAATATGATGCCAAGATCAACTCCGGCGACCTGATCTCGATCTCGGAAGTTGTGCGCGACCTCTACCGCGCCGACAACCAGCCGGAGCAGTCCTATTCCGAGCGCCAGCTTTATGAGGCGGCACTCGACCGCATGGCGCGCGAGATCGCGGCCGTCAACCGCATGTCGGAAACCGAAGCAGTGCGCCTCATCGAGGTGAACCTAAACAAGGGTCCGAAGCGCGGCGCCAAGGCCGACAACGAAGAAGCAGAGCAGGAAGAAGCTGCCTGAGCGCTTCTCACCTTCGAATTTAGAAAAACCCGGCCTCGCGCCGGGTTTTTCTTTTAATGCATGTCGTTATCCCAAAACCGCTGCGCATTTTTGGGCGACACACTTTAACCTTCGCCGCCGCCTTCCTTCTCCGCCTCCTGCTTCAGCGTCGCGATGAACCGCTTGGTCCGCTGGCGCTCCGGATTGCTGAACAGAACAGCGGCGGGGCCTTTCTCTACGATGCTGCCGGCGTCGAGGAACACCACCTCCTGCGCGATCTTGGAGGCGAGGCGCAGATCATGCGTCGCCATCACCATGGTGGTGCCCTCGCGCGCGAGTTGGCTGAGCACGTCGACCACCTCCTGCGCCAGTTCCGGATCGAGCGCCGAGGTCGGCTCGTCGCACAGCAGCACTTTCGGCGATGGCGCCAGCGCCCGGGCAATCGCCACGCGTTGCTGCTGGCCGCCCGACAGCGTCGCCGGCCAGGCATCGGCCTTGTGCGCCATCCCGACCTTTTCGAGCAGAGCGAGCGCCCGCTCGCGCGCCCGTCCGGTCGGCCATTTCAACACCGTCACCAGCCCCTCCATGACATTTTCGATCGCAGTGCGGTGCGGAAACAGCTGGAAATTCTGGAACACCATGCCGGTCTGCAGCCGCAGGCGCTGGACGGCCCGGCCGGGCACCTTGCCGCCGGGGTGGAATTCGAGCGCGTCGTCGCCGATGCGCACTGTGCCCGAAGTCGGGATCTCGAGCAGGTTGATGCAGCGCAGAAGCGTGCTTTTCCCGCCGCCCGAGGGACCGACAAGGGCGGTGACGCTGCCTTCCTCGATGGTGACCGTCACGCCCTTCAGCACAAGGTTGTCGCCGAAGCGCTTCTCAATGTCGGTGAGACCGATCATGAGCGCGCCTCCAGAAAGCCGCCATAGCGGTTGAGCCGCTTTTCCAGGCGCGTCTGCAATGCCGACAGCACGGAGCTCAGCGCCAGATAGAGGGCCGCCGCCTCGACATAGAGGATCAGCGGCTCATAGGTGGTGGCGACGATGCGCTGCGCCGCCTGGAACATCTCCGGCACGGTGATGGCGGCGGCCAGCGATGTATCCTTGACCAGCGAGATGAAGGTGTTGGACAGTGGCGGCACCGCGACGCGGCCGGCCTGCGGCAGTATGGTACGCCGCATCGCCTGGCTCCAGGTCATGCCGATTGAATAGGCCGCCTCCCACTGCCCCTTCGGCACCGAGCCTATGACCGCGCGGATGATCTCCGACGTATAGGCGCCGATGTTGAGCGTAAAGCCGATCAACGCGGCTGAAAAAGCGTCGAGCAGTATGCCGACCGAAGGCAAGCCGTAGAAGATCAGGAACAGCTGCACCAGAAGTGGCGTGCCACGGAAGATCCAGACGTAGAAGCGGACCACGGCGACCAGCGGCTTCGGGCCGAACAGCCGGACAAGTGCCGCAACCAATCCCACGAAGAGGCCGAATGCGAACGACAGCAGCGTGAGTGGCACGGTGAAGATCAGCGCGGCCCATAGCAGCGTGGGCAACGAGTCCAGCATCAATTGCAGCCAGTGCGGCACGAAAATCCTCCTTGCGAGATTGCCGCCCAAAACCGGCCCGGCAGCATCGAGGCGCGATCATATGGTCGTCATATCACGCGAAAAGCGGCGGCCGTCAAAGACGGCTCGCCGCGATATTGCCATGCGGGCCGGCAACCGGCCCGCTCCCTGAAATGCGCTTACTTCGAAACATCCTGGCCGAAATAGGTGTCGGCGATCTTCTGGTAGGTGCCGTCGGCCTTGATATCGGCCAGCGCCTGATTGATGGCGGCGACCAGTTCCGGATCGCCCTTGCGCACCAGGACGCCGGAATAGTCGGCGTTTTCTTCCTGCGCGGCGATCTTCACATTGGCGTCGGGCTTGTGCTTCTTGAAATCGAGGAAGGACAGGCTGTCGTTGATGGTGGCGTCGGCGCGGCCGGTAAGAAGCAGCTGGATCGACTGGTCGAAACCATCGGTGCCGACAAGCTCGGCGCCGTTCGCTTCGGCGAGCTTGCCGAAATTCGAGGTCAGCGACTGCGCCGCCTTCTTGCCCTTGAGGTCGGCAAAGCTCTTTATATCGGCATTGTCGCCGCGCACGATCAGCACCGCCTTGGAGGCGATATAGGGGTCGGAGAAATCATACTTGGCCTTGCGCTCCTCGGTGATGCCAACCTGGTTGATGACAGCGTCATAGCGCTTGGCATCGAGGCCGGCGATCAGCCCATCCCATTTGCCTTCGAGGAATTCGGCCTGGACGCCGAGGCGCTCGGCGATCGCCTTGGCGATCTCGACGTCGAAGCCGACCAATGCGCCCGACGCATCATGATAGGTGAAGGGGGCATAGGTACCTTCCGTGCCGACCTTGAAGACACCGGCCTGCTTGATCTGATCGAGATTGGCGCCGGCATGTCCTGATGTGACGGCCAGTACCTGCAGTGTTGCGGCGACGATAAGCGATTTAAGCCATTTCATTTTTCTGTGATCCCGTCCTTGGCCGGTGTTCGGCGCATTTGTAAGCGCCGGAAACTGACAGATGCAGATCGGCAAAATAAGGAATAAGATTTCAAAAAATGGGGCGTTTCCGAATTCCAATTCTCAAAACTGCATTGAGTCACGCCAACCGACCGCGTAGCGACCGCCGCAACGAGCTTTCGGACAGTGCAATCTGCGCGACATCAGCGGCGGAACCATTCGCGCGCGTGGCACGTTTCTTGGCTGTTGTAGGGCGCGGCGTCGCCAATTCAACCACGATGCCAGCTCAGGGTCGAGCGATCGCACCGCAACGCCCGGAACAGGGAGCGTGGCATGATGGAAGATACGGCAGGGCGAACCATGGTCCGCGCGGCGATGAAAGCCCCCTATCTCGAGCGCGACGAGGAGCATGTTCTCGCGTTGCGCTGGAAGGAAAACAACGACCAGCAGGCACTGCACCAAATCGCCATGGCGCATATGCGGCTGGTCATTTCCATGGCCTCGAAATTCCGTCACTATGGCCTGCCCCTAGGCGACCTGGTGCAGGAAGGCCATGTCGGCCTGCTGGAGGCAGCGGCCCGTTTCGAACCGGAGCGCGAGGTGCGGTTTTCGACCTATGCGACGTGGTGGATCCGCGCCTCGATGCAGGACTATATTCTGCGCAACTGGTCGATCGTGCGCGGCGGCACCAGTTCGGCGCAAAAGGCGCTGTTCTTCAATTTGCGGCGCCTGCGCGCGCGCTTGGCGAACGGTACCGAGCCGATCTCCAACACCTCGCTCTACCGCGAGGTGTCGGTGGCGCTCGGCGTTTCGGAGGCCGACGTGGCGATGATGGATTCCCGCCTTTCGGCGCCGGATAGTTCGCTCAACCAGCCGCTCGCCGATGATTCCGGCGCCACTGAGCGGATGGATTTCCTGATTTCGGACGATCCTTTGCCGGACGAAGTCGTGGGTGACACGATCGATGTGGAACGCCGCTCTGTCTGGCTGAAAACGGCGCTCGGCGCGCTCAATGCCCGCGAGCTCAGGATCATCGAGGAACGCCGGCTGAGCGACGAGGGCGCGACGCTCGAAGCGCTCGGCGAGGCGCTCGGCATCTCCAAGGAGCGCGTCCGCCAGATCGAGGCACGCGCCATGGAAAAGCTCAAGATAGCGCTGGTGAAGCAAAACCCCGAGTTTCTGGCGACAGCCGCCTGACTCTTATTTGTCGGTGATGATCTTGACCTTGTCGCCGGCCGAAACGGCTGCACCGGGCGACATTGCATTGAGCACCCTGAACAGGTCGAGCTTGCGGTCGACGCCGACCATCTGCGCGGCGAGCGAACCCATGGTCTGTCCGGGCTGCACCGTGACGACGCGGATATGCAGCGGCTTCAGCGCCGCTTTTTCGGCCGCACTCAAGATACGGAACGAGCCGCTGACCGAGCGCGCCACCGCGTCCAGCGAGGTGCTGGCGGAGGGGGCTGCCGTCAACAGCCGGTAGACCTGGCCGCCGGCGCGGATCACCGCGATGTCGAACTGCCAGCCCTCGGCGCTGGCATGCGCCGTCGCCGCCTCGTTGCCGTTGATCGTTTCCTGGCGCACGCTGCTTTCGTCGAGACCGGCCACCCAGCCGCTGCGGATGTAGTCGGTCAGCGAACGGTTCTTGTCGATCGAAACGCCGTCGAAGCGGATCGCTATGTCGCCCAGCCCGGTTGCCGTCACCGCCGCGGCCGAGTTGTCGATGATGAAGCCGTCGGGCACCGAGAACGACACGCCGAGCCCCGGATGCAGGAAGGTTTCGCCACGCACATAGCCTTCCTCCGGCGTGTCGCCATAGAGCAGGCCGTCTATGCCGGCGAGGAAAGCGTCACGGTCGCGCGTGCCGACGCCAGGCGCGCCGAACTGGCGGGCATGGCGCTGCGCCAGATCGATGCGCTGCGGCGTGTTGGGGTGTGTCGCTAGGAAGTCCAGGCTGGCGTCGGTGGCGCCGCTGATCGAGCGGAAATCGGTGTAGGCCGACATGGACTGCAGGAAGCGGCCGGCGGCAAACGGATCGAAGCCCGCCTCGCCGATCGACTTGATGCCGATGCCGTCGGCCTCCAGCTCCTGATTGCGCGAGAACTGGGCAAGTCGCAGCTTGCCGCGGATCAGTGCCGCCTTGGCGGTCGGGCTGTCGCCGAGCACGTCGGAGACGACCTTGGTCGCAAACCCCTCCTCGGCCTCGAGCTGCTGGCGCTGCAAGCCGTGGTTCGCAGTGACATGGCCCATCTCATGCGCGATGACCGCGGCGAGCTCGGCCGAATCGTTGGCTAGGGCCAACAGGCCGCGCGTGATGTAGAGATAGCCGCCCGGCAATGCGAAAGCGTTGACGTTGGGCGAATTGAGGATCGTAATGCGGTAGGTCTGGGTCGGGTTGGCCGACACCACGGTAAGGCGGCCCACGACCTTGGCGACCATGCGCTCGAGCTTGGGATCGGAGTATTCGCCGCCATAGGTGGCGAGGATGCGCGGATGCTGCGCCTTAGCCATTTCGGCGAGCTTGCTATTGGCGGCAACATTGTCGACGGTGACCGGTTTGCTGGAAGGCTGGAAGCCGGATTCCTGAACGTCCGGAGGCGTGAACATCTGGCAGCTCGCCAGCGCCATGGCAAAGCCGGCCAGCGCGAGGAAGCGCGCCAGCGGTTTCCTTCTCACTCTGTCGGTGCCGGTCGGCAGAACAGCTTCCTTTCGGGTCTCAGCACATGGCCCCGAAAATCGGGCATCGATTTTCAGAAAGGATCATGCGCAAAATCAACTGCCACAGCGTCCTTCGCGCCCACGAGCACGCATGGCACCGTAGTGGCAAATCACAACCTATGCCGGACCAGTATCGGAGGACCTAGCCACACTACTTTGACCATGGCAAGCAAGCATCACATCGCCTGAAGCCGGTTTGGCCGTAAATTATGTCCGCTTCCGGGCAACATCTCGTGATCCTGCGCCAAACGGACCTGCACCGATATAGCGCCGGAAGGCTTCCGGTCCAGCATTGGTAAAAAAATCGGCGACGGTCCCTGTTGCGGCAACCGTGCCATTGTCCAGGAACACCATGTCCTGGCCGATACGCTGGGCATCCTCCGGCTGGTGCGTGACGAACAGCACCGTCATGCGCCGCTCCGCATGGACGCCGGCTACCAGATCGAGCATGTCGTCGCGCAAGGCCGGTCCGAGCGAGGCGAACGGTTCGTCGAGCAAGAGCACCGGCCGGTCGCGCACCAGGACGCGGGCGAGCGCGACTCGCTGCCGCTCACCACCGGAAAGTTCGCGCGGCAGGCGCTGTTGCTTGCCGGCAAGGCCGACGCGCTTGAGCGCCGCGGCGATTGCAGCGTGGTCGGCCTCGGTCAGTCTGAGCGACGGCGAGCGGCCAAGGCCGACATTTCGTTCGACCGAAAGATGGGCAAAGAGATTGTTTTCCTGGAACACCATCGACACTGGCCGCGCCGAAGCCGGTTTGGCGCCGACATCGGCGCCGCCGATCAGCACGCGGCCCGATCGCGGCGTCTCGAAGCCGGCCACCAGATTGAGCAGCGTCGATTTTCCCGAGCCGCTCGGCCCCATGATGGCGGTGATCTTCGAGGCGGCGAACTCGACATCGAATACAAACGGCGCGTCGCCATAGCTGAACGAGATCCTTTCCAGCCGCACAGCCGTACCGTGTTTACTGTTGAGCGTCATGATTTCCCCCCCGTCCCAGCCAGTCCGCGGCCAGGACAAGCGCAAGACAGACCAGGCCGAGCAACAATGCCAGGCCTGCCGCGTCCATTGTGCGGTAACTGCCCATGCGCGCCAGCAAGAGATAAGGCAGTGTCTGCAGGGAGTCGCTGCCGAACAGGGCAACAACGCCGAGATCGCCGAGCGACAAAGCCATGGCGAACGCGAAACCGGTGGCGAGCGGCCGCCGCAGCGACGGCCAGTCGACCAGCCGGAACCGGTTCCAGCCCGAAATGCCAAGCAGCAAACAGAGCCGTTCGTGGCGTTCGCTCGCCGCATCATAGCCGGGGCGAATGGCGCGAATGGCAAACGGCATCGCCATCACCGCATTGACGGCGACGACCATGACAGGGGCGATGGCAAAGACGTCGCTGACGGTACGCAGGAGAAGAAACCAGCCGGCGCCGATGACGATGGGCGGCACGACGAGGACGAAGCTGGCGCCGGTATCGGTGGCGTGTTCGAGCAGCGTCTTGGCACCGACGCGACGTCTCAAGGCCAGCGCCCGTCGTGCCATGACGAGCGACAGCGACAGCGCCACCGAAAGCAGCGCCGCCAGTAAGGCGAGCACGGCGCTGGTCAGCGTCGCCTGCCGCACCGCGCTCTCGCCCGCCAGCCGGCCGAGATCGGCGCCAAGGCCTGACGTCACCGTGGCCGCCATCGGCCCGACGACGAATAGCAATGCCAGGGCGATCAATGCTGCGTTCAGCGCGGTCTCGGCCGTACCGGCCGAAAGATACCGGCGCGGCGCCACCGGCAGGTTGGCGTCGCCGACGGTGTTGGCGCCAAGCCGCATCAATGCCACCACCACGACGAAGGTCAGCGCGATCTGCAGCAGTGTCAGCGTCACCGCGCGGGCAGGATCGAAATCGAAACGCAACGCCTGGTAGATGGCGACCTCCAATGTCGTCGCACGCGGCCCGCCGCCCAGCGTGAGCACGATGGTGAAAGACGTGATGCAAAGCATGAAGACAAGCCCGGCGACCCCCGGCAGTGCCGCGCGCAGCGTCGGCCATTCGATCAGCCGGAAGGCGGGTCTGGCGCCCATGCCGAGTTGGCTCGCCAGCCGCCACTGGTCGGTCGGCACTGTCGCCAGCGCTTCAAGGAACAGCCGCGTGGCCAACGGCAGATTGAAGAAGACATGGGCGACGAGGATGCCGGACAGGCCGTATATGCCCGGCCAGCCCTGACCGCCAATCGCGGAGAACACCCCGGCGAAATAGCCGGCACGGCCATAGAGGGCCAGAATGCCGAGCGCAGCGACGATGGCCGGCAGCGCAAGCGGCACGGCAAAGAGCTGCAGTATCAGGCCGCGGCCAAAGAAGCGCGGATGCCGCGACAGCGCCCGCGCAACGAACAGCGCCGGCACGACGGAAAGCAGTGTCGACAGCAAAGCCTGCCAAAGCGTGAAACGGGCGACGCGGAAGAGATAGGAATCGAAGGCCGACGCAGCGCCGGTCGGGTTGCGCGTAGCTTCAAGGATGAGTCCGGCAAACGCTCCGCCGATCAGCAGCGCAACAGCGACAAGCGCGATGGTGCCGGCGGTGACACGGGGATCGGCCGAACGCGCCGGCACCATCCTGTTCCCTACTTGCTCATCACCGACAGCCATTCGTCGACCCAGGCCTTGCGGTTGGCGGCGACCTCTTCCGGGCTGAACAGCAACGTCTTGGTCGGCTTGACGAGCTTGTCGAAAGCCGGATTGAGCGGCTTCTCGGTCTTGCCGGCAGGAAACATCCAGTTGGTCTCCGGGATGACATCCTGGAATTTCGGCCCGGTCATGAAAGTCAGGAACCGTTTCGCCAACGGGTTCTTCGCACCTGACGTGGTGATGCCGGCAACCTCGATCTGCAGATACTCGCCCTCCTCGAAGGACGCCGCCTGATAGCGATCGGTATTTTCAGCGATCATGTGATAGGCCGGCGACGTGGTATAGGACAGCACCATCGGCGCTTCGCCCTTGGTGAACAGGCCGTAGGCCTCGCTCCAGCCCGGCGTCACGGTGAGCACTTTTGTCCTAAGCTTGGCCCAGGCTTCCGGCGCCTTGTCGCCATAGACCGACTTCACCCACAACAGCAGGCCGAGACCGGGCGTCGAGGTGCGCGGATCCTGGATGACGATCTTCTCGTCGGCATTGCCCTCGACCAATTCCTTCAGGCTCTTCGGCGGCGTCTTCAGCTTTTCGGTGTCGTAGACGATGGCGAAATAACCATAGTCGAACGGCACGAAAATATCGTCGTTCCAGCCGCCCGGCACATTGACGTCGATGACGGCACCATGCGGCGAAAACAGGCTGGTGGCCTTGGCTTCCGCCGTCAGATTGGTGTCGAGCCCGAGCACGATGTCGGCCTTGGTCGCGGCCCCTTCCAGCCTGACGCGGTTGAGCAGGGCGACGCCGTCGGCGACCGCGACGAATTCGAGGGTACAGCCGCATTCGGCCTCGAAGGCCTTCTTGACCGCGGGGCCTGGGCCCCAGTCGGCGGTGAAGCTCTCATAGGTATAGACGGTGAGTTTTTCCTGCGCGGATGCCGGCCCGGTGCCGGCGAGAACGGCCGCCGCAAGCAGCACTGCCGAAACAAGAGTGTATAAAAGCGTGCGCATCGGCGCCTCCTTCGTTCGCGTTGAAAGGAATTGAGGCGTCGGGCTGTCCGAAGCGTCTAATCCCTCCGCCGGTACAAACCGGATCAGGTTCAGCGGGTTGGCATCGTTGCCTCTCAGCCGGTCCGCGAAGATCGCGTCCGGCACCCCGTTAGAGCGTTTCGACACATAGGGCCGGCCCAAGCGCTGCGCAAGCGGAAGTTTGCCGAGCATCCGGAGCGCGGCCTTCCGTTTCGCAAGCAGGGCTGGTAAGGGCCACGCATATGAGTAAATTCACCATCCTGCTTGGCGGCGATCTTATCCGCACGCCGCTGCTCGACCGCCAGGTCGCCGGCACGCGTGTCATCGCCGCCGACGCCGGCATGAGCCATGCCCGGACGCTAAGCCTGATGCCGGAACTCTGGGTCGGCGACTTCGATTCCGTGCCGGCGGATTTGCCGGACGAGCTGGCCGCCGTGCCCCGCCATGTGTTTCCGGCAGAAAAGGACAAGACAGACGGCGAACTAGCTATCGCCGCCGCGCTCGAACGCGGCGCGACCAGCCTCGTGCTCGCCGGCGCGTTCGGCGGCAAGCGCACCGATCACGCCTTCCTGCACCTGGCGCTCAGCGTCCGGCTGGCCGAGGCAGGGACAGAGGTGCTTTTGACCAGTGGCGCACAGGAAGGCATCCCCTTGCTTCCCGGAAAGACTGGCTTCGACTACGCCGACGGTATGCTGTTTTCGATTCTCGGCTTCTCCGACCTTGCCGGCCTGACCGTGACCGGCGCCAAATGGCCGCTGGACCATGTCGAGGTGGCATTCGGCTCGTCGCTGACCATTTCCAATGAGGTCAAGGGCCGGCTCGAAATCGCGCTGGGCAGCGGCCGCGCGCTGTTGCTCGCCCACCCATTTCCCCTTACCTGAAAGCTGACATGGCGCCGCCACTTCTCAATCTGGACGGGATAAAACTGACCTTTGGTGGCACGCCGCTGCTCGACGGGGCGGAACTGACGGCGTCGGCAGGCGACAAGATCGCTTTGGTCGGCCGCAACGGCTCGGGCAAGTCGACGTTGCTGAAGATCGCTGCGGGATTGATTGAGCCGCAGGACGGCGAGGTGTTCCGCCAGCCTTCGGCAACAGTGCGCTACCTGCCGCAAATGCCGGACATGGATGGTTTCGCCAGCGTCCGCGCCTATGTCGAGGCGGGGCTCGGACCCGCCGACGATCCCTACCGCGCCACCTATCTGATGGAGCATCTCGGCCTGTCCGGCGAGGAGCGGCCGAACGATCTCTCAGGCGGCGAGGCGCGCCGTGCTGCCCTTGCCCGCGTCATGGCGCCGGAGCCCGACATTCTCTTGCTTGATGAGCCGACCAACCATCTCGACCTGTCGGTCATCGAGTGGCTGGAGGAGGAGCTTGCCCGCACCTCTTCGGCGCTGATCGTCATCTCGCACGACCGCCGCTTCCTCGAGCGCGTGTCCCGCGCCACCGTCTGGCTCGATCGCGGCCAGACCCGCAGGCTGGAAAAGGGCTTTGGCCATTTCGAGGAATGGCGCGACACCGTGCTGGATGAGGAAGAGCGCGAGCAGCACAAGCTTGGCCGCCAGATCGTGCGCGAGGAGCACTGGCTGCGCTATGGCGTGACAGCAAGGCGCAAGCGCAACATGCGCCGACTCGGCGAACTGCAGACCATGCGCCAGCGCTTTCGCGGTCATCGCGGCGCCGAGGGCGCGGCGACCATGGTGGCCAGCGACGCCGCCGAATCCGGCAAGCTGGTGATCGAGGCAAAGAACATCGAGAAGAGCTTTGGCGATCTCACCGTGGTCAAGGGCTTCTCGACCCGCATCCAGCGTGGCGACCGCGTCGGTCTGGTCGGCCCGAACGGCGCCGGCAAGACGACGCTGCTGAAGATGCTGACCGGCGAATTGAAGCCGGACTCAGGCTCGGTGCGACTCGGCACCAATCTGGAGATCGCCACGCTCGACCAGAAGCGCGAGGCGGTCGACCCGCAAGAGACGCTGGCGCAGTATCTCACCGACGGGCGCGGCGAGAACCTCGTCATCAACGGCGAGCAGCGCCATGTCGTCTCCTACATGAAGGATTTCCTGTTCAAGCCGGAACAGGCGCGCACGCCGGTGCGCGAGCTTTCGGGCGGCGAGCGGGCGCGGCTGCTGCTCGCCCGTGTGCTGGCGCGGCCGGCAAATCTTCTGGTGCTGGATGAGCCGACCAACGACCTCGACATGGAGACGCTGGAACTGCTGCAGGAGCTGATCGCTGGTTTTGCCGGTACCGTCATCCTGGTCAGCCACGATCGCGATTTCCTCGACCGCACCGTGACCAGCCTGATCGCGCCGGACAGCGGCGGTCGCTGGATCGAATATGCCGGCGGCTATTCCGACATGCTGGCGCAGCGCGGCGGCACCAGGCTGGACGACCGCAAGGCGCGGCCGAAGGCAGAGACCAGCGAAGCGACGGCGGCAGCCAGGACCGAAGCAGCTGCGCCGAAAGGTCCGGCAAAGAAATTGTCGTTCAAGCAGAAATTCGCGCTGGAATCGCTGCCCAAGAAGATCGAGGCGGTGAACGCGTCGATCTCACGGCTGGAGAACAACATTGCCGACCCCGCCTATTACGAGCGCGATCCGGCCTCGTTCCAGAAGACCATCGCCGCTCTCGACAAGGAGCGCGCCACGCTGGCAGCACTCGAGGAGGAATGGCTGGAACTGGAGATGCTGCGCGAGGAGATGGAGGGGTAGAACGCCTGGTCGTTGCTACAGCGAGGGAATGCGCATACATTATGCGCATATAGTGGAGGCAGTAATGCGCAAGCTAGCCTTGAACGCGGTCCGCCAGCCAGCAAACCTGTCGATCGATTCAAAACTCTTAAAAGAAGCCAAGGGGCTCGACGTGAATGTCTCGCGCGCAGCGGAAGCCGGCATCGCAGAGGCGGTGGCTGCCGAAAAAACCCGACTATGGAAGCTTGAGAATCGCGCCACGATAGAAGCGTGGAACGAATACGTGGAAAAGCACGGTATCCCGTTGGAAGAACATCGGCAGTTCTGATGGCGCGCTACGATGTCTTCGCGGGTCGGGTCGAAGGCAGCTATTTGCTGGACGTTCAATCCGACCTGCTTGACGATTTTAAAACACGGGTGGTGATCCCGCTTCTGCCGATCACGATGACGCCGCCGCCGATGCGAAAGCTCCATCCCATCCTCGAGATCAATGGGAAAAAATTGGTTATGGCCACCCATCTGATCGCCACGGTTCCGGCCAAGGAATTGGGCGAAAGCCGACTGAATATCGCCAGCCGTCACGACGGCATCATGGCCGCACTCGACATGCTGTTCCAGGGCTTCTGAGCCGAAGGGAGCGTTGCGGCCGGTGAGCCGGCCTCAGCCCGCCGTCTTTGTTTGCCAGGCCTTCAGCGCCTCGTCGAACACCTTCTCGCCGGGAATGCCCTTTTCCATGGTGAGCAGCGCCCGCCGTCCGGTCTTGTAAACGACCGGCACGTCGATCCAGTTCTGGCCCCGGAGCAGGGTCAGATTGGCGTCTTCGTCCGCCTTGGTGTCGTTGAGAGCGACCAGGAAGAAGCCGTCGGCGATCTTGGCCGGGATGCCGATCAGCGGGCTGCCGGCATCCTGTTCAGAGCCCTTCATGGCGACGCGCAGGATGTTGTCGACGCCGCCGCCTTCGAAACCATCGGGTGTCAGGAAAATCATCTCGATGATGTGGCTGGCAGGCAGCGTTTGGTCGGTGTTGCGGCGAATGGTCATGCGCAACTGCACGTCCTTACCCGGAATGCTCGCTTCGGCGCGGATTGCCGGCTCGGGCGGCAGATTGCCGCCGGGCGATTCCTGTACAAGCGACCAGACGATGCTGCCGGGCTCGGCCGAGCCTTGGGCGGTGCTGGTACGCTCCTCGTAGAAGATTGCCTTTTGGCCGACCGCCAGCGCGGTTTCCGCAGGCACGGCTGTCGCGGTACCTGGGGCCGGCGCGGCCGGAGCGGCTGCGCTATCGGCCGGCGCCGCCGGCGCCGGCGTTGCTCCATCGGCAGACGGTGTTGCCGGGGCAGCGCCCGGTGTGGCGGGCGCATTCGTGGCTGGCGTAGCGCCGGTCGGCGCTGCAGGCGCAGGTTCGGCCGGCGGCGGCGTGGTCAGTGCTGCGACGGATTCGCCCTCTCCGATGCCGCTTTGTCCTGAAGCGGGGCCGGGATCGACCTCACCGCCCTCCGGTGTCAGCCGCTGGGTGAACTTTGTGCCCTCGGCATCCGTTGGAGCCGCTGCGGCCGGGGGCCTTGCCGCGGCATCGGTAACCGGCTCGGCCGGGGTTGGCTTCACCAGCGGTTCTATGGTTGCGACCGTCGTGCTGTTGAGACCCAGCATGTTGCTGAACGCGTCCTTGTTCAGCCAGATGCCGTAGCCGCCGCCGGCGACGACGAGCAAAGCGACGACAGCGGCGATCAGCCCGCCATAGCTGCGCCTGCGCTCGGCAGGACGCAGACGCGGAAAGGTGTCCGGCGCCGGCTCCTCGTCGTTGGGGAAGACATCGTCTCTAAAGGCATAGCTCTTCTCGTCCGCCGCTGGAAGATCCGCGTCCGAAGGCACCGCATCGGTGCGCTCTGGAGGAGAAGCAACGGATGGCGGTTTTTGCCAATTCGGCGCGGCTTTGGCGGCAGGCGCCGGCTGCCATGCCGGCTCGGTCTTTGCCGGCTGCCATGCCGGCTCGGTCTTTGCCGGTTGCCATGCCGGCTCTGTCTTGGCCGGCTGCCGGACATGGCTGGGTTGGTTTTTGTTGCGGTCGATCGAGGAGAAGATGTCCTCCAGCTCCGACAGCGGATCGGATGCCGGCGCAGGCTTGGCGTACTCCCGCTCGACGCTGGCGATGGCGTCTTCCAGGGTGCGCTTATGCTGGGCAACGACCGAAGGCGCCAGCGGCGGTATGTTCTTCGCCAGCTTGTCCGCGATCGTCGAACGAGCCTTGTCATAGACCCTCGCGCGTGTCTCCGGCGTCGGATTGCCAAGGCCGTCGAGTGTCTTTTTCAGAGCACCAACAAAATCTGCCATGCTTCAGTCGACCTGCATTTCGTTTCTGGGCCGGCCCCCGCAAATCGGCCGCGATGCCCGGAATAGCTTGGAATCTAGTCTTGAAACGGATCGGTCACAAGTATTGTGTCGTCCCGTTCAGGGCTGGTGGAAAGGAGCGCGACCGGAGCGCCGATCAGCTCCTCGATGTGACGGACATATTTGACTGCCTGGGCCGGCAGATCGTTCCAGCTTCTGGCGCCGGCGGTGGTGCCTTTCCAGCCCTCCAGCGTCTCGTAGACCGGTTCGACGCGCGCCTGCGCACCCTGGCTGGCAGGCAGATAATCGATCGCCTCGCCATCGAGGCGGTAGCCGGTGCAGACCTTGATCTCGTCCAGCCCGTCGAGCACGTCGAGCTTGGTAAGCGCGATGCCCTTGATGCCGTTGACGGCAACGGCCTGGCGAACCAGCACGGCATCGAACCAGCCGCAGCGGCGCTTGCGGCCGGTGACGACGCCGAACTCGTGGCCGCGCGTGCCCAGGAACTCGCCGATCTCGTTCTTCTGTTCGGTCGGGAACGGACCTTCGCCGACACGCGTCGTATAGGCCTTGGTGATGCCGAGCACATAACCGATGGCACCAGGGCCGACGCCGGATCCGGCGGCGGCTTGACCGGCGACCGTGTTGGACGAGGTGACGAACGGATAAGTACCGTGGTCGATGTCGAGCAACGTGCCTTGCGCGCCCTCGAACAGGATGCGTTCGCCGGCGCGGCGCTTGTCGTCGAGGACCTTCCAGACACGGTCCATATAGGGCAGGATCTCGTCGGCGACCGAAATCAGCTCATTTATGATTGCGTCATGCGTGACTTCGGCGTGGCCGAGCCCACGGCGCAGCGCATTGTGGTGCGTCAGCAGCCTGTCGACCTTCAAGGGCAGCGTTTCCAAATCCGCCAAATCCATCACCCTGACCGCGCGCCGGCCCACCTTATCCTCATAAGCGGGGCCGATGCCGCGACGGGTCGTGCCGATCTTCGTTCCGGAATTGGAGGCGGCGTCTTCGCGGAATCCGTCCAGTTCCCGGTGCAAGGACAGGATAAGCGCGGTGTTTTCGGCTATTTTCAGGCGCTCCGGCGTCACCTCGACGCCTTGCGCCTTCAATTTCGCCACTTCCGCAACGAAGGCGTGCGGATCGAAGACGACGCCATTGCCGATGATGGACAGCTTGCCTTGCCGCACCACGCCGGACGGCAGCAGCGACAGCTTGTAGACCTTGCCATCGACAACCAGCGTATGGCCGGCATTGTGGCCGCCCTGGAAGCGCACGACGACATCGGCGCGTTCCGACAGCCAGTCAACGATCTTGCCTTTGCCCTCGTCGCCCCATTGCGAGCCGACGACCACCACATTGGCCATGTTTCTTTTCCCTTGAGGCGCCGCTCCGAGCGGCTGAAATGGTTCGAAACGACAGGCTTCTATCGCATCGGCTCGAAAATCGGAATCGATTTTCGGAAAGCACGATGCGAACGTTCAAAGCCTTGAGACGCGTACTTTGTGCGTCCAAGTGGACGTACATCGCTCTATAGCGTCAAGACCCGGCGAGCGCGACCATTCTTTGCCGCCGAAAGCGCCCCCAGGCACAACAATTTTCGCCTTTGACATCATTTACTTGGGCGAACCACCACAATAGGTCGGCAAAGACCCTTCGCCTGCCCTCCTGGCTGGACATTTTCGCGATGCATCGAACCGCCTATCTGTTCCTGCTGTTCACCACCTTGCTGTGGGGCGGCAACTCCGTGGCCGGCAAGCTGGCAGTCGACCACATTTCGCCGATGACGCTGGTCTTCCTGCGCTGGGTTCTGGCCGTTCTGATCATGCTGCCGATCGGCTGGCGAACGCTGCGCGAGGACTGGCCGGTAGTGCGCAAGCACTGGTTGCTGCTTGGCGGGCTCGGCGCTTGCGGCTTCACCTTCTTCAACGCGATCTTCTACACGGCGCTCAACTACACGACGGCGATCAACGTCTCGATCGAGCAGGCGGCGATACCGATTGTGATCATCCTCGCCAATTTCGTGCTGTTTCGCCTGCGTGTGAACCGGGTGCAGATCGCCGGCGTCGTGCTGACGATCATCGGTGTCGCCCTGACCGCCAGCCATGGCGATCTGCGCCAGCTTCTCAAGCTGGATCTCAACTTCGGCGACGCCATCATGCTGATCGCGGTGCTTTGCTACAGCTTCTACTCGGTCGGGCTGCGGCTGAAGCCGGCCATACGCTGGCAAAGCCTGATGCTGGCGCTGTCGATTGCCGCACTAGTCACCTCGCTGCCTTTCTTCCTATGGGAGGTGGCTGCAGGCAAGGTCATCGTCCCCGATGCGCGCGGCTGGGCGATAGCGTTCTACACCGCGATCGGCGCCTCAGTCGTCTCGCAAATCTTTTATATCAGGGGCAACGAACTGATCGGCGCCAACCGGGCCGGCCTGTTCATCAACCTGGTGCCGATCTTCGGCACGCTGCTGTCGGTGCTGATCGTCGGTGAGACATTCCAGCTCTATCAGGGGCTGGCCCTCGTGCTGGTGCTTGGCGGCATCAGCCTCGCCGAATACAGCGGAAGGAAGATGGCGATTTAGCCGGCAAATATTCGAGGCCGAATGGCTATGGTGCAATCCGGAGGCTGACAGCCATGATTATCGAAACGCCCCGTGTGCTTATTAGCACGCGGGGCGCGCGGACATGATTCAGGCGCCGCCGACATCGAAATGCAGCCGCTTGGCGGAGTCGATCGACTTGTGCGCCCGCACCTGTTCCAGCACGTTTTCGGGGAACGGCGCATCCAGATAGAGCAGCGCAATCGCATCGCCGCCAGGCCGGTTGCGGCCGAGCTGGAAGTTGGCGATGTTGACGCCGTTCTCGCCGCAGACCGTGCCGAGCAGACCGATGATGCCGGGCGCATCGGCATTCGTCGTGTAGAGCATGTGCTGGCCGACCTCGGCGTCAAGGTTGATGCCTTTGATCTGGATGAAGCGCGGCTTGCCGTCCGAGAAGCAGGTGCCGGCGATCGAACGCGTCTTATGCTCGGTCTTGACCGTCAGCTTGATATAGCCGTCGAACACACCGGATTTGTCGCGCTTGACCTCGGCAACGATGATGCCGCGCTCCTTAACCATGATCGGCGCCGACACCATGTTGACATCGGAGACCTGCGGCCGGATCAGCCCGGCAAGAGTGGCGCTGATCAGGGCGCGCGTGTTCATCGTCGCGGTCGAGCCGTCGAACAGTATCTCGACCTCCTTGATCGGATCCTCGGTGACCTGGCCGACAAAGGCGCCGAGCACTTCTGCCAGCTTGACGAAAGGCTTCAGCCGCGGCGCTTCCTCGGCGGTGATCGACGGCATGTTGATGGCGTTGGAAACGGCGCCCTTGATCAGATAGTCGGCCATCTGTTCGGCGACCTGCAGGGCGACATTCTCCTGCGCCTCCATCGTCGACGCACCGAGATGCGGCGTCGCCACCACATTCTCCATGCCGAACAGCTCACTTTTCTCCGCCGGTTCAACCTCGAACACGTCGATGCCAGCGCCCGCCACCTTGCCGCTTTTCAACGCCGCGATCAGGTCGGCCTCGACGATCAGCCCGCCACGGGCGCAGTTGATGATGCGCACGCCGGTCTTCATTTTGGCGATCGCCGCGGCGTCGATGATGTTGCGCGTCTTGTCGGTCAGCGGCGTGTGCAGGGTGATGAAATCGGCGCGGGCGAACAGCTCGTCGAGTTCGACCTTCTCGACGCCGAGCTCCTCGGCGCGGCTGTCCGACAGGAACGGGTCGAAGGCGATGACATGCATCTTCAGGCCGACGCCGCGCGTGGCGACGATCGAGCCGATATTGCCGCAGCCGATGATGCCCAGCGTCTTGCCGGTGATCTCGGTGCCCATGAAGCGGTTCTTTTCCCACTTGCCGGCATGGGTCGAGGCATTGGCTTCCGGTATCTGGCGGGCCAGCGCGAAGATCATGGCGACGGCATGCTCGGCGGTGGTGATCGAATTGCCGAAGGGCGTGTTCATCACGATGATGCCCTTGCGGCTCGCCGCCGGGATGTCGACATTGTCGACGCCGATGCCGGCGCGGCCGACGACCTTCAATTTGGTGGCAGCGTTGATCAGCTTCTCCGTGACTTTGGTCGCCGAGCGGATGGCGAGGCCGTCATATTGGCCGATCACTTCGAGCAGCTTTTCCTTGTCCTTGCCGAGATCGGGCAGGTAGTCGACGTCAATGCCGCGATCCCTGAAGATCTGCACGGCGGTGGTGGAGAGTTTGTCTGAGACGAGAACGCGGGGCATTGGCTTGATCCTTTGCGATTGGCACCCCTCCCCCTTGAGGGGAGGGTCGGCGCGAAGCGCCGGGGTGGGGTCGTTGCGGCCGGTCGCGGCCGAATCTTTTCTTTTCTGGATGGCGGACCGTTGAGTTGGTGGAGGCAACCCACCCGGCCCTCCGGGCCACCCTCCCCTCGAGGGGGAGGGATCAAGCGGCCGCCTTGAGCGACGCCTTCTGCTGGGCAAAGGCCCAGTCGAGCCACGGCAGCAGCGCTTCGAGGTCGGAAGTCTCGACCGTCGCCCCGCACCAGATGCGCAGGCCGGGCGGCGCATCGCGATAGGCGCCGATATCGTAGGCGACGCCCTCCTTGTCGAGCGTCGAGACGATGCCCTTGGCGAACGCCGTTTGTCCGTCGGCATCGAGGCCGGCGACATCCGGATCGGTGAAGGAAAGACAGACGGAGGTATTCGATCGCGTCGCCGGATCGGTGGCCAGATGGGCGAGCCACGCGGATTTGTCGACGAAACCGTCGATAACGGCGGCATTGGCGTCGGCACGGGCGATCAGCGCATCGAGCCCACCGATCGACTTCGCCCAACGCAGCGCGTCGAGATAATCCTCGACGCACAGCATCGATGGGGTGTTGATGGTCTCGCCCCTGAAGATGCCTTCGATGAGCTTGCCGCCCGAGGTGAGACGAAAGATCTTCGGCAGCGGCCAGGCAGGCTTATAGCTTTCCAGCCGCTCGACGGCGCGCGGGCTGAGGATCAGCATGCCATGCGCACCTTCGCCGCCCAGAACTTTCTGCCAGGAGAAGGTGACGACATCGAGCTTTTGGAAATCGAGCTTTTGCGCAAAGGCCGCCGAGGTCGCATCGCAGATGGTCAGGCCTTTGCGGCCGGCCGGGATGAAATCGCCGTTCGGCACACGCACGCCTGATGTCGTGCCGTTCCAGGTGAAGACCACATCGCGGTCGAAGTCGATTTTCGTCAGATCCGGCAGCACGCCGTAACCGGCTTCGATCCTGCGCACGTCGGCAAGCTTCAGCTGCTTGACCACGTCGGTGACCCAGCCGGAACCGAAACTCTCCCAGGCGACCATGTCGACGCCGCGTTCGCCGAGCAGCGACCACAGCGCCATCTCGACCGCACCGGTGTCCGACGCGGGCACGATGCCGATGCGGTAATCTGCGGGAACCTGGAGGACCTCTCGCGTCAGCGAGATCGCTTGTTCGAGCTTGGTCTTGCCGATTTTGGCGCGGTGCGAGCGTCCGAGCGCGGCATTTGTCAGCGCCTCGACCGACCAGCCGGGACGTTTTGCACAGGGACCTGAGGAAAAATTGGGATTTGCCGGACGGAGTCCGGGCTTCGTATGCGTGGTCATCGTGGTCTATCCTTCCAGATAGTGGCCCCTCGTTGGGGAGGGGTGGCCCACGGACGGCGATATGCGTTCAGGCGTCAGGCGTCAAGGGGAAAGTTTTTGTCGCTGGCAGGATACTGATTGCATGCGGCGAAAACCCCATGGCTAGAATCGCAAACGGCGGATTCTTAAATCCGCCGTTCAAATTCTTCGGGCTTTCGCCATGCTTACCAGAGATCGTAACGCAGCCCGACCTTGACTGTCTGGTAGTCTATGCCTTCTTGGATGTTGAAAGCTCCATCGTCATAGGCGACGTATTTTGCGTTGGGCACGGCGAAATATTCGTAGCCGAGGTCGACCGAGACATTCTTGGTCACCCGGTAGGAAAGGCCTGCGCCGATCGAGTAAGCGAGGTTGAATTTGGCTTCCGACTCGGTCGAGCCCTCGTATCCCGCAGGGTCATCGCAAATGAAGCCGCCGGTTCCGGAGGAGTTTGGGGGCACCTCGACGCAATCGCGCGCGCCGATGCTCTTGTAGTATTTGTTATAGGCGACGCCGAGGCCGCCGCCAATATACGGAGTTATCCCAACATACGTGCCGAGATCTACATAGCCGTTGGCCATGACGCTATAGCCCTTGTTGGAGGCATTGTTGGAGCGATCGCACGCCTGTGTTGCCGGTACGGAATTGATGTTCCCGAAGAAGTCGGCTTCGAGTGTCGAGCCGTCGCAAGTGGCTGCCAGCCTCTGATGCTCCCCGAATTTGTCGGTCGGGAGAATCCCACCGTTCAGTTCGACTCTAAGATAGTCATTGACGTGATACCCCATACCGATGCTGCCTGTGAAAAGGCTGCTCTCCTCGGTGAAACTGTCAAGCGGGCCAGTTACCGTTTCCTTATGTTCGAACGGATGGCTTAACGCATAGCCGACATCGCCGCGCAGGTACCATCCTGAACCGACTTCGACCGGCACGTAGTCCGGCGCCTGGTCGACATAGATCGGCGGATCGTAGTCGGCACCAAGTGCCTGCGACAGCGGCGTCAGGGCGATTGCTGCAAGCGCCAGCGCTATACGCGATTTGACTGTCATGATCCCGACTCCCGAAGGTGGCGCCATTCGCGATCGCGAGCGCCGTTTCAGGAAGCATTGTTAACCATAGTGGTTAAGTGGCGGTTAAGGATAACAAGGGGTTAGGGAATTGATTTTGATGCGCTTTCCCGACACAAACGGAAACCGCCCAGCGAAAGCCGGGCGGTCCGCAAACCTGCTCTCGATGCGATTACTTGGTGTAAACCGGTTCGGGTTCGTAGGCGATCGGCTCCGGCTGGGCGCAGTCCGAGTTGCCGAACTGATAGCGCAGGCCGCCGCGCACTTCGTGCACATTGATGCCTTCATCATAGCCGGGACCGACATTGCTGTCTGAAGCGTAGTCGAACATCTTGCCGCCTTCGATATGGCTGAAGCGGTAGCCGAGATCGAGCTTGACGCGATCAGTCAGGCAGTAGGATGCGCCCGCCATGGCAGCATAGGCAAAACGCCAGTCCTTGCCGCCATGATGCTCGAAGTCGCCGTCGATATCGCTGTTGTGCAGCGTGTCCCACTTGACCCAGGCGCCGCCGATACCGGCCCCGACATAAGGCGTGATGCCGTGCCAGGTGCCGATATCGACATAGGCATTGGCCAAGAGCAGAAGCGCCGAATAGGACGAGGTGTCGGTCGAAGTGCAGGGCGTTTGATTAATGCCGCAGAAGCCGCTGGTCGAGCCGCGGAAATCGGATTTGCTCATCCAGTCCAGAGTGAGATCGGTGCGAAAATGCTGGTTGATCTGGTAACCGACGCCGGCGCCGGCCGAGAAGGCGCCCTCCAGTTTGCCGCTGTCGAAGCTGCCGGGATTCTGCGGCGGGGCCGCGCTATAAGTGATGTAGTCGCCGCCGCGGAACTTCGACCAGTGATAGTCGATGTCACCGCGAATGTACCAGCCGCCATATTCGACCGGCTGCTCGTAGACGGGCGGCGGCGGGGCCGGCTCGACCACAGGCGGCTCGACGAAGTCGGCAGCGAACACTGGTCCGGCCACGCAAGCGAGCAGCGCGGCAAAGAGGACCATTCTTGCTGTATTGAACATGCTTGTCACCCCTGAGAACCCTCGGCACAGCGAACGCGTCCGAATCTGATTGGCTTCAGTCGTGGATAATGAATTGGAAAAGTTAAAAGGCGTTTAACCGTATCCCTTAACCATGAACCTCTAAATCTTTCATGATTTTCGCATCATCTCTGCGGAGAATTGGCGTGCAACCCAACAAAAAGCCCGCCGGAAGGCGGGCTTTTCAAGCTGGCAAAAGCTGCGGGATCAGGCGGCGCTGCGCGTTTCCGAAATAACCTCGACAATGTCGTTCACGACGGCCTCGACCAGTTGCTGATCGTCGCCTTCCGCCATGACGCGGATGAGCGGTTCCGTGCCGGACGGCCGGATGACCAGGCGGCCAGCCTTGCCCAGGCGGTGGCGTCCATCTTCAATCGCCGCCTTGACCAGGGCTTCCTCGAGCGGCTTTCCGCCGGAAATATGAACGTTCTTCAGCAGCTGCGGCACCGGCGCGAACTTCTTCGACAGTTCACTGACCGGCCGGTTCTGCCGCTTGATGCAGGCGAGCACCTGGAGCGCAGAGACGAGGCCGTCACCGGTGGTGGAAAAATCGGACAGCACGATGTGGCCCGACTGTTCGCCGCCGACATTCAGGCCGTGCGCACGCATGTGCTCGACGACATAGCGGTCGCCGACCTTGGTGCGGTGCAACTGCAGGTTCATGTCGCCGAGGAAGCGTTCGAGGCCGAGATTGGACATCACCGTCGAGACGACGCCGCCGCCGGCCAGCCGCCCGCTCTGGTGCCAGGACTCGGCGATCAGCGCCATGATCTGGTCGCCATCAACGATCGCGCCGTTCTCGTCGACGATGACGACGCGGTCGGCATCGCCGTCGAGCGCGATGCCGATATCGGCGCGCACTTCGTGGACCTTCTTCTGCAGGCCGGCCGGATGGGTCGAGCCGCACTCCTTGTTGATGTTGAAGCCGTTGGGCTCGACATTGATGGCGACGACCTCCGCGCCGAGTTCCCACAGCGCCTCGGGCGCCACCTTGTAGGCGGCGCCATTGGCGCAATCGACGACGATGCGGAGGCCCGAAAGCGACATCGACCGTGGCAGCGTGCGCTTGGCGAATTCGATGTAGCGGTCATGGACGCCGTCGACGCGCTTGGCGCGGCCGAGCCCGTCCGAATCGGCGAGCGCCAGGTCGATATCCTTGTCGAGCATCCCCTCGATGCGCTCCTCGATCTCGTCGGAGAGTTTATAGCCATCTGGGCCGAACAGCTTGATGCCGTTGTCGTAGTAAGGATTGTGCGAGGCCGAGATCATCACGCCGATGTCGGCACGCAACGAGCGCACCAGCATGGCGACCGCGGGCGTCGGAATCGGGCCGAGCAGGAACACGTCCATCCCGGCGGCGCACAGGCCCGATACCATCGCATTCTCGATCATGTAGCCGGAAAGCCTGGTGTCCTTGCCGAGCACGACGCGGTGGCGATGGTTGCCGCGCTGGAAAGAAAGGCCGGCGGCCATGCCGACCCGCATGGCGACCTCCGCAGTCATTGGAAACCTGTTGGCGCGCCCGCGAATACCGTCCGTACCGAAATAACTTCCTGCCATGCTAGCCAGCTTCCCGATGGTTCTTTTCCGGCACGTCATGCCACAAATTGGCTCGAGCCCTATCATCACAATGCATGATTATATGGCACCAATCCTTAGAAAATTGTTGTCTTGTGTGTTTTGTGTCACGCTAGTGTGTTGATTTGCAAGTTTCCTGCCCTGGTTGCGGCAGCAGCGTTCAGAAACTTCAACTCAAACCGCATCTGGATTTCTTGTGTGCCGGTGCGGTCTTGAATCCGGGACCCACGCGTCGTGCTGGTCCAGACAGAGGTGCGGCCAAGTCCGCCGCACCGGCCGATTTTACTCACCTGTCATGCGAGGCAGTCTCCTGGCTGTGAACCGCTATATGCGCGCTTTCCGTGCAAATGCGCCCGAAAAAACCTGGCCTGGAGACAGCACCCGGCAACCATTTCGTCACCTTATTGCGAATAATGCGGCTTACGACAGCCTTTACGCTTTTAGCATCTGGCGCAACCAGCCGTTGAGTGCTATTGGGACATATCGTGAACACTTGAGGGGAGAAGACGCATGCTCATCCATCGACTTGCCACTTTGACGGGTCTTGCCGTCGTGACCTTGTTCCTGGCGACGCCTGCCAATGCGCTGACCATGGCCGAATGCAGCACCAAGTATAACGCGGCCAAGGACGCCGGAACACTTGGCGGACAGAACTGGAACCAGTTCCGCAAGGCCGAATGCGGTACGGACGCAACCGACACCACGCCAGCCAAGGCGGACACCACCAATGCCGCCACCGACGATGCGGCGCCGGGCCTGACGGCGAAAGAATGCAGCACCAAATATCAGGCTGCAAAAGCCGCCGGCACGCTGAACGGCATGAAGTGGAACGACTTCCGCAAGAGCGAATGCGCCGCCGGCGCGACTGCAGCAGCGGCACCGGCCGCAGCGACGACCGAAGCAGCGGCCACCGACGACGCGGCACCGGGCCTGACCGCGAAAGAATGCAGCACCAAATATCAGGCTACAAAAGCCGCCGGCACGCTGAACGGCATGAAGTGGAACGACTTCCGCAAGAGCGAATGCGCCGCCGGCGCGACCGCAGCGGCGGCACCCGCCGCAGCGCCGACCAAGGCAGCGGCAACTGCCGACGCCGGTAAAAGCCTCAGCATGGCGGATTGCAGCGCCAAGTATCAGGCGGCCAAGACCGGCAACACGCTGAACGGCATGAAGTGGAACGACTTCCGCAAGAGCCAGTGCGGCGCCGGTGCATCCGACGACGACACCGTGCCGGCTACGGATGAGGCAAACTACACCAGCGATCCGGAAACGCCGACCATCACCGCTCCCCAGGGTGTGAAGTTTCCGAAGGCGATCTCCAACAAGTATAGCAGCGAAACCCCAGCCAAGGCTCGTATGCACACCTGCCTCGACCAATACTACGCCAACAAGGACGCCAACGCGCTGGGCGGCCTCAAGTGGATCCAGAAGGGCGGCGGCTTCTACAGCCTGTGCAACGCCGCGCTGAAGAGCTGATCGGCAGCAGCATCTGAAGACAGGAAGGCCCCGCGAACCGCAAGGTTCGCGGGCTTTTTTCATATCGCTGACAAAATCCAGGAGTGGCCCATCTGCAAGGGAGGTTGCTGTCGGGCACGCGCCTGCAGTGCTGAAGGTTTGTAAAGCGGGAGTAACGGCCGATCTCCCCATGTGGAGAAGTGTCCGGCAAGTAGTAAAGCGACAGAGTTTTCATGCCGCAACTAACTGTCGGCACTCTTCCAAATCGAAACGCCGCGGTCCAAGCCGCGGCGTTTCGAAGTCAACCTCTTGGGCGGGGCCTTAGCTTGACGGCTGAGGCTCCATGCCGCCTTCGGGCTCCGGCCCCTTCTTGCGGCGGCTGCCGGACTTCGGCACCGCCGAGCCACGGCTCGGCGGCGTGTCGTCGCCAAGATCGCGAGCGGGCTTATGGCCGGCGATCAGCTGCTTGATCTCCTCGCCGGACAGCGTCTCGTATTCCAAAAGCCCCTGCGCCAGCGCGATCCATTCCTTCTTCTTCTTGGTCAGGATGGATTTCGCCGTCGAATAGGCCTCGTCGATCAGCCGGCGCACTTCAGCATCGATGATCTGCGCCGTCTCTTCCGAGACGTTCTGCGTGCGCGCCACCGAATGGCCGAGGAAGACCTCTTCCTGGTTGTCGCCGTAGGCGACATGGCCGAGCTTGTCGGAGAAGCCCCAGCGCGTGACCATGGCGCGCGCCAGCTTGGTTGCCTGCTCGATGTCCGAGGAGGCACCCGAGGTGATGTTCTCCTTGCCGAACTTGAATTCCTCGGCGACGCGGCCACCCATCATGATGGCGAGGCGCGAGATCATGTACTTGTAGCTCATCGAGTAGCGGTCGCCTTCCGGCAACTGCATGACCATGCCAAGCGCCCGGCCACGCGGGATGATGGTCGCCTTGTGCAGCGGATCGGCCGACGGCACGTTCAATGCGAGGATGGCGTGGCCGGCCTCGTGATAGGCGGTGAGTTCCTTCTCGGCCTGGGTCATGGCCGACGAGCGGCGCTCGGCGCCCATCATGATCTTGTCCTTGGCGTCCTCGAACTCGGCCATGGTGACAAGGCGCTTGTTGCGCCGCGCCGCCATCAGGGCGGATTCGTTGACGAGGTTCATCAGATCGGCGCCGGAAAAGCCCGGCGTGCCGCGTGCGATCACCTTGAGGTCGACATTGGGCGCCAGTGGCACGTTGCGCACATGCACCTTCAGTATCTTCTCGCGGCCGACGATGTCGGGGTTCGGCACCACCACCTGGCGGTCGAAACGGCCGGGCCTGAGCAACGCCGGGTCGAGCACGTCCGGCCGGTTGGTGGCGGCGATCAGGATGATGCTTTCGTTGGATTCGAAACCGTCCATCTCGACCAGCAACTGGTTCAGCGTCTGCTCGCGTTCATCGTTGCCGCCGCCGAGGCCGGCGCCGCGATGGCGGCCGACCGCGTCGATTTCGTCGATGAAGATGATGCAGGGCGCATTCTTCTTGGCCTGATCGAACATGTCGCGGACGCGGCTGGCGCCAACGCCGACGAACATCTCGACAAAGTCCGAGCCGGAGATGGTGAAGAACGGCACGTTGGCCTCACCGGCGACCGAACGGGCAAGCAGCGTCTTGCCGGTCCCGGGAGGACCGACGAGCAGCACGCCGCGCGGAATCTTGCCGCCAAGCCGCTGGAACTTCTGCGGATCACGCAGGAATTCGACGATCTCTTCCAGATCTTGCTTGGCTTCGTCGACGCCGGCGACGTCCTGGAAGGTGACGCGGCCATGCGCTTCGGTCAAAAGCTTGGCCTTCGATTTGCCGAAGCCCATGGCGCGGCCGGAGCCGGACTGCATCTGGCGCATGAAGAATATCCAGACGCCAAGGATGAGGATCATCGGCAGCCAGGAAATGAGATAGCCGAACAGCGAATTGGAACCATCGGATTCGGGACGCGCGTTGATGGTGACGTTCTTGTCCTGGAGTCTCGAAACCAGCGACGGATCACCCGGCGAATAGGTCTGGAAGCCGGTAGAGGTGTCGGTATAGGTGCCCGAGATGCGGGCGCCCGCGATGGTCACCGTCTTGACCCGGCCGGCCGCGACATCCTGCAGGAACTGCGAATAGGGGACATCGCTCGCTGCTCCGCGCGTCTGCGGCGTCTGGAACAAATTAAAGAGAGCGATGAGCAGGACCGCTATGATCGCCCAGAGCGCGAGATTGCGATAATTCGGATTCATCAATTGTCCCGTTGGTGTCCGCTGGCGGACACGCGTCGTGAGAGGAAACTTGGGTCTAACATAGGGATGGCGCCTTCCCTTGCCAAGCAGAACAGCATGTCGCGGTTAAGCTTTCGCCCATGATCAACCGGCAGTGTGGCCGCTGAAAGGCGTGGCAGGAAGAAGCGGCGCGCCGATCAGCGCGGCGACAGTCCCGGCCGGCGCCAGGTCGAAGGACGGCAGGAAGCGGGCAAAGGGCGCGACGACCGGGCATACCGCCATTCCTGGCAAAACAGGGCTGTCCTGCGCCGAACCAAAGCATTCGCCAGGATATTCGCTTGCGCGCCACAGCACCGGCTCGGCCGCCAGAGCCGCGCGGACAAGGCTTGGCGGCGTGCCGTCTTCGGAAATTGCCTGTTTTGCGGCACGAGCCGCGCCGAGCGGCGCGATCAAAAATGCACCTGGTTCGTCGCCCAATGTGATCCTCCGGCGGCCGTCCCAGAGGGCATTGTCCACGGCAGGAGCAGCGGGCGGCAGGTTGCGGGTTTCGCGGCGCAGGAAGATGCCGGCACGCCGTGCGTCGACTACCGTCCGCGACAATGTGGCGCAAAACGGGGTCCCGAAAAATGGCGTTGAGCAAGATGTTTCGGACCTCAACCGGTTGAGCAGCGCCTCGCTGCGAGCCTGGTCGGGAAGAAAGGCAACGCCGCCGACAGTCGCCAGCAGGATGCGCAGCGCGTAGACGGCCGCCGCCTCGTCGCCGGCCGCCGCAAAGCCCGGATCGAGACGAATAAGGCCGGCGGCGGGCTTGCTGGCAAAGCTACGGATCAGCGCGGCGGCGCGATGGCCAAGCTGTTCGCGCTCCACCGCAGCCCGCGCGGCCAGCGCCACCGCGTCTTCCACGCGCTGTGCACCATTGCCGTCGGCAAGCGCCGCGCGGATACGCGGCCTCTCGAAAGTCTGGTCTTCATTGGTCGGGTCTTCGGCCCAGCCGACGTTCGCGCGCCGCAGGACTTTGCGCAGCGCAACACGCCGTGTGCCGAGAAGCGGCCGTACGATCCAGATCCGCCAGTCGTAAAGGGTCGCGGGCGCCATGCCGGCAAGGCCTCGTCCGTCTTCGCGTGCCCCATCGTCGCGCAATTGCCGCATCAACACGGTCTCGGCCTGGTCGTCGGCAGTGTGGCCGGTCAGGATCAGGCCGATACCTTCCGCCTGCGCCGCTTCGGCCAGGAGCCGGTAGCGTGCCTCTCGCGCGGCAGCCGGCAGGCCGGTCGACGGCTTGCGTCCGGACCAGACCAGGATGCGGTGGGCAATGCCGCGCCCGGCGCAAAGCCTGGCCACGGCTTGCGCTTCCGCTGCCGCGCCCGGCCGCAGGCCGTGATCGATTGTCACAGCCAGCAGTTTCGTTGCTGGCGCGGTACGGTCGAGGTGATCTTTGAGGAGAAGGAGAAGGGCGGTCGAGTCGCTGCCGCCGGACACGGCCGCAACAGCGCCGTTGGTAAAGTCGATCTGCGAAAAAACCGAACGGTCAGGCTCGGTTTCGAGCGTCAGCACGCCGCGAGCGCCCTTTCCTGCTTGACGCGTTCCTTGAGCGCGCTGGAAACGTTGGGATAGCGCTTGCTGATTTCGCCGAAAGTGGCGCAGGCCACGTCGCGCTGGTTCAATCCGACCAGCGACACACCGAGCTTCAGCAGCATGTCGGGAGCCTTCTTGGCCTTCGGATAGTCCTTGCTGGCGGCGAGGAACGTCTCGGCCGCGTCGCGGTATTTCTGCTGGCCGAGCAGCGACTCACCAAGCCAGTAATGTGCGTCCGCCGCCTTGGCGTCCTTGGGGAAGCGGGCGATGTGGTCGCGAAAACCCTGTTCGGCAGTGTTGTAGTCGCCCGACAGGATGAACTGATAGGAATTGCGGTAAAGCTCCTCCGGGTCGTCCGTGGCTGGGAGCGCCGCCACTACGGTATCGTCGGACTTGCCGGCCTGCGTGCCGGTGGCCTGGTCTCTGGTAGCCTGGTCACCGGGGATGGGGGCGGTGTTCTGCGCCGGTGCATGCGCCTGGGTGTTGCCGTTGGCGTCGATCACATTGCCGTTCTTGTCGACGGTGATGGTGCCGAACGTCTTCGGCGGCGTGCCTGGGATCACCGTGCCGGGTTCGCCTGTTGGTGATTCGACGATGACCTCCCCGCTCTGGCCGCTGGCGGGCGGCGTGCCGGCATCGGCCGGCGCGTGCGTCGCCGGAGCCTCGGCAACGCTGCTGTCGGTGTTGGTGGTGGCGTCCGACTTTTTCTGCTCGGCTGGTTGCTGCGCGCCTTGCGAACCACCTTCCAGCTGCTGGAAGCGGAACTCGTTGTCTTCCTGCTGCTTGCGGATCTGCTCCTGCATCTGCAGCACCTGGAAGTTGAGCTCCTCAATCTTGCCGTTCATCTGGCGGAGCTGTTCCTCCAGCGCCGTAGTGCCGGTGCCATCCTGCGCGAATTGAACCTGATCCGGTTTCTTCCTTTCACCGAAGATGCCGGGCAGCTTGATCGTCGGCAAATGGAAGGAAAACCCGCCTTTCGGCGGTTGTTGCTCGTTGCCGCTTGCCGGGGCGGCGACGCTTGATACGAGCAGCAGCGCAAGCGTGCCGCTCAAGACCGATCTGAAATGCATGTGCCTCTCGCCGTGAAATTGTTAGCCTGTTGCATGCCTTCCGATCGGAGTGGACCGTCAGGCGCCTCGGCTCTTAGCAGGACGCAGGAACTTCGGCCAAATTTTGTTTCAAGTCCCATATCCGGGCGCCGGACATGAAAAAGGCGGCCGCGGCCGCCTTTCGCACATATGTGTTGCATTTCTGCTGATCAGAGATTGCCGATCAAGAACCGGCGCCGCCGAGCGTGGTGACCGCGCGGCGGTTCTGCGACCAGCAGGAGATGTCGTCGCAAACCGCGACCGGACGCTCCTTGCCGTAGGAAATGGTCTTCAGGCGCTGGGCGGAAACACCCCTGGCGACGAGAAAGTCGCGGGTGGCAGCGGCACGGCGGGCGCCGAGCGCCAGATTGTATTCGCGCGTCCCGCGCTCGTCGGCATGGCCTTCGATGACGATGGCATACTGCCTATACTGGTTCAGCCATTGCGCCTGGCGCGAAAGCGTCGTCTGCGCGTCGGCGCGGATCGCGGACGAATCCGTGTCGAAGAAGATGCGGTCGCCGATGTTGACGGTGAAGTCCTGGGCCGATCCGGGCGTTGCCGCCCCGGCGCCGCTGAGACCAAGATCGGCTGCGCTGTTCGGGGTCTTCTTCGAGGCGCAACCGGCGATGGCGAGCAACGCCACCAGCGCGATCATCACCGGGTTTTTGGTAAGTGCTGCGATACGGCCCATGCCGCCTCTCCTTCGCAATTCGAGTGATTTCGTTGATCGTCCAGTAACCACGTTTGGGTTAACCGGCGTTCAAGAAACACGGTTAAAATTTGGTTTCGGCTGCCGTCCGCAGCCGTTTTGCCAGAGGGCCACCAGAGGGGTCCACAATGCGCGCGGACCCTAGGCGGAAATGCGGCTAAAACGCGACCAAGCCGTGGAAGAAGCGAACCTGAAGAGTTGAGGAATCCCGCTTCTCCATCTCTTCAATTTTTCATTTCTTCATTTCTTCCTCTCACTCGAGCAGCGGCGACCAGGCCGGGTCAGAAGCGAAATTCGCGGTCGGGATCGACTGTTCGTTGCGGCCGGTGAGATCGACCGAGACGAGTTTCGGCCCGCCGGCTGAATCGCGGAAGAACATCAGCACCCGGCCATTGGGTGCCCAGGTCGGCCCCTCCTGCTGGAAGCCGGTCGAAAGGATGCGCTCGCCCGAACCGTCGACGCGCATGACGCCGATCTGGAATTCGCCGGCAGTCTGCTTGGTGAAGGCGATGAGATCGCCGCGCGGCGACCATACCGGCGTCGAATAGACGCCGTCGCCAAAAGAGATGCGGGTCTGGCCCGAACCGTCGGCACCCATCACATAGATCTGCGCGCGGCCGCCGCGGTCGGAGGTGAACACCACCTTGCTGCCATCCGGCGAATAGGACGGCGAGGTGTCGATGGCCGTCGAATTGGTGAGCCTGGTCGTCGAGCGGCTTCTCAGATCCATGGCAAAGATGTTGGAATTGCCGTCGTCGCGCAGCAGGCTCATGATCACCTTCTGGCCGTCTGGCGAGAAGCGCGGTGCAAAGGTCATGCCGGGAAAGTCGCCGACCAATTCGCGCTGTCCGGTCTCGATCTGCAGCAGATAGACCTTCGGCTGGCCGCTTTCATAGGACATGTAAGTGATTTCCTGCCGGTTTGGCGAGAAACGCGGGGTCAGCACTATCGACCTGCCATCCGACAGATAGCGGACATTGGCGCCGTCCTGGTCCATGATGGCGAGGCGCTTCTTGCGCGCGTTCTTTGCACCCGATTCGTCGACGAAGACGATGCGCGTGTCGAAATAGCCTTTCTCGCCGGTCAGCCGCTCATAGATGGCGTCGGCGATGATATGGGCGACGCGCCTTGTGTTGGCGTCGTTGGCGAAGAACTGCTCGCCCGACATCTGCTGGCCGGCAAAGGTGTCCCACAGCCTGTACTGGGCGCGGACGCGGCCATCGGCCTCCTTGCTGACGCTGCCGGTGACCAGCGCCTGGGCATTGATCACCTTCCAGTCCTCGAAGCGGGGCGTGGCATCCGGGTTGGCGATCTTTTCGATAAAGGCGCTCTTGTCGATCGGCGCGAACAGGCCGGAGCGTTTTAGGTCTGCGCTGACGATGCCGGAAATCTCCGCGCCCAACGCATCGCCGCCCTGGAAATCGGTGATGGCGATCGGCAGCGGCTCGACATTGCCTTTGTTGACGTTGAGCTCAACGAGTGCCCGCGCCGGCAAAGTGGCGGCGGCGGTCATGCCCAGCGCCATCGCTACGATCATCAGGAGCGGCTTGAGGATGGATTTCATGTCTTCTCGCTTCTCTTCAATGATTCTACGGGGCGCCAGGCCTACAGGCCCAGCATCTCCCTCGGATCGAACGTGACCCGGACGTCGGCCCAGATGTCTTGTTTGCCTGCGGGAACCTGCAGGCCGGCCACATCGCATTTTTGAACCGCGCGCACGGCACTCTCGTCGAACGGGCGGTTTCCGCTCGATTTTTCGACAGTAGGCCGGCCATCCAGCTTGCCGGAAGCGTCCAGGTTGAACTGGATCACAGCGACGAAATTCTCCGAACCCTCGAGCCCTACCGGCAGGGTCCAGCAATTACTAAGCTGGGCCTCCAATGCTCCCATCTCAGACTTCGAGAGCTTCTGACCCTGGTTTTTGTCCCCGCCGAGCGACGCCTGCTGGGTCGAGCGCTTGGCGCCACCGCCGGATGGCTTCCGCTTGTCAAGCAGCGCGGAAATCTCGTCGGCGTTGAACTGCTTCTCTTCCGATTTCGGCTTGGACGAGGCCTCCTTGACCGGCTTGTCGGCGTCCTTGCGCTCCGGCGCCTTGGCGCTTTCGGCCTGGGCCGGCTGCGGCTTCGGCCGCGCCTGCGGTGCAGGCGCAGAGTCCGGAAGCTGCGTCTCCTCGGGTGGCGGTTCCTTGGCAATCGCTTCGGCGACGGCGTCCGGCTTGACCTCAGGCTTCGGGTCGATGGCGGCGGTCTTGTCCTGCGGCGGCGTCGGCGCCGGTTCCTTGGCCGGTGTCGGCTTGGGCTCCGCCTGTTTGACCGGCTCGGGCTTGACCTCTTCCTTCGGTTGCGGCACCGGCGCGACCTCCGTCGCCGGAACAGGCTTCGGCTGCTCCTTCGACTTCGGCACGTCCTCGGGCTTCGGCTTCTCTTTCGGCGTCGGCGCGGGCGGCGGCGCCTCAGCCTTATCGACCGGCTGGGGCTTGGGATCCGGCGTCGGCGGCTTGTCGGTATCGACGCTGTTGTCGCCGACCGTCTGGGCGTCGGCCACAATGTCCGGACGCTGGGTCGGCAGCGGCGCCGGCTTTTCGCTCACTGCAGCTTTCTTGTCGCCTTTCTGTATCTGCGCTATCGCCTCCATCGGCACGATTTCGACCGCCAGCGACTCAGCGTCGGACGCCGGCAACGCCGCCGGCGCCGACAGCGTGAACAGGCCGAAGCCGATCGCGACCGCATGCAAGATCACCGATGTGGTGAGGCCGGTTCTCATCTAGCGTCTACTGATCCTGTTTCGGCAGTGAAAGCAGCGCGATGTTCTTGTAGCCGGCGTCCTGGATGAGACCCATCACTTCCATCGCGGCGCCATAGTTAGTAGTCTTGTCGCCGCGGATGAAGAGGCGCTCTTCGTAGCCGGTCTTGGAAATCGCCTGCAGCTTGGCGACCAATTCTTCCTGCGGAATTTCGGTCTCCTGCAGGAAAATCTTGCCCGTGCCGTCGATCGTAATCGTGATCGGCTGGGTATCGGCGTTCATCGCCTTGGCCTTCGTCTCCGGCAGGTCGACCGGCACGCCGACCGTCAGCAAAGGTGCGGCCACCATGAAGATGATCAACAGCACCAGCATCACGTCGACCATCGGCGTGACGTTAATTTCCGATATCATCGCGTGATGGCGGCCGCGCCGCCTGTGGCCGCGACCACCGCGTCCTCCGCCACCCGCGCCTACAGACATTCCCATGATTGTTCCTCAAGTCTTCTGCGCGACTTTTTCATCGATTTGGCGCGAGAGTATGGCGGAGAACTCGTCCGCGAACCCCTCCATGCGCACGGCGATCTTGTTCGCGTCCGACGACAGCTTGTTGTAGGCGATGACGGCGGGGATAGCCGCGAGCAGGCCTATTGCCGTGGCCAGCAGCGCTTCGGCAATGCCGGGTGCGACCACCGACAGGCTGGTATTCTTGGATGCGGCGATCGCCTGGAACGAGGTCATGATGCCGATCACGGTACCGAACAGGCCGATGAAAGGCGCCGCCGAGCCCGTGGTGGCGAGAAAGCCAAGCCGTCCTTCCAGCTTTTCCATTTCGCGGGTCAGCGCCAGGTCCATCGCCTTGTCGATGCGGGTCTGCAGCCCAAGCGGCGATTTCGCGCCCTTCTCGAAGCTTTTCTTCCATTCGCGCATCGCGGCGACGAAGATGGCACCCATGCCTGACGTCTTGCGGTCGGCGAGCGTGCGGTAGAGTTCTTCCAGCGACTGCCCCGACCAGAATACCTGTTCGAAGCGATTGAGCGCGAGCCGCATGCGGCCATAGGCGACGAGCTTGTCGACGATGATCGCCCAAGTCCAGATCGAGGCGCAGAGCAGCCCGATCATGACCAGCTTGACCACCCAGCCGGCCTGCATGAACAGCGCCCAAATCGACAAATGCGCGCCCGGTTCGGCGAGTGCGATATTTTCCATGGTTACGTCCTTAAGATTTTCCGGGCACGGCTGGCGGCTGGCCCATGGGCATCCCTTGTGGTCCGTTCGCGCAACGCTTCCGGAATAACCCCAAAAATGCACCGTTGGCGGCCTTTTCGGGGCAAATGTTGGTGAAAGGAAGGCGCTGGATTCCTCCAATTCACCATTCTCTTCATGAACCGTTATGGTTAAGGATCGGTTAGGACGTATCGGCGCGGCGCGTTGCCGCGCCTTGAGCGAGCCGTGTGGCACCGTCAGCGGACTATCGACGTCGGTAATCTACTGATTTGCCTTGGGCATGAAGGCAGCGATCCATTCCTTCGGAAAACGCCTAGGCCGGCCGTTCTCGCCGATGATCGCCGCCTCGACCCGCGCCTCGACCAGCACCTCGCCGCCGCGCTTCAGCTGCTGCGCCATGAAGATGCGGGCCCCCGAAATCTCCTCGGTGCGCGTCTCGATGGTCAAGATGTCGTCCATACGGGCGGATTCGCGGAAGTTGATCTCCATGCGCCGCACCACCCAGACTATTCTTTCGCCGTGCTTGCCCTCGGCGAGTTCGGTATGATGGACGCCGGCAAGCCTGAGATAGTCGGAACGGCCGCGCTCGAAGAATTCGAGATAGCGCGCGTGATAGACGACGCCGGAGAAATCGGTGTCGGCATAATAGACCCGCGCCAACAGCCGGTGGCCGAATTCCGTCAGCGCGCCGGAAAGCCCCGCGCAGAGCGCCGCCGATTCACCATGATCGTCCATTGCGCTTTCCTTTTCGGGCCTGACAGGGCACCTAAAGCGCGACGCGCTTTAGGTGGTTGTTTCGGTGCGTGTCGTTGTCCCAAAACCGCCACACACTTTTGGGCGACACGCATTAGCTTGGCGCAAGAACCCGATGGCACTGTTGAAGGCGATGATCAAGACCTTGATGGCGGCGCTGCTTGTGCTGGCCGCGCTGGTGCTGCCGGGCCAGGCGGGGAGCTTTTCGATGAAGCGCGGCCTCAATCTCGACCAATGGACGACATGGCCGGGCGAGGACAAATGGGGCGACCGGCACGCGATTTTGCCCTATCCGGAATGGCGCAAATTCCTCAATGACGACGACCTCAAGGCGCTGAGGAGCGCCGGCTTCGATTTCCTGCGCATGCCGGTCGATCCGTCGCCGTTCCTGTCCGGCGAGACGCTGGCGCTGCGCGACGACCTCTATGCCAGCGTGCTGGACTCGGTGCGCATGGTCAATCGCGCCGGACTGAAAGTGGTCGTCGACATGCACCTGATCCCCAGCGGCAGCAACCGCAAGATCGGCATGGGCGAGGTGATGGACGACCCGAAAACCTTCGAAGCCTATGTCGAAGTGGTGCGCAAGATGGCGCGCACGCTGGCCGATGAGGATCCGCGCCAAGTCGCCTTCGAGCCGATGAACGAGCCGGTCGTCGACTGCGACGCCGACGGCACCGGCCTCTGGCCGGAGCGCCAGCAGAGACTGTTCGCGGCGGCGCGTTCGTCAGCCACGAAGCTCACCCTGATCCTGACCGGCGCCTGCTATTCCAATGCGGCATCGCTGGCAAAGATCGATCCGAAGGCTATCCCGGACGACAATATCATCTGGACCTTCCACTCATACGACCCGTTCCTGCTGACCCACCAGGGCGCGACCTGGGCCGGCGACTTTATCCCCTACGTGACCGGCCTGCCCTATCCGCTCGGCGCCGTCCCGCGCGCCCAGTTGGAGGTTACGCTCGATACGATCCGCGCGAGGATCAAGGCCGAGGCGCCATGGACGCGGCAGAGCGGACTGCTTGCCTATCTCGACGAGCAGGTCGCCAGCATGGACACGGACGAGACGCTGCTCGGGCTGATGGATGCGCCGTTCACCAGGGTCGAGGCCTGGGCAAGGGCCAATGGCATCAGGCCGGAGAACATCACGCTGGGCGAATTCGGCATGATCCGCCAGGAATACGGCAATGCCTATGTGATGCCGGCCGAATACCGCGCCGCTTATGTCAGGGACATGATCGCGCGCGTCGAAGCCCATGGCTTCTCGTGGTCGGTATGGAGCTATGGCGGCGCCTTCGGCATCGTCGACGCTTTCGATGGCGACAAGGCCGAGCCGGATGTGATGGACGCGATCAAGTCACTTCGTTGAAGCGGTTCAGGCGGAACCCAGTTCGATCGAAAGAATCTCTGGGCGCATCCCAAAACGCACCGGCAGGATGCTGAAACCGAGCCCTCCGGAAACGATCAGGTTGCGGTTGTGCTCGACGATATGGCCATAGGCAAAACGGTTGCCGAAGCGGGACGGCACGACCGGAGAATAGCCGAGCAACCGCACCTGTCCGCCATGGGTATGACCCGAAAGGGTCAACGATACCCGCGACGAGACCTTCGGGAATATGTCCGGCTCATGCGCGAGCAGGATAACGGGAGCCTTGTCGCTCACCTTTGCCAGCGTGCCATGCAGGTCGTCCAGCCCTTTGAATTTGCTGCGGCCCCAGGCCTTGCCCGGCCGCAGCGCAAGCTGGTCCGCAAGTCCGGCGACCCAAAAGCCATGCCCGTCCTTTTCCAGGCGGGCGGCATCGTTTTCCAGGACCGGGATGCCGGCACTTTCGAGCGCCCGGCGCGCCACCGTCGGCCCCAACCCGGCCTTCTGCGCGGATAGGTCCTCCCACCAGTCATGATTGCCAAGGATCGACCACACGCCGAGCGGCGCCTTCAGGCCGGACAAGGCCGGCGCCCATTCGGAGGAACCCACCCAGTCCGTCACCAGGCGTGTGCCGGATGCATAATCGCCGAGCAGGACAATCAGATCCGGCTGCAGGCTGTTCGCCCGTTCGGCAAGCGACCTAATCCGCTCCGGCGTCATCCATGGCCGGCAAGCATGAATATCGGCGAGAGCGACAACGCGAAGCCGCAATCCTGCGGGCCAGTTTGGCGGCGTCAATGAATAGCGCTTTACATGCGTCAGCAACATCGGCTCGAGGCCAACCGCATAAGCGCTGAGCGACACGGCCGAAAAGAACGAACCGCCGATGAGGCGCAGGAAGCCACGTCTGGTGATCATCGCTCAGCTCCGACGGTTCGTGGGATCGACGGTCCCACAGCGCGAAGTATTAGAGCCCGCAAATGCGCCGGCAAGCTGACCAGGATGAGGAGATTTTGCGCAGGAACGAAGCGCCGCGCGGACGCTACTCTTCTTGGAACAGGCTGATCTGCTGCTGTGCCAGGTCCTTCGGCGCATCAAGGCCGAGGTGCCGCCATGCATTGGCGGTCAAGACGCGGCCGCGCGGCGTGCGCTGAATAAAACCCTGCTGGATCAGATAGGGCTCGATAATGTCCTCGATGGCGTCGCGCGGCTCGGAAAGCCCCGCCGCGATCGTCTCGATGCCGACCGGCCCACCGCCAAAATTCCGCGCGATCATCGAGAGATAGCGGCGGTCGAGCGCATCGAGGCCGAGCGCGTCGACCTCCAGCCGCGTCAGCGCTTCGTCGGCGATCTGGCGATCGACATGACCGTCGCCGGCGACGGAGGCGAAATCGCGCACGCGGCGCAGCAGCCGGCCGGCGATGCGCGGTGTGCCGCGCGCGCGCCGTGCGATCTCCAGCGCGCCATCGTCGCCGAGTGGCATGGCAAGGATACGTGCGCCACGGCGCACGATCTGCTCCAGTTCCTCGACCGAGTAGAAATTGAGGCGGACCGGAATGCCGAAGCGGTCGCGCAGCGGATTGGTCAAAAGGCCGAGCCGGGTGGTGGCGGCGACCAGGGTGAAGCGGGCAAGATCGATCTTGACCGAGCGCGCCGCCGGCCCTTCGCCGATGATCAGGTCGAGCTGGAAATCCTCCATCGCCGGATAGAGGATTTCCTCGACCGCCGGGTTGAGCCGGTGGATCTCGTCGATGAACAGCACGTCGCGGTCTTCCAGATTGGTGAGCAGTGCTGCGAGATCGCCGGCCCTGGCGATGACCGGACCGGAGGTCGAGCGGAAATTGACGCCGAGCTCGCGCGCCATGATCTGCGCCAGCGTCGTCTTGCCGAGGCCGGGCGGGCCAACGAACAGCACATGGTCGAGCGCCTCGCTGCGGCCCTTGGCGGCCTCGATGAACACTTTGAGATTGGCCCGCACCGCCGCCTGACCGACGAAGTCGCCAAGCGTCTGCGGCCGCAAGGTCTGCTCGGCATCCTCGCCGCGCTTGTCGGGAGCAATGAGGCGTGGCGAAAGGCTCATGCCGCCTTCCTTGCACAGGGCAGGGAACGGGACAAGCGTAGACTCACCGCGCCAGTTCCTTCAGCCCGAAGCGGATCAGCTTCGACGCATCCGCACCCTCGCCGGCGCTTTTCAGTGCCGCCGCCACCGCATTGGCGGCGATGTCGCGCGAATAGCCGAGATTAACCAGCGCCGAGACGGCGTCGGTGATCGGCGCCGGCGCGACGCCTTCGCCGAGTTCCTGCTTCAGGCCGATGGTCCCGGACGCAGAGCCCGCATAGGCAGGCGCCTTGTTCTTCAGTTCGGTGACAATGCGCTCGGCCACCTTTTTGCCGACGCCCGGCGCGCGGCTGACCATGGCAATATCACGCAGTGCGATGGCATTGGCGAGATCGGCCGGCGCCAGCGTCGAGAGAATAGCCAGCGCCACCTTGGCGCCAACGCCCTGCACATTGCTCATCAACAGCCGGAACCATTCGCGCTCCAGCACCGACTGGAAACCGTAGAGCCGCAACATGTCCTCGCGGACATAGGTTTCGATGAACAGCACCACCGCCTCGCCGGGGGCCGGCAAGGCGGCCAGCGTACGCGTCGAGCAGTGGGCGACATAGCCGACGCCGTGCACGTCGATGATGCAGAAATCCTCGTCGATCTCGTCCAGCGTGCCTTTGAGCTTGCCGATCATGCCAAGGCTCTCATGGATACAAGGCCCTCATGGATAGGTTTCGGGAGACATGATATCGAGATCCGGAAAGTAGCTGCGGTAGCGGGCGACATCGCGCGTCAGCAGACGATGCCCAGCGACAACCGCATGGGCTCCAATAAAGAAATCCGGCAGCGTTCGTTCGCGGAGCCCGCCTGCGCGGCGATAACGGGAATGCGTGACCCCGGCAAGGAATGCCGCTTCCAATGGCAAGAGTTCTCGATCCATCTTGAGCGTCTCGACTGCTTTACGAAGTAAGGGTTCCGTCGCTATCAGCGGCGCGAGTTCAGACCAGACGATTGTGTTGATAACGAGTGCGCCATCGCGCCGGCATGCGGTGAGCGCAGACGCCGACCACTTCGTCTCCCGTCCGGCCGGACCCCAAACGTCGATCAGGACATTTGTGTCAATCAAGGTCGAGATCTTCACGTGGACCCCTCAGCCACCCCACATACTCGTCCGTTGTCATGCCTCCCAAGTCCAACGTGCCGGCCATATGATCGAGAAGTTGGCTGAATTTGCGAGATGCCTCTTCTTCGGAAATGTTTTCGTTCACCGCAACAACACGAACGCCATCGTCAGTAGGCACGAACTCCACCTCGGAGCCCGGGCCAATACCCAAATGATCCCGTATCTCCTTCGGGATCGTCACTTGGCCTTTGATTGTCACACGCATGGTAATACCTCACCGGTATTACTTACTGCTGCACCCAGAACAAGTCAAGAACAAGCTGTCATGCCAGCGCCGCCAACCTGTAGACAACGCTCTGCCGGTGATGCGCGTGGCAGATGGCAATGGCCAGCGCGTCGGCGGCATCGTCGGTGTCGAACGTCGCCTTCGGCATCAGCACCTTGACCATCATGTGGATCTGCTTCTTGTCGCCATGGCCGACGCCGATCACCGCCTTCTTGACGGCGTTGGGCGCATATTCGGCAACGATCAGGCCGGCCAGTGCCGGCACCAGCATGGCGATGCCGCGCGCCTGGCCGAGCTTCAGTGTCGCTGCCGCATCCTTATTGACGAAAGTCTGCTCGACCGCCGCCTCGTGCGGCATGGCGGCATGCAGGATCTCGGCGAGCCCGTCATGCAACTGGCAAAGGCGCTTCGCCAGCGCCGCCTTGTCGTCGGAACGCACGGTGCCGGAGGCGACGAAGCGCAGCGAGTTGCCAAGGCTTTCGACGATGCCCCAGCCGGTGCGCCTTAGGCCCGGATCGATGCCGATGATGCGAATCGCTTCCCCCATCCGCCAAGTCTACCCTTGGCGGACAGCGATGCCAGCGAAATGTGAACAAACCAGAAACAGGGTCCCGCTACGTTCAAGGGAGTTTCTTAGAGACTGTTTCGAAATTCGCTCCGGCGAGTCATATGGTGGTGGTTTCGAGAACCGGAGCGCAGCTGACATTTGGGTCCGTGAGCACCGGAAGCGCAGAAAACGCCATCAGATGGCCGCCGGAGTAGAGTTTCCAAACAGTCTCTTAGCCGCGGGCAAAAGCCGTGTTCAGCAGCGTGATCTGATCGGAAACCGGATTGATGCGGCGGCCGGGCGGCGAGACGTCGGCCACGGCACTGCCGTAGATTTCCTCGTCCATGCGACGCACCAGCGCCTGCAGGCGCAGCGAGCGGTTGACGAGGTCGAGAAAATCCTTGGGCAGTTCGACCCAGCCTGCGGCATCGTTGTTGGCGGAAGCGGTGTCGAGACGCACCTTGGATTTTTCGGAAGCAACCTGATCGCGGGTCATCTCGCCGGAATTCGCCGCGCGCTGCAGAAGCAGCCAGGAGGCGACCTGCATCAGCCTGGTGGTCAATCGCATCGATTCGGCCGCATAGAGCGTCGCCGCCAGCCTCGACAGTTTCTTCGCCTCGGCCCGGCCCTTGCCGTCCAGATATTCGGCCGCCTGCTCGACCAGGCCCATGCCTTCCTGGTAGAGCGGCTTGAAGGATTGAGAGAAAACCCGGCGCTCCGCCAGCTTGATGGTTTTCGCGCTTCCCTTCGAAGAGTCGTTCATCGATAAGCCCTGCACTTTGCCTTACAGCCGGTCGATTCGGCATCATCGCCGTCACGCCCTGCACCCTATATGACCGAGGCTTGAAAATGCGCTTCGGGGCGGGCGAAGGCAAGCACATGTTTAACAAACGGTTAACGGCGGCGCAGGTACCGGGCAATCCGGATCGCGGACAAAAAAAGAGCCGCGGATGAGGCGGCTCTCAGGAGTTTAACAGGGAGGCGTCAAACAAAGTGGCTCCAACCACTCGGTAAGAATCCAGATCACTGGATGCACATAGTAAACGCCTGTAAAGCTTAATGAAGCCTTAACGGCGTGGATATTTTTTGATCAAGCGTCGCCCGCCTGTGCCGTAACAGGACAATACCCAGGCTTTGGGCTCAGGCCTTTTGGGCCTCAGGAAGCCGCTCGGCTTTCCACACCACCGGCAGCGCGATGTAGGCGAACAGCAGCAATCCCACATAAAAGCCCATCGAGGACGTTGCCACCAGCGGCTCGATCGCCGGATTGCCGGCAAGCATGATGTAGAGGCCGATCAACAGGCCGATGCCACTGATTGCCGTCAACCAGAAGTGGACGGTGGCAAGCCTCTTTTCCGCGACTGCCGGAAACAGATGGTAGAAGAAGGCAAACACCGCCGACATCAGCCATCCGGCCACCATTATGTGGGCGTGGGTTGGCATCTGTGCATGGTCTTTGCTGATCGCCATCTGCAGGCCGAGCGCCATCCCGAACAGCGCGTAGACGACGGCCAGCGTGAAGAAATTTCGTGCTACCTTTTGCATAGTATCCCCCGATTTGCCTTTTCCCGTCATGGGAATGGGTTGAGTTCAGGCGGTTGGCCCCGCCGCCGGATCCCGGCATCGGCTCATTTTGCACGGCAATGTTTCTGGATGATGCCGCATGGCACCGACCCTCCCAGACGCTGTCAGAATAGCGGGAAATAGTGCTGGTGATCGTCGCCGACATGGTGCTGAAGCCGACGCTGAACGACAACGCCATCCTGGGGCTGCATGGCGCTGTCCTGGCCACCGGAATTGCTCTCGCCCTGGGCGGAACGCGCCGGTTGGTGCCGAGCGCCGCCTGAAATCCGCCGTGACGCTGACGGTGGCTCGGCTGCCGGCAGCTTCCATGGCTGGCGATCTAGAGAAGGCCGGTGATCCCGTCCCACAGAAGCTTGACCGCGACGACCGCCACGGTCGCGTAGGTGAAGGGGTAGAACAGTTCCGGCCGCATCCGCCGCACCAGCCAGGCGCCGGCCATGGTCGAGAGCGGCGCCAGCGGCACCAGAACAGCCGACGCGGTCAGGTTGGTGGTGTCGAACTGTCCCAGCGCGAAATAGGGGATGAGCTTCAACGCGTTGGTGGCGGCAAAGAAGATTGCGGCGGTGCCCGACAGCACTTTCGGATCGAGCCGGATCGGCAGCGCATAGACCTGAAAGGGCGGGCCGCCGACATGGGCGACGAAGCTGGTGAAGCCGGCGACCGTCCCCCAGAAGGCGGCAGCCGCGCGGTTGGGCTCGGCTGAGTGGCTCGCACCGTGCCGCATCTGCAGATAGACCCAGCGAAGCACGAAGATAATGGCCACCGCGCCGACGATCAGCCGCACCATTTCAGCTGTCACCAGCGCTGCGGTCAGCCAGCCGAGGCCGATGCCGATCACCGCCCCCGGCATCATGTCTGCAAGCATCTTGCGGTCGTAGACACCCCACCATGTCCACACCGAGACGATGTCCATCAGGCACAGGATAGGCAGCAGGATGGCGGCGGCCTGCACCGGCGGCATGGCCAGCGCCATCAACGGCACGCCGACGAAACCGACCGCACCGCCAAAGCCGCCCTTGGACAGACCTACCAGGATGACGGCTGGAATGGCGGCGGCATAGAACCACGGATCGAGAAGCAGACCTGACATCGGCGGGAAGCAGTTGGAGGGAAAGCGTATAGGCGCTGGAATAGCCGATAAACCTTCGCGCCGCGACCGCAAATGTGCACACGATCGGCCGCTCGACCATGATCGTGCGACAACGCCCCATCGCAATGATGCCGCCCGCCTATTCAAGGCCGGCACTTTGCTCTATGCCGCAATGCAACCATCTTCGCCCGGCATAGGCGAAAACCGGGATCGAAACCAATGAACGACGCAACGCCTCCAAATCGCTGCCGCATCGTGCTGATCGCGCCGCCCGGCGTGCCGGCTGAGCGCATCGGCGCGGCGTTCGAGGGCGGCGACGTCGCCTCGCTCATCCTGCCCGAAAACGGCATGGACGAAGCCTCTTTCCAGGCCTTCGCCGAACAGATCGTGCCGGCGGCGCAAGCGGCAGGCGTCGCTGTCGTCATTGCCGGCGACACCCGCATCGCCGGCCGCGTCCAGGCCGATGGCATCCATGTCGAGGTCGGCAAGGCCGAACTCGCAGAGACAATCGAACGTTTCCAGGCAAAAATGATGGTCGGCACCGGCGGCGCCAAGACCCGCGACGATGCGCTGGAACTCGGTGAGCTCAGGCCCGACTACATCTTCTTCGGCCGCTTCGGCTACGACAACAAACCGGAGCCGCACCCGCGCAACCTGTCGCTTGGGCGATGGTGGGCGGATGTGATCCAGATCCCTTGCATCGTCATGGCCGGGTCCGACATCGCTTCGGTGGAAGCGGTGGCTGCCACCGGCGCCGAATTCGTGGCGCTGTCCAGCGCCGTGTTTGCCGACGGCGTCAACCCAAAGATGGCAGTCGCCAGCGCCAACGCGCTGCTCGACGAAACCGCGCCACGTTTCGAGGACTGACGTGCCGGCGAGGACAATCCTCTTCAGTGTTTTGCTTGCGGCGCTCATGGTGGAGGCCGCCGTGGCGGAAACCGTCCCGTTGCCGCAACCCAAGCTCGGTGCAAGCACGGACAAGCCGATCGCGACGCCGCTGCCGCAGCCCGCCACCACGGCGCCGCTGCCGTCGGCCGACGCCATCAATCCCGACCGTTTCGGTGCAAAGCCGTCGGATTCTGCCTATGGCGCCTTCCAGCGCGGTCTTTACAAGACGGCCTACAATCTCGCTTTGGTTCGCGCCCAGAACGGCGATCCGGCGGCGCAGACATTGATCGCCGAGATATTGTCGCGCGGTCTTGGCGTGCCGGTCAACGCGGCGGAGGCGGCAAAGTGGTACGCGCTTGCCGCCGAGCAGGGCATACCGGAATCGCAGTTCCAGTATGCGCTGATGCTGCTCGACGGCCGTTACGTCAAGAAGGACGAAAAGGGAGCCTACGCGCTGATGCAGGCCGCCGCCGAGGCCGGCAATCGTCTGGCGCAGTTCAATTTCGCGCAGCTGCTGGTCCAGCAGGACCCCGGCGATGCCGGCATTGCAAAGGCGGTGTCCTACTATCAGCGCGCCGCCGCGACCGGCCTTGCCGACGCGCAATATGCGATGGCGCAGGTCTATGCCAATGGCGTCGGCGGCAAGCCGCGCGACGATGTCCAGGCGCGAGGGCTGCTGGCGCAGGCAGCACGGCAGAACTACGATACGGCGCAGATCGATCTCGCCTCCTGGATGATCGAAGGACGCGGTGGCGCCCGCGACCTGAAATCCGGCTTCGGCTGGATGAAACAGGCCGCCGAGGGCGGCAATGTCGCCGCCCAGAACCGCCTCGCCAAGCTTTACATGGGCGGCATCGGCACCGACCCGGATCCGATCCTTGCCGGCGCCTGGTACGTCGTCGCACGCCGCGCCGGGCTGATCGATCCGCAGATGGACGATTTTCTGCAGGGCCTGACCGACGACCAGACGAAGCAGGCGCTGCAGAAGGCCAACCGCCTGCCGTAAAGCGCCACGGATGGTGAATATCTGGCAGCGGCGCGGGTTAGATGCTGGCGAGGGGATGGCTCCGCCTCCACTCCCCTCCTGCCCAACCCCCCTCTTGTCCACTCCCTTGCCTCTCCTGGCGATTTGTGGTCTTGGATGCGCCAAATCGCTTTCATCGCGAAAATCTCATTCCGGATCACATCATCATGGCCAAGATCAATGGCAACGAAATCCGTCCCGGCAACGTCATCGAGCATGATGGCGGCCTGTGGGTCGCGGTCAGAACCAATACTGTCAAGCCAGGCAAGGGCGGCGCCTATAACCAGGTCGAGCTGAAGAACCTGATCAACGGCACCAAGCTCAATGAGCGTTTCCGCTCCGCCGAAACCGTCGAACAGATCCGGCTGGAGATGAAGGATTTCTCCTTCCTCTACGAGCAGGGCGAAGCGCTGGTGTTCATGGATACCGAAAGCTACGAGCAGCTTGAATTGCAAAAGGATTTCGTCGGCGATCGCGCCGCCTTCCTGCAGGACGGCATGATGGTGACGGTCCAGCTCTATGACGAAAGGCCGATCGGCATTTCACTGCCCGACCAGGTGACGCTGACCATCACCGAAGCCGATCCGGTGGTGAGGGGTCAGACGGCCGCCTCGTCCTATAAGCCGGCGATGCTGGAAAACGGCATTCGCGTGCTGGTGCCGCCCTTTATCGGCTCGGGCGAGCGCATCATCGTCGACACCAACGAAATCACCTACGTGCGCCGCGCCGACTAAAGCGCGGCAGGAAGAAGAGCAATGGCGCGTTCCGCGATCCTCAATGTCATGGTCCAGGCCGCTATGAAGGCCGGCCGCTCGCTGTCGCGTGATTTCGGCGAAGTGCAGAACCTGCAGGTCTCGATGAAGGGCCCGGGCGACTATGTCAGCCAGGCCGACCGCAAGGCCGAAGACATCCTTTTCACCGAGCTGTCGAAGGCGCGGCCGGGCTACGCCTTCCTGATGGAGGAGCGCGGCCTGATCGAAGGCGACGACGGCCAGCACCGCTGGATCGTCGACCCGCTCGACGGCACCACCAATTTCCTGCACGGCATTCCGCTCTTCGCCATCTCGATCGCGCTGGAGCGCCAAGGCCAGATCGTCGCGGGTGTCGTCTACAATCCGGCGATGGACGAACTCTACACCGCCGAGCGCGGCGGCGGCGCCTTCATGAACGACCGCCGGCTGCGGGTCGCCGGCCGCACCAAGCTGATCGACACGGTGATCGGCTGCGGCGTGCCGCATCTCGGCCGCGGCCAGCACGGCAATTTCCTGGTCGAACTGCGCAACGTGATGGCCGAAGTCTCGGGCGTACGCCGCCTCGGCTCCGCCTCGCTCGATCTCGCCTACGTCGCTGCCGGCCGCATGGACGGATTCTGGGAAACCGGCCTGTCTGCCTGGGACGTCGCCGCCGGCATCCTGCTGATCCGCGAGGCGGGCGGCTTCATCTCCGACTTCGCCGGCGGGCAGAACATGCTGGATGGCGGCTCGATCGTTGCCGGCAACGAGATCATCCAGCGTGCGCTGTTGAAGACGGTCAGGAAGCCGGTGACGCCGCGCTAGGCTTTGGCGTGCCTGACGCGCTGAACCGCCGCAGTCGCAAAACCGCAACCAAAGCTTGAAATACTGCCCGGCATCCGCCCAGATAGGGGGATGCAGGATCCTTCATGACGCACATCGGCCCCGAATCCCAGATGGAAATCCCCTTCATGGGACGCTGGCACTATTCGCGCGCCGAAATGATCGCCGACGGCATCGTCCATGCGGTGGGCATCGTGCTCGCCATTGCCGCCGGCTCGGCGCTGCTGGCGCTGGCCGCCTTCCATGCCGGTCCCGGCGAATATATCGCCGCCGCTTTCTACGTGATTTCGCTGCTCACCGTGCTGTCGGTGTCGCTCGCCTACAATCTGTGGCCGGTGTCGTCGCCGGCCAAGTGGATATTGCGGCGCTTCGACCATGCCGCGATCTATCTGCTGATCGCCGCGACCTACACGCCTTTCCTCGCCCAGCTCGACGGCTCGCCGCTGGCCATCTCGATGATCGTCCTGGTCTGGGTCGCGGCAGCGATCGGCATCGCCATCAAAGTGCTTCTCCCCGGTCGCTTCGACCGGCTGGCGATCGTCTTCTATCTCGCCATAGGCTGGAGCGGCATCGTTCTTGTCGAGCCGCTCGTCCAGACATTGCCGACGACATCGATCGCGCTGATCGTTGCCGGCGGCATCGTCTATTCCTGCGGCGTCATCTTCTTCGCCTGGAAGGGCCTGCGCTTCCACAATGCGCTGTGGCACGGCTTTGTCGTAACCGGCGCCGGCCTGCACCTGGCCGCCATGGTCGATTGCCTGGTCATCAACCGACTCTGACGCCGATGGTCCGGTTGGCAATATTGCCAAGCGCCATTCAATTTCGTCACAATTGCGTTTAGAGTCGCCGTCAAACGTGAATTGGCGGCAGCGGCATCGGAAACGGGGCACGGATGGCTTTTCTCAAATCCTTCGGCATGGGCAGACGCTCCGACGTCCTGATGTACGATCCGCACAAATTGTCGAGCCCGCAGGTTTTCCTGCTGACCATGGTCATCTTCCTGATCATCGTCGCCTTTATCGCCGCCATCCTGACCCGTCAGATCTCGACAGCCTTTGCCACCAATCCCGGTCTCAACGGCCTGATCGTCGGCGTGCTTGTGGTCGGCATCCTGCTGGCTTTCGCGCAGGTCGGCCGGCTGTTTCGCGAAGTGCGCTGGGTCAACTCCTTTCGGGCCGGCTCCGAAACCACCGAACCGGTGCTGCTGGCGCCGATGAAGGCGATGATCGGCCGCTCGCCGACGATCGCCTTCTCGACCAGCTCGATGCGCACCATGCTCGATTCGATCGCCACTCGCCTCGACGAAAGCCGCGACACCTCCCGCTATCTTGTCGGGCTGCTGGTGTTCCTCGGCCTGCTCGGCACCTTCTGGGGCCTGCTCAACACGATCGGCTCGATCCGCGAAACCATCGAGTCGCTCGATCCCGGCTCCGGCGATGCCGCCGCGGTGCTCGAATCGCTGAAGCAGGGGCTTTCCGCGCCGCTGGCCGGCATGGGCACCGCCTTCTCGTCGTCGCTGTTTGGCCTGTCCGGTTCCCTGGTGCTCGGCTTCCTCGACCTGCAGGCTGGCCGCGCCCAGACACGCTTCTACACCGAGCTCGAAAACTGGCTGTCCTCGGTCACCGACCTGTCCTCCGACATCGTCGTCGCCGAACCGCCCAAGGCCGAGTCCTCCGACGAGATCCGCGTCCTGTCGGAAAGACTGCGCAGCATGCAGGAGAACGGCGGCGGCACCAATCCGCGTGTCGCCACCGCCATGGCCAACCTTGCCGACGGCATTTCGGGCCTGGTCAAGAACATGCGCTCGGAGCAGCAGATCATGCGCGACTGGGTCGAGGCCCAGTCGGACGAGCAGAAGGCGATGCGCCATACGCTGGAGAAGATCGCCGACGCCCTGAAGAAGACTGGAGTCCACTAGCATGGCTCTCGCCAGGAGCCGGCGTACCGATCGCCGTATCGACTACTGGCCGGGCTTCGTCGACGCGCTGTCGACGCTGCTGCTCGCGATCATGTTCCTGCTCACGGTCTTCGTGCTGGCGCAGTTCCTGCTCGGCCGCGAAATCTCCGGCAAGGACACGGTGCTCAACCGCCTCAACTCGCAGATCAACGAACTGACCCAGCTTCTGGCGCTGGAGCGCTCGACGACGCAGGACAAGGAAGATTCGCTCGCCAATTTGCAGGCGTCGCTGTCGGCGTCGGAGGCGGAAAAGAGCCGGCTCGAGCAATTGCTGGCGCAAGGCGCCGGTGCCGGCGACGCGGCCAGCCAGCGCGCCACGGCGCTTTCGGGTGAACTCGACAACCAGCGCCAGATCAGCCAGCAGGCACTGAGCCAGGTTGAAATCCTCAACCAGCAGATCGCGGCGCTGCGCAGGCAGATCGCAGCGCTAGAAGAGGCGCTCAACGCGTCCGAAACGCGCGATCGCGAGTCCAACACCAAGATCGCCGATCTCGGCCGCCGCCTGAATGTCGCACTGGCGCAACGTGTGCAGGAACTGAACCGCTATCGGTCCGACTTCTTCGGCCGGCTGCGCGAGATCCTTGCCGACCGCGAGAACATCCGCATCGTCGGCGACCGCTTCGTCTTCCAGTCGGAAGTGCTTTTCCCGACAGGCTCCGAAGTGATCAACGATGCCGGCAAGGACGAGATGAAGAAGCTCGCCAACGCCATCATCGACCTGCAGAAGGAGATTCCGCCGGAGATCAACTGGGTGCTGCGCGTCGACGGCCACACCGACGACAAGCCGCTGTCGGGCACCGGCCGCTACCGCGACAATTGGGAATTGTCGACGGCGCGCTCGACCTCGGTGGTGAAGTTCCTGATCGAGAACGGCGTGCCGGCCAATCGGCTGGTTGCGGCCGGCTTCGGCGAATTCCAGCCGCTCGACCCTGCCGACACCGAAGACGCGCGCAACAAGAACCGCCGCATCGAGCTGAAACTGACCGAGCGCTGATCGCCCAGGTGGCGGCCGCATTTAGGGCGGCAATGCGGGCTAGCAAGGCCTGAAAAGATTACCTTTTTTTGATTACACTTTGCCGAGAACCGCTCCTAGGCTGTGTCACGGGGCCGAGAACCGCCGGCGGTGGAACCGTCCATCGCGACGCGACGGAACCGGACGGCCCACGGCCGGAAGGTGGGCGTCCCAATCGCCGCCTTCCCCAGTAAAAGGAGACGCAAACCATGCGCTCTTTCACTCCCAAGACCTTCACGACCGCAACGCTCGCCGCACTTCTCGTTACCGTTCCGTTTGCTGGCGCCTACGCCGGCCCGCGTGAGACAGCTTTGATCAACCAGATAGAGAGCGTGGATACCGGTATCCGAGCCGCCATGCAGGCGAACAGGATCAAGCCGGACGAAGCGCGTGACTTGCGCACGCAGGTCTCTCAACTTGATCGGGCCGCCCAGAAGGCCGCGCGAGATGGAACGATGCGGGCCACGCGATATCAGCAACTGCTGCGGCAGCTCGATGATGTGAGCCAAAGGCTGCGAGCTGATACCGGCAGCGCCTTCCTCATCGGCAGCGGCGGCGATGGCGGATATTATCCAAACGGCTACGGCCCAAATTATCCAAAAGGCTGAAATCATCCATTACAGCGCCGCACCTTCATCTGCGCATGATCCTTGGCGCATGATCCGTTGCGCACCGAAGGTCCGCGCAGCGGCGCCTTCGGGGCTTTGCCCCGAGGGCGTCTTCTTTCACTATGGCGCCGCGCGTCCTTCTGGGACGCGCGGCGCGGTACGGGGCGATTAAAGCGCCCATCGCAGACGGCCTTCAGGGTTGCCAATGCCCGCACATTGGTATCTTTTCCCGCCGTTCAAATTCAGCGGAACCTGCCATGTCCTTTCAGAAACTCGACGACCTCGGCCACAAGCTCGAAGCGCTGGAACATGCCCTCGCCATTCTCGGCGCCGACGAGGCGACCCATATGGCCGTCGGCGGCGGCGAAAAGCGCGCCGAGGCGATGTCGGCGCTGGCCGGCATGCATCACGCCAGAGCGACCGCGCCGGAGATCGCCGACTGGATCGCGGCGGCCGAACAGGAGACGCTGAACGAAGAACAGCAGGCAGCGGTCAAGGAGTTCCGGCGGCAATACACCAACCTGACCTGCCTGCCGGTCGAATTCGTCGAGCGCCAAACGACCGCGCGCATGCGCTCCGAGCAGCTCTGGCGCGACCTGCGCGCTAAAAACGACTGGGCGGGGTTTTTGCCGGCGCTCGAAGGCGTCGTGGCGCTGGTGCGCGAGGAAGCAGCACTTCGCGCCGACGTGCTCGGCCTTGATCCGTATGACGCGCTGATGGAGCAGTACGATCCCGGCAACCGCGCCGCCGACATCACGCCGGTCTTCGCGGAGTTGAAGACCTTCCTTAGGGATTTCGTACCGGAGGCACTGGCCGTGCAGGAAGAGCGGTTGGCGAAACAGCCGCTGAAACCGCTCTCGGGCAGCTATGCGATCGAAAAGCAGCGCGAGCTTGGCCTTGCCATGATGGCGGCGGTCGGCTTCGATCTCACCCACGGCTCGCTTTCGGTTTCGCATCATCCGTTCTGCGGCGGCGTGCCGAGCGACGTACGCATCACCACCCGCTACAAGACCTCCGACTTCCTGTCGGCGCTGATGGGCGTGCTGCACGAGACCGGCCACGCGCTTTACGAACAGAACCTGCCAAAGGCGTGGGCGCACTGGCCGCTCGGCAAGGCGCGCGGCATGGCCGTGCATGAAAGCCAGAGCCTGTTCGTCGAAAAGCAGATCGGCCGCAATCCCGAATTCTGGCGCTGGGCGCTGCCTGTCGTCGAAAAGCATCTCGGCGAGGCCTGGTCGATCGACGACATCCTGCCGCATGTACACCGGGTCGAGCGCGGCCTGATCCGCGTCGACGCCGACGAGGTCACCTATCCGCTGCACGTCATCCTGCGCTACGAGCTGGAGCAGGAGCTTGTCTCGGGGCGGCTGGAGGCCGCCGACCTGCCCGAGGCCTGGGACGCCAAGATGCGCGACTATCTCGGCCTGTCGACATCAGACAATCCGGCCGACGGGCCGATGCAGGACGTGCATTGGCCGAGTGCCGCCTTCGGCTATTTCCCGTCCTATACGCTGGGCGCTATCATGGCGGCGCAGCAATGGGCGGCGCTGACCAGAGATCATCCTTCGGCAGACGAAGACCTCGCCAAGGGAAATTTCGCGGCGATCAACGACTGGCGCCGTGAAAGGATCTGGTCGCAAGGCTCGCGCTGGTCGACGCCCGACCTGCTCGAACGCGCCACCGGCGAGAAACTCAACGCCGCGCATTTCACCGATCACCTGAAGAAGCGCTACGGCGCTTAGGACCGCACCCCTCCCACC
>SAQG01000006.1:75464-202327 GCA_004020315.1 Mesorhizobium sp.
CCTCCCACCCATCCCGCCTGACCATCATTGGTGTGTCGACGATGATTCATCATTCTCGGTCCTAGCCGAGCCACCCTGCCTTGCAGGACGCAATTTACTTTTCTATCACTAGTGGCATTCGACTGTATCTGGGGACGTACAGGGCATGGGGCGGGCAAGGCACTTTCAGGCGGCGACAATAGTGGTCGCAAGACTCACTATATTGGCAAGACTCACCGTAGTGATTGTCATTTGCACGGTCTGCTGGCCGGCCATGGCCGGTACGACCGTGCACAAGGGCAGCTTTGGCGACTGGATCGAGCGAGTCGCGCTTCCCAAGGCCGATCCGCAATTCGACAGTCAGGTCAAGAATGGCATATCCAACCTGCTGTCGGAATATCAGATCCGGAAGCGTCTGGGCGGATTGGAGATCTTCGACCGCTATGCCTACAGGATCGTCGACCGCACAGGCCTGGAACGCGGCGCCAGCATAAGTTTTGAATTCGATCCTGCGACGTCCGATGTCACCGTGAACTGGATCGACATCATTCGCGACGGCGTGGTGATCCAGCACCTTTCCGATGCTGAGTTCGACGTGTTTCGGCGCGAGAGGGATGCGGAGAAGGGCCTCTTCGATGGCTGGCTTACCGCTTACGTCAACATCAACGATGTCCGGGTCGGAGACATCGTCGACTATGGCAAGACCACGGTCAGAACTCCGATCGTCGGCACGGATCTTCTTTTCCATTCCTTTGCCGTTGCCTGGGACGAACCCATCGCTCTGATCCGCGAAAGAGTGACGTGGCCAACGGTGCAGCCCCTGAAATTCCGACAGGTCAGGACGGACATACGCCCGGATGTCCAGTCTACCGGAGAAACGACGACCTATCTTTGGCAAAGCGCCAACCCGATTCCGGTGAAATCGCAGGAATATCTGCCGCCCGACTTTCTCACATATCCGTCCATCGAAATCTCTTCGGCGTCTAAGTGGCAAGACATCGTCGACACGGTTCTTCCGTATTATCGGCTGAACCAGGAGCTGCCGGCAGGTTTCGCGGCGAAGCTCGACGCCATTGCCGCGAAATACGATGCGCCCGAAGACAGGATGATCGAGGCAATGCGGTTGGTCCAGGACAACATCCGCTATGTCAGCCTGTCCATGGGCCGTGGTTCCTATATCCCGCGCAGCCCGACCACCGTGGTGGCAAGCGGGTTCGGAGATTGCAAGGACAAGGCGCTGCTTCTCGCCTCCAGCCTGCGGCGACTGGGAATCCACGCGGACGTGGCTCTCACGGATCTCGACGAAGGGCTTGCTCTCGCCACGACGCTTCCGACGATAAGGGCGTTTGACCACGTCATCGTAAAGGTCGCCATCGACAGCCAGACCTACTGGATAGACGCGACCAACTATCTGCAGGGCGGCAGGGCAGATAATCTTATACCGCCCGACTACGGCTTTGCGCTGCCCATTGTCGCTGACAACGCAGATATGGAAAAGATTGACCGAAAGGAGCTCTACCAGCCGACCACCTTTGTGAATGAGGTATTCGATTTTCCCAAACGTAAAGGCGAGCCGCTCAAACTGACGGTTACCACCACCTATTGGGGCGCAGATGCCGATAGCATGCGCTATAAGCTTGTCTCGCAATCGGCGGCAAAGATCGCGGACGACTATCTCAAATATTACAATCGTCAGTATCCCGGAATGAAAAGCCTGGGGCCGTTGGTAACGAACGACAGCCGCGACAAGAATCTGGTTTCGGTAACCGAATCCTACGATCTGTCGGCAGACGATCTCGACGCCGATAACCTCTCCAAGGAATTTGCGCTGAAATCGGATGTCGGCATCAGGTATCTGCCGGAGCCCGACCTGCTCGAAAGAAGCGCGCCAATCTGGCTAGGCAGCCCGATCTTTCGACGACACCGGTGCACCGTCAGAAATTTGAAGGCCCACTTCGTTGGCCCCGAGGACAATGACGACGTGATTACGCCCCACGTCGCATTCAAGGCTCGTTGGACGAGCACCTCCACAGAATTTCAGGTCGACTGGTTTCTCAAGACTCTCAATGACCAGGTTCCCGCCAAGAGCCTCGGCCCCTATTTGAAATCCCTCAAGAAGATCAACGACAACTCGGCTTGGAATTACAATTTCACCTATTCGGACGCCGAAGCGAACTGACGCCAATGGAAAGACCTACTCCGCGGCGCCCCTGAAAGCATCCGCCCCGGTTTCGAACTGCAGCTTGGCCAGCCGCGCATAGATGCCGCCCTTGGTGACGAGGCTCTGGTGGGTGCCTTCCTCGACGATGCAGCCGCCATCCATGACCAGGATTCGGTCGGCCTTCAGCACCGTCGCCAGCCGGTGGGCGATGACGATGGTGGTGCGGCCCTGCATCAGCCGCTCCAGCGCCGTCTGCACCAGCGTCTCGCTTTCGGCGTCCAGTGCCGAGGTCGCCTCGTCGAGCAGAAGGATCGGCGCATCGCGCAAGATGGCGCGGGCAATCGCCACGCGCTGGCGCTGGCCGCCGGACAGCGTCACGCCGCGCTCGCCGACCTGGCTGTCGTAGCCTTTCTCGAGCTTCAGGATGAACTCGTCGGCAAGCGCATCCTTGGCCGCCGCCTCGATCTCGGCCTGGCTGGCGTCCGGACGGCCGAAGCCGATATTGTCACGCGCGCTGGCCGCGAAGATGGTGACATCCTGCGGCACGATGGCGATGCGCTCTCGTACGGCGACGGGGTCGGCCTCGCGCACGTCAACGCCGTCGATCATGATCTTGCCGGCCTCGGGGTCGTAGAAGCGCAGAAGCAGCGAAAAGACGGTGCTCTTGCCGGCGCCGGAGGGGCCGACGATCGCCACGGTCTCGCCGGGCTTGACCTGGAGACTAAGCCCGCGGACGGCGGCGCGGTCGGGCCCAGCCGGATAGGAGAAGGATACGTCGTCGAAACTTATTGCGCCTCTGGCCGTCGCCGGCAGCAGTTTCGGATGCGCGGGGGCTTGGATCGCGGGCTTCTCGGCCAGGATCTCGGTCAGCCGTTCGGCGGCGCCGGCCGCCTGGGCAAGCTCGCCCCACACTTCCGACAGCGCGCCGAGCGCGCCGGCGGCGAACACCGAATAGAGCAGGAACTGGCCGAGCGTACCCGGCGACAGCGTGCCGTCGAGCACGTCGCGCGAGCCGAACCACAGCACCGCCACCACCGAGGAAAAGATCATGAAAATGGCGAAGAAGGTGAGGAAGGATCGGGCAAAGATCGAGGATCGCGCCGCATCGAACGCGGCTTCCACGGCGGATGAAAAATGCCCGGTGACCAACTTTTCGTTGGTGAAGGCCTGCAGCGTGCGCACCGCGCCGATCTGCTCGCTGGCATAGGCCGTGGCATCGGCCAGCGTGTCCTGCGCCAGCCGCGATTTGCGCCGCACCGAGCGGCCGAAGGCAACCAGCGGCAGCACGATCACCGGGATGGCGGCGATGACGAGACCTGACAGCTTCGGGCTGGTGACAACCATCATCGCCACGGCGCCGACGCCAAGGATGAGGTTGCGCAGCGCCACCGATGCGGTGCCCCCGACCGTCGACTTGATCTGCGTGGTGTCGGCGGCGAGCCGCGACACGATCTCGCCCGACTGGGCGGTGTCGAAGAAGGATGGCGACAGCGTCGTGACATGGCGGAAGACATCGCTGCGGATGTCGGCGACGACGCGCTCGCCCAGCGTGATGACGAAATAATAGCGGCACGCTGACGCCGCGGCGAGCAAGGCGGCCATCACCACCAGCATGGCAAAGTACTCGGCGATGAAACTGGAATCGGAGGCGGAAAAGCCGTGGTCGATCATCCGCCGCACGGCGAGCGGCAGGGCCAGCGTCGTCGCCGCCGCGACGGTCAGCGAGACGACCGCGCCAATGACCATTTTCCGGTAGCGGGTGATGTACGGGAACAGGCGCCGCAGCGGCTTGAGCGAGCGCCTACGCTCGTCTGCATCGCCGCTGGTGTGCGCCATGACCGTTTCCTCTGGCTCTTTTGGTATGCGCCTTAATATGCGCTTGCCGCGGCCTTGTGATTCAATTCCGGCTGATGTATAGGCTCGCCGACCGTTTTTAAAAGCCGTGGCTCCTCAATAGCTGCGGCTTCGAGTTTTAAAAAGGGGCGCATCGACGCAGGCTTTATGCCCGTCAGCAGCGCCAGCGAACCAGGAATAGCACAATGAAGACCGACATCCATCCCGACTACCACACCATCAAGGTCGTCATGACCGACGGCACCGAATACATGACCCGTTCGACCTGGGGCAAGGAAGGCGACACGATGAACCTCGACATCGACCCGACCACCCATCCGGCCTGGACCGGCGGCCAGCAGACCCTGCTCGACCGCGGCGGCCGCCTGTCGAAGTTCAAGAAGCGTTTCGAAGGTTTCGGCCTCTAAGCCGCAGGCCTTTCTCGGATCGAAAAACCCGCCCTCGTGGCGGGTTTTTTGTTGACTGGAGCTACCCGCGACAGGAGGGTCGACGGGTTGGCTGGCCGTTCACTACGGTGACAAGTCGGTCTGGGACGAGCTCTGGAACGAACTGCATCATCAGGGTGATGTTGGAGACGCATCTTACGCCGCCGTTGTGGAACTGGCTCGCATCTCCGAAGGCCAAACTCCAGTTTATTGGGGAGCCTACGGTCTGGCCGCCACGATCGAAGAAGCGCGATTGGCCTACGACCGGAACCCGCCGATCCCGGATTGGATCGAACCACACTACAAAACTGCGTGGCAGATCCTTTTCAAATTGGCCTTGCGGGATCTGGCAATTTCGGCGGATGACCCAACCGTAAACTGCGCATTGGCTGTTGTCGCGCTTCATAGAGGCCGGTCCAGCCTCGGCCGCATGGCGATGTGCGAGGAAGATGAGCGCACGGAAATGCTACGGGATTATTTCGGCCGGTAGTCTCGGCTCTATTCGCCGACCAGTTCGCGCAGCGCCATGCGCTTGTAGGCGGCGACCAGATCGTCGCCTTCTTGCCGCCCGACCGAGATCGCCAGCCGCATGGTAGCCTCGCCCATCTGCCAGATGAGAAACGCCGTCGTTTCCAGCGCCGCCGGATCGGCGGTGGGCCGCAGCCGCTTCAGCACCGCAGTGAGGAATTCGGCGTTGGCCCGGCTGTCGGCAAGCTCGAGTTCGCGCAGTGCCTTGTCGGCCTGCGTGCCTGACCAGATGTCGCGCATCACCGGCTCCGCCAGGAACAGCCGGTAATAAATATCCACCAGCTCGGAAAATGCCCGCCGCAACCCTTCGGCGTCGCTAACCTTGGCAAGTGCTGCCGCGATGCAGGCCTGGCTCTCGGCGGTGTAGCGCTCGGCCAGAGCCCAGATGATCGCCCGCTTGTCCGGGAAGAACTGGTAGAGCGAACCGATCGACACGCCGGCCCGTTCCGCCACTTCGCCCATGCGCATGGCATCGCTGCCTTGCTCGGCGATCAGCGCGGAGGCTGCGGCCAGCATCCGCTCGACCCGCTCGCGGCTGCGCTGCTGACTTGGCGCCCGGCGCGGCGATGCGATCTGGCCGTCCTGTGAACCCGATACGGTCGAGCCTTCCATCACTGTCTCCTGACGAATGATCAACAAATTGGCTTGACTGGTAAAATACGAGGGTTTATCACGTTTTGCAAACGTGAGGATTACTCATGTTTCGGACAGAGGAGAATCACCATGATCGACACAGCAAGGAAACCGACTTTAATCCTCGGCGGCACCGGCAAGACCGGCCGTCGTCTCGCAGATAGGTTGACGGCGCAGGGCCTGCCGGTACGGATCGGCTCGCGCTCGGGCACGCCGCGGTTCGACTGGGAAAACAAAGCCACCTGGGCGCCGGCCCTTGATGGCGTGAGCGCCGTCTACATCACCTACTATCCTGATCTTGCGGTGCCCGGTGCGGCCGAAGCGGTCGGCGCCTTCTCTCGTCTTGCCGTGGACCGCGGCGTCAAACGGCTGGTACTGCTGTCAGGGCGTGGCGAAACGGAAGCGCAACGCGCAGAAGAGATGCTGAAAGCCTCAGGCGCCGACTGGACAATCCTGCGCTGCGCCTGGTTTTCGCAGAATTTCAGCGAGAGTTTTTTGCTCGATCCGCTGCTCGCCGGTGAGGTCGCCTTGCCGGTCGGCACTGTCGGAGAGCCGTTCGTCGACGCCGACGACATCGCCGACGCCGCCGTGACGGTGCTCACCCGGCAAGGCCATGTCGGCCAGCTTTATGAGCTAACCGGGCCACGGCTGCTGAGCTTCGCCGACGCGGTCGCCGAGATCGGCAAGGCGAGCGGCCGCGACATTCGGTTCAGACGGATTTCGCATGCCGAGTTCACTGCCGCGGTAGCCGGGTACGAGTTGCCGGCCGAGTTCGTCTGGCTGCTCAACGAGCTGTTCACCGAGGTGCTCGACGGCCGCAACGAGTCGCTGACCGACGGCGTCGAGCGCGTGCTCGGCCGCGCCCCGAAAGACTTTTCCACCTACGCAACCGAAACCGCCGCTACGGGCATCTGGAGGGACTGACATGATCATGAAACTGCTCCCCACCCTCACCTTCATCGCCGCAATTGGCTCAGGCATTGTCGGCGGTGTCTTCTTCGCATTTTCCAATTTTATCATGCCGGCGTTCGCCCGCCTGCCCGCCGCAGGCGGCATCGCCGCAATGAATTCGATCAACATCACCGTCATTACGCCGATGTTCATGACCGCGCTTTTTGGCACCGGGCTGATCTGCCTTGTCCTCGCCACCGGCGCTATCATCGGCTGGAGCCAACCGGGTTCGTTCTGGCTTCTCGCCGGTGCCCTGATCTACGTCGTCGGCAACCCGATCGTGACGATGATCTTCAACGTGCCGCTCAACAACGCGCTGGCCGCTGTCGATCCGGCCAGCGCCAACGGCGCCGCCGTGTGGACCACCTATCTCAAAGATTGGGTGATGTGGAACCACGTCCGCACCATCACCGCCATCGCCGCGCTGGGCTGCTTCATCATGGCGTGGCGGTGAATGAGGCCAGAAATTTAAAAGACCCTGCGTCAGGCAGGGTCTTTGGACCCGGGGTCTTTTGACGTGGGGTCTTTTGACCTATGGCCCTTTCGATCGGCATGGCCGAGAGCGCGATCCGGATCGATCACGTCGCGAACCAGTTGCTTGAGCTTTGCGGCATCGGGAAAGCCGCCGTCGCGCTTGCGGTCCCAGACCAGCGCGTCGTTGCAGGAAATGGTGAAGATGCCGCCGGTGCCGGGCACCAGCGTGACCTCGCCCAGATCCGTTCCGAAGGTCGACAGCAGCTCCTGCGCCATCCAGCCGGCCCGCAGCAGCCAATGGCACTGCGTGCAATAGGTGATGCGGACCTGAGGCAGAGCCTGTTCACTTATGTCTGGCTGAGCTCCGCTCGTGTCTGGCTGAGCTCCGCTCATGCCTGGCTGAGCTCTTCTCATGCCGCGCTGAGCTTCGCCATGGTCTCGTCGTCGACCTCGAAATTGGCGTAGACGCTCTGCACGTCATCATCGTCCTCGAGCGTGGCGACCAGTTTCATCAGCGACTGTGCCCGCTCCTCGTCGACCGCAATGTTGGTCTGCGGCTTCCAGATCGGCTTCACCGATTCAGCCTCGCCGAGCGCGCCTTCCAGCGCCTTGGACACCTCGCCGAGGTTCTCGAAGGCACAATAGATCGTGTGGCCTTCCTCGTCCGACTGGACGTCGTCGGCCCCGGCCTCGATCGCCGCGTCCATGACCTTCTCGGCGCTGCCGACCGATGCCGGATAGAAGATCTCGCCGACACGGTCCCACATGAACGACACCGAGCCGGTTTCGCCCATCGCCCCGCCGGCCTTGGTGAAGGCGGCGCGCACATTCGACGCCGAGCGGTTGCGGTTGTCGGTCAGCGCCTCGACAATCAGCGCAACGCCACCCGGCCCGTAGCCTTCGTAGCGCACGGCTTCGTAAGTCTCGGCATCGCCCATCGACGCCTTGTTGATGGCGCGCTGGATATTGTCCTTCGGCATCGACACCGCTTTGGCATTCTGCACGGCCAAGCGCAGGCGCGGGTTCATCGACGGATCCGGCGTGCCGCTCTTGGCAGCGACGGTTATTTCGCGCGCCAGCTTGGAAAACATTTTCGACCGCACCGCGTCCTGGCGGCCCTTGCGGTGCATGATGTTCTTGAACTGTGAATGGCCAGCCATGGAACCCCTGTCGTCTTCTTGGCAGAGCATCCTGCAGCGAGATCTCGCCCTTTGCCACAATGCTCGAAGTCAAAATTTCAGAACGTCCCTGATGCGTCCGGATGGACGTACGGCGCTCTATCTCGGAATGGCCGGCTTATAGATAAATCGGCTCAATTCGTCCAGCCGCGCCGTAAGGATGGCGCGCAACGTGCCGCCAGCTGCATTCCTGCGGCCATTCACCCCTCCAGATCGGATTTCAGCCGGTCGAGAATGCTGATCGCATGGGTGGCATACTGGCTGATCCAGCGGTCGTGGATCTGCTTGATCGGCAGCGCATTGAGATGGTTCCAGCGTTCGCGCCCCTCGCGCCGCACCACGACCAGGTCGGCTTCCTCCAGCACTTTCAGATGCAGCATGACGGTGCAGCGGTCCATATCGGGAAAGGCATCGCACAGCATGCCGGTGGTCCGTGGCGCGTCCTTCAACTCGTCCAGCAGCGCACGCCGGCGCGGATGCGCCAGCGCCTTGAAAACATTGTCGTCCTGCGCTTTGCTTGACATGTTATATTTTTATAACATAATGCCAGTCTGATCAAGGAAGGAGCTGTGGATATGTCTATTGGATTCAGGGTTTCGGGCCGCATCGGCAAACCGGTCGCCGAAGTCTTCGATGCGGTCGTCAATCCGAAGAAGCTCAGCGGCTATTTCACCACCATCGGCGGCGCCAGCGCCCCGCTGGCGGCCGGCGCCAAGGTCGTCTGGTGGGGCAAGGTCCCGGTCGAAGTCGACGAGGTGGAGAAAGACAGCCGCATCGTGCTGCGCTGGGACGCCACCGACGCCGACGGCAAGCCGGCTTACAAGACGCGCATCGAGATGAATTTCGAGCCGCTGGACGACGGCGGCACCTTCGTCACCATCGCCGAGGCCGGCTGGCACGAGGACGCGGTCGGCCTGAAGAAGTCTTACCTCAATTGTGAGGGCTGGTCACAGATGCTGGCCTGCATGAAGGCCTATGTCGAATACGGCATCAATTTGCGTGACGGCTATTACCGCAGCGAGATGAAGGGCGAGCCCGCCAATGAAGACAATATCTGAGAAGACGGAGGAAAGAATGGCTGCGAAGATCACCGGCGGCATCAACATCGCCATGAAAGTCCCGCCGCATCAGTACCAGGAGACGATCGCCTTCTACCGCGATGTCGTCGGCCTGAAGCCGTTCACAGCCAAGGCGCCAGCTGTTGGTTTCGAACTCGGCCCCAATCGCCTGTGGATCGACGAGGCGCCGATGCTGAGCCAGGCCGAGGTCTGGCTGGAGCTTTTCACCGATGATTTTCCGGCCGCCGCCGATCATCTCGCCAAGGCCGGCGTCGTGCGCTGCGACGCCATCGAGGCGCTCGGCGAAGGTTTTCGTGGCGGCTGGATCACCAATCCCGCCAACATCATTCACCTCGGCGCGAACCTGATGCCTGGTGACAGAAGCTGCGTCGACTTTGAGAGGAGGACAACATGGAAATCCGTGAGGCACCGGTCGCCGAAGCCGGCATGCTGATCCGGCGGCCGGTCGCCGACGTGTTCGAAGCCATCGTCGATCCGGCGATCACCACGAAATTCTGGTTCACCCATGGCAGCGACAGGCTGGACAGCGGCAACGAGGTTCGCTGGGAATGGCGCATGTATGGCGTCTCGACGCCAGTCACGGTCAGCGAGATCGTCAGGAACGAAAAGATCGTCATGCAATGGAGCGATCCGGCGACCACTGTAGTCTGGACCTTTAGAGAGATGCCGGGCGGCACGACCTTTGTCGAGGTTCGCAATTTCGGTTTTGCCGGCAGCCCCGATGAACAGGTCAAGCAGGCGATCGGCTCGGCCGATGGCTTTGCGCTGGTGCTCGCCGGCGCCAAGGCGTGGCTGGAGCAGGGCCTGACGCTTGGCCTGATCGGCGACCGTCATCCGAAGGGCGTGCCGGCAAGTTAAGACGCACCGGCGTCCTTAAGCGCCCAATCTCAATGCCCGCCGGCCTTTGCCTTTCTCCGACGTCGCGCCAGCATGTTGAGGCCCTCGACCAGCGCAGAGAACCCCATGGCGGCGTAGATGTAGCCCTTCGGCACATGGAAGCCCATGCCGTCGGCGATCAGCGTCATGCCGATCATCAGCAGGAAGCTCAGCGCCAGCATGACGATGCTGGGATTCTTGGCGATGAAATCGGCGAGCGGCCCGGCCGCCAGCATCATCACGGTGACCGCCACGATCACGGCGATGTACATGATGGCGATCTCGTCGGTCATGCCGACCGCGGTGATGATCGAATCGATCGAGAAGACGAGGTCGAGCAGCAGGATCTGGAAGATGGCGCCGGCCATCGAAAGCTGCAGCGTCTGGCCTATCATCGTGTCCTGGTGATCCTCGAGATCGACCGTGTGGTGGATCTCCTTGGTCGCTTTCCAGACGAGGAACAGGCCACCGGCGATCAGGATCAGATCGCGCCAGGAAAAACCATGGCCGAAAGCGGTGAATACCGGCGCTGTCAACTGGACGATGATCGAGATGGTGGCAAGCAGCACCAGCCGCATGATCAGCGCGGCAGAAATGCCAAGCCGCCGGGCGCGGGCCCTTTGTGCCTCCGGTAATTTGTTGGTCAGGATCGAGATGAAGATCAGATTGTCGATGCCGAGCACGACCTCCAGCACGATCAGCGTCAGCAACGCTACCCATGCGGTCGGGTCGGAGACAAAGGCGAAATGCGGCGTCAAGAACTCGATTAGCTGCATGGAGGTCGTCCCCTCTTTACGATCTGAAGCAGGTGTAGTCGGCAGTTAGGTATTACATCGCTTATATCAATGTCATGACCAGAACGAGGGCGCCGTTTCCTCCAGCCGCGGCCCGCGGCGAAACGGCGCAATCCGCTCGGTCAGGCCGCTGCGATCCGAAATGTCGACACCGACGCCGCACAATGTCGCCGGGCCGGTCGCCGCCTCGAAGCGTCCTTTCGGCACCTTCGACAGAAACCGGTTGAGCGGCTCCTCCTTGTCCATGCCGAGCGAAGAATCATAGTCGCCGCACATGCCGGCGTCTGAGATGTAGCCGGTGCCGCCGTTGAGGATATGATGGTCGCCGGTCGGCTGATGCGTGTGGGTTCCGACGACCAGGCTGGCGCGGCCGTCGACAAAATGCGCAAAGCACATTTTTTCAGAGGTCGCCTCGGCGTGGAAATCGATGACCACCGCATCGGCCTGCTCGCCGAGCGGGCAGGCAGCAAGCTCGCGCTCACCGGCCTGGAACGGATCGTCGAGTTCGGGATGCATGAACACCCGGCCCATGATGTTGGCGACCAGAACACGCGCGCCGTTCCTGGCGATGTAGACGCCGGAGCCCCGCCCCGGCGTGCCCTTGGGGAAATTGGACGGACGCAGGAACCGTTCCTCGCGCGGCGCGAAAGCCAGCGCATCGCGCTGGTCCCAGACATGGTTGCCGGTGGTGACGACATCGGCACCCGCCGAGATCGTCTCGCGAAAGATCTCTTCGGTGATGCCGAAGCCGCCGGCGGCGTTCTCACCATTGACGATGACGAAGTCGAGTTTGAAATCCGAGATCAGGCCGGGCAGTTGTTCCCACACCGCCGTGCGTCCCGTCTTGCCGACCATATCGCCGAGGAAGAGAAGTCTCATATAAGGATGATCCCGAACCGAAGGTCAGCGAAGCAAAAAAGCTGCATGACTTTCGGAAAAGACCATGCGTCCAGGAACTTATCTACAATTTCGGCGCGAACCGGCGCAACCCGCTCTCGGTGAGTATTTCCGAGATGATCACGTCATGCGGCTCGTCCGGCACCAGCGCCACCTCCTGGCAATCGAAAGCAATGCCGATCAGCCGCGGCGGCTGCCCCTTGTCGACCAGCCGCGCGATCGCCCGGTCGTAGTAACCGGCGCCGTAGCCGATGCGGTGGCCGCGCGCGTCGAAAGCCGCGAGCGGCACCAGCATCACCTGGGGATCGAGCACCTCGGCCTCTTCATGCGGCCCGACGGTGCCGAACCCCATGTCGATCATCGGTGCGCCGCGCACCAATTCGCGAAAGACGATGGTGGCCTTGTCGAGAATGGCGGGCAGGCAAAGCCTTGCCCCCTTTTCGCGCAAGGCGAACATCAGCGGCCGGACGTCGACTTCCGAGCGCATCGGCCAGAAGCCGGAGACGATCTGGCCCGGCTCGACGGCGATGCTGTCCCGCGCCGTCTCGGCCATTTCGAGCGCCGCTTCCACCCGCCAGAATGGATCGAGCGCGTCGCGGCGCCCGAGTGCTTCCTTGCGGAGACGTCTTTTCAGTTCTTTTGGGGAGATCATGGAGCCAAGGTAGAAAAGGTCGGATCTGATTGGAGCATTGGGAGCGACGTTTTCTACCGCATGATCCACCGAACCGTGAGTGGATCCTTTGCGTCGAGTGACGATCCACACAACCGGTGGAGAGAGCGATCCCGGGAACCTACAAAGTAGGTGGGCGCCGTATGAGAAAACCCACGGGTCTTCCCAGGGACAGCTCCCTAGGGATCATTAAGGCCCCGGGGAAAATGTTCTCCTGCCGGGAAGCGCAGACCGTCACGACCAATATAGGCCGACGATCGACCAAGCGCCAGTGAGACGGCCATGTTCGGCGGCTTTATTCGTTGCAAGATCCTGGCTCTGAGCTGCGCGGCGCAAGGTTTCACCGCGCTCTCGCCGCTGCGCCTTGCACAGGCTGGACTGTCTCCTTACGGTTGCCCTCAAAAAACGAGGAGCAAGAATGCGTTTCGAAGGCACGGCGGCCTATGTCGCCGACAAGGATCTGATGGTGGCGGTCAACGCGGCAATCGCGCTGGAGCGGCCATTGCTGGTCAAGGGCGAGCCCGGCACCGGTAAGACCGAACTGGCCAGGCAAGTGTCGGCCGCGCTCGGCCTTGAGCTGATCGAATGGCACGTAAAGTCGACGACAAAGGCGCAGCAGGGCCTCTACGAGTATGACGCCGTCTCGCGGCTGCGCGACAGCCAGCTCGGCGACGAGCGCTTCAACGACATCAGGAACTATATCAAGCGCGGCAAGCTGTGGGACGCCTTCGCCGCCGGCAAGAAAGTCGTGCTTCTGATCGACGAGATCGACAAGGCCGATATCGAGTTCCCCAACGATTTGTTGCAGGAACTCGATAGAATGGAGTTCTTCGTCTACGAGACCGGCGAAACGATCCGCGCCGCTGTGCGCCCGATCGTCATCATCACCTCCAACAACGAGAAGGAACTGCCGGACGCGTTCCTGCGCCGCTGCTTCTTCCACTACATCCGCTTCCCCGACGTCGAGACGCTGCACAGGATCGTCGACGTGCACTATCCCGGTATCAAACAGAACCTGGTGCGTGCCGCACTGACCCAGTTCTACGAGATCCGCGACGTGCCGGGCCTGAAGAAGAAGCCGTCGACCTCCGAGGCACTCGACTGGATCAGGCTCTTGGTCGCCGACGACATCGCGCCCGAGGATCTGCGCGCCGACCCGAAAAACGCGCTGCCCAAGCTGCACGGTGCGCTTTTGAAGAACGAACAGGACGTGCATCTGTTCGAGCGCTTGGCTTTCATGGCGAGAAGGCAAGGGTGAGGAGCGGCCCGCGCCGCGAGCGAAAGGGGTCGGACAGCGCTTTCCCCTTGCTGGACCGTTGCCGCCAACAGGGCACCGGGGCAGCTTCGGGCCTAAAGCTTCAGAGGGAAATGAAATGACCGAGATCACTGTCCGCCCACTGGCACAATCCGACCACGCCGACTGGCAGCGCCTGTGGACCGCCTACCTCACCTTCTACGAAACCAAGCTGCCGGAAGAGGTCTATGCCGTCACCTGGAAGCGGCTGTTCACGGAAGGTGAATTCGAGCCGAAGGGGTTCATCGCCACCCTCGACGGCAAGGCGGTCGGCCTGACGCACTATCTCTACCATCGCTCGTGCTGGTCGCAGATGAACAACTGCTATCTGCAGGACCTGTTCGCCGACCCGGAGGTGCGCGGCAAAGGCGTCGGCGCCACCTTGATCGAAGCGGTCAAGCAGGAAGCCGGCAAGATCGGCGTCAAGAACGTCTACTGGATGACGCACGAGACCAACACCACCGCGCGCAAGCTCTACGATCACGTGGCGCGGCGCACCGGCTTCATCGAATATGATTTGATGTGATAACGCCGACGATTGAAATAGCCGCTGTTGCGCAATATATTGCGCATGATCAGGAGTGCTCGTGCCGCTGATCGAGACCAACACACGCAAGATCGTCACCAGGCTTTTGCGCGACGGCTGGGTGAACGTAGGCGGCGGCAAGCATGAGAAGTATGAGCATCCGGAGAGGCCGGAGATCATGATCATCGTGCCGCGGCATCGCGAACAATCTCCGGGTGTCGCACGGTCGATCGCCCGGCTTGCCGGATGGATTTAAGGAGGAACCATGACGCACTATGTCGGAGTTCTTGACGGCGCAGACGATATCTGGGGCGTGCGGGTGCCCGATCTTCCCGGATGTCACGGCGGTGGCGCAAGTCCCGAAGAGGCCATAGCCGATGCGACCTCCGCCGTCCGCGAATGGGCCGAGGCACGAATGGCGAAGCACTTGCCCTTGCCCGGCTCGCGCACAGTGGCAGATCTGCTCCGACTGGGCGAAATCGATAGCGCTGCCGGCGAATCTGCCGTGATGATCCCAGTGCTGATCGATTCCGGACGGCCTGTCCGGGCCAATCTGTCGCTCGACGCAGGCCTTTTGGCGGCAATCGATGCCGAAGCGAGCCGACGCGGCCTCACGCGTTCCGCTTTCATCGCCAGCGCCGCACGGGAGAAGATTGAAGGGCACAGATAAAGTCGGACGATGTTCATTCCCTTCTTCCTCGAACTGAAGGCTGCGCGGGTTCCCGTCTCGCTCCGGGAATATCTGTCGCTGCTGGAAGGGCTGGAGGCGGGGCTGGTCGATTATGACGTCGAGGGGTTTTACTATCTCGCCCGCGCGGCACTGGTGAAGGACGAGCGCCACATCGACCGTTTCGACCAGGTCTTTTCGCACGTCTTCAAGGGCGTCGAAGCGCTGGCTGGCGAAAACGTGGTCGATGTCGCAAACATTCCGGAGGAATGGCTGCACCGGCTTGCCGAAAAACACCTGACCGATGAGGAGAAAAAACTGGTCGAGGCGCTCGGCGGTTTCGAAAAGCTGATGGAGACGTTGAAGAAGCGGCTGGAAGAACAGAAGGCCCGTCACCAGGGCGGGTCGAAATGGATCGGCACCGGCGGCACCTCACCCTTCGGCGCCTATGGCTACAATCCCGAAGGCGTGCGCATCGGCCAGCAGGAGAGCCGCAACCGCCGCGCGGTGAAAGTCTGGGACAAGCGCGAGTTCAGGAATTTCGACGATGCCGTCGAACTCGGCACCCGCAACATCAAGATCGCGCTGAAGCGCTTGCGCCGCTGGGTGCGCGAAGGCGCCGAGGAGGAGTTCGACCTGCCCGGCACCATCCACGCCACGGCCGAGCACGGCTATCTCGACGTGCGGACACGGCCCGAACGGCGCAACGCCGTGAAGCTGCTGATGTTCTTCGATGTCGGCGGCTCGATGGACGATCACATCAGAAGCGTCGAGGAGCTGTTTTCGGCCGCCCGCGCCGAATTCCGCCAGCTCGAATATTTCTACTTCCACAACTGCCTCTACGAAGGCGTCTGGAAAGACAATAGCCGCCGCCATGCGGAGGTGATTCCGACCTTCGATCTGCTCCACAAATACGGTCAGGACTACAAGGTGATCGTCGTCGGCGACGCCTCGATGAGCCCCTATGAGATCGCGCATCCCGGCGGCTCGGTCGAGCACTGGAACCCGGAGGCAGGCGCCGTCTGGCTCGGCCGTCTGCTGCAGCAGTGGCCGAACGCGGTATGGCTCAACCCGGAGAATGAGAAACACTGGGGCTATACTCATTCGATCGCCATGATCCGCGATATCTTTGGCGGCCGCATGTTTCCGCTGACGCTCGCTGGGCTCGAAGCCGCGACGAAACAGCTTTCGAGGAAGCACTGAATGGATTTCCGGCACGCAATCCGGGAGGACCGATGACCTGTTTCCTTTGCCTCCAGTGCGGCGTCCAGTTCGCGGCCGCGGCCGCGCCACCGGACCATTGCCCGATCTGCGAGGACGAGCGGCAATATGTGCGCTGGGAGGGCCAGGCCTGGATCACGCCGGAAGAGCTCGCCGCCGGACATCGGATCGTGATGAAAAACGACGCCGGCGTGCTCGCCTTCGGCATCGAGCCGCGCTTCGCCATCGGTCAGCGGGCGCTGCTGGCGCAAACGCCGCACGGCAATGTACTGTGGGACTGCATCTCGATGGTCAGCGACGAGGCGGTGGCCGAAATCAACCGACGGGGCGGCCTGACCGCGATCGCCATTTCGCACTGCCATTATTATTCGGCAATGGTCGAGTGGAGCGAGGCGTTTGGCGGCGTTCCGATTTACCTCCACTCCGATGACCGTCAGTGGATCATGAGACCGCATCCGGCTGTTATCAGCTGGGAGGGCGAGACGCGTGCGCTAAACCCCTCGCTGACACTTATCCGTTGCGGCGGTCACTTTGCCGGTGGCCAGGTGCTGCACTGGAAGCGCAATGGCGGCAATGCCATTCTTGCCGGCGATATCCTGCAGGTGACGCCGACGCGCCGCCATGTCAGCTTCATGTATAGCTACCCGAACTACATCCCGCTCAATGCGGCGGGGGTATCCCGCATAGCGGCGGCACTGGAGCCTTTCGCGTTCGACCATATCTATGGCGCATGGTGGAACCAGAACGTTATCGGAGATGCAAAGACGGCATTTGCAGGGTCTGTTGCGCGGTATCTCGCGGCGATCGCCTGATGAATTCTTCGCGGCGGGATCGGAAATGCGGGCAACCGCCGTAACGAATGCCTAATTTAGGCGAACTTGGGAAGGCAACCCAAATAGCGGCATGAGCTAAGAGGCAAAAATGGATAGCCATACCTACCCTGTCACCCGCACCGATGCCGAATGGCGCGCCCGGCTGACGCCGGAGCAATATGCGGTGATGCGCAACCACGGCACCGAGCGGCCGGGAAGCTGCGCCCTGCTCCACGAGAAGCGCGCCGGCACCTTTTCCTGCGTCGGCTGTGACCAGCCTTGTTCGAATCCAAGCTGAAGTTCGAGAGCGGCACCGGCTGGCCGAGCTTCAACGATCCGGTGCCCGGTTCGGTCGAGACGACCGTCGACCGCAGCTATGGCATGGTTCGCACCGAATGCCACTGCGCCCGCTGCGGCAGCCATCTCGGCCACGTCTTCGAGGACGGCCCGCCACCGACCGGCCTGCGCTATTGCATCAACGGCGTCGCGCTGAAATTCGAGCCGGCTGCCTGACTGGAATTCGACGTTGGCAAGGGACGGCTTCGGCCGGCCTTTGCCGGCAGTACCTTTCCGGTCAGATCACCACCACCAGGATCAGCCACAGAACAGCCCCCAGCGTCATCAGCGATGCCTTGACGCTGCCGGATTTCTCGGCGGTCCGCCACACCGCAAAAGTCAGAAAGAAATTATACGGCACCGGCGCAAAATGCACCGCCAGAACGACAGCGAGCGGCAGCTTCAGCCCGAGCAGGATCAGCGCCAGCACCGACAATGCGATGTTGATCGCCGTGCCGACAAGGACAAGATCGCGCCAGAACAGCCGATCGAGTGGAGCCGTACCTTGCCAGCGCGAGCGGAAGAAACCCGCCGCACGGCCTGCCTTACCGTCTTCGCCTTCGAAAATCTCTGGCGCACTCATCGATGCAGCTTTCTCTCATTCGACAGCCGCAGAGATGTCCAAAGCAGCACGCCTGTCAATGCAGGTCGATCATCGGCACGCAAGCGTATGATTTGACAGATTGTCATCAAACGGTCGTGAAACCTTTCTACGTCGCCCTTGTCGGCATCTCGGCAAGGACACCTTGCCGGAATCTGCTGCTCCCATCATCCAGTCGCCTGCCCAGGAGGTCTTGAGATGAGCGATAATGTCTACAACGTGCTGTTTCTTTGCAACGCCAATTCGGCGCGATCCATCATGGCGGAAGCCATCCTCAATCGGCTCGGTGCCGGCAGGTTCAAGGCCTTTTCCGCCGGTTCGCAGCCGAAGGGCGAGGTCAATCCCTACGCACTGCAACTGCTCGAAAGCCTCAACTACGATACGAGCTTCGCCCGCTCGAAAGGCTGGGACGAGTTTGCCGAGCCCGACGCGCCGGAAATGAATTTCATCTTCACGCTTTGCGACAGCACCGCGAATGAGTCCTGTCCGATCTGGCCTGGTCATCCGATGACCGCGCTCTGGTCGATACCAGATCCAGCCAAGGCAGAGGGCACCGAAGCCGAACTGCACCTTGCCTTTGCCGATGCCTATCGCATGCTCAACAACCGCATTTCGCTGTTCACCAATCTGCGGGTTGATGCACTCGACCATCTGGCGTTGCAACAGCATCTCGATGAGATCGGCCGCGATACGCCAAAGCCGAACTAGCTTAAGCGGCCAACAGGCAGGCGAAGTCACGAATCGGCTTCGTCACCCTCGCCTAGAACCTCGGCAACGGCACGCTCGAAGCGCGATGCTTCCGTCACCAGCCAGTCGGCCATAGCAGGCCAATTGTCCTCGGCAAAACAGTTCACCCGCCACAGCGAATTGATGCCGAGGCCCGCGCAACTCTGTTCCGGCTTGAGTTTCAACCTCTCTTCGATCGCCGGCTGGAACGGCTTCAACCGCGACAAGGCTTCCGTGGCACCGAACTTCTCGTTGCGACCGAAGAAGACACCGACATGGTTCTGTGCAGGCGCGACATACATGGAAAGGACCAATGCGAAGTCGGGCAGCCCGCGCTGCCAGAACCAGGGTCCGCGCCGCGCCATCAGAGCCCTTTCTTCCGGATGCCGTTCCGCGAACAGCATCCAGAAGCCGCGTTGGCGGAATTCAGAGGCGCGGCGGGCGCCAAAGTCGAATTCGCTCATGGTTCGACCCGTTGAGGGCGCCGCAACCGGAGCTGGGCTGTTACCAGCCTTACACCATGCCGAGAGCGGCTTTGTAGAGGTCGAGGATGGTTTCCTCCTCCTGCCGCTCGGCCTGGTCCTTCTTGCGCAGCCGAATGATCGACCGCATCGCCTTGGTGTCGAAGCCGGTGCCTTTGGCCTCGGCGAACACTTCCTTGATATCGTCGGCGATCGTCTTTTTCTCTTCCTCGAGCCGCTCGATACGCTCGATGAAGGCACGCAGCTGGCCGGCGGCAACAGTCTGGCTGGTCTCGGTGATGTCGTCGGCCATTTTTTTCTCCGCGTCGTTTCCATGCCCGCGACTCAGGCGACCTGTCGCGGCGAATTGCAGCGGTTCGATGCCCGACCGGAGGCGACCGGTCAAGCTGTTATCGATGCGGCATGAAGTGCTGCCGCCAGACGCCGACAACAACTCTGCCTGGGCAACATTTTCTGTTTCATCCGAATGCGATCAGCAGATCCTTGGCATCGATCTGGTCGCCGGCCTTGACCAGCACTTCGGCGATTGTGCCGTCACGCTCGGCATGCAGTGCCGTCTCCATCTTCATCGCCTCGATCGACAGCAGCACGTCGCCGGCCTTGACCGCCTGGCCGGCGGCAACGGCGAGCGCCGAGACCACGCCCGGCATCGGCGCGCCGACATGCGCCTCGTTGCCCGGCTCAGCCTTGCGCCGCGCCTTGGCGGCGGAAGCGCCGTGGGCCCGGTCTGGAACCTTCACCCGGCGCGGCTGGCCATTGAGCTCGAAGAAAACGGTGACCATGCCCTTCTCATCGACATCGCCGATGGCCAGACAACGCACCACCAGCGTCTTGCCCTTCTCGATGTCGACAAAGATCTCGTCCTCCGGCTTCATGCCGTAGAAATAGGTCGGCGTCGGCAGCACGCTGACCGGCCCATAAGTTTCCTGCGCTGCGGTGAAGTCCGAAAAAACCTTCGGGTACATCAGCCACGAGGCGAATTCGAATTCGCTGAGCTTGCGCTCAAGCTTGTCTTCGATCTCCTTGCGGCTGGCCTTGAGATTGGCCGCTTTCAGCAGAGAGCCCGGCCGGGCCGTGATTGGCTTGTCGCCCTTGAGCACCTTCTTCTGCAGTGCCTCCGGCCAACCGCCGGGCGACTGGCCGAGATCGCCGCGCAGCATCGACACGACCGAGTCCGGGAAGGCGATATCCTTGGCCGGATTTTCGACATCGGCAACCGTCAGGTCCTGGCTTACCATCATCAACGCCATATCGCCGACGACCTTGGACGACGGCGTCACCTTGACGATGTCACCGAACATCAGATTGACGTCGTGATAGGTCTGCGCCACTTCGTGCCAGCGCGTCTCCAGACCAAGCGAGCGCGCCTGCTCCTTGAGGTTGGTGAACTGCCCACCCGGCATTTCGTGCAGGTAGACTTCCGAGGCCGGCCCCTTCAGGTCGCTCTCGAAGGCGGCATACTGGTTGCGCACCGCCTCCCAGTAGAACGAGATGTTCCTGATCCATTGCGGGTCGAGGCCCGGATCCCGCTCGGTGTCCTTCAGCGCCTCGACGATCGAGCCCAGGCAAGGCTGCGAGGTGTTGCCCGACAAGGAATCCATCGCAGCGTCGATGGCGTCGACGCCGCTGTCCACCGCCGCCAGCACCGTCGCCGCCGACAGGCCTGACGTGTCGTGCGTGTGAAAGTGGATCGGCAGATCGGTCGCTTCGCGCAGCGCCTTGAACAGCACTCGTGCCGCCGCCGGCTTCAGGAGCCCGGCCATGTCCTTGACCGCGATGATATGGGCGCCGGCCGCCTGCAACTCCTTGGCCAGCGCGACGTAGTATTTGAGGTCGTATTTGGCTCGGGCCGGGTCGAGTATGTCGCCGGTGTAGCAGATCGCCGCTTCAATCAGCTTGCCTTCGGCGCCGACCGCGTCCATGGCGACGCGCATGTTGTCGACCCAGTTCAAACAGTCGAAGACACGGAACAGGTCGACGCCGCCGCTTGCTGCCTGTTTGACGAAATGCTGGACGACATTGTCGGGGTAATTGGTGTAGCCGACGCCGTTGGCGCCGCGCAAAAGCATCTGCAGCAACAAATTGGGCGCTGCCTCGCGCACCAGCGACAGCCGCTCCCACGGGTCTTCGGTGAGGAAGCGCATGGCGACGTCGAAGGTCGCCCCGCCCCAGCATTCGAGCGACAAAAGCTGCGGCAGCGCGCGCGCATAGGTGCCGGCAATGTGGGCGATGTCATATGTGCGCACGCGTGTCGCGAGCAAGGATTGGTGCCCGTCGCGCATCGTCGTGTCGGTGACCAGCACTTCTTTGCGTGCGCGCATCCAGGCCGCGAATTTCTCCGGTCCAAGCGCATCGAGGTTCTGCTTGCTGCCATCAGGCACATTGCCGTTGAGGTAGGGCACCTTGGGTGCCGCCGCATCGGGCTTCGGCTGCGGCCGGCCGCGCGTCTCGGGATGGCCATTGACGCTGACATCGGCGAGATAGTTGAGCAGCTTGGTCGCGCGATCCTGCCGCTTCACGCTCGCGAACAGTTCCGGCGTCGTGTCGATGAACTTGGTCGTGTAGGAATTGTCGGCGAAACTCGGGTGATTGATGATCGCCTCGAGGAAGGTGAGGTTGGTCGCCACGCCGCGAATACGGAATTCGCGCAGCGCGCGGTTCATCCGGGCGATGGTCTCGGCCGGCGTCGGCGCCCAGGCCGTCACCTTCTCCAGCAGCGGGTCGTAAAAGCGGGTGATGACCGCGCCCGAATAGGCGGTGCCGCCATCGAGGCGGATGCCGAAACCGGTGGCGCCGCGATAGGCGGTGATGCGGCCATAGTCGGGAATGAAATTATGCTCGGGGTCTTCCGTGGTGATGCGGCACTGCAGCGCGTGGCCGTTGAGCCTGATGTCCTTCTGCTCCGGCACGCCCGATTCCGGCGTGCCGATGGCGAACCCATCGAGGATGTGTATCTGCGCCTTGACGATGTCGATGCCGGTCACCTGCTCGGTGACGGTGTGCTCGACCTGGATGCGCGGGTTGACCTCGATGAAATAGAATTTGCCGGTGTCGGCATCCTGCAGGAACTCAACCGTGCCGGCGCCGATATAGCTCGTCTCGCGGGCGATCTTCAGCGCGTAACCGCAAAGCTCTTCGCGCATTGACATTTCCAGATACGGCGCCGGCGCGCGCTCCACCACCTTCTGGTTGCGGCGCTGGATCGAGCAGTCGCGCTCGAACAGGTGCACGGCATTGCCGTGCGTGTCGCCCAGCACCTGCACCTCGACATGACGGGCGCGCTCGATCAGCTTTTCGAGATAGACCTCGTCCTTGCCGAAGGCGGCTTTCGCTTCGCGCTTGCCCTCCGTCACCTCGCGAGCGAGATCGGCTTCCGAGCGGATGGCGCGCATGCCGCGGCCGCCGCCGCCCCACGATGCCTTCAGCATCACCGGATAGCCGATCGTTTTGGCGAGGGCCTTCACCGCCGCCATGTCGTCCGGCAGGGGATCGGTGGCGGGAATTACCGGCACGCCGACCTCGATCGCAAGGTTGCGTGCGGCGACCTTGTTGCCGAGCCTGCGCATCGTATCCGGCTTGGGTCCAATGAAAATAATGCCGGCCTTGGCGCAGGCTTCGGCGAATTCAGGGCTTTCCGACAACAGCCCATAGCCCGGATGGATGGCATCGGCGCCCGAAAGCCTGGCGACGCGGATCACCTCCTCGATCGACAGATAGCTTTCGATCGGCCCCATATCCCTGGTCAGATGCGGCCCGCGCCCGACCTGATAGCTTTCGTCGGCCTTGAAGCGGTGCAGCGAGTACTTGTCCTCCTCGGCCCAGATCGCCACGGTTTTGAGGCCGAGTTCGTTGGCCGCGCGGAAGACGCGGATGGCGATTTCGGACCGGTTGGCGACAAGGATCTTCGTGATTGCCAAGGAAAGGCTCCGGACGCTGACGGGAAGGGGAACTGGCGCCATGATTAACGCGAAAATGCTGCAGCGCAAACAAAATCGGGCGGCGGGAATTAAACCGATTAAATCGATTCTTTGCGTTAGAGCGCCGCGTGTCCCTCGAATGCGCAAAGGACGCTCTAACAACAGGTAATACGTCAAACGAAAAATGCCCGGCGCGAGGCGCCGGGCATTCCGGAATTGTCGTCGTCGACAGGCTTACATCTTCTGGACGTAGGTGTACTTGCCGTCGTCGCCCTTCTTCCACTCGTACATGACGTAGCCAGGCAGCGTCGGATCGCCCTTCTCGTCGTAGGAAAGATCGCCCAGCACGGTCTTGAACGGGCCGTTGGCCTTGAGAGACTTGGCAACTTCCTGCGGATCGTTCGACTTGGCGGCCGTGGCGGCTGCCACAATGGCCTGCACCGCGGCGTAGGAGTAGAGCGTATAAGCCTCCGGCTCGAAGCCCTGCGCGCGGAACTTCTCGACCAGCTCCTTGTTCGTTGGGATCAGACGCGGATCCGGGCCGAACGTGTTCAGCGTGCCCGCAACGGCGTCGCCCGCGATCGAGGCCAGTTCGTTCGACACGATGCCGTCGCCGGAAACCAGCGTGGCCTTGAGGCCCTGGTCAGCCGCCTGGCGGATGATCAGGCCGGCCTCGGTGTGCAGACCACCCCAATAGATGATGGAAACGCCGGCTTCCTTCATCTTGGCGATCAACGCCGAGAAGTCCTTGTCGCCGACATTGACGCCTTCGTACATGACTTCCGTCACGCCGGCAGCATTCATCGCCTTCTTGGTCTCGTCGGCAAGCCCCTGACCATAAGTCGTCTTGTCGTGGATGACCGCGATCTTGGCCTCCTTGAAGTTCGACGCGAGGTAAGCGCCGGCGATGCTGCCCTGCTGGTCGTCGCGTCCGCAGGTGCGGAACGTGTTCCACAGGCCGCGCTCGGTGAACTGCGGGTTGGTCGCGGCCGGGGTGATCTCGAGGATACCGTTTTCCGCGTAGACTTCCGAGGCCGGGATCGAAACGCCCGAGTTGAAGTGGCCGACCACGAACTTGACGCCATCGCCGACGAACTTGTTGGCGACCGAAATGCCCTGCTTCGGATCGGAGACGTCGTCGCCGATCGTGAGCTTGATCTGCTCGCCATTCATGCCGCCGGCCGCATTGATGTCGGCGACAGCCTGTTCGGCGCCTTTCTGCAACTGCGCGCCGAAGGCGGCGTTCGGGCCGGTGATCGGACCGGCAACGCCCATCAGGACGTCAGCCCACGCGCTTCCGCTGAACGCGACAAGCGCGGCCAGGGCGACGGCGGACAAAAGTGATTTTCTCATGTAAAACGCTCCCATTTACAGAGTGGGCGTGGATGATGCTTTATGCGATGCCCACTTTTACTCGCAGAAAGCGTACTTTGCCGATTTTCAGGCACTTGTCACGCCGATTCATCCCCGAAACGGCGTTAATCATGAACGTCAACCTTTTGGTTTCCAGCTCAAAAGCGATGCTCTTTCGTAGAGCCAATTATACTGTGTAACCATCTGGTTTGTGCGCGTGTATTGATAGCCGATGAAGCCCAATATCATCAGGACGATGGTGTCGACGATGTAGTATTGCAGCGAGAACATCGTGCCGTCGAACAGCGCGTGATGGATGAACCTTACGGCGATACCGAGGCCGAGCAAATAGGCGAACAGCTGGACGAAGCTGCGCCAGGTCTGGGCGCAGGCCTTGCCCGTCATCCATGCCGCCCAGCCGCCAAGCAGGCAGGTGACGAAGAAGAACTGCCAGACTGAGGGTTCCTCGTAGAGAATGCCCTGCATGATGAAGACTCCTGAACTCAGTGATGGCCGCCTTCGAGATAGGCAGCGCGCACGTCCGGATCGGCGAGCAGTTCCGTGCCGGTGCCGCTCATCGTCACATTGCCGTTGACCATGACATAGCCGCGCGTGGCGAGCTTCAGCGCGCCGAAGGCGTTCTGCTCGACGAGGAACACGGTCAGCCCCTGCGTGCGATTCAGTTCGCGGATGGCGTCGAAGATCTGCTTGACGATCAGCGGCGCCAGGCCCAGCGACGGCTCGTCGAGCAAGAGCAGCCTCGGCCGCGCCATCAGCGCACGTCCGATCGACAGCATCTGCTGCTCGCCGCCCGACAGCGTACCGCCGCGCTGGGCAATGCGTTCCTTCAGGCGCGGAAAAAGCGTGAACACCTTCTCGACATCCTCGTCGTAGTGCTTGAGGTTGTCGAGGCTGGCGCCCATCTGCAGGTTTTCCATCACCGTCATGCGCGGGAAGATGCGCCGGCCCTCCGGCGACTGGGCGATGCGCATGCGCGCGATCTCATGGGTCGGCAATTGGGTGATGTCGGTGCCGGCGAAGGTGATGGTGCCCGCCCGCGCCCGTGGAGCACCAAAAATGGTCATCATCAGCGTCGACTTGCCGGCGCCGTTGGCGCCGATCAGCGCCACGATCTCGCCCTGCTTGACGGTGACATCGACGCCGTTCAGCGCCCTGATGTTGCCGTAGTAGGTCTGGACGCCCTTGATGTCGAGCAGCGTTGTGCCGGCCATTATTTACGCCCTCCGCGTCGGCTGGAGACGCCGGGTGTCTTCGGCTTTGCCGGAGCCTTGGTGGCCGGCTTTGCCGCGGAGGACTTCGCGGCAGAAGGTTTCGCGCTGGGCTTGGCTGCCGCCGGAGAGGCTGCCTTGCTTGCTGCGGCACTCGACTTTGCATCGACCTGCGCGGCTCTGGAGGCGCCCTTGGACACCGTGACGCGTTCGCCCTCGCTGTGGCCGACCGTGTCGGTCACCGGTCCGGCGAAATACGACGATGATGTGCCCGGGCCGTGCGCGGAATCCGGGCCTGTATCCAGTTGCTCGATGACGTCTTCGTCGCCGACCTCGGTCAGTACAGTCTCGACTTCCTCGTCTTCGACGCCGAGATAGGCGGCGATGACACGCGGGTCGGTGCGTACCGCATGCGGACTGCCGTCCGAGATCTTGCGCCCGTATTCGAGCACCACGACATGGTCGGAAATCTGCATGACCACCGCCATGTCGTGCTCGATCAGCAGGATCGATGTGCCGGTGTTGTCCTTGATATCCATCAGGAGCGCGTTGAGCGCCATTGATTCCTTCGGATTGAGTCCGGCGGCCGGTTCGTCGAGGCAGAGCAACTCCGGACCCGTGCACATCGCCCGCGCGATCTCCAGGCGCCGTTGTGCGCCGTAGGGCAGGTCGCCGGCCGGATCGTCGGCTCGATCGACAAGGTCGGCCTTCTCCAGCCAATGCTTGGCCAACTCGACCGACTCGGCCGATGCCTTGCGGTAACCGCTGAAGCCGAACAGGCCGAGGATGGTGTAGCCGGACGCCTTCATCAACTTGTTGTGCTGCGCCACCAACAGATTCTCCAGCAGCGTCATGCCGGAAAACAGGCGGATGTTCTGGAAGGTGCGCGCCACCTTGGCGCGTGCCGGGATCTCATGGTTCGGCAGCCGTTCGAGCAGATAGTTCGAGCCGTCGCGCCGGTTGAGCGTGATCATGCCTTCCGACGGTTTGTAGAAGCCGGTGATGCAGTTGAACACCGTGGTCTTGCCGGCGCCGTTCGGCCCGATCAGCGCGGTGATCTCGCCGCGCCTGGCCTGGAAGGACAGGTCGCCGATGGCGACCAGACCGCCGAACTTCATCGACAGATGTTCGACCTGCAGGATGGCGTCGTTCATGCCCGGGTTGGCTTTCTGAATCGAGCTCGCATCGCTCATCAGCCGTGACCCTCCTTGGTGAAGGAGCCGGATACGGCCCTGCTCTCCTTGAGGAAGGCCGTCGGTTCACGACTGCCGACGAAGCCGCGCGGCTTCCACAGCATGACGATGACCATGGCCATGCCGAACAGCAGCATGCGGTAGAGCTCCGGCGTGAAGTCGGGACCGAAGACCTGCTTCAGGAAATCGAGCTCGCGCAGCACCTCGGTGCCGCCGATCATCACCATGGCGGCGACGGCGATGCCGACCAGCGAACCCATGCCGCCGAGCACGACAATGGCGAGGATGATGGCCGATTCCAGGAAGATGAAGGATTCGGGGCTGACGAAACCTTGCCGCGCGGCGAAGAACGAGCCGGCGAAGCCGCCGAACATGGCGCCTGTGGCAAAGGCGGTGAGCTTGGTGGTGGTGGTGTTGATGCCGAGCGAGCGGCAGGCGATCTCGTCCTCGCGCAGCGCTTCCCAGGCGCGGCCGACTGGCATGCGCCTAAGCCTTATGGTGACGAAGGCCGTGAGCAGGCAGAGCCCGAGGATCAGGTAGTAGAGGAATATCTTGTAATAGGCGCTCGAAGTGGCGATGTCCAAGACCTTGGCGATATAGTTCGGATCCGAGACGTTGAACGTCATCAGCCCGAAAAAGGTCACCTTGGGGATGCCGGTTATGCCGGCCGAGCCGTTGGTAACCTCACGCCAATTGATCAGCACGAGACGAATGATCTCGCCGAAGGCCAGCGTCACGATCGCCAGGTAGTCGCCGCGCAGGCGCAGCACCGGAAAGCCGAGCAGCACCCCCCAGAAGGCGGCCATGGCGCCGGCGGCAGGCAGCAGGATCCAGAACGACAGGCCGTATTGCGTGCCGAGCAGCGCATAGCAATAGGCGCCGACGGCATAGAAGGCGACGTAACCAAGATCGAGCAGGCCGGCGAGGCCAACGACGATGTTCAGTCCCCAGGCCAGCATCACATAAATCAGGATCTGAATGCCGTAATTGTCGACCCATTTCAGAGAACCCTGGAACCCGGCGGCCACCGATCCTCCGTACAAAGCAAGCACCAGCACGACAATGACCGGGTAGAGCGCCAGTGCGGTTATACCCAATGCCGAGAAATGGGCATGGATGAAGGTTCGGAAATAGAACAGCACCGAGGCCAGGGCGTAGATGGTCGCCAGCGCCCTCAGGAACCGTGCATAACCGGCTAGACCGGGCCCCAGCAATCCGTCAAGGGAGCCGGCCAGGAAAACCAGCACGGCCACCGTGACGATGGCGGCGATGAAATAGGGCAAGCGGAAGAACCGCGTCGCCACGCTCTCCGGCAGCAGGCCGGTGGCGACGTCGACGATCTTCTGATTTGCGAGGAAGGGCTGTCCGTAGGCGACATAGAGAAAACGGCCGGCCATGGTCAGCACAACCAGGACTGCAAGAAGCCACCAGCGCTGTACAAGGATCAGCTCGTTGGAGATGTTCTGATCGGTCCGCAAGCCGATGAACAGCACGAACAGGCCGAGCGCGATGGCACCGGCGTAAAGCGCTTCGCGGGGAGCGCGCTGCATGGGAGTGGCGACGATGTCGCGCTCCGGAGATGTGGTGACCGCCATGATCTCAGACCTTTTCGACTTCTGGCCGGCCCAGAATGCCGGAAGGCAGGAAGATCAGCACGATCGCCAGGATGGAGAAGGCCGCGACATCCTTGTAGTCGATCGAGAAATAAGCCGACCACATGCTTTCGATGAACCCGATCATCAGCCCGCCGAGCACGGCGCCGGGCAACGAGCCGATGCCGCCGAGCACGGCCGCGGTGAACGCTTTCACGCCGGGCGTGAAACCGTCGGAGAAGGCGATGACGCCATAATACATCAGGAACAGCGTGCCGGCGACGGCGGCAAGGGCTGCACCCATGACGAAGGTGATCGAAATGGTGCGGTCGACATCGATGCCGAGCAATGCCGCCATCTTGCGATCCTGCTCGCACGCCCTTTGCGCTCGACCCAGCGAGGTCCTGTTGACCAGGTACCAGAACAGCGCCAGCAGCAGCGCGGTGACGATGACGATGACGATCTGCTTCAGCGACACGCTGATGCCCTCGATATTATAGACCGTGGACACCATCGGCGGGATCGGCTTGTTGCGAGGCCCCTGCGTCACCTGAACGAAGTTCGACAGCGCGATCGACATGCCGATCGCGGTGATCAGCGGCGCCAGCCGGAACGAACCGCGCAACGGCCGGTAGGCCACCTTCTCGATCGTCCAATTGTACAGGCTGGTCAACAGCATCGCGACGATCATCATGACCAGCAGCGCGATCACCACCGGCACCGAATAGAACAACGCGCCGAGGATGAGGAAAACGATGAGGGCGGTGAACGCGCCGACCATGAAGATGTCGCCATGGGCGAAATTGATCATGCCGATGATACCGTAGACCATCGTGTAGCCGATCGCTATCAGCCCATAGATCGATCCCAGCGTCAGCCCATTGATAAGCTGCTGGACAAAATACTGCATGCTGTCGTGGCTCCCCTGGAATGTCGCCCATGCAGACGCATTCCTTTTCGTATTTCCCCTAGTCGTAAAGTTTCGAGCCCGGATTGCAACGTCATTTTTTGATCGCCATGCGTGATTTTGAAGCACGCAATCGGATTGCCCGTTCTTTTCCTTCCGGCCTCTGGACTATCGCGGACCCTATCATTGGCATAGCGCAATGTCTTTGGCGATTCGGCGTAAACATGCACCTCATTTCGAAGGAATCGCCGTCAAAATAAGTTGATTAGCGGGATCGTTGCGCCGCCGAAGCAATCGGTCTTTGCGTTCCGTCCGTTTCCCCTGCGTCAGGATGCTCCCTATTTGACGACGAATCCGTGCGCGAACGGGTCGCGATCGTCGATGAAGATCGTGTTCAATCCGGTCATGCGCGCCCAGCCGCCGATCGAAGGAATGATCGCCGGCTTGCCCGCAACCGTGACTTCCTTCTCGACCCGGCCCTTGAACAGCGAGCCGATGATCGATTCATGGACAAAATCGTCGCCAGTCCGAAGCTTGCCCTTGGCGTGAAGCTGCGCCATCCGCGCCGAGGTGCCGGTGCCGCAAGGCGAGCGGTCGATCGCTTTATCGCCGTAAAAGACGGCGTTGCGGGCATTCGCCTGGCTGTCGGTCGGCGCACCCGTCCACAGCATATGCGACAGCCGGTCGATGCCGGGATTCTCGGGATGCACGAAGGAGTACTTTTCGTTGAGCCGCTGCCGCACCACCGGGCTCCAGGCGATGAGGTCGCCGGCGGAGTGGTCGGCCATGTCGCGATAGTTCTTCTGCGGCTCGACGATGGCGTAGAAATTGCCGCCATAGGCGACATCGACGCTGATCTCGCCGAGCTGCGGACATTCCACCGTCAGTCCCTCGGCGTAGAGGAAGGACGGCACATTGGTGATGCGCACCTCTTCGACATATTCGCCGACCTGTTTGTACTCGGCGGTGACCAGGCCAGCCGGCGTGTCCAGCCTGAGCAAGCCCGGCGTCTTCGGCTTGATCAGGCCGTGCTCGATGGCCATCGTCACCGTGCCGATGGTACCGTGACCGCACATTGGCAGGCAGCCCGAAGTTTCGACGAACAGGATGGCGATGTCGCAATCGGGCCGCGTCGGCGGATAGAGGATCGAGCCCGACATCACGTCGTGGCCGCGCGGCTCGAACATCAGCCCGGTCCGGATCCAGTCATATTCGGCCAGGAAATGCGCGCGCCGCTCCATCATCGTCGCGCCCTGGAGCAGCGGTCCGCCGCCGGCGACCAGCCGCACCGGATTGCCGCAGGTGTGACCGTCGATGCAGAAGAAGGAGTGGCGCGCCATTTCTAGATATCCCGTCAGAAGCGATTCGGAGAAAACGGAGACAGATCAAACACCGGATTTTGGCCGAGAATGAGATCGCGGATCAGGCGTCCGGTGGCGGCCGCCTGGGTCAGACCGAGATGGCCGTGGCCGAAGGCATGGACTATCGTGCCGGCCTGCCTGGCGCCACCGATCACCGGCAGCGAATCCGGCAGCGACGGCCGGAACCCCATCCATTCGCGGCCGCCTGCCGGATCAAGCCCCGGCAGGAAGCTTTTGGCCTTGTCGAGCAGCGCTTTCGAGCGGGCGTAGTTGGGCGGCCGCTCGATGCCGCCGAGCTCGACCGCGCCGCCGACGCGCACACCGGTTTCAAGCGGGGTGACGACGAAGCCGTGGCCGGAGAAGATCAGTTGCCGCTTCACGTCGAAGGCGGTCTTCGGCAGGGTCGTGTTGTAGCCGCGCTCGGTTTCGAGCGGGATGCGGTCGCCGATATGTTTCGCCAGGAGATGCGACCACGCGCCGGCGGCGATGACGAGGCATTTTGCTTGCCGCACCGTGCCGTCGGCCAGCGTCAATATCGCGCCATCCTGCGCCGCTCCGACATGGTCGATCCGAGCCTTTTCGAAACGCGCGCCGTTCTTCTCGGCAAAGGCCCAGATCGCCTTGCCCAATAATTTCGGATCCGTAACGGTCTTCCATCCCGGCACGAAAGTGCCCTTGACAAAGCGCGGCGACAGGCCCGGCTGCAAGGCGGCGAGAGCATCGCCCTCGACATGGCTGAAGCCGATGCCGAAGCGTTGCCTGGCCGTCCAGCCGGGCAGCGACGCCTTGAACTCGGCCTCGCTCTCGTAAAGTTCGAGCGAGCCGTCCTCGCGCAGCATATTTCCGGTGCCCGAGCGCGCCATCAGCCCGGCCCATTCGGCCTCGGCGAGCCGCATCATGCCGGCCTGCGCCGCGAGGCTGGCCTCGTAGCGGTCGCTTCGGCCGGCGCGCCAGAAGCGGATAAGCCAGGGCAGCAGCTTCGGCAGATAGGCGGGCGGGATGCTGAGCGGCCCGAGCGGGTCGGCAAGCCATTTCGGCAGATGCCTGATCATGCCCTTGTGGGCCAGCGGCAACACATCGGAAAAGGCCAGGGCGGCGGCATTGCCGGAACTCGTTTCCTCGCAGATCCCCGTCCGATCGAAGATCGTGACGTTTCGCCCCGCCTCGGCCAGATAGGTGGCGACACAGACGCCGATGATGCCGCCGCCGATAATGGCGATGTCGAGCGTCGCATCACCATTCATGGCCGGGTAAGAGGGCATCTGAACGAAGCCTATGTGAATGCGGAACTTACAACCTCAAAACGTCGGCAACACCGGCCGCACCGCCAGCGCATCCCTGACGATCTTTTCGACCGTCTTGCGGCGCTCGCCCGACAGCGGCTGGCGCGGCATGCGCACGCGGTCGTTGGTGTTGATCGCCAAGACTTCCGCGAGCTTGATGTTCTGCACCAGATAGGTCGACACGTCGAGGTCGAGCAGCGGCCGGAACCAGCGGTAGATTTTCAGCGCCTCCTCGCGGCGGCCCTGTTTCATCAATTGGTAGATCGCGACCGTCTCGCGCGGGAACGCCGTAACCAGTCCCGCCACCCAGCCGATGGCGCCGACCGACAGCGCCTCGAACGCCAGATTGTCGACGCCGGTGAACAAATCGTAGCGGTCACCGAAGCGGTTGATGATTTCGGTCGAACGGCGGATGTCGTCGGAGGATTCCTTGATGGCGACGAAACGCTTGTCCTTCGCCAGTTCCTCCATCTGGTCGACGGTGACGTCGACGCGATAGGCAAGCCGGTTGGAATAGATCATCACCGGCAGGTCGCCGGCCTCGGCGACGGCGCGCAGCGCGGCGACCGTCTCCTCCGCATTGGTGTGGTAGATCGGGCTCGGCACCACCATCAGCCCGTTGGCACCCTCCTTGGCGGCGCGGCGCGCGATCGCCGCCGCCTCGCGGGTGCCGGCTTCGTTGACCGTCAGCAGAACCGGCTTGTTCCCGGCGATCTTCTGCGCGGTCTTCAGCACGTCGATCTTCTCGTCATGCGAGAGCATCGGCCCCTCGCCGAGCGAGCCGCAGACGATGATGCCGTCGCAGCCGGCCTCCATCTGCAGTGCAAAGCAGCGCTCCATCTCGCCTTGGTCGAGGCGGTCGTCCTCGGTGAATTTGGTCGTGACGGCGGGGAAAACTCCGGTCCACATGGCAGTCGCTCCATCTGATATATCAGTCGTATATTTGTTAAGAAACGGACTGTCAACACGGATTTCGCTATGATATATCAAAAATATATCAGGAGCTCGCCTGTGATATTCAATGAAACAAGCCCGGCATCCGAGCCAGTGGCGACGAAAGCCTACCGTGTGCTCGAGCACATGATCGTAACGCTCGAACTGGCGCCCTCAAGCTTCATCACCGAGGGCGCTCTGATCGACAGGCTGGGACTTGGCCGCACGCCGGTGCGCGAGGCGATCCAGCGACTGGCGTGGGAGGGACTGCTGGATGTCCGGCCCCGGGCCGGCATCGCCATTGCCCCACTTCATCCCGGCGACTGGTTGCGCGTTCTCGATGCACGGCGTGGCGTCGAGGTGGTTCTTGCGCGCTCGGCCGCCCGCTTCGTCACGCGTGAGGCCGCCGACCTGTTTCACGATGCGGCACTGGCCATGCAGAAAGCGGTGATATCAGGCAATGTGCTGGCCTTCATTCAAGCCGACAAGGCGCTCGACGAGGCGCTGGCGCTGGCTGCCGACAATCCTTTCGCCGCGCGGCTGGCGGCTCCCCTGCAGACCCACAGCCGCCGCTTCTGGTTCCGCTACAAGGCCGATACCGGGCTTGCCGAATCGGCCGAGCACCATGTCGCGCTGATCCGCTCGATCCTCGACGGCGACGAGGATGCCGCCGCCAAGGATGCCAAGCGCCTGATGGCGCTGCTGCGCGGCCACGCCGAGGCGGCCGCTACGCGCTAGGAGATCTGCCAGGCGCTGGGCATCGCCCAATTCCGTCATGCGTCCTGGTCGGCCGGGATCACCACGTTTTCCCAATGTTCGCCGGCCGCGACGATGCAGCTTCTGCCGGCGACGTCGGTGACGATGATCGTCCAGGTACCGGTGTCGGCGACATAGACTTCCATAATCGCCATCTGACCGATCAGCCCGAAAGCAAACTGTCTTTCCTGGAACTTCTCGCTCAGGTAGGCGACGAGATCGCCATGTTCAACGCAATGATATTGGGCGCTTGCGGCGTTCGTACCCGCCGCCAATGCGCCAGCAAGAACCAGGGTTTTCACCCAGCCCAACAGCAATTTGCGTGCCATAGGCACCTCCTTTGCCATCACGTCCGGCAAAAGGGAGACGCCTCATTTTGCCGGAACGATCCAGGCCGGTTCCGACGTCATCATCATCGCGTCGTCCTTTCTGTGTTCCGGTCTGTCACTAGCGGGACGATTGCAGATGTTCCCACTATGTTCTACATATGGTGTCGGCACCGACAAAGCGCAAGCAGGCGCCCGCTGGGGCGCCTGTGAATCCGTTTCAAAGTCGTCGCCGAGAATCGCCGCCTGCGGCCATACCGAGGCGGCCACACGCTAACCGGCTCAGGTGCCTGGCAGCGCTGCTGTTGTCACCGCGCTCTCCCAGCCTTCGCCCACCGAAACCACACAGCTTTGACCGCGTGTGTCGCTGGCGAGGATGGTCCAGGTGCCTTGATCGGAAACGAAGACTTCAACAATCACATTCGGGTTGACGACGCCGAGCGCGGTCGGATTTTCCCGGAACTTCTCGCCGAGCGCCTTGATCATGTCGGCTCGTGGCGCGCATTGTTCGGCCGCTGTTGCCGGGGCGGCGGAAAACGCGGCAGCCGCGCAAAGTATCGACACCATAAGACGTGTCATCTGACACCTCCTTGCGCCAGCCAATGCCCCCGAAGCTGTTCGCCAGCGCCGTTGGTTGATCTGCCGCGCCTCCTTCGCGACAGGATTGCAGATTAAGGTTTCTGCTGCCCGCCTGGTTCCATCACATTGGCGTTCACGCACATACTGGCCGCGACCGGTCAACAGAAAGGCCCGGGTTCTGCCCGGGCCTGTTTCTTCTCATCGGAAAATTTGGACCAGTTTGTCGGCCGGCTAATTCATCGTTGGGATGACGAATTCGGCGCCGTCCTTTCACGCCTGCCCGCGCGCCCGCAGCCATAGGCGAGGACGCGCAAACAAGAAACCGTCCGGCTAGTTCATCGTCGGGATGACGAATTCGGCGCCGTCCTTCACGCCTGCCCGCGCGGCCGCAGCCAAAGGCGAGGACGCGCAAACAAGAAACCGCCCGGCTAATTCATCGTCGGGATGACGAATTCGGCCCCGTCCTTCACGCCGGACGGCCAGCGCGAGGTCACCGTCTTGGTCTTGGTGTAGAAACGGAACGCGTCCGGTCCGTGCTGGTTGAGATCGCCGAAGGAAGACGCTTTCCAGCCGCCGAACGTGTAGTAGGCGATCGGCACCGGGATCGGCACATTGATACCGACCATGCCGACCTGGACCCTCGAGGCGAAGTCGCGGGCCGCATCGCCGTCGCGGGTGAAGATGGCGACGCCGTTGCCCATTTCGTGGTCGTTGGCGAGCTTGATCGCGTTCTCGTAAGTCGGCGCGCGCACCACGGAAAGCACCGGACCAAAGATCTCTTCCTTGTAGATGCGCATGTCGGCGGTCACGTTGTCGAACAGGCAGCCGCCCATATAGTAGCCGTTCTCATAGCCCTGCATGGAAAAGCCGCGCCCGTCGACGACCAGCTTGGCGCCTTCCCTAACGCCGGTATCGACATAGCCCTTGACCCGCTCCAACGCTTGCGCCGTGACCAGCGGGCCGAAATCGGCGGACGAATCCGTCGAAGGACCGACCTTCAGGCTTTCGACACGCGGCACCAGCTTTTCCATCAGCCGGTTGGCAGTGTCGTTGCCGACCGGGACAGCCACGGAGATCGCCATGCAGCGCTCGCCGGCCGAGCCGTAGCCGGCGCCGATCAGCGCGTCGACGGTCTGGTCCATGTCGGCGTCGGGCATGATGATCATGTGGTTCTTGGCGCCGCCGAAGCACTGCACACGCTTGCCGGCCGCGCAGCCGCGCGAATAGATGTACTGGGCGATCGGCGTCGAGCCGACGAAGCCGATGGCCTTGATGTCGGGATCGTCGAGGATGGCGTCGACCGCCTCCTTGTCGCCGTTGACGACGTTGAGGATGCCCGCCGGCAAGCCGGCCTCGATGAACAGCTCGGCGATGCGCATCGGCACGCCTGGGTCGCGCTCCGAAGGCTTCAGGATAAAGGCGTTGCCGCAAGCGATAGCCGGCGCGATCTTCCACAATGGGATCATCGCCGGAAAATTGAACGGCGTGATGCCGGCAACGACGCCGAGCGGCTGGCGCATCGAATAGACATCGATGCCGGGGCCGGCGCCGTCGGTGAACTCGCCCTTCATCATGTGCGGCGCGCCGATGCAGACCTCGACCACTTCCAGGCCGCGCTGGATGTCGCCCTTGGCGTCGGCGATGGTCTTGCCGTGTTCGCGCGCCAGAATGTCGGCCAGCGCATCATACTCCCGGGCGACCAGTTCGAGGAACTTCATCAAGACGCGCACGCGCCGCTGCGGATTGGTCGCCGCCCAGCCGGGCTGCGCCGCCTTGGCGTTTTCCACTGCCGCACGCAGTTCCGCCTGCGAAGCCAGCGCCACGGTGCCGCGCACCGTGCCGTCCATCGGCTGCATCACGTCCTGCTTGCGGCCGCTGGTTCCGGCGACACGCTTGCCGCCGATGAAATGACCGTATTCGATCATGGTTTCTCTCCCTGCATTTGTGATGCGGCATTGTCCGCCTTTGCGCGGCCGATGGCAACGCGAGCGAAAACGCAACCGCTGTGCGGAAAATAGATAGCGGTTCGCGGCTGTGCATCAATTCCCGCAAATGGTAGGGTGGCGGTTGATCGCTGAGGAATTGAGAGATTGCTTTCCTTCACACCCCCTCTGTCCTGCCGGACATCTCCTCCGCAAGGGGGGGTGGGCGGGAACGCGGCGCTCGCTCTTGAAGCGGATCATCCTCATGAACTGGGATGACGTCCGCATCTTTCTTGCAGTGGCGCGTGCCGGCCAGATCCTCGGCGCGGCCAAGCGGCTGGAGCTCAACCACGCCACCGTCTCGCGCCGCGTCGCCGCCCTCGAGGATGCGCTGCGCACAAAACTGTTTCGGCGGCTGACCACCGGCAGCGAGCTGACGCCGGCGGGCGAGCGCTTCCTCGACATCGCCGAGCGCATGGAAGGCGACATGATCGCCGCGCGCTCGACCGTGGCGGGCGAAGGCGACGACGTCTCCGGCACCGTGCGCATCGGCGCGCCTGATGGTTTCGGCGTTGCCTTCATGGCCAAACGCCTCGGTGCACTGACGGCGCTTCACCGCGAACTCACCATCCAGCTGGTGCCGGTGCCGCGTTCCTTCTCGTTGTCCAGGCGCGAGGCCGACATCGCCATCACCGTGGAGCGGCCGACGGAAGGCAGGCTGGTGGCGGGAAAGCTGGTCGACTACACGCTCGGCCTGTTCGCCTCCCGCGCCTATGCCGAAGCGCATGGCCTGCCCCAGACGCCCGCCGAGCTTGGCCGGCACACGCTGATCGGCTATGTGCCGGACCTCATCGTCAGCCCCTCACTCGACTATGCGGCCGAATTCAGCGCCGACTGGCGCACGAGCTTCGCCATTTCCTCGGCACTCGGCCAGGCCGAAGCGGTGCGCTCCGGCGCCGGCATCGGCATCCTGCACACCTTCGTCGCCCGCTCGATGCCGGAACTGGTGGCTGTCGACATCGTCGCGCCCATTCGCCGCGCCTACTGGCTGGTCTATCACGAATCGGTCAGGCCGCTGCGCCGCGTCCAGATCGTCGCGAGCTTCATCACCAAGGCGGTGGAACAGGACCGAGGCCTGTTCGTCTGACGATATTCATCCGACGCCGCGAAGTGTGTGGAGCTTGATCCCAAAGTGCGCGGCAAGGTCCTCCACCGCGCTCAACTGCGTGAAGTTCCTTCCGATCCTACCGCTGGTATCGCTCCGGTCCGAGATCGCGGACGTTGATGTCCGGCACTCGGTTGGAAATGATGTCGGCCAGGACCTTGGCCGAGCCGCAGGCCATGGTCCAGCCGAGCGTACCATGGCCGGTGTTGAGATAGAGGTTGGAAAACTCGGTGCGGCCGATCAGCGGCGGCCCGTCCGGCGTCATCGGCCGCAACCCGCACCAGAAGGTCGCCGACCGCATGTCGCCACTGTCTGGAAAAAGGTCGCCGAGCGAATGTTCGAGCGTGCGCCGCCGCGATTCATGCAGCGTCAGGTCGAAGCCGGAAATTTCCGCCGTACCACCGACCCGGATGCGATCGCCGAGCCTGGTGATCGCCACCTTGTAAGTCTCGTCCATCACCGTCGACACCGGTGCTGCGGCAGCATCCTTGATCGGCACGGTGATCGAATAGCCCTTGACCGGATAGACCGGGATGGGTCGTTTCAGGCTACGCATGAACTTGGCCGAATAGCTGCCCATTGCCATCACATAGGCGTCGGCGGCCTTCCAACCCTTGCTCGTATTGATGTTGGCGATACGGTTGCGCTTGCGGACGATGCGCCTGATCGACGTGTCGTATTCGAAGGTGACGCCGCGGGCCACGCAGAGGTCGGCCAGACGGTCGGTGAACATCTTGCAGTCACCGGTTTCGTCGCCCGGCAGCCGCAGGCCGCCGACGAATTTTTCACGCACCCCTGCCAGCCCCGGCTCGGCCGCGATGCAGCCCTCGTGGTCGAGGATCTCGTAGGGAACGCCGTATGTCTTCAGCACCTCGACATCGCCGGCCGTGCCGTCGAGCTGCTGTTGCGTGCGAAAAAGCTGCAGCGTTCCCTTAGTGCGCTCGTCGTAGGCGATGCCGGTCGCCTCGCGCAGCGCTTTCAGCGTGTCGCGGCTGTATTCGGCCAAAGGCACCATGCGCGCCTTGTTCACCGCATAGCGCTCGGCCGTGCAGTTGCGCAGCATCCTGACCAGCCATACCCACATATGCGGATCGAGAGTCGGCCGCACTACCAGCGGACCATGCTTCATCAGCAGCCATTTGATCGCCTTCAGCGGGACGCCGGGACCGGCCCAGGGCGAGGCGTAGCCAGGCGAGATCTCGCCGGCATTGGCAAAGCTGGTCTCCAGCGCCGGGCCCTTCTGGCGATCGATCACCGTCACTTCATGGCCGGCCTCGGCGAGATAGTAAGCGGTGGTGACCCCGATGACGCCGCCGCCCAGCACGAAGATCTTCATCGTATAGCTCTCCAGAACGACGTCTTGTCAGGGATTTTGCGGGCGGGGCATCGTGGCTTTCTGTCTGCCGGATTTTACGGCGTCCGCCAAGTGCCCAAGCATGTCGCCCAAAAGTGCGCAGCGGTTTTCGGACAACGACATGCAAAAAAAGCCCGCGCGCTATCCATTCACATAGCGCCGGTGAAAGCGGTGTCCGAGGCTGGTCAGGATTTCGTAGCCGATGGTGCCGGCATGGCCGGCCGCCTGGTCCACCGTCTGCGACGGCCCGATCAGTTCGACGAGGTCGCCCGCCTTCAGCCTGCCGGGCGGGAGGGCCGAAATGTCGAGAACGATCGAATCCATCGACACACGGCCCAGGAACGGCAAGCGCACATTTTCGAACCAGGCGGCCGAGGCCGCGCGTCGATGCCAGCCATCGGCATAGCCAAGCGAGATCGTTGCGGCGCCCAGCGAATCGGGCGCGTGAAAAATATGGCCATAGCCGACGCCGGCTCCCCTATCGAGGCTGCGCGTCTGGATGACCTTTGCCTGAAGCCGCACCACCGGCAGCATCGGATTTTCCTCCGCTGGCGTCGGGTTGATGCCGTAGAGCGCCGCACCAGGCCGGGCGAGGTTGTAATGAAAGGGCTGCCCAAGAAAGATGCCGGAGGAATTGGCGAGCGAGGCGGGCGCCTTTGGCAGCATCCTGCGCAGCCGCTCGAGTTCCAGCCGCTGCTGCTCGTTGGCCGGATGCTCGGGCTCGTCGGCGCGAGCGAGATGGCTCATCACGAAGGTGACTTCGATACCGTCGAAAGCCTGCGGATCGGCAGTGACGGCCTCCACCTCCGCTGCCGCCATGCCGAGCCGCGACATGCCGCTGTCGACCTGGATTGCAGCCTTGAGCTTGCGGCCGGCCCGCTGCGCCGCCGCGCGCCAGGCGGCGAGTTGACCGGCGCTGTTGATGACCGCGCCCAGTTCCGCGTCGACGGCTTCGCTTTCAGCGCCCGGCTGAATGCCGTTCAGCACATAGATCGCCGGCCGTGAGCCGAGCGCCTGGCGCAACAAGGCGCCCTCGGCCAGATGCGCGACGAAAAAAATAGCGCAGCCTTCGGCCGCCAGTGCAGCCGCCACTTGCGCCCCGCCGAGCCCGTAGCCGTTGGCCTTGACGACACCCGCGCAGCCGACGCCGCCCAAGCGCGCCTTGAGCCGCCGGTAATTTTCGCGGATGGCGCCGAGATCGATGGTCAATATGGCGCCGGCCGCCGCTTCGCTGATCGGCGCGCCTTTGACGGCGACCCGTTCAGAAAGAGATTTTTTGGAGGGCCCGTTCATGCCAACCCCGTCTGCAGCGGATTGGCCATCAATAAGGCCACCGCGCTGATGCGGCAACCATGGCCGGCGCGAGCGCGGCTTGCGCCAAGCTACGCAACCAGATGCCGGAACGCCGCAACCACGTCCTCATAGACCTGACGCTTGAATGGCACGATCAGGTCGGGCAATTCCTCCATCGGCCGCCAAGCCCATTTGTCGAACTCGGCGATGTGGCCGCCCGGCGGCGGATTGATCTCAATCTCGCTCACGTCGCCGTGAAAGCGGAAGGCGAACCATTTTTGCGCCTGGCCGCGATATTTCCCCTTGAAAGCGACGCCGACCAGATGCGCCGGCAGGTCGTAATATATCCAGTTCGGCGCCTCATCCAGCAACGACACCGAGCGAATGCCGGTTTCTTCGTAGAGTTCCCGCTGTGCCGCCTGCAGCGGCTCTTCGCCCTTGTCGATGCCGCCCTGCGGCATCTGCCAGAGCCGCGTCGTGCCGGCGAATTCGCTGTCGGGCTCGGCAATGCGATGCCCGACCCAGACCAGCCCCTCTCCGTTGAGGACCATCAGTCCGACGCAGCGACGATAGGGCAGCGTCTCGGGATCGACCGGTTTTTTCTTCGCCATGCTCAACCTTTTTCCGGATCCGCCGCCACTGCCGAAATCGGCACGATCTCGATGCCGCGCTTCTTGGCCTCGATCACCCAGGACGACACTGTATCGACCGTCAGGTCGAAGGCCGATCCGATGCCGACGGCAAAGCCTTTCGCCCGCGCGGTGGCTTCCAGTTCGTCCAGCTTCTTCAAAATGGCGCCGCGGTCCCGCACCGCGTCGATCGAGGTGTCGCCGGCGGCGAACGGCACGCCGTTTTTCAACGCCAGGTCGGGCGCCAGGCTGCGCGCCGACGAACCGTCGTCGACATAGGCCAGGCCACGCCTGCCGAGCTCGGCCATCAGCGGCCCCATCGCCGCCGCATCGGCCGAAAAACGCGCACCCATATAGTTCATGACGCCGGTGTAGTTGGTCGTCCGCGACAGCGCCCAGCGCAAATTCTTCAAATTCTCGTCCGGTGTCGCTGCGACCGTCAGCGTGTTGCGGCCGGGATTGACGTTCGGATAATCGAACGGTTCGAGCGGCACCTGCATGACGATCTCGTGGCCGCTCCGCCGCGCCGCCTGCATCCAGCGACCGACGCTGTTGCCCTGTGGTGCGAAGCCCAGCGTCACCTCGGCCGGCAGCTTGGCGATGGCCGCCTGCGTGCCGGTTTGCGACACGGCAAGCCCGCCGATGACGATCGCCACGCGCGCGCCGCGCGCACCTGACCACGGCCGCGCATAGACATCGAACGGCCGCCTGCCGTCTGCGGCACGAACCGGCAATGGACCGGTTTCGCCGGACTCGACCAGCGCCCTGTCGGGAATATGCGCGATCCTCAGGTTCTGGCCGACCGTCGAAGGGTCGTGGATGACGATGGCCGCCCTGGGCGGCCCGCCGCCGTCTTCGGTCTGCATGTGGATGATCTGCGGCCCGCCCGTCTCGGATCTGCGCGTCTTGGATCTGCTCGCCTCGGACGCTGCCTCGGCCTTCGGCGCCGGCTCAGCAGCCGGCGCTGCGGATTCAACCACCGCTGTCGTCTTCGGCGTCGAAACGGCGACTTCTTCCGGCTTTCGAAATGGCCTTTCACGCAGCGCAATCGCGCCGGAGACGCCGATCACGGCCAGCACCAGGAGAGTGGCCGCCACCACGCCAGCGCTGATCCTGCGGGCCGCGCGCGGCGGCCGGACGGCCTGCCCGAGTGGGCGTTCGATGTCACTACCGATGTCAGCCAAGCCGCATCCCCAGCCGCGGTTCCCCCGAATCAAACTGCCGAGGCCTTGCGGCCCCGGCAGCATTACATCGCTTCGATCAGGCAGCCAGAGCTGTTGTCCGGCTGATCGACCTTTACTGGTTCAGCACAGCCTTGTCCGGATTCGGCGGGAACGCCGGATCGGTCTTCTCGCCGCGCAGCAACTGCTCGGCAAAGATGAGCTGCAGGTCGTCCTTCGGCTCCGGTGGCACATAGGCTGCCGAGCCCGAACCGGTATCGCCCTCTTCGCTGCCCTTGATGTGGCCCTTGAGGTCCGACTCCCCGCGCGTCAGGTCCCTGCCTTGCAGTTCCGGCGGCAACGGCTGGTCGACCTTGATGTCGGGCGTAATGCCCTTGCCCTGGATCGACTTGCCGGACGGCGTGTAATAGAGCGCCGTCGTCAGGCGCAACGCGCCGTTCTCGCCGAGCGGGACGATGGTCTGCACCGAACCCTTGCCGAAGGACTGCGTCCCGACCACCGTGGCGCGGCGCAGATCCTGCAGCGCGCCGGCGACGATTTCGGACGCACTGGCCGAGCCGCCATTGACGAGCACGATCAGCGGCTTGCCGTCGATGTCGTCGCCCGGCCGCGCGTCGAAGCGGGTGACGTCCTTCGGATCGCGGCCGCGCGTCGAGACGATCTCGCCACGGTTGAGGAAGGCGTCGGACACGCTCACCGCCTGATCGAGCAACCCGCCCGGATTGAGGCGCAGATCGAGCACGTAGCCCTTGAGCTTTTCGTTCGGCACCTGCTTCTTGATGGTTTCGATGGCGCTCTCGAGATCATCATGGGTCTTTTCGGTGAAGGAGGTGATCTTCATATAGCCGATGTCGTTCTCGACCCGGAACTTGACCGCCTTGACCTTGATGATGTCGCGCACCACCGTCAGCTCGATCGGCTTGTCGGCGCCCTGGCGCAGGATGGTGAGCTTGATCGGCGTGTTGACCAGCCCGCGCATCTTCTCGACCGCGTCGTTGAGGCTCAGGCCGCGAACCTCCTCGCCGTCGATCTTGGCAATATAGTCGCCGGCAAGCACGCCCGCTTTGGCGGCCGGCGTATCGTCGATCGGCGTGATCACCTTGACCAGGTCGTTCTCCATGGTGACCTCGATACCCAGGCCGCCGAACTCGCCCTTGGTCTGCACGCGCATGTCCTGCGCCTCTTCGGCGTTCATATAGGAGGAGTGCGGGTCGAGCGAGGTAAGCATGCCGTTGATGGCGTTTTCGACCAGCGACTTGTCGTCGGGCGGCGTCACATATTGCGCCCGCACCCGCTCGAAAATATCACCGAAGATCGCCAGTTGCTTGTAGGTCTCAGAGCCCGCAGCGTTCGCCGTCGAGCCGGGCGCGCCATAGACCAGGCTCATCGCGGATGCGCCCATTAGCGCACCGGCAAACAGAAGCGACAGTTTCCGCATCATCTCACGTCCTTCCAGACAAACGGTCCGCCCACCATGGGGTCGGATCGACGGGTTTTCCATCCTTGCGGAACTCAACATAGAGCTCCGGCGTGGCATTTCCATTCTTCGATGCCGAGGTGCTCGCCACCCGGGCCTCTCCCATCGCGCCGACCGGCTCTCCTGCGAGCACCGACTGGCCAGACGCGACGCTGATTCTGCTCATCCCCGCCAGAACGACATGATAGCCGTCACCTGCGTTCAGGATCAAGAGTTGACCATAAGAGCGAAATGGTCCCGCATAAAGCACATTTCCGTCCGCTGGCGCTGTGACGATGGCTCCCGATTGTGTCGCAACCATGTCACCGAGCATCACTGCGCCGTTACCGTCGCTGGTCCCGAACCGCCGCTTGATCTTGCCGGTGACGGGCAGCGCAATCTGGCCCCGAAGTGCCGAAAACGGTGCAGCGGCGGTGAGCCGATTGGCTTCCGGGACCGGCAGGGCCGCTAGTTCCGTCTGCGCAGGGGCCGTCTGTGCCGGAGCCTTCTGTACCGGGACCTTGTCGGCGTCCGCGGCCTTCTGCTCGGCTGCCTTCGCAGCGTCCGCCGCTTTGCGGGCCTTGTCGGCCTCGAGCGAGGCGATCAGTTCCTTCAGGCTGCCGGCCTTGGCCGCCAGCGCCTGCGATCGCTGCTTCTCGGCGGCCAGTGCCGTTTGCGTTTCCGCCTCGAGCTTCTGCTTGGCTTCGAGCAGCATGCCGAGCCGCTTCTTTTCCGCCGCCTGCTCGCCGACTGCCGCCGTCAGCCGTGCCCGCTCCGCCTCGATCGAGGCCGTCACCCGTGACTGCTCCTTGAGGTCCGCCAGCAATATCTCGGTCTGCTGGCGCAGTTCCGGCACCACGGCGCCGAGCAGAATGGCGCTGCGCACCGACGACAGCGCGTCCTCCGGCTTGACCAGGATCGCCGGCGGCGGATTGAGCCCCATGCGCTGCAGCGCGGCCAGCACCTCGGCCAGAACGTCGCGTCTGGCAGCCAGCGAGGCGCGGATTTTCTGCTCCTCGCCCTTCAGCCCTTCCAGCTTGGCACCGATGTCCTCGATGTCCTGGCCGAGCTTCTGCTCGGTCATCGCCGACTGGATCAGCGCCGCCGTGATCGAGGCATGGTCCTTCTTGACCGTCGCCATGTCGGCGGCGAGCTTGGCCAGCCGCTCCGCCGACAGTGTGATCTCCTTCGATACCCGTTCGTATTCGGCCCGGCTCTGGTCCGGGTCAGGCGCCATGTCGAGCCTGTTCTGCGCCCGCGCGGCACCGAACGACAGCATAAGCGCCGCCGCTGCCAAGCCGCAGCCTGCGCGCCAAAAGCCCGTTCGCAATTTCCAACCTTCAGTCATTGAAGCCCGACTCTATGCGTGGCTTCGTTAACGAACCATCAACCATGTTCGAGAGCCCGCCGACCGCAAAACAGCCTCGTGACGCATTGAGGCAAAAATCCGGGCGGCTCACGCCAATCCACCGGTTTTGGGTTGAAACCTGCAACGGCTCACGAGCGATGATAGGGATGGCCGGACAGGATCGTGGCCGCCCGGTAAAGCTGCTCGCCCAACATGACACGGACCAACTGGTGCGGCCATGTCAGCCCGCCGAACGACACCATCAGATCGGCCTGATCGCGCAGCGACGGGTCGTGACCGTCGGCACCGCCGATGGCGATGACAAGTGCCTTGCGGCCGCTATCACGCAGCAGGCCGATGCGCCCGGCGAAATCCTCGGAGGAAAAGTTCTTGCCGCGTTCGTCGAGCAGCATCAGCGCGGTCCCAGGCTGCAACTGCGCCTGCAGTTTCTGGCCCTCTTCGCGGCGACGCTCGTTGGCGGTCTGGGCGCGGCCCTCCGGAATCTCGACGATCCCTGAGAATTCGAGCCCCACGGTCTGCCCGCTCTTGGCGAAGCGCTCGAAATATCTGTCGGCGAGCAGCTTCTCGGGGCCGGCTTTCATCCGGCCCACGGCATGAACGGTGATTTTCATCCCTGCCTCGAAGAGCCGCTAATGCATGTCACCAAAAGTGGTCACCGGTTTTGGGAAACGACATGCATCAACCAAATACGGCTCAGTGAAGGGTCTCTTCCTCGAGGTCCGGCGCTTGCCACATCTTTTCGAGATTGTAGAAGTCGCGGACTTCGGGGCGGAAGACATGGACGATGATGTCGCCCGAATCGATCAGGACCCAGTCGGCGCCGGCCAGTCCCTCGACGCGCGCCGTGCCGAGCCCGGCATCCTTGAGCGCCTTGAGGAGATGATCGGCGACAGCCGAGACATGCCGGTGCGATCGGCCGGACGCGATGACCATATAGTCACCGAGGCTCGATTTTCCCTGAATGTCGATTGAGACGATGTTTTCGGCCTTGGAGTCTTCCAGACTGGCAAGGACTGTCTTGATGGCGCGGGACACGGCGTCGTTTACGCTGATCCCGGCCGGCGAAGGCACGATATCGGCCTTCTTCCACAGTGCTGTTCTCAGTGTATTTCCTTTCGCAGCAAGAACAACCAAATCACCTTCAAAGCAGGTGACACCCCTTAGATAGGCAGAGTTGCGTTGCAGTTTCAAGACGGCGGCCCTGCCGTAGCCAACGAAGAGCCGTTCTTCCGGTTCCACAGTTGAAGAAAAATCGGAACTCTTGTCGCCTGGCCTGGGTTATCGGCGCATTGACCAACCGGATCCCCACTCATGCCGATCGACCCCCAGAACGCTCTCCTCACCGTGCAGTCCGGCCTTGCGCAGCTCAGTACGCTGATCGTCTCCTACTCGCTTTCGGCCATCGGCGCCGTGATCCTGCTGGTCTTCGGCTATATCGCCGCCGGCATCGCCGAGCGCTCGCTCTACGCCGGCCTCGGTCATATCAATGGTTTCGACGAGACGCTGCGTCATTTCTTCTCCCAGGTCGTCCGCTACGCCATCCTGATCCTCGTCGTCATCATGGTGCTCGGCCAGTTCGGCGTGCAGACGGCCTCGATCATTGCCGCAATCGGTGCCGCCGGCCTGGCCATCGGCCTGGCGTTGCAGGGCACGCTGCAGAACATTGCCGCCGGCATCATGCTGCTGGCGCTGCGGCCGTTCCGCATCGGCGAATATGTCGAGGTCGGTGCCATCTCCGGGACTGTCCAGGAAATCGGGCTGTTCGCCACCACGCTGAGAACGGTCGAAGGCGTCTACGTGCTCGCTCCCAATTCGACGCTGTGGAACCAGCCCGTCCGCAACTATACGCGCAATGGTGCCCGCCGCGCCGATATCACCCTCACCATCGGCTCCTGGAATGACATCGATTTCGCTCAAAAGACCATGCTGGGCGTCGCTGCCGCGGACCGACGCGTCAAGCGAGAGCCGGCGCCGATTGCCTTTGTGGCGACCGTCGGCGACAGCAACGTCGCCATCACCTTGCGCTACTGGACCTCGGCCGCGGATTTCTTCGCTACCCAGATCGATCTCACCAAACGCGCCAAGCAGGCTTTCGACAGCGAAGGCATTTCTATACCCGCGCCGCCGCCGGAAGCGCCACGGCAGGAAGCCGCCACCAGACAGTAAGACGATCGGTTCCCGGCGTAGGTCTAGCTGTCCGCGCGGCGCTGCTCCTCGGACGGAAACGCGAGATCGACCGGCAGCGGTGCCTGCGCCGTCATCGGCGCGAAATTGCCGGTCTCGTCGGCGGGAACGGCCGACATCGCCACCACACGCCACAGCACGAACAGGCAAAAAACGGTGGCAATGACGATGGCCACATGGATGAAGGCTTGCGTTCCGTAGATGGCGGAAAGCCCGGTCACGATGCCGGGCACGATGAAGCCGGACAGCGACCACGCAAACAGCAGCGAACTGGACAGCGCCACCAGGTCGTCCTTGCCGGCGCGGTCGGCGGCATGTGCGCTCGCCAGCGAATAGATCGATTCCGACGCGCCGGCCCAGACCACATAGATGACGACCAGCGCCGCCAGCGCACCACCATCGAAACCGAGGGCCAACAGGCCCGCCACCGTGGCAAGCGCCGAAGCGGCGACCAGCACAAAGCGCCGGTCGGTGCGGTCGGAAATCCATCCGAGCGGGATCTGCAGGATCAATGTGCCGACCGGCATCGCCGACAGCAGCAGTGCCACATCTGCCTGGCCGTAGCCCTTGGCCGTGGCATGGATCGGCGAGAAGCCCGAGATCGTCATCGACAGGCCGCCGACGGCGAGCATGCCGGCGACGCCCACCGGCGAAATCCGCCAGGCTCGGCCGAGCGCGACGGACGCCGCCTGCGGCGGCGGTGGCTGGGCCAGCCGTGTCAGCCCGACGGGGAGGATCGACAGCGCGGTGAAGGCGATGCCGATCATCGGCGCGTCCGCAGCCCTAATATCGATCAGCGCCAGGGTGGAGTAGCCGACACCGAGCCCGGCGACATAGGCGACGTAGAAGAAGGCCATCACCCTGCCGCGTATCTCGTTGGCAATGACATCGTTCAGCCAGCTTTGCGCGACGATGAACAGGCCGCATATGGCAAAGCCATAGAGCGCGCGCGCCGCGATCCACGACAGCGGGTGCGGCCCGGCCCCGACGGCGGCGTTCGACAGCACGATCAGCGCCGACAGCACCATGAACGCGCGCGCATGGCCGACGCGCCGTACCAGCGGACCGGTCAGGATGCAGCCTGCCAGGCCGCCGGCCGAAAGGCCGGTGACGATCAGCCCGGCCCAGGTCGGATCGAAGCCCTCGGCGCCGAGCCGAACCGGGATATAGGCGAACATCAGTCCGTTGCCGACCGCAACCAGCGCCATCGACAGGACGACGCTGGCAATGGCGATCGCCGGGGCTGGCGGACTGCCCTGCTCCGGATCGCGTCTGGTCTGGTTTCGCTCGAGAATCGCCATGCCCGTGCAAGATCGCCCACGGATATGGGAAAGGCAGCCGCAAATGCGACATGGCCGGACGGGCGGTGCTCGGATATTCCCTTCTCCCCTTGTTGTGGGAGAAGGTGACTCCTATCCATTCGCCATCTTGCGGATCGCGGTCGACGACAGCGACGAGCGCGGGCCGTGGATGAAGGTCCAGGCCGGCGCTTTCATGCGGGCGAGCCGCGGCGCGTCGCCCTCGTCGACACGCGCATAATCGAAGGTCTTGGCGACGACCGACGACAGGAACGACAGCGTCGCGCCAGGGCGGTCGATCACCGCGATCGGAAACGTCATCACGATCTGGCGCCAGCGCTGCCAGCGGTGGAAATCGCGCAAGGAATCGGCGCCCATGATCCAGACGAAGTCGACGCCCGGGTTGCGCGCCTTGACCAGGGCCAGCGTGTCAGCGGTGAAGCGGACATAATGGCTCGCTTCGAAAGCGGTGACCTTGACCTTCGGGTTCCGGGCGATCTGCTCGGACAGGCGCAGCCGCTCGGCCAGCGGCGCCAGCTCCCGCGCGCTCTTGAGCGGATTGCCCGGCGTCACCATCCACCACAACTGATCGAGCGCCAGACGTCTGAGCGCGATCTCGGCGACCAGTGCATGACCCGCATGGGCAGGATTAAACGAGCCGCCAAACAGGCCGACCGCCAAGCCCTTTTCGGCATGCGGCATGTGAAGGTAGCGAGAGGAAACAGCAGGCTCGGAAGATGACAGCATCGCGCTAGGCGCCCCCCTCTGACGCCCTCAGGCTCTAACGGCGAATAGCTTCAAGGTCTCACCTGTCCCGTCCCGCGCACGCGGTACTTGAACGAGGTCAGTTGCTCGACACCGACCGGGCCGCGCGCATGCATCTTGCCGGTGGCGATGCCGATCTCGGCGCCCATGCCGAATTCGCCACCATCGGCGAATTGCGTCGAGGCATTGTGCAGAAGGATCGCCGAATCGATCTCATTGAAGAACCGTTCGACCGTATCGGCATCCTCGGCGACGATCGCCTCGGTGTGATGCGATGAAAAATTCTCGATATGCTCGATCGCGCCGGCAACCCCGTCGACCAGTTTTACCGCGATGATGGCATCGAGATATTCGGTCACCCAGTCGGCGTCGCTGGCCGGTGTAGCGTCGGCAAACGCTTTCAGCACCTCGGCGTCGGCGTGGATTTCGCACCCTGCCGCGCGCAGCGCCTCGAGGATCGGCACCAGATGGGTGGCGGCCACCGCACGGTCGACCAGCAGCGTCTCGGCCGCGCCGCAGACGCCAGTGCGCCGCATCTTGGCGTTGACCGCGATGCTGACCGCCATGTCAAGATCAGCCGAGCGGTCGATGTAGAGATGGCAGATGCCCTCGAGATGGGCGAAGACCGGCACCCGCGCCTCGTTCTGGACGCGTTCGACCAGGTTCTTGCCGCCGCGCGGAATGATGACGTCGATATTGCCGGAAAGCCCTTTCAGCATCTCGCCGACGGCGGCGCGATCGGTGGTCGGCACCAGCTGGATGGCATCCTCAGGCAAATTGGCCGTCTTCAGCCCTTCGACCAGGCAGGCATGGATCGCCGCCGAGGAGTTCAGCGAATCCGAGCCGCCGCGCAGGATCACCGGATTTCCGGCCTTGAGGCAAAGCGCGCCGGCATCGGCCGTCACGTTCGGCCGGCTCTCATAGATAACGCCGACAACGCCGAGTGGTGTGCGCACGCGCTCGATATGCAGGCCGTTTGGCCGGTCCCATGTGGCAATGACATCGCCGACCGGATCGCGCAACCCGGCGATTTCACTGATGCCGTCGGCCATTGCGCGGATGCGGGCGGGATCAAGCTTCAGCCGGTCCATGAACGAGGCGGAAAGCCCCGACTTGTGGCCGTTCGAGATGTCGATGGCATTGGCGTCGAGAATATCCTGCTCGCGGCGGATAATCGCCTCCGCCATGGCGACAAGTGCAGTGTTCTTGGCGGCGGTGGTGGCGACGGCCAGCGGTCGGGCGGCGGCCCGCGCACGTCGGCCGATATCGGCCATCAGCGCGGCAGTGTCGTCCCGGGATTTTTCATGCAGCTTCAGCATGGCTCATCCTCCACTGGTTACTTGGTCACCGGCCCGTGCTTGATCATCGGCCCGTACTTGGTCACCGGCCTGTACTTGGTCACCGGCCCGTGTTTGATCACCGGTATGGCTCACCACAAGGTCGTCGCGGTGGATCATCGCCGATCGCGCTTCGTAGCCTAGCACCGTTTCGATCTCGGCTGTTTTCAAGCCAGCGATCCTTACGGCATCGGCGGCATCGTAGGCAACCAGTCCGCGCGCGATCTCGCGGCCTTCGGGCGACAGGATCGCCACCGTATCGCCGCGCGAGAAATTGCCACTGACCAGCTTGACGCCGGCCGGCAGCAGCGATTTGCCCGACAGCAGCGCGCCGATGGCGCCGGCATCGACGGTCAGCCGTCCCGCCGGTTCGAGCTGCCCGGCGATCCATGTCTTGTAGCCTTTGACCGGATTGGCGCTCGGTCGGAAGAACGTCGCCCGCTCGCCACGTTCGATCGCCATCAGCGGCGACAGTCTCGTGCCTGACGTGATGATCATGGCGGTGCCGGCGGCGGTGGCGATTTTGCCGGCATCGAGCTTGGTGCGCATGCCCCCACGCGACAGCTCCGAAGCGGCCGCACCCGCCATCGCCTCGATCTCGGGGGTGATGCGGTCGACGACCGGAATGAACCGGGCTTGCGGGTCGCGCGCAGGCGGCGCTGTGTAGAGCCCGTCAATGTCGGAGAGCAGCACCAAGAGATCGGCGCCCATCATAGTGGCGACACGCGCCGCCAGCCGGTCGTTGTCGCCATAGCGGATTTCGGAGGTTGCCACCGTGTCGTTCTCGTTGATGACCGGCACCGCCTTCATCTTGAGCAGCGTCGAGATCGTCGCGCGCGCATTGAGATAGCGGCGGCGCTCTTCGGTGTCGCCGAGCGTCAGCAGGATCTGGCCCGATTTCAGGCCACCCTTGCCGAGCGCATCCGACCAGGCGCCGGCCAGCGCAATCTGCCCTACGGCCGCCGCCGCCTGGCTCTCCTCGAGCTTCAGCGCGCTTTTGCCGAGGCCTAAAATGGTGCGGCCAAGCGCGATGGCGCCGGACGACACGACAAGGATCTCGGCGCCGCCTTCGGCCAGCACCGCAATGTCATCGGCAAGCGAGGCTAGCCAGTCGCGCTTCAGGCCCGTCGTGCGGTCGACAAGCAGCGCCGAGCCGATCTTGACGGTGATGCGCCGGTATTTTTTCAACGACTGCGCGGCCATCGCTATCTGTTCCAGCGCGTCTCGACCGGAGCGGCGACAGCTTCGCGTGCCTCGGTCACGACCGTCATCAGTGCGCGCAGAACCGCCTCGACGCCTTCTCCGGTGACCGCGGACAAAAGCATCGGCGCGCGGCCGGCGGCGCGTTTCAGCGAAGCGACCTTCTTCTTGCGTGCGTCGGCATCGAGCGTGTCGACCTGGGAAAGCGCGACGATCTCGACCTTCTCGACCAGCCCATGGCCATAGGCGTCGAGTTCGGCGCGCACGGTCTTGTAGGCCTTCCCCGGATTTTCTTCCTGTGCCGAGACGAGGTGCAGGAGGACGCGTGTGCGTTCGACATGCCCGAGGAAACGGTCGCCGATGCCGACGCCTTCATGCGCGCCTTCGATCAGGCCGGGAACGTCGGCGATGACGAACTCGCGCCCGTCTATGCGGGCCACGCCGAGACCCGGATGCAGCGTGGTGAAGGGATAATCGGCGATCTTCGGCTTGGCCGCTGTCACGGCGGCCAGAAAAGTCGATTTGCCCGCATTGGGCAACCCGACCAGGCCGGCGTCGGCGATCAGCTTGAGCCTGAGCCAGATATTGAGCTCTTCGCCCGGCTGGCCGGGATTGGCGCGGCGCGGCGCCTGGTTGGTCGAGGTCTTGAAATGCTGGTTGCCGAAGCCGCCATTGCCGCCCTTGGCAAGTAGGAAGCGTTGGCCGACTACGGTCAGGTCGCAGATCAGCGTCTCGTTGTCCTCGGCAAAGACCTGCGTTCCCGCCGGCACTTTCAGCGTGACGTCGGCGCCTTTGGCGCCGGTCATGTTGCGGCCCATGCCGTGCGTACCGGTCTTGGCCTTGAAATGCTGCTGGTAGCGATAGTCGATCAGCGTGTTCAGGCCATCGACTGCCTCCACCCAGACATCGCCGCCTCGGCCGCCGTCGCCGCCATCCGGGCCGCCGAACTCGATGAACTTTTCGCGCCGGAACGACACCGAACCGGCACCACCGTCGCCGGAGCGGACATAGACCTTGGCCTGATCGAGAAATTTCATCGGAATATATTGTTTCTGTTATTGGCTTTGCGGGATTGCTCTAAACCAAGGCGGGTCGAAGGGCGAGGGCGTTTTGTTGCAGCGTCGCGTGTGCCTCGCGACGCTGTAGCATTTTTGGCTGATCTTGCCGAATATCGGGGCCTCGGCTCTTCAAGCGCGAGATATCGGAATGAAGCTGGTGACTTACAACATCCACTACGGCGTCGGTCTCGACGGCCGCTACGATGTCGGCCGCATCGCCGATGCCGTGCGCGGCGCCGACGTGATCGCGCTGCAGGAGGTCTCGCGCAACAACCCCAACAATGGCGGCCGCGACATGGTGGCCGAGCTCGGCGAGGCGCTGCCCGAATACTTCGCGGTCTACGGCAGCAATTTCGAGGCAAATATCGGCTCGCGCCTGGAAAACGGCCGCGCCATCACCACCACCTTCCAGCTCGGCAACATGGTGCTGTCGAAAACGCCCATTCATCTGTCGCGCAATCTCCTCTTGCCGCGCAGCCGCAGTTTCGAAGTGATGAATTTCCAGCGCGGCGCACTGGAGGCGCTGATCGAAACGCCGCTTGGTTTCATCCGCTTCTATTCCACCCATCTCGACCATCGCAGCCCGGTCGAACGCGCCAGCCAGATCCGGTTTCTGCGCCAGCGCCTGTTGAACTACGCGATCGAGGGCGGCGCGCTGTCCGGCGTCGCCGAGGTCGGCCTGCCCGACCTGCCTTATCCCGAAGCCTTCGTCGTCATGGGCGATTTCAACATGCTGGCCGGATCGCCGGAATATGTCGAAGTCGCCGGCCGCCTGGATCACGAGTTCGGAATGCCTGTGACCGCTGATCTTGCCGTCGATGCTGCCCTGCGCCTTGCCGCCGCCGGCGCCGATCTCATCACCTGGGTCGACCCGAAGCGGCCTGGCGACGCCAGCCGCCACAAGCGCATCGACTATGTCTTCACCAGCGCTTCGCTCGCCAAATCGCTGAAGCGCCTGTGGGTCGACCGGCAAGCAGTCGGTTCTGATCACTTGCCGGTCTGGGTCGAATTGGTCTGACCTCATGTCCGGTCCGAATCTTTGGTTTCGGCGCAATGCGCCCAGGTGTGTTGAGATTCGGGTCAGGCCGCGTCGAGAATGGTGGCTTCCGAGAACCGGAGCGGAGCGTACTTTGGGTACGTGAGCACCGGAAGCGCAGGAAGCCGCCATTCGCAGGCCGGCCTCACCTGAATATCGACATGCCTAGAAATGCACCCAGTTCCGCAGGCTGGTCCAGGTCCTGCGATCGAGACGGTAGCGCTCGACGGGGACCTGGCCGGCGACGATCGAGTTCAGCATGCCCTGGCCGGCATATTGGAAGCCGCATTTGTGGATGACCCGGCGCGAGGCCGGATTGATGACCCGCGTCGAGGCATGCAGCACCTGGATAGCCGTCTTCTGGAAGGCGAGGTCGACCAGCGCGTGTGCTGCCTCCGTCGCATAGCCGCGCTTCCAGTACGGCTCGCCGATCCAGTAGCCGAGCTCCAGCCCGCGATCGGTGGTGTTGAGTCCGGCGCAACCGACGAAGGTTTCGGTACCGGCCAGCGTCAGGGCATAGGCAATCCCGGCCCGGCGCGATGCCGTCATCGCCAGGAAGGCGCGTGCCTCGGCCTCGCCATAGGGATGCGGCATGCGGGCCAGCATTTCGGCGACATGGCGGTTGTCGGCGAGCACCACCAGCTGCTCGATATCGCTTTCGCGCGGGGCCCGCAGGACCAGCCGCTCGGTCACCAGGACCGGGCAATCTATCGCGTAACTTTCACCGTCTGTGTCTTCCGCTTCGGCAACCATGTCAGTCCTCCAGGCAAGAAAAAGGGGAGATGGAAACCCATCTCCCCTGATCCATTTCCTGGCTTGGCCAGACACCGGTTCCCGAGATGGGTGCCGGTGTTCTCGTGCGGAACCGGCTACTCCGCGGCCTTCGTCATCGGGTTCACCGATACGTAGGTTCGGCCATTGGCTTTTTTGTTGAAGGTGACCGCGCCAGCTTCGAGCGCAAACAGCGTGTGGTCCGTGCCAATGCCGACATTGGTGCCGGGATGCCACGTCGTGCCACGCTGACGAATAATGATGTTGCCCGGAATCACGGCTTCGCCGCCGAACTTCTTCACGCCGAGCCGCTTGGAATGGGAGTCGCGACCATTGCGCGACGAACCGCCAGCTTTCTTGTGTGCCATCTAACTAACTCCGATGCGCCGCAAGGGCGCTTAAAAGGTCTTATGAACGCGTTCGCGTTCCGTTTCAAGTCCGATCCGGCGACGATTGCGCCGGCTCGCTTTACTTCTTCGCCAAATCTTTGGCCTGCTCGCGCCAGTCCATGACCTGGTCGGCGCTGAACGGCATATGCTCGTCGATCTTGGCGACATCCTTGTCCGACAGCTTGGCGATCTGGGCGAAGGTGGTGATGCCTTGTTCGTTCAGCTGGCCGGCCGCAACCGGGCCGATGCCCTTGATCACGGTCAGATCGTCCGGCTCGCCCTTCGGCGCCTTGAACAGCGGAGCGGCGGTTTCGCTTGCCTTGGCCTCGGTTTCCTTCGGCGCAGCCTCTGCCTTGGCTTCCTTCTTCGGCGCAGCCTTTGCCTCGGTCTTGGCCGCGGCCTTCTTCGTCGGCTTGGCACCATCCAGCAGGATCTCGGCGATCCGCACGGTGGTCAAAAGCTGGCGATGGCCGATCTTGCGGCGCGAATTCTGCCGGCGGCGCTTCTTGAAGGCGATGACCGTGCGGTTCTTGCCCTGTTCGACGACTTCGGCGGTGACCAAGGCTCCGTCGACGAACGGCCCGCCGAACGTCACATTCTCGCCCTCGCCATGCGCGAGCACGTGGCCGATCTCGACGATATCGCCGACCTGACCTTCGACTTTTTCGATCTTCAGGAGATCGTTGGCGGCGACGCGATATTGCTTGCCGCCCGTTTTGATGACTGCGAACATTTTTTGCCTTTCGCTGTTCGGTCGGCCTTGATGAACCGCTTCAGGCGGTTCGGCCGTCTTTTTGTCAGTCTGCGGGTTCAAAAAGCAAGCGGCGCGGAAGAAACCCTCCACGCCGATTGCGCGCTGTCCCTAACCGAAGCTTGGGTGCGAGTCAAGGCAAACGGCCGCAGGCGAGTCGCGAACGTGCTCAGGCCAAGCGCAGGACAACATCGAGAGCCGGGGCGGCAAGCCTGACAAGAAGCCGGTTCGCCGGGCAGATTGGCCCTTGTAACCTGTCCGCCCAGCCGTTATCTAGTGCGCCGCGCCGGCAACGGCGGACCATGACCGCGGAGAGGTGGCAGAGTGGTCGAATGCACCGCACTCGAAATGCGGCATGGGTGCAAGCCCATCGGGGGTTCGAATCCCTCCCTCTCCGCCATCCCGCCGCCGATTGCAGCACAAATTTCCAGATATTCTCTAGATTGTTAATTATGACAGCCGTCTGGGGCTCCGTCGGGCCGCCGCCGGTATTCCTGAATTTATTCGGGCAACGCCCGCGTATCGCCAACGCGTCGCGGGACGGGAGAAGCAATTTTCCGATCTGCGATTGATGAATCTGCCTCATGACGACATGCGGATTTTGCCGCCTAATCGGTCGCCGGCGTCGTCACTATTCTATTTCACACATTCGCAACACTGCCGCGCACATGCCGAGGAATGAGCATCGCCGGCAGGCCTGCGACAGTTCAGACGATCAAAGGAGACAGGCATGAACAAACAGATCGGAATTGAGAGCACGGCGGAACCGCAGTCCAGTGTTGACTTTGGCCGTCGTGACCTCCTGAAGCTGACCGGCGCCAGCATCGCCGCGCTCGGTGCGGCGTCGCTCTTCAGCATTCCCTTCGCAAAGGCTCAAGATATGTCAACCGGTGCGAACAACTTCTACACCAGCAATCAGGTGACGCTCGAAAAGATTGCCTTCAAAAGCCAATACGAGATGAACGTCGCGGGGAATCTGTTCATTCCCAACAACCTCGACCGCAATGCGCGCCATCCGGCGCTCGTCGTGGGGCATCCGATGGGCGCGGTGAAGGAGCAGAGCGCAAACCTTTATGCCACCAAGATGGCCGAACAGGGCTTCGTCGCCATGTCCATCGACCTGCCGTTCTGGGGCGAGAGCGAGGGCGAGGCCCGCCAGATCGTTTCGCCCGATGTCTACGCCGAAGCGTTCAGCGCTGCGGTCGATTTCTTGGGTACACGGCCGTTCGTCGACAGAAACCGCATCGGCGCGATCGGCGTCTGCGGCAGCGGCAGTTTCGTCATCAGCGCGGCAAAGATCGACCCGCGGATGCGCGCCATAGCGACCGTCAGCATGTACGACATGGGGGCCGCCAACCGCCATGCGCTTAACCATTCGCTGAGCGTCAAGCAGCGCAAGGAGATCATTGCTGCGGCTGCCGAGCAGCGCTGGGGCGAGTTTGAAGGCGGCGAGGTCGAATATACCAGCGGAACGGTGCATGAGCTGACCGCCGACACCCATCCCATCCAGCGGGAGTTCTATGATTTTTACCGCACGCCGCGAGGTGAATTCACGCCCGCAAGTGCAAACCCGCAGATCACCACACATCCGACGCTGACCAGCAATGTCAAGTTCATGAACTTCTACCCGTTCAACGACATCGAGACGATCTCGCCGCGCCCGATGCTGTTCATCTCGGGCGATCAGGCTCACTCCCGCGAGTTCAGCGAGGATGCCTACAAACGAGCGGCCGAGCCGAAGGAGCTTGTGTGGGTTTCCGGGGCCGGGCACGTCGATCTCTACGATCGCGTGGACCTGATCCCGTTCGACAAGCTGACCAGCTTCTTCAATCAGCACCTCTCCGCGTGAACGCCGATATGGAGCCTGCGCCGAAGGGAGCAGGCTCCATCAGCATAGATCGAGGTGCGGCCGCATGCTGAAGTTATTGCTGAGCTCTACTGTTATCGCACTAGGACTGGTTGGACCTGCCATGGCTCGAGAGAGAATTCGCATTTCTTCGGATTGGGGCGAGGTCACAGCCGATCTCGCCGATAACGAACCAGCAAAATCTCTGGCGCAGATGCTGCCGCTCACGATCGAAATGTCCGATCATCTCCGCCAGGAAAAGACCGGCAATCTGCCTTCCGCCTTGCCCGAGTTGGCGCGGCAGCGCGACTTCTCTGTCGGCACGCTTGGACTGTGGAGTTCCGATCATTTGGTGATCTACTATCGGAGCGGTCGCGTCCCGGCACCTGGCATCATCGTGCTCGGGCAGGTCACTGGCGATGTTTCGATCTTTGATCGTCCCGGTCCCATCGCTGTCCGAGTTGAACGCACCGATTGAAACGTGTGCAACCAGCGCGTACCTACTTGCCGAAGTGCGACCGGCGCTAATTGCATAAGCTGCCGCAAAAAGGGGTCTCTGTATTCGCTTTCGATTTATTCGGTATAATCGAGCTTTAGCTATGTGAAGGATCCATGGGTGTCGCGGCAGAATGTCAACGATCTGCTCGCGTTCCTAGCTGTTGCTCGGGAGCGTAGCTTTACGCGAGCCGCAGCCCGGTTCGGCATATCGCAATCGGCGCTAAGCCACACTATCCGTCAACTCGAAGCGCGCTTGGGCATTCGCTTGCTCGCACGCACGACGCGCGCGGTGGCCCCCACAGAGGCGGGAGAAAGGCTTTTGGAGCGGATTGGGCCTCACTTTGACCAGATCGAAGTCGAGGTCGATGCACTGAACGAATTGAGAGAAAAGCCCGCCGGAACCATCCGGCTCTCAGCGCCTGACTATGCAATCAGCAGCATCCTTTGGCCCAAGCTGAAACGCTTTCTTCCGAAATATCCCGACATCAAGGTCGAACTCCTGCTCGACAACGGCCTCACCGACATCGTGACGGAGCGCTATGACGCCGGGGTCCGCATGGGCGAGCAGCTTGCGAAAGACATGATCTCCGCTCGCATCGGGCCGGATTTCCGGTTCGCGGTCGTCGGCGCCAAGTCCTACTTTGCCGAGCATCCCGAGCCGGAGAAGCCGCAGGATCTCGTGCAGCACGATTGCATCAACTACCGTTTTCCAACGTCCGGCGCTCTTTATGTGTGGGAGTTCGAAGAGAACGGCCGCGAGATCAAGATTCGCGTTGATGGGCAGCTCGTCTTCAATAACATCTTTCATGTCCTGGACGCTGCGCTGGCCGGCTGCGGCCTAGCCTATGTTCCAGAAGAGATTGCCCTCCCTCACATCGCGAAAGGTCGACTGGCTCGGGTACTAGAAGGTCGGTCGCCATATTGGGATGGCTACCATCTCTATTATCCGAGCCGCCGGCAATCCTCACCTGCTTTCGTTGCCCTGGTGGATGCACTGCGCCATCGCGAGTAAAATTCGGCACGACGCGCACTTTCGCCGAATCGCCAAGGCGGGGTCGCGATCTGGGGAGCAACCATCATGAGCATAGCGAGCGACGCCCGTTTCTGGGACGGGAGTTCACGGAAATACGCCATGGGTGCGATTGCGGATCCGGCCGGATATGAGCGCACGCTGGACCGGACCCGCGCCCTGTTGGGACCAGGCGACAGGGTATTGGAACTGGGCTGCGGAACAGGAACAACGGCGCTCCGGCTGGCGGGCGATGTTCAAGATTATCTCGCGACGGATATTTCCCCTGGAATGATCGCGATTGCCAATGAGAAACACGCCGCTGGCCCCGTCCCGACCCTTGTCTTCCGCACCGCGACCGCAGAGACGACCGCAGAGACGCTTGCGGCCGACGCGGCGCAGTTTAACGCCGTTCTGGGATTCAACTATCTCCATCTGGTCCGCGACCTGCCTGGCACGCTGCGCCGCATCCACGCCTTGCTCGCAGCGGAGGGCTTGTTCATCTCCAAGACACCCTGCGTCGGGGATATGAACCCACTCATCCGGTTTGCCGTGTTGCCCGCGCTGCGCGCTATCGGCAAAGCACCCTATGCAGGCGTCTTTCGAGCGGCAGACCTGAGCCAGCATATATATGCCGCGGGCTTCGACGTTCTTGCCGCTGAAAGCCACGCATCGAAGGGCAACGACAACCGTCCTTACATCGTGGCTCGCAAGAGGACGTGAACGGGCCGAGGCTGCAGCGTGTCAGTTAAGGCTGCTGTATTGCTGCGAGCTTCCAGTCGCCACCGTTCTGGCGTGTGAAGGTCCACAGTTCGGTTGTTTCCGTCGGCCGATCGGCTTCGCCCGCGACGATCTTACCGCTGGCGCGATCGCGCATCACGTCGTGAGACTCGTAGCGCAAGGCAGCCGTCGCGTAGTCGCGATCGTCTTCCCGCCAGCTCTCAGCAATATCGGCCTCCAACAGGCTGACGTTCGACACCTCGTTCCTGACGCCCTTTTTGGCATTGTCGGCAAGTTCTTCGGACAGGTACGACACCATCTCGGGCGTCGCCAGCCGGCGCAAGCCAGCATGATCTTCGCGCCCGAATGCTTCCTGCACCTCCGTCAACCGCTGCTGGAACGTGTCGAGGTCGGCCTGCGTCATTGTGATTTCATCGGAGGCTTGAGCCGTCCGGCCAAATCCAGACCCGATGCCCGGAATTGGGAAGGACGAGACGTTGTCGGCCTCGGGCTGGGCTGCCGCGTTTCGTCCAAAGTTCCCCATGCTCCGCGGAACACCGGCCATGGCGGGCGCTTGGCTGCGTGCCGATTGGGAACGGAAAAAGCGGATGATCAGCATGATCGCGCCGCCGATCAGCAGCCCTTGAAACAGCAGGCCTAAGATGCCAGCCAGGCCGCCGAACCCTTGGCCAAAAAGAAGTCCGATCAGACCGCCGAGCAGCAGGCCGCGCATCATCGAACCGCCGAGGCCATTGAAGAGCCCTGGCCGTTGGGGTGCCTGCGTCTGGCGGGCCGCATTGTTCGTTGCGGCATTGGGGTTCGTTGCGGTATTGGGCGTCATCGAGCGCTCGACCGGCGCGGCCGGCTGCGGCGCCGTTCTGGTCGGCGGGACCGACTGGAAAGTGCGCGTGCCGCGGCTGCCGAAGCTGCCGCCACGCCGCGCCTCAGCGTAATCGGACGCGACCATCGAAAATGCCAGGAACAGTCCTGCAAACAAAACTGCAAACCGGCTCGAACGCGAAATCATCATGGCGAATCCCTAAGGCGACACTCTTCCCGCTCATATAGTGTGCGCCGATTGGAAATGTCAGTGACCCGCATCTTTTGCGTTCAGCCATCGAGGCTAATTCCAGGACCGCCTCCACTCCAGACACGGCAGCTGACCGTGATCCTTCTGCCACCTTGTGCGTTGTTGCCTGAGGCACGCCGAGGGAGGCGAACGTGTTTGCAGCTTTCAGGGCCACCAGCTTGCAACTGGACGACACGACCATTTTCGCAAGGATCGGCGGAACGGGTCCGCCGCTGCTGCTGCTTCATGGTTTTCCCGAAACGCATCTGATGTGGAGGGATATCGCCATGGCCTTGGCGCCCCGCTTTACGGTGATCGCCGCCGATCTTCGAGGCTATGGGCAAAGCGGCTGCCCGATCTCCTCTGCCGATCACAGCCCATACGCCAAGCGCGCCATGGCCGGCGACATGGTTCAAGTCATGAAGCGGCTGGGGTTTGAGCGGTTCATGGTTGCAGGACATGATCGTGGCGGGCGGGTTGCCTATCGCCTGGCGCTCGACCATCCCGATGAAATCTCCAAAGTCGCCGTCCTCGACGTGATCCCCACCGCCGCCGCGTGGGATAGGGCGGACGCCAGGCTGGCTCTCGGCTTCTGGCCCTGGAGCCTTCTCGCGCAACCCGAGCCGCTGCCGGAGCGACTGATAGGCGCAGCGCCCGATGCCATCGTCGACAATGCGATTGTGCAGTGGGGGTCGCCGGCAGAAATGTTTTCTGCCGAGGTCAGGGACGCCTATGTCGAGGCGCTACGCGATCCCGTTCATATCCATGCGATTTGCGAAGAGTATCGGGCCGCTGCCACGATCGATCGTGAACATGACGCGGCGGACCAGGCAAGCGGTCGTCGCATTGAGTGTCCGCTGCTGGCGCTATGGAGTAGCGAAGGCGGCCTCGAGGCTTGGTATGCGGAGGAAGGCGGACCGCTGGCTATTTGGAGGAAATGGGCCGACAGAGTTGAAGGAAGCCCCGTTCCAGGCGGGCACTTCTTTCCAGAAGAGCACCCTGACCAGACCGCAGCGACTCTCTCGAAATTCTTCGACGACAAATAGGGGGAATGACGCCCAGGGCGGAGTGTTGTAGAGCTTCACATGCTTCAACTATGCAGAACCTCGGGAACGTCTGGCAGCCCGGGATCGAGGATCTCTGGTATTCGCCCGTCCGCCGTCAAATCTGCTTGATAAGAAAATGAATGCCATTTCTAAAGCCACGCCTTTGATATGCAGCCTCGTACTTGTCGGAGGTTGCGCATCGCCGTTCCACGCATCCTTTGATGTCGCGAAATACGACAAGATGAGTTGCGTCGAACTCAACGTGGCCATGGGCGAAGTCGCCAAGGAGATGTCGGCGACAGCGATCACTCGGGGCAAAGTCGCGAAAACCAATATTCCAGACTGGCTGTGGGGAGCCCGGCGTGTCGCCTCTACCGTCACTGCCCGCCAGAGCGCAAAAATCGAGCAGCTGCGCCAGCAGGAGGCTGCGATCGCAGCGGCGAGACGAAGCAAGTGCTAATTGCGGCGCCGGAGTGAGAGCCTGCAAGCCGAAGGCCGAAAAGATCAATTTCGTAGGACATGGCATTGGAGCCGACGGCTCCATGAATTCCGTCGTCCTCACAGTCACGGCTTCAGTCTCGGCGACACGGCCGAGCCGAGGAAAACGATAACGGCCTGGTTGAGGCGCAGGATGTCCGCGTCGTCCAACCGCCCGATATTCGCGCCGATCTTGCACTTCGGGACCGTGGTGATCTGGTCCACCATCAGTCGGCAGACGGCGAGCAGCCCGTTGCGCTCGTTCGGTTCGACGGCCAGACGGAGCAATGGCGCGTCCGTCTCGTCGGTCGTGAAGCCGCAGATGGTGATCGAATCCGTCGCATCGAAACTGTCATCCTGGATGATGACGACAGGACGCGGTTTGCCGGCGTAATCCTTGCCGCCGGCGACTGTCCAGATATCGCCACGCTTCATTCATCATCCCAATCCGATATCGCGTCGATGAACGCCTGATCCTCGCTCGCATGAGCGCTTGCCGCGACCGCCAGCGACTGGCGATGCGCTTCCGAACGGAAGGCCGGCGCACGCACGTCGGGTACCCAAATCTGTATCGGGCGCAGACCTTGCCGGCGCAGGCGCTCACGATGTTCCCTCACCTTCACGCCTGAGGACTTGGGCTTCGATGCCGAGGCCATGACGATTCTCCCGCGAATGGTTACATGTAACCTATTGCAGAGGGCGAGCTTTGACCAGTCTCTTCGTCTGAAGACCGCCGAGGGGGCGTGCTATCCTAGTGCTGCCAGCCGTTCGAGAAAGCGCTCCTTGCGAATATGCCGTTCGCGGATCGCCTGCAGCCGGCGCGAAGTCCTCAGTCGATGCCTGCTCCTCGGCAATCGTCTTGAGATCGAGGAGAAGACCGGCGGCCATGTCGTAGCCGGAAGCGTTGCGGCGTTCGATCTCGCTCTCCACCTCGCGCCACACAGTTTCGCCGCGCTGCGAGATCGCATCGAGCCGGGCGCGGCGGGCGCGCGCCTCTTCCGCCGCCCGCCGTTTCCTTTCGGCCTCCTGCCGCTCGCTTTGCTTGCGCTCGCGGGCCGCGCGGATCGCGTCGGCGCGGGCGCGCAGTTCGCCGGCCGAGCGCGGAGCGGCGGCGGGTCGAGCTGCCGAGCTCTGCAATGCCTGGCGATCCCGAACGAGCGCCCGAAGCTCGTTTCCCACATGCGGATCGCCCTCGGCCAGTCGAGCAAGCAGTGTCGTTTTTTCACGATCAGGCAAATCGGTAACGGAACGACGGATGACATCCGATGACAATGGGTCTTCCGCCGTCGTCCAGCGCGACGTTCGGCCGCCGCCGCGATGAGATCGGCATCGAGACCGAAGAACCGCGCGAATGCGACGAGCGCTTCAGTGATCGGGCCGATCCCCGGCAAAGGCTCCGGCTCGTCCGGCTTGATGGAATCGGCCTCGACCGCCTTCAGCCACAGCAGGTAGAAAAGCCTCAGATCGCCGCCGAGCACGTCGGCGCGCAGCGGCGCCAGTGCCGCGAGCCAGTCGGATTCGTCTTCCCAGTCCTCCTCGGGTTCCAGTTCCTCGCACTGGACGTCGACGATTAGATTTTCGCCCGATGTGCTGATGTCAAGGCAATCGACCGCACCCAGAAATCCGTCGAGACGCTGCCGGTCGATCAATCGCTTCGGCAGCCGGATCATCAGACGGTGCGTGCCCCAATTCGCCAGATAGAGATGAAGATCGAACCAACGCTCCATCAACTCGACCGGGTCGCCTTTGAAGTCGCCCCACTCGTAGGAATTCGTGAAGCTCGTGGCGGTGATCCGCGCTCGTGTCGACAAATCGCGCAAAACCCGGCGATCCGCTTCGCTGAGTGGACGGTCGACCGCCCGAAACTCGTAATATTGGTATTCGCTCATGACCGCGCCCGCTTGGTTCTGTGATGGCCGACGTCGATACCGCCAGCAGGCCAGCGATAATGATTCAGACTGGATGCAGAATACCGTCCGTTTCGAGAATGCGAAGCGCCTCGACGAGCGTCTTGCCGGCGTAAAGCCGCCACCATTTGCCCGTGTGCCGCATCCAGTAGATATCGAATTGATCCGGCCCCACTCGATCGATTCTGGCGAAAGCCGCGTCGAACTCCTCGCCGCGATTGTGCGCCATGCCCGACCTGTAGCGCTGGATAAAGCGATACCGACCCGCTGCCCAGGAGCCGCGGATATCGATCACGTAATTCCATTCGGTCGGTCGGATCTCGGGCAGGAACCGGGGCTTCAGGACATCACGGATGAACGTCTCGCAGGCCGCTACGATCGCTTGTTTTTCCCGCTCGTCGGCCACGGCCAACCTTTCGGCACGCGGCGCGACGACCCATTGCTTCCTCTTGGCCACGGCCTTGATCCACCCTTATTGATTTATCTCATATGCGGGTAGCGATATTCTGCCGATTCACGGGAGATCAGCAACCATGAAACCCGACCAGCGGGCAAGGAAATGGATCGCCAAGAAGGCCAAGCTGGGCGTGCGCAGTTACCCCGTCGGCACCATCACCTTCTATGGCCCCGATGATCTTCGCGCGACGAAGGTGGCGGTGGGCCTCGTCCCGGCCCCTCAATCGGAGGCGACGATCCTGCGTCGCTGGTTTGTCGAAACCGGCGACGTGCGGAGGAGCGATGCGATCTTCGCCGAGATCGCCGCGTTGTTGCGCGGGCATGAGGTGCACTCCATAGCGATGGTGGACGGGATTCTCGGCTGCCCGCACGAGGAGGGAATCGACTATCCGGAAGGCAGCACTTGCCCGGACTGCCCTTACTGGGCGGGGCGGGATCGTTGGGCAGGCAAGCTCGGCAAAAACTGATGCGCGATAGGTGGATTCGTGGGCTATGGCGCAGACGCGGTACTCTTCATCCCGCGCGGTCCGTGGTCAGCGTAATGGAGACCTCAGACTGACACCCCGGATTGATGCGCGGCGATTGCGCCGAGAAATATCTCGCCGAATTCCTTGAGCTTGGCGGCGCCGACGCCGTTGACCGCGGCGAAGGCATCGAGGTCGCGCGGGCAGCGTTCTGCCATATCGATCAGTGTACGATCGGAGAGGATCACGAAGGCCGGCACCTGGCGCTCCCTGGCGAGACGCAGCCGAACCGCCTTGAGCGCGGCCAAGAGCGCGGTATCCAGGTCCTCCGTGCCCACGGCAGCATCCTGGGCGGGACGTGTCTTGCCACGCGATGCGCGGCGCGGCGCCTCGACGCGATACCGAAACGGGACCTCCCCACGGGCCAGCTCACGGCCCTTTTCAGCGATGGCGAGGCCGCCATGGCCGCCAGAGTCCAATGTCAGAAATCCTCCCGCGACGAGTTGGCGGATCAGCGACAGCCACACCTCCTTCTTGTGCGCCACACCGGTCCCGAAGCTGGCAAGCCTGTGATGGTTCCTGGCCAGCACCTTCTCGGTTTCATGGCCGAGCAGAACATCGACGACATGGGCCGCACCGAAGCGCTCGCCGGTCTGCGCGATGGCCGCGAGGATGATCCGCGCCTCCGCTTCGCCATCCGCATGCGGCGTCTGGTCAAGGCAATTGTCGCAATTGCCGCAAGGCATTGCTGTTTCGCCGAAGTAGCCAAGCAGGATCTGGCGGCGGCACTGGGCCGTTTCGCAATAACCGATCAGCGTATCGAGCCGGCCATGCGCGCGCCTTTTATGCTCCGCCGGCGCGTCCTCGTCGTCGATGAAAAGCCGCCGCATGCGGATATCGCCGAGACCGAAGAGCATGTGTGCCTCGGCAGCTCGCCCGTCGCGGCCGGCGCGCCCGATTTCCTGATAATAGGCTTCGAGGCTGCCCGGCAGATCAGTATGGAAGACATAGGCGACGTCCGGCTTGTCAATCCCCATGCCGAAGGCGATGGTCGCCACCATCACGACGCCGGACAAGGTCATGAAAGCGTTTTGATTTGCTTCACGCGCGTCCTTGCTCATGCCGGCATGATAGGCCAGGGCGTGCACGCCGTTCCGATCGAGGAACGCCGCCGTCTCTTCCGTCTTCTTGCGCGACAGGCAATAGACGATCCCGCTGCGGCCGGCGTGGCGCTGGACGAAGCTCAGCAATTGGCGCTTGCCGTCCTGCTTGGCCTCGATGCCAAGCTTGATGTTCGGCCGGTCGAAACCCAGCACGAGGGTTTCGACGCGCCCGGCGAACAGCTGTGCGGCGATGTCGGTGCGCGTCGCCTCGTCCGCTGTCGCCGTCAGCGCAATGATCGGCACATCAGGGAAAATGTCGCGCAGCCGCGACAACTCTTCATACTCGCGCCGGAACGCCGGGCCCCATTGGGAGATGCAATGCGCCTCGTCGACAGCGATCAGCCGGATGTCGAGCCTGGCCAGCGCCTCGAGCATCCGCGCGGTCATGAGCCGCTCCGGCGCCAGGTAAAGCAGGCGCGTTTGGCCCGCCGCAACGCGGCGCCATGCGGCGACATTGGCATCGCGGTCGAGCGAGGAGTTGATCGTATCGGCGGCCACGCCGGCAAGACGCAATGCGGCGACCTGGTCCTGCATCAGCGCCACCAGCGGCGAAACGACAATGGTGAGCCCGCCCAGGACCAGCGCCGGGACCTGGTAGCAGAGCGATTTGCCAGCGCCGGTCGGCATGACAGCCAGCACATGACGCCCGGCCAGCAGCGCCTCCGTCACCGCGTCCTGGCCGGGACGAAAATCGTCGAAGCCGAACACGTCCTTCAAGACGCGCCGCTTGGGATCCTCCGCCGGGACGCTGGCCGCCGATCCCTGCATCAGGGAATTTCTATGATCGGCGCCGGCCGAAAAGGCAGCGTCGGAACGGCCGGGAACAGCGGCGACGTGACCTGCCAAAGCTCACTGGCGAAGCTCCAGGTGCCTGCCTTGACCGGAGATTCGAATATTCGATCACCCCTCAATCCCGTCTCCCTCGGCGCCGTCTGAAAGAATATCTCCCTCATTGGCGGATATGGCATCGTGATTCCAGCCCTATTCGCTTTGGCTGTGAATATCGCGCCGGCTCTGGCCGGTTAATCCTATCTTCACCATAATTCGGCAGATTCAGGTTCTGCGGTGATGTTTTGAGTACCGCGGCGCCACAAGCGCCCAGGCAACACGCCCGCGTCTCTCCGGAGGCGCGGGCTTTTCGTTCGCGAAGATTGCTGCTGCTGCGTAGTGACCTGCGTCGTAGCGTCAGGCGAGGAAATCGGCGCGGTACGGTGTAAAGCTGTCGACCAGGCGGCCGGCCTCGAGCGCCTTGACGCCATGGACCAGATTGGAAGGGACGATGAAACTGCTTCCCGTTTCCAGGATCTCGGTCCTGCCGTCGATGGTGACCTCGAAGCGGCCTTCGGCGACGTAGCTCGCCTGGACATGCGGGTGCGAATGCAGCGCGCCGATACCGCCCTTGTCGAAACCGAATTCGACCATCATCAGTTCGTCCGTGTGCAGGAGCACACGCCTGCGATTGCCATCCGGGGTCGGCGTCCACGCGCCCTCGCCGGCGTGCGAGAAGATCTTCGTTCCGGTCATCGCCAAATCCTCGTCATCGCGCCAGCCAGCCGCCGTCCACCGGGACCACTGCGCCATGCATGTAGTTGGACGCCGGCGCCAGCAGGAAGACGGCCGCGTCGCCGATGTCTTCCGGCTCGCCCCAGCGCCCGGCCGGAATGCGCGCCAGAATGGCGGCGCTGCGGTCAGGATCGGCACGCAGAGCCTCGGTGTTGTTGGTTTCGATATAGCCGGGCGCAATGCTGTTGACGTTGATGCCTTTCGACGCCCATTCGCAGGCGAGCAACCGGGTGATGCCGAGCACGCCATGTTTGGAGGCGGTATAGGAGGCGACGCGGATGCCGCCCTGGAAGCTCAGCACCGAGGCGATGTTGACGATCTTGCCGCGCCGCCCGGGATCGGCAAGCACGCGCCGGGCAAAGCTCTGGCTGAGAAAAAAGACCGTCTTCAGATTGACGTCTATGACGTCGTCCCAATCGGTCTGCGCCAGATCGACGGCGTCGGCGCGCCGAATGATCCCGGCATTGTTGACCAGCCCGTCGAGCGGCCCGGTTTCGTTCCAGGTCCGATCGAGCATCGCCTGGGCGGCGGCATGGTCGGCAAGATCGCAGCGCACCGCCTCGAAGCGTCCGCCCGCCGCGCCGATCTTTTCCGCCGTCTCATCCATCGCCGAGCGGCCGACGCCGACCACCGCGCCACCGGCGCGCGCGATCGACAGGGCGATGCCCTGGCCGATGCCGGTGTTGGCGCCGGTGACGAGGATGCGTTTGCCGGCCAGGCTGAAAGCGGAGAGGTCGCTCACCGCAGCTCTTCCATCGCTACCGGATCGACATCGGTGTAGTCGACATTGTCGCCGGCCATTGCCCAGATGAAGGCGTAGTTGGATGTGCCGGCGCCCGAATGGATCGACCATCCCGGCGACAGCACCGCTTCCTCATTGCGCAGGACGAGGTGGCGTGTCTCGTCCGGCTCGCCCATGAAATGGAATACGCGCGCCGCCTCCGGCAGGTCGAAATAGAGGTAGGCCTCCATGCGCCGGTCATGCACATGGCACGGCATGGTGTTCCAGACCGAGCCTGACGCAAGCTGGGTCATGCCGACGACCAGCTGGCAGGTTTTCACGCCTTCGGCATGGATGAACTGGAAGATCGAGCGCTCGTTGCAGGTCGCCTGGCTGCCTAGATCGAGCCGCTTGGCATCGCCGATGCGGATCAGCCGGCTGGGATGGCTCTGGTGCGCCGGCGCGCTGAGCAGGTAGAACTTGGCCGGCTCGGCCGGATTGACTGAGGCGAACGACACCTCATTGGCGCCCATGCCGAGATACAGCATGTCGCGCTGCTGCAGCTCGTAGGACTGGCCGCCGGCCTTCACGATGCCGGCGCCGCCGATGTTGACGGCGATCATTTCGCGGCGATCGAGAAAGTTCTTGGTCCCGGTCGGCTTGATCGCCTGCAGCGGAAGCGGTGCCCCGGCAGGCATGGCGCCACCGACGATCATGCGGTCGTAATGGGTATAGGTCAGGCCGATGCGGCCGAGCTGGAACAGGCCTTCGATCAGGAAATTATGTCGAAGCTCGTCCGTCCCCATCGCCGCGGCGGTAACAGGGTCGATGGCGAAGCGCGAAGTGAAGTCCGTGTGACTATCGGTGTGATTCATTGCTGTCCCATTGGGCTGCCTCATTGATCATTCGGTTGCCGCGGCCTTGACCGAATCGGCATAAAAAATCTGACGTGCGTGCAGGCGCTCGCGATAGCGCTGCTGGCTGGCGGTAAGATGCGCGCGCATGGCTTCGCGTGCGGACTCGGCATCGCCTGTCATAATGGCGTTCAGAATCACCAGATGCTCGCCTTGCAGCCCGCGCTGATAGGCGTCGGACTGGGCGAGCTCGGTGGACCACGGCGACGTCACGTCGCAGGGAATGGCACGCCGGCCGAGCACGTCGAGCATCTCGACATAGAACGGATTGTTGGTGGCGCTGGCGATCGCCCGGTGGAAGGCAAGGTCGGCCGGACCTGTCGGCTCGCTGTTCAAGAGCAGCCGCTCGAACTCGAAGAACGCCTCCTGGATCGCGGCTTCCTGCGCGGCATTGCGACGGATAGCAGCGAGCCCGGCGGATTCGATCTCGATCGCCAGCCGCACCTCGAGCACGTTGAGGGCGGTCGAATCCTTGCTGCCCATGTCCGCGGCCAGCGTGCCGAACATCGTCGAGATATGCTCGGTGACGAAGACCCCGGCGCCCTGGCGCGGCTCGACCAGACCGTCGGCGGCAAGCTTGGCCAGCGCTTCGCGGATGACGGTGCGGCTGACCCCGAAGGTTTCGGTCAGCTGACCCTCGGTCGGCAGCTTTTGGCCCGGCTGGATCTCGCCCGCCTGCAACTGTTTGCGGATCGCCGCGACCACGGTCTCTGACAGTTTGGGCTTGCGTTCGACCTTCAGGCTGGTCGCCATATCCGATGCCATTGCCACCCCCTATTTGAAGACGCTCGGCAACCACAGCGAGATGGCCGGAATGTAAGTGACGAGCCCCAGCACCAGGAGGCCGGCGCCATAGAACGGCCAGATCGAGCGCATCGCTTCCCAGACGGATATCTTGCCCACTGCGCACGCCACGAACTGCACTGCCCCCACCGGCGGCGTATTCAGCCCGATGCCGAAGTTGAGGATCATGATAACGCCGAAATGCACCGGATCGACTCCGTAGGCCTGCGCCACGGGCAGGAAGATCGGCGTGCAAATGATGATCGTCGGCCCCATGTCCATGAAGGTGCCGAGGAACAGCATCAAGATATTGAGCAGGAGAAGCACGACCAGCGGATCTTCCGAGATCGCGTTCATCGAGGCTATCAGCGCTGCCGGCACTTTCAGGAAGGCCATCAACCACGAGAACGCCGCCGCCATGCCGATGATGAGCAGCACCATGGCCGTGGTGCGCACGGCGCCATGGGTGGCATGAACGAAACCTTCCCAGGTCATCTGCCGGTAAACCAGGACAGTCACGAGCAACGCATAGATGACGGCGATGCAGGAACTCTCGGTGGCCGTGAAAACGCCCGATCGAACGCCGCCGAAGATGATCGCGATCAGCAGCAGGCCGGGCACCGCGACAGCGAAGAGATGCGCGACGGCGGCGAAGCCCGGAAACGGCTCGGTCGGATACCCGCGGGAGCGCGCCACGAAGTAGGCGGTGATCATCAATGCGAGTGCCAATAGCAGGCCCGGGATGATGCCGGCCGTGAACAGGTCGGCGATGGAGATCTTTCCACCTGCCGAGATCGAGTAGATGATCATGTTGTGCGACGGCGGCAGGAGGAGCGCGATCAGGGCCGCCATCGAGGTGACGTTGACGGCGTAATCCGCTCCATAGCCACGCGCCTTCATCTGCGGGATCATCAAGCCGCCTACCGCCGCTGCCTCCGCCACCGCGGAGCCCGAAATGCCGCCGAACAGTGTAGCGGTGGCGATGTTGACCTGCCCGAGGCCGCCGCGCATGTGGCCGACGAGCGAGCCGGCGAAGGCAACGATCTTGCTGGCGATGCCGCCGCGCACCATCAAGTCGCCGGCGTAGATGAAGAACGGAATGGCCAGCAGCGAAAAGACGCTCATGCCGGAATTCAGGCGCTGGAACACGATGAGCGGCGGCAGGCCCATGTAGAGGACGGTGGCAAAGCTTGCGACGCCTAGGCAGAAAGCGATCGGCGTGCCGATAAGCATCAGAACGGTGAAGACGCCGAAGAGTATCCAGAGTTCCATGGCCTCAGACCTTCACGTTCGCTGTGTCGAGTTCGGCTGCGACTTCCGCCGGCGGCAATTCATCGAGCGCATCGTCGATCGGCGCACCGGAAAGGCGAAGCACGATGCGCTCCAGCGTGAAGAGCACGATGAGAGCGCCTCCCGCGACAAGCGGGACATAGTCCCAGCCCCCTGATATGCCGAGCGACGGCAAGGTGGCGCCCCACGTCAGTGCGACCAACTGGCTGCCATACCAGATCATGCCGACGCCGAAGGCGAGCGCGACGAGGTCGGAGATCATTCTTAGCCAACGCTTGCCGCCTTTCGGCAGCACGTAGAGCAGGACGTCGAAGCCGAGGTGATAGTTCTCGCGCACCCCGACGGCGGCGCCGAGGAAAATGAACCAGCTCATCAGCATCACCGAGCCCTGCTCGGTCCAGCTCGGCGAGCGGTTCAAAACATAGCGGCCGAACACCTGCCAGGCGACGAAGGCGGTCATCAGCACCAGCCCGATGCCGGCGATCCACAGCGCCACCGTGCTGACGCGCGACATCACCCGCGCGATGCCGGACAAGGGCGGTCTCTGTTCTGAGCTGGAGGTCACCGGTTCTCTCCCGAAGAGGATGGCGGCGCGGAATGCCCGCGCCGCCGCTTGATCACTGCACGGCCCTAATGGCCTCGACCATCGCCTTCAGCTTGTCGTCCTTGACGTGCTTTTCGTAGACCGGGCCCATCGCGTCGATGAAGGGCTGCTTGTCCGGCGTCGTGATCTGCGAACCGGCCGCCTCGACCTTGGCACGCGATTCCTTGACCTTTGCGGCCCACAGCTCACGCTGCTTGGCGACGCTTTCCTTGGCCGCCGCCTTAAAGATCGCCTGGTCCTCCGGCGTCAGCTTGTCCCAGCTCGATTTCGCCATGACAAAGGCTTCCGGCACCATCGTGTGCTCGTCGAGCGAATAAAACTTCGCGACTTCCGCGTGCTTGGCGGTGTCGTAGCTCGGAAAATTGTTCTCCGCGCCGTCGATGACCCCGGTCTCGATCGCAGAATACACCTCGCCATACGGCATCGGCGTCGCGTTGGCGCCGAGTGCCGCCACCATGTCGACGAAGATGTCGGACTGGATGACGCGGAATTTCATGCCGGCCATATCGGCTACAGAGTTGATCGGCTTCTTCGAATTGTAGAAGGAGCGCGCGCCGCCATCATAAAAGGCGAGCAGCACCAGCCCGACCTGTTCGAACGCCGCCGCGATCTGGTCGCCGACTGGCCCGTCCATGACCTTGTGCATATGGTCTTCCGAGCGGAAGATATAGGGCAGTGAGGGCACGGTGGTTTCGGGGATGAGTCCGTTGAACGGCGCCATCGAGACGCGGTTGAGATCGATCACGCCGGAACGCACCTGCTCGATCGTGTCCTTTTCCTCGCCGAGCTGCGCGGAATGATAGACATCGACCGAATAGCGGCCGGCCGTGCGCTCCTTCACAAGCTCGCCAAAATATTTGACCGCCTCGACCGTCGGATAGCCGTCCGGGTGCGTGTCGGACGAGCGCAGAACCGTCTGGGCGCTTGCCGTTCCGGCCATCAGTGCGGCGGCAAGTAGCGTAGCTCCCGCCAGTCTCGAAAAATGCAGCATTGGTTTCCTCCCGTTTGAACGATGGCGGCAAGCGCCGTTAGAGCCGGTACGCCTTTTTCGCGAGCGTATAGGCAAGTTCCTGCGCCAGCTCGTGCGCCTCGTCTTCGCGGAGCCGGTGCTCGGCGACGAGACGCGCAAGAAAGGCGCAATCGACCCGACGCGCCACATCGTGGCGAGCCGGGATGGATGGAAAGGCGCGGGTGTCGTCATTGAAGCCGACGGTGTTGTAGAAGCCGGCCGTCTCGGTTGTCATCTCGCGGAACCGACGCATGCCTTCCGGACTGTCGTGGAACCACCAGGCCGGCCCGAGCTTCAGCGCCGGGTAGACGCCGGCGAGCGGCGCCAGTTCGCGCGCATAGCTGGTCTCGTCGAGCGTGAAAAGGATGATTGTAAGGTCGCGCTCCAGCCCGACGCAGTCGAGCAGCGGCTTCAGCGCCGTCACATAATCGGTTCTAGTCGGGATATCGAAACCCTTGTCCCTGCCGAACCTCTGGAAGACGGCAGGCGAATGGTTGCGCCAGGAGCCGGGATGGATCTGCAGGACGAGCCCATCGTCGCGGCTCATCTTAGCCATCTCGGTCAGCATCTGGGCGCGGAACAGTTTTCGCTCGCGCTCGTCATCCGAGCCCCGGCGGATGCGATTGAACAGCTCCTGCGCGGCGGCATCCGACAGATTGGCGGTCTCCGCAGTCGGATGGCCGTGATCCGACGCGGTCGCGCCAAAACTCTTGAAGAAGGCCCTTCTCTGGCGATGCGCATCGAGATAACCGGCCCAGGTGCCGGTGTCGCAGCCGGTGATGTCGCCGAGCCGATCGAGATTGGCAGAAAAGCCTTCGAAATCGGGATCGACGACGGCGTCCGGCCGATAGGCGGTGACGACGCGGCCCTCCCAGCCGCTGTCGCGGATCATCTGGTGCCATCTGAGATCGTCCAGCGCGCCTTCGGTCGTCGCGATGACCTCAATGTTGAAGCGCTCGAACAGCGCTCGCGGGCGAAAATTCTCCCACTGCAGCAAGGTCGAGATCGTGTCGTAATGGCGGTCGGCAGTTGCGGCCGTCAGCGGCTCTTCGATGCCGAACAGATCGGCAAGCACATGGTCCAACCACAGCCGCGTCGGTGTGCCGCGGAACAGATAATAGTGCTCGGCGAAGCGCCGCCAGATCGTCCTGCCGTCGGTCTCTACCGGTGAGCCATCGAGCGGTGGCACGCCGAGGTCCTCAAGGCGGACGCCCTGGCTGAACAGCATGCGGAAGATGTAATGGTCCGGCACAACAAGCAATTGCGCCGGATCGGGAAACGCCTCGTTGAGCGCATACCAGCGCGGATCGGTGTGACCGTGCGGGCTGACGATTGGCAGATCCTTGACAGCTGCGTAAAGATCGCGGGCCAGCGAGAGTGGACGCGCCTCGGACGGAAACAGCAAATCCGGATTGGTCAATGCGGCCACGGCGTTCCTCCCAACCCGGCCATCGGTAGGATCGGGAACAAATAATGTCAACATACAAAAAATAGATTGTTGTATGATGACTTTTACGCAACGTCAGCCCATTGTGCGGGAAAGAAACGGATGTTACGCCGCATGCCGGCCACGCCCCGGCACGAGCTCGATCAGATCCATCGCACGATGACAGACAGACGCCTTTCCAACAGCACGCGGCAAGCATTGCCGGCCTCGGTCGCGGTCCCCGGATACGACCGCAACCGTGTCGTGCCCGGCATCGTCCATCTCGGCGTCGGCGCATTCCACCGCGCCCATCAGGCAGTCTATGTCGACAACTGCCTGACGGCGGGAGAGACGGGTTGGGGCATTGTCGGCGTCTCGCTACGCAGCGCCGACACACGCGACGCACTGGCGCCGCAGGACGGGCTTTACACGCTGGCAGTCAGGAGCAGCGACAGCGAAAGCCTGCGCGTCGTCGGCTCGATCCTGTCGATGCTGGTGGCCCCGGAAGATCCGAGTGCGGTGCTGGCCGTGCTGACTGATCCGCGCACCTCCATCGTCACGCTGACAATCACCGAAAAGGCCTACCTCAGGGCGGCGGGTGGCGGACTGGACACCGCGCACGCCGACATCGTCCACGATTTGGCCAATCCGCAAATGCCGCGAACGGCGCATGGTTTTCTGGCCGAATCGCTTGCGCGCCGCCGCGCCGCCGGTATCCAGCCATTCACCGTGCTGTGCTGCGACAATCTCCCGGCCAACGGCGCCACACTGCACCGGCTGCTGGTCGAATTCGCCGCTTTGCGCGGCACCGATATCGCCCGCCATATCACCGACGAGGTGGCGTTTCCGTCGAGCATGGTGGACCGCATCGTGCCGGCGACCACCGATGCCGACCGGGCACGGATATCAGGCCAGCTCGGCGTCGAGGACGCCTGGCCTGTCATGACCGAGCCGTTCTGCCAATGGGTGGTCGAAGACGATTTCCCGGCGGGCAGGCCGGCCTGGGAAAAGTTCGGCGTCACCATGGTCGGTGATGTCGGGCCGTTCGAGGACATGAAGCTGCGCCTGCTCAACGGCTCGCATTCGGCGATCGCCTATCTTGGCCTGCTCAGTGGCTTTGAGACGGTCGACCGCGCCTTCGCCGATCCGGCGATCCGGCAATTCGTCGGCGGATTGTGGGCCGAGGCCATTACGACGCTGCCGAAGGACGCCGGGCTCGACACGGCCGACTACACGGCCCAGCTCGCCAAGCGCTATTCGAACACCGCGCTCGCCCACCGGACGGCGCAGATCGCCAACGACGGCAGCCAGAAACTGCCCCAGCGCATCATTGCATCGGCCATGGAGCGGATGAGTGCCGGTGCCCCGCCCGCGCATCTGATGCTGGTGGTGGCCGCCTGGATCGCCGCTTGCGAGGCGCGCGGCGAAGCCTTGCCGCAAAGCCACTTCACCGACCCGCTCGACCTGGCCTTGGCCGCGCTCGACACTCGGCATCTGTCGGCTGACGAAGCGGTGGCGGCGGTGTTCGACCTGGCCGGCTTCGCCCAGGGCGGTGCTGAGCGGCTGACGTTGATCGACCTCGCGGCCGCCCATCTCGAACGCCTGCGGCAGGGCGGCGTGGCTGCTGCATTCACAGCGCTGGGCATACAGAGTGAGAAAACATGAGGCAGAACCGCGCGCAGTCGTGCGTGCGGTGGAAGCGCTGACGACCTGAAGCTATTTGCCTGTCAAACCGTCCAACGTGTGCCGTGACGAGTAGTCGATACCTCTGGAGTTCCAGAACAGGCGAACGCCCTTGCCGACCAAATTTTCATACGGAATAGTGCCCATATCAAAACGGCTATCGGCGGAACTGTCGCGATTGTCGCCAAGCATGAAGTAGCGGCCGGCCGGAACGACAACAGGCTGCGTGTTGTCGCCCATCGACCCGTCGATCACGTCGAGGACCGAGTAGGAGACGCCGTTCTGCAATGTTTCCCGCTGCACTTTGGCCGACCGGATCTCATCGGACGAGTAAGAACCGGTCTCTTCAAGCTTCACCGCCTGATCGTTGATGTGAAGGACGCCCTCGATCATCTGGATCTTGTCGCCAGGAAGGCCGACAATGCGCTTGATGTAGTCGGTGCTGGGATCAGACGGCCGCCTGAAAACTGCGATATCGCCCAGCGCCGGCGCCGTGTCGAACGTCCGCCCTTCGATCGGCAGCAAGCCAAAGGGGACGCTGTAGCGGCCGTAGCCGTAAGCAAATTTGGACGCGAACAGATAGTCGCCGACCTCAAGCGTTGGCACCATGCTGCTGGCCGGTATTGAGAATGGCTGAAACAGGAACGCCCGGATCGCAAACGCAGCCAGAGACGAGGCCAGAAAGGCCAGCACCAGAACCGAAAATCCATATGCGTACCACTTGTCCGGCTTTAATCGATGCGTAAAGGGGACAACGAGCACCATCGATAATATCGCTATGCCGATGCTTGAAAGATTGGCCAATCCGGAAAGATCGATGCCCGGCAAAACCGGGAACCCGATGTAGCAAAGGGCGATGCTTGCGGTACTGATCGCGACCAAGCTTGTGACAGCCAGCTTGCCGCTTCCAATCCAAAGAAATCCGCCGAACGGACCGCCAAAGACCGACACCAGGGCCGTCGACCATCTGGATCTCGACTTTGCTTCTTCAGTCACAGGCTACCGCCCCCCCAAGGCAGACAAGGCAGGACTGTCCATCAAATAAAAAAGCGAGGCAAGCCTCGCTTTGCAATTGCCTGACTGATCTTCTTCAAGCAGGCAGGATGGCGCCTTCGAGTGTGGTGAGCTGGCTAAGGAACTGCTTGGCCTTGCTGCGCGTCTGGTCGTCCTTGGCGTCGGCGACGTCTTCCCTGGCTTCCTGGATACGGCGGGCAAGGTCGGCGCGGTCGATGTCGGCGACATGCACTGCCGATTCGGCGAGCAACGTGCAGCCGGCCGGAACGATGTCGGCAAAGCCGCCGAACACGACGTAGCGTTCTTCCTTGCCTGCCGCGGTCTTCACCGTGACGACGCCCGGCTTGATCGTGGTCATGACCGGCGCGTGATGGGCCATGACGGTCATTTCGCCTTCGGCGCCCGGAATGACGACGGATTCGACCTGCTCGGAAACCAGCAGGCGCTCCGGCGAGACCAGTTCGAATTTGAAAGCTTCAGGCATGATCAAATTTAGCGAATAGCGAGTAGTGAGTAGCGAATAGACAAAAACGCTCGGCTCACATCGCCCCTATTCGCTACTCCCTATTCGCTATTCGCTTCTTTACGCCGCTTCGGCCGCCAGGCGCTGTGCCTTCTCGACGGCTTCTTCGATGCCGCCGACCATGTAGAAGGCGGCTTCCGGCAGGTGGTCGTAGTCGCCGTTGCAGAGGCCCTTGAAGCCCTTGATGGTGTCGGCGAGGTCGACCAGCTTGCCCGGCGCGCCGGTAAACACTTCGGCGACGAAGAACGGCTGCGACAGGAAACGCTCGATTTTGCGGGCGCGGGCCACCGTCTGCTTGTCCTCTTCGGACAGCTCGTCCATGCCCAGAATGGCGATGATGTCCTGCAGCGACTTGTAGCGCTGAAGGATCGACTGCACCTGTCGGGCGACCTGGTAGTGCTCTTCGCCGACAACCATTGGGTCGAGCATGCGCGAGGTCGAATCGAGCGGGTCGACGGCCGGATAGATGCCCTTTTCCGAGATCGCGCGGTTGAGCACGGTCGTCGCGTCGAGGTGGGCGAACGAAGTCGCCGGCGCCGGGTCGGTCAGATCGTCGGCCGGCACGTAGATCGCCTGCACCGAGGTGATCGAGCCCTTCGTCGTCGTCGTAATGCGCTCCTGCAGGGCACCCATGTCGGTGGCCAGCGTCGGCTGGTAGCCCACGGCCGAAGGAATACGGCCGAGCAGCGCCGACACTTCGGAGCCAGCCTGCGTGAAGCGGAAGATGTTGTCGACGAAGAACAGCACGTCCTGGCCCTGGTCGCGGAAATACTCGGCAACCGTCAGGCCGGTCAGGCCGACGCGGGCGCGCGCACCCGGCGGCTCGTTCATCTGGCCATAGACGAGCGCCGCCTTGGATCCTTCGCCGCCGCCCTTCTTGTTGACGCCGGACTCGATGAATTCATGATAGAGATCGTTGCCCTCGCGGGTGCGCTCGCCGACGCCGGCGAACACCGAGAAGCCGCCATGCGCCTTGGCGACGTTGTTGATCAGCTCCTGGATCAGCACGGTCTTGCCGACGCCGGCGCCGCCGAACAGGCCGATCTTGCCGCCGCGGGCATAAGGCGCAAGCAGGTCGAGGACCTTGATGCCGGTGACCAGGATCTGCGCTTCCGTCGACTGCTCGACATAGGTCGGAGCCGGCTGGTGGATGGAACGCATCTCGATGCCGTCGACCGGGCCTGCCTCGTCGACCGGCTCGCCGATGACGTTGATGATGCGGCCGAGCATACCCGGGCCGACCGGCACGGTGATCGGCGCGCCGGTGTCATAGACGTCCTGGCCGCGAACCAGACCTTCGGTCGAGTCCATGGCGATGCAGCGCACGGTGTTCTCGCCAAGATGCTGGGCCACCTCGAGCACGAGGCGATTGCCGACATTGGACGTTTCCAGCGCGTTCAGGATCGCCGGCAGATGTTCGCCGAACTGCACGTCGACAACGGCGCCGATGACCTGGCGAACCTTGCCGGCCAAGCCAGTCTTCTTGATGGCAACGGTCGGCGCCTTCGCCGCGGCGGCGTTGGCGGGCGCGGCCGCCTTTTTGGCTGGAGCGGCCTTCGCTGCCGCTGCCGGAGCCTTTGTCGGTGCTGCCGCCTTCACGGCGGTCTTTGGGGCCGCCTTCTGGGGGGTCGCTGCTTTCGCCATCGTCTTTACCCTTTTCGTCTCTTTGTTTCTCACGCGATCCGCCTGAAGGTCGCTGACCTTCATGGGAACGCGCCTAGAGCGCCTCGGCGCCCGAAATGATTTCGATCAATTCCTTGGTGATCTGCGCCTGCCGCTGGCGGTTGTAGGTGATCGACAATTTGTTGATCATGTCGCCGGCGTTGCGCGTCGCATTGTCCATGGCGCTCATCTTGGCGCCCATCTCGCCGGCCGCGTTTTCGAGCAGAGCGCGAAAAACCTGGACGGAGATGTTGCGCGGAATGAGGTCGGAGAGGATTTCGCCCGGCTCAGGCTCGTATTCATAGACGGCACTGCCGCCATCCGTCGCCTCGGCGGGAGCGGACGGCACGCCTGCCGGGATGATCTGCTGGGTCGTCGGGATCTGGCTGATCACCGACTTGAACTGCGAGTAGAACAGCGTGCAGATGTCGAAGCCGCCCTCGTTAAAGAGCTGGATGACTTTTTTGGCAATGGCATCGGCATTGACGAAGCCGAGCGTCTTCACTTCGCGCAAATCGACACGCTCGAGGATCAGGGCCGCGTAGTCGCGACGCAGGATGTCGAACCCTTTCTTGCCGACGCAGATGATCTTGACCTGCTTGCCGTCGGCCAAAAGTTTGCGGATATGGTCGCGGGCAAGGCGTGCGATCTGCGAATTGAAGCCGCCGCACAGACCACGCTCGGCGGTGCAGACGACGAGCAGATGCACGTCATCCTTGCCGGTGCCGGTCATCAGCGCCGGGGCCTCGCCACCGCCGCCGATCGCCTGGGTGATATTGGCCAGCACCGCGCCCATGCGCTCCGAATAGGGGCGCGCCGCTTCCGCCGCTTCCTGCGCGCGACGCAGCTTCGCCGCAGCGACCATCTGCATCGCCTTGGTGATCTTCTGCGTCGCCTTGACCGAGGCGATACGGTTACGAAGGTCTTTTAGTGAAGGCATGCTTCAAACCTGATCCCGTCCGTCCGGCTTCGTTCAAGCAAAGGTCTTGGCGAAGGTGTCGATCTCCGCCTTCAGCTTGGCGCGCAGATCGTCCGACAGCGCCTTCTCCTTGCGGATGCCGTCGAGCACCTCCTTGCCGGCCGAGCGCATATGGCTGAGCAAGCCATGCTCGAATTTGCTGACCTGGTCGATCGCCAGCTTGTCGAGATAGCCGTTGACACCGGCGAAGATCACCGCGACCTGCTCCTCGACCTTGAGCGGCGAGAATTGCGGCTGCTTCAGGAGTTCGGTCAGGCGCGCACCGCGGTTGAGCAGGCGCTGGGTGGCGGCGTCGAGGTCGGAGCCGAACTGGGCGAAGGCCGCCATTTCGCGATACTGCGCGAGTTCGCCCTTGATCGAGCCGGCGACCTGCTTCATCGCCTTGATCTGCGCCGAGGAGCCGACGCGCGACACCGACAGGCCGACGTTGACGGCGGGGCGGACGCCCTGGAAGAACAGATTGGTTTCCAGGAAGATCTGGCCGTCGGTGATCGAGATGACGTTGGTCGGGATGTAAGCCGACACGTCGTTGGCCTGGGTTTCGATGATCGGCAGCGCCGTCAGCGAACCGCCGCCGTTATCGTCATTGAGCTTGGCAGCCCGCTCCAGAAGGCGCGAATGCAGGTAGAAGACGTCGCCCGGATAGGCTTCGCGGCCCGGCGGGCGGCGCAGCAGCAGCGACATCTGGCGATAGGCGACGGCCTGCTTCGACAGGTCGTCGTAGCTGATCAGCGCATGCATGCCGTTGTCGCGGAAATACTCGCCCATCGTGCAGGCGGTGAACGGCGCCAGGAACTGCATCGGCGCCGGATCGGAAGCGGTGGCGGCGACGATGATCGAATAGTCGAGCGCGCCGCGCTCTTCGAGAACCTTCACGAACTGCGCCACGGTCGAGCGCTTCTGGCCGACGGCGACGTAGACGCAGTAGAGCTTTTCCTTCTCCGGCCCGTGGTCGTGCACCGATTTCTGGTTGAGCATCGTGTCGAGGATGATCGCGGTCTTGCCGGTCTGGCGGTCGCCGATGACCAGTTCGCGCTGGCCGCGGCCGACCGGGATCAGCGCGTCGATGGCCTTGAGGCCGGTCGACATCGGCTCGTTCACCGATTTGCGCGGAATGATGCCGGGCGCCTTGACGTCGACGCGCTTGCGCTCGGTCGCCTGGATCGGGCCCTTGCCGTCGATCGGATTGCCGAGCGCGTCGACGACGCGGCCGAGCAGGCCCATGCCGACAGGCGTATCGACGATGGCGCCGGTGCGCTTGACGATATCGCCTTCCTTGATGTCGCGGTCGGCGCCGAAGATGACGACGCCGACATTGTCGGCTTCGAGGTTGAGCGCCATGCCGCGGATGCCGCCGGGGAACTCGACCATCTCGCCGGCCTGGACATTGTCGAGGCCGTAGACGCGGGCGATGCCGTCACCGACGGATAGAACCTGACCGACTTCGGAGACCTCGGCCTCCTTGCCGAAATTCTTGATCTGGTCTTTCAGAATTGCGGAAATTTCCGCGGCGCGGATGTCCATCAGCCGACCTCTTTCAGTGCAAGCTTGAGCGAATTGAGTTTGGTTTTGAGCGACGTATCGATCTGGCGCGAGCCTATTTTGACCACCAGTCCGCCGAGCAGCGACGGATCGACGGTCACGGCGATCGCGACATCCTTGCCGGCAACGCTTTTCAGCGCCGCCTTCAGCTCGGCCTCCTGAGCCGCCGTCAGCGCATGCGCCGAGGTTACTTCAGCGGCGGTCTCGCCACGATGCTCGGCGGCAATCTGGCGGAACGCCTTGATCATGCCAGGGACGGCGAACAGCCGGCGGTTCTGGGCAACGACGCGCAGGAAATTGCCGGTGAGGCCGGTGATCCCTGCCTTGTCGGCGATCACCGCGATGGCCTTGGCCTGGTCCTCGCTGGAGAACACCGGGCTATTGATCAGACGGGCAAGGTCCGCACTGCCTTCGAGCATCGCCGCAAAACTATTGAGATCGGCCTCGACCTTGGCGACCGAGTTTGCCTGCAGCGCGAGTTCGAACAGCGAACCCGCATAGCGTTCCGCAACAGCTGAGATTGGCGATGACGATTGGGCCACGGACCGTCTTTTCTCTTGTCTGACAGGCCGCAGATTGTTGGCGCGAGCGAAAACTCTGGCTAAATCTTTGACCTTAATGCATTTTTCCAAGCACGGAGGCGCGGCTTCCGCTATCCCCGGCCGAAAGTCGACTGCCGTCTAGCACAGGCATTTTAAGACCGCAATGCGTCGTCCTACATGGTTTTCAGGCACTATTGTCGCATCCGGCGGTACGCTTCGACCGCCGAATGCGAATTAGCCTTTGATTCAAGTCACAAAGCCGAAGACGAAGGCGAGCGGCAAGGCGGCCAGCACCAGTTCGACCACGATGGAAGCCCAGTTGAAAGGCGTGTTGGCGCCATCCGACATCATCGACAGCAGGCGGCCGAAGGCGGTGAATAGCCAGGAAAAGCCGAGCGCCATGTAAAGCCACGGTTGCGCCAGCAAAATGCAGCATAGGCTGACGCCGAGATAGAAGCCCGACATCCTGCCGCGAGCTTCGGCGATCGCCGCCGCCTTCTCGGGCTTGACCTGCAGCCGGAGAATCCGGAACGCCAGCCCCGGCGCCAGGAACAGCAGCAGGCCGAACAGCAATGTCACGACGGCGCTCGACCACGCCAGCCATTCGCCCTGGCTCGTCGGCCACGGAAACGCAAATTCCATATTGTCCCCTCAAAAATGCATCTTTGAAACTTCGGTCATTCTAGCGAAGCAAGAGATATGCGCCAGATGGGCGTCGGCAATTTGCGGAGGTGCGCTAGCCAGACGCGAGCGCGACTGCTGATTCGACGGGGCAGACTCAGGACTTTAGATGGTGGGCTGTTTCCTTCTGCACAGTTCCTATGTTATGACTACATGAGACTACAAGGAGTCCACGGATGAAGAAAATGCAACTACGGGAGGCGAAGGCAAGCCTTTCCGCGCTCGTTGAGGCTGCGGAGAAGGGCGAGCCTACGATTATTACCAAGCACGGCAAACCTGCCGCAGCGGTCGTGCCGATCGAAGGAGCGCGGAAGCTTTATCCGGATCGCAATGATGATTTTATCGACTTCCTTCTCACATACCCGGGCGGCATTGAGTTAGAACGGAATCAATCGACGCTCCGGGACTATGATTTTTGAACGGGTATTTGCTTGACACATCCGTGCTGTCGATACTCGCGCCTGATCGCGCGGCGCGTTCGCCCGACTTTCAGGCTTGGCTGTCACGCGTTGGCCGACGCCACACTTGGTATGTTCCCGCTATAGCGGCAGCTGAAGTCCAGAAAGGCATCGCCAAGTTAAGGCGCGCCGGCGGCATCGATCGAGCCGAGCGTCTTGAGCGATGGCTTGACAATCTGCTGGTTGAATTCGATGAGCGAGTCCTATCCATAGGTTCCGCCATCGCCCGACGAGCAGGAGAAATGGACGATGCAGCGATCGCTCGTGGTCGTAGCCCCGGCCTGCCGGATATTCTGATTGCCGCAACTGCTCTTGAGCACGACCTAACGATCTTGACCGCAAACAATCGTCATTTCGAGGCTCTCGAGGTTGCAAACCTCAACCCATTTGGAGCGGAACCCAAAGCTTAGCGTGATGCCATAGGCTTACAAAAAACTCTGCGGGTCGATGTCGACCTGCACCCGCACCGAGCCCCGTATCTTCGGTCCCTCGGCCAGCATGGCGCGAATGAACCCTTGCATGTCGGCGCGCCGCTCGCCCTGGATCAGCAGGCGAAAACGGTGGCGGCCGCCGATCAACGACAGCGGTGCCTCGGCCGGGCCGAGCACGAACAGGTCGCTGGCCTGAGGTGCGGCGCGGCGCAAACCCCGCGCATGGCCCTCCGCTTCCGCTCGTGTCGCAGCACTGACGATGACGCCGGCGAGCCGGCCGAAAGGCGGCAGCCCCGCCCGCTCGCGCTCGCCGATCTCGCGCTCGTAGAAGGCCTCAGCGTCGCCGGAGACGATCGCCCGCATCACCGGGTGGTCGGGCTGGAAGGTCTGCAGCAGGCCGAGGCTTTTCTTGCCGGTGCGGCCGGCGCGGCCGGTCACCTGGCTGAGCAGCTGGAAGGTGCGCTCGGCGGCGCGCGGATCGCCATTGGCCAGGCCGAGATCGGCGTCGACCACGCCGACCAGCGTCATGTTTGGGAAATTGTGGCCCTTGGCGACGAGTTGCGTGCCGATGACGATGTCGGCCTCGCCCTTGGCGATGGCTTCAAGCTCTAACCTCAGCCGTCGCACGCCGCCCATCAGGTCGGACGACAAGACGATGGTTCGGGCGTCGGGAAAATGCGCGACGACCTCTTCGGCGATGCGTTCGACGCCCGGCCCGCAGGCGACCAGATGATCGAGTGTGCCGCATTCCGGACAGGCCTCGGGCCGCCGCTCATTATGTCCGCAATGGTGGCAGACGAGCTGGCCGCGAAAGCGGTGCTCGACCAGCCAGGCCGAGCAGACCGGGCAACCGAAGCGATGGCCGCAGACCCGGCACAGCGTCAGCGGCGCATAGCCGCGCCGGTTGAGGAACAGCAGCGACTGTTCCTTTTTCTCCAGTGTCTGGCGCATATGGCCAAGCAGCACGGGCGACAGGAAGCCGCCGCGTGCCGGCGGAGCCCGGCGCATGTCGATCGTCTTCAAGTCGGGAAGTGCCGCCTCGGCGAAGCGCGCCGAAAGCACCGCCCTGCTGTAGCGGCCTTGGCTCGCATTGACCCGGCTTTCGACCGACGGTGTCGCCGAGGCGAGCACGACCGGAAACCCGCCGATATGGCCGCGCACCACCGCCATGTCGCGCGCATTGTAGAAGACGCGGTCTTCCTGCTTGTAGGCCGGGTCATGCTCCTCGTCGACGACGATCAGCCCGAGTTCCCTGAACGGCAGAAACAGCGCCGAACGCGCGCCGGCAACGACGCGCACCCCACCTTCCGCCACTTGCCGCCAGAGACGCTCGCGCATCCTTGGCGGCAGGTCCGAATGCCATTCCGCCGGCTTGGCGCCGAACCGCTCCTGAAAGCGCTCGAGGAAGGCGTGGGTCAGCGCGATCTCCGGCAGCAGCATCAGCACCTGCTTGCCACGCTCGAGCGCCGCCGCAACCGCCTCGAAATAGACCTCCGTCTTGCCCGATCCGGTCACGCCGTCGAGCAGCGTGACGCCGAATGCGCCAGCCGCGACATTGGTGCGCAGCATCTCGGCCGCATCGCTCTGGTCCGGCATCAGCGAAGGCTGGGCGTAATTCGGATCGGGTGCTGCGACCAGCGGTCGCGGCGGGATCATGACCGTCTCGAACACGCCTTGCGCTTTCAGCCCGTCGATGACCGTCGACGACACGCCGGCCGCATGTGCCAGCCCGGACCTCGTCCAGGCGAGCCCGCCTTCGGCTGTTTGCAGGACGCGCATCCTCGCACCCGTCATCCGGTCGGGTTTTGCGAAGGTGCGTTGCAGCCCTTCGATCCACGGTTCAGGGTCGAAGGCCTCCGGCGCCCGCAGCAGCATACGCGCCACCATGCCGGGCGGCGACAACGTGTACTGCGCGATCCAGTCGATGAAGCGGCGCATAGCGCGGTCGATGGGCGGGCAGTCGAAGACCTGCTCGATCGGGCGCAGTTTTTTGGCATCGACCTTTTCGACGGCGCCGTCCCAGACGATGCCGGCGACCTGGCGCGGGCCGAGCGGAACGCGCACGATCGAGCCCGGCATCACGCGCATGCCGGCGGGCACGGCATAGGTGTAGGGGCGCTCGGCGGGCATCGGCACCAGCACCGGTGCGGCCGTGACAAAGGGCGAATCTTCGATCATGAGGCGTGACCTTGCCCCGACTTTGGTCTAGATCAAAGTCCGACCCCAAATGTGCATGACACGCACATGAAAAATCTTCAGGAGACCGTCATGAAATTTTTTGTCGACACCGCCGATGTCAAGGAAATCCGTGAGCTGAACGATTTGGGGCTGCTCGACGGGGTCACCACCAATCCCTCGCTGATCCTCAAATCCGGCGGCAAGATCGCCGACGTCACAAGAGAGATCTGCGAGATCGTCAAGGGCCCGGTCTCGGCCGAAGTCGTCGCCACCGAATACAAGGACATGATGGCGGAGGCCAAGATCCTGGCAAGGATCGCCGACAATGTCTGCATCAAGGTGCCGCTGACGCTCGACGGCCTGAGGGCCTGCAAGGACATCCGGTCGGACGGCCGCATGGTCAATGTTACGCTGTGCTTCTCGGCCACCCAGGCGCTGCTCGCCGCCAAGGCCGGTGCCTCCTTCATCTCGCCCTTCGTCGGCCGCATCGACGACAGCGGCTGGGACGGCATGGAGCTGATTGCGGATATCCGCACCATCTACGACAATTATGATTTCCAGACCGAGATCCTGACCGCCTCGGTGCGCACGGTGAACCACGTCAAGCAGGCCGCACTGATCGGCGCCGACGTCATCACCGCGCCGCCGGCGACGCTGAAGGCGCTGGTCAAGCACCCGCTGACCGACAAGGGCCTGGAGCAATTCCTCGCCGACTGGGCCAAGACCGGCCAGACGATCGGCTGAAATCAAGACGCCGTGTTCCCATAAAAAAAGGCCGAGCAAAATCGGCCTTTTTTGCGCCAGCAGGCCTCGGCGGTAACCGGAACGTCTCGATCCAGGTCGAAGGGCCCTAACCCGCCACCGTCTTGCCGTGCTTGACCAGATCCTGCGCGATCGACAGGCGCAGCAGATCCGCCAGTTCGCGCGCCGCGCGGTTCTCGGCGTCGATTTGCGCCCGGTAGGAGGCAAACTCCTGGCGCGGCCTGTCGAAGGACGACGCTATCGAGCGCTTGCCGGTCGCAATGGTCTTGCCGGTCTTGGCGTCGGTCAGCACATAATTCGCGGTCAGTGTCACCGTGCCCGCCGTTGGCTCGTCGTCATCGGTCGTGATCTGCACGGTTGCAGCGGATTCGACAAGTTCGGTAACGCCGAGATCGAGCGAATAGGCGGGCGAAGCCGGCTCGCCCGCACCCTGGCCGAGCGCGAAAATGAGATTGTTGCGGACCTGCTGGGCGTAACGGGTGTTGACCGGCTTGACCGAGATGGACCCGAGTTCGGCGGCAGCTCCAACTTGCGAGCCCGCCGACAGCGGCGCGCTCGAATAGAGCGGGCGCACCGTGCAGGCCGAAACCAGCGCAACCGAAGCGACCAGGCCATACAGGGCGATACGGCGCAGCAAATGCGTCACTTCTGTCTTCCTCGGATCAGGCAACGACATTGACGATCCTCTGCGGGACGATGATCACCTTGCGCGGTGCCTTACCTTCGAGCGCTTTCTGCACGAAGTCGAGAGCCAGAACCGCTTTTTCGACGGCACCTTGGTCCGCGTCGCGGGCAATTGTCAAATCGCCGCGCTTCTTGCCGTTGACCTGGACCGGCAGCACGATCTCGCTGTCGACGACAAGCGACGGATCATAGACAGGCCAGGGCCGTTCGGCGACCAGATCGGTACCGCCGAGCGTCTGCCAGCATTCCTCGGCCAGATGCGGCATGACCGGCGCAATCAGATGGACGAGGATATCGACGGCTTGCCGGCAGGCAGCCTTGAGCGCCGGATCGGCCTTGCCTTCGGCCGCCTCGTTGAGCGGCGTGGTGAGCGCATTGGCGAGCTCGTAGATGCGGGCAATGGCGCGGTTGAAGGCGAGCTTTTCAATATCCTCGCCGACCGATTTCAACGCCTTGTGCGCGGCCTTGGAAACAGTCCCTGCCTCGCCCTCTTTCGCCGCTGCCGGTCGGATTCCGGCGAGCGATTCGGCAGCCGTCGACACCAGGCGCCAGATACGCTGGATGAAGCGGTGCGCGCCGGCGGCACCCTCGTCGGTCCATTCGACGTCACGCTCGGGCGGCGAGTCCGACAGCATGAACCAGCGCGCGGTGTCGGCGCCGTAGCCGTCGGTGATCTCTTCCGGGCTCACCGTGTTCTTCTTCGACTTCGACATCTTTTCGAGCGGGCCGATCACCGCCTGTTCGCCGGTCGCGATTTCGATGGCGCGGCGCTTGCCGTCGATGTCTTCCAGCCGCACCTCGCTGGGCGCAAGCCAGCGGCTGTTCGAGCCACTGCCGACCCGATAGGTCTCGTGCACCACCATGCCTTGCGTGAACAAGCCCCTGAACGGCTCGGCGAGATCGACATGGCCGGTCTCGCGCATGGCGCGGGTGAAGAAGCGCGAATAGAGCAGGTGCAAAATGGCGTGCTCGATGCCGCCAATATACTGGTCGACCGGCAGCCATTCGGTCGCTGCCTTGGGATCGGTCGGGTCGTTCGCCCAGGGCGCGGTGAAGCGCGCGAAATACCAGGACGAATCGACGAAAGTGTCCATCGTGTCGGTTTCACGGCGCGCATCCTTGCTGCATTGCGGGCATTTGACATGCCGCCATGTCGGATGGCGGTCGAGCGGATTGCCCGGCCGGTCGAACTCGATATCGTCCGGCAGCCTGACCGGCAGGTCCGCCTTCGGCACCGGCACCACGCCGCAATCCTCGCAGTGGATCATCGGGATCGGGCAGCCCCAGTAGCGCTGGCGCGAAATGCCCCAGTCGCGCAGGCGGAAGTTGACCTTGCGCTCGGCCATCGGCCGATTGCCGATGGTCTTTTGTTCCAGCAGCTTCGCCACCTCATCGAACGCCTGATCAGGCTTCATGCCGTCGAGGAAGCGCGAATTGATCATCACGCCGTCGCCGACATAGGCCTCGTCGATGATTTGGAAATTTCCTTGGTTCTCGCCTTCCGGCATCACCACCGGAATGACCGGCAGGCCGTATCTGTTAGCAAAGTCGAGGTCGCGCTGGTCACCGGACGGGCAGCCGAAGATCGCTCCGGTGCCGTACTCCATCAGCACGAAATTGGCGACATAGACAGGCAGCGTCCACGCCTCGTCGAACGGATGGACGACACGGATGCCGGTATCGAAGCCCTTCTTCTCGGCCGTCTCCAGTGCGGCCACCGAAGTGCCCATGTGATGGACTTCATCGATGAACTTTGCCAGCGCCGGATTGTCCTCGGCGGCCTTTCTGGCCAGCGGGTGGTCGGCGGCGACCGCCATGAAGGAGGCGCCGAAGATGGTGTCGGGCCGCGTCGTGTAGACTTCCAGCTCATCTTGGCCGTCGATCACCTTGCCAGTAGCCGGGGTGACCAGCGGCCAGCGGATCAGCAGGCCTTCCGAACGGCCGATCCAGTTCGCCTGCATCAGTTTCACTTTTTCCGGCCATTCGTCGAGGCCTTCCAGCGAGTCCAGCAGATCCTGCGCATAATCGGTGATCTTGAAGAACCACTGCGTCAGTTCGCGCTGTTCGACCAGCGCGCCCGAGCGCCAGCCGCGTCCGTCGATGACCTGCTCGTTGGCAAGCACCGTCATGTCCTCCGGATCCCAGTTGACCTTGGAGGATTTGCGCGTCACCAGCCCCTTCTCGACGAAATCGAGGAACAGCATCTGCTGGCGGTGGTAGTAGTCGACATCGCAGGTGGCGAATTCGCGTGCCCAGTCGAGCGACAGGCCCATGACCTTGAGCTGCTCGCGCATGGCGGCGATGTTCTGATAGGTCCAGTCCTTGGGATGCACCTTGTTCTGCATAGCAGCGTTCTCGGCCGGCATGCCGAAGGCGTCCCAGCCCATCGGGTGCAGCACGTTGAAACCCTTGGCTCGCTTGTAGCGCGCCACCACGTCGCCCATCGTGTAGTTGCGGGTGTGGCCGATATGGATGCGCCCCGACGGATAAGGGAACATCTCGAGCACGTAGTATTTCGGACGCGGGTCGTTGTTGTCAGCCTCGAACAGCTTCTTGGCGTCCCAGGCTTTCTGCCATTTGGGCTCTGATGCGCGCGGATTGTATCGTTCGGTTGCCATCGGGTGTTTTTCACTTAAAAAGCATGCGCGAACAGCCGGACATGCCCGGCGGCTCAGGAAATGTCGTCGCGGTGTTCACCATGGATTGCCGGACCCGTCAACTGCGGCGCCCCGGCCAGGACAAAAACTAGCGTCAGGATATAGGCATGGCGAGCGCCGTCGAACAGTTCTTCACGGTCAAGGCTAAGATCGCCACCGCCGAGCGCGAGGCGGGACGGAAAGCCGGCGCGGTGACGCTGGTCGTGGTCTCGAAGACCTTCAGCGCCGCCGATATCCGCCCGGTCATCGAGGCCGGCCAGCGCGTCTTCGGCGAGAACCGCGTCCAGGAAGCACAAGCCAAATGGCCGGTGCTGAAAGAGGACTTCCCCGACATCGAGCTGCATCTGATCGGTCCGCTGCAATCGAACAAGGCGAAGGAAGCGGTCGCGCTGTTCGACGTCATCGAAACGGTCGATCGCGAAAAGATCGCCGCCGAACTCGCCAAGGAAATCGCCAGGCAAGGCCGGTCACCAAAAGTCTACGTTCAGGTCAACACCGGCTCGGAACCGCAAAAGGCCGGGATCGAGCCGCGCGAGGCCGTCGCCTTCGTCGCCCGCTGCCGCTCGGTTCACGGCCTCGCTATTGAAGGCCTGATGTGCATTCCGCCGGCCGACGAGAATCCCGGCCCGCATTTCGCGCTGCTGGAGAAACTCAGCACGAAGGCAGGTGTGGAGAAACTTTCTATGGGCATGTCCGGCGACTACGAAACCGCGATCGCCTTCGGCGCGACAAGTGTCAGGGTTGGATCGGCGATTTTCGGCAGCCGCTAGCCTCATCGCCGCCACCGCGGTCGTTCACGACCTGATTCTGGTCATGCGCAACGTCGCCGATTTCGAATACCGGGGTGACGGTTCTCAACCCTTGGACAATCTGACCTGTTCCCCACCACGCCGGATCGTCGGGTCGAAGAGCTTGGTGCAGAATCACCAGGCCGTTATGCCAACAAATGGAAACGGAACGTGTCGTTCCTATATTGGCCGGGTCATTCCAAACTTTCTGGAGCCACCATGCGTTACAATCAACTTGGAAATACGGGGATGTTCGTCTCCGAACTTTGCTTGGGCACCATGACCTTCGGCGCCGCCGGCGAAAATGCCCAATGGGGCCTGATCGCCAGCCTCGACCAGAAGGGCGTCGACGAGATCGTCGCCCGCTCGCTCGCCGCCGGCGTCAATTTCTTCGACACGGCCGATGTCTATTCCTTCGGCGCATCGGAACGGCTTCTCGGCCAGTCGCTGCGGAACCTCGGCGTCAACCGGCAGGACGTGATCATCGCCACCAAGGTCCATGGCGCCATGGGCGACGGCCCCAACCAGCGCGGTTCCTCGCGCGGCCACATCATGGATTCGGTTGAGGGCAGTCTCGAGCGGCTGCAGCTCGACCATATCGATCTCTATCAGCTTCACGGCACCGATACGGTGACGCCGATCGACGAGACGCTGCGCGCGCTCGATGATCTGGTTGCCAGCGGCAAGGTCCGCTACGTCGGCGTCTCGAACTGGGCCGCCTGGCGCATCGCCAAGGCGCTCGGCATCGCCGAACGCAAAGGCTTTGCCCGTTTTGAGACTGTCCAGTCCTACTATTCGATCGCTGGCCGTGATCTGGAGCGCGAGATCGCGCCGCTGCTCAACGAGGAAAAGCTTGGGCTGATGGTCTGGTCGCCGATGGCGGGCGGTTTGCTCTCCGGCAAATACGGACCCGGCGCCCCCGGCAACGGCGACGGCCGCCGCGCCAGCTTCAATTTCCCGCCGGTCAACGAAGACCGCGCCTGGGCGGCGGTCGCCGTTATGCGCGAGATCGCCGCCAAGCACGGCGTCAGCGTCGCCACGGTGGCACTTGGCTATGTCTTGGAAAAGCCCTTCGTGATGAGCGTGATCATCGGCGCCAGCCGCATGGAGCAGCTCGAACAGAACCTTGCCGCCACCGAGTTGAAGCTCGACAGCGACGATCTTGCTCGTCTCGACGAAGTCAGTGCGCTGCCACCCGAATATCCGGGCTGGATGCTCGAGCGTCAGGCGGCCGGCCGGCGCCCGGCGCCCTTTGCGCCGAAAAAGTAATTCAATCTCATATTCGAGTTGATGTTTCGGGAGCCGGCGGGCTCCCGATCTTTTTGGGCTCAGGTCAGCCGGACCGTCTCGACCAAAAAGTCGAGAAAGGCCCGCACTCGCGCCGGCAAGTGTTTGCCCTGCCCGACATAGACGGCGTGGGTAAGCTCCTTGTCGCCGGGGTTGAAGTCCTCCAGAAGCGGGACCAGCCGTCCGGCGGCGACGTCGGGTTCCACATGCCAGCGTGCCAGCCGGGCGATGCCTGCACCCGAAACCGCCATCAGCCGCATCGCCTCGCCATCGCTGACCAGCGCGTTTCCGGTGATCGGGACGACAATGGTCTCGCCGCCCGCGCCGACGAAAGGCCAGCCGTCGAGATGGCGCACGAAGCAGAAACCCATCCGGTTGTGATGATCGAGATCGGCCGGCGTTCGCGGCGCGCCATGCGTCCTGAGGTAGGATGGCGAGGCGACGACGACCACCCCGCTCTGCCCGAGCTTGCGCGCCACCAAACGTGATTCGCCGAGCGGCCCGGCGCGGATGGCGACATCGGCGCGCTCCTCCATCAGGTCGATGACATTGTCGGTCAAAACCAGATCGACAGCGATTTCCGGATAGCGTTCGAGAAACCGCGGCAAAAGCGGGATCAGCCGGTGCTGCCCGAACGGCACGTAGCTGTTGACCCGCAGCCGGCCGCGCGGCGCCGCACCCGCCGCCGCCTCGCGCTCGGCTGCCGCCATGTCGGCCAGGATTCGCACGCCGCTGTCGAAGAAGGCCGCGCCTTCAGGGGTCAGTTGCAGCCTGCGTGTCGAACGGCTGATCAGCCGCGCCCCAAGACGGGCCTCCAGCCGCGCAATCAGCTTGCTCACCGCCGACGGCGTCATCCGCAACGTGCGGGCGGCGGCCGAAAAGCTCCCCGCCTCGACGACGCGGACGAACACTTCGATCTCGCCGGAGCGGTTGATGTCGGGTCTCGCCATTCGGGAATCTATTTCACAGACAATGTGCCTGACGCAAGTCTGGTTCACAGCCCATCGCGACACGATCTTCCAGTCGGGGCGTAGGAGGACACGGCGTCCCGTCGTCAAAACTGGCTGTCATCGAAGTGGGAACCGCCATGCCTCTTGCTCTTTATGCTCTCGCCGCCGGCGCCTTCGGCATCGGCGTCACCGAATTCGTCATCATGGGCCTGCTGCTCGACGTCAGCACAGATCTCGGCGTCTCGATCTCGGCCGCTGGCCAGCTGATTTCGGGCTATGCGCTGGGCGTCGTTGTCGGCGCGCCGCTGCTGACGATCGCCACCGGCCGCTGGCCGCGCAAGACCGTGCTTCTGGCGCTGATGGCGATCTTCACGCTTGGCAATCTCGCCTGTGCGCTGGCCCCCGACTACTGGACGCTGATGGGTGCCCGCGTGCTCACCGCCTTCGCCCACGGCACCTTCTTCGGCGTTGGGTCGGTCGTGGCGACCGGACTGGTGGCGCCCAACAAGAAGGCCTCGGCGATCGCCCTGATGTTCACCGGCCTGACCATCGCCAACATCCTCGGCGTGCCCTTCGGCACCTGGCTCGGCCAGGCCTTCGGCTGGCGGGCGACCTTCTGGGCGGTAACCCTGGTCGGCATCGTCGCCTTCGCCATCATTCTCCTGCTGGTGCCGCGCAGCCAGGCAGAGCCTGAGAAGAGCGACCTGCGCGGCGACCTCGCCGTGCTCGGCCGCGCGCCGGTCCTGCTTGGCTTCGCCACCACCGTGCTGGGCTATGCCGGCGTCTTCGCCGTCTTCACCTATATCGCCCCCTTGCTGACCGAGATCACCGGTTTTGAGGAAGCAGCGGTGTCGCCGATCCTGCTTGTCTTCGGCGGCGGCCTCATCGCCGGCAATCTCGCCGGCGGCAAGTTCGCCGACCGCTGGCTGGTGCCTTCCGTTCTCGGCAGTCTCGTCGTGCTGGCGCTGGTGCTCGGCACGATGACCTTCGCCCTGCACAGCCAGGTGATGGCCGTCATCTATGTCGGCCTGCTCGGCGCCGCCGCCTTCGCCACCGTAGCGCCGCTGCAGATGTGGGTGCTGGAAAAGGCGCAAGGCGCCGGCCAGAGCCTCGCCTCATCCTTCAACATCGCCGCCTTCAATCTCGGCAATGCCGCCGGCGCCTGGCTCGGCGGCATGGTGATTGCCCATGGCCCCGGCCTTGGCGCCGTCACCTGGGTCGCCGCCCTGCTGCCGCTCTCGGCGCTGGCCGTTGCGGCGCTGGCGCTGCGCCTCGACCGGGATCCCGCCCTCGCCACGCCGGAAATCGCGCGGTCGTAGAACGGCAAACCTCAACCACTTTTCGAAAACACCCATCCGACATCATCAAGGAGCAAAACCATGGATTATCGACGTCTTGGCGCCTCGGGCCTAAAGGTCCCGGCGCTCTCGTTCGGCGCTGGAACTTTCGGCGGTTCAGGCCCCCTGTTCGGCGCCTGGGGCAACAGCGATGCGACGGAAGCCCGGCGACTGGTCGACATCTGCCTGGAGGCCGGCGTCAACCTGTTCGACACCGCCGACGTCTATTCGAACGGCGCCTCCGAGGAGGTGCTCGGCGCGGCCATCAAGGGCCGCCGCGATGCCGTTTTGATCTCGACCAAGACCTCGCTGCCGATGGGCGACGGACCCAACGACGCCGGCTCCTCCCGTTCGCGTCTCATCAAGGCCGTCGAAGACGCGCTCAAGCGTCTCGGCACCGATTACATCGACTTGCTGCAACTACACGCTTTCGACGCCGGAACGCCGATCGAGGAGGTGCTGTCGACGCTGGACGGTCTCGTGCGCGCCGGCAAGCTGCGCTATGTCGGCGTCTCCAACTTTTCCGGCTGGCAAGTGATGAAATCGCTCGGCCTGGCGGACAAGCACGGCTACCCGCGCTATGTCGCCCATCAGGTCTATTATTCGCTGGTCGGGCGCGACTATGAATGGGAGCTGATGCCGCTGGGCCTGGACCAGGGTGTTGGCGCGCTGGTGTGGAGCCCGCTCGGCTGGGGCCGCCTGACCGGCAAGATCCGCCGGGGCGAGCCACTGCCGGACAAAAGCCGGCTGCACGATACGGCAAGCTTCGGTCCACCTGTCGAAGACGAGCATCTCTATCGGGTCGTCGACGCGCTTGACATCGTGGCCAAGGAAACCGGCAAGACCGTGCCGCAGATCGCCATCAATTGGCTGCTGCAGCGGCCGACCGTCGCCTCTGTCATTATCGGCGCGCGCAACGAGGAACAGCTGCGCCAGAACCTCGGCGCCGTCGGCTGGTCGTTGACATCAGACCAGATGAAGAAGCTCGACGCGGCAAGCGCAGTCACCGCACCCTATCCGTATTTTCCGTATCGCCGGCAGGAAGGCTTCGCCAGGCTCAGTCCGCCCGCGGTCTGACCCCGCTCGATACCTCAAACGCCCTGCGAGAGGGCATGTTGAGATTCAGGTCAGGCCGCGCCGAGAATGGTGGCTTCCGAGAACCGGAGCGGAGCGTACTTTTTCGTACGTGAGCACCGGAAGCGCAGGAAGCCGCCATTCGCAGGCCGGCATCACCTGAATATCGACACGCCCTAATGCAGCACGAACTCGCCGTCGACCTTGTGCCATTCGTTGGGCGCGATCAGCTTCTGGTGCGTATAGCTCACCGAATGCAGCGGTCCATCGAGCTTGGTCTGCCAGAACTCGATGAACCGGATCAGCACCGGAAATTTCGGAGCGATGTCGTAGTCCTGCCAGATGAAGCTCTGCAGCAGATGCGGATGATCGGGAAAATGATAAAGGATCTTGGCCGTGGTCAAGCCATAGCCCTTGAGCATCAGGTCCATTTCTGAATGGTCACGCATCGCGGTTCCCTGGTTGATTCTCCTTTCCTCCCGATTTGAATTGTGCGCGCTATTTGCTTAATCGTCTATTGATATTTCGTAGCTAGAGGCCTGGTTTACGACGCAAAAACATGCGGTTAGCAGCGATCGTGGTCGAGTGCTGATAGCTGCGAAAACAACGTCTGCGGCATCCCGCCGCGCGAATCCAACGTCTAATGTTGCCGTCACCGCGGAACTGTTAATAATGCGCGCGAATTCGCGGCCGCTTCGCCGCGATGCTGCTCGGCGAGCAAGCTGGCAGTTGGTCTTGGGAGGGAATGGAAAAAATGTCCGAGGTTCATGTCCATCGCGTCCAGCCGGCGTGGAAGAAGAATGCGCTGATCGACAACGGCACCTATTTGAAATGGTACGCCGACAGCGTGAAGAACCCGGACAAATTCTGGGGCAAGCACGGCAAGCGCATCGACTGGTTCAAGCCCTACAGCAAGGTCAAGAACACCTCCTTCGAGGGCAAGGTCTCGATCAAATGGTTCGAGGATGGCGAGACCAATGTTTCCTGGAATTGCATCGACCGGCATCTGAAGAAGCGCGGCAATCAGACCGCCATCATTTGGGAAGGCGACAATCCCTACGACGACAGGAAGATCACCTATAACGAGCTCTACGCGCATGTCTGCCGGCTCGCCAATGTGATGAAGAAGCACGGCGTTAGGAAAGGCGACCGCGTCACCATCTACATGCCGATGATCCCGGAAGCGGCCTATGCAATGCTCGCCTGCACGCGCATCGGCGCCATCCATTCGGTGGTCTTTGGCGGCTTTTCACCGGACGCGCTGGCCGGCCGCATCGAGGACTGCAAGTCGACCTTCGTCATCACCGCCGACGAAGGCCTGCGCGGCGGCAAGCCGATCCCGCTGAAGGACAACACCGACAAGGCGATCGAGATCGCCGCCAAGGCCGGAACGAAAGTCGAAAAGGTCGTCGTCGTGCGCCGCACGGGGGGCAAGACCGGCTGGGTGGCCGGACGCGACGTCTGGTACCATGAAGAGATCGCGACGGTTAAGGCGGAATGCAAGCCGGAGAAGATGAAGGCCGAGGACCCGCTGTTCATCCTCTACACATCAGGTTCGACCGGCAAGCCGAAGGGCGTGCTGCACACCACGGCCGGCTATCTCGTCTATGTCTCGATGACTCACCAATATGTCTTCGACTACCATGACGGCGACATCTACTGGTGCACCGCCGATGTCGGCTGGGTCACCGGCCACAGCTACATCGTCTACGGGCCGCTCGCCAACGGCGCCACCACGCTGATGTTCGAAGGCGTGCCCAACTATCCATCGCAATCCCGCTTCTGGGAAGTCATCGACAAGCACAAGGTCAACATCTTCTACACCGCGCCGACGGCGTTGCGCGCCTTGATGGGCGCCGGCGACGCTCATGTCACCAGGACGTCGCGCAAATCGCTGCGGGTGCTGGGCACGGTCGGCGAGCCGATCAATCCGGAAGCCTGGGAGTGGTATTTCAACGTCGTCGGCAACGGCAAAGTCCCGATCGTCGACACCTGGTGGCAGACCGAGACCGGCGGCATCCTGATCACGCCGCTGCCCGGCGCCACCGACCTGAAGGCAGGGTCCGCGACACGGCCGTTCTTCGGCGTCAAGCCGCAACTGGTCGACGGTGACGGCAAGGTGCTGGAAGGCGTCGCCAGCGGCAACCTCTGCATCGCCGATTCGTGGCCAGGCCAGATGCGCACCGTCTATGGCGATCACGAGCGTTTCGTGCAGACTTATTTTTCGACCTACAAGGGCAAATATTTTACTGGCGACGGCTGCCGGCGCGACGCCGATGGCTACTATTGGATCACCGGCCGGGTCGACGACGTCATCAACGTTTCCGGCCACCGCATGGGCACGGCCGAGGTGGAATCCGCGCTGGTTTCGCACGAGAAAGTCTCGGAAGCCGCCGTCGTCGGCTATCCGCACGACATCAAGGGCCAAGGCATCTACTGCTACGTCACATTGATGGCCGGAGAGAAACCGGACGAAGAGTTGCGCAAGGAACTCATCGCCCATGTCCGCAAGGACATCGGCGCCATCGCCACGCCCGACAAGATCCAGTTCGCTCCCGGCCTGCCGAAAACCCGCTCGGGCAAGATCATGCGACGCATCCTGCGCAAGATCGCCGAGGACGATTTTGCCGCACTCGGCGATACCTCGACGCTGGCCGACCCGGCGGTCGTCGACGACCTCATCGCCAACCGGCAGAACAAAAGGGCCTAGGAAACATCCGGTCGACGGTCGGCAGAAATCCAATTGGATGAGATCGCCCGTCCCTGCCCTAGCGATACCCGTCCCTGCCCTACCGATACAAATCCGCCCGCGTCGGCGGCAGGCCGCTTGGGCCCCGCGCGCGCTTGGTGACGACGGTCTGGAAAACCTGCGCCGAGGCGCGTTCGAAAGTGATCGAACAGCCGGTGAGGTAAAGCAGCCAGAGGCGCGCCTTGGCTTCGCCGACCTCGGCGATCGCCTCGTCGAAGCGTGCGTGGAGACGTTCGGCCCACAGGCGGCAGGTGCGGGCGTAGTGCTCGCGCAAATTCTCGACATCGTAGACGAGGAAGCCGTGCGCTTCGAGATTGCCGAGCGTCATGCCGATCGTGTCGAGCTCACCGCCGGGAAAGATGTATTTGATCAGCGCCTTGAATTCCGGGCCCTTGCGCAAGGTCTTCTTGGTGCTGCCCTTGTCGCGCCGGGTGATTGCGTGATGCAGATAGATGCCGCCCGGTTTGAGCAGGCGATGGATGGTCGAGAAATAGGCAGCGTGGTTGGCCAGCCCCAGATGCTCGAACATGCCGATCGACGAGATCTTGTCGAAGGAGCCGAACAGCTCGGCATAGGATTTTATCTCGATGGTGATGCGATCCTCCAGCCCCTCAGCGCGGATGCGCTCGCGGGCGAGCTGGGTCTGGGCTTCCGACAGCGAGACGCCGTGGCCGAAGACGCCGTAATTTTTCGCGGCATGGATGAGCATGGCTCCCCAGCCGCAGCCGATGTCGAGCAGCTTTTCGCCGGGCTTCAGCCGGAGCTTGCGGCAGATGTGGTCGAGCTTGTCTTTCTGCGCCTGGTCGATGCCATTGGCGAAATCGGTGAAATAGCCGCAGCTATAGACCATGCGTTCGTCAAGGAAGAGCCGGTAGAACGCGTTCGAAATGTCGTAGTGGTGCTGGATCGCTTGCCTGTTCGACCCGCTGACGAAAGGGTTGCGCCCGGAAAGGTCGGTCCGCGCCGTCATCTGTTTTCTCGAAAACAGCACGGCCGGCAAGTCGCGCAGGACCGCGAGCTTGGGCAACGACTTGAGCTTCGTCCTGAGTTTGCCGTGCGCAGGCAGAGCGTAGAAATCGAACAGCGAACCGTCTTCCACGTCGATGGTCTTGGAAATCCACATTTCGATCAGTGTCGAGAGGTTGGGGCGGCGGATCACCTGCCAGACGATGTCCTGGTCGTTGATGGTGACCACGGGGCCGGTGGCGGGCCCGATGCGCTCGCCGTTCCACAGCTTGACCGCGAAACCTGGCTTCAATGTCTCGATAACCGTTCGAACGATCCGTGCGGCTCTGTCGGCTGCCTCCATCCCCGTCCTCCCCTGCTCAGCACGCTGGCGGTGCCGCAGCGACTTTGCCTGTCCGATCGGATAGCCGCAAGCAGTTAGCGGCAAACGCGTACGGCATTTTCGCCATGGCGCCTTGCCATTTGCGGATCGACACCCCATCATGAGGGCGTGTTCAACAAATCGAAAGGAGGTGATCCGATGTCGAGTGATTTCGTTTTCCAGAACGTGGCCTCAGCGGATTGCACTTTCGGGAAGCAGTCTTCCCGTTAAGGCGCGAGATGCGCGGCTGGCGATGTGGAACGTCGCCGCCATGGGCCGCGCCATGGACGGAAACACGGAAGGCCGCCGGCTTCGCAAGAAGCGGCGGCCTTTTCCTTGTCCCAGCCCCTGGTTGTTCAATGCCCTATTTGGTCAATGCCAGGCTTTCGATGTTGCGCGCTATGTCCTGGAAAGCCTGATTGAGTTCGATCCCGTTGGCCGCCTGGTAGAAGTGCTTGATCTTGGCAGTGTCCGGGCTCGCGCAATCCTGGAGCGTCGCTTTGGCATTCGTTTCGTTGAGGTCGAAGCCAATGGTGAAGATTTCGATGCCTTTGTCTCGCATGGCGGCGCAAAGTTTCTTGGCCGCCGTGCGGGGCGGCTCCTTGCCAGCGTCCTTGTAGACGTCATCGACGATACTGGCGTCGAAATAGGACAGATTGAACTCGCCGTCGGTCATCAGGATCGCGACTTTGGCGACCTTTTTCGGATCCGCCTTGGCCGGCCGCTGCGAAGCTTTCATCACGCTGCCCCAGTTTTCCGAAAGCATGTACCAGGTCCACTGCACACCGATATGGCCCGCAGTGCCGCCCGATGCGACAAAGTTCTTGATGACGTTCTTGAGCGCCGCGGCGTCCGCCGTCAGCGGCTTCAACGCGGCGGTCGGGCAGGCCGCCGTGCCGGTCTGCAAGGCGAAGGTCGACAACAGGTAATCGCGATTGACCATGCTGATGTTGGGACCTGCATCCGAATATTGATAGGTGCCCTTGCGCTCGGTGGCGCAATTGTCCGGACGCATTAAGCCGGAGACATACTGTACAGCGCCATTGCCGGGCGCCTGCTTGCGCTGGCTAGTTAAGGTTTCGACATAGACGCTGCTGGCGGCAAGTGCGCCGGCATTCACCGAATTGGCGTAGGGCACGAGAGAAACGCGCACTCGTGGCTTGGCGGGGTCCTGACCGTTCAGGAAGCTGTCGACCGCGTTCGCCGCAGCGGTCTTAAGATCCTTGATTTTCTGGCCGGCCATCGATCCTGTGACGTCGAGCATCATCGCCACTTCGATGGTCTTGTCCGAATAGAGCGCTGTCGTCGATGCGGCAACGCGCTTCATGTCACCCATGCTGAAAAGCGGGAAATAAAGACCGACATCGACATGGACGTCCGCCTGAACCGTCTTGGCGGTCCTGTCGACGGTCAACTTGTCGAGGACGATCCGATCAGCTTGCAGGATGCCCGCTCGGCTGTTGGCATCCAGAAACGCCTGCACCGACCTGTTGGCATCGGCCTCCTTGATGACGCCGGTCGTCAGGTCGCGTGCCGTCGAGGTCACCGCCGCATCGACCACGCCTTGCAAGCTCGACTTGGCGTTGTAGAGCTGGGAAACGTTGACGGCAAAGCCGGCGCCCAGCGCCAGCACCGACGCAACCATGCCGAACAGAACCGCCAAATTTCCGCTGCGATCCCCGGCAAAGCTGCCGATTGCGTGAAAAAGACCCCCAAAATGCCGCATGCCTCCCACCTCCATTCGCCACGACTCGAGCCGTGTGAAGGCCGCATTGCAGGATTCCGGCCGGACGGCGTCGTCAACGCACCAAAAGCCGGCGGCTCACCGTCAAGGGATTGTTTTTGCTTGGTTTCGAAATGCGGCAAGGTGAACAGCCGGTAAACGAGAAGCCCCTGCGGCAGTTCGTTTACGAAGCGCTTACCATGATCCCGATGTCTGCCGTGGAGCACCAGAACTCGATCCCGATCCGGCACAGGCGCGCTGTGCCGAAGCGGATCAGGCCCCCATCAGATCCCGTAGGACAGCCCGGATGATCGTAACAGCAGGGCACACGCCGTTCGCGTTTGCGCTTCTATGCCAGCATCTGCGCGCTGGCGGTCCTGTCGACCCCGCGATGGGGCGGGTTGAACAGATTGCTCTCCTGCTCGTAAGTCCAGACCTTGAACAGGCTGAGCCGGTGCGGGCCGAAACTGTGCAGCAGCGGCACGTCGGTCGCGTCGCGGCCGCACGCGATGACGACGCGGCCGATCCTTGGCATGTTGTGGCGGGGGTCGAAGGTGTACCATTTGCCGTCGAGAAACACTTCCAGCCACGCCGAAAAATCCATCGGTGCCGGGTCGACCGGTACGCCGATGTCGCCGAGATAACCGTTCACGTAGCGGGCGGGGATGTTCATGCAGCGGCAGAGCGTGATCGCCAGATGAGCGAAGTCGCGGCAGACTCCGACGCGCTCCTCATGCGCCTGCGCCGCCGTGCGGGTTGAGCGCGCATAGCCGTAACCGAACGACAGACGGTTGTGGACATAGTCGACGATCGCCTGCACCCGCGCCCAGCCGGATGGAACAGGCCCGAAAACCTGCCAGGCCAGATCGCTGAGATGATCGGTCTCGCAATAGCGACTGCCGAGCAGATAGCAGAGCACATCGTCGGGCAACTCCGCCACCGGCACTTCCCTGGCCAGCGTGTTGACCTCGTCGGTCTCACCGCTGTCCTCGACGACCGCGTCGTAAAGAATGCGAAAGCTGCCGCCAGGTGCTATGAAGCGGCGGCAGGTGTTGCCATAAAGATCGTGATAGAGCCTGGTTGGCACGGAAGGCGAGGTCAGCACGCGCGTCTGCCGCTTGATGTCCGCCTGGCGGTCCCTGTGAATCTCGAGCAGCGAAATCACCGGCGTGGCGGCAACGCATTCGATGGCGATTTCGTAGCCGAGGCGGATCAGCATCGTGTTCTCGTCACGAAAGTTCTCCCGTCATGAAAAGACAGCGCTGGTCAACGCCGGGGGACAGGTAGCGGTTCCCGGCGGTTGCCGAAAACGCAGTCTTGTGCCTTCCCATGCAGCCGACGCGACGTTACGGTCGAGCAACGTGCTTTGATCTTCCGAAACAACCCCCGGGACAGCAGATGTTCGCAGGCAGAAAATTCGCAGCCTTCCTTTTCGACATGGACGGCACGGTGGTCAATTCGATTGCCGCGGCAGAAAGGGTCTGGGCAGATTGGGCACACCGGCAAGGTCTCGACGTTGCCGCATTCCTGCCGACGATCCATGGCGTGCGGGCGATCGAGACCATCACTCGGCTGGCGCTTCCAGGCGTCGACCCGATGTACGAAGCCGATGCGCTTCTGCGGGCCGAGGCGGCCGATATGGACGGCATCCTCCCGATCGCCGGCGCAGCGGCGTTTCTGGCGTCGCTGCCGCCCGAGCGCTGGGCCATTGTCACTTCCGCGCCGCGCGAGCTGGCTCTCCTGCGCATCGCGGCCGCCGGCATCCCGCTTCCCGCCATCCTCGTCGCGGCCGAGGACGTTTCCCGTGGGAAGCCGGCGCCGGATTGCTTCCGGCTGGCGGCCGAGCGGCTGGGGGTCGATGGGCGCGACTGCCTGGTTTTCGAAGATGCGCCCGCCGGCATATCGGCGGCCGAGGCCGCGGGAGCTACGGTCGTGGTGATCAGCGCAACGCACCAGCATCCGCTGCAGACGCCGCATGCGGTGATCGCCGGCTATGACGCGATCGGCGTCACCGTCGACGACCGCGGCTGGATCGCCATCGAGCCGGAGCGCGCCGCGGCTTAGGGTATGTTGAGATTCAGCTCAGGCCGAGCCGGAGTCGAAGACGAGCGCGAAGCGACCAGACCAGCGGGGGTCCGAGAAACCGGAACGGAGCGTGAGAAGCGCAGGAATCCGCTATTCGCAGGTCGGCTGAACATCAACATGCCTTAGAAATCGCTGGTCAGGCCCTTGACCTCCCAATCGCCATAGCGGCCGGGTTCCCTGCCGCCACGGCCGCCGATCTCCTTTGGCACCGCGGCTTCCTGCCGTCGATAGTGTTCGCGCCGTGCTTCCGCTTCCGCCAAAGCGCGGCGGGCTGCCGGCGCCAGCGTCTTTTGCGGCGCGTCGTGACCGGGGCCGGCGTTTGTATTACTGGTTTCGCCTGTTTTATTGGTTTCGTCGATCATGCGATATTCCCGGCGGATTGAAACAGGGCCCAATTGAAACAGGGGCACACGTTTCCCATCATATAGCGATGAGCCGACAAGGATCGACCCTTTTTCCGCAGCGGCGGCAGAAACGGAGCAGACAATGAACACACTTCGCACCGCCATGCTTTTGGCAGCGATGACCGCGCTGTTCATGGGCGTCGGCTATCTGATCGGCGGATCGGGCGGCATGGTGATCGCCTTGCTGATTGCCGCCGCTATGAACCTGTTCAGCTATTGGAACGCCGATAAGATGGTGCTGTCGATGAACCGCGCCGTCGAGGTCGACGAAAGGAACGCGCCGGAATACTACGCCATCGTGCAGAGCCTCGCCAGACAGGCCGGCCTGCCGATGCCGAAAACCTATCTGATCGACAACCCGCAGCCCAACGCTTTCGCCACCGGTCGCAACCCGCAGAATGCCGCGGTCGCCGCCACCACCGGACTGTTGCAGCAACTGTCCCATGAGGAGGTCGCGGCTGTCATGGCGCACGAGCTCGCCCATGTGCAGCACCGCGATACGCTGACCATGACGATCGTCGCCACGCTTGCCGGCGCGATCTCGATGCTCGGCAATTTCGCCTTCTTTTTCGGCGGCAACCGCGACAACAACAATTCCTTTGGCATTATCGGCGTGCTGGTGGCGATGATCGTGGCGCCCTTTGCCGCGATGATCGTGCAGATGGCGGTCAGCCGCACCCGCGAATACGAGGCCGACCGGCGCGGCGCCGAGATCTGTGGCCAGCCGCTTTGGCTTGCCTCGGCCCTTGACAAGATCGCTCGCGGCGCCGAACGCATCCGCAACCCGGATGCCGAGCGCAATCCGGCGACCGCCCACCTCTTCATCATCAATCCTCTTTCCGGCGAGCGCATGGACAGCCTGTTTTCCACCCACCCGAGCACCGACAACCGCATCGCGGCCCTGCAGGCGATGGCGCGGGATATGGCATCCGCCCCCGAGCAGCCGCGAGCCCCGATGCCGCGGCAGGCGGACGGGCAGCGCCCGTCGGGCCCGTGGGAGAAGGCAGCCGAGCAGCCGGCGCAACCGGCCAGGCCGAAATCCAATCCCTGGGGCCGCAATCCGAGCGGACCCAAGGGACCGTGGTCGTGAGCGAAGCGAAACGCCGGCACCGAATTTCAGGCGATCATGAAAACGATGCAGCGAGCCCCGGCGAGCCCGTCGCCGGCCTTGCCGCGCGCAAGGCCGCGGCACGGCTGCTTGCCGCCGTCATCGATGCGAGGACGCCGCTCGACGGGCTGACCGACCACGAGAACGGCCATCCGCAATACAAGGCGCTCGACCTGCGCGACCGGGCGCTGGTGCGCGCCATACTGGTCACTGCGCTGCGCTTCCGCATGACCATATCAAGGTTGCTGGCCCGTCGCCTGGAAAAGCCGCTGCCACCCAATGCCACCGCGCTCTCGCATATTCTGCATGTAGCAGCGGCGCAGATCCTGTTCCTCGATATTCCCGACAGCGCCGCAGTCGACCTTGCCGTGACCCACGCCAAGTCCGATCCGCGCACGGTGCGCTTCTCCGGTCTTGTCAACGGCGTGCTGCGCACGCTGGCACGGTCCAAGCAAGCCGAGCTGGCTGCAGCGCTTGCCGCTACCGACGAAGCGCCGAAATGGTTTTCCGACCGGCTGAAAGCCGCCTATGGCACTGAGAAAGCCAGGCAAATTCTCGCTGCTCACAGGTACGAGGCGCCGGTCGACTTCACGGTCAAGTCCGATCCTGCGCTGTGGGCCGAGCGGCTCGGCGGCATCGTGCTGCCGACCGGCACGGTGCGCGTGGAGAAACTCAGCGCCTCCGTTACCGAACTGCCCGGGTTCGAAGACGGCGCCTGGTGGGTTCAGGATGCCGCCGCCAGCCTTCCGGCCCGGCTCTTCGGCGACGTGAGGGGTTTGCGCGTCGCCGATCTCTGTGCTGCCCCTGGCGGCAAGACCGCTCAGCTCATTCTCGGCGGCGCCGAGGTCACCGCGATTGATTCCTCGAAGAACCGGTTGGCGCGGCTCTTGCAGAATCTCGAGCGGCTTGGTTTGTCCGCAGAGATCGTCCAGGCCGATCTGCTCAAATACGAGCCGGAACAACTGTTCGACGCCGTCCTCCTCGATGCGCCCTGCTCCTCGACCGGCACGGTGCGGCGGCATCCCGACGTGCCTTGGACGAAGACGGCGGCCGACATCGAAAAACTCGCCGATCTGCAGCGAAGGCTGCTCGCCCGCGCCGTCACCCTGGTCAGGCCCGGCGGGCGCATCGTCTTTTCCAACTGTTCGCTCGACCCGCTCGAAGGCGAGGCGCTTCACCGCGCCTTCCTCGCCGGGACGGCTGATATCGTCGACGATCCGCTCCGCCCAGGCGAGATCGCCGGCATCGATCCGTTCCTGACGCCGCAAGGTACGCTGCGCACCACGCCCGCAGATCTCGAACTCGGCTCACCCGAACGGTCCGGCCTGGACGGCTTCTTCGCCGCCCGCATGCGCAGGGCCGGCTACCGCTGAAAATTTGTCGAGCATTTTAGGAAGAATCCTGCGGAAAACAGGCTGAACGCCAAGGCCTCCATGGAATTCACCTTCGCATAAGTTCTTGAATCATATAAGCTTGTCTTCGGGTTGAGGGCTATGAGGAGGGCTTTTGGCGATCGCTGCCGGCAGCACGACGCGTCTATGGACGCTTGTCGCGAAGGAGTTCTGGCGCAAGACGCGCCGGCGCCTGCGTGCCGGGCCGATCTATCGCTGGCGCTATTCCGGCCGCACGCCGGAACGGGTGTTGATCGCTCCGCCGGACCTGCGCCTGGCCGACCCGCAGATCGCGCTCGAGATCTATTATGGCCGCTATCCGCTGTCGGGACATCTGGTCGAGACCGGCGGCAAGTCGCCCTTCCAGATCGCCGTGGCCAATCCGGGCTGGCAAAAGGCCCTGCACGGCTTCCGCTGGCTGCGCCATATGCGCGCCGCCGGCACCGAGCTTGCCGCAGCCAATGCCCGCGCGCTGGTCTCCGATTGGATCGCCTTGCATGGCAGCAATATTTCCGGCGTCGCCTGGGAGCCGGGCACGACGGCTAAGCGCGTCATTGCCTGGCTGCAGCATTCCTCGGTGGTGCTGCAGGGCGCTGAATTTCCCTTCTACCGGGCGTTCCTGAAATCGCTGGCCATTCAGATCCGCTATCTCAGGGCGATGGCACGCGAGATGCCGGACGGCAAGGACAGGCTGCGCGCCCGCATCGCGCTTGCCTTTGCCGCTCTGTCATTGCCGGCGCCGGCATCGGCGCTGCGCGGTGCGACCCGCAACCTCGCCGACGAGCTCGACCGTCAGATTCTGCCGGATGGCGGCCATATTTCCCGCAATCCGATGGCCGTGCTTGAAATCCTCGCCGACCTTCTGCCGTTGCGCCAGACCTATGCCAATCAAGCCGAAACGCCGCCGGCGGCGCTGATGGGCGCCATCGACCGCATGCTGCCGGCGCTGCGCTTCTTTCGCCACCAGGACGGCAGCCTTGCCCGCTTCAACGGCATGGGCGCGACCATCCACGACCGCATCGCCACCATTCTGCGCCACGACGACACCGCCGGCGCGCCGTTGCTGCACGCGCCGCATTCGGGCTACGAGCGCCTCTCCATGGGCGGCGTCACCGTGATCGCCGATACCGGCCCGCCGCCGCCCATCGATGTTTCCAACGCGGCGCACGCCGGATGCCTGGCCTTCGAGATGTCCTCCGGCCGCCAGCACTATATCGTCAACGCCGGCGTGGACACTTATGGCGCCGCCGAATTCCGGCCGCTTGCCCGCGCCACGGCCGCCCATTCCACCGCCACTATCAACGACACCTCGTCGGCGCGTTTCAGCCACTCGCTGCGCGTCAACGATCTGCTCGGCACGCCGTTGATCGGCGGCCCGCAGCATGTGCCTTGCAAGCGCACCGACCAGCAAGGCAGCCAGGGTTTTCTGGCCCGCCACGACGGCTATGTAGCGCGCTTCGGCTTCCTGCATGAGCGCGAACTGAAATTGTCGACGAACGGCAATGTGCTCGCCGGCAGGGATCGCTTTCTGCGGCCTGGCGGCGCGGCCATCCGCAACAACGGCCGCGATCTCGTCACGGTACGCTTCCACATCCATCCCGACATAGGCCTGCTCCAGGATGAGCACGACCGCCTGGTGCTGACCGCCGAACAGGCCGACACATGGGTGTTCACCTGCACCGAGGTGGCGCCCGAGGTCGAGGAATCCATCTATTTCGCCGGTCTTGGCGGCCCGCGCCGCAGCCGGCAGATCGTGCTGGCCTTCAAGGCATCGGAGGTTTCCGAAGTCCATTGGCAACTGACGCGAACGGCCATCGCCGGTCATTCGGCAAAAAGCTGAGACTGCGGCTGGCAGCGGCGAATGGTCCGAGCCTGGAGCAAAGGATGCTCTGGTAGCTTGATTTCCGGTCGCCATGTGCTACGGCGCGCGGACACTTTCCCAACCAGCCGTGAAAGGCCACCAGCCCATGGCCGTCGCCGCCAAGAACATTCCCGCGCCCGACCTCGTTCCCGTGCGTCGCGCGCTGCTCTCCGTCTTCGACAAAACCGGGCTCATCGATCTCGCGCGGGCCCTCGCCGCGGCCGGTGTCGAGCTGGTCTCCACCGGCGGCACGGCAAAGGCGATCGCTGAGGCAGGCATGGCCGTGCGCGATGTCTCCGACCTCACCGGCTTTCCAGAGATCATGGACGGCCGCGTCAAGACGCTGCATCCGTCCGTGCACGGCGCGCTGCTTGGCGTGCGCGACGATCCCGAACACGCCGCGGCAATGCGCGATCATGGCATTGAGCCGATCGATCTCGTCGTTTCCAATCTCTACCCTTTCGAGGATGTCCGCCGTTCCGGCGCCGCTTACGCCTCGATCGTCGAGAACATCGACATAGGCGGCCCGGCGATGATCCGCGCCGCCGCCAAAAACCACGCCTATGTCGCCATCGTCACCGATCCTGAGGACTATGCCTCGGTGCTCAACGCACTAGAGATGAATTTCGGCTCGCTCTCACTGGATTTCCGCAAGAAGCTGGCGGCCAAGGCTTTCGCCCGCACCGCCACCTATGATGCGGCGATTTCCGGCTGGTTCGCCGAGGCGCTGGAGATCGAGCATCCCACCTGGCGCGCCTTCGGCGGCAGGCTGGACCAGGTGATGCGCTACGGCGAGAACCCGCACCAGAGCGCCGGCTTCTACGTCGATGGCGACAAGCGGCCGGGCGTCGCGACGGCGCGCCAGCTTCAGGGCAAGCAGCTTTCCTACAACAACATCAACGACACCGATGCCGCCTTCGAACTGGTCGGCGAGTTCGATCCGGCCCGCTCCGCCACTGTGGCCATCATCAAGCACGCCAACCCGTGCGGCGTCGCCGAAGGCGCTTCGCTGAAGGCGGCCTACGCCAAGGCGCTTGCCTGCGACCCTGTCTCGGCTTTCGGCGGCATTGTCGCGATGAACCGCACCCTCGATGCCGAAGCCGCCGAAGAGATCGTCAAAACTTTCACCGAGGTCATCATCGCGCCGGGCGCCTCGGAAGAAGCAATCCGCATCCTCGCCGCCAAGAAGAATCTGCGCTTGCTTGTCACCGGCGGCCTGCCCGATCCGCGCACGGCCGGCTCCACTGTGAAATCCGTTTCCGGCGGGTTGCTCGTCCAGGGCCGCGACAATGCGGTGGTCGATGACCTCGACCTGAAAGTGGTGACCAGGCGCGCGCCAACGCCGGCCGAGATGGCCGATCTCAAATTCGCTTTCCGCGTCGCAAAGCACGTCAAGTCGAACGCCATCGTCTATGTCAAAGACGCTGCCACCGTCGGCATCGGCGCCGGCCAGATGAGCCGGGTCGATTCCTCGCGCATCGCCGCGCGCAAGGCGCTCGATGCGGCCGAGGCTGCCGGCCTGGCCGAGCCGCTGACCAAAAATTCTGTCGTCGCCTCGGATGCCTTTTTCCCGTTCGCCGACGGGCTGCTGTATGCGATCGAAGCCGGTGCCACCGCCGTCATCCAGCCGGGCGGCTCGATGCGCGACGACGATGTCATCGCCGCCGCCGACGAGCACGGCATCGCCATGGTCTTTACCGGCGTCAGGCATTTCAGGCATTGAGCGCCTCACCCTCCCCCTAGTGGGGAGGGTCGGCGAACGATCTTTGCGAAGCAAAGTTCGTGAGACGGGGTGGGGGAGCGCCGCCCCCACCCCGCTCCGCTTCGCGGATCGACCCTCCCCACAAGGGGGAGGGTGAGCTCACTCCGCCGGCCGGTTGTCTGCCGGATACGGCGTGCGGATCAGGATCGCCAAGCCGACGCCGAGGAACAGCACGATTGCCGCCATGCCCAGCCGCGACGAGCCGCTGGCCAAGGTAATCGTGGCCACCATGAATGGCGCGGCAAAACTGGTCGCCCGCCCGGCCAGCGCATAAATGCCGAAATAGCGGCCTGATTCGGCAGCCGTGACGCTGCGCGCCATGTAGGAGCGCGACGACGCCTGCACCGGCCCGAAGGCAAGCCCGATCAGCAGACCGAAAAAGATATAGGCTTTTTCGGCCGGTGTACCGAACAAGCCGCCGCTATCGGCTCCGGGCATCATCCAGGCACCGAACAGCGTGTAGCCCGGCCCGGTCGAGACGATGCCGATCGTGGCGATGCTGAGCAGGACAAGTGAAATCATCACTATGGTCTTGGAGCCGAGCGCCACGTCGAGGCGTGCGGCAACCAGGCAGCCGACGATGGCGACGACGTTGAGGATGATGCCGAACAGGCCGATCTCGGTGATCGACCAATGGAACATCGCCGCCGCAAAGGCACCGCCCAGAGCAAGCAACGCATTGACGCCATCTTGATAGATCATGCGGGCGACGAGAAAGCGGAAGATGCCGCTGCGCTTGCGTATTTCGCCCAGCGTCGATTTCAGTTCCGACAGTCCCTCGCGCACCGCCGGTCGAAGGGGAATGCCCTTCACCGCATCGGGCGTGAAGAAGAACATTGGCAGGATGAACAGGAGATACCAGGCCGCTGCCAGGGGTCCGGTCGCCCGTGCGTCCTCGCCGAGCTTCGGATCGAGCGCGAGGACCGGGTCGAGGCCGACGATGGTCTTGCCGGTTTCCGGCGAACTGGCCATGAAGGCGACGACGAAGATCAGCGCGATCATGCCGCCGAGATAGCCAAGACCCCAGGCCATGTTCGAGATCCGGCCGATTTCGCTCTTCGGCACCAGACGCGGCATCATCGAATCGTTGAAAACCGTCGAGAATTCCGCTGCGACCGAGGCCAGTGAGAAGAACAGCACGACCAGGAAAAGGTTTGAACCGGGAGCAGCAAACCACAGCAGGCAAAGACTGGTGATCTTGATCGCTGCGAAAAGTGCGATCCACGGTTTTCGCGGGCCGGTCTGATCGGCGATCGAGCCGAGGATCGGCGACAGAACGGCGATGGCCAGACCCGCCGCGGCGATGCCGTAACCCCACGCCGCCTGGCCCATTTCCGGATCGCTCGCCATGCGCGAGACGAAGTAGGGGCCGAAGATGAAGGTGGTGATGACCGTGAAGAACGGCTGCGCCGCCCAGTCGAACAGCATCCATCCCCAGATGCCGCGTTCCGGCGCTCGCTGCACTGCTACCTCGGCCATATGCCCTCCCACGAACGCGGCCCCGAACCGGGGCACCGCGCCGCTCTATAGCGCAGTTCCTGCCGGCAATCCCGCGCGATGTGGAAAACTTCTCACAGCGCCGTCAGGTCGCTGATCAGCCCCGAAGCCACCGATAGCCGCGACACCGTGATGTCACCGCCCTCGGTCAGCGCCTGCAGCCGCTCGCGGATGCGCCCGACCCTCTCGCCGCCGGCCTCCAGCCATGCCGCCACCGGGTCCGCCGCCTCGGCATGGCCGGTGAGCGCCGCCACGGCGATGCCGCGCCTGGCCGCGCCGATCGTGTCGGTGGCGCGGGAAAGAGCCAATTGGTCGTAGTAGTCGGACGGCGCGATCGAGCGCGCCGCGTCCTCGACGCGCGGAATGCGGAAGGCATCGCTGACCGCAAAAAACGCCTTCGCGGCGACGACAATGTCGGCATTCGCCGTTCGAGCCGTCAGCGCGATGTCGGGAACGACGCCTGCCACATCGGTCAGCGCCAGCTGTTCTGCCAGCCTTTCGGGCGCGCCGCCCTTGGCCAGACCATGCCGCCGCTCCTCGATCCGCTCGCGCGAAAAGGCTGGCAGCAGCGAAACGAGCTTCGGCTCCAGTGCCTTGCGCGCGTCCTGCAACTCGGCGATCCGTTGGCCGAGCGGTGCGATGCCGGTATCGTTCTTGAGATACCAGCCGCTGGTCACATAGATAAGCCGGCTGACGGCCTGATAGAGGTCGAGCTGCACCTGTCCGTCGATCTGGTTATCAAGCGCGTCGATCTGGCGATAAAGCGCCGGCAAGCCGAAGCCGTCGCGCACCACGGCGAACGTCCGGACCACGTCGGCCGCACTGCGGCCGGTTGCTTCCTGCAGCCTGTTGACGAAGGATGGACCGCCGCGATTGACCAGATCGTTGGCGACGACGCGGGCGATGATTTCGCGGCGCAGGCGATGGCCGTGGATCTCGGCCGCGTATTTCTTCGCCATACGGTCCGGAAAATAGCCCATCAGGTCACGGTCGAAATGCGGATCGTCCGGCACGTCGCTGGCGACGATGTCGGAAAACAGCACGATCTTGGCATAGGCCAGCAGCACGCCGAGCTCGGCCCTGGTCAGCGGCTCGCCGCGCGCCTCGCGCTCGGCAAGAGCTGCCGGCGACGGCAGCGCTTCGACATTGCGGTCGAGCAGGCCGCGCGCCTCGAGCGCTGCCATGAAACGGCTCTGATGGGCGATGTCGGCAAGGCCGCGCTTGCGGGCAAGGGACAGCGCCAGCGTCTGCTCGTAATTGTTGGACAGCACCAGCGCACTCACCTCGTCGGTCATCTCGGCAAGAAGCTTGTTGCGCGCCGGGCGGGTCAGCACCCCCTTGCGCATGGCGGAAGCCAGCGCGATCTTGATGTTGACCTCGACGTCGGAGCAATTGACGCCGCCCGAATTGTCGATGGCATCGGAATTGCAGCGCCCGCCATTCAGCCCGAACTCGATGCGGGCCCGCTGCGTCGCGCCGAGATTGGCGCCCTCGCCGATGACCTTGGCGCGCACTTCGAGCGCGGTCACCCGAATAGCATCGTTGGCGCGATCGCCGACATCCTGGTTGGTTTCCGTCGATGCCCTCAGATATGTGCCGATGCCGCCGAACCATAAAAGGTCGACCGGCGCCTTGAGAATGGCGCTCATGATCTCGACCGGCGAAGCGGTTGTCTTGCCGAGGCCGATCGCCGCGGCAGCGGCCGGCGGCAGCGTGATCGATTTCTGGCTGCGCGAGACGATGATGCCGCCTTCGGACAGTTTTGTTTTGTCGTAGTCCTGCCAGCTCGAACGGGCGAGGGCGAACATGCGCCGGCGCTCGGCCATCGAAGCGGCTATGTCGGGGGCGGGATCGATGAAGATGTCGCGATGGTCGAAGGCGGCGATCAGCCGGGTCTGCTCGGACAGCAGCATGCCGTTGCCGAACACGTCGCCCGACATGTCGCCGACGCCGACGACGGTGAAGGGCGTGGTCTGGATATCGCGGTTCATCTCGCGGAAATGCCGCTTGACTGCTTCCCAGGCGCCCTTGGCGGTGATGCCCATCTTCTTATGGTCGTAGCCGGCCGAGCCGCCGCTGGCGAAGGCGTCGTCGAGCCAGAAGCCATGCTTCTCGCTGATGGCATTGGCGGTGTCGGAGAAGGTCGCCGTGCCCTTGTCGGCGGCGACGACGAAATAGGGATCGTCCTGGTCGCGCCGCACCACGCCGGCTGGCGGAATGACGCCGTCGAGGCCGATATTGTCGGTGATCGACAACAGGCTGGAGACGTAATTCTTGTAGGCGGACGCGCCGGCTTCGAAGATGGCGTCGCGACCGACGCCCATCGGCAGCTTCTTGGGATAGAAACCGCCCTTGGCGCCAACCGGCACGATCACCGCATTCTTGACCTGCTGCGCCTTGACCAGACCGAGCACCTCGGTGCGGTAGTCCTGGGCGCGGTCCGACCAGCGCAGACCGCCGCGGGCGACCGGGCCGAAGCGCAGATGCACGCCCTCGACCTCGGAACCGTAGACGAAGATCTCCCGCCACGGCCGCGGCGCCGGCAGGCCGTCGACCGCTTGGGAGTCGAGCTTGATCGCCAGCGACTGGCCCTTATCCTTCGTATCGGTAACGAAATGATTGGTGCGTAGCGAGGCTTCGATCAGGTTGAGGTAGCGACGGATGATGGTGTCGTCATCGATGTTGGGAACCTCTTCCAACGCATCCCTGATCTTGGCCTTGAGGTGCTTGGCCGCGACCACTCCTTCCGTCTCGGCGGTCGGTCCGAGGCGGGCGACGAACAGCTCATGCAGGCCACGCGCGATCTCCGGATAGCGGTTGAGTGCGGCGGCAATGAAATCCTGGCTCTGCGGGATCCCGGCCTGCTGCAGATAGCGGCCATAGGCGCGCAGGATGGTGACCTCGCTCGACCACAGGCCGGCGGTCTGGGCAAGGCCGTTATAGCCGTCATTGTCGATGTCGCCGCGCCAGACGGAAAGGAACGCGTCCTCGAACAGCGCGCCGCGGTCGCCAAGGTCGATCGGCTTGCCGTAGCTGTTTTCGAGCTCCATGTCGTGGATGAAGACCATGCCCGGCTGATCACTATTGATCATGCCGGAAGCCTCGTCCCCGACCTCGAAGGTGCGTTCGCTGATAACGCGGAAACCGATGTTTTCCAGCACCGGCACCCGTCGCGACAGCGCCACCGGGCTGCCATGGTGATAGATTTTCAGCGCCGCCTGATGCGGTTCCTGGTTGGCATGACGATAGTAGTCGATGGCGATCGGATTGGCCGCATTGATCCTGGCGATGCGCCCGGCATCGGCTAACGCCTCCGCCGGCGAGAAGCTGTCGCGATAGCTTCCCGAGAAGCGCGAGGCGATCGCCGTGAGCGCCGCATCGGCGCCGGTCTCTTCCGCAGTCTCGCGCAGAATGTCATCCCAGGTCCGCACGATGGCGCGGATCGCTGCCTCGATCGTCGCCTGGTCGATCTTCGGCGTCTTGCCGCCGGAACGGCCGATGATGAAATGGACGCGCGCCAGTCCGCCTTCCGGAAAAGCGGGGTAGTAGGCCGACAGCCGACCTTGGAACACCGTTTTCAGATAGGTGCCGATCTTCTCGCGTACGACGCTGTCGTAGCGGTCGCGCGGCACGAAGACGAGGACCGAGACGAAGCGGTCGAACTGATCGGCGCGCACCAGCGCTCTGACGCGCGGCCGCTCGATCAGCCCCAGAATGGCTTCGGCGTGCTTGCGCAGGATCGGCACCGGAACCTGGAACAGCTCGTCGCGCGGATAGCTCTCCAGCACGTTGATCAGTGCCTTGCCGGAGTGATCTTCAGGGTTGAAACCGGATTTGGCGATGATGGTTTCGGCTTTCGACCTGAGATAAGGGATCTTCATCACCGAGCGCGTGTAGGCGGTCGAGGTGAACAGGCCGACGATGCGCAACTCGCCTGCAAGCACGCCCTTGGCGGTGTAAGTCTTGACGCCGATGTAATCGAGATAGATGCGGCGATGCACGGTCGATTTGGCGTTGGCCTTGGTGACGATCAGCGGTTCCGGCCCGTGCAGGAAGGCGCGGATTTCCGGCGTCGTCGACACCGCTTCGGTGCCGCGCCGCAGCACCAGCACGTCAGGATCGGCGAGGATGCCGAGGCCGGGCTTTTCGGCACGCTCCAGCGTGCCGCTCTTCTCGCCGCCGGTATATTTGAACTCGCGCATGCCGAGGAAGGTGAAATTGTCGTCGCGCAGCCATTCGAGGAAGGCGATCGCCTCGGCGACGTGGGCCTTGTCGAGCGGCACCGGCGAATAGCGTAGTTCCGAGATCGCCTGGTCGAGGCGAGCCAGCATCGGCTTCCAGTCGGTGACCGCGGCGCGCACCTGGCCCAATATTTTTTTCAGCCGCTCGGCCAATGCCTCGGCCTGCTCGGCCGAAAGACGGCCGATATGGACGTGGATGACGCTCAGCCGTTCATGGCTGTGATCGCCCTTGGCAAAGCCGCCATCGCCGAGGATTTCGTCGACGCCGTTCTTGCCGTGCCTGACGACGATGACGGGATGGGTAACCAGCGTTGGTTCGCCGGCGCTCTCGGTGATCTCGCCGAGGACGGAATCGAACAGGAACGGCATGTTGTCGTTGACGACAGTGATCACGGTCATCGGCCTGCCTTGGCGGACGACCCCGGAATCGACTTCTATGGAGACGACGCAATCGCCCTTCTTGTGCCTGGCGACGGCGCGTCCGGCGAGATCGGCGGCGCGTTCGAGGGCGGTGACATCATAGGCGGCGACATCTTCGGCCGGCGCTCGGGCCAGCAGGTAATCGGCAAGCCTGCCGGGTTTCTCGCCGCCCTTGGCCGTGCTGATTTTTTTCAACTGGCTTGCGGATTTCAGGCCTGCCATGTCGCTAGTCCCTCCCGTCATATGTTTTATAACTATGGTAGCAGATGGCCGATATTGGCGACAAAGGTTTGACGGCTTGCGACGAAATGTCGGAATTCGGCAGCAAATCACCGACGAACAAGGAAAAACAGCCCATGGCCGGAAAAATCACTGCACTTGACCTCGCGCCCGCGGAACTGAGCGAAGCGACGAAGGCCTATTTCGCCAAATGCGAGGAGAAGCTCGGTCTCGTTCCCAATGTGCTTTTGGCCTACGCTTTCGACGAGACGAAGCTGCGTGCCTTCACCGACATGTACAACGATCTGATGCTGGGCCAATCCGGCCTGTCGAAGCTGGAGCGCGAGATGATCGCGGTGGCCGTCTCCTCCATCAATCATTGCTACTATTGCCTTGCCGCCCACGGCGCGGCGGTGCGCCAGCTTTCCGGCGACCCGGCCTTCGGCGAGATGATGGTGATGAACTTCCGCGCCGCCGACCTTTCCGCGAGACAGAAGGCGATGCTCGAATTCGCGGCGAAGCTGACAGAACAGCCGGACAAGATCGTCGAGGCCGACCGGGCAGCGCTGCGTGAGGCTGGCTTTTCCGATCGCGACATCTGGGACATCGCCTCGACCGCCGCCTTCTTCAACATGTCGAACCGGGTGGCGGCGGCGGTCGACATGCGGCCGAACGATGAATACCACGCGATGGCGCGGTGAGGTGCAAGTCAACAGAACCGTATATTAGCTACCGTATATTAGCTATTGTGCATTCTCGTTGCGTCTTTGCCGGTTTGGCCCGATGATCGCCCTGCGGCGTGACCGCATGTCGGTTCGACGCCGCTGATCAACGGAGGAGAACATGGCGAAATTTCTCTATGTGTATCACGGCTCGGGCAAGATGCCGACCGACGAGGCCGAACGGAAAGCGGCGATGGATGCCTGGAACGGCTGGTACGGCAAGCTTGGCTCGGCCGTGGTCGACGGTGGCAATCCGGTCGGCATGTCGAAGACCGTGCTGCCCGGCGGCAAGGTCGAGAACAATGGCGGCAGCAATCCGACCGCCGGTTACACGATCATCGAAGCGAAAGACATCGACGATGCCGTCGATAAGGCCAAGGATTGTCCTATCCTGACGGATCCGGGTTTTAGCATCGAGATCGCGCCGATAATCGAAATGGGTTGACGCACCGGCTCAGGAGCGAGCCGCGATCGCCGCCGCGGCACCGGCCATGGTGGTGGCGCTGACGCGGTTGGCGATCTTCATCGCCCGCTTGCTCTTCAGCAGTTTTCGCGCCTGCGCTGCTGCAAGCACCCAGGCCAGATCGATGGCGACCAAAACCACGGCCATGGTCAGCGTCAGTTCGATCCAGCCGACGACCGTCACCGAGGCGAGATCGATGATGGTCGGCAGCAGCGCCAGGTAGAACATCATGATCTTGGGATTGCCGAGCGTCACCGCCATGCCGGCAAAGAACAGTTTGACGGCCGACTCGTCGCGCGGCATCTCGCCCTCGCGCGCCTCGACCGGGGCCGTCCACATCTTCCAGGCGAGATAAGCGAGATAGGCGACGCCGACCCATTTCAGCCCGACAAAGGCGAGATGGAAGGTCTGCGCCACCACCGCCAGCCCGAACACCGCCAGCGACAGCCAGATGCCCTCGCCGATCCACATGGCGAGCAGGAATGGGAACACGTCGCGAAAGCCCTTTGCGATGACCCGCGCCACCAGAGCGGCAATCGAGGGGCCGGGCGAGCCCGCGGCGACGAAAAGGGCGGCGGCGAAGATCAGAAGCGAGGTGAAGTGCATGACCGGGATCTTTGCTTGAGACGTTGATCGTTCGATTGTAGCGCAAGTCTTCCACCTGCGGTAGCATCGATCAAGGAAGAGGCTTGCCCGCTCGACATCTCGCGGCTAGAAATTCCGCCCCGACACAATTTCGAGCTTCACTTTGCCTACGTAACCGCCGGTCTCGTCAACTCCCGCGACACAATGCATGGCGCCGCTTTTCGCGACGTCTGTTTTCATTTCATGTGTTCCTCAGGGTGGCGGTTCGAGACCGGTTTGGCACTGCTGAACCGCTGTCGCGCGCAGTCACCCGCGACATCTGATTTCCGACTACCGCAGCCTCTCGCCACGCCGTGCCCGCATGGGCATCTCGACATCGCCGATCTGACGAACGTCCCGACGGGAAGGGCTTTTCGGCATGTCTTCGATACTGCGTATCCGCTGGGTGATCGCGCCCAAAACCGCACCTCGACCTCATATCAACTGTAACCGCTGCGGCGGCCCGAAGCCTTACCGCTGCAGCGGGAAATTCCGCATCAACGCCAACGGCAAACGCATCGATGCGTGGCTGATCTACCGATGCATCGATTGCGACAATTCCTGGAATTTCGGCGTTCTGGAGCGATGCAACCGCCGCGACATCGAGCCTGCATTGCTGCAGGCGCTCGAAAGCAACGACCCGGCCCTGGCGCGCCGCCATGCCTTCGATGTTGTCGCATTGCGAAGCAGGAGCGGGCGCGTCGAGGAGTTTCCTGAAGCCGCCGTTCACAAGGAGGTGCTCGGGGAGAGGCCGGAAAACATCACCGCTTTCGAACTCCAGCTCGGGCTCGAGATGCCGACAGCGCTGCGGCTCGACCGGTTGCTCGCCAGTGAACTCGGTATCTCGCGATCGCGGCTTCAGGCTTGGGAAGAGAAGCGATCGCTGGTCGTTGGTCCGGACGGCGCGAAGGTCCTGCGCAAGCCGGCTCGAGCGGGAACGGCGATCCGCGTCGATCTTGCCGGCGAACCAGACCGGGACGATATCATTTTGGCTGCAGGTGGATAAGGCGAGACAACTGCGACCAGGGTCAGTCGCCCTCTTCAGGGACCGAGCCAATCAAACCCTTGGCCGCTTCGACATCACTGTCAACGACCTGCACATGGATCAGGCCGAGCCTGCTGTCGGGGATGTGAGCCGCGAGGGCATAGATCCCATACGCTTCGAGCATCGAAACGCAAACTTCGGCCTCGGGTCGATTGTCGTATATGACGGCCGTGACGAGTTTGCCGCTCATTGCGCGGTATTGCCCTTACGCGGCGCCGACCACCTTCGCCGACTTCTCAAAACGCTTGCGCTCGTTCGGGTCGAGGTAGAGCTTGCGCAGGCGGATGGTCTTCGGCGTCACCTCGACCAGCTCGTCGTCCTGGATCCAGGCCAGCGCGCGTTCCAGCGTCATGCGGATCGGTGGTGTCAGCTTCACCGCCTCGTCTTTGCCGGCGGCGCGGATGTTGGTCAGCTTCTTGCCCTTCAGCACGTTCACTTCGAGGTCGTTGTCGCGGGAATGGATGCCGATGATCATGCCCTGATAGACTTTAACGCCCGGATCGATGACCATCGGACCGCGGTCTTCCAGGTTCCACATGGCATAGGCCACCGCCTCACCCTGTTCGTTGGAGATCAGCACGCCGTTGGTGCGGCCCGGCAGCTCGCCCTTGTAAGGCTCGTAGGCATGGAACAGCCGGTTCATGACCGCGGTGCCGCGCGTGTCGGTCAACAGTTCCGACTGATAGCCGATCAGGCCGCGCGTCGGCGCGTGGAAAACGATGCGCTGGCGGTTGCCGCCCGACGGACGCAATTCGACCATCTCGGCCTTGCGTTCCGACATCTTCTGCACGACGACGCCGGCATGCTCCTCGTCGACGTCGATGACGACTTCCTCGACCGGCTCGAGCAACTCGCCATTCTCGCCCTTCTGCATGACGACGCGCGGCCGCGACACGGCGATCTCGAACCCTTCGCGGCGCATCGTCTCGATCAGCACGGCAAGCTGCAATTCGCCGCGGCCGGAGACGAAGAACGAATCCTTGTCCGGCGATTCCTCGATCTTCAGCGCGACATTGCCTTCGGCCTCCCGCAGCAGGCGGTCGCGGATGACGCGGCTGGTCACCTTGTCGCCTTCGGTGCCGGCCAGCGGGCTATTGTTGACGAGGAACGACATCGTCACGGTCGGCGGATCGATTGGCTGCGCATGCAGCGGTTCGGTCACCGACAGGTCGCAGAACGTGTCGGCGACAGTGCCTTTCGACAGGCCGGCGATGGCGACGATGTCGCCCGCCTGCGCCTCGTCGATCGGCTGGCGCTCGAGCCCACGGAAAGCCAGGATTTTCGAGATACGGCCGGTTTCGACCTGGGTACCGTCATGATGCAGCACCTTGACCGCCTGGTTTGATTTCAGCGTACCGGATTCGATGCGGCCGGTGATGATGCGGCCGAGGAACGGATTGGCCTCCAGGATGGTGCCGATCATCCGGAACGGGCCGGGATGAACGGTCGGCGCCGGCACGTGCTTGATGACGAGGTCGAACAGCGGCGCCAGGCCCTGGTCCTTCGGGCCTTCGGGGTTTTCCGACACCCAGCCGTCGCGGCCTGAACCGTAAAGGATCGGGAAGTCGAGCTGCTCGTCGGTCGCGTCAAGCGCTGCAAACAGGTCGAACACTTCGTTGACCACCTCGACGTGGCGGGCGTCCGGCCGGTCGATCTTGTTGATGACGACGATCGGCTTCAATCCGACCTTGAGCGCCTTGCCGACGACGAATTTGGTCTGTGGCATCGGCCCTTCGGCGGCGTCGACCAGCACGATGGCCGAATCCACCATCGACAGGATGCGCTCGACTTCACCGCCGAAATCGGCGTGGCCGGGGGTGTCGACGATATTGATACGGGTGTCCTTCCAGTCGACCGAGGTCGCCTTGGCCAGGATGGTAATGCCGCGCTCCTTTTCGAGGTCGTTCGAATCCATGGCGCGTTCGGCGACGCGCTGGTTGTCGCGGAACGAGCCGGACTGCTTCAGGAGCTGGTCGACGAGGGTGGTTTTTCCATGGTCGACGTGCGCGATGATCGCGATGTTACGAATTTTCATGTTGTGTTCTCGGGAGCGTTGCAGGCAGCAGGCCAAAAGGCGCTGCCTCTTTCGGTTGGGCGGCTCATACAGGGTTTTTCGCATTTGCGAAAGAGGAGGCGTGCCACCAAATACATGGTCACCAAATCTTAAGCGTCTTGGTGTGAAATGAAATTATTAACCAAAGCGGAACCTTTCGCGGTCGGGACAGTTCAAATTTCATGAGCAATACGGGCATCAGATACCGGCCAATCTTTGCGTGGGCTGCCCTCGCCGTTCTCCTCGCGGCTGGCGCGGCACAGTCGGCCGCGACCTTGAAAGAGGCGCGGCCTACCCCGCCGTCCGACACACGAACGGCGGAGCAGTTGTTTGCCGATGCGCCCGATGGCGTCGACCCGGTGGTGACCGGGCCGGTAAGCGCCGCCTTCAAGCAGAGGCAGAAGGCTGCCGACTGCGACAGCGCTGTTTGGCCCAAAATTCCGACCCTTTGCTATCCAGACTGACGATCGCCGACGGCGGTCGCGTCATCCCAGGGCGCAGCAGGGGCGAAGAGACGTCGCGGAGGACAATGGCATCCATTCCGTGACATCTCCAGCAGAGTGCAGCGGCGCTGAATGAAGCCGTTCTGATCACTCCTTCGCGCGCCCCCTCCGTCAATCAGTTCCGGACCGTTGTGACGCTTCGACGTTGCGGCATGGATCCAGCGTCTGCGCTCCGCTTCGCCCAGGATGACAAAACGAAGTTCACGCCGAATGCACCGGATCGAGCGCGACCTTGTAGAGTTCATTGTCGTCGCGATCCATCAGCCGCACCGTCATCTGTTCAGTGGCGCCGTCAATGTCGACGAGGCCGAAGAACTGCAGGCCGGCCGAGGGTGGCAGGTTCAGCCCCTGCTCGGCGGTTGGCGCCTTGATGAATTTCAGCTCCGGGCCGAAAGTCATGTCGAAATCATTGGGCCCATAGGTACCGGCATGGAGCGGACCCGAAACGAATTCCCAGAACGGATTGAAGTCCTGGAACTGCGCCTTATCAGGATTGTAATAGTGCGCCGCCGTATAGTGCACGTCAGCGGTCAGCCAGACGGTGTTGGTGATACCGGCATTCTTTATATAGCGAAGGAGGTCGGCAATTTCCAGCTCGCGGCCCTTGGCCGGGCCATTGTCGCCATTGCTGACGGCCTCGGCGCCGGCCTTCTTGGTGGCGTCGTTCCAGACGACGAGACCGAGTGGCATGTCGGCGGCGATGATCTTCCAGGTCGCGTTGGAGTTTGTCAGTTCGCGCTTCAGCCATTTCGTCTGCTGTTCGCCGAGAATGCGCGATTGCGGGGTCACCGTATCCTGCATGCCCGGACCATTGGAGCCGCGATAGGAACGCATGTCGAGGAAGAACACGTCGAGCAGCGGCCCGTAGGCGATCTTGCGATAGACGCGGCCCGGTTCCGACGGCTCGTAGCGGATCGTCGTCATCTCGTGGAAGGCGCGTGCCGCGCGTGCCGCCAGCACATGGATGTTTTTTTCCGAGTAGCGGTCGTCGGCGCTCAGGTCCTTCGAATCCGACCAGTTGTTCACCACCTCGTGGTCGTCCCATTGGTAGAAGGTCGGGCAGATGGCGTTGAGCCCCAGCACATGTCCGTCCATCATGTTGTATTTCCACTGACCACGGTACTCGTCCAGCGTCTCGGCAACCTTGCGCTTTTCGTCGATAAGGACGTTGTTCTTCCACTTGCCGCCACCGGGAAGATCGACCTCGTCCTTCATCGGGCCGTCGGCATAGATGGTGTCGCCGGAATGCAGGAAGAAGTCGGGCGTATGCTTGCCGATCGTCGCATAGGTCTTCATGCCGGTGTCGTCGATGCCCCAGCCCTGGCCGGCGGTATCGCCCGACCAGGCAAAACGAATGTCACGCTTCGAGGCCGGCGCCGTGCGGAAGCGACCGACGATCGGCTCGGAGACGGCGTTGATGTCGGCGAGATCGGCCGCGATCATGCGGTAGAAGATGTCCTGGTCGGAAGCGAGGTCGGTGAGCAGCCGCTTTACCGTGTTATCGCTGGCCGGCGACGTATCGAGCGGCGCAAGACGGACGGCGTTGGCGAAATTTTCCGTCGACGAGACTTCGAACATGACACGCGACGGGCGGTCGGTGCGTGTCCACACCACGCCGCTGGTTGCGTCGACATCGCCCGACTGGATGCCATGGGTGAAAGCGGGCCGCTGATTGGCGCGGGAATAATAGGGAAGCGCGAGGCCCGATACGCCGACGAGGCCGGCGGCGCTCGCGGACGTGACGAAGGCGCGCCGGGTCATCGAAATCTTGTTCATGGCTGTCTCCTGGATGGCGTTGAATGTCGCCGCCAAGGTCCAGCCTCAATGTTTCACGCACATTTCGAAACCATGAAGGTTTCGTTACAACCAACAGGTGGGCTAATCTCCCCCCTTGAGGGGGGAGATGTCGCCGAAGGCGACAGAGGGGGTCGTCTCGCGTCGAGCGCCGGCGTCACTTCTCGTAGCGGAAGGCGTTGGCGCTTCACGCGAGGCGACCCCCTCTGGCCGCTTCGCGGCCATCTCCCCCTCAAGGGGAAGATTAGCGCTCAGCCGTCACAGCTCAAGCCGCCTGCGGTTCCGGTTCGAAGGCCGGACGGCTGGTGTTGATCAACAGCGAGATGCAGGCTGCGGCTATTGCGGTCATGCCGGCGATGAGGAAGGCAAGCTCGTAATTGCCCTGCAATTCACGCATGGTGCCGCCGAAGAAAGCGGCCGCCGCCGCACCCACCTGATGGCCGGCGACGATCCAGCCGAAGACGATCGGCCCGCTGCGATCGCCGAACGCCTCGTTCGACAGCCTGAGCGTCGGCGGCACGGTGGCGATCCAGTCCAATCCGTAGAGCACGGCGAAGATGATCAGGCTGGTCGACGAAAAGCCGGAATAAGGCAGATAGATCAGCGACAGGCCGCGGATGCCATAATAGACGCCGAGCAGCTTGCGCGGGTCGAAGCGGTCGGTGAGCCAGCCCGACAGCGTCGTGCCGATCAGGTCGAAGATGCCCATCAGCGACAGCAGGCCGGCGGCTTGCACCTGGCCGATGCCCATGTCGCCGCAAAACGCGATCAGGTGCGTGCCGACCAGTCCATTGGTGGTGAAGCCGCAGATGAAGAAGGTGGCGAACAGATACCAGAACACCCGGGTGCCGGCGGCACGGCGCAGCGTGGTGAGCGTATGCGTGAGGAAGTTGCCCTGCGAGGCCGGCGGAACCGGCGGCACATCGTCGGCGTCAGCGCCGTAGCGCACCATGCCGATCGAGGACGGACGCTCCGGCACCAGCAGCCAGACCAGTGGCACGAGGAAGGCGGTGGCCACCGCAATGGCGATCGCGACCGGCTTCCAGCCGCCCGACTGGGCGAGTGCGGCGAGCAGCGGCAGGAATAGCAGCAGGCCGGTGGCGGCGGAGGCCGACATCAGGCCCATCACCAGGCCGCGATTGGTCTTGAACCAGCGATTGACGATGGTGGCGCCAAGCACCGTGGCGACCGCGCCGGAACCGACGCCGGAGAATACGCCCCAGGTGAGAAGCAGGTGCCACGGCTCGGTCATCAACAGGCTGAGCGCCGTCGAACCCGACATCACCACCAGCGATGCCAGCAGCGTGCGGCGCAGCCCGATCCGTTCCATCAGTGCCGCGGCAAACGGCCCGGTCAGGCCGTAGAGGAAGATGCCGATGGCCGCGGCGAGCGAAACGACATCGCGCCGCCAGCCGAAACTCTCCTCCAGCGGCAGCATCATGACGGCCGGCGCCGACCGGAGGCCCGCCGCGATCAGCAGACAGAGGAAAATGACGGCGACCACGACGAAAGCGTAGCGCTGGCCAAACGGACGGGATTGAGTTACCATGTTACTGACCGGTACGTTGCGATACACCGAGGTATACGTACCGATCGGTAACATTGTCAAGCAGGCAACGGCACGTCCTAGATGAAAAGCATTGAACCAACGATCAAAGCGGATGAACCGCCGCGCGCTGGCGAAAAAATCCTTCGCGTTGCTCGCGACCTGTTCTACCGGCAAGGCATCAGGGCGATCGGCGTCGACGAGATCGTACGACGTGCCGGCGTCACCAAGCCCAGCCTCTATCGCAGCTTTCCCTCCAAGGACGAATTGGCCGCATCCTATCTCCGGCAATACGACCTGGAGTTCTGGGCCCGCTTCGACGAGGCGGTGGCTGCCCATCCCGGCGATCCGCGCGCGCAGATCGCCGCCTTCCTGACCCGCATCGGCAAGCGCACGCAAAAACCCGACTACCGCGGCTGCGGCATGACCAATGCGGCCGTCGAATATCCCGAACGCGGCCATCCGGCCCGCGTGGTGAGCGAGGCCAACAAGCAGGAATTGCGACGACGCCTGCGCGCCATGGCGGCGGCTATGGGTGCCGGCGACGCCGACACGCTGGGCGACGGGCTGCTGCTCCTGATCGAGGGCGCCTATATCAGCGGCCAGCTGTTCGGTGCCGGCGGACCGGCGAAGTCTGTGGCCCGAAACGCCGACCTGCTGATCGAAGCGAGCTTGAAGAAATAACGTTTAACGATACCTTGCGGCAGCCCCGAAACGGAGTTGTCCGCGATGCGTAGCCTTTTGATGATGCCGCTTGCCCTCGCCGGCCTCTGCCAGGCGGCCCTGGCCGGCGACATTTCCAGCGCCTACACCGATCTTGACTGGAAGAAGGACTGCGTGACTTACGCGCAGGCGGAAGTAGGCGAAGGCGACTGGGCCAGTCTCGCCTGTTCGGGCTATCGCGGCTACCCGGTGCTGATCTCCTTCGACGATGCCCGGGAATCGCTGTTCTACGGTTTTCCGCCCAGCGACATGACCGCGGTCTGGGAAAGTTTTATCGGGCTTAATTCGGCTGCACCTAAGCTCGAGTGGCGCATCGAGACGAACGGCGATCTGGCCATTCCTTTCGCGGTCATCCACCGTCGCTCGATCAGCGATCCCGAGGGCGAGAACAGACCGACAGAAGTGCTGATCGTCGCCAAGGTCGCCCAGCCGGAGACCTATGAGGGCTGCACCGTCGGCCTCGTGCTGGCCACCGGCGACCCCAGCGCCAACGATCAGGCCCGCAAGCTCGCCGACGAGAAGGCGCGGACCTTTGCCTGCGGCAAGGACAAGCGAGTGGTGATCGGCAACACGCCCGATTTTGGCCGCGTCGACAACTGACTTCGTCATCAACTCTGAGCGATTGGGGCATCTCGGAGCCTTGCGTTGAGGGTGA
>SAQG01000070.1 GCA_004020315.1 Mesorhizobium sp.
ACCGTGCGCCGGCGGCTGTCGAGCTGGTCGACGCTGACCAAATGGCGCGGCCTGCGCGGAAAGTTCAATGCGCCGGGGCTGCAGAGCGCGCTAAAGCTGGCGGTGCGCGCCAGCGCCCGTCCGCGCGGCCGCAAAAGCAAAAAGGCGGTGACCGCCGACATTCTGGCCGCCCTGCTGAAGGCCTGCGCCGGCGAAAACCTTGTCGACCTGCGCGACCGCGCGCTGCTCATCACCACCTTCGCCTCCGGCGGCCGCCGCCGCTCGGAGATGGCGTCGCTGAGGGTGGAGCAACTGGTGGAAGAAGACCCGGTGCCGGCCGATCCCAACAATCCCGACTCTTTGGAAAAGTTGCCCTGCCTAAAAATCCGGCTCGGCCGGACCAAGACGACACAGGCCGACAGCGACGCCTTCGTGCTCTTGGTCGGCCGGCCGGTGCTGGTGTTGAAGGATTGGCTGGCGCGGGCCGCGATCGGCGACGGCGCCGTGTTCCGCGGCATCGACCGCTGGGGCAATCTCGAACGGCGCGCCCTGACGCCACAGGCCATCAACCTGATCCTGAAGCGGCGCATCGCCGAGGCCGGGTTGGATCCTGCGGCGTTTTCCGCGCACGGCCTGCGCTCCGGCTATCTCACCGAAACCGCCCGCCGCGGCATTCCCCTGCCCGAAGCTATGCAGCAGTCGCAGCACCGCTCGGTGCAGCAGGCCTCAAACTACTACAATGACGCCGAAAGAACGCTTGGGCGAGCGGCGCGGGTGATCATCTAATCAGCCGCGGTTATTCCGCAGAACTCAGGCAGCGTCCGAACTTGGTAGGTGCGCCGGGAACCCCAGCATCGACGACATGACAGCGGGATCCGACGTGAAATGCGGAGACATGATCGTCATCGCAAATCGCCTGACTGATGCTCGTGTCAGCCATCTAGCAGCGATGCGTGTGACGAAATGGTCGGATCGAACTTATGTTCGACCGGCAGGATCGGAATGCAATCTGATCAATCCCCCACAATGACCATTGCCGCTGCGTAGGTCGAGATGGCATCAAATTGCTCGTCAGTGATGTCGTTCCGGCTGACCATCTTGGGCCCAGAGGCCATCCGCTCAGCCCAGCGGTTGCGATTTTCGATTTCGCCCCCAAGGAGATTTCGAATCTCGATCTTGAGGCGATCGAGCATCGTGACATCGCGCTCCCTCAAGGCGCTTTGAACAGCAGCCTCCAGGTCAGTGCCTCGTTCTCCTCGCATGAAATAGGCTATCCGCGTTACCTCTTCGTGGTTAAGCATATTGGGCACGATGGCCAAGGTCATGTTGTCGGGCGATTTCGACACGGCGAAGGTCGCGCGATTTCCCGAGACGCGGATTGAGGTCCCGTTGATGTCAAACAACCTTGAAATCTTGACGAGCAGATCAGATTTCGCTTGCGCCGACAGGCCCGCGGCAAAGTTCACCGCCAGTTCGTAGGTGACCTTGCCGTGAACGACCTGCTCGACCAGAAAATATCCTTCGACGCTCCCGTCCCGCATACCGTCTATGATTTTGCAACGGGGCTCGCTTCTGTTCCAGTCGAACAGAGCGGCGCTGCCGTTCTCGGCCGGATCGATGGAAACCGGCGTGACTCTGACAACGGTCTCGAACTCGAATGCCACGTCTCCACCCGCCTCCAGTTCAGCGATCTTGTCGCTCAGGAGCACGCCATTCACGGTGGCGCCCGCGTCGACGGACAGTTGCACCCCGCTCGAAAAATCACGAGTGCCCCTGTAATTACCGTCAATCTGACCTGGAAAACAGGTTATGAGGTAAGGATTCTCATTGTTGATATTGATCACCCAACCGGGATAGATCGGATTGACTCGGAAGATTGCAAAGGCGTGATACTCGTCCAGGAACAGCTTCGTCATAGCAGCCTTGTACTGGCTTCGCGGCTGCGCATGAGCAATGCTCAACGTGCTTTGCAGTGTAGATAGCATGGCCCCGAGTGCCAGCGTGACAAATGTTCCCCGAAACATCGCCCTCTCCCTCAGCGTGGATGATGCCTCTGGAATCTGCGCCGCGCAACACTAAAGCGATCTGGTACGCGGATTTAGTCAAGGAGGCCCGGGGATCCCGATCGCGGATAGGTTTTGAGTTAGCCTTAGGACCTGCGCTCGCGACGCCCCATTGCTCTCGCTCCGAATGACCGCTTCTGGCGGCGCCTGCTCTTCCGGTGGACGACACTCTCCGCAACAATCCGAGCCGTTTGCGGACGGAAGTTTTCTTGGCCGAAGCCAGCGCTGGCTCACGGTCGTAGCCGCGCCTCTGGTGTCGTTTGGCATTTAACTTTGAGAATGACTTGTCAATTTCAGCAGGTAGCCCTGCACCTAAATCTTAGAATCTGCACTTAACTTGAAAATCGAGCCGCAGCCGAAAGTGGCCAAGGTGATCGCCGCCATCGACGCCGATCTCATTGTACTCACCGAAGCCGGCCGCGCAGAACTTCGCCGCTCTCGGCATTGTCTATCCCCACAGCCCTGTGCGCATGCACGGATTACAGTACGCGGCAGCGGGTAGAGTGCCAGGCGGCGAGCCGTTTGACGGGACAATCAGCGTCCAACGATGCCCCAATCGTCTGGGCACCCGGACCACCAGGCACAAAGCGCGCTACCGCAACTCGTCCAGAAGTTCGGGATGTTTGTGGAGGAGCGTCATGAGCTGGATTGTGGGACCGCTTGGCTCGACCAAGCCGCGTTCGTATTTGTCGAAAGCGTTTTCGCCCACCTTGAACAGTGTGCCAGCGTCCCGCTGCGACAATTTCAGCTTGGCGCGGATCCGCCGGATCGTGGCCGGCGCCGGCACGCCGTCGATCTTTTCCTTGAGGATGCGCAACGCTTCGTCGACAACACTCATATCCTTGCCGACGTGCACGCCGTCCCCCTCTCCGGCCGGATAGTAGCCGGGAAGATCGACTGTAGCGCTTTCCCCTTTGTACTCGACAATGAACGGGCGGACGCCACGCGTCAGCGTCTCGCCCGTCTCTGGGGAGATCATCGTGTAGGACAACACCTTCTCGCGCGTAGCCATGATCATTTCTCCTTGAACGACATGACGGTGAATTCTGTCAGGACATCCGCCTGAAATTTTACATAGAGAACCAAGCCCCTAGCCGGAACGTGGTAGACGTCTTGCCAGACACGGTGATCGGCGAAAATCGTCATCGACTTGAAGAACATTTTCCGCTCGATGCTCCCGATCACCTCGACGATCCCGGCGCGTTCAAAGCCGAGGCTTGTGGCGCCCCGCAAGGCCGAGGTTGTGATGGCCAGCGTCTCGATCGATCCGATTGCCGCCTTGATGGCATCCAGATCGTAAGTCGGCCGCCGTTTCTCCATGGCCTTATATGCCACCATAAAGGGGGCTGTTCAAGATCGACGCCATTACCCTGCCCTCGCCTCGTTGGGTTGGCTTTGCGCCCGCAACGCCGCCATCAGCATGGGCCCGACCGAAAACTCCCCTGCCCTGGCCTTCTCGGTCAGCACGCGCAGATAGCCGCCAGCTGAATTGATGTGCTCCGCTCGTTGCAGGATGCAGGCGACCACAATCGCCGCAATTTCCTGCCCCATCACATGGCAAGCGTCCTCGTATGCGGATGGCGACACGCCGAGATAACCGCGCACCTGGGCCGCGGTGATCATCAAATCGCGCCAATTGCCGATCCCGTCGACGGCGTAAACCGCGATTTCGGGGCAGGCTTTCAGTACCAGCCCAAGCGGATACCCATTCGGCTTCTCGGCCTTCCTCGTCCTTGGCTCGACCGTCGCCCCGCTTTTCTCCAAAGCAGGTTCAAATTCAAAAATTGAGTTGGTATTTGAATCAGATTGCTGCCGCTCGCTTTGGGAGTCATTGGCGCTCGGATTCGTGGAATTCATATGAATTTCCAGCAGCTTATCCACATCTTCATGCAAGGCTGCCAGGCCGACTACGATCGGCTCCAGCTCGGCAATGCATGCTCGGCGCGGGATACCCTCGACAATGGCGCGAAACCGCCTCCAAAGGCCTCCCCAGTCGCCCGGCACGTCTTCCTCGACGGCCGCCTCGATCAGCTTGTGGATGTCTCGGCGGTGCAAGGTGATCCGCTCGCGAATAAGCCTGAGTGCCCTGTTGTCGGCGCGGACCCGCTCGGCGGCCGCCTCGAACTCGCAAGCACGGGCCAGCAGCGGCGCCAGGGAGAAGCCAAATGCTTCCTCAATATCCCCTCCCCTGCCCTTTCGCGCGTAACGCTTTCCGTTCGGGCTGTCCCGACGGAGGATCAGACCGCAGTCCACAAGAGCGGCCAGGTGCCGCCTGACTGTTGCATCAGGCATCCCGTGTGCTCTGAGGGACAGCTGTGCATTCGAGGGGAACACGATCAGGCCGTTTTCCTCACTCAGTTCACTGTCAGGATAGAACGACAGCAACGCATTCAGGACGGCCAAGGCGCGATCGCCTATGCCGACGATGTTCTTGCCCTCGCAGAGGTTGCGGTAGACCTGCCACTTTTCGACCACCCTGCCCTCGGGGATCTCACGTGACTCTTTTTGCGCTGCCAGTATGGCAAGCGACATCGGCCGACGCCCAAAGGGCGTCGTTGCAATACCCGTTTCCATTTCTTCCTTCGCCTCTAATCAGGCAAAAGAAAACCGTCCGCCGAATCGACGCTCAAAAACTCTTGACAGTGATTCGCGGAAATGTGATTCTCGAATTGTTCAGATACGAGAAGGGCTTCCGCGACGGTGACGTTCGGGGGCCTTTTTCTTTTGCGGTTCAGTCTCCTGTTACAGTCTTTTCCGATTCCCTGAAGGCCAAATAGAGCTGTTCAAGGTTCTCCGAAATCCAACCCCCGAAACGCGGTCCGTCCTTAGCCTTCAGGGCCAAAGTGAACGCCTTTCCGTTGGCTTTGGCGGTAACGCTAACTGATTTGTCGGCAGGGGCCCAGGATTTGGCTTTGACACCCCTTCCCACCTTTTTTGGCCCCTTCGAGCTCTTCAGGAAATTGAGAAGAAGTGTGAACCGCTCGTCGGATTGCATTGCGCCAAACCCTTCGGACGAGACGAACCCAACCGCTCTTACGGCATTCGCGGGCACCTGAACCAGCTTCTTAAGATCCTCCCATCGATCCCGTCCGACACCTTTAGCGGCTCCAACGGCTTCGAGAACGGCATCGGGAACGGTTTCGACGACCGACAGCATCCGCGACAACAACGTGTCGTCTATTGTCAGCGCCGACTTGATGGTGTCCTTGGTTTGCCCCATGTCAGCGAGCTTCTTGGCGAACAGCGCCTTCTCGATAAACGACAGGTTCGCGCGAGCCGTGTTCTCCTGGCCTTGGGCAACGATGTGGGCGATATCCGCCATCGGCTTGATGACCGCGCGCACATTGATGCCCAGGTCGCGGGCGACTTCGGCCCGTCGATGTCCGAATACGATCATGTAACGGCCAGAAACTTCGGGGTGTGGCCGCACCAAGATCGGCGATGACTGGCCTGATCGCCGGATCGCTTCCCGCAACTCACGATATTCTTCGTCGCTGTCCTCAATACGGTCGGAAACAAACGAACCGTCGATCAAAACGGGATCGAGGCTGACGACAGTCTCTCCGTCAAGCAGCCGCATGGAATTCTCGGCCATCTCGTCCAGTGACTGCATCATGGAGCGCGAGGCACCCCGCTTTGCGTACTCCGCCCGCGCATCCGACTCCGTTACCGGCGTGATCGAGGCAGTTACGCTTGCCAGCAGGTTTTTCCTTGCCATCACCGATCTCCTGAAATCCATGACAATGGATTGAATTCACGCTGGAAAATCGCGATCTGCACGGCTGTCAATTCTCTCCTCATTTGCGTCCCCACGCATCGTGGATCAGGCTAGTGATCTCCGAATTGACTGCATTAAGGCTTTCCATCGCCCGCTCATACGTCGATCGAATGAACTGGGACTTCTCAACCTCGTATAGAGTCTGTTTGGTGATCCCTGCATCGGATATCGCTGTCGATTTGAGCATCTGGTTTTGGAGCATGTTGCGAGCAAACATTGCCTGCAGGAAGCCGACCATCTGCGCCTGCGGGCCGTCAGTTGGCTCGTATCGGGTTATCAGATAGCGAAACCACTTCAACTTAACTGCCGCCCCTGCACCCTTGATCGACTGCAGGATACCTCCGAGCATCAGCAGGAACTGCGACATACTCATGATGTCGAGCATCTGCGGGTGCACTGTGATCAGAACCGATGTCGATGCCGTCAACGCCGTCAAGGTGAGGTAACCGAGCTGTGGCGGGCAGTCGATCACGACGACATCGTATCGGTCATCGACCTCCTTCAGCGCTGTCGAGATGCGGGTGAAGAACATCCTGCCCTCGGGCGAGTTCTTGTTCGATGCCGCGAGCGGCGTATCGTATTCGTATTCTTGCAGCTCAAGGTTCGCGGGGACGACGTCGAGACCCGGGAAATTCGTTGGCCGAATGACTTCGGAAATGGGCTTGCGCTCGCCATCGTATCGCAGGGCTTCGTAGAGAGAGGGATTCTTGTCGAGCTCAGGCTGGATGCCGTGCAACGCCGAGAGCGAAGCTTGCGGATCAAGGTCGATGGCAAGCACCCGATGGCCAGTTAGGGCGAGGTGCTGCGCGAGATGCGCCGCAGTCGTCGTCTTCCCACTGCCACCCTTGAAGTTGACAACAGCCAGCACCTGCATCGGCTCCCCTGCCCTCCGGTGCGGCACATAGCGTTTGAAGTCGGCGCGCCCATGCTTGTCGAGATACCGGCGCAGCTCGAGCATCTGGTCTGCTGTGTAGGTCCGCCTGCCCGATGGTGTGGTCGCCGGGATAGGCCCCTTACCTTCCAGGTGCAGCTTCTTGATATGGTTCTGAGTGACCCCAAGATAGTCCGCGACCTCCGCGAGCGAGAATTGCCGCAGGCCCTTTGTGGCGTTAGGCGGATACTGCTCGATCCTGAGCATGTTCAATTTGTCGGAGATCAACGCTCCCTGTTCGAGGATCGTCTCGTCAAAATCGAACTCAAGGTCGTGGTCTGGCATCAAATTCATGTTTGCCGAAATCCAGAATAACGCTTTTCCCGCGCAAATCACTTTGCAAGCGTGAATAATGCCTGATTCTTTTATTCCGGCAACAAGTTTTCCGTTAACGAAAAGTTAACGGCGTCAGCCAGACATCTGACGTTTTGACCTTCAGTCCTCTAAATGAGACCCTATTCCATCGAACAGAGAAAATGCCATCGATGAAACCAGCATCGAAGCTAGGGCAAAGCTGAAGCACTCCACAGACGGTTGGCGCGGCTTCGCCGTCTTCCTCCACTCGGCTAACACCCGGGGAAATCGAGCACCAGCTCGCTCATGGGCGACCATGCTGGCAGTTGACGTAAGAGCCTTCTTCCAATCGGGCAAATGCCGCCCTGAAACCATTGAGGCTAATCGCACCTGCAGTCATGCTATCGACATGATTTCGCGTAGGAAAGTCCACTTCTGCACGGCTGTCAAAATCAACATCCGCGTCCCTTACGTTCCGTGACAAGCAGATATTACCGTCGATAGGCAAGTTTAAAGGGGATCCGCTATGCGGCTTCCCCTCCGGCGCCTGGCTGCAACGCAGTGAGATATTCAGCAACGGCCTGCGCTTTCGCCGCGGCCGTGATAATGGCGCGCTTGTCGTGCTTCAGCACGGCGACCCAGCTTGCGAGGTACGAAGCGGTATTATCGCGCGGGTCGTGCGCAACGCCAAGATCGGCGCAGAGGAAAGACGCTGCGAGTTCAGCGACGAGCTCTTCCACGGCGTAACTTTCCGTTCCGAATCGGCCACTGAGATCACGGTCCAGGCGATGCTTTGCGCCGGACCAGTGCGAGAGCTCATGCAGCAGGGTCGAATATAGGTGAACCTCGCTTTCGAAACGCTCGCGGTCCGGCATGAGAATATCATCGCTGCTCGGTCGATAGCAAGCCTTCGTGCCGCTGTAGCTGACCCTTGCGCCGGTATTTCCGACGAAAACCTCGACGGTTTCGATGTGTGGAACAGGAGCGCTCGGCAGCTCCTCGGCCGGGCTGGCAAATCGGTCAGGCAGGTTCTCTATCTGCTCGACATTGAAGACGGTGTATCCCTTGAGGTAGGGGATCGAGCGATCCTCGTCGTCTTCGCGCTCCTTTGGCGTGAACGTGCCGTACTTGACGACCAGCGTTCCTTTCTCACCTTTTCGGACTTGCCCGCCAAGATCCTGCGCCTGGCGATAGGTCATCCAGGTGTTTTCCTCGTAGCCGAACATCTGGCCGGACACCCACAGCATCAGGACATTGATGCCGCGATAGGCTTCGCCTGTCGCGCGGCGCGGGATGCGGGAGTGTCGTACGCTGCCGCGCCAGGGGCGGATCCAGGGCTTGGCGCCGGCTTCGAGCTGCTCGACGATGGTATCGGTGATGCGTTGGTAGGTGTCCTTGAGGCTCTGCATGGCCGTCTCCATTCCGTTGGTTGACGGCAAAGAACGGAGATAGCCGAAGCGAGCCCATGCACCTGTAGGGCCGAAACGGAGTGGAGGACCGCGACAGCGGTTGCATGGGGGAGGGGCTATCGTAGCTTGTCCGTCAAATCACCCAACGGACTGAGGCGGCGCCGAAACGCATCGACATTGACCAGCTCGACGACCGCTCGACGAAAAGCAGCTTGTTGCCTGGGGCAGGGGTTATCGACCGCGATCGTCGCCGTCGCGCTCACGGTCTCGCCGCGCCGCCATTTCGGCCTCGGTAGCCTTCAGCCCGGCGCTTCTGTCCCGCTGTGGCTGCTCGGCCTGATGTGGCCGCAGGTGTGCCTCGGTGGCCTGTCTCTCGCGTCCCAGGCGGGAAAAGTCAGAGCGGGCGGTGAAAGGGACCTCCGCATCGTGGTCCGGCAAGCGTTCGGGCAAGTCGGCGCGATCGACGGCAATGATCCGCTCATCCGCGACGATACTGGCGGCTCTATCGTCATGGCCAAGAATTTGGCCGGTGATTTCCTCTCCCGGCCGTGCCGTTCGGATATTGTGTTCAAACGGCTTCTCGCCGCACCGTTCGAGGTCGGCAAATGCAGCGCGAAGCGCTTCGCGGCGGTTCGGATTGATCGAGTCCTCCAGCACATGCTTCATTGCCGGACTGGACGGGTCGTTTGTGGTCTCGATTGATGCCTCGATCATCCGCGGTTTGCTGATGACGGTAAAATCCACCTCATGGCCGTAATGGCGGCCAAGTTCGGCAATGAACGCCTCCTGGGCGCGACCGTTGCCCTCGCGGAATGGATGCACGTAATTGAGCTCGGCGAGCACCTGGCCCGCACGCTCAGCGAATTGCTCCGGCGTAGCAGTGCGAAGAACATTGGGATCGCGGATCGGCTTTAAGGCCTCGTCCAGTCCGAAGTCGATGCGTGAGCCATGCAGGAATGAGGTGCTGCCCTTGGAAAGGCTGCCGATCGGCTCGACGCGCTGGCCGTCGACGATCGGGCTTTCGTTGCGCGTGTGACCGGCCCACTCGTAAACGTCCTGAAAAATATACCCGTGTATGGCCTTCAGATGTTCCTTGCCGAAATTGCCGCTCGGGCCGCGGCCCTCCGCAGTCTCACTCTGTCGAATGTGCGTCATGGCATAGTCGGCCGGTCCCAGCTCCGAGTGTCTGGTCAGCCCGAACTTGTTGCGTAGGACACCAGTGCGATCTGGATCGCCGGGCGTGTCGGGGTAGGTGTACGATCCCTTTGACTCGTCCGCCAATACGATTCCTCATGAAAAAAGCCGCCCGTGATCGAGGCGGCTTATTCGAACAAGAGTTGGAGCGTCAGGCGCGCTTGAAACGCGCCTGCATCTGCTCGCGAAATTCTTCCGACGTGATCTCGCCGGCGACATACCGGGCGTTGGCCGCCTCGAGAACAGGATCGGGGGTGTAGCCCTGCCGGATGTTGGCCGCACGGGCCTGATCGGTTGCCTTCTTGCGCTTGGCAATGGCCTCCGGGGAACGATCGGGACGTGCGGAATGTTTGTTCATCTGCCAATCTCCAGTTGCCTTGCACCCTAGCAAGAAAAGCGCTGAAAATCCAGCACTTTGGGGTGATTTTCGGTGTTTCTGAAGTGGGCGCCCGGCTTTTGGCCGGGCGCTTTACAGCGATTAATCGCGGGGTTCCCATTCGATGATTGCCTGCAGGGTGGGATCGTCCTGGCCCGGAAAGCGGCCGAGATTGGCGTGGAAGCTGAGGCGCTTGATCGAGAGCGTGTAGTATGGCTTGCCCTCCGCGTTCTTCTTTTTCCAGATGCCGCCAACCTCGATGTCATGCCCGCGCGGTGACTTGGCATAGACGCGATGCGTCGGTGCTTTTTCGTTATCCGAGCTGAACGGCACAGCGTTGATGTCCAGGTCGCGTTCGATGGTGGAGATGAGGCCTTTGCCCTTGGCGGCGTCGAGGTCGTCAGCATCGAACTGGATGTAATTGGTGGTGGTCATGTCAGTCACTCCTCTTTGGTGGTTGCGATGATCGTTCACATGGCACGGCGGAAAGCGGTGTGCACCGAAGGCTGGAGCGCAGCGGAAGAGGCCGGAGGGCGAAAAAATTTGGCGCGCGAGGAAGCCGCAGGCGGGGAAATTTTTGCGCTCTCCGGCTTTGCGCAAACCGCGTCGACGTGCGAACGAGCGTCAAAAGCAACCACCGCAGAGGCGTGAGACATGAACGTATTTGGCAACATTCCCCCTGTTCGGTGTCCGCCTGACGCGACAAGAAATGAGCCTATATTAGCTATTATCTGAACCGTTGCAACGAGCTTTGCCGGGTTTTGCGCCAAAACGCGAAGCAATATGGCTCACGTCATTTGCCATTCCATAGCACCATTTTGGCTATCTACGGTTAAGGCATCTTTGAGGGCTTGGCGCGGCGATAGAGATGCGGACTTTCGATCTCAGCCGACCAGATCCCCAGACCGTTGCCACGCGCGCGGTTTTCGGCCTCCCCGTACTCAACCAGGCTGATAGGATGGGATGACGGCAGATATCGAAGCATCGCCTCGGCTAGCCCGGCGTTCACCATAGCGAGGCCCACATCGGTATCGCCGATGAAGCACTGCCCGACCAAACGGCGATACCGGTCCTGGTCGATGATATCGCAACGGACATGCTGTCCGTCGATCATCTTTCGAAGGTAACTGCGAGTTATGACACCGCAACGCCAGGTCTGGCCGTCCTTCAAGCCGGTCTGGTCGAGTTCGCATGCATCGATCGCAGCAATCCGAATGCGCTGCTGACGGATACTGATCGTGTCACCGTCGATTACCCGCGCCTGGCCGGACCATGCTGACGGCTCGGCCACCGCCTCCATGCACCAGATTACGGCCACGGCCGCCAATATCGTTCGAAATCTCAATTCAATGCCTCCATGGAATTACGGGCTGCCAGCCCGAAAATCGAGCGGGCAAGATGAAGCTCGCCGGCTGTGGCGCGGTCCGTCATGGCCCGCAAGTAGCCGCCCGGCGATTTAACTTCCTGCCGGTCGTATTTCTGCAGCGTCACCGCGATTGCGACCGCTGCTTGCTGCTCGCCCATCTGTTCGATGGCGCGGAGTCGCGCATCATCGGAAATGCCCGTCAGGCGGCACATCTGCGGCGCGAGCCGCGCCAGATCGGCCCAACTGCGGGGCAGGGCAAAGCCGTAGGCCTTTAAGGCCGGTATTGCCCGCACCAGGTCATGCAATGCCACTAGCGCCTGCGGCTGGCGCCTTCGCCCGTTGACTTGGCGCAAGCCGCCCCCCAGGCTTGGTTCATAAGCCCTCTTGCTGGCGGAGCCAGCCTCTAGCAAATGAAGTTGTTCGGCGTCAGCCGAACGCCGATTATCATTACTCTCTTCAAGAGGATCAGGGTTTGTAATCTGTTTGTGCATGCCGTTTTCGGCATACGTGCATGTCGTATTTTCTGTTTCCGACGCAGATTCTGAACGGCGTGGAAGCTGCATCAGGCGCTCCACAAACCAGTCGAAAAGTGCCGAGGCACGCCGGAGAAGGGCGCTCGGCGCCTGGGAGGCAACGCCGACAACGGCGACAACCCGTTCGACGCGGCCCGCAATGCGAGCCAGGGCGCGATCCGACAGCCTCGTAACCGTTGCCAGAGCATAGCGTAGGTTGCGCAGCGCGCCGCGATAGCGGCGCAATGCTGCGCTCGCGGCCGATTTTTCGGCCTTGGCCTGCCGCACGAGCTGGTCGAGCTCGCGATAGCGGGCGATGAGTATCCGCATGTCGATGCCGCAACCGTCTACAATCGCACCATCGCGATTTCGCACCGGGTAGCGCTTGTAATTGCCGCTATCCTGCATCGTGATCAAGCCAGCGTCGAAAAGGCTGGAAAGCATACGGCTCACACGACCGGCTGAGCGGCCGATCTCGAAGCCGAGCTGCTGGTTGGACTTGAAGATGATCGGATGGCCGGACTTGTCGAAGACCTCGGCCGGGGCCGTGTTGACCAGAGTCACCAAAAGATGGCTTTCGGTCGCGCTGATCAATCCAATGCAAGTGAGGTTTTGTGCAAGCACAGCAAGCTGGCCGCGCGTCACCGTTCCGATCTCGGCCGACTGTGCCAGTCGCCGGTATTCGGCACGTTGTGGCGTCATTCGGCGACCGATTGGCCGCCGATCCGTATGGGGGTCACCCATGTCCTCGTCTCCTTTGTTAGGGACCAGGCAAAGCTTCCCCGTTCACCGAAGCGGTGTTTCTCAGTTGACAAGGAAGGGAGGGTTTGCGAGAAAGGTTTTGGCTTATTTTTTCACTGCAAACCCGCTTCCGGATTTTTTCGGGAGCGGTTTTTCTTTTTCTGGGCCGGTCTTCTCTCCGTCTTGAAACGTTAGAATGCGCAGTCGGAATCATGCTGATTCCGATGATTTGCGGAGCATAACCGGAATAACCGTTTTGGCGCAAGAATTGTGCTCCACGTGCCGTCCACCAGAGCAACCCGCCGGCTCGCATGATGCGGATTTCCTTGATTATCTGTGTTTTTTAAGTGCAATACATATTCGACACGCCTTTAAGGCAGTATACCGTATTGGCTCGCTAAAGCATGAAGGAGCTGGCATGGCGAACCATGTCGGCTATCCAGGACGGGAAGGGGAGTTTGAGGGGAGGGGGCTCGGGCCTCCCCTCAAAATGAAAATAAGGCCGGTCGATCCGGCCTTATTCATTCAGCGGCGGCGTCGGCCGCGCCTAGTCTAATGGAAGGGAGGCCGGTCACGCGGGAGACACGCAACCGGCCGGCGGCTGATGTTTATTCAGCCGCTTCGGGGAACTGCTCGTTGTCCGTTTCGTGCTCGGCAGACCTCGCCGCGTCGGCGGCAGCGATCCGCACAGGGTTGGGTATCCAGCCGCTACCGGCGACAAGTCGCTCGGCGATCATGACGGCTTCGGTCTTTTTGGCCGCTGCCTTGACGGAAAGCCCCGCCTCCCGGCCCTTGGCTTCGGCCACGGCTAGCTCGATGGTGGTCCGGTTGACGTGCTTGAAATAGCTGTCGCCTGTCGTCTCGAACCACTCGGGCATATCCACATTGAGTGCTCGGCCTAGCTGGTTGGCCTGCTCAATGCCCTTCTTGCGGTCGGTGAACTTCTTCTCCACGGCGTTGACCGCATGAGCAGCACCAAAGGCCAGCAGCGAAAGAAGCGCGTCCTGCGGCTGCTCTAGCAGCCAATCGAACAGATCGGCGGGATTGCCCGGCAGGCGTTGGCCGTAGTTTTCTGACAGGTCATTGAACGCCGTAACGCCCTTGCAGCTTTCGGCGTCCTTCATCGAAGGCTTCAACCGCTCATGGGTGATCGACAGTTGAAGCGCGCTTTGCTCCGAATTGTATGGATAGGCCACTTGCAACAGCATGGCATGCACAACGGCGATAAGGGCAACGTCAGGATTGTTCGCCAGTTCAATGCGCAGCGCTGCGGTTTTGTGGGCCGTCAGGTCCTCTATAAGAGCCGCCGAATGCGTGACAGTCGGAATTGCGGGCTTTGCTTCGCCTGCGACACTCGGCAAGCCCTCGTCGGCCTTGTCCTCGTCTGTCACCTCGGCATCGTCCGGCTTCACAAAACCGCGCTCGATGGAAAGCCTGCCGTAATAGTCGAGCATGACGAAAGCGCCGCCGTTCGCCAGTGCTTCGGGGCTATAGGCTTCCGTGCGGGCGGTCAGGGCGTCAATCCGCTTTTCGACTTCGTCAAGCTTTGCCTCGGCCTCGTCGTCGTCGGCACCGCTCTCGATCAGTTCGGCAAGCTCGTCATATTCTGCCTGCGCGGCGTCGAGTACTGCCTGATCTTCCTCGGAAAGGCTCACGTCTTCGGGATAGTGGCGCTCCATACTGTGAAGTCCTTCCGGCATGGAAGTGCGGCACTCCACCCATTTCCAGCCTTCGGCACGCACCGTCCCGGCCGCCGCCTCAAGCTTTTCGGCAACCAGCTTTTCCAGCAGCACCGTATCGGTGACATAACCGGCGTTGCGTTCATCGAACAGGTCGCGCGTTACGGCGCCGCCCGCCGCTTCATAGGCGGCCAGCCCGCCGATGAACTGGACCCGCTTGTCTGTTGCGGCAACCAATTCCTCGGTCAGCGCACGCCGGATGGAAAAAGCATCACGGCTCCAAGAGGGCAGGGCACTCCATACCTCAACCTGCCGCTGGTGATCGTCGCTGACGGTGAAGGCCGACAACTGCGCAAAACTCATGTCCTCGTCGCGGAACATCTGCAACAGCACCGGCGACACGCGGGCAAGCGCCAGCCGCTTGCGCACGATGGTTTCGGTCGTGCCAAAACGGGCGGCGATATCAGCGATTGCTTTGCCCTCTTGGGCAAGGGCGTTGAATGCCTCGAACTGGTCAGCCGGGTGCATGTCCTCCCGCATGACGTTTTCGGAAAGGCTGATTCCCGTGGCGTCCTCGCCGGAGCGCTCCTTGCATTCGACGGGAAAATCCTTCGCGATCTCGCCAGCCTCGGCCAGCAGAAGCAGCGCAGCACGGCGGCGGCCGCCAGCCGTCACGAAATAGCGGCCCTTCTTGTCGCCCTTCCTGATGATGAGGTTCTGCAACAGCCTGTACCCGTCGGCTCGAATGGTCGCGGCCAGTTTTTTGATGCCCTCGGCGCTGTAGGTTTTGCGGACGTTCTTCGGGTCCACGTCCAACTTGTTCAATGGGATGTTAATGGTCTCGGTCATGATGATTTCTCCTGATTTCCCTTTTCCCGCGAAGCGGTTTCCTGCCCGAAGGGGCAGGAGCCCCGCTCCTGCTCCCGAGCTCGTGCGGAACAGCGGGGGAGAGGGGGGCAAGGAGACAAATCGGAG
>SAQG01000071.1 GCA_004020315.1 Mesorhizobium sp.
CGCCATACACGCATCAGGCGGCTTCGGGAAAGGGTGCCTTGGTGCACCGCTTACCCATCGGGTAAGATTAGATCGCGCAATTGGGACCGCCTTGACGCGTTCTGACACATTTTTGACATCTTCCGCCATCGAACGCTTAGTTTGGCGACTCCGCCGCCGTCGGCGGTGCTGGCAGCGCCTGCGATCGCCATGGGAATGAATTGGGCGCACGGCGCGACGACCCGGCAGAGCTGCTTGCGCCACGGAAAAAGCTGGCTCACATGGTGCGGTTAACCAGGTGCTCGACTTTGTTGCGCTCGTGGTAAGCGGCGATCAAATGCTCGACTTGCTTCGGAAAGTCACCGGTCCGGATCGCTCAGTACGGCGGCTCGGTCATCGGATCCAGAATGGCCGCGACAGTCTCGTCGTCAAGCGGATGGGCAAAGATCGTGGCATAGAAGCGCTTTACTTCGGCCTTTAGGTCGATCTCACCAAAAACCTCCGGGTTGATCGTCCTTGCCGCCCACAGCACAGTCAGCGGCTGCTCCGCCGTGCGATTGCCCCATGTATGCGCGACTACAGGAAGCGGAAAGACGCGCCGGGTCACCACCGCGCGAACGTCCTTTAGCAGCGGGTTGCCGAAGACCTTCTCGACATCTTTCAGCTGGGGAACCAAGATAATATCGGGGTTCCAGGCCAGCACCTGCTCGATGTTGAAGGATAGCACTTCTTGGCTGCGCCCGTCGTCGGAGACGCTGACGCCGCCGGCCTGCCGGATCCACCACTCCGCAATGAGATGCGGCTGACTGATCGTCTCCGGCTCGAAATACAGCACCCGCGGCTTCTCAGTGTGCGCAAGGGATTGCGAAATCGCCGAGACCCGCGCCAGAGTTCGGTCGAAATAGTCGACGTAGGCGGCTGCTTCCTTCTCCTTGCCGAGAAGGCCGCCTATGAGTTCCATCGCCGTCTTCACGTCATCCGGCTCCTGCCATTCAATGACGACCACAGGCACGCCGATGCGCGCCACGGCATCCGCCATGGCCGGATAGGTCGTGAGGATTACATCCGGCTCGAGCGCGATGATCGCCTCCAGGTCTGGTTCCCGGCTCTGCGTCTCGATCAAGGCCGCGTCAGCCAGTTGCGGCGCGAAGACCTTTTGAAAAGTCCAGCGGGGGTTCTGGCCGAACCGCGGCGGCAAACCGCTGACGAGTCGATCTGACGCGCCGACGGCGAACAGAAGGCTGTTTAGTGGCGGCACGGAGCCCATAGTGGCGACCCGCTTGACTTCGGCCGGCACGACGACGCTGCGGCCTGCCATGTCGGTGATGGTGCGGACCCCGGTCGCACCGGCCCCCGGCGAGGCGATGCCTAACAGGAGCAGTAAAAAAGGCTGAAATTTTCAGGATGAATCGACACCTCATATCAATTTTCCCTCAGAATTCGGGACTTGCCCAATCGGGAGTTTCGGCGGACAGGAAAACATACGGTCATGGGACCGAAGCCATCGTCACCTCCGCCGACGGACACCAGCCGCACCGGCACATCGTACAGCGCGCTCAGCGTGACATCGTTGACCACGTGGCCTACGTCTCCCTGCGCAAGCACGAGCCCGTGCTTCAGCAGAACCGCTTGCGTCGCCGCCGCCAGGGCGTGGTCGGGATCGTGCGTGGAAAATACCACCGTGCGCCCCTGCGTTGCCAAGCCCGCGATGATGTCGAGGATGCGCGTCTGGTTGGCGAAATCGAGGCTGGCCGTCGGTTCGTCGAGCACGATCGTCGCCGCGTCCTGCGCGATTGCGCGGGCGATCAGCGCAAGCTGGCGCTCGCCGCCGCTCGACAGATTGAACGGATGGTTGGCGAGATGCCCGATCCCAAGACGGTCTAGGCTCTCGAGGGCAATGCGCCAGTCATCGGGCGACGGCACGGTGAAGGAGCCGAGATGCGGCGTGCGGCCGAGCACTGCGATGTCTGCCAGCGTGTAGGGAAACACGGCCGCGCCGTGCTGCGGCACGTAAGCGATGCGGCGCGCCCGCTCGCCGTCACCGAAGCTGGGCAGCGGCCGGCCGTCTATCTCGATGCCGGCGCCGCCGCCCTGGAGCCCGACGAGACAACGCAAGAGCGTCGTCTTACCCGACCCGTTTGGTCCGAGGAGGCACAGCACCCCGCCCGCTTCGGCCCGGATCGAAATCCCGCGCAGGGTCGGTGCGACGTTGCCGGCGTGAGTGAAGGAGACATCGCTGGCGACTAACGCGGCCATCAGAACCATTGCCTCCGGGCACGGCCGAGCACGATGGCGAAGAATGGCGCACCGACAAGCGAGGTTACGACGCCGAGCGGCAGTTCCTGCGTCGCCATGCTGCGCGCCAGTGTGTCCATGGCAAGCAGGAACAGGCCCCCCGTCAGGGCGCTGATCGGCAAGAGGCGGTTGAAATTGGGACCGACCAGAAAGCGGGCGATGTGGGGGACTATTAACCCGACCCAGCCAACGATGCCGCTTACGCTGACAGCGAGCGCGGTTAGTACGGTGGCTCCGGCGATGGCAACGCCGCTCACCAGCGGCGCGTTGACACCGAGCGCCCGTGCCGCGTCGTTGTCGGCACCGAGTACGTTTATGTGCCAGCGGAAGGCGTAAAGCTGGGCGAACATAAGCGCCATAGGAACGCCGATGATGCCGAGATCATCATTACCGATGCGGTTTAGACTGCCCATCAGCCAGAAGGTGATCGACGGCAGCACGTCGAGCGGGTCGGCTATGTATTGCACCACCGCAACCAGACCGTTGAAAACCGCGGCCACCACCAGGCCCGCCAGCACCAAGGTGATCATCGAGCCACTGCCGAGATGACGGCCGATCAGCGCGGTGGCCGACGTGGCGAGGATACCGGATGCCATAGCCATGCCCATGACGCCCGACCAAGACAGTCGCAACAGCAGGGCCAGCGAGGCGCCGAAGGCTGCGCCCTGGGAAGCGCCGAGGATCGCAGGCGAAATCAGAGGATTGCGAAAGATGCACTGATAAGTCGCCCCGGCCGCGGCTAGGCTGGCGCCGACCAGCAGCGCGCCGGCAATGCGCGGTAGCCTGATTTCCCAAACGACTGTCTCCACTGTCGCGGTCCAATCGGCCTCGCCGCCGATGATGGGGTGCAGTAAGATCCGCAACGTCATCAACGGCGGCACGGAATAACGCCCGGTGGCGAAGGCCAGAACCACCGCCGAGAGCAGCAGCATGAAAAGAATAAGGTAGAGCGGCCACAACGGTTGTCGCCGCGACCCTCTCCGGCCTCGACGCCCCTCATGTGAAGTGGTCATAGTTGCGGCGCCGTTTCTCCCGATGGCGAGACCAGAAAGTAGCTCAAAGTAGCCTCGGGCATTGGCAGGTATTGTCATCCATTTAGACCTTTTGCAGCTAGCGCAGTTGATCAACGTGATGCTTGTCGACGGTTGGAGGTCGCAGGCAGGGAGGCATCATTGAGACATTTAGCTGCGTGCATTCCGGTTGCGCTAAAGCGGAAAACAATCTGAAGGCGGGATACCTCCAAAACAGCCCCCCCTTTGACCCAAAGCCCGCGCGCCCCGATCCAAGGTCGTTCAGATCAGGCTGCATCAGTTCGGGCACGGCGGATGCTTGAACTCTTTTCCGGGATTTATTGCATTGCCTCACTCGTTGCGCTTGCAAATCGCATGCCGCCATTGGAAATGCCAGTAGAGGGATAAGTTCCCACAGCACCGAACCATGTTTTCTTGAACTCGACTAACCGCTCGCGGTCGCCAAATGGCGGCGCTCGCGACGCCGATTCACGCGAGATAACCGGGTGATGATTAGATCGCGCAAATTAGAATCGCATTGACATTTGCGGGGCACCAACTCGCGCCTCGCCATGCCGTTTACTCCGATCGCTTGGGTCAATGAAAACATATTCGTGCTCCTTTTTTGTTATCAATGAATAATCGGCCCGCCTTCATGGTCCGGCCGGGTGTCCCCAGGCCGGCGCCGGGGCGAGAGCCAGACCTCAGCGGCTCATAGAGGAGGACTCTTGATCGTAGGCGGCACGGCCGGCATCAATCTCGACCCTAGAAGAAAGAGAACTAGCGGCGCTGCGCGTCGAGACAGCCACCGGCGAGCAATTGTCATCACTCCAACGGCCAGCGCCACCGCGATGTAGAGCATCTCGGTCGTGCCATCGCCCCCATCCGGCGCCACGCCGAAAATCTGCTCGATAAAATCCATCTTTGTCTCCTTCCGAATGAATTGCTAATTAGCACTGTCTATCTGCCTCCGTTGCCACACGCGCACGCCAGGCATCGTTGCAAGATGTCCGACGCCGCGGCGCCGTTCGGCGATCACCCCTGCATCTTCGCATCTTCCAATGTCATGGACCAAAGCTTCATCGGCCTATTGCAGCGTGCCCCGGGCGCAGACCATCAGCCTCCCGTGGCGCCGCGCATTTGTGGAATTTGCTTGATGTCAGTGCTTGAGGACACGCGACAGGAATGTCCGGGTGCGGTCACTAATCGGTTTGTCGAAGATCTGCGCCGGCGGCCCCTCCTCCACAATGGCACCCTTATCCATATAGATGACGCGGTCTGCCACTTCGCGGGCGAAAGCCATCTCATGCGTGACAATCATCATTGTCATGCCCTCGGTACGGAGTTCGCGCATGACGTCCAGCACCTCGCCGACCAATTCCGGATCGAGCGCCGATGTGGGTTCATCGAACAACATGACGTGCGGCTCCATTGCCAGCGAACGGGCAATGGCCACGCGCTGCTGCTGGCCGCCTGACAACATACCGGGACATTTTTGCGCGTGGTCTCGCAGCCCGACCCGCTCGAGCAGACGCATTGCGGTAGCCTGCGCCTCCTCGCGCGACTTGCCGCGGACCCGCATAGGAGCAAGAGCGATGTTCTCCATCACCGTCTTGTGCGGAAATAGGTTGAACTGCTGGAAGACCATTCCTACGCCGCGTCTGATTTGACGGAGCGCCTTCTCGCCGCCGCCGAATTCAAGGTCCTTGATCGTTGGCATTGAAAATCCCTCAACCACCAACGAGCCGCTGTGAAAGGTTTCCAGTCCATTGACGCAGCGGATCAGCGTGGACTTGCCCGAGCCGCTGGCGCCGATAAGCACCACCACCTCACCAGTCGTCACCGACAAAGTCACATCACGCAATGCCTGGAACGGTCCATAAAACTTATTGACCTTGTCAAAGGCCACTTTTGTCGTCCCGAAATCGTTGGATGCTACCATCATCAACGCGTACTCCTATGCATATGGGCCTCCATTCGGCGCGATCCAAAGGTAATCGCCGAGCCGATCACGAAATATACCGCGAACATGAACAAGTAGACTTCATTTGTTTGACTGCTTGCTGCTGGGTCTACCAATATCAATTGTCCTGCACGCAAGAAGTCCATCAGTCCGATGATGAACACGAGCGTCGCCCCGTTGAAAACGTCGAGGACGTTACCAACTAACGCCGGCTGGACCACCCGGAGCGCCTGCGGCAAGACTATCTCAGTCGAAATCGTCCAATTCGACATACCGAGCGAGCGCGCCGCTTCCCGCTGACCGCGCGGCACAGCTTGTAAGCCACTGCGAACATATTCGGCCACATAGGCGGCATTGAAGACAGTGTACCCGATCATGCCGCGCGCGAGTGAGGATATTGAAACTTCCGGCATGAAGAGCGGCACGGTGATCCAAATCCAGTAGACAACGAGAATGAGTGGTACCGACCGCATCACCTCAATATAGCCGGTACAGCAGGCCCGCAGACTGGGATTTCTGCTAGAGCGGCCGAACGCGAGGAGAATGCCGAGCGGCAGAGACGCTGTTGAAACGACGACAGTGAGCATAATGCTGAGCAGAAGCCCGCCCCATCGGTCAAGCCCGGGCGGAACTAGGACAAAAACTGCCGCCCCGCAGGCAATCAACCATATAGCCACACCGAGACGACGGGACCAAGGCAGTAGCACGGCGCCGACCGCTGTGCACAGAAGGGCCAACGCGACCCAGGCACGCCATGTCTGGTCCGCCGGGAACTGCCCTACCAGAAACAGCCGAAGGCTCTCGTAAATCCTCTGCCAGTATGCGTCCCAGATCACCCATCGCAGGAAGACCGTCAAAAGCCAGCCAAGCGCTGTGACGATGAGGATCGAAAGAATGGAATCAATAAGGTTCGCAAAAAGGTTGCGGCGAGCCCAACTATGCAGTGTTGCAATCATCACGCTCTCTCCAGGGCTATCCGTCTGTTTACAAAATTCGCGAGGGCGCTGATTAGCCAACTAAGAAGGAGATAGATCGTCATTACGACGATGACGGTCTCGAAATCACGCCCGCTCTGATTGGCCACAGTACCGCTAACGTTGAATAGCTCCGGAAAGCCAATCGCAATGCCGATGGCCGTATCCTTTGTCAGGCTGATATAGCGATTGGTGAGGGACGGTATAATAATTCGGAATACTTGTGGGAGCACGATGTCTCTAATCGTATCACCCCGCGACAAACCTAGCGCCGCCGCAGCCTCCCATTGTCCTTTAGCCAGACCTTCGATTCCGCCACGAACGATCTCAGATATATATCCTGCGCTGTTTACGATGATGGTGATCAGGATGGCAGACATCTCTGGGGTGAAGTGCAATCCGCCGGTCGCACCGAAACGTCCAAGCACAGGCCAATCAAGATTAATACCGAAACCTAACGCGTAACTCGCACCAATAGCACACAGTCCGACGCCCAAAAGTGCTATACGCCACCGCGCAGGAAAGCGTCGCAGGCACGCTGCTGCCAGGAATGCGATTGCGACTGCGACGAAAAAACCTGATGCCGGCCCGGCACTGTCGGATAGATGTGGTAGAGGCAGGAAGACGCCGGATTGCTCCACGACGAGCCACTTACTGACTTTTGTGGCGCTTCCGGACGAAGGCAACTGCAGCAACACTGCAAAGTACCAGAACATCAACTGGATCAGTATCGGGGTGTTCCGGATGAACTCGCCAATGGCGAAGGCAAGATTCCGAACTAGCCAATTGGTCGACAAACGCAAAACACCTAGGGCAACTCCAACCAGTGTGGAGAACGTAATCGCCAAAAGCGCCACTTTGAGCGTGTTGAAGAGGCCGGCTTCGAGCATCCCCAGATTTGACGACGTAGCATCGACGCTTTCGAAAATTGGCGCCCACCCCGTCCAGACGGGCGCCAAACCCTCGCTAATGCCGAATCGTGAAGGCGCAGACAAATACGCGAAGCTGAAGTCAATACCCCGACTTGTTAGGTTCTGGTGAATTGCTAACGCAATCAGTATTAGCAACCCAATAACCGCCGCTACTACGGCGCCATGAGTCAGCTTGTACCGAACCCGGGCAACGTATCGCTTAACGGACGGCGTCGCGAGCGAGGACCGCCACAGTTTTGTCTTTGCTTCTATCATACCGTGGCCCGAGGTATTGCAAGTGGATTGATCGACGCCGAACTCCGCCTATTCCCAAGGAGGCGAGTACAGAAGGCCGCCGTTAACCCACGACGCATTGGGGGTGCCGGTTCGGTCAATATAATAGGGCGTCTTCGGCCCCAGGCTGCGGTCGTACATCTCGCCGTAGTTGCCGACGGCCTTGATCATATCGGCCATGAAACTATTGGACACATGGAAGTCCTCGCCCATTCCGCCCTCCACGCCGAGAAACTTCCGGATGACCGGATCGGGTGATTTTTTCATCTCATCCAAGTTGGCGGTGGTAATGCCCCATTCCTCAGCCTGAAACAGCCCGAAGACAGTCCATCTCAAGAGGTTGCGCCATTTCGAGTCATTGGCAACGACGAAGCCGGCAAATGGCGATTTGCCGGTTCCTTCCCTGAGGATTATGTAATCGTCTGGTTTGGGCGAACTGCCGCGCCAACTAGCCAGCGCTGTTTTGTCTGTTGCCATGGCATTGCACCGGCCGCTGCCCAAAGCCGCAAACACCTTATCAGCGGAGTCGAAGGTCAAAACCTTGATATCCGTTATGTTCTGAGACTTGAATAGGTTTGCAAGGGCAACCTCAGTAGCGGTTCCCTGGGTCGTGCAGATCGTTCCACCAGCAAGATCCTTAACCGTCTCAACGCCGGTTGACGCCTTTACCATAAATCCGCCGGCGTCGTAAAAATTGATCGGCAGAAAATCGACTGCGATCGCCGATTCACGAACAGGATAGACAGTTGTGGAGAAAAAACCAACGTCTGCTTGACCGGTTGTCACAGTGTTGAAACGGCTCTTGCCAGTAACGATCACGAAATGAACTTTGTCCGGATCCCCCAGAACCGCAGCTGCGGTCGCTCGGCATAGATCAACATCCAATCCTTCCATCTTTGATGTCTTGGGATTGAGATAGCTGAACCCCGGGATCGCATCGCCGGTCGCGCAGTTGAGCACACCGCGCTGCTTCACGTCATCGAGCACCGAGGCTCGGGCAGTTGGTGCCGCCGCGAGACCAAAAGCAAGTGCTGTGCAGAAGTAACCTATAGTCGATCTTAGACGCATGGCTTTGAATTCCCCTGGTTTTTAACATGTCTTGCCTTGAGGAGGCCCCAAGCAAGCCTCAGGAAAGCATGGCCCTGTTTGAGTGTACAGAAATATTAGCGGCTCGCAGATAGGCACTGTCGATGTCTACAATAGCTCTGACCTATTTGTCCTCTCCGCCTACGCGATGGCATGTTCCGACGGCGGAGGGGGCCTTACATGAAGCTTCTTCAAGCTTGTTTCTCGGGCCGGGGCGAAGGAAGTTCCGTCGAAGGGAAGTACAGCTTCAGCCACGCCGTGGTCGACATTCCCGATCGACAGACGGGTCTGGAACGGGAGGAACCCCCCCTTTAGGAATCAAATTGGGGGCCTGCCGCACTAATGGGCACCGGATCCTGTCCCCATCGGTGCTTCCTTCCCCGCGATCATATTGCCGAGCCTATCGGCCGGTCTGACCGGTGCGACCCGACCTTTACCTCACTACCCTGAAAGAGATATCTATGACAATTTGCCCCGAAGCTCGTGTCTCCCTCGACCGTTTCTGGTCGACAATCGAAGCTTCCGCCAACATCGGCAAAGGCCGTCCGAATGGCCTATCGCGTCTGACGCTAACGGACTCAGATCGCGAGATGCGCGATCTATTTTGTGGCTGGTGCCGGGACGCAGGCTTGAGCGTCGATTTCGATGAACTCGGCTCAATCTTCGCAAGGCGTGACGGTACCAACAACGAGCTGCCCCCGATTCTGATCGGCAGTCATCTCGATACCCAAATCAATGGCGGACGCTTCGACGGGATTGCCGGAGTGCTTGCCGGGTTAGAGCTTGTGCGCACGCTTAATGATCTTGGCTATGTCACCAAAAGACCCATCATTGTCGTCGACTGGACCAACGAGGAGGGTGCAAGATTTTCTCCGCCAATGGTGGCGTCGGGCTGTTTTGTCGGGAAGTACGAACGCGACTGGGTCTATGACCTGATTGCCGACGACGGCCCCCGTTTTGTCGATGAGCTTGAGCGAATTGGCTACAAAGGCGACAAGCCTTGCAAGGCGGGGGAGGTTGACGCTTACTTCGAGCTGCACATCGAGCAAGGGCCAATTCTCGATGCGGAGGGGCGCGAAGTAGGGGTCGTTACTGGCGCTTACCCGAGCCACGGCATGCGTGTCCGCTTCGAAGGCGAAACCGCCCACACCGGCCCCACGCCGATGGACCTGCGCCATAATGCCCTGATCGCCGGCGCGAGGTTTTTGACGGCCGTCGACGATATTGGTTGGGAGTTCGCGATAAACGACGGCAAGGCCACTGGATCCCGCCTCGCCGCCTGGCCGAACAAGCCGGGCATTCTTTCTGACACCGCTCAATGCGTCGCGGATGTACGACATCCCGATCCTATGACCGCCAGGGTTATGGCTGAAAGGATGCGTCGTGCCGCTAAGGCCAGCGCTGCCATGGCCGGCTGTGTCGCCGTGATTGAGGACGAATGGAGCTGGGGAGGCGACATATTTGAAGAGGAGCTTATCAGAAGTATCCGTGACGAGGCGGTCCGTCAGGGCTACAATTGGCGCGATATACGCTCTCAGGCGGGCCATGACGCGTATCACATGGCAATGCATTGCCCCAGCGCCATGGTTTTTACACCCTGCAAGGATGGAATTACCCACAATAACAATGAATCGTGCGAGCCGAGTGATTTCCTCGCCGGCCTCAACATGCTTCTGCACGCCGTCGTTAAAAGGGCGGATCGTTAATGCAGTTGTTCGACCACGCAGACATCGACGCACGACTGGATTGGGCGGGGTTGATCGAGGAACTTCGAGCGAATTTCGCTGCAGCCAGGACAGTAGCGCCGGTACGCCAGGTCCTTGAGATCGATCTGCCCAATGGCGACAAGGCCTCCCTTCTGATAATGCCTGCCTGGGAGGGTGGTAGAGCCATCGGGGTCAAGGTTGTAACCTTTTTCCCCGGCAATACAGCCCGGGGCAAGCCAACTATCAGCGCAGGCATGCTGATGTTCGACGGGGCTGACGGCCAATTCACGGCAGCGCTAGACGGCGACGCGCTCACCGCGCGACGCACCGCTGCGGCCTCTGCTTTGGCGGCGGATTATCTAGCTCGAAAAGACGTCCAAACCTTGTTTGTCGTCGGGACCGGCCAGTTAGCGCTCTCGGTGGCTCAAGCCCACGCGAGCGTACGCGCTTACACTCGTGTTCTGATTTGGGGACGAAGCGGGGAAAAAGCTCGGTCCTTGGCGGCTGCGCTCGTTGGGCGTGGCCTTCCTGCGGAAAACTGTGAGGATATTGAATCCGGGTGTCGTTTGGCGGATGTGATAAGTTCGGTCACCGCCTCGACAATGCCGATAATCCGAGGCGGGTGGTTGCGCGAGGGATCGCACCTCGATCTCATAGGTGCGTTCAAAGCCGACATGCGCGAAAGCGATACTGCAGCAATTTCGGGGGCGCGGGTCTTTGTCGACGGGCGCGCGGGGGCTATTCTGGCGGGGGACCTGGCTCAACCGATTGCCGAGGGCGCATTCCTCGCAGAGGATATCGTGGCGGATCTGTCCGAGCTTGCGCAGGGGCACCCGGGTCGCCTAAACGAGATCAGCCGGACCGTCTTCAAATCCGCTGGCCTATCGCAAGAAGACCTCGCCGCCGCGATGAAGGTCGTACGACGTTGATGTAGGCTCTACGATACACCGTCGTGGCGGAAGAACTCCTCGCCGCACAGATACTGGAAATACGGGTTCTCGATCCAGCGTGCGCACAGCGCCTCGTCTGACAGGTTGAAGGTGTGCTTGAGGATGGCGAGCCCCGCCATCAGACGGGTCGGCAGCGGCGGCATGCCGGGACCGTCCGAATAGACCGCACCGAAGGGCGCCTCCAGCACCGGCCAGTCGATGGTGCGGGCCAGCCGCACCAGCTCATGGTTCATGTTGAGGATCTGATCAAGGCGAGCGCGGAACAGATCCTGTTCTCCAGTCTCGCGCCGCTCGCGTGGTCTGCCCATCGCCTGGCTCCCGATTCACTGCGATGAAAGCAGTGAATCACGCTTCGCCAGGCGGCGAAATCGCAAACTGGAATTGCAAGAAAACTATCCACAAACTGGCCGTTACCTGCAATTCTGAAGCCTGAAAAGTAGACTATTCCTATGCGATATCAACGGCTTCCGTATTCTTCACGGCCGACTACACCGCTGAGGTGCCGCATTTTCAGGACATGTCTGGATAAAGGCACAGTAGTTCATCAATGAGGTCGAGAAACTTCTGTTCCGGGGGTGTCGGTGAGCTCAAGCTGGAAGAGACGAGGTAAACGTCGGCGCCGAGGGGCTGATCAAACAGTCGCAACGGCCACAGTCGCCCTTGGGCTACGTCATCGTCGGCAGTGAGAACGGGCAAAAGGCCTATCCCCAAACCCGATATCAACATGCGCCGCACCTCGTCGAGCTCGTGGCTCCATCCGCTGACCCGACGTCCGAGACCAAGGCCTTCTCGCAGAAAGATCATTGGCTCGAATCCGCTACTAGCAGCATCATTAGCGCAATCGAAGGCGATGAACGGCTCTTGTTGAAGCCTGTGCACGTTTACTTCTTGAACTCCAAATAGAGGGTGTTCGGCACCGCAAAATACTCCAAACTCCTCGCGAAATAAGTGCCGGCACCGCAGCATCGGCATCTCCCTTGTCAAAAGGCAGATGCCGATGCCAGCCTTCTGCATCGAGATCTGCCGCACAATGTCGAGCGAGGTCCTGATGTCGATGTGCCATGTGACTGATGGGTATCGCTGATGGTAGAGGCGAAGTGCTTCGTCCACGAGAGGGGATTGCAGCCGGGTAACCATGCTGAGTTTCAGATCTCCGAATTCGTCATCGCTCTCATCTTGAGAGAGGACGCCGATTCGGTTGACGCACCGGAACATCTCGGAACATTCCTGATAAATCTTTTCGCCGCGCAAGGTCAGCGCAAAACGACGAGGATCGCGGAAGACGAGCTTACAGCCTAGTTGCTCTTCAAGCTTTTGCAGCGCAAGGCTCACGGATGGCTGGCTCATTTGAAGATGTTTTGCGGCGCCGGTAATGCTCCTCTCTTCAGCGATGGTGCAAAAAGTGCGCAGAAGGTTCCAGTTCAGCTCACTGATTGTTTGAGCCGTCGCCATCCAGCGTCCTCCTTAAGCGGCATCCAACTCCGTGGGCTGAGTAATTCGGAATCAAGCTTCACCTCTTCGCACATAACATATATAGAATAGCCGGACTATCTCAACTCGACTAAAATAAGGCAATCGCAAGCGCGCCGACTCAGTCTTGATTACGGTGATCTCAAGCACTGAGGCGCCGACCGAATTGACCGTAGGTTGCCTCGTTTCCCCTCTACCCGGCGAGACCGTCAGGGCATGCCTTTCGGCTCACGGCTCCGGCCTTGAACCGAGACTAAGATTAACGTAACATTCCTTTATCTTGCGACAAGAAACGTTAAGGATAGCTTATCTATGAACTCCTGTGCCCGTGCCGAGCAAAGGTATCCTTCACTTTTCCAACTCAGCGATGACCAAACCTCTTTCCGACTGATTGGCGAAGAAGGTATTTCCTGCATAGCAGCTGGGTCTATGACTTTACCCTAGCATCGACCGACCTTCTGAAAGCTCTAATTCGAACTGCCTTCAGCGGCGTTTCGCATTTTTTCCGGTCCGCCCACCTCGAACAACTCCGCTCGATCCTGGATGATCCCGAGGCATCCTCTAACGACCGCTTTGTGGCTTTGGAACTGCTCAAGAACGCCGTGATCTCAAGCGAGGGCATGTTTCCAAGCTGTCAGGACACCGGGACCGCGATGGTGATCGGCAAGAAGGGAGAGTCGCTGCTGATCGATGGCGATATGCATGACGCCTCGCAGGCATCAGCCAGACCTGGCAAACACGAAACCTGCGGTTCTCGCAGATGACGCCTCTCCATGTATGAAGAAAGAAATACCGGTACGAAAGTGCCTGCCCAGATCGAGATAGAAGCCGTCCAGGGCGACCGGCTTGACCTCCTAAGCTTATCGCTGGTCAAGGGGGAGAATGTGAGATTCGGCCTTTGCCCAAAACAGGAGTTCAAGTTTGCAGCTATAGCTCGGCATCGGTTCGCAGCGCCGGCCGACATGCCGGTGTCCGATCCCCACTTGACCTCAAAGGAACAAGCCTCGCTGTCAAGTACGCCCCCGCGAAGCTCGCGGTTCCAAGTCCATAGAAATCTCTGCAAGTTTCGAGCGTAAAAAGTAGGCTTTGCAGCAGGTCGAGTTGCTCCGGTTAGAATGGAAGCAGGATAACGTCGTTTGCTCGATATGCCGCGGTCACTGTATTGGCCATTAGCATGGCAATGGTCATCGGTCCGACACCACCCGGAACCGGGGTGATGACGGCGGCAACTTCGCCAGCTTCCGCAAAGGCGACATCGCCGACCAGACGGCTCTTGCCCTCGCCCCTTTCGGGTGCTGCGATGCGGTTGATGCCAACGTCGATGACGGTGGCACCCGGCTTTACCCAATCCGCCTTCACCATCTCCGGACGACCGACGGCCGCCACCAGGATATCGGCACCCTTGGCCACAGAGGCGAGATCCTCCGTCCGCGAATGCGCCGTCGTGACAGTCGCATTGGCAGAAAGCAGCAATTGCGCCATCGGCTTGCCGAACAGGTTGGAACGGCCGATGACCACCGCATTCAGACCCGACAGGTCCTCGCCATGCACCCGGCGCACCAGCAGCATGGCGCCGGCCGGCGTGCACGAGATTAGCCCGGTTTCGAGATCGCCGGTCGCCAGCTTGCCGGCATTGACGACATGCAAGCCGTCGACATCCTTCTCCGGCTTGATCGACTGGATAATCGCATCGGAATTGAGATGCTTCGGCAGCGGCAGTTGCACCAGGATGCCGTGGATGGAGGGATCGTCGTTCAGCGATGCCACCAGATTTGCCAGCTCACCTTGCGTCGTTCCCGCCGGCAGCGTGTGCTGGATGGAATTGAAGCCGCATTCCTTGGCCATGCGGCCCTTGACGCCGACATAGGTGTGGCTGGCCGGATCGTCGCCGACGATGACGACCGCAAGCCCGGTCTTCACTCCGGCCTCTTTCTCAAGCCCCGCCGCCGCAGCCTTCACGGCCTCGATCACTGAAGCCGCCGCTTGTTTCCCGTCGATCACGGATGCGCGTATCATCACTCACCCCATGCGCTCGGAGGCATAGGAGCCCGGGCTTGCCGGGAAGACGACGGTGCGGTTGCCGTTGAGGAAGGTGCGGAAGT
>SAQG01000072.1 GCA_004020315.1 Mesorhizobium sp.
TTGCCTACGATCCGGCCACCTATTTCGTCATGTCGGTCGATCTTCCGGCCGTGGGGTCGGTGCATCCGTCGGCCTCCGGGGAGCCGTATCTCGCGGTCAGCCTGACGCTTCATCCTCCGGCGGTCGCGTCGCTGATTAGCGACCTTCCCGTTCAGATCTGCAGCAAGCTATTTGGATCGGGCTTCTCGGTCGCACCGGTCAACAACGAGTTCCTCGACGCCTGGGTGCGGATGCTTCGGCTTATGGATCGGCCGGACGAGGTTGCCGTGCTCGCGCCTGCCTACGAACGGGAGATCCTCTTCCGGGTGCTGCAGGGGCCGCTCGGCTGGATGCTTCGGGACATCGCGGCACCAGATGCGGCGCTCTCACGGATCGGCGTCGTGATCCAGTGGATCAGGGAGAACTTCGCAAAGCCTTTGAAGGTCGAGGCGCTTGCCGAAATGGCGGCCTTGAGCGTTTCGGCGTTCCATCGCCACTTCAAGGCTGTCACCGCGCTGAGCCCGATCCAGTACCAGAAGCAAGTCCGGCTGTTGCATGCGCGGACGCTTCTTATGGCCGGAGAAGGAAACGCTACTTCGGTGGCGTTCAGTGTCGGCTACGAAAGCCCGAACCAGTTCAGCAGGGAATATGCCCGGCAGTTCGGTTTACCACCATCCAAGGATGTACCACGTCTTCGTGGCGAGGCTGCGTAACTGTGCCTATGCGGGAGAAGTCCATTTTCGACCGCTTTGGGCTGATTCCAGACCTTGGCATCCGACGGTTTGTGTCCGCTTTCATCTCGGTTAGCCCAGCAGCGGACAGTCCGCAGACGGCCCCGAATGCGACAGTTTTGGCCCTCGGCTCGGAAGGGTCGCTGTTGGCGCAACTGAGCCCATCACGAACAGCGCATCCGCGCCATGTGAGCGAAGTCGTTATGACGTTGTTCGATGTTTGTTCGCGCATGTTGCAACCAAGTTCGAATGTCGCGGCGCCAGCAAAGTAGAAATGTCGCACGGCGGTGGGGACGGCCACAACGAGAGCGCCCGATCAGGCGTCAGCTGGTCGGGATTGCGCAGCCCGATCGGGTGCGGTTCAGTCAGGCACCCCTCGGCTAGATTAGAGAGCCGCCGCTACGGACTAGCTTCGTTGGCCGGCGTCGACCGCAGCGGGATCCGATACTCGCTCAGCATCGTGACGACATCGGCGATACGATTCTTGTCACTCTCCGTCAGCCGCAGATCGACCTCGACGGATGCGCGCCCGACTTCCGGTACGGGCGCCTCAGTGGGCGCTTGCTCACGCCGGTAACCAGGCGGCCTGCCGGGCTTGCGACCGCGTTTCACATAACCGTTGCTCTCAGCGCCATCAGGGATTCCGAACATGTGGTCGGTCTGGCCGGTGCGGCGCGGCCCGCGTCGGCTGCGCTGCAGATCGCGGCCGACCTGCATCTCGGCAACCATCTCCAGGGCGGCGTCCAGCCGCTTGTTCTCGACGATCGCCGAACGGTGAACCGAGCGCAGTTCATCGAAGGCTCTGTAGGGCAGGACGACACCCTCATGCATGATCTCGAGACGGCCATCAGGATAGTCGCAGACGACCACCTTCTTGCAGGCAAGCTTCTTCGCCAATTCGGTCGGGTGGAGAATGAACATCACCTTGTCGTAACGCAGCGTCAGAGCCTGCGTCAGCGTGCGGACCTCCTTGCGGCACAAGGCCCCGTCCAGGTTCTCGTGATCGGCGAAGGGACGGTGCATGTCCTTCGGGTTGCGTGGCTCCTTGGCAAAGCGCGCATTGAAGTCCGCCATGAACTCAGCCGCATAGGCGTTGGCCGCCTCGATCGTGCTGATGCCGCGCAGGCGCAGCTCCTTCACAAGCCGGTCCTGCAGCGTCTGGTTGGCGCGCTCGACGCGGCCCTTCGCCTGTGGGGAGTTGGCGCAGATGATGTCTATGTTGAGCTCGTAGAGCGCCCGGCCGAACTGCGTCAGGCCGCTGCCGCGGTCCAACTTGGAACCATGCGTCGTCCGGAAGATACCGTGCTTGTCGCTGTAGAAGGCCAACGGCTTGCCCCATGCCTGCAGATAGGACTTCGCCGCGTGAAAGTAGTCAAACGTGTTCTCCGACCCGGCAAAGCGCAGATGTAGGAGCCGGCCGGTCGCGTCGTCGATGAAGACGAGCAGGGCGCATTTGGGCCCGCGCTCCTCGAACCACCAGTGATGCGAGCCGTCGATCTGCACCATCTCGCCGAGACAGTCGCGCCGGCCGCGCGGCTGGTGCAGCCGGCGCTTGCGCTCACGGCGCAATGTCCAGATGCCCGCCTCCGTCATCCATTTGCGCAACGTCTCCTTGCTTACCGCAAGCTGGTGCCGCTCAAGCAGCTTCTCGCGCGCCAGGGTTGGACCGAAATCGCCGTAATGCTCCCGAATCAGCTCCAGCGCAAAGTCGCGAACGCCATCAAGAATGCGGTTGTTGGAGGAACGGCCACGCGCCTTGTGGCGAAGAGCCGGCGCGCCTTCAGACTGAAACGTCTTCATTAGCCGCTGGACTTGCCTGGCCGAGACGCCGAGCAAATCCGCAGCCGTGGCGCTGGTCATTCTTCGCTCACTAACCCTCGACAGAACCTCAATCCGCTGCAGCTCGCGTTCGCTCATCACAACCAGTCCCAACCTGCAATCTCCTGTGCGCTCGAAGGCGGGGAGATTGGCAAGGCAAAGGCAGGGGCGACATTCCTACTTTGCCAGATCCGGACATTTTAACTTAGCTGCTACACGCGCAAAGTCGCATAAGAGGCAGACTGGAACATGGAACTTGGGTCGCGAGGTGGATCAAATGCGTTACGCAGGGTCGCAGAACGCGCAAGAGACATTGCAGGTCATCTATAATCGAGCTGTCGGCCCAGCCGACTTCCTATTCGTGCCAGTGAGCAATGGCAATCGTACCAGCGACAGCACCCATTGCTCGCTGCTGCTCGTTGATGGCCGCAACCCGGAGCGGGTCGCCTATCACCACGACTCCTCCCGGACAGGGCCACAACGACGAGCCTGCAAACCAGCTCGCAAGGGTGCTGAACGGCACCTTCGAGGCAGCCCCCATGACCCGACAGCCGAATGCTTATGACTGCGGCGTGTTTGTGTTGGCACGTGGGCGCCGATTGGACAATTGATGGCCGGGCAGCGGCGCCGGGTCGCTGCGACGACCTCGTCGCCGACCGGCAGGCGCTGCAAGACCGGCTGAGGCGGCGCTTCCACACGGGATTTGTCTAAAATTCCAAGGGGGATTTGTGGAGGTATGACGCCGACAGGCCGCCTACCGCCAGACTACCCCGCTCATGAACGCGACGCCGGCAGCACTCCCATCTCCTTGAGCAACCAGGCAGCGCCGTCAATCTTGTCCATGGTCCAAAGCATGAAGCGACTGTCGACATGGATGCTTCGACTGCGGTCTGCGGCATATGCCCAATCGGAGATCACTCCATCGAGCGTGCCATCAAAGGCGAGACCGACGAACTCGCCGCGCCCATTCAGCGTGGCCGAGCCGCTATTGCCATTGGTAATGTCGACCGTGGACATGAAGTCGACCGGCAAAGTGCCCAGCTCCGGCGCGACATAGGGGCCATAATTCTTGGCCCGGATCGCAGCGACGGCGGCGGCGGGCGCATCAAACTCGCCCTTGCCAGTGTGCTTGGCCAGAAGTCCCTCAGCCGTGGTGAATGGCGTCCAGATCTGCCCGTCGCGTGTTCGCCCCGACACCTTGCCCCAGGTGATGCGCAGCGATCCATTCGCGTCGGGATACACCGGCCGGCCAATCGCCTGCCAGTAGGCGCGCAGGCCCTGCATATAAGTCGCGCGCGCCGCCTGCGCTCGGCCAGCGCGGTCCTTCGCCGCGCGCTCCGCAGCTATGTCGCCGGGATAGAGCGCGACCGCCAGCTTGATGAAAGGATCGTCCGACGCCTCGAAGGCAGCAGCCCGCTTGTCGAGCCAGCCGAGCCGCGTGGCCGTGTCGGCGAGTTTGGTTTCTGCATAAAGTCGGTCAAGGCCGATTTGGTCCAGAGCCGTTTCGAACGCAGTATCGCGGTCCTTTGCGTCTAGCCGGCGATATTCATCGAGCGCGGCCTCAAATAGCTTGCGATCGATGTCGGGCAGGTAACCGCGTTCGATCTGCGTCAGTTGATCCACGGTCTGGTTACGGTCACGATCCTGAAAGCCGCGTTCGCGGTCTTCATCGAGCTTCTCGTGCTCCTTGGCCCAGCGATACAGAGTGCGCGCGGATGAGAGCATTTGCGCGCGGTTCAGCAGCGCCTGGCGCAGCCCCTCGAGCGAGGCCTGGCTATTCTCGTCCACCATGGCGCCCAGTTCGCCGATCGCTGCGCCATAGCGCGCCTGCCGCGCGGGATCGTCGGCGACCCAGTCGAGATAAGCTTTCTCCTCGATCGCCTTGCGCACGTCGAGCCCGATCGCATTGGCCCCGGCGAGATCGCCCGCCAACTTCTTCTTGTAGTTTTCCACGCCTTGCAGGATGGAGGCGTAGCGGATCTGCGCTTCTCGATTGCCTGCCGTGGTTTGGTTTATCTGGGCCGCATAATCCGACAGCAAATGCTGCAACAGCGGTTCGTACCGCGCGAAATTGAACCGTACTTCATCCGCCGTGCGGAACCGATTGGTTTCTCCGGGAAAGCCGACGACCATGACGAAATCGCCGTCTTGCACGCCTTTAGAGGCAATGCGCAGCCAGCTCTTCGGCCGGTAGGGCACGTTGTCGCGCGCATAAGGCCGGGAGGAACCATCAGGAGCGACATAAGCGCGGTAAAAACCGAAGTCGCCTGTGTGGCGCGGCCACGTCCAATTGTCCGTTTCGCCGCCGAAGTTACCGATGCCGAGCGCGGGCGCATAGACTAGGCGCACGTCCTGAATTTCGAGCTTCTGCTGGAGATAGTAGGAGGCGCCGCCATAATAGGACTCCACGTCGCAGCGGCGATTGGGCTGTTCTTCACATGCGGCGATCAGCGCCTTCCGGTTCCTGTCGAGCCGCTCATAGCGGGCAAAGCCGTTCAGCTTGTCCGATACGCCCTTGAGCATGTCGGCGGTCACATCACGGATATCCTCGATCACATAGATGCGGCTGCCGGGCACCGCGGGTAATTCTTCACCAAGGCTTTTCGCTAGAAATCCCTTGGTGAGATAGTCTTGACTCTCCTTGCTGTTGTACTGGATCGATTCCAGCACGCAGTGACGGTTGGTCGCAACCAGTCCTTGCGGACTGACGAAGGAAGCTGAACATCCGCCCAGTGATACGATCGCGTTGAGCGGGGCAGTGTCTAGACGGCTGAGCTGCGCGGGATCAAGCTGGAGTCCATTCGCGCGCATGGCCGCGCCAAGTTCCGTAATCTGGGCCGGCATCCACATGCCTTCGTTCGCCGACGTCCAGAGCAAGTTCATAGCGGTGGCTTGGGCCAAACGACTAAAATTCGAGTTCATGCTGATCTCGTTCCCATTCTGTGTATTGTTCTCCGCTGATCTGGATCGATGAGCTATCGGGCTGACCGGCGTCCGCAAGCGCCTGCGCGGCAGCCACTGGGTGAAGAGTGAGTGGACGGTCAACACAAAAATCTGGGTGACGCTCCCCTCACATTGTATCGGCAACGTTTGCGGATCATCCGTTGCACTAATCGTGCCAAAGGATGCCTGAGACGCCCTTCGGGTCCCGCGGAGAAGTCATTCGAGACGCCTCTAACAATATCTCCCGCATTGCGGGCCGGCCATTGGAGCGCCTCGTCAATAAAGCTTTCAATCACCTACGTGGTAAGGGCCTTGCGTGTCCGACCTCCGACATTTGGGTCCGACCTCCGACATTTGGTTGTAGACCCGACACTCTCGTCCTCGCTCGCGACGAAGCCCACTGCCGAACAGCCGTCGTTAATTGTGAGAATGCGTGCTATCGTTTCTGTTACGTGCGGTGTTGCGCGAGGACGAGGGTGCGAGGAGTGCCCGGACTTCCCCTTGCCGCAAATCCGCTCGGCGCTTGGCGACATAACCCGGCGGACTATGTGCGCGAGTGCCGGCGTGAGGCGCGAAAGTAAATCTGGGATGAAACGTCGACCATCCGAATCGAGCATGGAAACCTCATCAAAGCGACAACCGCCAACCGGGTTCGCGAGGCAGGCGCGTTCGTCGTCCCGACGAACATCACCTTTGCTGTCGTCGCTCGGGACGGAGCCAGATACGGCATGTCCGCCGAATCCCTTGAAAAGGTGAGCTTCGTTCTCGATGCCGGCTTGTCGGCGCTCGAAACGCTTCAAAGCGCTGGCGTGACCATGGGCTACGGCTCCGATCTGCTTGGCCAGATGCATAGGCACCAATCAGAGGAATTTCTTCTGCGCGGCCGCGTTCTCAAGCCTCGGGACGTGATCCGATCCGCGACGGTGGATGCTGCCCGCGTGCTCAACATGGAAGGCCTCATCGGCACCATCGCGCCTGGCGCTCACGCAGATCTCATCGCCGTCTACGGCAATCCGTTGAAGGACCTCGCGATTTTGTCCGATCCCGCCCGGCTTCGAAAGATCATCAAGGGCGGGTGAGTGGTGAAGAATGAATAACCAGACGCAGGTAATCCGTTGCCATTCAGGGGAATTACGCAACACATATACAGGCAGGAGCACAACAGAACGTATTGAGCAGCTACCGATGGTTCCGAAGGCATGACGCTGCGATTGCCGCCTTCGTGCTGCCGGTGCTCAAAACTCTCAATCGTCCCTGACCAGCCTTGAAATCTCGGCGCTAATATCGGCTCCTTCGTAGGGCAATGCCTGAGGACGTTTCTCGCACGCCTAGCCGTCATAATACACGCGCTCATTTGATTGCGTGGCATCGGTGGAGAGCGCTGTCACAAACGGCTGGACGACATTCCTCATATCGCGCCGGCGGAGCCTGTTTTCACCAAAGTCGAACTCGCGGGTGACGCCTACGGCCCCTGCCAAGTTAATCCCATTTGAGATCGAATGCGGTGGGCGTGCCGCTCCTAGCAGCGCCGTTTTTCCCATTGACGTGAAAACATCAGAACAAAGTACCTTATGTCTACAGATTTCGTAGAATATCGTTTGGTTTCGGTGGTGGCCTATGGCGCATGTGTGGGAGATAGATGACTTGGCACGATTATCGGTTCTTGGAATATCCGGCGGTGTAAGCAACCCGTCCCGCACCACGGCGGTCGTCAATGCGCTGGTCAAGGCGGTCGCGTTGCGCCTGCTTGCCGACACCGGTCTGATTGAGATCACGGAGGCAGCACCGTCGCTTTTCGCCGGACTATCCCGCGGCGCACTTGGCGCATCTGGAGAAGCGATTATCCAGCGTGTCGAGAAGGCCGATTTGCTCGTGGTCGGAACGCCTGTCTATAGGGCTTCCTACACTGGCGCTCTCAAGCACCTGTTCGACCTGGTCGACTATCGCGCGTTGACGGGCAAGACCGTGCTTCTCGCGGCGACCGGCGGGAGCCCATACCATGGCCTGGTGCTCGAACATCAGCTCCGGCCATTGTTCGGCTTTTTTGGCTCTGTCACCGTCCCTACGGGCGTCTACGGCACGCCCGACGATTTCGTCGATGGCGAAATCGTCGGCGCAGCCATCATCGAGCGTATTGCAAGGGCCGCTACCGACGCGGTCTCCTTGCTCAACTCAAGTCACGCAAATGCCGCCGTCGCCACCCGCGTCGGCTGAGCCAATCAACAGGGGAAACGACGACATGAGTTCGCATTCCGACGCCATCAAATTCGCCTACTGGGTCCCGAACGTCTCCGGCGGCCTGGTCATCTCCAACATCGAGCAGCGGACGGGTTGGGATATCGACTACAACCGCAAGCTCGCCCAGATTGCCGAGGCCAACGGGTTCGACTATGCGCTGAGCCAGATCCGTTTCACAGCCGGCTATGGGGCCGACAACCAGCACGAATCAGTCTCGTTCAGCCATGCCTTGCTTGCCGCGACCACAACGCTGAAGGTCATCGCAGCGATCCTGCCCGGTCCGTGGAACCCTGCGCTGGCGGCCAAGCAGATCGCTACCATCAACCACCTGACCAATGGCCGCGTCTCCGTCAATGTCGTCAGCGGCTGGTTCCGAGGCGAGTTCGCCGCGATTGGCGAACTCTGGCTCGATCATGACGAGCGCTATCGCCGGTCGGAGGAATTTATCCGAGCGTTGCGCGGCATCTGGACGGAAGACAGCTTCACGCTGAAGGGCGATTTCTACCGCTTCACCAACTATTCCATGAAGCCGAAGCCGATCGAGCCCTTGCCCGAGATATTCCAGGGCGGCTCGTCGCGAGCCGCTCGCGACATGGCGTCTCGTGTCTCCGATTGGTATTTCACCAACGGCAATACCCCGGAGGAGATCCGGAAGCAGGTCGACGACATCCGCACCAAGGCGAAAGCCAACGGCCACAAGGTTAGGATCAGCGTCAACGCTTTCGCCATCGCCCGCGAGAGCGAGCAGGAAGCGCGCGCCGTGCTCGACGAGATCATCGCCAAGGCGAATCCGGAGGCGGTGCAGGGCTTTGCCGATCAGGTCAAGAATGCCGGCAAGGCCTCGCCGGAAGGCGAAGGCAATTGGGCGAAGTCGTCCCTCGAGGATCTCGTTCAGTACAATGACGGCTTCCGCAGCAATCTCATCGGCACGCCGGAACAGATCGCCGAACGCATCCTGAAACTGAAGGACGCCGGTGCCGACCTGATCCTGCTCGGCTTCCTGCATTTCCAGGAAGAGGTCGAGTTCTTCGGCAAGCGCGTCATTCCTCTGGTGCGCGAACTGGAAGCAGCTCGCGACAGGGAGCTTGTCGCCGCGGAATAGGACGGGCGCGGCCCACGGGGCCGCAGCCGACACGCCTTCAAAAGCAGGAATGTTTCATGATTGGTGCTTCGCTGGGAGCGGCCGCATACGAGCGCGCGTCCGAAATTTCCGCCATCCTCGCGGTGGCTAACCCCGTCGGCGACAGGCGTCTGGCACGCCTGTCGTCACGGCCGGATGTGGTTCTCGCGCTGAGCGGGATCGGCATTTCCTTTGGCGGGGTCAAGGCGCTGAGCGATGTTGATCTCGAAGTGGAAGTCGGCGAGATCCGCGCGGTGATCGGCCCCAACGGCGCCGGCAAGTCCTCACTGATCAACATCATCAGCGGCCTCTATCACGCCGACCGCGGCAGGATTGCGATCGGCGGGCAGTCCTTCTCCCGGGTGCCGGCGAGCCGTCTAGCACGGCTCGGCGTTGCGCGAACCTTCCAGAACCTGGCGCTATTCGGCGGTCTGTCCGTGCGCAACAACATCGCGTGCGGCCGCGTCCACACCAGGCGCGCCAGTTTCGTCGAACATATTGCAGGTCTGCCACGCGCCCGGAGCGAAGATGCGGGAATCGCCGAAAAGACCGATCAGATAGTCGCCTTCCTGCATCTCGAAAGCGTCGCCGACCGCCTCGTCGCCACCTTGCCTTACGGCCTGCAGAAGCGGGTCGAGCTGGCGCGCGCGCTGGTCGCCGAGCCGAAGCTGCTGCTGCTCGACGAGCCGATGGCCGGCATGACGGCGACCGAGAAGGCCGAGATGGCCGGCTTCGTGCGCGCCGCGCGCGACCGGCACGGCGTCACCATCATCCTGATCGAGCACGACATCGGCGTCGTCATGGGCCTCTCCGACCGCGTCGCCGTGCTCGACTACGGCCGCAAGATCGCAGACGGGACGCCGGCCGAGGTCAGGGCCGATCCGGCAGTGATCCGGGCCTATATCGGCACCGCCGAGGGCGAGAATGGCGAGGACATCTGATGAGCTACTATGATTTCCTCTTCGTCATCGAAGTGCTGGTCGGCGGCCTGCTCTCTGGCGTCATGTATTCGCTTGTCGCCATAGGTTTCGTGCTGATCTACAAGACGTCGGGCGTGCTGAACTTCGCGCAGGGGTCGATGGTGCTGTTCGCAGCGCTCACCTTTGTCAGCCTCGTCGAACGCGGCATCCCCTTCGCGCTTTCGCTGCTCATCACCTTCGCGGTCATGGTCGCGCTCGGCTTCACCATCGAGCGGACCGTGCTCAGGCCACTGGTCAACCGCTCGCCGATGACGCTGTTCATGGCGACGCTGGGGCTCTCCTACATCATCGAAGGTGCCGCCCAGCTTATCTGGGGCACGCAGGTGCACGGGCTCGACCTCGGCATCGACGACACCCCCTTCGAGGTCGGCGGCATACTGATCTCATCCTTCGACCTGCTGGCGGCGGCGATCGCCGCCGCCATGGTCGCAGGCCTCAGCGCCTTCTTCTATTGGACGCGGATCGGCCTTGCGTTTCGCGCCGTCGCCGACGATCAGTTCGCGGCCCTCGCCGTCGGGCTGCGGCTGCCTCGCATCTGGGGCACCGTGTGGACGGCGGCCGGCTTCGTCGCGCTGGTCGCCGGACTGTTGTGGGGCGCGCGTCTCGGCGTCCGGTTCTCGCTGTCGCTGATCGTGCTGAAGGCGCTGCCGGTGCTGGTGCTTGGCGCCTTCGATTCCATCCTCGGCGCCATCGTTGGCGGCCTCATCATCGGCGCCAGCGAGAAGCTGGCCGAGGTCTATCTCGGCCCGTTCGTCGGCGGCGGCATCGAGGGCTGGTTCGCCTATGCGCTGGCGCTGGTTGTGCTTTTGGTGCGCCCCTCCGGCCTGTTTGGCCAGAAAACCGTCGAAAGGGTCTGAACCATGGCCGTGCAAGCTCTCGACGCCGCAAGGCTTCCAGTCGACTGGGCGAAACTCGTTCAGAAGCTGGCGTTGGCGACCGCCCTGTTCGTCGTCGCCTACGGCGTGGTCCCTGCCTATGCTTCGGGCTATCTGGTCGAGGCGATCCTGCTGCCATTCCTGGCGCTCAGCCTGGCGGCGGTCGGCCTCAATTTGCTGACCGGCTATTGCGGCCAGCTCTCGCTTGGCTCTTCCGCCTTCATGGCGGTGGGCGCGTTCGGCGCCTACAATTTCAACCTCAGGGTCGAAGGCCTGCCGCTGGCGGTGACCATGATCCTGGCCGGAATTTCCGCCGCCGGCTTCGGCGTCGTGTTCGGCCTGCCCAGTCTCAGGCTGCGCGGCTTCTACCTCGCCGTCTCGACGCTCGCCGCCCAGTTCTTCGTGCAATGGGCGCTGACCAAGTTCGGCTGGTTCTCCAACGACAACCCGTCCGGGGTGATCTCGGCGCCGCACCTGGCCGTCGCCGGTCTTTCGCTCGACAGCGCGACCGGCCGCTATTTGCTTTCGGTCACCACGGTCATGGTGCTGACGGCCCTCGTCTGGCGCTTGGTCAACAGCGCGACCGGTCGCAACTTCATCGCCGTGCGGGACAACGAAACCGCCGCACGCGTCATCGGTGTGCCGGTGCTGCGAACCAAGCTTCTGGCGTTCGCCATCTCGTCGTTCATCATCGGTATCGCCGGCGTGCTGTGGGCCTTCACCTATCTGCGCACCGTCGAGCCGGCAGGCTTCAATCTCGACCGCTCATTCCAGATCCTGTTCATCATCATCATCGGCGGGCTGGCCTCGATCCGTGGCGCGTTTTGGGTGCGGCGTTCATCGTTGTCCTCCCGCTCTTTCTGTCCCGGCTCGGCGCATTCCTGTTCGGCGGCCTGTTCGATTCGGGCGTTCTCGACATGAGCCAGCGCATCGTGCTCGGCGCCATTATCATCATCTTCCTCATCGCGGAACCGAGCGGGCTGTCGGCCCTCTTCGACCGCCTCAAACGACGGATCGGCTCAAGGTCCAGCTGATTGCCGCTCAACTTCCTCCTCCGCTCGGACCAACCCATCAGGAGACGTAAGCAATGACCTTCTTCAGTCACCTAAGAAAAGCGGCGATCGCCACGGCCTTCGTGCTCGGCGCGACGGCGGTTCACGCCGAAGAACAATACTTTCCCCTGCAGAGCTACCGTGTCGGTCCGTATGCGGCCGGCGGAACCGGCTTTTTCGGTGGCTTCATCGACTATCTCAACCTGATCAACATCCGCGACGGCGGCGTCAATGGCGCCAAGCTGGCCTGGAGCGAAGGCGAGACGCAATATGAGGTCGAGAAGGGCGTCGAGGTGTATGAACGGTTGAAGAGCAATCCCGGCATCGCTGCCTGGAATCCACTCTCGGTCGGCATCGCCTATGCCATGATCGATCGCATCACCGACGACAAGGTGCCGCTGATCACCATCAACCACGGCCGCACAGACACGACCGACGGGCGGGTGTTCCCTTACGTCTTCCCGCTGCTGCTCAATCCTTACAGCGAGACCTCCGGCATCGTGAACTACATCGCGTCCAAGGAAGGAGGCCTCGACAAGCTCAAGGGCAAGAACATCGTCGTGCTCTATCACGGCTCGCCCTATGGGAAGGAGACGATCCCGATCTATGAGCTGCTGTCGCAGAAATACGGCTTCGAGCTGTCGCAGATCGAGGTGCCGCATCCCGGCAACGAGCAGCAGGCGCAGTGGCTGACCATCCGGCGCGAGCATCCTGACTATGTCGTGCTGCGCGGCTGGGGCGTGATGAACCCCGTCGCCTTGAAGACCGCGCAGAAGACAGGCTTCCCGGCCGATCACATCATAGGCAATGTCTGGTCGAATTCCGAAGAGGATGTCATCCCCGCCGGCGATGCCGCCAAGGGCTATACGGCCATCACCACCCAGGCCTCGGGTGAGCGGTATCCGGTGGTCCAGGAGATCGTCAAAACGGTCTACGGCGACGGCAAAGGCAATCTCGAGGACAACAGCCGCATCGGCTCGGTCTACCACAATCTCGGCATCGTCAATGGCATCCTCAATGTCGAGGCGGTCCGCATCGCACAGGCCAAGTTCGGCAACCGCACGCTGACCGGCGACGAAGTGCGTTGGGGCTTCGAGCATCTCAAGCTCGATCCGGCGCGCGTCGAGGCACTCGGCGCCAAGGACCTGTTCCACTCGATCAACGTCTCCTGGGACAATCACGAGGGTGACGGCTACGTGACCTTCCAGCAATGGGACGGCAAGAAGTGGAATGTCGTCTCCGACTGGATCGCTCCCGACTGGAAGCTGCTGCGTCCGATCATCGAGAAGTCGTCCGAGGCGTATGCCAAGGAAAAGGGCATCAAGATCCGCACGGCCGAGGACGCCGACGCGGTGGTCAGCAACTGAATTTGGTATGGTGCGGCCGACAAATCTGGCCGGCCGCGCCATCCACCTTCCCGAGCGGAGTCATCGATGTCCATCCCGGAATACCTGATACTGTCAGTTAGCAGCGTGGAGGCTGTCTACAACGGCGCCATCGCCGCCCTACACGGCGTCGACTTGTTGGTTGGCAGGGGCGAGATCGTCGCGCTGCTCGGCTCCAACGGTGCCGGCAAGACGACACTGCTGCGCGCCGTATCCAATCTCCTCCCGGCCGAGCGCGGCGCCATTACCGCCGGTCGGATCACCTTCGGTGGCGAGGATGTTTCAAGGGCAAGCCCCTCGCACCTAGTCCGCAGCGGCCTTGTCCAAGTCCTCGAGGGCCGGCATTGCTTCCGCTCGCTGACGGTCGAAGAGAACCTCTTCACCGGCGCGCTCGGACGCTCGTCCTCTCGCACGGGCGTCAAGGCGGACCTGGATCGTGTCTATTCACTTTTCCCAAGGCTCGCCGAGAAGCGGCGAACCCGGTCCGGCCTCACTTCCGGGGGCGAGCAGCAGATGACGGCTATCGGCCGGGGTCTGATGTCGCGGCCGAAACTCTTTGTTCTGGACGAGCCGTCGATGGGGCTGGCACCGCTGATCGTCGACGAGATCTTCAGCGCCCTGAAACGGCTCAACCGCGACGAAGGCCTTTCGATCC
>SAQG01000073.1 GCA_004020315.1 Mesorhizobium sp.
GCAGTCGGTGGCGCTACCCGCTGCGCCACCACGCGTCGCCAATCAAGGCCTTCGAGCGATCATGCATGTTGATACCCCTTCTGGTGAGGCTGACTGATTCTCAGATCGAGGTGGCTGATGGTATGGTTGCGGAGATCCCGGACAGCATTGATCACCGAGGGAGCGTTTGAGAACAAGTAGGCTCCGGTCGGCTGACGGTCGATCAGGAGGCGCTTCTGCCTGATCTGAACATAGATCCAATTGACGGGGATGTGCAGCCGTGCAGCCAACTGCGTCGCGCTCAGCGAAGTTGCCTGGTGCGTCCATCGGCTGCGCTGTTTCGCTATCTTGATCCCGGCGCTGAGCCGAATCCTCTGCACCGTGATCGGCAGGACCTTGTTTGCGCAATTGGGCGAGCGATGTCCCTCTTGGCCGAGAATGGCGGCAATCTCATCGACCGCCCCGCCGCGCCAGATGATCCTGACCAGAGCAACGTCGTGCTTACCGCGATCGAGAACGACTTTTTCGACCAGACAACGCAACAGCGCCTTGCGATGCGCATCCGTCGTGGCGTCGTCCGTCCAGATTTGCGGCAGTCGGCCGGACAGCGCGACAACCTTGCCGTTGAGGGTCTTGCCCAACACCATTTGCGTAATGGGCTCGGCCGAAGCTTGCCGGGCAAGGGCCTCTTCGGCAGCGCGAACCTCGCTCAACGCTGCTTCCCACCGACGCTCGAGTTCGCCGGCGACAAGACGATTGTCGGGATCGACGCGGTTGAACTGACGCTCTGCCAGCGCCGCAGCATAGCGCTTGCGCTCGAGCTCGCGTTCAGCGCTGCTACGCAGGGACTTTTCGACCTGCTGCTGCGCCCGGCGGGCTCGCGACAGCGCATCAATCTCGGCGGGGGCCAGCGCCGTCAAGAATGCGTCGGCCACAGCAGCATCAACGCGTGAAGCACGGATGTGCTGGCACGCCGGCAAGCCCGTGTGGGAGCGCAGATGATTGCAAACATACTCTCCGCCACCTTTGTAACGAACGTACATCTTATGGCCGCACCGCCCGCACCAAGCGATGCCATGCAGCAGAAGTTCGCCATTGCGGGGAGCACCCCTCGTTTTGATGCGCATGTATTCGGCTCGGTTGTCTCGTACGACGTCGCGGATTTTCTCATAGGTTAGCCAATCGATGTAGGGCGGATACCGATCCTTCACGACGATTCGCCATTCATCGATCGGCCGCGCCACCTTCGCCGGCGAACCGCCTTCGCATGCGGTGGCACGGAGGCGGGTCCGGCCGTAGACAAAGGCACCGGCATAAGCGGGGTTCTTGAGGATCGCCGCCACCGCCGAGACAGTTGCGCGCGCCCAGCGCAGTTCGCCATGCCGGTCGCAGCGCGGCAGAGCCAGGCCACGATCGTTCAGCACGCGCATGACCTTGGCGACGGTGCGGAACTTCAGAAATGTCTCAAATACGAGCTCAAGCCGTTGCTGAACGGCGAGATTCGGATCCTTGACAACCACCCCGCTCGGATCGCGCGCCAAACCGACCGGCGACATGAGGGCAAGCTCGCCGCGCTCTGCCTTGGCAAGCAAACCCGCGGTCAGACGACTGCGGACTTCACTGCGGCGGCGAGGAAGCCAGCCGGGCCTGGGGTCAGGCCTGTTCCTCTTCTTTATTGCGCCATGACGCTGTTCTTCTTTGCGGTCCATGTGGCGAGATAATCCAAGCGGCTTTCCGGCCTGCGCGGCCACTGCTGCGCGAACGTCCATTACTTGTCTCCTTGTGCCTTTGTGCCTTTGTGCCTTTGAGCTACAGAGCGTCGTCGAAGGCTTAGACTCTCCGGACCCGATGCAGATGCGCGACGAATCTAGCTTCTCGTCAACCCGGACGGGTCGGAGAGGCAGCATGCTCTAATTTCGTGACTTCCGCACCGCGGGGCGACTACCCCCCAAGGGAACTAAGATTAAGAGCTCGTTCTCATGGTGACGACCACTTGACAGGCACTTTCTGGCAGAGGCGTCACGTCGTAGCGGCCACCGAGTGTCAGCTTCGAGATAGTTTCTTCCCGCGATCTCGCAGGATCTCCCGGACCGCGTTGAAGCCTGGCAATCCGCTGACGCCCCCCCCGGGGTGGCAGGAGGCGCCACATTGATATAGGCCTTTGATTGGTGTCCTATAATCCGCGTAGTGCGGGTACGGCCGACGCGAGAATAATTGATCGGGAGTCATCTGCCCATGCAGGATATTGCCCCCTGGTATGTTGAGGATACTTTCGATATCAGTGGGAAGCAGGACCTGATAATCTATGATTTCATTCGTAAATCCTGGAACGAATTCATCCAGCACTTTCCAAACGGTCTGGAGGAACTCGGATCGGCGTGACGACCAATCCCCCTCGCGTAGTTTATATGGGACATGACCACCATAGAGGTTCACGACATGCTTTCCCTCGGGCGCCATGCTCTTATCGAGGTAGGTAGGCGTCGCCACGGTCATCCACGGTACTTGAGCGAAGTTTCCATACTTCGCATCATCATATGCCTTTTCTAGGTAATCTATTGTGGGCCCGATATGTACAAATACTGGTACTGGGCTGCCAGCGTCCGACCCAAGGCATTTGAGCTGAGGCGGCCGATTGCAAGCGACGTTGATTTTCCAGTTCGTGCCGACAGTGTTGAATTTTTCCAGCGATTGAACGAGGTCATCTGGAAGATGTTTTCGATCAATTACCTTACCAAAGAGAATTTTCGAATGCATGCTGCTGGCCACAATTCCAGCGCGATACTCACGGCCGTCTTTGGTTGCTATACATTTGACTCTATCACCGTCGACGATAACCTGTTCGACTTCGGCGTTGGTGTGAATGTCTACGCCTAGGCGCTGAGCGGAAGCGGCCAAGGCTTTCGATACGGTTCCCATGCCTCCGATAACGTGCCCGCGCACCACTTCGTAGGAATGATCGGTCAGCATGTTGTAGAGGCACGCAAGCGCAGATCCTCGCGAATGTGGACCCACGAAATTTCCAATGCCAGCCTGATAGGCGAAAAGTGCACGAACGGCGTCGTTCTCAAACCAATGGCTCAGATATTCTTCGGCGCTTTGAGTCATAAGTTCGACAAAATCGAACATCTTGGTTCTTAATCCAAAGTTCCGCCAAGAGAATGAGAGTGTTCTGGTGACATCGTGGAACGTGGAAGCAGTTGGATCGGGCGGAACCTCTGTGCTGAGGTGGCGCATGTATGTCGCCAGTCCATTATGAAACTCAACGAACTTAGGATAAACGTCAGCGTCTCGTGTGGAGAACTGTGCAATGTTCTTAGCAGTTGCTGCGACATCATCATTTGTAATTAAGCAACGTCCGTCTTCTGTCGGACTGAAGAGGTCGCCATAGGGAACGGCTTTCAGGCCAAATTTCCGAAGTTCTAGATCATCGATGATTTGCGGGTAAAGGTGCTGCAACCCGTACGAAAAGACCGAGAACGTAAAGCCGGGAAATACTTCGTCGGAAAATGACGCGCCGCCAATTGCGTGCCGCCGCTCCAGAACAGCCGTTCGCATTCCTGCTCGCGCCAAATAGGCCGCACACACCAGGCCGTTGTGTCCGCCGCCTAATATGACTGCGTCATAGTGGTTAGTCATAAGTCACCTCTGCCTTTCCCATAAGACTGGCACCCTTTAGCCCGGAGCGGGCGGCTCCACAGCGCGTCACAAGAGAACGGGAACCGGGAGTGGCTAGCCCTTGGAAACCGTCGCCATATCCTGTCAGTTGCGATACATTCGTCGGATCGCTATATGTGAAACATCGTTCTATTTTTAAGGAGTTTTGCCGCGACTGTCAATGTCACATTGCCTGATTACACGAACAGCGTTTCACGTTTCGTATTGTCCCGGCGCTTTCAAACGTAAGGGCGTATGCTCGACCCTTCAACTGCCGGGCGTCGCCAGGGCCCCTGTTGAGAAGGGGAGAGGGACGAGGTACGCCCCCAAAGGGAAATTAGGGTGAGGCGCGATGACCCAATTGCGCATGCCGGCCGTCTTCGAAGCCTACAGCTCCTTGAGTGTGTTCGGCCCTCCTCTCGTTCGCCTGTGTGCAAATCTGCCGCCGATGTCACGTGGAAAGAGCGAAAGAGCGAAATGGCTCTCGATTGATTCTCGATGAGCGTGACGGATCTTTAGGTAGGCTAAGCCAGCTCGGGATTACTGCTTTCTTGCTAGTCCAGGGATACGATCCAAAACTGTCTGCGAGAGACCACCATCGATTGCTATGTTCTGTCCCGTCACATAGCGGTTTGTGGGGTCGATCAAAATCTCGACAAGGCGGGCAACGTCAGAGGGCTGTCCGATGGTACCCAAAGGGACAATGGCTTCGCGCGCCCTCAGTATCCGTTCGTCCTTATATACTGCTTCAGTCATCGGTGTTCTGATCATACCGGGCGACACGCAATTGACGCGAATGCCATGTTGTCCCCACTCGATCGCAAGCTGGCGACAGAGCATTGTCAGCGCAGCCTTCGCAGAACTGTAAGCGCCGGTGCCGCGATGAGGATGACTGCCCGATTGCGACGATATCGCCACGAAGCTGCCGCGGCTATCGCGTAAATGGGGGAATGCGGCCTTCGCCAGCAACCAGCTCGCTCGGCAAGTAATGGAAAACATGCGGTCCCATGCCTCCAATTCCAGCGACTCCAACGGAGCTGGGTCTGCTATGCCGGCATTGGAAACAATAGCGTCGAGACTGCCAAAACCTTCCACTGCCCTTCCCACCACTTCCGCCGGCGCTTCAGGCTGGCTAAAATCGGCTTTTACGATCATGACTGCAGAGCCTTGAAGCCGACAGGCGCTCGCCAACGCCTCGACCTGCTCCGTTGACCGGCGGACGCACATTACCAGAGACAGAGCGTTGCCATGTGTGTTGGCGAGTTGCTCGCAGATTGCTCCGCCGATCCCAGCGCTTACTCCGGTCACAATTACTCTCATGGGAGCCACCACGTAACGAAAGGAAGCTCGCGCAGGGCATGCTTCCCTGGCAGGCATTGCAATATTCGGCAAGTCGAGGAGAACGAAAATCCTGGCAATAGGCGGTCTAAGTTAGGCATGCCAAAATCTTCCTTTCTGATTATTCGTTGGAGCAACTGCCCGATACGAAATGCTCCGCCGCCTCAACCCCGATGCGAAACTTGGATTCGGCCAGTAGAGCGGAAAGCGCTTGCTTGGCTCCGCAATAAAGGCCGCTCGGACCGTCAGCCAGCCCTAGCTTCTTTGGGGACAAGCACCGCATCCCCAGTCGCAAAACGCAAACCCACGATTTGGTTCCGTTCAAAGCGGCGCGATTGATTTGGCTTAGCTACCACCGTCAGAACACCTATTGGTGTGTCAACATCTATGCGAATGGAGCTGCCAAGATAAACGGTACTTTGTATCCTGCCTCGCAGCATTGCCTCAGCCTCCGCGCAGACCTCGATCTCCTCGGGCCGGAGCAACAGTAAATATGATTGTGACGGATCAACACTTATATCTGGGCTGCTCCGCACCACCTGACCATCGGGAAGGGTGAATTCCCGTTCGGAAGATTGCTCGACGGGGACCAGGTTCGCTTCACCAAGAAAGTTCGCAACGAATTCTGTTTGAGGGCGCCGATACAACGCTTCGGGATTTGCTACTTGTTCAATCCGCCCATCCCGCATCACGGCCGCGCGGTTGGAAAGCATGAGAGCCTCCCCCTGGTCGTGGGTTACGTAAACTATCGTCAGCCGCAAACGCTCCTGAAGGCTGAGAAGCTCCAGTTTGAGCTCTTCACGAAGGTTCTTGTCCAATGCTCCCATCGGCTCGTCCATAAGGAGCACGTGCGGCTCGTATATCAACGCGCGCACAAGGGCGACTCGCTGGCGTTGTCCTCCCGAAAGCTGTTGGGGCAATCTGTTAGCAAACTTATCGGGCGGGAGCTTTACCATGTCCATGGCGCGACGCACACGCTCATCAATCTCTAATTTTGACATACGTCTAAGTTTGAGAGGATAGGAGATGTTGTCGTACACGCTCATATGCGGAAACAAGGCATAGCTTTGGAACACCATCCCGATCCCACGAGCAAAAGGCGGGACTAAGGTGACATCCTGCTCACCAATGTGAATTGTTCCTGATGTCGTTCTCTCGAACCCGGCTAGCATCATCAGTGCCGTTGTCTTGCCCGACCCTGATGGACCAAGCAGCGAAATAAACTCGCCTGGCTCGATATCGAGGGAGACGTTGTCAACGGCTCGAACTATTCCGTACTCTTTGGTGAGATTTCTCATCTGCACGCGAGAGCCGGTTATTGAACCCAAATGTGCTGACACCGGGACTCCTCCAAAGCGAATTTGCCACTGCGAAGTTATTGAATGTATGCCCACGAAACCGTCCTTCTAAAATGGATCTAATGGAGGCGACCTATCAATGCGCTACCGCCTCCGCCCATCGCCGCTGCCAGCGCTGAAGAAAACCGACTAGGCACATCAGGACGATCGCTATGATGATCTGCACAGTGGACACCGCCGCGACTACTGGCGACACGGCAAGCGATAGGCTAGAGAAGACTCGAACAGGCAACGTAGGTGCCAACGAGCCAGATAGGAAGACCGTTACCACCACTTCGTCAAACGAAATCAAGAACGCGAACAACGCCCCAGTGATGATCGCTGGGAGGTTAGCGGGGATGGATACGTCTCGGATCGTACGCCAGCGATTTGCTCCCAGGCTCAAAGCCGCGAGCTCAATGCTAGGATCGGTACGTGCCAACGCCGACGACACGATGAGATAAACATAAGGGACGCCCAAAACCGTGTGCATGATGGCAAGCCCGATGTTCGAACCAATCATGTCCAGTTTCGCGAAGAGGGAATAGCCACCAGTCGCCAGAATAATTGGAGGAACCACCAGTGGGGCGATAGCGAAAATTTCAACAATCTGTTTTCCTGGAAGCCTTGTGCGCGCCGTTCCAAATGCAGCCACGCTGCCAATAATAGTTGCTAAAAAAGTGGCTAGGCTTCCCACGAGCAGCGAGCGACGGACCGCTTCGTTCCAGCGCTCGTCAAACAGGAACACTTCATACCAGCGCCACGAGAACAAGTGAGGCGGAAATCTGAGAACCTCGTCTGTGCTGAAGGATAACCAGATCACGACCAGGGTTGGCCCGATAAGGTAAAGAGCCACGAGCGCGATTAGGAGGTATCGGATCCGTCGGATGTTTGCGGTTTCACCCATCATCACTTCCTGTAGTGTGCAGCAATGCTGCCAATCTTGCCGGCAACAAAAAGCAAGCACAGCGTGACAATTAAAAGGAGAACGGACATTACCGCGCCGCCCTCGAGATTATAGAACGTGGTAACTTCGGTGCTAATCATGTTGGAGATCATTGCGCTCTGAGGCCCGCCAAGAATTGCTGGAGTGATGAAGAAGCCAAGAGAGATCACGAACACCAAAACACTCGCCACGCCGGCACCGTGTTTAGTCAGAGGCAGCACGACCTTTGCAAATGTCTGACGCTCCCGCGCCCCACAAATTGCTGAGGCACGCAACAGATCGAGATCGAGACCAAGCAATGTCGTGTATATCGGCAGGATGGCGAACGGCAGCATGACTTGAACCATGCCGATCAAAACCACCGGCTCGGTGTAGAGCATCGACAGCGACTTGTCGATTAGACCTGCCTTTAGAAGCAGCGTGTTGATCATGCCATTGCGACTGAACATCGCTGTCCAGGCATATGTTCTTACGACAATACTTGTGAAGAGCGGGAACATGATAAGCGCCAGAGCAATGGACCGCATGCTCGGTGGACTTCTCCACATTGCGTAGGCCATTGCGTAGCCAACGACGACGCTGATGATTGTTACGAACAAGGAAATACGAATTGTCCTAAACGCAACTGTTTGGAACAAGTCGTTGGTAAGAACCTCGGTGAATAGCCCACTAGACCCTTGGAGACCGCCAGCAAATATTGCGAACGTAAGGGCAACCATTGGTCCGAAGAAGAAAATGCCTAGCAAGAGCAACAGCGGGGAAACGCTTGCAAAACCAATCGGTTGCGAAAGGACGACTCCTCGGTCAACTTCCGCGACCGCGCTTCCCCGCTTAGCTTTCGCGTTAAAACTCGATCGCATGTCAATTACTCGATTGGTTTTGCTTTAGTTGATGCCTACCGCCTACTTGCCAACGTAGGCCTGCCAAGCCTTTCCAAGTTCGACCTGCTGCTCTGCCATTTTTTCAAAGAGCGCATCAGGCAAGGTGGTCAATACAGCTTGCGCCTCTGGAGTGACGCTGACAAACGGCTTCAAGTTTTCTGGCAGGTAGGCCGCAGAGTCAGGGTTAGGTGAACTGTAGCCGATCAGCTTGGTGAACTCCGCCTGCCGCTTCGGATCCAGCATGTACACGGCGAAGGCATCGAGTACATCCGCGTTTTTCGTACCCGCGGTGTAGGTGAGATAACCGGGGAACTGGATGCCGCCGTTATGCTGGATATTCCATTGCGGATTGGCCTGCGCCGCCTGAATGATTCTACCATCCCAGCACAGGCAATAATCCACACTGTTATCGATCATCAATTGGGCCATCTGGCTGCCATTGGCCCAATACGCCGTGATTTGATCCTTTATGGGGTCAACGACTTTCAGGCAGTGTTTGATATCGATTCCCTTGGTCAATTCATTAACACTGACCCCATCGCTCAGAAGCGCCAAAGTGCAGACAAACTGCGCTTCACTGGCCAGGGAACTTACGGCCCGGGGCCCCTTGACGTTCGGGTCAAAGAAGTCCTTGATGCTCTGGAGCGGCGCGACATTATCGGCATTGCGATAAGAAACAGTCACGACCGAGTTGAGGACCGGCACGCCGTAGTCACTCGTTACCGCCTTCGGCAACTTTTCGAGACCAGGAATTTTTGAAACGTCAATTTTTTCAATGACTCCGTCCTTAATGAGCTTCGGCATATACGGGGCATCTATGCCCGACAGTCCGTCCCACTCGACCTTCCCAGCCTTGACCTGTGCCGAGACTGCGGCGATCATCTCGTCTTGACCGGCTTCAACGAGGCGAATTTTCGCTCCCGTTTCAGCTTCGAATGGCTTGATATAAGCCTCTTCTAGAGCGGTGGTGTATTTCCCGCCGGGACTCCACATAACCGCCTCCTTCCCTTTCAGATCGGCGGCATGAGCCACCGAGCTCATCATAATGAACGCGGCGGTCATTCCGAATAGACTCGTATGCTGCGACAATACTTTCAGGGCCGATTTCATTTGTCTCTCCTTCGTCTTTTGCGCTGGTGATGGCGTGCGGCAGCTGTTTCTTGGCCTTCAGGTCCTTAGGAACAGCTCGCTGAGTTGAAAGAAAAAGTTGGATTGGCCGAAATCGCAAGTCTAATGCGTTCGGCCCGGCATTTCATAAACCGCAGCTCGCACTTGATGTTTCGAATCCGTCCGGTGCAGATTGCCGGCGCCGCCTTTCGTGCGTGGTTGATTATCCAGCCGATAGACTCCTGGGAATAGGAGACGGGCGTTCCTTTGGCCGATTTTGCCTTGCTCATTACGCTGCCTTGTTCCCCGTCGGCTTTTTACCGACTTTTTTCGTTATGGAATTGTGTTCCAATTTAGAATCGTAGCTCAAATGATGTCAAGTAGGAAATCTGTTTAAACGGTCTGATACGGCCTGGCTTTTTTCGATTACGTGATCCTGATCTGATTGCAAAGCCGGCGCGATGGCGGAGAGAGAGGTCTAATACCGACGCTCATTGATGCTGACTCTCAGGATTCCCAAAGGGGGGCGAATCTGAATCGATAGCGCAAACAGGAGGTTTGCGATGGGTTCAGCGATTTCGTTGCGGTCAGACTTTGACGGGGACGGGCTGCGTCTTCTGGCACGGCAGACAAAGGATGCCAGCCAGGCGCGTCGGCTGTTGGCGCTGGCGTCGATTTATGATGGTGGTTCTCGTGCTGATGCTGCTCGGCTCGGCAGCGTTACGGTGCAGATCGTGCGTGACTGGGTGGTGCGGTTCAACGCGCGTGGTCCCGACGGTTTGATCAACGGCAAGGCTCCGGGCAAACCATCGTTGCTGAACGACGATCAACGTGCGGCCTTGGCACAAGCCATCGAGCGTGGTCCCACACCCTATCTCGATGGCGTTGTGCGCTGGCGTCTGTGCGATCTGGCCCAATGGCTTTGGGAGGAATTCCGTGTCTCGGTGAGCGAGCAGACCTTGGGCCGCGAAGTGCGCTCGATGGGCTACCGCAAACTCTCAGCTCGCCCGAGGCATCATGCGCAGGATGCCGAGGCAGCCGAGGCATTTAAAAAAACTTCCCCGCCGCAGTGGCAGAAATCGCCGTTGGCCCCGCCAAGGGTAAAATGATCGAAGTTTGGTTCCAGGATGAGGCACGTATCGGCCAGAAGAACAAGATCACACGTCGCTGGGCCAAGCGGGGATCGAGGCCATCCGCGCCGCACGACCAGCGAACCCGCTCGGCCTATATCTTCGGCGCGATCTGTCCCAGCCAAGGCAAGGCCGCGGCCTTGGTGATGCCTTGGTGTGACACTCATGCCATGAACCAGCATCTGATCGAGATATCGCGAAACGTCGCCCACGATGCGCACGCCGTCCTCATCATGGACCAGGCCGGATGGCACATGTCCAACAATCTGATGGTCCCCGAAAACATCACCATTCTGCCCCTGCCGCCAAAATCGCCCGAACTCAATCCCGTCGAGAACATTTGGCAGTTCATGCGCGAAAACTGGCTCTCAAACCGCGTCTTCAAATCCTACGAGGACATCGTCGACCACTGCTGTCACGCATGGCGAACACTGCAGGACCGACCCTGGAAGATCATGTCTATCGGTCGGCGGCAATGGGCCCATGGGTTCTGATCAATGAGGGTCGGTATAACGTTGGCGCGGCCTTCCCTCGGCGGCTCGCGCGCGCGACGGCTCCGGCGGGCGTCCGTGCCGCCGCCTCAAAGCATGCATCCTGCACGCCGACGCCCATGCCGGATCCAGCGAGTTCTACGAATTTCGCCGGGGGGCCGCCTCTGCGCCCATGCCGCCGGATGCTATTATTATGGCCGATTTGAAACAGGCGCCGCTTGCAAGCGGGACTATAAGGCGCATCGATACGATCTGCGGATCTTGATCCACGAACGCGATATCAAGTGGGCCGAACTCCTGCCTCGGAACTGGAAGCCGCGGCCACCTGGGCACCCAAGTGTGGCAGCCTGAGCTCATCCGCCGCAGCGCTTACCGGAGGATGTGAAACGATAAGCCAGATGATCGGTGATCCGAAAATAGGCCTGACAGTCGTAGCGCGCTGATCAGCCCGGCGCAGGGGGAGGCGCGGCGACCAATGCCAATACCTACATCAGGCTGCGGACGGTCGCCAGCTTCGATGCGGTATAGGCCAGGTCTCACTCAGTTCTCTTGCCGCAGCCAGCAGATCTGGTGCGACTGCCTCCAAGCGAGATGAAGGCATCCGCACTGACGGCCCGGCGACGCTAACACATCCCAGCGCGGGCCCACCCTCGCGATCAGGAATAGGTGCTGCAAGCGCCGCGATGCCGATCACACTCTCATCCGCAGAGATCGCGTAGCCACATTCTCGAACCCGCTTCAGCTCGTCCGAAAGTTCTTTCTCATTGGCAACCAGGGACCTCGCATAGTGGCGCGGGAGGATAAATCCCCGCCGACGTAAGTGCGTCAAGGCATCTACATCATCCAAAGTAGACAACCAGGCGCGACCGTTAGCTGTGGCATGGAGCGCCGGTCCCGCTTCCATCGTGGGGTCGTAACGGAGGCCCTCTGAGCTTCCTTGAGCACTGGCGATCCATACGAGCTCACCGTTTTCCGCCGCGCAAACACGAACAAACTCGCCTGTGCGCTGTGCCAATCTGTTGAGGATAGGCTGGCAGATCTCGTTGAGGCCGATATTACCGAAAAAGCGAAGTCCCAAAGCAGCGGTCCGGATTGCCAAGCGATAATGTTGCGTGACGGCCTCTTGAATGGCGAAGTTCCGATCGACAAGAATTGAGAGGAGCCTGTGGGCGATGCTCTTGGGGAGTTTAAGACGTCGCGCTATATCGCTGATCGCAAGACCTTCTGGATGATCAGCGAGCAACTCGATGATGTCCAGAGTACGCTCTGTTGGTGAAACATTTGCCACGGTTATCTCTCAGCGATGAACGAATGTAGCCTCTAGGCTTGCCGCAACATTTACTAACAGAACAAGAGCCCGGCAACTGCGTCGCAGGAGATGTCCTCCCGCGACGCCATTGGTCGCAACGGCTTGCCTGTAGTTGACCCCTACGCCGCTTTTTCGCGCCCCTCTAGCACGGCCGCGTCGATGGCCTCACCCAGCAATCCCACAATTGTGTCGATATTCTCACCACTCGCGATCAAGGGTGGGCAAATGACCACGTGGTCCCCATCATGGCCGTCAACGGTTCCACTGAGCGCATGTGTTATGAGGCCTCTCGCTTGAGCGCTCTGATAGATTTTCGAGCTTAGGCCGTGGGATGCCGCGAAAGGAGCTTTCGTGTCCCTATCTTCCACAAGTTCTACAGTCATCAACATACCTCGACCTCGTATGTCGCCGACGTGCGGATGTTGAGCGAACCTGTCGTTCAGCCGCGCGGCGAGCACACTCCCCGTCGCCTTCACGTGGTCGAGAAAGCCGGGGGCACGCAGGAACTTTTGCACCGCAACCGCTGCCGCACATGCAGTCGCGTGACCCG
>SAQG01000074.1 GCA_004020315.1 Mesorhizobium sp.
CGGGTCTTGCCTTTGGCAAGCCCGAGGACAGGCTCCGCGGCCGGAGAGGGGGCTTCGTAGAGCGCGGCTCCCCCTCTCCGTCTCGGCTTCGCCGAGCCACCTCTCCCCCCACTTTGGTGGGGGCGAGGAACCCAAGCTGGAACGCTGGGCGTAACCCATTGGCAGGAAACGGGTGGTTTGCACGCGCTGTTTCACCCATCTCTGATGGCAGAAGAAGCCAGAGGAGGCAGAGCCATGACCATTCATTCGATAGGTTCGAAGGCAGCGGTCCGATCGGCGGAAGCGCGGGTCGCCGGATATGACTGGCAGGCGTTGGCCGAGGAGATGAGCGGCTATGGCTGCGCGGTGATGGAAAAGCTGTCGACACCGGAAGAATGCCGGAAGATCGCCGGGCTTTACCCCGACGAAAGCCATTTTCGCAGCCATGTCCACATGGCACGGCATGGCTTCGGCAAGGGCGAGTACCGCTATTTCCGCTATCCCTTGCCCGAGCTGATCGGGGGCTTGCGCACCGCGCTCTATCCGCGCCTCGCCGCAGTTGCCAACGACTGGAACGCGCGCATGGGCGTCGCCCAGCGCTACCCGGACGAACACGCCGCGTTCCTCAAGCAATGCCACGAGCAGGGCCAGACGCGGCCGACGCCGCTCCTGCTGCAATATGGTCCCGGCGACTTCAACTGCCTGCATCAGGATCTCTACGGCGATCTTGCCTTCCCGCTGCAGGTGGCGATCCTGCTCTCCGAACCGGATAAGGATTTCACCGGCGGCGAGTTCGTGCTGACCGAACAGCGTCCGCGCATGCAAAGCCGGGCCGAGGTGGTGCCGCTGCGCCAGGGCGACGCCGTTGCTTTCGCGGTCCACAATCGTCCGGTCCAGGGCAGCAAAGGCAGCTATCGCGTCAATCTCAGGCACGGCGTCAGCCGGCTTCGCTCCGGCATGCGCCATACCGTCGGCATCATCTTCCACGACGCGAAGTAAGGGGTGTCGTAGACTTCGGCTGCGTAGAGGCGACGGGCAGCTCGAGCCTGAAACGTTGCCCGTTCGACGGTGGTGAGATGGCGCGCCTTGCCCTTGCAAGGTCGCCGAGCTGCAACTGGCCGATGCACACGAGGTGCGGGCTTGCTGAACAATTCTTCAGGCAACCTGCGGCAATCGCGGAAATCCGAATAAAAAGTTTTACCCACAAAGATCTTTGTCATCCAATCGTTAACCAAGGTTCATACGATGAGCGATGTTGTTTCTCTGCCGGCGTTCGTTCGCCGGGCGGATAGCTGTTGAATTCTGCCAAGACTGAAAAGTAGCTACTTGTTTGCGCAGTATATTCGGGGATCGCCACGATGTTTCCAGCAAGCTTTGCGTCAATACGGCGCAAATGGGCGAAAATAACGGGATCAAGTGGCGCCATCACGCTGGCTGTTGCCTTGATGATCGGGGCCGCTGCACAGGCCGAGCCTATTCGCGGCGCCGGATCGACACTGGCCGCCCCGATCATCGGCAAATGGGCAACGGCCTACGAGAAAGCCCGCGCGGATGGCGGCGACTACGTTTCGCCCGATTGGAAGGTCGACTATGAAATCGTCGGCTCGCTCGCCGGTGTCCTGCGTCTCGATCAGCCGGACATGGACTTTGCCGCGACGGATGCGCCGATCAACGCCGCCGAACTCAGGGAAGCCGGCCGCCAGCAATTTCCGATCGTGATGGGCGCCATCGCCGTCGTCGTCAATCTCGACGGCATTGGCCCGGGAAGCCTTCGCCTGACGGGGCCGCTTCTGGCCGACATCTATCTGGGCAAGATCCAGTCATGGTCCGATCCCGCGATCAAGGCGGTGAATCCGGATCTGACGCTCCCCGATCTTAGGATCAGCGTTCTTCACCGCAAGGACGGTTCCGGCTCGACCTTTGTGTTCACGGAGTATCTGTCGGCGGTCAGTGAGGAGTGGAAGACCAAGTACGGCGCCGATACGCTGATCTCGTGGCCGCTCGGCGCCGATGCCGAAGGCACACAGAACCTCATTCGAGCCGTGCATGACACGAAGGGCGCGATTGCCTATGCCGAATCCGGCCAGGCCCAGCGCGCAAGCCTTTCCTACGCGCTGATCCAGAACAGATCCGGCAAATTCGTCAAGCCGGAGCCCGAGGGCGTGCAGGCTGCCGCGACATCGATCGACTGGGCGCAAACGACCGATTTCTTCGCTTCGCTGACCGATCGAGACGGAGATGCCGCCTATCCGATCAGCACGGCGGTGTTCGCCGTCGTTCAGGTCTCGGGCCGTTCGGAACATCGCTATCGCCGCGTGCACGACCTTTTCCGGCTCGCCTTCGCGCAAGGCGCGGGCGACGCCGCCGCGCTCGGCTATGTGCCGCTGCCGAAGGCGCTCGTCGCCCAGATCGAACAATACTGGGCAAGGCAAGCGCCCGTCGGAAACTGAGCGGAAGAGCCAGGCTGCCTCGCGCAGCACCTGAACTGAACGTCGTATCGCGCCGTGGTAGCGGCTTGTTGGGGACTGCGTGACATGGACATAGATATCTTCAAGGACATCCTCGTGCCGGTGATCGGTGGGTTGGGCATCTTCATGCTTGGCCTGGACTTCATGGCAAACGGCATCCAGGCGCTTTCGGTCAACCGGATGCGCGCCTTTCTCGCCAAAGCCGCGGGAACGCCGATCAAGGGCGTGCTGGCGGGAACGCTGATCACTGGTGTCATCCAGTCATCGACGGCGATGAGCGTCATGGTCGTCGGCCTGGTCAATGCCGGCGTCATCGCGCTTCGACCGGCGATCAGCGTGATCATGGGCGCCAATATCGGCACCACGCTCGGCAACGGGCTTATCGCTCTGCCGCTCGGGCCTCTGGGATTGATTTTGGCCGGCGTCTTCTCGCTGGTCTACTGCTTCGCCAAAAGCGAAAAGGTCAAGAACATAGCGCTCGCCTGCATGGGCTTCGCGCTGATCTTCTATGGCCTCAACCTGATGACCGGCGGTCTGCGTCCGCTTCGCAACCTGCCGGAAGTCATGGCCCTGCTGCAAACCCTCACGGCCGACTCCTATATCAACCTGCTCAAATGCGTGTTCATCGCCGCCGGCGTGACCGCCATGATCCATTCGTCCTCGGCGACGATCGGCATTGTGATGGGCCTTGGCGCCGCCGGCATTCTCGACTGGACGACGGCCGTCGCCTTCTCGCTCGGCGCCGATCTCGGCACCACGATCACCTCGTGGATGGCTTCGCTCAATCTTTCGAAGAATGCCAAGCGGACCGCTTACGCGCACATCTCGTTCAATATCATCGGCGTGTGCATCACCATCCCGCTGTTCTTCGTCTCCATGCAGGTCCTGGAATGGGTCATGCAGTTCTTCGGCGGCGATCCCGCCATTCCGGTGATGGTCGACGGCAAGGAGACCTTTCCCCTGGTGCCGGTGGCGGTCGGCCTTTACTCGATCTTCTTCAACATCTTCAACACGCTGTTGCTGTTCCCGTTCATCGGTGTGTTCCAGCGGGTTCTGTCGCGTGTCGGCCGCACCGATGCCGAGGACGCCGAGGATTTCTCGACGCCGAGATTCCTCGACCGCAAGCTGGCCGGCGATTTTGCCAAGGCCGTTCCCGCCGTTCAGCAGGAGACGGCCCGTCACCTGCAGGCCGGCGCCATGTTCCTCGACATCGCACGCTCGTCCAAGAAGGCGCCGTCGGATCCGGGCGAGCACTATCTCGCAACCGACATCCTCAGCCGCGATATCCGTGCCTACACCGCCGAGCTGATGAAGGAGGATCTGCCCTACGACCAGCTCGATCTGATCGCCAGCCTGATCGAGGAAGCCGACTTCACGGCCGCTCTGACGGAATCGATGCATCAGGTGGCACGCCGCGTCAGGCGCGAAAAGTTCAGCAGCCCGGCGCAGGCCATCGTCGATGTCGCGCTGAGCAAGCTCGATGCTTCGCTGCGGGAGATCTTGCCGACTTACGGCATCTCCAACCCACAGATGCCGGCCGGCCATGTCAATCTCCCGGAGGTCGAGGAACTGCGCGCCCGCACGCTGGCGCTCGGACCCAATGCGGGCGCCGCCGAACGCGGCACGATCCTGGCCCTGCTCGGCTCGATCGAGCGCGCGGAAATCCTGATCCAACGCATCGATGCCGAGCGCAAATCCATCAACCGGCAAAGCGTTCTCGCCCGGGCCGCGGCGCGCAAGGAAACCAGGCCGCACTCGATGGGCGATCCGGGCCTCAGCCCGGTTCCGGCCGAGTAACGGCAAGGCCGGGTGGCGGGGCTGCCCGTTTCCCTTCTCCCCCAGGGGGAGAAGGGAAAGCGATGCGTCATCGCTCAGGCCGCAAACAGCGCCAGCTCTTCGGCCGTGAGGTGGCGCGCCTTGCCCTTGGCGAGGTCACCGAGCTGCAAGGGGCCGATCGCCACCCGCACGAGGCGAAGCACTTCCACGTCATGCGCCCCGAGCAGCCGGCGGATGTGGCGGTTGCGGCCCTCGTCGAGGGTGATTTCCAGCCATGCGGTGCTGGTGCCGCTGCGCAGGATCTCGATCGACCGCGCCGTCAAAACCTCGCCATCGACCGTCGCGCCGGCGCGCAACCGCGCCAGCATGGCCTCGTCGGGCAGGGCGCCGATCTGCACGTGATAGATCTTGGTGACGTGCGAAGCGGGATCCAGCAGGCGCTGGGCGAAACGCGTGTCGTTGGTCATCAAAAGCAGGCCCTCGCTGGCCTTGTCGAGGCGGCCGACCGGCGACACGAAGGGCAGGGCGAGCCCGGCCAGGCAGTCATAGACGGTGCCGCGGTCCTGCGGGTCGTCGCGGGTGGTGACCAGACCGCGCGGCTTGTTGATCATCAGATAGACCTTGCGCTCGGCAACGACGCGGCTGCCGTCGACCTCGATGCGGTCGCGGCCGGGATCGACGCGCATCGAGCCGTTGCGCACGACCTTGCCGGCGACCCGGACGCGCCCTTCGGCGACCAGAATCTCGGCCTGCTTGCGCGAACACAGACCGAGCTTCGACAGCGCACGGCAAAGGCTGACGCCTGGGGGGCTCACTCCGGTCTTGGAGGAGGGGCGTTGCCGGTCGGTGATCGTCCGTGGCGTCATCGTTTTGCGTGATCGTTCCGGCAAAGGTCAGGACTTTCCTGCCAGCCCATCTCCAGCCTGGGCGAGCGTTTCCATGCCGTCGCTGAGGTGCTTTTTCAAAACGCGGACGGCCGCCTCGGCGTCGCGGTGGCGGCAGGTCGTCAACAGGTCGCGGTGCTCCGTCTGCGAGCGGCTGCGATAGTTGAGGTTCGACAGGAGAACGCGAACGTAGCGGTCGGCCGCATTGTGGTGGGCTTCGATGAGGCCGAGTAGCCGGGCGTTGTCGCAGGCGCTGTAAAGGGCGAGGTGAAAGGCGCGGTTCAGCGTTCCCCAGCGGCCGACATTCGGCTCGGCATCGATCTGATTGAGCACATTGCCGGCCTCGTCGAGCTTTTCGTTGCCGAGGTTCGGGACCGACAGCCGCAGCGCTTCGCTTTCGAGCAGTGCGCGGACCGCAAAGATCTCCCTGATCTCGGTAGCATCCATCCTGGCGACATGTGCGCCCTTGGTCGGATGGATTGAAACAATGCCTTCGGCTTCGAGCTGGCGAAGCGCATCGCGGACCGGCATGCGGCTGAAGCCGAACCGCTCGGCAAGGTCGTCCTGACGCAGCGGCGTGCCGGCCGCCAGGCTGCCATTGGCGATGGATTCGCGCAGCACATTGGCCACCTGTTCCGCCACCGTCAGCGGTTTCTGCATCAAGCCTTCGCCCAGTCCACGCAATCGATTCTCCAGTCATGTGGACCTTGCCTAACAGAAAGCCGCTAGGGTGGATATGTGGATTCCCGTATACGAGTATCCGGAGTAATCGACGGGTGCCGGTGATGCGGCGCGACGCCGCTGGTGTCGTGGGCCAGCCCGGCCGATGAACCCTGTTACGCGGCTTCCGTTCCGTCTGCCATCCGCTGTGTTTGAAAAAAATCCTGGCGCTCTACCGGACGGACACCGTCTCGGTGGCCGAGCGCCAGGAGATTCGCGGTCAGGAAAGCGGTCACCAGCCTCGACGCGCCGCTTCCCTGACCTCCGACGTGGCGCCTGGCTGATCGCCGGGGCGCCACGATCGTCAATTCGACCTGGGGTCGTCCAGCGCCTCGACTACGAAAGACGCGGCGATCAGGTCGTCGGCGTCGAGCCGCAGGGAGCCTTCACCTCCCATGACGGCGGCGACCTTCTGAAAGGTTTTCATCTCATGTTCGGTAATCCGGGCGCTCCGCATCCTGGCTTTGAGATCAGCGACGCGCAGCCCCAATGCGTGGGACGTTCCAATTTCACGGTTCGACATGACAACATGCTCCTCCCCAACCCATGCTTTGCCTCCCCACCGGTATTCGCCCGTCGCCATGTCTGCCTAAATATGAGGCATGGCGAATACAGCGCCCCGAACGCATGGTGCGAGGGAAGGTTCCAGCGCAACACGGTCACGAAATAATACGGGCCGGCCGGCGGGCTACCCGCAGGAAGGTGGCAGGTCGCTGGGCGTGCTGACGGTTTTTCTTCAACCGATAGGATAGGCAGTGGAAAGGCGGGCTCAGAAAGATTGACTCTATCCCCCCGGGGAGGATACGAAACAGGCATGGCCGAAGGCATCCACCGTTCGCATCCCGCTATCGTGAAGCGTCTGAAGCGCGCGCAAGGCCACCTTGCGGCTGTGCTGTCCATGTTCGAGGCGCATCGTCCTTGCGTTGATCTGGCGCAGCAGCTCCATGCCGTGGAAAGCGCCATCAGCAGCGCAAAGCGCGAACTGATCCACGATCATATCGAGCACTGCCTGACCGACACCGCGGAAGCCGGCGGCAACTCGCTGGCGGAACTCAAGCAACTGGCGAAATATCTGTGAGCAGTCAAATACCTGTGAGCCGTCTCGGCGCGCACATTCTCGACTGGTTCGGGTTCGGATCGCGCGATCACGCCGTGCATGGCGACGACCATGGCAGCGGGCCGCATCGCCACGGGGTCATCGACGCAACCATAGCGACGACCGTTCGGGGGATCTGGGCGATAAAATGGTCATTCGTCATCCTGGCAACCACCGCGGCGATGCAGATGGTCGTGGTGGTGCTGTCGGGTAGCGTCGCGCTGCTGGCCGACACGATCCACAACATCGGAGATGCCACCACCGCCATTCCGCTGTGGATCGCCTTCATGCTGGCCCGGCGTAAGCCATCGCGCACGTTCACCTACGGCCTTGGCCGGGTCGAGGACCTGGCCGGGATCATCATCGTCGGGATCATCCTGTTCAGCGCTATTGTCGCCGGTTATCAGGCCATCGACCGTCTGATAAATCCACGAATGGTGACGCATCTTGGCTGGCTGGCGGCGGCAGGCGTTGTCGGCTTTCTCGGCAATGAGGCCGTCGCGGTGTTCCGCATCCGCGTCGGCCGCGAAATCAACAGCGCCGCACTCATTGCCGACGGCTACCACGCCCGCACCGACGGCCTGACCAGCCTTGCCGTGGTCGTCGGGGCGTTCGGTGTCTGGCTCGGTTTTCCGCTGGCCGACCCGATTGTCGGCCTGCTCATAACGCTTGCGATCTTCGGCATCGTCTGGCAGTCGGCGCGCTCGGTGCTGACCCGGATGCTGGACGGCGTGGAGCCTGATGTCATCGGCGAAATCCACCATGCCGCCGCGCATGTGCCGGGAGCGCGCATTGTCGACGTCAAGGCGCGGTGGATCGGTCACAGACTGCACGCCGACATTGCCGTCGCTGTCGAAGAAAGCCTGCCGGTCTCCGAGGCGAAAAAGATCACCGCAGCGCTGGAAGACGAGCTGTTCGGGCACATGCCGGCGCTCGCGGCGGCCAATATCAGATTGGCGAGCGCGGATGCGGATCATGCTCATGAGCATGCTCACGGCGAACGCGACAGGCACTAACGATCGCTTCGATCTGGCTCATTTCGGTCAGCCTCAGCATCAAGGAGCACTGCCCGCAGGCTGCGAACGAACGCTGCCTTCGGCGATAGACGAGCCGGGCGCGCCCAGCGCTGTCGCGGCAGCGGCGATGCTATGCCGCAACCAGACGTGCCGAGGTTCGTCCTGGTGGCGCGCGTGCCAGAGAAGGCTCATCGTGAAGCTGCCGAGATCAAGCGGCGGGGGCAGCGAGACAAAACGTCCCCCAACCATCTGCGCCAGGCTCGACGGCAGCGTCATGATCAGGTCGGAGCGGGCAGCGATTTCCACTGCTGCGAGGAAGCTCGGCACGCGCACGCTCACCCGTCGTCGGCGGCCCATACCAGTGAGCGCTACGTCGATGAACGCTGGTCCAACGCCGGTGACGCTCACCACGATATGACCCAATTCAAGATATCGGTCGAGCGTAAGCTCATGGTTCGCTGCGGGATGCCCGGTGCGCATCAGCGTGACAAAGCGATCTTGATAGAGGCCGCGCCGGCGGATGCCCGCAGGCGCATCGTCGATCACGCCGACGAGCGCGTCCACGGCGTCCTCCTCCAGTGCTTCGATCGCCGTTGCGCTGGGCGGCAGAATGTCCAGGTCGAGCGCCGGCGCCTCGACGGCGAGACGAGCAAGCAGATGAGGCGCCAACGCGGCAGTCTCAAGATCCATCATCAGCAGCCGCACATGACCGGTTGCCATTGCCGGGTCGAACGGGTTCGCCCCCAGCATCGTAGCGATGTCCGCCAGAGTCCTGCGCAGCGCCGGCCGAATTTCTTCGGCGCGGGCAGTGAGGATGTAACCTGTGCGCCCTTCCACCAGAAGGGCGTCTGCGAACAGCTTTCGTAATCGCGACAAGGCACGGCTCACCGCCGGCTGGCTCATAGCGAGACGGACGGCGGCCCGCGTGACGCTTCTTTCGTCAAGCAGCGCCTCGAGCACCACCAGCAGGTTCAGGTCGACGCGACGCAAATTCACTTCGTGCATGACGGCTATATAATACATGCATTTGTCGCATGCCTAGCCGTTCCGTAATCTTGGGTTCCGATCAATCGCGAACACTGGAGGACAGGATTATGCATGTGGTTTTTGGAGCAAATGGCCGGGCCGGCGGGGAAACGGCGCGTGCGCTGATGGCGGGCGGTGAGCCGGTGCGGGTGGTCGTGCGCCGTCCGGAACAGGGCAAAGCGTGGGCGGCGCTCGGCGCCGAAGTCGCCGTCGCCAGCCTCGATAACGCAGAGCAGGTTTCCGCCGCTTTGAAGGGCGCAACGGCGGCGTTTCTCCTCAACCCCCCGCCGGTCGCCGGCGATCCGTTTGGACAGACAGCGGAGATCGGCGCGGCACTTGCCCAGGCGATCCGTCGCGTCGATCTGTCCAGGAGCGTCATCCTATCGTCGATTGGCGCGCAGCATGAGACGGGCACCGGAGTCATCGCCACCTTGCATCAGATCGAGGCGATGCTAGCCGGCACAGCGCCCGCCACGACCTTTCTGCGCTCGGGCTATTTTGTCGAAACCTGGTCGGAAGTCGCTGGGGCTTGCGTCTCGGAGGGCGTGCTCCCGTCGTTTCTGGAACCCGACCAGAAAATTCCCATGGTCAGCACGACCGATGTCGGGCGCGCGGCCGCCCGGCTCATGTCCCAGAACTGGGCTGGAACACGCATCGTGGAACTGGCCGGGCCCGAAGACTGGAGCGCCAGCGATGTGGCGGCTGCCTTTGCGAAGGTTCTCGGCCGTCCGGTCGAGCCGGTGCTCGTGCCGCCGGAACAGCGCGAAGCGGTCCTGGCCGAGGCGGGGCTCTCCGCGGAGGTTACCACCGCCCTGCTCTGCATGTACGAAGGCATTGCAAACGGCCGCTTCGCGCGCCAGGCCGGAACCGAACATTGGCGTGGCACGACATCGCTGACAGCCGCGGTCGAGCGTATCGTGACGACGCTGCGCGCTGCCGCTTAACCATTCATGCACACCTTGGTGATGGCAGGAGGGACTTCCGGCTTCGGTCGACTCGCACTGTCACAGCTGCAGGGACCCGACCGTCGCATCGTGGACGCTCACACTCGACCTGTCGAACCCGCAAGCATCCGGCAGGTCGCCGGCCGGATGTTCGACGAGATATCGCAGAGACGCCGATCGATGCCCTATTCCTCAATGGACTCACAGCATTGATCGGTTCTCCTCTCCTTGATGGCTGCCGCGCAGCCGTCCGCAGGCGAAGGACGATGCGGGCAGCCGAAAAGAATTATGCCGAGCCGAGAATCTTTTCGGCAACTCCGGTCGTCTTCTGCTCAGACCAACCATTCAGGAGACGAACCATGGGCTACAAACTCATTCGCTACAGCGTGAAAGACACCGGGCTGGAAGAGAACCGCGCGCTGGTGGCTAAGGTATTCGAGGCGCTGGATGAGACGGCGCCGCAGGGCGTGCGATATCTCGTGCTCGAACTCGACGACGGCGAGTTCATCCACATCGTCGGCGAGGGAAATGATACATCCGCGCTGACCGGGCTTGCGGCTTTCGAGGCGTTCACGCAAAACCATGCGGAGCGACGTTCTACCCCGGTCAAGCGATCGCCTGCCAAAATCATCGGCAACTACCATGTGCTTGAGGAGGGTAAGGCCGGATAGGGCGACTGTGCTGCAGCCAAGAAAATGGACGCCATGATCTCACGGAAGTTCGACCGGCCGGCGCTGGAGGCGGTGCTCTCCGGGCTCCGTCCGAAACTGCACCGCTACTGCGCCCGCATGGCCGGTTCGGTGATCGATGGCGAGGACATCGTGCAGGAGACGCTGCTGAAGGCGCTGCAGGCGGTCGACGGCAGCATGGCGGTCGAGCGGCCCGAGCAATGGCTGTTTCGCATCGCCCATAATGCCGCGCAGGACCATCTGCGCCGGCGCCATCGGGAAAGGTCGCGCATGACCCAGACCGACATGACCACCATCGAAGATCCCTCCGGCAGCGCCGACAGCAGGATCGCCGCGGCGACCGGCCTGCGCAGCTTCATGCAGCTTTCGGTGGCGCAGCGCAGCGCCGTGATCCTGGTCGACGTGCTAGGCATTTCCCTGTACGAGACCTGCGAGGTGACCGGCGCCACGCTGGCCGCCACCAAGGCGGCGCTGCATCGCGGGCGGGCGCAGCTGCGCATATTGGCAGCCGAGCCCGAACAGGTCGCCGCGCCCCGGCTCGATGCCGATGACGAGCGGCGGCTGCGCCGCTATGTCGACCTGTTCAACGCGCGCGACTTCGACGCGGTCAGGGCGCTGATCGCCGAGGATATCCAACTCGAACTCGTCAACCGCCTCCGCCTGCGCGGCAAGGCCGAAGTGTCGACCTATTTCGGCAATTACGACCGCATCAGCGACTGGGCGCTGTCACTAGGCTTCGTCGATGGCAGGCCGGCGATCCTGATCCGCAACCCGCAAGAGCCGGATGGCGCCGTGCGCGGCTTCATGCTGGTCAAATGGCGGGACGAGCGGGTCGTCCAGATCCGCGATTTCCGCTACGCACCCTGGTGCCTTGTCGATGCGGAAATCAGCACGATAGAGACGGCGCGCAAAGGCGACATGGCCAAGGTTGCGCCACCAGCTTAGCAAATGTATTGAGGTGGCTTCTGGCACAGCCACCCCGTTGCGGTCGCGGGTGGAACCTTCCGCCAGTTTCGGATCAGGCAGCCTCCTCTTGGGCAACCCAAACCAATTGCCACATGGCAGCAAGTTCTTAGAGCGGTTCCGGTTCTCTCGGAACCGGTAACTCGCTCTAACTATCTGTTTTGCCGCATTTATGCGGACGCCAAATGATTCCATTTGGCTGCAAAATGCTCTAGGGCGTGGACTCATAAACCCGCAGCCAGATGCGGATCGACGCCAATTTGATG
>SAQG01000075.1 GCA_004020315.1 Mesorhizobium sp.
GTTAATGCGCAAATAGCAGGCCATGGCCCGTTTTCCCCAACGAGATCTCTCTCTAAAACCCGAACGTCCAAGTTATCCTTCACGCCGCGATTTTAAGCTCTTAGGTGGCTCCGCACCTGACGCGCCTGCACCAACATTCCACTCACCCAAATCGATACGCTTATATTGATTCTGAAGTGACATTCTTACTGTCGCGGTAGTTAGTCACTTCCAATGAATTATCCGTCGCTCACATACATGTATAGCCACCATCAACGGACAGGATGGCTCCCGTGCAATAGCTTGATGCAGGACTGGCAAGAAACAGCACCGCGGATGCAACTTCATGCGACTCGCCCATTCTTCCTAGCGGAGTCTGCTCTAACCATCGGTCATACTGAAATGAGCTTTCGTTCCTCGGGGAAACTGTCATCTCTGTGGCCACATATCCTGGAGCTACCGCATTTACCCGCACATTATGCTTTGCCCAGGCACAGGCCAGCGACTTCGTCATCATGTGAATGGCGCCCTTACTGGTAATATAGGCGGTGTTGTTCTGTGGCTGCGTCACTATCATGCCGCACATGGATCCGATGTTCACGATGTTGCCCCAGCGACGGGCGATCATATGCCGGCCAAAGGCCCTCGCACACCAAAATGCAGCATCCGAATTGACCCGCATCGTTGCCAGCCAGTCCGCGTCGGAAGTGTCGAGGGCCTCGGCTATCCGGGCTATACCGGCATTGTTAATAAGGACGTCGATCGGCTGTTCGGCATTCAGTTCGTCGGCGAGCGCCGTAACCGCATCCGGCTTTGCCACATCGATGCCGCGATGACTTGCCGCGATACCGCATGATGCGAGTTTGGCCGCAGCGGCAGCAGCGCTATTCGCGTCCAAGTCCGCGATGACAATTGCCGCGCCCGCTTGGCCGAGAGCGTGAGCGATTTCAAGCCCGATACCGCGCCCCCCGCCGGTTACAATTGCACGCTTGCCGGACAGGTCGAATTTCTTCAGATAATCCATGCTGCCTTTGATCCAAGTTTGAATGTTGGCGTCGCCCCAATAAATTGACCGCGATCATGACCCCGATACGGGTGACGCCCGTTGTTGCTTTTGCGGGTCTGCGCCACTCTGCCGGCTACCATCACTAAAACGGCCCCGCGACACGGATACGGAATGACATTGTCCAGTACCTTGCGACAGGGGATCAACATTCTGCCGCAGAAACAACCCGGATAGGCAGCCTGGCCAATTGGCGTGCAATGATAGGCGCCAGCAATTGTCCTGAGAATGCGCAAAAGGTTTCGCTGGCCTTAAACCCAGCTTATGTCCAGCCGCTCATGCGCAAGATCGCGAATACGCTACCTTCGCCGGCCATAACCGCAAGCGTTTAGTTGCTAAACTTGGAAGACCCTCATTGCTCAGGCGACCATGCTCATAGGATTTTCAATATAGCTCTTAAATATCTGCAGCAACTTTGCTCCGAGCACGCCGTCCACACAGCGATGGTCGATGGAAAGGGTAACACTCATCACCGTTGCGATGGCCATTGAACCGCTCTTGACGACTACATGTTGTCTGCCCGCACCGACTGCCAGAATCGTAGCGTGGGGGGGATTGATCACGGCAGCGAACTCTTTGACCCCCATCATGCCCATGTTCGAGATCGATGTCGTGCCGCCTTCATATTCTTCAGGCTTTAGCTTGCGATCTCTCGCGCGTTTGCCGAGGTCATTCATCTCGGCGGAAATGACTTGAAGTGTTTTCTGTTCAGCCTTGCGTATGATCGGCGTGATCAGACCGCCTGCGATCGAGACAGCTACCCCTATGTCGACGTGCTGGTGTTTAAGGATAGCGCTCTCGGTCCAGGAGACATTCGCGTCCGGAACGTCACGCAGCGCAAGCGCCAAGGCCCTTATCACCATGTCATTGACGGACAACTTGTAGACCGGCAGTCCGTCGGCGGCCCTGGGCGCCGCATCGTTGAGTCGGGAGCGCAGTCCCAGAAGCTGATCGATCTCGCAATCCACTGCGACATAGAAATGCGGAATGGTTTGCTTCGAGGTCACCAGACGACGTGCAATCGTCCTTCGCATCCCGTCGTTAGGTACGCGTTCATATGATCCGCCCTCAAACAGCTTAAGAACAGCGTCGTCCGAGGCACCTTTGCTTCCAGACGACGCTGCAGGAGCAGGGCCTCCAGGCGCGTCGGACCGTTGTCCAGGGGCTGCGGCAACCGAACCAGCTTCAGTCTTTATGGCAAGAACGGCGACCAGGTCCCTGACTTTTAGACCGTTAGCGCCTTCCGGAACGACAATCCTTTCCAGAGTACCGCCGGCAGCGGCCTTGATCTCACCTGTATTGCTACCGCTTGATACTTGAGCCAAAACATCTCCGGCCTTTATGTCGTCCCCCTCGTTGAACATCCATTTTACAATGGTGGCTGCTCCCATATCGGAAACGAAGGCCGGCATTCTGACGTTGATAGGCATCGGCTCTACTGTGGCTTTTGAGGTATCTAGCGGGCTAGCGGTTTGCGGGTTCGGGCTGCTCTGCTTGGGGTACGAAGCGGAAAAATCTTCGAGCTGAACGGATGTTGGGGCTAAGAAGGCTCAAATGCTCACAGCAACAGTCCTCCGTCGATCGCGATCTCCGCCCCGGTAATGTAGCGGCTCTCGTTCGAGAGCAGGAAGAGAACGAGGTCGGCCACCTCGTCGACCGTCCCGGCCCGCTTGAGCGGAATGAGCGCGTACTGGCGCTCTCTGTCGGACGGATCCTCGGCGAGCAGCATGTCGGTTTCCACCCATCCGGGGTGGATAGAATTGACGCGGATTCCTGCTGGCGCAAGCTCTAGGGCCGCGCATTTTGTCATGCCTCGAAGGGCCCATTTCGTCGCGGAGTAGGCCATACAAGTTCGGCTTCCGCGCATCCCGGCGACAGACGAGATGTTTACTATTGCGCCACCGCCGGATGCCTCGATCAGAGGTGAGACTTCCCGCATACCGAGGAAGCAACCCAACTGATTCACACGGAAGTGCTTTTCGAAGAGCGCGACGCTCGAATCCCTCATTGGCAAGGGTTCATAAATCGCCGCGTTGTTGACCAGACCGTGAAGTCCCGTCCCCTCCCCCTCCAGACAGCGGATCAGGCTTCGCCAGTCTTGCTCGCTAGTGACGTCGAGATGCACGTATGACGCTTTTTCGCCAATAGTCGCTGCGAGTTGTTCGCCCTGCTCGTCTAGGAGGTCGCCGATGACAACCCGCCCTCCCTCCGTTGCGATTTGGACGGCTTCCGCCGCACCTTGACCTCGAGCTCCACCAGTAATCAAAACCGTCTTGCCTTCGAAGCGTTTGTCTCGCGTCATGGTAGTCCTACAGCAACGTGCAGTTGACTCCGAACACTAACCAATGGGTATGCAGACGTAAGCAGCCAGGAGTGGCACTTAAATCGCCGGAGGTTCTGAAGTTTAGTCAGATAAGTAACGAACCGTGATTTCTTTTCTACTGCTCGGTGTTGATGCGACAGATGACGATTCCGACTTCCGTCGCTGACCCTTCATCAACAAGGATCTCGGCAACCACGCCCGCGGTCTCCGCCTCTATCTCAATGTTAGTTTTTTCCGACTCCACTTCGGCTAGAATCTGACCCGGAACGACCGAGGTGCCGACCGAAACATACCACTTAGTAAGATCAACCTCGACCGTCGATGCACCCATCTTCGGGATACGAACTTCAAACATGAGCATAGCTCCTTACGGCTAAGATCGCGTCTTCCAGTTGCTGCGGCTTCGGCAGAACAGCAGCTTCGAGCGCAAGATTGAACGGCATAGGAACGTCAGCTCGCGTGACACGCTTGATCGGGGCCTTGAGAGATGAAAACGCCAGCTCCCCTATTATTGCGCTCAATTCGGCGGCGAACCCACAAGTACGGTTCGTGTCGTCGTAGATTACGACGCGGCCAGTTTTCTTGACGGACTTCAACAGCCCTTCCCTGTCAAGCGGCAAGAGAGACCGAGGATCCCACACTTCGACGCTGATGTTTTTCTCCTGGGCGAGGCGCTCAGCGACAGCTAGAGCCTCGGGCACTAAATGCCCGATAGCAATGACTGTGACATCGGAGCCTTCACGCTTAACGTCACCGCAACCGAAAGGGACGGCATAGATTTCCTCCGGCACCGGACCCTTTTGCGGAAGCGACATGGCTGATGCTATGAAAACGACGGGGTCGTCTTCGCGGATCGCCTGGATCATGAGGCCCTTGGCGTCGTAGGCATTCGAAGGGCAAACAACCTTGAAGCCAGCGTGTAGGAGGTACGGATAGGGATTGTCTGAGTGCTGGCCCGCGTTTCCACCCCGCGATCCAGACACCATAAGCGTGTAAGTGATTGGAAGATTTGCTTGACCTCCTAACATCAATCGCATCTTCGCCGCTTGATTGACTAGCTGGTCGAACGCGACGTAAATCAGTGAGGGAACTTGAAACTGAACGATTGGGCGCAAACCGGCCAAAGCCGCCCCCGTAGCGAAGCCGGTGAACGCTGCCTCGGAAATGGGTGTATCGAGTACGCGGAGATCGCCAAAAGCGCCATGGAGGCCTTTCGTCTCACCGCGAATTCCACCTCGAATGTCCTCCCCGATGATCATGACACTCTCATCTGCCCCCATAGCCTGATGGTAGGCTTCGTTCATGGCCTGAAGAAATCTCAGCTGTCTCACGGCTCTACTCCCCATGCCGGAGTGTTCGGATACGGCACGGCATACATGCAATCGAGAGCCTCGGCCGGGTTCGGCGGGGGGCTGCTCCTAGCGAACTCGACGCCCCGGTCGATCTCAATGTTGACCTCGGCATCGATAGCTTCGATGTCTTCTTGAGCGCACAAGCCACTTTCCATCATACGCGCCGCCCAGATCTTGATAGGGTCCCGCAACTTCCAGCGATCGAGTTCCTCTTGAGATCGATAGTTCATCTTCATGTGACGCTCGCCTGTATAATGCCCAAAGTAGCGATAGGTTTGACACTCAATGAACGTTGGGCCTTTGCCGGTCCGAGCGCGTTCCGTAGCAGTGAGAGCAGCGTGATAAACGGCCTCGACGTCCATGCCATCGACGCACACACCAGGCATTCCGTAGGATTGGGCGCGAACGTAAGGGTCTAGGATCGTGACTTCTTTGAGAGGCGTCGAGATCGCGTACTGATTGTTCTCGCAGACGAAAATGACAGGAAGATCCCAAATCGCCGCGAGGTTCATCGCCTCGTGGAGGACCCCTTGGTTGATTGCTCCGTCGCCGAAGAATGAAACAGCAACGCGGTTTTCGCGAGCAGCTTTGAATTTGTGAGCCGCACCACAGGCTATAGGGGCTCCAGCGCCGACGATACCATTCGCCCCGAATATTCCAATCCCGACGTCAGCAATGTGCATGGATCCACCCCGACCCTTATTGTATCCGCCCGTTCGCGCGAGCAGCTCAGCAAACATTCTGCCAACGTCGCCGCCCTTCGCCAGTGTGTGGCCATGCCCTCGATGGGTACTTGTGACGATGTCTGAAGTCGTGAGTGCGCCGCAAATACCAACCGCAACCGCCTCTTGCCCGCTGTACTCGTGACATACGCCGGCGATCTCGTTGTCATCGACCAGGGTAACGACCCGGTTCTCAAACTGCCTGATACGCGCCATGTTGTAATACAAGCTTCTCGCGAATGGAGCAGGCATAATGTTAGACATCGACGCCTCTATGTTGTGTTCCAAGTTGATCTACTCCGGTCAAACCCGTTGTCGATGTGGCCACTCGATTCCTATCGCCGACCCAGATTGGCGCGGCACGCAAGCCCGGAATAACTCTTTTCGAATAAACCATATTCCGGGCGTCTCGTAGACTGAAAGGATGGCGTCGGGTATAGACCTGATTGATGTCAAGCCTCACAATCTTCACCCGAGGTAATCGCTTCTCGCCGTGGAGGCGGTGGCCGCGCATGAACTACGAGAACGCGGCCAGCGAACTCAACGTGACGCGTTAAGATCCGCGCATGACAGAACCTGAAAGGCACTGTAGCAGTGGCGCGAACCGGGTTCCTCCCTATGCAGCAGCGGCGTGAACTGAGCGGCTAGTTCTGTCCACCCAAATTTACGGCCCAGATCGGCTGACCGCGCCGGCGGTTGGCTTCGCGATAGCCCTTCTTCAAAGGCTTCCAATTGAGAGGCCGTCTCTCTATTGGAGAGTCAAAGGGAGTTGTAGAGAGATTTAACGTTTTCCAGCGTGTAAGCAAATGCAGCCGGCCTGTCGAAGCGCCAATCCTTGTGTGGCATACCCTCCAGAGCCCTCTTTAGGTTGTCCGCGGTGATCACCGAGCCTGCGTAAAGCCAGTTGGCCAAGTCAAGCATGGCCGTCATATGCATCAGTTCAGTCGCAGTGCCGCAGGCATCCTTGACAATCGTGATGCGGTAGTCGCGCGAAATCGCGTCCCACACTGTCGTTTCCAAACAAACCTCGCTCCAGGCTCCGAACATTATAAGATGGTCCGCATTCAATCGGCGCAGCAAAATCTCCAAATTCGTGTTGTAGAACGCGCTGGGACGCTGCTTTCGTACAAGGAGGTCGCTAGCTTCCGGTTTCAGGTCCACATGAATCTCGGCAGCCTGCCCGACGCTATGTGATGGGCGTCCGCCGTTCAAAGCCTCGTGACGTAGCGCGTCTACTCCTCTTGGATCATACCAATTCTGTGTATAGACAATAGGCAGCCCCGCTGCACGGCATGCATCGAGAGCTGTCTTGGCACTCCGCAGAAGCTCTTCTCGATTGTAGATCGGCCATGCCCCATCCGGTTCGATGCAGTCATTTTGTAAATCCACTGCAATGACTACAGTGCGCTTGAACTGATCGGGCAAAGTCATGTCGAGAACCTTTCACCTTGTTCATAATTTGCCCAAGGACACCTTCAAACAGCCGCGAGTCGTGATAGAAACGCTCCGACGTCGATTGTACCAATGCATGGGCGTTCCTTCAATTGTCCGTCCAAACGGCTATTTGCAAATGAGGGCAGGGTAATGCGCCAGCAACCACGCCGCAATCGCGATTTGAATGCTACTTCCTGGTCAGATGGTTCAATTCTCAGGCCTGTTCGCGGACCTCTACTGCAATCAGCCGCTCTTTATTCCAGACGCTAGTGCTTTGACAGGCGAAAAAGATTGCTGCCCGACATAGACCAGCTTCATGACAAGCTTAAAGCCGCTCATAGGAGCATTCAATTTTTGCGCTGACACGATGCCTGCAGCGAGGGATCGCGAAATCCCATCCCATCCGCGCCTGGAAAGGGGGAGCCTAACGACCGTACGCGGCCGGCCCGGGCATCCGAACGGCACGAGAGGAATAGCGGAACGACGTCCACAGGTTCTGCAGTCCTAGTGGTGTGATGGGACCGCAAAAAGCTTTCGCCCGAGGGACTTGGACATAAAGTGGGTTTAAGACTGGCGAAACCTTTTGCGCATTCTCAAGGCTATTGCCCGCGCCTATCATCAGCAAGATACAAATCCGGCACGCCTTCTTAGACGGCGGAGCCACGAGTGTTTTAATGCGGGACGCCGGTCGTTCCGCTGTCGCGGGCGAGGCTCTGAATGGACACTGACGTTCCCGTAAACCGACGCCGCGGAGGCCGCTCCTCGGTCGTTGCAGCACGGGAGGCTGAAAGAAAGCCACGTGTCTCAACCATCAAGTACGGCATCCGACCGGTAGAGGCGGTCACTGCCGAGCAGCTTGAGCGCATCCATCAGGCTTCCCTGGCTATCCTGCGCGAGATCGGGATCGAATTCAGAGACGAGACGGCAATCAGGCAGTGGAAAGAAGCCGGCGCGGACGTACGTGAACACCGTGTTCGCCTTGAGGGCGACATGGTGATGGACCTCATCTCCAAAGCCCCTCCCCGTTTTGAAATGACGTCTCGCGATCCGTCACAGCGTTTCGAGATCGCGCCAGACACCATGACTTTCGGCGTCATGCAGGGTGCGCCAAACATTCGCGATCTTCAGGGCGTGCGGCGCGCATCCACGATCGAGGATCTCCGGAACATGAACCGGCTGACCCAGATGCTGCCCGGTTTCCATATCGCCGGCGGGTTCACCTGCGAGCCGACCGACATCGCTGTGCCATGGCGCCATCTGCACATCAATCATTCGAGCCTGGTGGAAACCAACATGCCTTTCTTCGGTCTGACGACCGGAAAGCAGCGTGCCGACGACTCGATCGCCATGGGCCAGATCGTGCATGGCAAGGAATTTATGGATCAGAACGCGGTGATGATCGGTCACGTGTCGGGCAACTCGCCGCTTGTCTGGGATTCGACCATGCTGGAAGGGCTTCGCGCATTCGTCGAGGCGAACCAGGTCGTGCTGCTGTCTCCATTCGTGCTCGGCGCCGCCAACACTCCCGCCGACATCCCCGCCACGATCGCCCAGTTGAATGCGGAGGCGCTCGCCGCGCTGGCCTATACTCAGCTTGCCGCGCCAGGCGCCAAAATGATCTATGGGCAATATTCAGTGTCGGTGTCGATGCGCAGCGGCGCCCCGATGTCCGGCATGCCGGAAGTCACTCTGATCAACGCCGTCATCGGACAACTGGCAAGGCGCTACAACGTGCCGTGGCGAACCACTGCGTCTCAATCCTCCGCCAAAACCTTCGATGCCCAGTCCGGTTATGAATCAGCCATCGCCTACATGTCCGGCGCCAGCGCCTGCTCCAACCTTATGATGCATGCCGGCGGCTGGGATGAAGCCGGTCTGGTGTGCTGCATGGCGAAGTTCATTGCCGATGCTGAACAGAACCTGCTCATCGAGAAATACGCGCGGGGCATATCATTCGAATATTTCGAGGATGCGCTCGAAGCCGTCCGCCGCATCGGCCCCGGCGGCCACTATCTCGGAGATTCCTTCACGCTCAAGCGCTTCAAGGACGCGTTCATCGCGCCGGAGATCCTCGACTACCTAAGCTACGAGCAATGGAAGGTCAAAGGCTCCAAGGACATGGCGCAGCGCTGCAGGGAGAAGGCGACAGCAATCATCGCGAGCTACGAGCAGCCGCCGATGGACCCTGCCGTCCGCGAGGAACTCGATGCGTTTGTGGCGAAACGCCAGGAAGAAATTTCGCCAAGCCTCGCCTAAGTCCAGCCAGGCACCCATGAATAAATGGACCGGGAACAAAATTAGGGAGAAGAAACATGGGGTTTTTCAGAAGCGATGGGGATCGCGTTCCAGCTTCCATCGATAAGATGGCGAGCGAGGTCAAAGCAGGCACAATGGACCGGCGTGAGTTCCTTGCGCTTGCAAGTACATTCGGCGCCTCGGGTGCGATGGCCTATAGCCTGATCGGCGTGACATTTCCCCAATCGGTGCGCGCCGCTGAACCGAAGAAGGGCGGAATTCTACGCGTCTCAATGCCCGTCAAGGCGCAGAAAGACCCGCGTACCTATGACTGGGTGGAACTTGCCAACATCTCTCGTTGCTGGCTGGAGCCGCTCGTCCGTTACACACATGAGTTCACGTTCGAACCTGTTCTGCTGGAAAGCTGGGAGATCAATGAGGACGCGACGGAGTATGTCTTCCACGTCCGGAAGGGCGTCACCTGGAACAACGGCGATACATTCGACGCCGATGACGTAATCTTCAATATAACCCGGTGGTGCGAGAAGGGCGTCTCGGGCAACTCGATGGCCGCTCGTGTCGGGGGGCTTATCGATGCCAAGAACGGCAAGGCGAGAGATGGAGCGATCGTCAAGGTCGATGATTATACCGTCAAACTCGAGCTAAGCGACCCCGACATCGCCATAATCGCGAATTTCACCGACTATCCCGGGCTGATCGTCCACCCCAGTTTCGATGCCGGCGGCACCGACCCAGTCACGAAGCCGATTGGGACGGGTCCATTTGAACTGGTATCCTACTTGGTCGGCAGCAAGGCTGAAGTCAAACGCCGGCAGGATGGCAAGTGGTGGGGCGGCGAGGCGTTGCTCGAGGGCGTGCAGTTCGTCGATTATGGGACCGACTTCCAGGCGACGGTGGCTGCTTTCGAGTCCGGGGAGGTCGATCTCAATCTGGAGACTCCGGCTGACTTCATGGACATTCTGGACAAGATGGACCTGGTAAAATCGGAAGTCGCAACGGCAACGACGCTCGTGTGCCGCACCAACACCGCCCACAAACCATATGACGACAAGAAGGTCCGAAACGCGCTGCAGATGGCGGTCGATAACAACGCCGTCCTTCAACTCGGCTATGCAGGGCGGGGAACGGTCGGCGAAAACCATCACGTCAGCCCAATTCATCCGGAATATTATGCTCTGCCCAAAAAGAGCCGGGACGTAGAGGGCGCGAGGAAACTCATTGCTCAATCCGGGCATACAGACTTCGAGCATGAATTGATCTCGATCGACGAGGATTGGCAGAAAAACACCGGGGACGCCATCGCGGCCCAGCTGCGCGAGGCCGGTTTCAAGGTCAAACGCACTGTGCTTCCGGGTTCGACATTCTGGAATGACTGGTCAAAGTACCCATATTCGCTGACCGTCTGGTACATGCGCCCCCTCGGCGTTCAGGTTCTTGCATTGGCCTATCGCACTGGCGAAGCCTGGAATGAGACCGCTTATTCAAACCCCGAGTTTGACGCCAAGCTCAAGAACGCCTTCTCCGTGAGTGACGCTGCCGAGCGCAAAGAGTTTATGAAGAACATCGAGGACGTGTTGCAGGACTCCGGAGTGATCATCCAGCCGTTCTGGCAAAGCCTCTTCGGTCACATGAACAAAAAGGTCCAGAACTACGCAATTCACCCGACGTTTCAAATGGATCTGCAGAACGTCTGGCTCGCCGCCTGAAGGCTCCAGTCGAGCACGCCGACTGGAGGGCAGGCCTGGTCCGGAGCGTGGTGTCCAGATGGATGTCGTCGGGTGAACAGGACTGTGAAGTCTGGACGATGGCACCCATGAAGCAGGGAGAACTGCGCATCTGTCGGTAACGGTGCGACCCTGCTCAGGAATAGAAGAGTAGCTCTACCTGCCGTAGGGCCTTGCGGAATCCGGAGCACCTATTGCACACAACTAACTTTAGCGCGACGCCGCGATGTTCCCCTGGACCCTGGTGGCGTAGCAAGTTTTCGAGCAAGAAAGCTTCTGGAGAACAGCAACATGGGTAAGTGCGGAATACTAGATCCTTTTGAGTGCGGGGTAATCCCTCTCGCTGATTGGATGACGATCGGGCTGCGCTGGGTTGTTGATCACTACAGGCCCTTCTTTCAATCGGTCAAGGCGCCCTTCGACCTTCTGCTGCAGTGGTTCGGCATAGCGCTCCATTCGGTCCCTCCGGTCGTGATGATCATCGTTGCGGGCCTGGCGGCTTGGCAGTTCGGCGGACGGAAGGTCGCCGGGGTTATCGTCGGCGCTCTCATCTTTATGGGTCTCATCGGCGTCTGGCAGGACGCCATGACGACGCTTTCAATTGTGCTGACTTCGCTCGTCGTAGCGGTGATGCTTGGCATTCCGCTCGGTATCTGGGCGGCGCGGAGCGAGCGAGTATTTGTGGTGATGCGTCCGATCCTTGACGGGATGCAGACCATTCCAGCGTTCGTCTACCTGGTTCCCATTGTGATGCTCTTCGGTATCGGCAACGTGCCGGGCGTGATCGTTACGGTAATTTTTGCGGTTG
>SAQG01000076.1 GCA_004020315.1 Mesorhizobium sp.
AAGCAGTCTAACACGCAAAAGCGCCTCTGCCGCGGCCCACACCGGATGGTTACGGTGAAGGTCAAAATTAAATATTGACAGCTAATATACCTTGGTCGGGTTGGCCCAGAACCCGAATGGCAGCTGAGGAATCGCCTATTGGCTCTTTTCCGCGCTAGGTTCGGCGGTATTAGGAAGGCTGTTTTTTCGTCGGCAAATATCCCGGCGGCAATGGCGGTGATAGTTATTGCCGTTGGCGCAGCGTTCGCGGACCACCAGAACAAAGTCGTCTCGGACCAGGCCGCCCGTGCGGATGTCCTGGCCAAGGTCAATCTTATCCGCGCCAAGCTTGAAGGTAACATCAACGGAAACCTTCAACTGGTGCGGGGACTGGTCGCGACGGTCGTGACCGAGCCCTATATGGGACAGCAACGCTTCGCCTCGCTCGCGAGCAACCTGTTTGGCAGGGGCTCGCAATTGAAGAATATTGCCGGCGCGCCCGATCTGGTCATTTCCCTGATGTACCCGATGGAGGGCAACGAGAAGGCGATAGGCCTCGATTACCGCAAGGACGAGCGGCAGCGTGTGGCCGCGCTAAGGGCGCGAGACGAGCGCAAGCTAATTCTTGCCGGTCCCGTCGACTTGAGGCAGGGAGGGCAGGGCTTCGTCGGTCGTTTTCCGGTCTTTGTACGCAGTGCTGGCAACACCGAAAGGTTCTGGGGCATCATTTCGGCCGTTGTCGACGTTCAGCGCCTTTATAAGGCGAGCGGCCTGCTTGACGATGATCTCGGGATAGACATAGCGCTGATCGGTAAGGACGCTCTCGGTCCAAGTGGAGACCAATTCTTCGGCAATGAGCGCGTCGCCAAAAGCAATCCGGTGACAGCCGACGTTCTGCTCCCGTCCGGCTCATGGCGGATCGCAGCCATTCCCAAAAACGGCTGGCCTTCGACGCCCGACAACGCGTGGTCCTTGCGCGCCGTCATGGCGGTGGCCGGTGCGTTGGTTGTGATCCCCTTCCTGGTTACCGGTCGCCTGATTGGCGAGAGACAGCGCAACTATGCGGAACTGAGTCGATTGTCGAGACGCCTGGAACTCGCTCTGGAAGCGTCGGCTATTGGTGTTTGGGAACACGATCTCGCGACCAACGAACTTACGTGGGACGACCGCGTCAATGAAATATACGGCAAACCAACTGGGGAGCGCCGCGGCTACCTGGACTGGGCGGGAGCAATCCACCCGGATGATTTGGCTGGCGCCCACGCCGATTTCGACAGCGCGATGGCCGGCGGCGGGCCATATTTGTCGGAGTACCGGATTATTCGGCCGGATGGCGAGATTCGCCATGTCCGATCCAAGGCGATAATTTACCGGCACGCAAACGACACCCCAAAAATGATTGGCGCCGAATGGGATGTGACAGCCGATGTCCTGCTCAACAAGGACCTGGTTCGCGCAAAACAGCTTTCCGAGTCGAAAAATGCAGAACTCGAGTCGGCCAAGGCGCGCATAGAGCACATTGCGCTCCACGATTCGTTGACCGGTTTGCCCAACCGGCGTTACCTCGACCAAGTGCTGGAAGATTACGCGGCAAACGCCAGGCGCGCCGGCGGGTATGCGGCACTGCTTCACATAGATCTAGATCGGTTCAAGCACATTAACGATACGCTTGGCCACGCCGCAGGCGACGCAATGCTTGTACACGCCTCGACTGTCCTCCGATCCAAGGTCGATGGCGAGGGATTTGTCGCTCGGATCGGAGGAGACGAATTCATCGTCCTGTGCGTGGTGCATGACGATATCAAGCAACTGGCGCTGCTCGCTGACCGGGTCATCAGCCAGATGCGAGAACCGGTCTACTATCAGGGCCATCGATGCCGTTTTGGCGTGAGCGTGGGAATTGCAGTCGATAACGGAAAAGATGTCGAAGCCAAACACCTGCTGGTCAACGCCGACATCGCGCTTTACCGAGCAAAGAGGCGTGGGCGCAATCGGTACGAATTCTTCACCGAAGCGATGCAAAGCGAAATCGTCGACACAAAACGGATTGCCGACGAAATTCTCGGCGGCCTTGAGCGCAACGAGTTCATTCCCTTCTACCAACCGCAATTTGACGCAAAAACGCTTGAAATAGTTGGGGTTGAGGCGCTGGCGCGATGGCGACATCCGGAGAAGGGTATTTTGGCGCCCGACGTCTTCCTAAGGATTGCGGAAGAACTGAACGTCGTCTCGATCATCGATCGAAATATATTGGAGCAATCGCTTTTGGATCTCGAAGGGTGGTCTGCTGCGAATCTTCACATTCCGCGGGTATCAGTCAACGTTTCGGCACGCCGCCTTCAGGATGAGGAACTTATAAAGAGTCTCAGGAAGCTGAATATCAAGAAGGGAACAGTTTCATTCGAGCTCGTTGAGTCAATTTTCCTTGACGAAAATGATGATTTTGTTACCTGGAATCTTGAGCAGATAAAAGAGCTCGGCATTGACGTAGAGATAGACGATTTTGGTACGGGCTACGCCTCTATAGTCAGCTTGCTCAAGCTGCAGCCTCGCCGGCTGAAGATAGATCGCCAGCTGGTCATCCCAATTGTCAAATCGCCGCAAGGAAGGCAGGTCGTCTCGTCGATCATTGAAATCGGCAAATCCCTGGGTATTGAGGTCGTAGCGGAGGGTGTCGAGACGATGGAGCACGCACAGACACTCAAGAGCTTGGGCTGCGATATACTGCAGGGTTATGCCTTCGGGCACGCGCTGGATTCCGACGGATTGAAGGCCTTTGTTCGATCTCGGCGCCTGCGCACGGCCAGCTAACTGTTGACATCCGCCTCAGGCCCCCCGGCACGGGCAGGGTGGCGCTGGCCAGGCCCCGATTCTCAACTATTTGCTGGCGCGGCCTGGACGCAGCCGCGTGAGGCGCGGGAAATCACGTTGCGACAGGCGAGAGGCCGGCGCCTCAATGGCTATAGCTTTGTCCTGATTGCGGGCTCGTCCTGCACAGACGGGACGAGCTGATTGGCACAGGTATTGGCATGGCAGCGGTGTATGACTGGCCTGGTGCGTGAATCTGTCTTTCGACGGATTCAGTTTCGGCGATGGATTTGCATCTCGATGATATTGCTCTCGACCAGCGACTGCACTCCCGCGCTTCCAATGCCTGAAGAGTAATCGGCGAATGCCCAGATGCCTACGTTGAAGGTGTATTCGCCCGGGTCGATTCGTCCTCCCATCCCACCGGGGAATACGCTCGTGAAGTCAGTCCGAACGCTCTCATGCTCTGAGAGGCCGCTCCCGTGTCTGCGCCACCACGGAAAGGTGCCCGCCATCAAGACCTCGCCACCCCTCATGAAAGTCGCCTCTAGGCCGCCCTCCGAGGTGGCGCTCGCGCCAATGCCGTGTGCGCCAATGGCGAAGGAATGGCGCGACAAGCGGGGCGCGAACAACTCGACGGCGATCGGACGATCGGTCCGCACAATGCAGCCGACCCCGATATGTGCGTGGACAAAACGGCTGGCGCCGCCCGCGACGCCGCCGCCGGCCCGCGCATCCACGCCGAGGCGTCCCTCTTGGTCGCCGCTCTGGGTGAACGGAGGGGCCCCTTCGTCGTGGTACCATCTCCAGGCGAAGTCGTAGGGAGGACGCCGCAGCTCGACGCTGCTGTCAGTCGGCGATACAGGGATCACGCGATCGCGTGCTCTGCCAGGCGGGCCGCGTAGGCGCAGGCTGCCCTCAGCCTTGATTGGCCGCTTGCCGACCCCTTCGAGCGTCTCTGCAACTCCGGTGTCCGCTCGGATCAGCGTCGCAAGGCGCGCCGTGATCGCGTCACGCAGCTTGTCCTCCTCGGCCGATCGCGCGCGCGCCGCGGCGGCCTCCGCACGCGTGCGCTCCACCGCCGACGCGATCGACTGCTCGACCATCTCGCGCTGATCCGACGCCAGGCTCGCACTGAAGTAGATTTCGATGCCGTCAGGCATGGCGACATCCCCGTTCGAACGCTTGAGCTTAAGACCACGATTTTGGTGCCGGCGATGCGATCGTCAAGCAGAAAATTAGCGATCTCTAATGATTGTCTGTGGGCAGTGGGAGCGCCCCTCGCTTGCCCAGCTGCAGGTCGGCCCCAACCCGCTCGCGCCCGCGCTCTCGGCCAGAGGCGCGGGCATTTTTTCATTCGTTTGGCCGATGCGCCTGCCTATGGCGAAGATAGCATCGAGAGTCCGTTTGCTGTTCCCTGCGGCGGCTTTCAAGAAATTACTGCTGCGCGCAGCGCTGCACCTGGAGATGAGTCACCAATAGGCGCCGAGTTTGAAGCGATCCGTTCTCTTCTCACCTAAGTCATGCCAGCCGGCGAGCCTGTGCCGATTGCGCAGAAATTGCGCTGGCACGAGTGGCGAACGCAACCGCTGTGATTGGTCAGGCAGCGGTGATATATTTGAAGATTCTAATTTGAGGTACGCTAATATTTTGGCGAGGAGACGGGGTCTCTGGCATGATCGATTCAGACGTGTTCGACTTTGTCGAACGCTGCAGGAATCACACAGCTACCGGGCCGCTGCTGTGCGACCTTCTTGAAACCGTGAGGAATCTCGGCTTCGAGCATCTTATCCTGAGCGGTGTGCCGCTCAGTGGTCAGAAACTTGCACCGATGGTTGAACTGAATGGCTGGCCAGCCGGCTGGTTCGAACGCTATGTCGAGGCCGAGCATGCCGCGGTTGATGGTGTTTGCATCTACTCGGCAAAGACCCTGAAGCCGTTCCTCTGGTCCGAAGTTCCGGCAAAGTGGTCGGACACTGAAGGCTCACGCCGCGTCGCCGGCGAGGCGACGGAGTTTGGCATTTGGAGCGGCTTCGCCGTGCCGATGCTCAGCATTCACCATTGGCAATCCGTGCTGTCGTTCGCCTCTTCGGCCAAGTGCTGCACGCTCTCGCCGCGCCATCAAGTGCAACTGGTGACCATGGCGGTCTATGCCGGCATGTCGATCCAGGCCTTGTCCAATGACGTTGACGGCGACGAGGGCCTGCTGACCGACCGGGAAAAAGAGGTGCTCTTGTGGGCTGCGGCCGGCAAGACATCGTCGGAGACATCCCAAATCCTTGGCCTGACCGAGCGCACGGTCAAATGGCATTCCACACGAGCCAGGGAAGCTTTTGGCGTTGCTACGACCACGCAGGCGGTCGTCGAGGCAGTGCGCCGGCGCCTGATCCATCCCTAAAACGCGTCAACTGTCCCATCAGACAGGTGACGTATATTAGCGCGACTGCAAATATCCCTGCGAGAACGATCGGGGGATCGCGCCATGATAACGGCCCACGTAGTCAATGCGCATAACAAGCACCTCTATGAAAACGAGTTCGACGAGTTTCTGCGCCGGCGGCACGATTTCTTCGTACACCAGAAACGTTGGCGCCCTCCGAGCCCGGACGGTCGCGAGCTGGACCAATTCGATACCGACGCGGCGACTTACCTGCTTGGTATCGAAGACGGTCGCGTGGTGACCTCGGCTCGATTGATCCCAACGAGCGAGCCGCACATGGTCTCGGAGGTCTTTTCTCACATGTGCGAAAGATCTGGTGTTCCGAGGCGTCCCGATTGGGCCGAATGGACGCGCACCTTCGTCGTTCCCGACAAACGTTCGACCGGATTGCGAGGCACGCTGACGCAGCTGTGCTGCGCGGTGATGGAATACGCTCTCGACGAGGGCCTCAGTGCCGTCGGCGGCATCCAGGAAACCTACTTCATGCCCCACCATGGCGCGCTGAAGTGGCGGGCCGAGCCGATGGGCATGGCGAGGGAGGAGAACGGCGAATGGTACATCGTCGCGTATATCGAGGTGAATGACGCCGCGCTGGCAAGTGTTCGCAAGATACTTGGGATTGAGCATTCGTTACTGGTTCGGCGTGGGACGCAGCTGCCCTTCTTCGCGCCTCTTCGGGAAGAAGGGCTAGCTAGCTAGGCGAAGGTATAGTCTTGGGAAAAGGCTCCATTACGATGTCAAAAAGAAAAGTTTTGCGTTTAAGTGCTATTCTCTCTCTACTTTTTGTAGTTTGTCCCTATTATTCTTCTTTTAGTAAACAGCATATGGAATCAGCCAAGGCGGAAGTACTCGCTCAAGCATTCAGCCCGCGCTGCGCGACCCCCGTCGGCATCTGCTTCGTGCCGCCCCAGCCGATTGGCAGCCCCTGTTTCTGCGGCCAGTTCCAGGGAACTATTATCCCTTAGGCCGCGGCACAACGCGAGAATGGAGAACCCGATGCTCGGCCCGGCTTTGATCTCGCCTCCGCGGTCACGTGCTACTGCACGACGGTTATGCGCCTTTGCGCTGGCGGTATCCCTCCATGTCGGTGACGGCTTCGGTCAGACTGATGCTCCGGTGGAACAGCCACCCGTGACGACGCGCGTACCGAGGACGATCGCGGACCAAACATGCCCGCGCGGCCAGCGGCAGGTTTTCGACATCTACGTAAATGGCGAGTTTGTGCGGACAGAGAGCGGCGGATGCAGATGATGATCGGGTCCGTCGTTGATTAGAAAAAAGGCAGGGGCAGAGGTAGTCATGACCAACAGTCAAGATGCCGTGTTGGTGCGGGACCGGATCGCGAACAGCGTCCGCGCTGCGCTTTCATTCCTGTCTCCCTACAAACTGCTCCTAGCCGTGCTCGCAGTAGCGCTTCTGTTGCTGGCGACCGAGTTCCAGCCGACGAGGTTCTATGGCTGGATTATTGGGCCAACCGGCCGGATCTATGTCAACAGCCCGGGCGTCTACACGCGCGAACGGCTCGTCAACGACCGCAACGACCAGGATTTCTGGTTGCGCAAGCAACTAGAGGCTCTCGACAAATATGTGGGGGACTATGCCGTCGTGAACCAGCGCGACCGTGGCATTCGGCTCGGCCAAAAGGATAAGGCGCAAGCGGAGCAGAATGCGGCACCGCCGGCGGCGATCTACGATCCCGCAGCGCCGACACTTTCGGGAAGCTATCCGCCTGTCTTGCCGCCGCCAGCCGCTCCCGCCGCGGAGGCGTCCGCGAGGTCCGGCGAAGCGCCGCGCCCGGTACTGTCCTTCGTCGACGCCTATAAGATCCGCGCAGCAGCCCGCGATACGATCCGCCAAAGCGTGCTTGAAAACCTTCTTGACGACCGCCATGACCTAACCGGCAATTCCGTCTATGGGCTTAAGTTCGACACCACAGTCTATCCGGGCAGATTCACCGCCGGCCGCGCTTTCGTGCGATTGTCGATCACCGGCCAGTCCGATCTCATTCTCGAAGAGGTGGACCCCGCGAATAAGTTCCCAGACCTTCCCTACCACCTGCGGAAATATTTCCAGAGCAAATATTCGGATATCAAGAACAACCCCAATAATCCGAACTACAATTCCTTCAATCTCTATACGCAGTGGCTGGCCAATGTCCGCTGGCGCCTGAACTCGCATTTCCTGCAGATCATGGAGACCAAGTGCGTTTGCAAGCAGCCACAATGCGCCAGTCCGCCGACCAGTTGGCGACAAGAGATTTCCTCCACGGTCAACACCGTGCTGGCGCTCGACAACGCCAAGCTGCGTGGCGGAGGATTGATCGGAGGGTCGGGAATCAGTTTGGAACAAGTCGCACTGCCGGATCCGTGGGACAAGTTCCTAGCTGTCACGGTCAGAATCCCAAGTGAAGGGGGATGCGCCAATCGGCCGGAGTTCAGCGTCGATCGGGTCGACGATACGATCCACATCCGACCGAACAAAGAGCAAGTTCCGGGGTTCGTGCAAGTCGACGAACTCGACGGCGAGGAATCGGCCTACGTTTTTGTGCCGCAGTCGGGCGATCCCAACGCGAACCTTGCCTTGTACTGGCCGCACTACCGCAATCTGCGATCAATCACACGCTATGTCAAAAGCATAGGGGAGATAGAGGACTGTCCAAAGTCTGACGAGGCATGCGCTAAATACGTCACTATTCCGGCCGGCTATTTCAACTTCATCGAAAAGGTCATACAGCCTGACATGTACGCCTATTCGCTATTCCCGCGGATGGAGGCGACCTCCGTGCTTAGCGGCCGTTCGAACACAATCAACATTGACTATCCGGCAGGCACCGAAGAAGGCGGATCGCAGATAGGCTTCGACGCCACGGACAGGAGCGACCGCGCGTCACTCGAACCAATGGCGGTCGGCTTCACCGACTCGCAGTCGACGAAGTCGATCGATTTCGGCTGGGTCATTGATATCGGCGCGGGAGGCGCGCCGTTCCAGAAGTCGCAGTTCGCGCTGATCTCGGTGCCTGCCTGGACTAGCCGACTTACCGTCACTGTGCGAACAGGCTGGCTGGGCTCGTCGTCAGAAGAGAACGGCAGTGAGCCATACAGTTATTCGGTTCCGATTCCGCCCGACTATGAGGCATTTGACGCGTTCATCGGCGGCGAGGAAGCCGTTCGTCGCCCGCAGATTAACGACGAGCTGATGGACCAGGAAATCGATCTCGTCGCCTGCCGGAAGGCCTCCATTCTGATCCCCGGGTTGCGATTGTGGCGCAGCGCTATGGTGACGGTCGGGTCGGAACGCGCCGACCGGATTACCGTGCTTCCAAACATGCGCGGCATCATCGCCGAGTTCACCAAGCTCAGCCGCCCGGTAAAGCTAGGGGCTGCGACGCTGAGGGTGTGGACCAGTGAAGGCGTGGATACGCAACCGGACAAGGTTACGATCAGCCTCCCCGACGACCTGACCGAATGCGGCGACAAGCCGGCGCCGGCGGACAGCAAACCGGTCACACCGGTACCAGAGACAACGGAGGTGGCGCCTGAGGCGCCGCAGGGGGCGCCGGTGCCCGGCGCCGAGTTGTAAGCAACGCGAACGGACCTGGGAGATTGAGGTACCATGCCAATAAATCGCAACTTCTTGTTCGATTATGCCCGGCTCAACCTGTTCGACGGCCGGATGACGCAGTCGCAGGTCAATGGGATCATCGCGATCCTGAACAACTGGGAACCGGCCTTGTCGACCCTCGACGATCGTTGGCTGGCCTATATGCTCGCAACCGCGCATCACGAGACCGGGCGGACCATGCAGCCGGTCCGCGAAACCTTCGCCGCCACCGATCAGCGGGCAATCGCCATCCTCGAGCGGGCGTGGGCCGCCAAACGTCTGCACTGGGTCACGAATCCGTACTGGCGGCCGGACTCAGAGGGCAAGAGCTGGCTCGGACGCGGTCTCGTGCAGCTCACGCACAAGGCTAATTACGAACGAATAGGGCGGCTGCTTAAGGTAGACTTGGTCGCCAATCCGGATTTGGCCATGCAGCCCTTGGTCGCGGCGAACATCATGGTCAGGGGCATGATCGATGGCATCTTCACGAGATATCGGCTGTCGCAGTTCTTCGATGGCCAGAAGGCCGACTGGCGCAACGCACGACGCATCATCAACGGCACCGAGCGGGCCGACCTCGTGGCCAGCTACGCGAAGAAATACTATGCTGCGCTAAGTTATACGGTGTAATGGCGCGAGAGCACCGGGAAGATAAGCCATGATGAGGATCCTTCTTTGCAAGAGATGAATCCTTCATTCCAACTGATTCCCGACCTCTCAGCCATCACTGTCATGTAGTGTGGGCACAATCCTTCCTGTGCACGTAAACTATGATCTCTCTTTAGGTGCCCTTCCCGAGAGATGGGTGACAGTTCATTCCGGAGACATGGGTTACACTTCCAGCCTTTGCGAGGAGAGCAAAGGTGCCTTGGCAGGAGTGCAACCTTATGGACGAGCGTCTCAAATTCGTAGCGCGGCTTCTGGATGGCGAGGAGATGGCGGTGGTCTGCCGGGAGTTCGGGATATCGCGCAAGACCGGCTACAAGCTCATCAATCGCTACAATGATAGCGGGCTGGAAGGGCTGACTGACCGCTCGCGGCGGCCTTACCGGCACGCCAATCAGCTTCCTTTCCAAATCGAGAAGCTGGTGCGTGCCAAGCAGGACAAGCCCAACTGGGGCGCGCCGAAGATCAGGGAGCGATTGGTGCGGCTCTATCCAGACGTTCATTGTCCGGCGATCTCGACGGTGCATGCGGTGCTCGACCGCCACGGCTTGGTCAAGCGCCGCAAGCGGCGCCGCAACAGGGCAACGGGAACGCCGCTGTCTCACGTCGCCGCGCCCAATGAGTTGTGGTGCGCCGATTACAAGGGCGAGTTCATGCTGGCCGACCGGCGCTACTGCTATCCGTTGACGATCAGCGACTTCGCCAGCCGTTATCTGTTGGCCTGCGAGGCGCTTCACACCACCAAGGAGGCCTATGCTTTCACCGTGTTCGAAAGCGTTTTCAAGGAATTCGGCCTGCCTGGGGCGATCAGAACCGACAACGGCGTGCCCTTTGCCAGTCCCAATGCGCTGTTCAATCTCTCCAGGCTCTCGGTGTGGTGGCTAAGGCTTGGCATCGCCATCGAGCGCATCAAGCCCGGCTGCCCGCAGCAAAACGGCCGTCATGAGCGCATGCATCTGACCCTGAAACTGGAGACCACCAAACCGGCCGGCGCCAACTTCCTGCAGCAGCAGGCCAGGTTCGATGACTTCGTCGAGGAGTTCAACACCGAACGCCCGCACCAGGCGCTGGATATGGCCTGGCCTGCCGAGCGCTACAGCCCATCGCCGCGGCCCTATCGGGGACTGCCGCAGCTCGACTACCCTTTCCACGACAAGGCAGTCACCGTCACCACATGCGGGCGCATCTGCTACAATCGCAAGAAGATCAATCTCAGCCAGGTCTTCGCCGGCCAGACCGTCGGCATCAAACAGGTCGACGACCGAATCTGGTTGGCCAGCTTCATGGACTATGATTTGGGATACTTCGACGATGAGACATGCAGACTGGAACCACTCGAGAACCCTTTCGGGCCGAAAGTGTTACCTATGTCTCCGGTATAAAATGTAACCCATGTGTCCAGAATGGACCAGGAAAGCATTGGCTGGGGAACCTGGATTCGAACCAGGACTAACGGAGTCAGAGTCCGTGGGTCTACCGTTAACCTATTCCCCAGCAGGCGCAGTTAAAGAAAACCGCGCGGGCAGGGCGGCGATGGCGCCGCGCGTGCCTTGTAGCCGCCGCCGGAAAATAGTCAAGCCTGTGCGATGCTTCATTTGGGGCAATCGCTTCAGGTTTTTGATGCGTCCCTTACCTTGCACATCCTGGGGCGAGACAGTGAAAGCATTGGATCGCTGCGCTTGTCGGCCACCGCAACGGCATGGGTCCTAGGGTCTCCGCGACGTCGCTTCGCTCCTGCTCCGCCCTAGGATCACGAAGGCGTGTTGGCTTATGGCTAGTCGCAAATGTTGGAAATTGGCACTGGTCGCAAACCTTAGAGATTGGCGGTTGCCGGCAAATCTTGGAGATGGCGATTGCCGACAAAACTCCAATCTTGGAAACTGTCGGTTGCCGGCAATCGCAAGGCTTGGAGATTGGCCGAAACTACACTCCGTTCGTCATCAACTCTGAGCGATTGGGGCATCTCGGAGCCTTGCGTTGAGGGTG
>SAQG01000077.1 GCA_004020315.1 Mesorhizobium sp.
GGTCTCATGGCGGAACCTGAACGGTGATCTTGATCGATGAATAATAGGCGGCGACATCAGCTATATCCTCATCGCTCAGGCCCTTGCTGACGATAGTCATCTGCTCGTTCTTGCGTTCGCCTGCCTTGAAGGCCATCAGCGCCTTGACAAGATAATCCTCCTTTTGCCCGGCTATGTTCGGCGCCCCGGGCAGCTTGGCGATACCATCCTTGCCATGGCAGACCTGGCACTTCAGCATGACCCTTTTGCCCGCAGCGGCATCACCTCCGGCCTCCGCAAGGGATGAACAGGCAAAGAGCGCAGCCAGACTTACGATCAAACCCCGCACCCCGAACTCCTATATCCATAGGGAAATGAGCCAGGCAGCAGCAGAAGTCCGCCGCCTGGCTAGTCGCTTAATCGCCGTAGGAAATCCGCCAGACGGCCCCAGCTAAATCATCGGACACCAGCAGCGAACCGTCTTTGAGCATCTGAACATCGACAGGACGGCCGAGATACTCGCCATTCTCGCTCAGCCAGCCGTCAGCGAATACTTCAGTTTTGTCCGCCGTGCCGTCCGCCTTGAGCGAGGTGAACATTACCCGAGCGCCCACCGGGTCCACGCGGTTCCAGGAGCCGTGCTGGGTCGAGAAGATGCCGCCCCGGTATTTTTCGGGGAACTGCTTGCCGTTATAGAACGACAGCCCGAGATCGGCCGCGTGAGCCTCTTGCTCGACCTCCGGGAAGATCACGCCTTCGGGCACTGTTGCGTCCTTGTACTCAACCGTACGGATCTTGCCGCCGCCATACCACGGGAAACCAAAATTCTGGCCCGGTCCGGTAACACGGTTCATTTCACCCGGGGGGATGGTGTCACCCATGCCGTCGACCTGATTGTCGTTCACCCAAAGTGTCTTGTCCTTTGGGTTAAAATCCAGGCCGAGGGGATTGCGCATTCCGCGCGCATAAATTTTGCGGTCGGTACCGTCCTGCTTCATGCTTATGATGCCGCCGATGCCGAGTTTCTCGAATTCCGGGAGCACTTCGGGCGCTGGCACATTGAAGGGCTGACCGATGGTAATATAGATGCGGTTATCAGGCCCGACACGGCAGGTTCGGGCCGTGTGATTGTAGCTCTCGTTGGATGCGGGTATCAGCTCGCCCTGCTTCACGATATCGAAAGCCGCGACATCGGGACCTTCATAGTAAAACTCGGCGCCCGGGAACCACAATAGGCGGTTCTGTTCGACGACGTAGAGGTGGCCATCTCTGGAGAAGCAAACGCCGTTCGGGACTGTCATTTTGATTGAAGGCGCAAAGACCTTCACATCATCGGCGACGCGATCCTTGTTGCGGTCGGTCATGGAATAGACCAGCTCTTTGCGGGTGCCGACGAACGTCACCACACCTTGTGGTCCCACGGCCATGTGACGCGCGTCGGGAACGATGGCATAGAGATTGACCTTGAAGCCATCCGGGACTTTGATTTTCGCTGCAATGGCTTTGAGCGCTTCGGCGTGCTCCCCAGTCTGCGGTATCGGCTCCATCATCGGTGTGCCGGTTGTCTTGAATTCGCTAAGTTTCTCGAGATTGGCGTTCTGCGCAAAGGCGGACGTTACGCAAAAGGCGGCAGCGCATGACAAAACGAAAGCGAGTTTCTTGATCACGATATCCTCCCACGTGGCCAGCTTTGCGGCATCTGTGGAACCAGATACAACGTTGCGGGCGGTTGCTTTCGTGCGAAATTCCAGCGCCAAGCGTAATCTGCCGGTCGGACTTAACGACCGAAAGCGTTGCATTACGCAATCCTGACAGTCACTTGGGACTGCAGTTGGTTGCCGCCACATCATAACATGTCGGCCCGCCGGCTACCAATGATGAACGGCAAGCTGGTCGCGCCTCGATCGGCTTGAGGGAGATGCTGGGCCGGGGCTTTCAACCAGCCCTCTTATCGGCTGACCCGGGCGGGCATGTCAGGAACCATTTTGCTGGCCAGTTCGAATCGGATCTCCTCCCGGCCACTGCGCTGGGCGGAGCGATGCAGAAGGACCTGAGCATGCATGAACAAACTACCCTCAATCGACCTGAACAGATCACATTGAATGATGGCTCAGCCATTCCCCAGATCGGCCTTGGCGTGTGGCAAGTCGATCCAGCCATCACGAGCCAGGTGGTGAGTTGGGGAATCGAGGCCGGTTACAGATTGATCGACACCGCCGAAGGCTACAGGAACGAGGAAGGCGTCGGGCAGGCAATCCGCACCGCTGGCGTGCCGAGCAGCGAGTTGTTCATCACCTCGAAACTGCGCAACGGCGCACATCAGCGTGACGCCGCCCTTCGGGCTTTCGACGAGACGATGAACAAGCTTGGGATCGAACAGATCGACCTGTTTCTGATCCACTGGCCAGTGCCCAGCCAGGGTAAATATGTCGAGGCGTGGAAGACGCTGATCGAACTCAGGCAATCCGGCCAGATCAAGTCGATCGGCGTTTCGAATTTCAACCAGGACCATCTGGAGCGGATCATCGGCGAGACTGGCGTCACGCCCTCAGTCAACCAGATCGAACTCCATCCCCGGTTTCAACAGCGCGGCATCAGAGAATTTCACAGTACGCACAAAATCCGCATCGAAAGCTGGAGCCCGCTGGGCAGCGGCCGACTGTTGAGCGATCCGACCCTTGAAAAGATCGCCGGAAAACACCGCAAGTCCGTGGCGCAGGTGATCATCCGATGGCATCTTCAGGAAGGGCTGATCGTCATTCCAAAGTCGATCCACCAGGGCCGCATCGCCGCCAACTTCGATGTCTTCGATTTCGAGCTGGACGCGGCAGACCTCGAGCTCATTCGAGGCATGGATTCGTCAGACGGCCGCACCGGGCCGAACCCCGTCACGGCGGCGTTCCTGTTCTGAGGCACTGAGGCAAGCTGAAGAGAAGAGCCAATGGTGAAGCTCCGATCTCCCCTCCTGTGGGGGAGATTGGCAGCCTCGGCCCCAACGCTGCCCTGTGACGACCGCGAGAACCAACTTCATATCCCCGACCCATCCAGCAGCGGGACATCTTCTTCGTCCCAGGGGCTCGGCAATGAACCCTTGCTCAGATTGGCCGTCGGCAGTGGCATCCAGCATTTCAGCTCGGGTTCTGCGTATTCAACCACGCGTCCGGGCGACGAGTCGGAGGCGCGCCATCCTTCGCTGCCGAACTGGTCGGCCCGAGACCAGTAAGCCAGGTCGACTTCCGCCGGCCCCTGTTCCGACGGCCGAACCGTGACAAGGATTCGGCTGCCATCCCTTGGCGCGCTCGACATATGGCGCCACCGATCGGGCTCGTCCATCGCATTTCCTCCTGCAGCCATCTCGGCTGTCCAGACGAATAGTCGCTTCGCGTACGAGGCCGGTCAACCCGAACTTTGCGCAGGACAGTCTATAGTTGGCGGCCTACCGGTCTGGCGCGACGTGGGCTTGCGGCCAAACCTTGGCCTTGACTGCCCAGGCTCTCGTTTTCAGGGGAATGGACCCGTCCTCGCCGCGCGGCAGGCTATCGCGGAGCCTCTCCATCAATCCCTGGCGAGCTGCTGGTTCGAGGCTCATGCAGTAGCCGGGCGCCGGCCCTGCACCCAGGGTGAAGGGGCGCCAGTAGTCTTCAAAGTCCTTGAACACGGCCGGCATTTCAATCCGGGTGGAGTCGACGGAAACCAGGCCGGCCTTCTCCGCGAGATCGGTCAACCCGTCTTGGGTGCAAAATGGAAAGCGCCTGTCCTCGGTAAGGTCGACGGCACCGGGGTCAAGCGCCGTCGCAGCGGTCCAGAAGGCGCGCATGAATTCCACCCCGCCGCCAGGATAATCCCAGACATAGAACCCAACCGTCGCTCCGGGGCGAGCCACCCGCCGCATCTCGGCAAGCGCCTTTTCCTTGTCGGGGATGAAGTTGAGAACAAGCGCCGACACGACCATGTCCTTGCTGCCCGATCCGACAGCCAAGGCCTGCGCATCGCCTGCGAGAAACTCGACACGTTTATCCGGCACGTTTGCACGCGCCTTGGCGAGAAAACCCTCCGACGGATCTATGGACACCAGGCTTCTGGGGTTGCAGCGCGCCAGGATGGCTGCAGAAAGCGCACCGGTTCCGCAACCCACCTCCAGCCAGTCCAGACCCTCCGCCGGATCGAGCCAATCCAGGAACAATGGAGCGATCTGACGGCTCCATCGCCCCATATAAAGGTCGTAGCTATCTCCGGCCTGCCAAGCGTCGTGACGTGCTGCCTCAGCCATCGCCATCCCCTCCCCGGGACAATTTCAGACCATTGGACCGAGCGAGAATACCCCGGCCTCAATCCTAGGAACAGAGGCACAAGAGTGCGATCCGAGTTCGAACTGCACCGCAGAGGGATCAGACGCTGGACCTTTCCGGTCTTGAAATCGCCTGCTGACGCAGGCGATCGATCGGCTGGTTTCGTAGCCCCCGGGCCGGCTCGCCGGCTATCGTTGCTTTGCCATTTTGGGAAATTCCACCACGTCTGCTGGCGGACGCTTGTACTGGGCTGCAACAATGGCATCGATCAGAATATCCAGAGCCGCACGAGCCGTGCTGCTCGTCTCGTCATCACCGCGCAAATAGTGGCAGGCTCGTTCAAGATGGAGGTGGGCAGCGGCAAAGTCGCTAGTCATGGATTCTCCTTTTGCCCGCCGTTCGCCCAGGATGGCCATTTCGATTTACCCGAAGGCAAATATCCACAGGTGGATTTGAATCAATTTTGGCCGGTTAACCAGATCTTCAGCATCTCAAGGCGACCTTGCTGCGCGGACATGTGTTGAGTTCCGCCTCAGGCAACAGACCCGCTCCGGAGACCGGGGCGGGTTTTTGCTTGAATGATGCTCCGGTCGGAGCCGGCATCTGCAATTGGCGCAGGGCCGGTCGGTCTCGGTGGTCGGCTCCAGCAATGCCTGCCCTCGCGGACGAAGCCGGCGAGTGTCTGGCACCTTGCCCTTATCCGCTCCGCATCATGGGCGATGCGTTGGCGTTCAGCCTCCTGCTCCCGCCTTGCCTTCTCCGCGCTGACCAAGACATCATCGTCGCCGGGTCCGGCAAGCGGACCGAAGATGTCATCGAGACGTGCGAGATCATCACCGCTCAGCTTTGTCAGGTCGACAGTTTGGATGGGCCCACCGCGCGGACCGCTATGCTGCATTGAAGCCAGCTTCGGATGGAGATAGGGAGCCGCCGCCTTAGCCATGTCATCGCGCCTTGAAGAGTCAGCCTTAGTGTTGCGCATCACCTTGAGCATGTATTCTGCGCTTCCCGCTGCCGGCGCATTTCATTGCGCTTGGCGGCCGCTGACGAGGCCTTTGGCGAACGCCTCATGCCGCGGATTACTCAGCTTGCCCATGATGGCTTTCGGTGGTCTGGTGGGCGCTTCAACCTGGGAAGGAAGCGATGAAACCGAGCACATCCGCTATGCGATTCAGGATCAACTTGCTTGAAGACGGGTCAGTAGTGACCGCAGACGGTGAATATCTGGGTACGTGGCAGACTGATCAATCAGACGCCATTTATGAATTCATACCAGACGGTAAGTCCGATCCACTCTTCTCCGACGTGTTTATGGGTCCGTTCTGCAAAGGTATTGAGAATTGGTATTACAGCCTTGCGAGCTAGTACCAAAATCACGCAACATGCAACGGAACCTAGTGGTACGCTCACTTTTGTGAGGTCAACGGTCTGGGGCGCCAATGCCGAAGTCAATCTACGCCGTCGTTAGCGGAAGCTTAAATCGTACGGCGTTCAGAACTACTCTGATGGCAGACTCACGATCGAGGACAAGCGGTTATTTCTTGACTTCGTCCGTCTTGAGAGAGCGATAAGGCTTGGCGACTTTGACGCGGTACAATCTGCTGTAGAGGTGATCCGGGACCGGACTGCCTTGATGGGTAAGAGGCACCTTTTGCTGTTCGCCTACATGTACGCCAGATTCTCCGATGCAAGCCCGAACTACACGCACATGGATATACCCCTTGATGGGGGTGGGATTCGCAGAACCCTGGACTATCGACGCGAGGTTTCACCTACGGATCGCCTTATAGGCGATTGGGCCAGCGTCTGGTACGAGCGCTATTCGGAAAGCTTCTTTCGCGCGCTTTCCCAGAGCAACTCGAAATGAGGCGATTGGTGGAAAGCTGCTATGCCGCCTCTTTCCGCCTCTGCGCCTCTCGCTGCCGCCGTCAGGGGTAGTGCTCAGAGTTCTCTTTCTTGCCAAGGTCAGCTATCGTGCACACGGCAGAGGGAAGGCCGCCCCGATCGGGGTTCCAGAGGCTTCATGCTGACCGCGCCCAGGGTCTTGGGCACCGAGTGAGAAAATGGCAGCTCACTCCTTGCCTCTGCCGCCTGTCTACCGCTTTCCGCCGTGCCTCTCGCTGGCGCCTTTGGGTATATGAAACAAACCAAAGTCCTTTCATCCGCTGACGGCACACTACGCGTCGTCTTCTATGAAATCGAGAATGGCCTCTTTCAATGGATAGAACAGAAGATCATTCCTCCAGACCCAGACCTCGGCCACCCGGCCCCCGAATGGGGACCCACCCGCCATATCCCATCTGGATATTTCGCACGTGTCGACGAGGCTGAGGGAGAAGCACGGCAGATCGTTGGGTGGCTCCGTGAGTCCAAATAGCCGCGACCGACTAAGCCGCCGCGTTCTGCGCTGCGCGTTTTCGGCGCCGTTCTACTCGCCGGCGTTGCGGTTGCTGGTCAGACGATTCCCACGGCCAAGTGAGCCCAGATCGCCAGCACGAGAAGCACCACGCCGACTAGCAAAATGGGGCGAAGTACCCTGCCATGGACGTTGCGTCGAACCAGCGCAATCCCGATCCATGCAGCGGCAAGTAACGCGGCCGCAGCCGTAAAATCCTCAATACCCCAGTTCATAGCGATAGGCCCTGGTTCCGATCGAGGGACTATGCAGCAGGACGTTCTGCCGCGCCAGACGCATCACTTGAAGGCGGTTCCGCGGCCACAGGTAGGAGGAGACATCACCCAGCCCGCTTTGCCCGCGTACGCGATGTGGCAGCTCCTGGCTTGCGTCCAGCGCCCTTTCGCTTGCCACAGCGCGCCACGTCTGATTGCCTTTGATTGAATTCAAAACCGGGAGGGGGACGAAATGCCGAGCTTTGCTGCTACCTATGACCTTACGAATACCACTCCAAGCCCATATACCGCTTATCGTGATGCGGCGATAAAGCTGGGATGGAAAGTATGGATCCTAAGCAATACAAGCGTCTGGTATCGTCTACCCAACACCACGCTGGAAGGCATTTTCCCCGACATGGATGCTGCCGTCAAAGCTTTTGGCGCTATCAAGCCGGCAGCAGAAGCGGTCCTGAAGCTTCCTGGAGCCAGCGAATGCGTAGCGGCAAGACGAAACGAACCGCGACCTGCTCATGCCGGGGCGTGGAACTTGTCCTCGCCGGAGAGCGGCGACGCGTCTATGCCTGCAGTTGCATGGAGTGCCAACGCTGCACCGGAACGGCGTTCTCCTACCGGGCCATCTACGCCGACTCTGCCCTCGTCGGCCAGAAAGGCGAGACCAGATCCTGGCGCAGAACCGGCTCGTCGGGACAATGGCTGGAGCAGACATTCTGCACCATGTGCGGCTCGGTCGTCTTCATGCGTGCAGAAGGGTTGAAGGATGCGCTGTCGGTATCGGTCGGCTGTCTGGAGCACCCGGCATTCCCGCCCCCGACAACGCTCCATTGGCCTCACAGAAAGCATGAATGGCTTCGTTTGCAAGGCGTGCCCGAAGCAGCCGCCTCCTAAGCAGCGTATCCTCCCCGCTCAACCATGGGCGAGCCGGGCACCCAACCGGATTAGCAGGCGCGCAGGTAAGCGCCGGCGCATCCGGCTATGGGGCCTATTGAAATTTCGGCGAAGGCGTCCAAAATTTCGGTCGGGTGGAACTCTCGCGAGCCACCGAAGAACGCCAACAAAGGAGAATGTTTGAAGCGGAGGACCATCGATGGAAGGAGTTGCTGTTCCCCCGATTGCGCCTGAAACCCCTGATCTCTTCCTCGACCGGCTGCTCCACCCGGCGCGGCACTTCGAGCGTCCGCAGGACGTGCTCGCCGACATGACGTTGGACGTCCAGGAAAAGCGTGCCATCCTTTCGTCCTGGGCATCAGATGCCTGTGCGGTAGAATCGGTGCCGGCGCTGCGAATGCCGCCGGGCGCGACCGCACCGGTCACTTTCGACGCGATCATGGATGCGTTGCGCCACTTGGACGAGCTATCCCGCGACAGCGGCGGTGGCCGCGAGGCTGACGGCTCAACGGTGACCGGCTTCGCAGCAACGGTCGACCAACTCTAACGGACTGCATCGCTGGCGCCTGCCCCGCCATTTTACCGGCGGCCCATACCTGGCTGAAAAATTTCCTATATGCCTCTTGAACGCGCAACACACTGTTCTAAATCAATAATCGCCGGTCGCCGAATGGGGCCGGCGCAAGTCCAGGAGGCGTCAAGGCTCTTGGCGCCATCCTGTATCCATGTTGCTCAAAGGAGGATGTGGCTATGAGGACGAACCTCGATTTTACACCCCTGTTCCGGTCAAGCGTCGGCTTCGACCGCATTTTCAACATGCTTGAGAATGCGAGCCGCGTCACCACGATCGACAACTGGCCGCCGTACGACATCGCCAAGGTTGGTGAGGACGACTACCGCATCACCATGGTGGTGGCCGGCTTCTCGCAGGATGAGCTGACGATCACTCACCAGCCCAATATGCTGGTTGTGAGTGGATCGCAGGGTGGCGAGGATAACGCCGAGTACCTCTACCGCGGCATTGCCGGTCGCGCCTTCGAGCGCCGGTTCGAACTGGCCGACCATGTCAAGGTAGCCGGCGCCAGCCTCGAGAACGGGCTGCTCACCATCGATCTCAAGCGGGAGATTCCTGAAGAGATGAAACCGCGCCGGATCGCTATCGGTGGCAGCGCGGCAAAGGCGAAGCCGCAGCAGATCGAAGGCGAAAAAACCGCAGCGTGATGCATCGCACATCCGATGATGCATCGCACATCTGAAAGGCAAGGCACCGGCGTTCGGTGCCTGCCAGAGGCATGTCTGCTGAACATGGAGGAAATGACCATGAATATGCGTGATCTCATTCCCTGGGGCCGCAGCGGCAGTCAGGCCCCGAGCGTCTATCGCGGCGGCGACCAGAACCCGTTCTTTTCGCTTCATCGCGAGGTGAACAGGTTGTTCGACGACGTTTCGCGAACGTTTGGAACGGGCTTTCCTTCCCTCGGGCAGCTCTCGCCTCTCAACGGCGGCTGGCCGAAGGTGGAGATTTCGGAATCGGACAACGAACTTCGCGTGACCGCCGAAGTCCCCGGCGTCGAGGAGAAGGACATTGAAGTCCTGCTCGATGACGACGTGCTGACGCTGCGTGGCGAAAAGCGGTCGGAAGTCGAGGAGAAGGATTACTCGGAGCGCTTCTACGGCCGCTTCGAGCGGCGCATACCGCTCGGCTACGACGTCGAGGAAGACAAGGTCAAAGCGTCTTTCGCCAACGGCGTGCTGACGATGATACTGCCGAAGAGCCCGAACGCGCAGTCCAAGGTCAAGCGGATCGCAATCAACCAGTGATGCGTGAAGCGCGCCGGAGGCGGCATGCCGCCTCCGGCGCCACCCTTCGCAGATGGGGAGGGATGAAATGATGGAGATGCAACGAAGCGGAGTTACCCAAGCTGTACACCATCCCGGACCAGCCAACGACAATTGTCGGAAAGCGCTGTCTTTCGGACAGTCCGAGTTCCCGCGTGATGCCATTGCGCGCATCTACAAGCCCTGTCGCTCGGCCATGACCTCGGGCCGCGCCCGGCCGAAAGGCTGGCGGCTGGTATTCGAGGCCCGCGCCGCTCCGGTCATCGAGCCGCTGATGGGCTGCACCGGAGGCCGCGACACGCTGACCCAGGTCGAGTTGAACTTCCCGACACTTCAATCGGCCATCGACTATGCCGAACGTCAGGGCCTTGCCTACGTCGTCCAGGGTAATTCGGCGGGCGCGACATCCGGCTGCGCATCGTCGGATGCTGAGAAACGGCTGCAGGCCGGTGCAGATGTGGTCTGGAATCGCCTTCAGCTGGCCTGGCTGCAAAGCAGCTACGGTGCCGTGTCGCAGGCCCCGCATTACGGATCGGCGCTGGCAGACCCGGAGGCGCTCTATACGTCGCCGATGGACGTGGTCGGCGACCCTCTTCTGACCGTCGAAGAGAAACGCTCCATCCTGCGTAACTGGGCATGGAACGAATATCTGGTCGATCTCGCGACCGGCGAGGGCATGCCGGAGAACGAGCGCCCGGCGCGGCTCGACGAAGTAGAGTTGGCGTTGCTCGTACTGGAGCGCGGGAGGGCGGCAGCGAACCTGGCCGTTTCTACTGCTGAACAAAGGGGCAATGCAGCGTGAGGTGGGTGAACTGCTCGCCTTCCGTGCCTACCGGGAATGGGCGAACTGGTGATCGGTCTGTGGACGTTGGGCGCTCGGCTTTCGGGCCTAGAGCGTGATGATTTTAGGTTGGGGCATAGCCGGCCTCGGTGAAGTAGTTGGC
>SAQG01000078.1 GCA_004020315.1 Mesorhizobium sp.
AAACTGTCACCCATGCAATCGGTCCATTCTGTTACCTATCTATCCGGTTCGGACAATCCGGTCGCGCCGCATCTTTGGGGAGAGGACCAAGCCCAAGCGGAGACTCGTATGGCGATCCTTGAAAAGCTGGCGAATTTCGACGGGCCCACGCTTCAAGCCCTTCTGAGCTATCCTCACCATCTGAAGACGAAAGAGACTGACGAGGGCAGCAACGGCTATGACGGCGCGGCGCCAGCCGCGCCCTTAATCACTGTTGCTGTTCATGGTGCAAACGGGAGTGACATTCATGGCGGTAAGTAACAATCGGCGCATGAAGGCGAGCGAGGTTCCGGCCTTTGTTGATGCGATCATCAAGGCAGGCTGCGACATCTGCGCCGTCGGGCATGACAAATATGTAGTCGGGGATGCCGACCTGCCGCCGGCAGAGCGTCGCGTGGCCGAAGATTGACAAGATCGAGGAGACTTACGGCGATCGCAGTTTCCTGAAGCTCGAAATCGTCGCCTACCTACGATCGATCGGGCGCTATCTGGACATAGATTCGTCAGCAACGCACTGGTCGGAGAATACGAGAACTCATCACTAAAGCGCCGGCGGCACCCTTCTCCGCCACCCTGGGAGAGGAGACCCTGGTCACTGCCTATTGCGGTCAAGGTGCTGGAACAAATTTGACCGCTGTATATTCTCTCGACATGAACGAGATCGCGGTCATTTGCCTTGATGAGGCCGTCCGGTGCGAGATCCGGCGCGAGCTTGCCGTTGCCAGGGCGAAGCACGGCAACAGCTGGGAAGTCCAGTCGATCGCCAACAGCTGGGGCGACCCCATGGATGATCGTGAGACATTGGCGGCAATTCGCTTGTTCAACCGCACCGGCTCGATGTTTGCCGGTGTTATCTGCTCGATACACTGATGCCGCCTCCCAAGATCGAGCCGGACGATCGTCTGAGGTCGATGGGTTGAAGGATGGGATGATGGCCGCGTGACGTTCTCGCTTTTCGGGCATCCCGGAAAAACCACCATTCCCGGAGGCTCGCCACAGATCGTCAAGGTCGAGGAGGCGAAAGCGCAGCCCATGACCACCAGATCACGGGATCGGAAAGCTTCATGAAATGGGCGCGTCGAGCTGCCAGCGCCCGTGACCGGCCGAGCGTGCCGGCCGGAGTGATCCCGCCGCTACTGCCGACCCTGGTTGATCGCGTCCCGCAAGGCCCTACCTGGCTGCACGAGATCAAATGGGACGGCTATCGGATCGGCGTCTATCTCGACCGAGGCAAGGTCAAAATCCTTACCCGCAACCTCCACGACTGGACCGTCAGGTTTCCAACCATCGTCTCGGCGGTGGCCGAACTCGCCGCCACGGACGCGATAATAGACGGTGAGGCGTTCGTCGCCGACGACAAGGCTTGTCGCACTTTTCCAGTCTTCAGCGGGCTCTTGGCCGCGGCGGGAGACGTCAGGACATCATGCTTGCCGTCTTCGACCTGCTCAAGGTCAACGGCGAGGATCTTCGTGATCGGCCACTCGTCGATCGGCGAAAAGCGCTAGTTAATCTGCTGGGTGAGACGCCGCCGAACGGCATCGTTTTGAGCGACGAGATCAGCGGCGGCAGCGACATTCTCGCACAAGTCTGCCAGTTCGGCTTCGAGGGCATCGTTTCCAAGCTGCGCATCAGTCCATATCGATCCGGCCGCCGCCAGGAATGGGTGAAGACAAAATGCGTGCTGAGTGACGAGTTCATCGTCATCGGCTACGAGCCCGGCAACAGTTACGGCGGTCTGGGAAGTATACTTCTGGCAAAAGTCGAGAACGGAAGTCTGATCTTCGCCGGCGGCGTTGGCACTGGCTTCAATGCACGCACCGGGCCGGAAGTAAAGCGCCGGCTCGACGCAATTCAGATGGATATGCCACCAATTCCCGGTTTGAATGTGAAGGGTGCGGTATGGACGCAGCCGGAGATCGTGGTCGACGTCGAGTATCGCGGCTGGACCGAGGATCATCAGCTCCGGCATCCGTCATTCAAGGGCATTCGCGAAGACCGATCGGTTGACGAGTTCCTATGAGGAAGAGGCCTGCTCGATTGAGAGCGCGACCTATGTTTCCCCGTCTTTGTGGTGATGTTCGAAGCAGCTTCCAGACCATCTCTTTGCCGAGCGCAAAGCCTACGCCGATGACCGCCGCCCAGTTCATGCAGCCTGGCCGTTTGGCAAAAGTGTTCATAGATTCGCGCCGGCTTGCGGTGGACTAGAGGCAAATGTCGGACAAAGGGGAGCGGTTTTTACACCTTTTGTATCGTGGGCTCTTCGGCCTTCGGCGCCGGGAACCACGGTTCGGCCTGAAGTCTGGTTCGCAGCGGTGTGATCACCAGGTCCGGAGCGCGCCACACATAGGTTGCCGCTGCGGCCTTGCCCTTGGGCGTGATGTTCTGCAGGTGGGCAACGGCAGCGTCGACCGAGAACGGCTCGTCCTTCCTGAATACGGTCTTCTCGGCGAAGTTGGAGGGCATACCCGCCCACACAACGACATCGAACCCCATTTCCTTCGCCCATGCGGGGATGGTATCCGGAATCTGTGGTACGCCTTTCCGGTCCGGATCATTGGCGAAGTAGAAGCCCATATGGTCCATGATCGTGCCTTCGCGGTCGCGTAGGTCGGCGATGGCGTCGGCGGGGTTCTTGCGCTTGCTCATGGCATACATGACCTTGCAGTCATTGCCGTTGACCGGGTCTATGACGAGGGTCAACGCCTTGTCCCGCGACGTCGAAACACGGGAGAATTCGAGAGGCAGCACCGGGCCATCCTTGCGCCATTCCCCTCGCTGCTTGTCGAACTGAGGCCACTGGTCATCCCAGATAAGCGACCCCCAGGCGAGGATCGCTATCTTTGGCGGTTCGTTCTTGTCAGTCATTCAGCCCTCGTTCGTTTTTGGATGTAGACAATAGCTGTTAATCATCTCCTGGGCAGCTGCAAGTTTGTGGTGGCGCGACTGGCCAGCCAGTCCATCTCTGGGCTCGGCGTCGCCTCTGGCTCCAGCCTGATCCACAAGCCGCGGCGGTGCCGGGTCTTGGCCCTTACGGGGCGACGATCATTCGCGCATAGAGGTTCGGCAGGCGATGGACGAGTATTCATCGCCAATTCCGCGATGACGGATCAACTTTGCATAGCGTAACCTGTGAATCCTTTCGGATTTACGCTTGACGTAAATCGTAGCGGTCTGAATGATTGAACGCTCGAACGCGGGGGGACCATGTCGAGACCGGCCGTCCATCCCGGCAAGATACTTGCCGGTGAACTTCTTCAGCTCGGCGTTTCGCCGACTGAATTGTCGCGCCTCATCAACGTCCCGCCAAACCGCATCACGCAAATCATTCACGGTCGCCGCAACATCACAGGCGATACCGCCTTGCGGCTGGGACACTGGTTTCGCAACAGCGCACAATTCTGGCTCAATTTGCAAAGCGCGTATGACATCAGCCTCGCCGAGGAGAAAGCCGGAGACGAAATCGAAAAACTGCCGGTACGTGGCGACCCTGCGAATACAAGTGAGAGTCCACATCAGCGCCGCAAGATGGGCGGCGGACGATGAGCGTTACGGCCTACCATGCAAAATTCTACGCTCACGACCTGACACGCCGCGCCGCGTCAGGCCTGGATCGTCTTTCGATGTCGCTGTTCGACGCCGCGGTGGACCTCAATCCTCATCAGATCGAAGCGGCTCTGTTCGCTCTTGAATCGCCGCTCTCAAAAGGTGTGCTTCTCGCCGACGAAGTCGGCCTCGGAAAAACCATCGAGGCCGGCATCGTTTTGTGCCAGTTCTGGGCGGAACGAAAACGCCGGCTGCTGGTCATCTGCCCCGCATCGCTGGGGAAACAGTGGGCGCTGGAGCTGTCCGAGAAATTCAATCTGCCAACCCGCGTTTTGGACGCGAAGACCTTCAAAGAACAGCAGCGTCTTGGCAGGTCGCCGTTGAACGAGAAGGCCGTACTGATCGTTTCCTTCAACTACGCGAACGCGCTGCGCGAGGATATCCAGGCGATCGGGTGGGATCTGGTTGTCATCGACGAGGCCCACAAGCTGCGCAACGCCTACCGCCCCAGTAACAAGGTCGGTCAGGGTATACGTTGGGCTACGGAAGATTGTCGCAAGCTGTTGCTCACGGCGACGCCCCTTCAGAATTCACTCATTGAACTATACGGGCTTTCGACCCTCATCGACGATCATCTGTTCGGCGACATCAACGCCTTCAGGGCGCGCTACGTCGGAGCCGGAAGCAGCATCACCGACCTCAGGCAGCGTCTTGCGACATTCTGCAAGCGCACGCTTCGCAACCAGGTCATGGAATATGTCAGGTATACGGAAAGGCGGGCGATAACCCGGCCCTTTTTGCCCAGCGATACGGAACACGCGCTTTATGAGGCCGTGTCATCCTTCCTGCAACGTCCCGATAGTTACGCACTCCCGCAACGGCAGCGCCACCTGACCGCGCTCATCCTGCGTAAGCTTCTGGCTTCGTCGTCTCAGGCCATTGCCGGAACGCTGGACACGCTGCGCACCCGGCTCGAAACGCTTCGCGACGAGCAGGTAACTGACGATCCAGAACTCGCGGAGAGCCTGATCGACTCCGAGGACATAGAGGACGAGCTGCTGGATGAGATTCTGGCGGAGGACGATGCGCCCGTGGCCCCTTCCGGCGACACGCCCTTGATCGACCGAAAGAAGCTGAAAGAGGAAATTGACCTGCTGTCGCGGCTCACAACGATGGCGCAGGCAATCCCCGTCGACACAAAAACGCAGACACTTCTCAAAGCCCTGGATATTGGTTTCGGCCAGATGGCCGAAACCGGTGCCCCTCGCAAGGCCGTCATCTTTACGGAGTCGCGGCGCACACAGGATTACCTCAAAGCCTTTCTTGAGGCGCAAGGATACAAGGGCAAGGTCGTTGTTTTCAACGGCACCAATGGCGGGCCGGAAGCCACCCAAATCTATGAAACGTGGTTGGCGAAAAACAGAAACACCGGACGCGCCTCAGGTTCACGCGGCATCGATGTTCGTGCCGCTCTGGTCGAGCATTTTCGCGACGAGGCTACGATCATGCTGGCGACGGAGGCCGCCGCCGAGGGCATCAACCTTCAGTTCTGCTCTCTCGTCGTCAATTACGATTTGCCTTGGAACCCGCAGCGCATCGAACAGCGCATTGGCCGCTGTCATCGCTACGGGCAGAAACACGACGTAGTCGTTGTCAATTTCCTCAACGAGCGGAACGAGGCCGACAAGCGCGTGCTTGAGTTGCTCGGCGAGAAGTTCAATCTGTTCAACGGCGTTTTTGGCGCATCCGACGATGTTCTCGGCAGCATCGACTCCGGCGTCGATTTCGAAAAGCGAATCCTGGCTATCTATCAGGAGTGCCGGACCTCAGAGGAGATTGAGGCAGCCTTTGCAAACCTACAGGCCGAAATGGATGAAAGCATACGCCCACGCCTAGACGATACGCGCCGTAAGCTTTTCGAACGCTTCGACGAAGATGTCCATCAGCGTCTGCGTGTTAAACTGGCGGACGCCAAAGCCCAGCTTGACCGCGTCGGACAGCGCTTCTGGTCGTTGACGCGGTTTATCCTCGACGGCCGCGCCCGGTTTGATGACGACGCGCTCACGTTCGACCTTCAGAAGCCGCCGCGCCCCCATATAGCGGCCGGCCGATACCACCTGATTTCAAAGTCCCAGCCGGAAACCAGCCATGACCGGAGCGAGGAACAAGGGCGTTACCTCTACCGCTTGTCTCACCCACTAGGTGAAGACGTGATCGATAACGGCAAGGCCCTCGCGACTCCTCCCGCGGAGATCGTTTTTGACGTTACCAACCATCCGTCGCGCATCCATGTTGTGGAGGCATTGCGCGGGAAAGCCGGCTATCTGCGCCTGACGCGCCTGCGCATCGAATCTTACGAGAATGAAGAATATCTCCTCTTCTCAGGGTTCGATGAGCAGGGCGCGGCTCTTGACCAGGAGACCATGGAAAAAATGTTTGGCTGCGCCGGCACGGCGACGCCGTTGCCGGCCGTCCCCGGTGACTTGGAGAACCGTTTAAGCGCCGAGGCCGCGCAGCACGCCAAAGCGACCGTTAGCCTGTCGCTGGAGCAAAACAGCGCTCACTTTAATCAGGCGCGGGACAAGCTGGAGAAGTGGGCGGACGACATGGTGCTGGCAGCGGAGAAGGCGCTCGTTGACACCAAGGAGCAGATCAAGGCATTGCGGCGCGAGGCGCGGCAAGCGACAACCCTCGAACAGCAGCACATTATTCAGGAGAAGCTTCAGAAGCTGGAGCGGCAGCAGCGGCGCCAGCGACAGGAGATTTTCTCTGTTGAGGACGAAATTGTGGAGAAGCGCGATTCCCTAGTCGATCAGCTTGAGCGGCGTCTTGCCCAGCGCACCGACGCCGAATCGCTTTTCTCCGTACGCTGGCGCGTCGTTTGACCGCCAGCATGTGCATTAATGAAATGAGACTGCAATGACCCAGAAATTTGAGAAGCTGAAAACCTTGCTGAAGGAACTGTTCCAGTTAGATCAGCCCGACCTCGATTTTGGCCTCTACCGCATTATGCACGCCAAAAGCGCCGAGGTAACGCAGTTCCTCGACAAGGACCTGCTGCCGCAGGTGGCGGAGGCCTTCAAACTCTATAGGACGGCCGACAAGGCCGAACTGGAAAAGGAGATGGCCAAGGCCGTGGAGCAGGCCCACAGCCTGGGCGCGGAACCTGAGACCCTGCCCAAGGTAAAGGAGTTGCGCGCCAAGCTGGCGAACGAGGCAGTGGATGTCGGCTCGCTGGAAAACGAGGTGTACGATCAGCTTTTCAGTTTCTTCCGCCGCTACTATTCGGACGGGGATTTCCTCGCCAAGCGCGTCTACCGCCCAGGCGTCTATGCCATCCCGTACGAGGGCGAAGAGGTCAAACTTCACTGGGCCAATCGCGACCAGTATTACATCAAGACCAGTGAGTACCTGCGGGACTACGCCTTCCGGCTCCGCCCGGATGATTCCAAAAATCCGATGCGTGTGCATTTCAGGCTGGCGGACGCTGCCGAGGGTGAGCACGGAAACATCAAGGCTGCCGAGGGCAAGGACCGCGTCTTCATCCTTGCGTCGGACGACTTCATTGCCGTTGAAGACGGCGAACTTGTACTGCGTTTTGTGTACCGACCGGCAACCTTGAGTGACTGGCCGGAGAATGAGCGCGACGGGAAGAAGAAGCCGCCAGCACAAAAGGATTTGAATGCGGTTGCCGTCGCACGCGTTCTGGCGGTGAATGACCCTACGTTCGCCGCATGGATAGCGGAACTGGCCAAAGCGCATGTCACCATCAGCGGCGACACGCCCGGTCATTCCCGTCTTGAGGGTCATCTGCGCCGCTACGCCGCCCGCAACACGTTCGACTATTTCATCCACAAAGACCTCGGCGGATTTCTGCGTCGGGAACTCGATTTCTACGTCAAGAACGAGGTCATGCACCTCGACGATGTGGAAGGCGAGAGCGCGCCCCGTGTCGAACAGTACCTGTCCAAAATCAAGGTCATTCGCCGGATAGCTGGCAAGGTGATCGATTTCCTAGCGCAGATAGAGGATTTCCAGAAAAAGCTGTGGCTGAAGAAGAAATTCGTAATCGAAACCAACTACTGTTTGACTCTGGACCGGGTTCCAGAAGACTTCTATCCGGCAATCGCAGCGAATGATGCCCAGCGCGAAGAGTGGGTGCGGCTGTTTGCGATCAATCACATCACTGCCGACTTAGCAGCGACAGCGTATTCCAATCCGCTGAGCGTTCAGTTCCTAAGAGAGAACCAGAAGCTATCGATCGATACTAGGCATTTCGCAAGCGATTGGGTGATCTCGCTAGTCGGAGCAATCAACGACCTAGATGCCTCGCTAACCGGGATCCTTATGCATTCAGAGAACTCCCAGGCGATGAACCTCATGAGGCGTCGATGGCAGGGCTTGCTCACCACCGCATACTTGGACCCGCCTTACAATACCGATGCCGCTCCGATTTCCTACAAGAACGGCTATCAGAGTTCGACGTGGGCCGCCATGATGCAGAGCCGACTAAGCATCGTGAAGTCCCTCCTTTCTGACGACGGGGTCATGTGCGCGACGATCGACGACTACCAATATCGAGAGTTGGGATACCTCATCGAAGAGACATTTGGTTCTGAGCAGCTGGCAGGAACCATCGCTGTTCGGTCGAACCCTTCCGGTCGTCCAACACCATCAGGCCTAGCGCAAGCCCATGAATACGCAATATTTGCGAAAGCCTCATCCCAGGCTGAAATCGGAAAGCTACCCCGGAGTGAGGCGCAGGCACGCAGGTACCGTGAGAGCGACGAGAACGGCAACTATATGTGGGAGCTATTCCGCAAACGAGGTTCCGGTTCCGAGCGATCCGATCGACGCACGCTCTACTATCCGATCTATGTTTCAGGAGAAAATGTCCGTGTTCCGGAAATGCAATGGCGAGAAGCCGAGAGAGATTGGGAGGTAACCGAAAACCCTCGGACAGGGGAAGAAGTCGTGTGGCCTATTGATGAGAATGGGACGCAACGACGCTGGCGAGGTAGCCCAGATGGTATCATCAACGCACCAGACCGCTTTAGAGCAAGGACGGACGAGTCGGGACAGATAGTCGTCTATTACAAGTTTCGTCCTGGCTCCGATGGAGTCGTCGCGACCACGGCATGGGTGGATGCCAGATATTCGGCCACTGAGCATGGTACTGGCGTGCTCCGCAGCATGTTCACAGACTACAACTTGTTCGACTTTCCGAAGTCGGTGTTTGCGGCTGAAGATTGCCTGAGGATCGCGGGATTGGGTGATGAAACAGACCGCACCCGTTATTGTCTCGATCCTTTTGCGGGGTCAGGCACGACGGGGCATGCTATCCTAAATCTCAACCGCGCCGATGACGCGCGCCGCGACTTCATTCTTATTGAGGCCGAGAAGTATTTTGATTCTGTCCTGCTGCCGCGCCTGCGAAAGGCGACGTATGCTTCGGAATGGTCGAATGCGCGCCCGCTCCGTCGTGACCAAGGCGTCTCCTTCGCATGGAAGTACGTTCGCCTAGAGTCGTATGAAGATGTGCTCAACAACCTTGTGCCGGCAAGGAACGCTCGGCAGGAAGACCTGCTTTCCTCGGTCGAAGCGCAAGGTGCGGACGGCCTGAAGGAGCAGTTTATTCTGCGCTACATGCTCGACGTGGAAACACGCGGAAGCCAATCACTTCTCAACGTGAATGCCTTTGCAGACCCAACCTCCTACCAATTAAAAGTAAAGCGGCCCGGCTCGGATGAAAGCAGCGAAGTGAACGTCGACCTGCTGGAAACCTTCAACTGGCTTGTCGGGCTTACGGTGCAGGAAATAGCCGCGCCGCAGAGTTTTGCGGCAGAGTTTGAGAGGGACTCCGAAGGCCGACTGGGACTTAGAGGAAGGCTACGCCAGGATGCCAAAGGCCCCTGGTGGTTCCGCACTGTGACTGGAACGACGCCGGACGGCCGGCGAACTCTCATTATCTGGCGCAAGCTGACTGGCGATTCGGAGCAGGACAACCTCGTGCTCGACACATGGTTTACCCGCGCCGGTTACTCCGCCAAGGACAGCGAATTCGGGCTGATCTATGTGAACGGCGACAACAACTTGGAGAATCTGAAGGCGGCGGACGATACATGGAAGGTCCGCCTCATCGAAGAGGATTTCCACCGTCTCATGTTTGATGCGGAGGGTCTGTGATGCCGCGCGGACGCCCTCGCTCAAATGCCGATGCCACCGCCGCGGCTTCGCCGTCCCGTCGGCGGGCCAATGGCGGCCGGCCCCAGGTGCCATTTGTCTACAAGTTGGCCTTGAACCAGTGGCTGTTGTCGCTCTTTGATGTGCAGCGCTTCCAACAGCTTGCTGAGCATCTGCGCAATGAAAAGCTAGAAGGTTTGGATGAGAACAACGTCCACCATTTCCACCACGCGCTGACAGCCCAGTTGTTCAACCTGACACGGCTGCCCACTGAACTGCTGCTAGGGCGTGGACTCATAAACCCGCAGCCAGATGCGGATCGACGCCAATTTGATG
>SAQG01000079.1 GCA_004020315.1 Mesorhizobium sp.
GCCGGAACTGCGGGCTTGTTGGTGAGCCCGCAGTTCCGGCCGCCAAACTACTCGACCCTTCTCAAACAATCCCAGGGCGGAGCAGGAGCGAAGCGACGCGGCGCAGACCCTGGGATCCATGCCGTGACGGCGGCCAAAGAATGCAGCGGTTCGGAATGGCGCTAGTATCCGCAACAGTGCCCGAGGGAGCACTGCCCGCCGGTGCGAGAACGCTCGATTCTGGTCCGCTTCGTATGTCACATGTGTCACGGCATGGATCCCAGGGTCTTCGCGACGTCGCTTCGCTCCTGCTCCGCCCTGGGATGACGAAGTGATCACCCGCTGGCATACAAATTTGTGAGAATCGGTATCCGCTGCCGACCTCGCGTTCATGATAAGAAGCCGTCGAACCCCTGAGGACGGAAGCGTGACCGGCTTCACACCCATTATCTCGACCATCACCGCCGCCTTTCTTGCTTCCTTCGTCGAGGTCGTCGAAGCCTTCACCATCGTGCTGGCGGTCGGCGTGACGCGCAGCTGGCGTCCGGCGCTGATCGGCGCGGCACTGGCGCTGGCGCTTCTCGCCGCACTGGTCCTGGCATTCGGGCCGCTGCTGGCGCTCGTTCCCATCACTGTTCTGCAGTTCGTCGTCGGCGTCCTGCTGATCCTGTTCGGCATGCGGTGGCTGCGTATGGCCATCCTGCGCGCCGCCGGTATCATCGCCCTGCGTGACGAGGAGGCGGCCTTTTCCAGGGAAACCGCGGTGCTGCGTCGGCAGGCCAATGACCGGCGGGCCGATTATCTGGCGGGAGTGGCGGCGTTCAAGGCGGTGCTGCTCGAAGGTGTCGAGGTGGTGTTCATCGTCATCGCGGTCGGCGCAGCACACGGGCAGACGCTCTATGCCAGCCTCGGCGCCCTGGCGGCGTTCGTCCTGGTGATGCTGATCGGCCTCGCCTTGCGTCGGCCGCTGGCGCGCGTCCCGGAAAATGCGCTCAAATTCGTCGTCGGGCTGATGCTGACCAGCTTCGGCATCTTCTGGACCGGCGAAGGCATCGGCGCCGATTGGCCGGGCGACGATCTGGCCCTGCTCGCGATCTTCGCTGTCGTCGCGCTGGCGTCGTTTGCCATCGTCCGCTGGCTGCGCAGCGCCTATCCCGCAGCCATCGGGGGGTTGGCCCGATGAACATCGTTCGTCTTGCCGTCAGGGAATTCATCGGCATGTTCGTCGACGACGGCAACCTGGCACTGCTCGCCTTGCTGCTGGTCGCTGCGATCACCGCGTCGGTGAAGTTTCTGGCGCTGCCGCCGCTCTTTGGCGGCGTTCTGCTGCTGATCGGCTGCCTCGCCATCCTGGTGCAGAGCGTGCGGCGCGCCGCGCGGCACCAGTGATCAGGGCAGCGCTCAGCGATCAATCCGCGTCGACAGGATGATCGAGGACGACGTCCTTTCGACCCCGTCCATCGCGCCGATCTCGTCGAGGAGCGTGTCGAGGTCCTTGATCGACGGGGCGTCGACAATGACGATCATGTCGAAATTGCCGCTCACCGAATGCAGCGTCCGCACCGGCGGCAGCGCCTGCAGGCTGCGCACCACCTTGTCGGCGAGCTTGGGGGTGACTGTAAGCAGGACATGCGCCCGCACCAGTCCCTGTTCGTAGTCAGGCGAAAGCCTGACGCCATAGCCGGTGATGATGCCGCGCTGTTCCAGCCGCTCGATCCGGCTCTGCACCGTCGTCCGCGACACGCCGAGCCGCCGCGCCAGCTCGGCCGTCGAGGCGCGCGCATTCGCGCGCAGCAGGGAAAGCAGGGCCTGTTCGGCGTCGCTAAGCACTTTCGACGAACCTCATCGGCATATTGATCAATATGACACTTCGTTCGAACAATTCCACGCTTCCTTTCGACAGGCAAGCTGCGATTCTCAGGTCTTGAGCACTAATGCATGGCGCCCAAAAGTGCGCAGCGGTTTTGGGATAACGACATGCATCAACAAAGACCTGAAGCACGTTGCGCTTTAGGGGCGAGGGAACCGGTCATGAAGAAAATCATCGTTGTCGGCGCAGGCAAGATCGGCTCGACCATCGCCGAGATGCTGGCTTCCACGGGCGACTACCACGTCACTCTTGTTGACCGCTCGGCCGCACAGCTCGGCGCGGCCGAACTGCCTGATACGGTCGAGACGCTGGAACTCGACATCGAAGCCGCCGGCACCCTCGAAGCGGCTTTGGCCGGCAAGTTCGCGGTGCTCAGCGCCGCGCCCTTCCATCTCACCACGCGGATCGCCGAAGCGGCAGCCAGCGCCGGCGTCCATTATCTCGACCTGACCGAGGACGTCGTCAGCACTAGGCGCGTCAAGGAATTGGCGCGCTCCGGCAGAAGCGCTTTCATCCCGCAATGCGGGCTGGCGCCGGGCTTCATCTCGATCGTCGCCAACGATCTCGCCAGCCGGTTCGACACGCTGGAGAGTGTGCGCATGCGGGTCGGCGCGCTGCCGCAATACCCGTCGAATGCGCTGAACTACAATCTGACCTGGAGCACGGACGGCGTCATCAACGAATATTGCGAGCCCTGCGAGGCGATCGTCGAAGGCGAGCTGATCGAGGTGCCGCCGCTGGAGGAGCGCGAGGAATTCTCGCTCGACGGCGTCACCTACGAGGCGTTCAACACCTCCGGCGGGCTCGGCACGCTGGCCGAAACGCTGAAGGGCAAGGTGCGCACGCTGAACTATCGCACCATCCGCTATCCCGGCCACGCCGCTATCATGAAGGCGCTGCTCAACGATCTCGGCCTGCGCCACCGCCGCGACGTGCTGAAGGACATTTTTGAGAGCGCCCTGCCGGCGACGCTGCAGGACGTGGTCATCGTCTTCGTCACCGTCAGCGGCCGCAAGAACGGCCGTCTGCTGCAGGAGACCTACGCCAACAAGATCTACGCCAAGCGTGTCGGCGAGACGGTGCGCAGCGCAATCCAGATCACCACGGCATCCGCCATCTGCGCGGTGTTGGACATGCTGGCCGACGGCACCTTGCCGGCGACAGGCTTCATCAAGCAGGAAGACATTGCGCTCGACACCTTCCTCGCCAACCGCTTCGGCCACGCCTATGCGCAGCATGAGATGGTTAGCCGGCTGGCGAGCTAGGTTCACCACCCTCCCCCTTGTGGGGAGGGTCGGCGAGGCGGCTTCGCGAAGCGAAGCTACCGAGACGGGGTGGGGGTGAGCGCCGGCGGTGGAGCCCGTCCCGAAAGACTCGGGACGAGGCTGTACCCCCACCCCGCTCCGCTTCGCGGATCGACCCTCCCCACAAGGGGGAGGGTAGCGCCTCAAACATGCAGCGCGTGTCCAAGCGCCTTCAGCGCGGCTTCCTGAAAACCCTCGCCCTGCGTCGGGTGGGCATGGATGGTGCCGGCTATATCCTCCAGTCTTGCGCCCATTTCCAGTGCCAGGCCGAAGGCCGTCGACAGTTCCGACACGCCCTGGCCGACCGCCTGGATGCCGAGCACCAGATGGTTGTCCGCGCGGGCAACAACCCGGACAAAGCCATCTTCACCCATCTTGGTCATGGCCCGGCCATTGGCGGCGAAGGGAAACAACCCGACCTTGATCTCGCCACCGAGGGCCTTTGCCTCCTCCGGCGACAAGCCTGATGTGATGAGCTCCGGATCGGTGAAGCAGATGGCGGGAATGCAGCGCTTGTCCCAGCTCCGCTTGTGGCCGGCGACGATCTCGGCGACCATTTCGCCTTGCGCCATCGCCCGGTGCGCCAGCATCGGCTCGCCGGTGACGTCGCCAATGGCAAAGATGCCGCGCATCGAGGTGCGGCACTGGTCGTCGATGCGGATGAATTTACCCGCCATGTCGAGGTCGATCTGCTCCAGCCCCCAGTCGTCGGTCACCGGCTTGCGCCCGACCGTGATCAGGACCTTGTCGGCAGCGATCTTGCCGTTCTTGCCGCCATTCGTCTCGATCAGCAGCGCGTCGCCCTTGGTCGACAGCCCCTTGGCCTTGGCGCCGACGAGCACCTCGATGCCGAGTTCAGCCAGCCGCTTGACGACCGGCCGCGTCAGCTCGGCATCGTATTGCGCCAGCACGCGCGGCAAGGCCTCGACCACGCTCACCTTGGCGCCCAGCTTGGCGAAAGCGATGCCGAGCTCCAGCCCGATATAGCCGCCACCGACGACGACAAGCTTTTTCGGCACTTTGGTCAGCACCAGCGCCTCGGTCGAAGAGATCACCGCGCCGCCAAACGGCAGCGACGGCAGCTCGACCGGCGCCGAGCCGGTCGCGATCACCACCGTCTCGGCACGGATCACCTGCATGCCGGTCTCGGTCTCGACCTCGACGGTCTTGCCATCACGGAATGTCGCCCAGCCATGCACGGTCTTGACCCCGGCCTTCTTGAGCAGGCCGGCGACGCCGCTGTTCAGCCGGCTAACGATACCGTCCTTCCAGGCAACGGTGGTGGCGAGATCGAGCGATGGTGCCGCGGTCGTGATGCCGAGCGGGCTTTTGCCGCCGGCCATGTGCGAGATTTTCTCGAACTCCTCGGCCGCATGGATCAGCGCCTTGGACGGAATGCAGCCGACATTGAGGCAAGTGCCGCCCGGCTTGCCGGCTTCCACGATCACCGTGTCGATGCCGAGCTGGCCGGCGCGGATGGCGCAGACATAACCACCGGGCCCGGCGCCGATGACGAGCAGCTTGCAGGAGATTTCCTTCATCATGTCGCTCTAGTTCCTCGGCACAGTGACCTGACAGGTCGGAAGCTGTCGGCAGCGAGCTGCCGATAGCGGCAAATCGCAAACCATCGAGATTAGCCGAAGCATTATTCGCTTCGTCATCCCAGGGCGGAGCAGGAGCGAAGCGCCGTCGCGGAGACCCTGGGATCCATGCCGTGACATCCGCCAAAAAACGCGGCGGTTCGGAATAAAACCGGCCCGCAGCGATCTTTCGCGCCCCCCTCTGTCCTGCCGGACATCTCCCCCACTTGGGGGGAGATTGGACGTCACCTCGGCCTTCGCCAGTTTCCACCGTTGGAAGAGCGGGCCGAGCGCGGAAGCAGCCAATCTCCCCCCTTGTGGGGGAGATGCCTGGCAAGGCAGAGGGGGGCGCTGTTCCTCCGGCATTTCGATCGTTCCGCACCACCGCAGCATTCTACCCACAGCCTCAATCCACAAAAATCAGCGCCGGGGTCTCCAGCAGCGCCTTGATGCGCTGGATAAACACCGCGGCATCCCAGCCGTCGATCACCCGGTGATCAAAGCTGGAGGACAGGTTCATCATCTTGCGCGGGATGAACTGCGTGCCGTCCCACACCGGCCGCACCATCATCTTGTTAACGCCGAGGATCGCCACTTCCGGATGATTGATCACCGGCGTCGTCGCCACGCCGCCCATGGCGCCGAGCGAGGTGATGGTGATGGTCGATCCCGAGAGCTCGTCGCGCGTCGCCGTGCCTGATCTGGCCGCCTCAGCAAGCCTGTTGAGCTCGGCGGCACAGTCCCAGATGTCGCGTGCCTCGGCGTGCTTGACCACCGGCACCACCAGCCCCGAAGGCGTCTGTGCGGCAATGCCGATATGGACGCCGCCATGCTGGTGAATAATGCCGGCCTCGTCGTCAAACAGCGCGTTGATGTTTGGCTGGTCGGCAATCGCCTTGACCATCGCCCGCATCAGGAACGGCAGCGGCGTCAGCTTCGGCCTTTCCGCACCGGTGCGCTTCTCCTTGTTGAGCGCGGCACGCAAATCCTCGAGCGCGGTGACGTCGATCTCCTCGACATAGGTGATGTGCGGGATGCGCGACTTGGCCAGCGTCATCTTCTCGGCGATTTTTCGCCTGAGTCCCACGATCCTGATATCTTCGACGGCTTCGTTGCGGGCGAGCCCGGATATCTTTGCGAGCTGTGGCCCACGCGCCAGGAAAGCGTCGATGTCCTCGTGCCGGATACGGCCGGCCGGGCCGGTTCCCGGGACCTGGCGTAAATCGATGCCGGCCTCTTTTGCCCTGAGCCGGACGGCCGGCGAGGCCAGCGGCTTTTCGCCTTTTGGGCGCAGTGTGCCGGAGACTGGGGGCTGCATGGCGCTTTCCGGTACAGCCGAAGGCGGTTGCGCTTTCGCCGAAGCGGCGGCCTTCGGAGGCGGCGCGGCAGGTTCGGGTGTTGGCGCTACGCGCTTTGCCGGCGCTTCGGCTTTCCCGACCGTTTCTGCTTTGCGGTCCTCCAGCGCCACATTGCCCTCGCCGGCCACTTTCAAGCGTACGATGGGCGAGCCGATAGCCACCGTGTCGCCGATCTCCGCACCCAGCCAGACGATTTCGCCATCGACCGGCGAGGGAATCTCGACCGTTGCCTTGTCGGTCATCACAGCGGCCAGCACCGCGTCCTCGCGCACGAGGTCGCCGACCTTGACCTGCCATTCGACCAGCTCGGCCTCGGCGACGCCTTCGCCGACATCGGGCAGCTTGATCACATATTCGCCCATCGTCGTCGGGCCTCCCCCTTTTAGGCTTCTATCGTTTCAACGAGCGCGCGGCCGAGCCGGGCGGGACCGGGAAAGTAGTCCCACTCCTGTGCATGCGGATAGGGCGTGTCCCAGCCGGCTACCCGCGCCACCGGCGCTTCCAGGTGATAGAAGCAGTTCTCCTGCACCAGCGCCGACAACTCGGCGCCGAAGCCGGATGTCAGCGTCGCCTCGTGCACGATCACGCAGCGACCGGTCTTGTTGACCGAGGCGACGATCGTCTCGAGATCGAGCGGCAGCAGTGTTCGGAGATCGATGATCTCGGCGTCGATGCCGGTCTCCTCGGCCGCGGCCTCGGCGACATAGACCATCGTGCCATAGGCAAGCACGGTGACAGCGGCGCCCGGCCGGCGGATCACCGCCTTGCCGAGCGGGACCGTGTAATGGCCGTCGGCGACCTCGCCGAGCTCGTGCTTCGACCACGGCGTTACCGGGCGCTCGTGATGACCGTCGAACGGGCCGTTGTAGAGCCGCTTCGGCTCCAGGAAGATCACCGGGTCGGGATCCTCTATCGCCGCGATCAAAAGACCCTTGGCGTCATGCGGATTGGACGGCACGACGACTTTCAGGCCGGAGACGTGGGTGAACAGCGCCTCAGGGCTCTGGCTGTGGGTCTGGCCGCCGAAGATGCCGCCGCCGGTCGGCATCCTGACCACGATCGGACAGGTGAAATCGCCATTCGAGCGGTAGCGCAGCCGCGCCGCCTCCGAGACGATCTGGTCATAGGCCGGATAGACATAGTCGGCAAACTGCACCTCGACGCAGGGCTTCAGGCCGTAGGCCGCCATGCCGATGGCCGAGCCGACGATGCCGGATTCGCTGATCGGCGTATCGAAGCAGCGGCTCTTGCCGTATTTCGCCTGCAGTCCTTGCGTGCAGCGGAAGACGCCGCCGAAAAAGCCGACATCCTCGCCGAACACGATGACGCGTTCGTCGCGCGCCATCGACACGTCCATGGCGTCGCGGATCGCCTCGATCATGGTACGTCTTGGCATGGTCAGACCCCCGCCTGCTGGCGCTGGCGCCTGAGATGCGGCGGCATCTCGGCATAGACGCCCTCGAACATGTCGCGCGCCGAGGGCTTGCCGCCGGCATGCAGCGTGCCGTGGCGCTCGGCCTCCCTTTGCGCCGAGATCACCGTTTCGAGGATCTCCGCCTCGGCCTGGATGTGGCGCTCGTCCGACCAGACGCCGCGCTGGATGAGGTGGTTCTTCAGCCTGACGATCGGATCGCCGAGCGGCCAGGCGTCGGACTCGGCCTTCGGTCGGTAGGCCGACGGATCGTCGGAACTTGAATGCGCGCCGACGCGGTAGGTGACATATTCGACCAGCGTCGGCCCAAGATTGCGGCGCGCGCGCTCGGCCGCCCATTTGGCCACGGCGTGGACGGCGAGATAGTCGTTGCCGTCGGCACGCAGCGACGGAATGCCGAAACCGAGGCCGCGCGCGGCGAAAGTGCCGGAGCCGCCGCGGGCGATGCCCTGGAAGGTCGAGATCGCCCACTGGTTGTTGACGACGTTGAGCACGACCGGCGCCTTGTAGGTCGAGGCGAACACCAGCGCCGAATGGAAGTCGGACTCGGCGGTCGAGCCGTCGCCGATCCAGGCGGCAGCGATCTTCGAATCATTGCTGATCGCCGAGGCCATCGCCCAGCCGACCGCCTGGATGTATTGCGTCGCCAGATTGCCGGAGATCGAGAAGAAGCCGTGTTCCTTCGACGAATACATGATCGGCAGCTGCCGGCCCTTCAGCGGATCGGCTTCGTTCGAATAGATCTGGTTCATCATCGTGACCATCGGATACCCGTCGGCGATGAGCAGCCCTGCCTGACGATAGGTCGGAAAGTTCATGTCGCCCGGCGCCAGCGCCTTGCGGAAGGCGCAGCTTACCGCCTCTTCGCCCAGATGCTGCATGTAGAAGGAGGTCTTGCCCTGACGCTGCGCCATCTGCATGCGGGCATCGAAGCTGCGCAGCGTCATCATGTGGCGCAGCCCTTCCAGCAACTCGTCGTCGGAAAGCAGGCCGGCCCAGGGTCCGACGGCCTCGCCGGCGCGGTTCAGCACGCGGATGATCGAAAACGCCAGATCGCGGATGTCGCGCGGATCGACATCGATCTCGGGGCGCGGCACCGAGCCGGCCTTGGGGATGCTCACATTGGAGAAATCCGGCGTCCCGCCCGGCCGCACCTCGGGTTCCGGCACATGGAAACGCAACATTCCTGCATCGGCCATGACCTTCGTCCTCCCATGTTGCCCGGCGCGATACTTGCACACCGCCGGACCAGTGCCAATTCGTCGGGCAGGGCTTCGGGCCAACGACCGCGTCAGCGACACCCCGCCCGGTGGGGCGCCTTCGGTAAAATGGAGAGAAACGCTTGAAATTTCCTGTCCAACTTCTGCCACGAGGCGCAACTTGAGATAAGATTTCGGCGGGTTCCCGCCAGATAAGCAATTAAAGCGGCGAGCGAGATTCAGGTCCGGCCCAGCCGGCGCGCAAGCAGTCATCGGATCGCTGCGTTCCTCGGCGGCTGTAACGGCATGGATCCCAGGGTCTCCGCGACGTCGCTTCGCTCCTGCTCCGCCCTGGG
>SAQG01000007.1 GCA_004020315.1 Mesorhizobium sp.
AACTGTCACCCATGCAATCGGTCCATTCTGTTACCTATCTATCCGGTTCGGACAGCCGGGCACTTCTCCCCGTATAGGGACGGGGAGAAGGGGCTGTCCGGAACGTCGGCGCCGTTTCTACGCCGTTTCTACAACGTTACTGATTGGCGAAATGTCCTTCTCCCCGTCCTTATGCGGGGAGAAGATGGCGGCAGCCAGATGAGGGGCAGCGCCCACCTCCCCAGATTATTGCTTGCCGACATTGACCTGACCAGTCTCCCGAAGCGCCAGCAGCCTCTCTGCCTCCGCCACCATCTCCGCAGGCGCGACACGACCGCCGGGCGTGGCCAGCAGCGTTGACGAGAACGGCCCGCGCGGGCCGGTCAGACCTGGCTCGGTGGCGAGGAATACCGCCACCGTCGGCTGGCCGAAAGCGCTGGCGAGGTGGGTGAGGCCGGTGTCGGCGCCGATGACCAGCACCGACCGGCCGATAATCGCGGCGATCTCGGCAAGCGGTGATTTCGGCACCAGCACGGTCTGTGGAACAGCTTGGGCGATCGCCTCGGCAACCGCCTTTTCCCTGTCGTTCGACCAGGTGGTGACCGGCGTCATTCCTCTTTCCACGAGAAGCCGGGCGGTCTCGATCCAGTTGCCGACCGGCCATTTCTTGTCTTCGCGGCTGGTGCCGTGCAGCAGGAAGGCGGTTTTTCCGCCGACAAAAGTCGAACCGACGGCCGGCGGCACGATGCCGGACTCGAGCCCGGAAAAATCCGGTTCATAGCCGAGCGCCAGCCCGAACAGCCGCCTTGTGCGTTCGATGGCGTGCAGATCGCGCGGCACAGCATAGCGGCGGTCGTAGAACAAAGTCGCCGAAGGCTCGCGAGCGCTCGACCGGTCGAAGCCGGCGATCGGCGCCGCGGCCTGTTTCGCCACCAGGGCTGACTTCAGCAATCCTTGCGCGTCGATGACGAGATCGTAGCGGCAATCCCGCAAGGCGCGGCGCAATCCCGCTGCCTCGCGCCATGTGCCGCGGCCGAGTAAACTTGTGCGCCAGCGCCGGATCGCCACGGTGTGGATGGTTGCGATGGCCGGATGCAGCGCCACGATGTCGGCAAAAGCCTCTTCGACACACCAGTCGAGCGACACATCCGGCCGATTGCGGCGCGCATCCTCGACGGCCGGAAAGGTGTGGATGACGTCACCCATCGAGGATGTCTTGACGATGAGCACCCTCATGCGGCGGCCGGCATTTCCAGCAGCCGTTCCGCTGCTGCCGCTACCTGTGCCACCTCAAGCGTGTTTAGGCAATTGAGATGGCCGAGCGGGCAGATTTTCCGGTGGCAGGGCGAACAGGACAGGCCGAGCCACACCAGCTCGCGCTGCTCGGCGAGCGGCGGCGTATTCTGCGGTGAGGTCGAGCCGTAGACCGCCACGATCGGCGTGCCGACCGCGGCGGCAACATGCATCAGCCCACTGTCGTTCGAGACTGCGAGCCTGGCCGCGGCGATCAGGTCGATGGCGTCCTCCAGCCGCGTCTGGCCGGCGAGGTCGACAACGCCTGTTGCAAGCGTGGCGATTTCCGCCGTCACGTCGGCGTCGTTCTTCGATCCGAACAGGGCGACCCTGAAACCTTTCGCGATCATGTCGCGGGCAAGACCGGCATAGCGTTCGCTCGGCCAGCGTTTGGCCGGGCCGAACTCGGCGCCGGGCATCAGCGCGACGAATTTTTCCGCCTCCAGCCCGAAGCGGTCCAGCAATGCCGTCTGGTTTTTTGTGTCGATAGCGAGCTTGGGAGCACGGAACGTGCCCCCTTGCGCGAGGCCGAAATAGGCCTGCGCCGTGCGCCGTTTCACATTATCGGGCAAGGGAATGATATCGGTCAGCAGCCCGTAGCGCATTTCCTTGAGATAACCGACACGGCGCGGAATGCGGGCAAAGAACGGGACCAGCGCCGACTTCCAGCTTCCAGGCATGACATAGGCGATGTCGTAGTGGCCGCGCAGCAGCCGGCCGAAGCGCCTTCGCATGCGGAATTCCAGCGCGCCGGATTTCAGCGGCAGTTCGATCTGCTGGCGTATTTCGGGCATGCGCTTGACCAGTGGCGCCGCCCATGCCGGGGCCAGCACGTCGATCGCAGCGTTCGGGTGAAGCTCTCTCAGCGCCGAGAACAGGCACTGCGCCATCACCATGTCGCCCACCCAGCGTGGGCCGATCACGAGGATCGTTGGGCTTTCAGCCATTCGACATAGTCTCTGACGCCGGTTTCCACTGTGCGAAACTGACCATTGTATCCGGCGGCGCGCAACCGGGACATATCAGCTTGCGTAAAACTCTGGTAGCTGCCCTTGAGGTGATCGGGGAAGTCGATGAACTCGATCTCGCCTTTGCCCAAGGTGCCGATCACCGTTTCGGCGATGGCGCGGAACGGCTGGGCTCGGCCGGTGCCGCAGTTGAAGATGCCGCTCAGGCCACGTTTCCACAGCCACAGATTGACGTCGGCAACATCGCCGACATGGATGAAATCGCGGCTCTGCTCACCGGGTCCGAAACCGTCATAGGCGCCGAACAGCTTCGGGTTCTGGCCTTGCTCGACCTGGTTGAACAGATGGAAGGCGACCGAGGCCATGGCGCCCTTGTGCGCCTCGCGCGGTCCATAGACGTTGAAATAGCGCAGGCCCGCCACCGGCGAATGATCGGTATCGAAGACGGTGCGGCGGACATAATCGTCGAACAGCTTCTTTGAATAGGCATAGACGTTGAGCGGGCGTTCGCATTCCGGCTCCTCGCGAAACTCGGCGCCGCCGCCATAGACGGAAGCCGAGGAGGCATAGAGGAAGGGCACGCGCAGTGCGAGGCAGGCATGCAGCAGCCGCTTCGAATAGGCGTAGTTCACCTCCATCATGAACTTGCCGTTCCACTCGGTGGTGGTCGAGCAGGCGCCCTGGTGGAAGACGGCCTCGATGCGGCCGAGGTCCCCGGCCTCCATCCGCGGCAGGAAATCGTCCTTGTCGAGATAATCGGCGATCTGGAGGTCGGCGAGATTGGCGATCTTGTGGCCGTCGGTCAGGTCGTCGACGACGAGGATGTCGCTAATCCCTTCGACATTGAGCGCGGCGACGATATTGGAGCCGATCATGCCGGCGCCGCCCGTGACGATGATCATGAAAGCCTCTGGTATCTTGTGCCGATTCCGGCCCTTATAGGGGAGGCTTGCGGGGCTGTCGATAAAGCAGGGTCGCAATCCGGCGGTTGGTGAGCGTCACAGTGCCGCCGCAAAGCTTTCGCTTCAGTCCGGGGATCCACCGGCGAAGCGCGACAGGAGCAAGGCAATGCCGTCGACCGAACTGCTTATCGCCTTTTTTGCCACCACCGTGATCTTCGCCTACATCCCCGGTCCGGCGATGCTTTACGCTGCTGCGCAAACCATGGCGCGCGGCCGCTGGTCCGGCCTGACGGCGGCGTTGGGCATCCATCTTGGCGGCTATGTGCACGTCATCGTCGCCGCTGCCGGGTTGTCCGTGCTTTTCCACGCTGTGCCGACGCTCTACATCGCGGTCAAGCTGGCCGGCGCACTTTATCTGATCTGGCTGGGTGTCTCGCTGTTCCGCGCCAGGGCGCAAGACGATGCTGTTATCCCAGGTATTGAGCCGAAATCCGCCCGCCGCGCCTTTTTCGAGAGCGTCACCGTCGAGGTGCTCAATCCCAAGACAGCAATCTTCTTCATGGCGTTCCTGCCGCAATTCATCGACGCGTCGGCGACGTTTCCCGTCTGGCTCCAATTCCTCGTCCTCGGGACGATCGTCAATCTGATGTTCTCCTCGGCGGATGTCATGTGCGTGGTGCTGGCGGGTGCGCTGATCACCAGGCTGCGGCGTTCGAGCCACGCGCAGCGCCTCATGCGGCGTGCGGGCGGTGCGGTGCTCGTCGGATTGGGCGTCCATGTCGCTCTGCAGAAAAGCTGATCCGCCAACTGGCGTTGGCTGTGGTCCGTTCGATACGTGCCGTTGCGCTGGGCCGAATTGCGGTATATCGGCTTCGCCATGATCGACCAGCCCTGCCAGTCCAGCCCTTTCACAGCATCGGGACCGGCTCTCATTGCACGTCGCGGATGACATGAGCGAGCAATACCTGCCTTCTCCCGAATCCCTTCACCGCGCCATCTCGCGGTTCGATAACGTCACCATACTGGTGGTTGGCGACTTCATCCTCGACCGTTTCGTCAACGGCGTCATCGAGCGGATTTCGCCCGAAGCGCCCATTCCGGTGCTGCGCGGGCGTGGCGAAACGTCGGCGATGGGCGGCGCCGGCAATGTCGTCGCCAACATCGTCTCGCTCGGCGCCGCCGCGATACCGGTCTCGGTGATCGGCGCCGATCAGGCCGGCCACAATCTCATGCGCATGCTCGCCGAGCTTGGCGTCGACACTGGCGGCCTCGCGCAGGACGCGAACCGGATGACCTCGTCGAAAAGCCGCTTCAGCGCGCTCAACCAGCAGGTGCTGCGTTTCGACGAAGAGGAAATCAAACCGCTGGGCGATGTGGAGCGGGCGACGCTGATCCGGCATTTCCGCACCGCGCTCGCGCAGGCCGACATCGTTATCCTGTCCGACTACGGCAAGGGCATGTTGCTGGACGGCGTCGCCGGCGAACTGATCTCGATCTGCCGCGAGGCGGGAAAGCCGGTGCTCGTCGATCCTAAGGGCCGCGACTATGCGTGCTATGCCGGGGCGACGGCGATCACGCCCAATCGCAAGGAACTTGGCGAAGCGGTCGGACGCGCGGTGTTTGCCGATGACGAGATCGTCGCCGCGGCACGTGAGCTGATCTCGGCACATCGCTTCGATTTCGTCGTCGCGACGCGCAGTGAAAAAGGCATGAGCGTCGTCGACGCGGAGGATGCCCGCCACATCGCCACGCAGGCGCGGGAGGTGTTCGACGTTTCCGGCGCCGGCGACACTGTCATTGCTACGTTTGCGTTGGCTCTGGCTGCGGGCGCCGACCGCGTCATTGCCGCGGCGATCGCCAACGCGGCGGGTGGCGTGGTGGTGGGAAAGCGCGGTACCGCGCGGCTGACGGTCGAAGAGCTTGCCGGCGCGCTGTTTCGCTCGCACGGACCGATTGTCCACAAGGATGCAATCCTCGATGCCGCTGCCGCCGCACGGCTGGTGGCGACGTGGAAGGACGAAGGCCTGAGCGTCGGTTTCACAAATGGCTGCTTCGATATCCTTCACGCCGGCCATGTCAGCCTTTTGCACGCGGCGCGCAGCCAGTGCGACCGGCTGGTTCTGGGCCTCAACAGCGATGCCTCGGTGCGCCGGCTGAAAGGGCCGGGACGCCCGGTCAACGACGAGCATGACCGCGCCTGCGTGCTGGCGGCGCTTGCCTCGGTCGATGCCGTCGTCGTCTTCGAGGAGGATACGCCGCTCGCGCTGATCGAGGCGCTCAAGCCCGACATACTGGTCAAGGGCGCCGACTATACGATCGATCAGGTGGTCGGCGCCGAAATCGTGCAGAAAGCGGGCGGTCGCGTCGTGCTGGTCGATCTCGTCGCCGGCAAGAGCACCACCGGCACCATCGGTAAGTTGCGCGCCGGCAATACAAACTGAGGTTTTCATGTCCGAACTGAACGATTACCTGGTCCGCTCGGCGGCCGCGATCTCGGCGATGGTCGAGCGCGACCTCACCAGCGAGATGGAGCGGGCGGTCACCGCCGTCGTCGCGGCCCTGTCGCAGGGCAAGGCGCTGCTGATCTGTGGCAATGGCGGTTCGGCCAGCGACGCCATCCACATCGCCGGCGAACTGGTTGGCCGCTTCCTGAAGGAGCGTAAAGCCTACAATGTCATCGCGCTGCCGGCCAATGCGGCGGTGCTGACCGCCTGGGGGAATGATTACGGCTTCGACACCGTGTTTTCACGCCAGGTCGAGGCGCATGGCTCGGCGGGTGGTGTGCTTCTCGCAATCTCGACCAGCGGCAACTCGCCCAGCGTCCTTGCAGCTGCCCAACAGGCGCGCGTGATGGACATGACAGTGATCAGCCTGACCGGCGACACCGGCGGCAAGCTCAAGCCGCTCTCGGACATCCTGCTCAACGTGCCCTCGATCTCGACGCCGATCATCCAGCAGGGGCATCTGTGCCTCTATCATCATCTGTGCGAAATGGTCGAAGCGCGCCTTTGTGATGGCTGACAGGAACGCTGTCACGACTCCGAAGCCGTATCCGCTCGAAGAGGCGGGGCTCTGGGTCGAACGGATCGGTACGGCGGTATTTCCAACTGGCACGCCGGCGCTGTTCCTCGACCGCGACGGCACCATCAATGTCGATAGCGGCTATCCCAGCGATCCGGCCGACATCGTGCTGCGATCGGAGATGCTGCCGGTGATCCGAACGGCCAACATCGTAGGCCTTCCTGCGATCGTGGTTTCCAATCAGTCAGGCATAGCCCGCGGCTATTTCGGCTGGCCGGAGTTCGCCGCAGTCAATGCCCGGCTGCTGGCGCTTCTCGAAGCGCAGGGTTGCCGGATCGACCTGGTGCTCGCCTGCGCCTACCATTCGAGCGGGACGGGTGAACTGGCAGTAGGTGATCATCCGATGCGCAAGCCCAATCCGGGCATGCTTCTGCGCGCCCGCGATCTGCTGGGCGTGGATATCAGCCGATCCATCATCGTCGGCGACAAGGCCGATGACATGGACGCCGGACGGCGAGCCGGGCTATGCGAGGGCTGGCTGGTGCACGGCAGATCCAATCGGACTTCTGGCGATGGTATGTTCACGACGCGCAAACTGATGACCGATAACGATCACAGCAAACTCTGCGACGCCATCGCCGAGTTCGGCCGGGATTAAGGTCTCACTTCGCTGAAAGCCACCAGACCCTCGTCCTTGACGCGACGGATGGTCAATGCTGTGCGCACCGTGTCGACATTCGGCGCCGACGCCAACTCCTCGATGACGAAGGTCTGAAAGGCGCCGAGGTCGCTCGCCACGCAATGCAGCAAAAAGTCGGATTCGCCCGACACCATCCAGGCGTCGCGAACGATCGGCCAGCCGCGGGTGCGTTCGGCGAAGGTTTTCAGCTCAGCGTCGGCCTGGTGATGCAGTCCGATGAGGCAGAAGGCGACGACGTCCAGGCCCAGCGCCGGGGCATTGAGCAAGGCGCGATAGCCGCGGATGATGCCGGTCTCTTCCAGCCGCCTGACCCGACGCAGGCATGGCGGCGCCGAAATGCCGACGCGGCTGGACAGCTCGACATTGGTCATGCGCCCGTCATGCTGAAGCTCGCGCAGGATCTTCCAGTCAATGGCATCGAGATCGGCTTTGAGCGGCATGGATACCTTCGGCGCTTCACGCAAGAATCTTTCGTGACTTTGTAATTAAACGACTTCGGTGTCCATTCCATCCCTTAAGTCGCTGATTTTAGGAGAGTCACCGCGCAAGATGTTCATGGATCGTCTGTTTGTGCGGAAGCTTTCCGGGGACGAAGGTCAGGTCGTCTTGCTGGCGTCGTCTGCAACACCTAGATTAGGGCCGATATCGACCCCTGTGCCGGACGCTTCATTCGCGTCCGGTTGTTGTGAAAGCCCGTCCATGACGTCCAAGCACGCACCCGTTCTCATCATCGGCTCCGGTCCCGCCGGCTATACGGCGGCAATCTACGCCGCCCGCGCCATGCTGAAGCCGATGCTGGTCGCCGGCCTGCAGCAGGGCGGCCAGCTGATGATCACCACCGATGTCGAAAACTATCCAGGCTTCGCCGATCCGATCCAGGGTCCGTGGCTGATGGACCAAATGCTGAAGCAGGCCGAACATGTCGGCACCGACGTCATCAACGACATCATCACCGAAGTTGACCTCAACGTGCGTCCGTTCCGTGCCAAGGGCGATTCCGGCGCCACCTATACGGCCGACGCGCTGATCATCGCCACCGGTGCGCAGGCGAAATGGCTGGGCATCCCGAGCGAGCAGACCTTCATGGGCTTCGGCGTATCGGCCTGCGCCACCTGCGACGGCTTCTTCTATCGCGGCAAGGATGTCGCGGTGATCGGCGGCGGCAATTCGGCGGTGGAGGAGGCGCTCTACCTTTCCAACCTGGCAAAGAGCGTGACGGTCATCCACCGGCGCAGCGACTTCCGCGCCGAGCGCATCCTGAGCGAGCGGCTGTTCAAGAAGGACAATGTCCGCGTCATCTGGGACACCGTCGTCGACGAGATCACCGGTCAGTCCGGCAAGATGCCGCTGCCGCCGTCCGTGGAAGGGCTGAAGCTGCGCAATGTGGTGACCGGCCAGGAGATGCATCTGACGGTCGACGGCGTATTCGTGGCGATCGGCCATGCGCCGGCGGTCGAGCTGTTCGCGGGCAAGCTAAAGCAGAAGCCGAACGGCTATCTGTGGACGGCGCCGGATTCGACCTGCACCGACGTGCCGGGCGTGTTTGCCGCCGGCGACGTGACCGACGACATCTACCGCCAAGCGGTGACGGCGGCAGGGCTCGGCTGCATGGCCGCGCTCGAGGCGGAAAAGTACCTCGCCGGGATCGAAGTTCACCGCGAAGCGGCGGAGTAAGGAAGCGGCCGAGAAAAGCCGCGCAAAAGCCTGATTTTTCATTCAGGCGCTAAAACAGGCAAACGCCAAAAAACAGAGCGAGGGGCATTATGGCGTTGGACTGGGACAAGCTACGCGTGTTTCACGCTGCGGCGGAAGCTGGGTCGTTCACCCATGCCGCCGAGACACTGCATCTGTCGCAATCGGCCATTTCACGGCAGGTCAGCGCGCTCGAACATGATGTCGGCGTGCCGCTGTTCAATCGCCATGCCCGCGGCCTGGTGCTGACCGAGCAGGGTGAGATGCTGTTCCGCACGGCGCATGACGTGCTGATGAAGCTGGAGACGATCAAGTCGCGGCTGACCGAGGCGAAGGACCGGCCCTCCGGCGTGCTCAGGGTGACGACCACGGTGGGGCTCGGTGCGGGCTGGCTGACCGAGCGTGTGCAGGAATTCATCGAGCTCTATCCCGAGATCAGCCTGCAGTTGATACTGGCGAACGAGGAACTCGACCTCACCATGCGCCGTGCGGACTGCGCAATCCGGCTGCGCCAGCCGCAGCAGCCTGATCTGATCCAGCGACGCCTGTTCACAGTGCATTTCCATCTCTACGCCGCCCCTTCCTACGTCAACAAGTATGGCAAACCGGCGTCGATCGCCGAGTTGAAGAACCATCGCATCGTCACCTTCGGCGTGCCGGTGCCGGCGCATTTGTCGGAATTGAACTGGCTGGAAACGGTCGGCGATTTCGAAGGCGGGCAAAGAGTGCCGACGCTGCAGATCAACGACATATTGTCGATCAAACGCGCGGTACAGGGTGGCGCCGGCATCGCCATGCTGCCCGACTACGTGGTCAGCAAGGACTCGGGGCTGGTGCAGTTGCTGCCGGAAACCGAAGTGCCGTCCTTCGATACCTATTTCGCCTATCCCGATGCGATGAAGAACCAGGCGAAACTACATGTCTTCCGCGATTTCATCATCGCCAAGGCCCGAAGCTGGTCGTTCTGAACGGATCCTTTCTGCAAATCGCTTCCTACTTTGCATCGCGGATGCTCATCGCTACTGGCCGCGCCATGGCGTCAGCCGGGGCAGCCAGCCTGGAACCGCATGGCGATAGGCCTCGTATTCGGCGCCATAGCGGCGGGCAAGCGTGGGTTCCTCGTAGAACTTCACGAACGAGACCATGGCGACGGCGGCGATCGTGGCATAGGCGACAAGAGCCCAGCTCGAAAACAGCAGCGCCTGGCCAAGGATGATCGACAGCACCGCCACATACATCGGGTTGCGGACATGGCGGTAGATACCACCGACAACCAGTCGCTCGGTCGGCGCGACCGGGGCGGGCGTGCCCAGACCTTCGAAGGCAAAACGGGCGAAGGCATGAAGCAGCAAGGCCGCTGCGACGATAATCAGGATCCAGCCGACCGGGACTAGGCCGGGCTGGGTCGACCATGGCCGATAGCGATCGGTCAACAGCCAAGGCAGCAACCCCGCGACCACGCCGGGCGCTGCGATGAAGAATAGCGCGCTGCCGGCGATCGCCCGACATGTCCTCATTGAGGCTTCCTTCTAGAGATGATGTGCGTCGACTTGGGCACACAAAGTACGCTCACATCTAGCGCTTTAAAATCTGCGCATCGTGCTTCCCGAAACCGATTCCAATTTCGGGCCGATACGCGGCTGCTGCAAAAATAAACGCGTGCTGCCTGATTCGACGTCATTCATTGGTTTCTGCGTCTTGGAACGAGAAACGGCTCTGATTCGCTATTTCGTAATGATTTTTGCCTGCTGTGCACCGCATTTCGACGATTCTGCTGGTCCTATGAGGCCAAGGAATGGGTTAGACCACAGCCTATGTCATTTTGCATGTGTGTGTTGCAAAATAGATGCTTGTTTCTTGAGCATGATGAGCACATATATAGATCATCTCCTGGGCGCGTTCTCCTCCCATTAGCGCCCTCGAGTGTTCCCCTCTGGAGGTTAGCCTTAACAGGCACTTCCAATCAAACTCAGCCGGATCTTCATTGATCCGGCTTTTTTGTTGCCTGAAACCTGCTGGCGCCACGGGAAATTCGACCGAAATCGTCACGTAACAGTGACATGTAACCTCAGGTAACATGTTGCAGGCGCTCAACATCGATTAAGCAGATCATAGGACGCGGTGTGGTTCGTGCGGGAGATGGGGGCATCACCCGGACGATCCGGGCTCAGGCGGCTACCGCGTCCGAACCATTCTTCCGCTGAGGCCATCAGGCGCCGGCGGCATGTGCGGCGGACCTGCCGTTTCGCCTCCCACGAAGACGGTCCGCAAGGAAGCGGCGTCCGGATCGTTCCGGACGCCGTTTCCTTGAGTTCTGCCCCCTGAGGCAACGGCGTCAAAATCCAGTGTCAGGCGGCCTTGCCATTGGCGTTCAACGCTTCGTCGGCCAGGCGGCCGGTGAGTTCGGCCATATGGTCGAAGGTGGCACGATAGCTGGCCACGCCCGCGGTGGCCGAACGCAACTCGATGATCAGGTCGCCGATCTCGGCCTGCGGCATGGTTGCCTCTACGACATCCCATCCCGGCCAGCCGGGCCGCGCATCATAGCCGAGAATCTGGCCGCGCCGCTGCGGGATCAGGGCGATGATTTTCGATGTCGCGTCGGACGGCGTGACGATCTCGACCTTCATGATCGGTTCGAGCAGCACCGGCGAGCAGGCGGCCATGCCTTCCTTCATCGCCAGCTTCGCCGCCATCTGGAAGGCCATGTCCGACGAATCGACGGCATGGTAGGAGCCGTCGGACAGGTTAACGGCAACGTCGACCACCGGAAAACCGAGCGGGCCGGATTTCAGATAGTCACGCACGCCGGCCTCGACCGACTGGATGTAGGTTTTCGGCACGGCGCCGCCGGTGATGGTGTCGGTGAACTGGAAACCGGAGCCGCGCGGCAGCGGCTTGATCTCGATCACCACGTCGCCGAACTGGCCATGGCCGCCCGACTGCTTCTTGTGGCGGCCACGCTGCTGCGCCGCTTTGCGGATCGTCTCGCGATAGGGCACGGCCGGCGGATGGCCTTCGATCGGGATCTGGTTCTTGCCCTCCAGCCGCTCGCGTACGACACGCAAATGCATTTCGCCATGGCCCGACAGCACGGTTTCAGCCGAATCCTGATTGTGGCGCACGCTGAGCGAGGGATCTTCTTCGGCAAGGCGCTGGATGGCCGCCGACATCTTCACCTCGTCCTTGCGTTCCTTCGGTCGCAACGCGAAAGCAAAGACCGGTTGCGGCGGCGTCAGCGTCACCAAGGGCTTGATGCCGCCCTTGGCCGAGCTCAAGGTCTGACCGGTCATGACGTCGTCCATCTTGCCGAGCGCGACCGTGTCGCCGGCCTTGGCCGAGGTGAGCTTGGTCTGGTCCTTTCCGAGCATTCTGTAGATGCCGGAGACTTTTGCCGTGGCGCCATTCGAAAGGAAGAGCTCGGAGGCATCGGCAAGCTGGCCGGACAGGATGCGCGAGATCGACAGTTTGCCGCCATGCGCGGTGTGGATGGTCTTCATCACCTGGACCACGGTCGCATTGCCGTCAGGTGCGCCGAGGCGCTTGCGCGTTGCTTCGACATCAGGCGCGTCGTGGCGGATCGTCTTTAGCAGCCGCAGCACACCGTTGCCCTTCTCGGCGGTGCCGATCAGCACCGGTGTCACAGTACCATCGCGCAAGTCGGCGGCTAGGTCGTCGAAGATGGCGTCCTTGGGCGGCTCGATTTCGTCGAGCAACTGCTCCATCAGTTGATCATCATGGTCGGCGAGCGTCTCCAGCATGGAAAAGCGCGCTTCGAGCTCGCGCGCCTTGTCGTCGCTGGGAATCTGGGCAACCTCGCTTTCGGCATATTCGCGATAGATGTAGGCGCGCTCCAGCGCCAGATCGATCGAGCCGATCACCACGCCGTCCTTGCGCAGCGGAATCTGGCGCAGCAGCAAAGGCACCGAGCTCGCCGGCTGCAGCATCTTCAGCGTGTCGCGCACGCCTGATGTCGCCTTGTCGACCTTGTTCAGGAACATGATGCGCGGCACGCCGAGATCGTCGAGCTTGCGCATGATCAGCTGCAGGGCAGGGATCTTCTTCTCATCGGCCTCGGCAACGACCACGGCGACGTCGCAGGCGGCCAGAACCGGTTCGGCTTCGAAGGAGAATTCTATGGACCCGGGACAATCGACGAAGGTGAGTTGCTCGCCCATGAAGTCGGTGGTGGCAAACGTCGCCTCGACGCTCATGGCGTGGGCGCGCGCCTCGGGCGAATGATCGGAAACGGAGTTTCCTGAGGAAACGGGATTCTGGCGGGGAATGGCGCCCGTGCGGGCCAATATGGCTTCGAGAAGTGTCGTCTTACCGCTTGCAAAGGGACCGACTATGGCAATGCATTTCGGTCCCGTGCGTCGTCCTCCGGCGCGAGTTCCCATGACTGACCTCCACTCAGGCGTTTCCCTGGGAGCGGCGGCCGGCCTGTCGACCGTCGCGGGCGGGGCTTTTTTTCAGTTTGCCACCTACCCAAAGGCATCGTCCCACGGGTTCGCCTGGAGGGCAAGTGATTTGAGAATCGGGGATTTGAGGATCGCCTGAGGTCGCGGATGTTGAGCCGTGACCGGCGAAGCCGTTGGATGCGAGCCTAGGCTTCCCATCAAATCCCGCGACAGAGCCCGTCGCCGAACAGCCGCAAAAGCGGTTGCGCCATGATGGTTATCGGACGAAAGTGCGCCTTCTTGCGACAAAAAGGAACGGCCGTCGCCGACCGATCCGCCATCAGCTTGAGGACTCGCGACGATGAAGATCATTGCCTGCGGCAGCGTGCCGACCGTCATTGCGCCGGAAAAGTACTTCACCGGCCGTGTGTGGCAGACGCCGATCATCGAGAAGGAAGCGCCAGCGCGGCTGCGCGCCGTCATGGTCGGTTTCGAGCCCGGCGCGCGTACCCACTGGCATACGCATCCGCTGGGCCAGACGCTCTATGTCGTATCAGGCGCCGGCCTCGCGCAAAGCTGGGGCGAGCCGATCCAGGCGATCAGGGCCGGCGACGTCATTTCGTTTGCGCCTGACGAAAAGCACTGGCATGGAGCCGGTCCAAAATCGGCGATGGTGCATATCGCCATGCAGGAGGCGCTCGACGGCATCCACGCCGACTGGCTGGAGAAGGTGACAGACGAGCAGTATGGCGGCTGAGCCTTTTGAGCCCACGAACCCCGACTGCGAGCCGGGTTTGGTGGTCGAGATGCGCCGGATCAGGTCAGCGAGGCGGTGAAGCGCTGGATGCGCGTGCAGGCCTCTTCGAGCAACGCCTCCGACGTGGCATAGGAGATGCGGAAGTTCGGGCCGAGGCCGAATGCCGAACCGAACACGACCGCCACGCCCTCGGCCTCGAGCAGCTCCGAGCAAAAGGCTTCGTCGCTGTCGATCACCATGCCGGCTTTGGTCTTTTTACCGATCAACTGGGCGCAGGACGGATAGACGTAGAAAGCACCTTCGGGCGACGGACATGTGATGCCGCGCGCCTGATTGAGCATCGACACGACGAGATCGCGCCGGGCCTGGAAGATCGCCTTGTTTTTCGCAATGAAATCCTGCGGGCCGTTCAGCGCCTCCACCGATGCCCACTGGGCAATGGTGCAGGCGCCGGAGGTCTGCTGGCCCTGGATCATGTCCATCGCCTTGATCAGCGCCACGGGCCCGGCCGCATAGCCGATGCGCCAGCCGGTCATCGCATAGGCCTTCGACACGCCGTTCATGGTCAGCGTGCGCTCATAAAGGTTCGGCTCGACCTCAGCGATGGTCCTGAAGACGAAATCGCCATAGATGAGGTGCTCATACATGTCGTCGGTCAGCACCCAGACATGGGGATGTTCGAGCAGCACGTTGGCCAGAGCGCGCAATTCAGCCTCGGTGTAGGCGGCGCCTGACGGGTTCGACGGTGAGTTCATCAACAGCCATTTGGTGCGCGGCGTGATCGCCTTCTCCAACGCCGCCGCCGTCAGCTTGAAGCCGTTGTTGATGGAAGTGTCGGCAAAAACCGAGGTGCCGCCGCAGATCGCTACCATCTCGGGATAGCTGACCCAGTACGGTCTCGGAATGATGACCTCGTCGCCGGGGTTCAGCGTCGCCATGAAGGCATTGAACAGGATCTGCTTGCCGCCGGTGCCAACGATGGTCTGCTCCGGCCGGTAGTCGAGATTGTTCTCTCGCTTGAATTTTCTGGCGATCGCCTCGCGCAGCGGCACGATGCCGGAAACCGGAGGATATTTCGTTTCGCCGCGGCGGATGGCCTCGATCGCAGCGTTCTTGATGTTGTCCGGCGTGTCGAAGTCCGGTTCGCCGGCACCCAGCCCGATCACGTCACGACCGGCGTTTTTCAGCTCGCGCGCTTTCTGCGTCACTGCGATGGTCGCGGAAGGCTTTACGCGGGAAAGGGCGTCGGCAAGAAAGGCCATGACGGCGTTGTCTCCTTGTAGGCTTAGGCGGTCCGTCCGACCGCGGCGTCTCTCATGTCGCATCATCCCGCCAAGCGCAAGCATTGTCGGATGAGCCAGATCTCAAATCCCCGGCGAATCCGGCAACAATAAATTCACTTACAGGCGGTACAACCCCGGATGGCTGGATCACGACCAATTCCGCCAGTCTCGTAAAGAGAGGAACCGTGTCGCGCAGCATCGGGCTTGCCCATATCGTCCGCCATGACGACGGCACCGTCAGCGGTGTCTGGGGCAACTATACGCTGCAAAGCGCCTTCCAGCCGATCTTCGCCTTCAGCAATGGCAAATTGTCCGTCACTGCATTCGAGGGGCTGATCCGACCTTTCCGTGACGGCGAGCCGCAGTCGCCGGTGAGTTTTTTCAACTCCTGTCCGACGGTCGACCGCCTGCATATCGAGGCGCTGACAAGGACGCTGCACCTTTTGAACGCCGGCGCCTGCCTGCCGCAAGAGGCTTTCATCTTCATCAATTTCGATCCGTCGGTGTTCACAGATCGCAGCATCGCCGACAAGGCGCTGCGCGACATGCGACTGGTGCTGCATGAGGCCGGGATCGATGCGAACCGCGTCGTCTGCGAGGTCACCGAGCAGAAATCGGCGTCGCAGGAAACGCTCTACAATTTCGTCGAGGCGCTCAGAGCCAATGGATTTCGCATAGCCGTCGACGACTACGGCGCCGATGAGTCCGATATCAACCGCATCAAGGAGCTTAGGCCTGACATCGTCAAATTCGATGCCCACTGGATCATGCAACTGATGGAGTCCGACGCCGGTTTCGCGCTGCTGACCGCCATGGTGGCAAGTTTCGAACAGCAAGGCATCCGAACGGTGTTCGAGGGCATCGAGGAGGGCTGGCAGCTTGAATTGGCTGAGAAATCGGGAGCCTCGATGGTGCAGGGATTCGCGCTGGCACGCCCGGAGCTTGCGCCGACCAGCTTTCACGTCTTCGGCAAGGACAACCAGATCCCGGTGACAGCGCCCGATGCCGGCGAGGCGCCTGCGACGGTCTCGCCTTCGCCGCGGCCGAAACGGGCTTTCGGGCGCAAGGTGGCACCATGACCGGGCGGCCCGACAGGCGGCGCAATGTCGGCGAGGCGATCTTCGCCGACGAAGTCGGGATCGAATACGGCGTCTATGGCGCGTTCCGGCTGAGGAGCGCCTACCAGCCGATCTTCGCGCCGCGCGGCAGGTTTTTGAGGGCCGTCGCGGTCGAAGGCCTGATCGAGCCGCACCGCGCCGGCAGGCCGGTCGCGCCGCGCGTATTTTTCGAGGGCATCCCGGTGCCGGATCGCCTGTTCGTCGAGACGATGTGCCGGGTGCTGCATCTGCGGAACTTCCGCAACATCGGCGTCGGCGGGCTCGACCTGTTTTTCAACTACAATCCGCTGATCAATGATGACCCCCGGCGGGCGCTGGCTGAGATAAGGCTGATGACCAGGCATCTCGCCGAGTTCGACCTGCACCCCGGCATGCTGGTCTGCGAGATCACCGAACAGGCGGCCGACGACAAGGTGCTCGTTAACCTCGTGCGCGAGATGCGGCGTGACGGCATCCGCATCGCCATCGACGATTTCGGCACCGGGCACTCGACGGAAGAACGGGTCGCCCTCGTCCAGCCCGATATCGTCAAGATCGACGGCACCTGGTTCGCGGAATTCTGCCGCCACGCCGCCGCTGAACGATTTTTCCGGCCGCTGGTCTCCGCGCTGCATGACCGCGGCGCCAAGGTCCTGGTCGAAGGGATCGAACAATCCACGCATCTGCGCGTCGCGCTGGACGGCGGCGTCGACCTGATGCAGGGTTTTTACCTTGCCCGGCCGGCGCTGGCCGGCACGGTCTTCGACGAGGAGCCGCTGCCCATCGACAGGCTGCTTGGCAGGGACAACAATGTCGTGCCGTTGTTTGGGTGATCCATCAGCGGCGCTGATGGTTGCGCCAAAACAAATCACTGGATGAAGCTGTTGCTGCCGGGATAGAGCCTTGAGACCGGACTCAGGCCCCAAGGGCTGTCGTTGCACGAGCGAGCGGAGCGCCAATGACCATACTCTATGGAATGATCGATAGCGGCAATTGCTACAAGCCGCGCCTGCTAATGGCCAAGCTCGGCATCCCTTTCACCAATGTCGAGGTGAGCTCGCACACCGGCGAAACGCGCAAGCCCGACTATGTCGCCAAGAACCCGAACGCCATGGTGCCGCTGCTCGAACTCGACGACGGCCGGCGGCTTGCCGAATCCAATGCCATCCTGCTCTATCTCGCCGAAGGCACGCGGTTCCTGCCGGCCGACAGATACGAGCGGGCACTGGCCTATCAATGGCTGTTCTTCGAGCAGTACAGCCACGAACCCTATATCGCGGTGCGGAAGGCGCTGCTGACCTTTCCCGAACGGGCCAAGGACGCGACGCCGGAACGGCTGGCGGTGACGCTGGAGCGCGGCAACAAGGCGCTCGGCGTGATGGAAAAGCGCCTGGCCGAGAGCAGGTTCTTCGCCGGCGATGCGCTCAGCGTCGCCGACATCGCGCTCTATGCTTATACGCACACGGCGGAGATGGGTGGCTTTCAGCTCGACGCCTATCCTGCGGTTGCCGCTTGGCTGAAACGGGTCGAGGCCGATCCGGGGCACGTGCCGATGGAATGGCTGGGGTAATCCTGTCGTCACGCTCGTCGCCGCTTCGCGGCTCGCTCCGGACAGGGCGCAGGTCAAGTGTTACAGCGTCCTTTACGCACCAGAGAGGATGCGCGGCGCTGTAACGGGTGCGACGCCCGATCGGGCTTGCGGCCTTCGGCTGGTGGCGTGGCCGGCCGCAGTTATTTCAGGAGGCGGTCATATTCGGAGTGGGCGCCGATTCCAAAACCAGACCACGTCATCGTGGTCGCGAACAGCTACGGCGCGGTAGTCGAGATCAACCCGCGCCGACCAATAACGTCCCACCTGTTTGAAATGCAGCGACGGGTGAAACGGATCAGAACGCAGCTTGGCGAAACGTTGTCCGCCTTTGCTCTGATCGACGAGGGCAGTTTTGCAAAAGCCCCCAGAATGAGGGAGTGGCGACATGATTCACAGAGCTCGGGTCCGGCCGGCGCGATGGTCAGCCAAGGCCTGCTCGGCAAGTTTATCCAGCCTGCCAGCCTTGGCGTCGGCTTCGATCTGCCGATCCCACATGTCCGCTTTCAGCGCCTCGAACCAAGCGGCAAACGCCTTCAGCTCCTCAGGGCTCAGTTCGGCGACGGATTTCTCAATCTGTTCAAGCTTGCTCATGGGTTAATGGTACCATAAGTGGGTTAAAAGTACCACGAGTGGTACTATTATAGGGCCGAGGCAGCGGTTCACTGGAAAGCAGACAGCAAAAAGGCGGGACAAAATCCCGCCTTCCCATGCTTGGTAGCCTGATCGGGAGCGTTTGGTCCGGGCCGGCAGCAATCTGCTGCTTCGGCTTGTCGGGGTTTTCGCTCCGGCGCGCTTTTCGCGCGACTGTCAGTACATCCGTGACCTGCCGCGCGCCCCGAGCTATCGCCCGGCGCGCGCCATTCGCAAAATCAGGCTGCCTTGCTCAGAGATCCAGCGGACGACTTGCCAGTGCGGCGGTCCTGCTCGATCTCGAAGTTGATCTTCTGGCCTTCGACCAGGGTCGACAGCCCAGCGCGCTCGACTGCGGAGATGTGGACGAAAACGTCCGCGCCGCCGCTGTCAGGCTGGATGAAGCCGAAACCCTTGGTGGAGTTAAACCACTTGACCGTACCTGTTGCCATTTCGATAGTCCTTATACGTTTGCTTTAGCTTGACCGAACCGAAGTCCAGTCGGTTTGTATCGAGATTTTGGAGATAGAACGTCAGCAAACGCGAATATCGCGAGGCCCGGATCGATCGGCCGAAATATCAATGGACCTCATATAGTCTGCTTCCTCGCAAAAAACAAGACCGCGCAAAAAAAGGCGCTGAAGCGGCGCTGCCCAACGGCCGCCCAAATCGCGTGAAAGCGTTGCGATGTCGTGCGTTGCGGAGGCTCGCATCCCTGTCGCGCACGTTGCGGGAGGATCGCGCCTCTATTGAGCGCCCGGTCCTGTTTTGGGGAGAGGACCATGAAAACTGTTCTGCTTGCCGCCTGCCTTACGCTGCTGGCGGCCGAGGCGCAGGCGATCTCGCGCTACGATCCGAGCCGCATGGCCTGCGGCACGGTTCGGGCGACGATCGCGCGGGAAGGTGCGGTCATCCTGCGTTACCAGTCGACGCGCACGCCGGGCCTGCCGCTCTACGACCGCTACGTGCGGAGCCAGCGTTTCTGCAACATGGGCGAGGTCAGGGCACGGGCGTCGGTGCCGAGCGCCGATACCAGGTCCTGCATCGTCTACAAATGCAAGCGGGTGGACACAGACCGGCGTTTCCGCCGGCGCATCTTTCCGGACTAGCTAGGTCCGGTCTCAAAATCCAAACGAGACCTGCGCCGGCGGCGGCGGGCCGACGCGCACGCCTTCCATCGCCAGCATCTTTTCCTTGGTGGTCGAGCCGCCGGGCGCGGAAAAACCGCCGATCTTGCCGCCGGCGGCAAGAATGCGGTGGCAAGGGATGACCAGCGGCACCGGGTTGGCGCCGAGTGCTGCGCCCGTCTCACGCGCCAGACCGGCATGGCCGGCGCGCTTGGCCAGTTCGCCGTAGGTGGTGATCTCGCCGAAGGCGAGCATTCGCGCCGCGTCGTAGATGGCGAGGCGGAAATCGTCGACGCCGGTGAGATCGACCGGCACACCGGAGAAATCGACGTCTTCGCCGGCTGCATAGGCCTGTATCGAGGCGATCAGCTCAGTGACCCATTGCGGCTGACCGCTCGAAGCGGCGATGCCGGCATGGCGCAAGAGCCGGCGTTCCACCGCGTCGCGGTTGCGCTGGGGCAGGCAGAGCCGGGTTAGGCCGGCCCCGCTCCAGGCGATGCCCATGAAGCCGATCACGGTTTCGAAGACCGCGTGGCCGGCGGTGGCTTGAGAGGTGTTTTCCATGATGTGCTCCTTTCCGAAGAACGGATGGGAATCCAGTACATATCGAGAACGAGATATCGCATTTTCAGGGGTCTGTTGCCACCCGAAAACCATTCGAGTGCACAGCAGGCTGCGGATTGCCGGCAGAAAGGTGCTGGTGTAAGGACTTTCTTAACAGACGAACCGGACCCGAGCGCGGCTTGCCAGCAAAAATCATCTTTCCCGCGATCGGCGTGATACTCGCTGCGGCCGGTCTCAGCGGCTGCACTTCGACCTCGCAGACCAAGGCCGTGCCTTCCCTGACTGAAACCGCCGCCGCGGGCGCTGATGTCGGCTTTACGCTGGCGCTGCCCGATACGGTTTCGGTGCTGCCGCAATCGTCTGGGATCGCGCCTGTCCAGACGACGGCGCTGGCCGTCGACCCTGCCGTGACGCCTGCCCAGCCAGCGGCCTTTGCCGGACCGACCCCGCTGGCCGCAACTGTCCCTGCAGCCATGACGGCCGATGCCGCGCCGGCCAGCGCAGCACCTGTCTATGCGACGGCTGCTGTCGCCATGCCGGTCACCGGTGGGACAGGCAAGACGATGCCCGGCTTCCAGCAGGTCGCCTATACCGTGCCTGAAAATCCGTCCGCCCTGCTTTCGACCAGCCCTGCCAAGGAGTATTCGGCGGGACCGCGCGGCGAGATCGAGCGGCTGATCGAGAAATATGCCGTCCTCTATGAGGTGCCGGTCGATCTGGTGCGCCGCGTCGTCAAGCGCGAGAGCACTTTCAATCCCAAGGCCTACAATCGCGGCCATTGGGGGCTGATGCAGATCAAGCATGCGACGGCGCGTGGCATGGGTTATGACGGGCCGGCGAGCGGGTTGTTCGACGCCGAGACCAATCTGAAATATGCGGTGAAATATCTGCGCGGCGCCTGGCTGGTGGCCGGCGGCAACGCCAAGCGCGCCGACCGGCTCTACCAGAGCGGCTATTATTACGACGCCAAGCGCAAGGGCATGCTGGAAGAAACCGGCCTTGGCCGCGACCGGGGTCGGCGTCGCCTGCAGCCCGACGCCTGAACACCATGCCTGAGCCGCGCCCACCGGCGCCAAACGACATAAGGCTGCGCAAGATCCTCGACGACACGCTTGCCCCGCCGCGCTGGCCGGAAGGCTTCGTCATGCGCGGCTTCGAGGCCGCCGACGCGCCCGCTTTGCATGCGCTGCTGACCACCGTGTTCGACGACGGCGCCGATGGGCCGTTCGACGAATGGTGGCCGCGCATTTCAAGCGACGCGGAATTCGACCCTGCTTTGTGTTTCCTGGTTATCGACAGCAAGGGTCGGCTGGCGGGCGCGGCGCTGTGCTGGACGAGGGCGTTCGTCAAAGACCTTGCCGTCCACCCTGAGGCGCGCGGCCGAGGCATCGCCGAAGCGCTGATGTGGCACGCCTTCGCCGCCTTTCGCGCACGGGGCGATGCACATGTCGATCTCAAAACCAACACGGTAGAGAACGCCGCCGCCGTCAGGCTCTACGAGCGGCTGGGGATGTTCGAAGTCGACTGGGCGGGGTGAGAGCGGTCGGCGGAGCCGATCAGCGAGCGGTCGAAGGGCATTGTGTGGAAAGGAAGTGTCCACCAAGGCGGCAGGCTGCATCTTGCCGGCAACCGCTCGGGCGTTAAGCTGCGATCCTGCGGCTTTCGTGCCGCGGGCGGGGTCTCGACCGAAACCGGAGAAACACGATGCGGCTTTTGCTTTCCAATACGGGTCTGGCCAAAACGGGTCTGACCACCTTGATCCTCGCCATTCCGCTTCTTGCCGGCGTTGCGCACGCCGATGATTGCGCCAACGCACAGGACCAGGCGACCATGAACGAATGCGCCGGCAAGTCGTTCAGCGAGGCCGATAAGAAGCTCAACCACGCCTACAGGCAGATCGAGGGGCGGCTGAAGGACGATGCTGCGACGAAGAAGCTGCTGGTCGGTGCGCAGCGTGCCTGGGTCGCCTTCCGCGATTCCGAATGCGCTTTCCAGGGCGGTCCGCCCGATATGGCAGGCAGCATGTATCCGATGGTCATCGCCGGCTGCAAGGAGAGCCTCACCAACAACCGGCTGAAGGATTTTCAGGGCTATCTCAACTGCCAGGAGGGCGACACGAGCTGCCCGGTGCCGCCGCAGTAGGGTCTGTCCCTGGCGAAGGCGGAGCCGTTAAGGCCTTATCGCCGGCTAGGTGTGAAAAATGTCGGAATTCTCCATCGTGACGCGTCCTTGAGAGGCAAGGCGCATCGCCACGATCCGGCGCGCGTCGTAAAAAACACGGCTGATGGAGATGACGATGATCACCTTTCCCAACGAATCCCAGGAATACCGCGCCGCCCGCGAAGCCCTCTTGCAGAAGGAGATCGAGCTGCGCCGCGCCATGGAGGATGTAGCCGTCGCCCGCCGTGCACTGCCGCCGGGCGGGCTGGTGCCTGAGGATTATGTGTTCGACGGGCTTGGCGACGATGGCAAGCCGGCCCGGGTAAAGCTGTCGGAGCTGTTTTCGCCCGGCAAGGACACGCTGATCGTCTATAGCATGATGTTTCCGCGCCATCCGCAGGAGACGCGCGACGTGGCGACGAGCGGCGGTACGGCGAAGCTCGCCCGGGCCGACCAGCCATGCCCGTCCTGCACGGCGCTGCTCGACCAGTTCGACGGCGCCATTGGTCATCTCGAGGCCGCCGGCTTCAATTTCACCGTGGTGGGCAAGACGGCGCTCGAAAACCTGATCACGCTCGGCCGCGACCGTGGCTGGACAAACATGCGGCTTCTCTCCTCGGCTGGCAACAGCTTCAAGCGCGACTATCACGCCGAGGCCGACGATGGTGCGCAGTTGCCGATGCTGTCGGTATTCCATCGCGACGCCGACGGCATCCGCCATTTCTGGAGCTCCGAACTTGGCTTCGCGCCGTCCGAACCCGGCCAGGATCCGCGCGCAGTCGGCACTTGCGAGCCCTTGTGGAATCTGATGGATTTCACGCCGGAGGGCCGGCCCGACTGGAACGAACAGCTGCAGTATGCCGGCGCGTGCTGCCACTGAGCTTGGCGGCTAAGCACCTTTTCGGCGCCGAGCGGGGTGTTGGCGGGATCGCCGACACCTCATTCCTGTCCCCGTCGCGCAACTTCGCCGCTTGTCTCGCGTTGGACTCTTCGAGGATCACAAGTCAGGAGATTTCCTGTGAAACCGCATCTCACGCTTGCCATGGTCGCTTTGCTTGCCGGCGCGCCGGCGGCCTTCGCCCAATCTGCCGCGCCGGCCGACATACCGGCTGTCGGCGAAACCAAGATCGAGACCGAGACCTTCACCAGAACGGTCTCCAGCGCCAACCAGTTCGAGATTGAAAGCAGCAAGCTGGCCGAACAAAAGAATGTCGCCGCCGATGTGAAGGAATTCGCCTCACTGATGGTCAAGGACCACACCAAGGCCGGCGAGGATTTCAAGGCAGCTCTGGAACAGAGCCAGACCACGGCCTCGGTGACGGCGAGCGGCCCCGCCCTACTGCCGAACGACAAGGCGATGCTTGACCAGCTCAAGAGCCTGGACGGCGACGAATTCCAGGCGAAATACATCCTCCTGCAGACCGAGGCGCACAAGCAGGCGTTGGCGCTGTTTTCCACCTATGCGCAGTCGGGCGAGGACCCGGCGCTGAAGGAATTCGCCAAGAAGACGCTACCGACGCTGCGGACGCACGAAAAGCGCCTGAAGGATCTGGTGGCCGCCCACAGCTAGAACGGGATGCGTTCGACAGAACTTGGCACCCCGCTCCATCTGTTTGTTTTAGCCGCATTTCTGCTGCGCCAAGCAATTCCACTTGGCGGCAAATGCGCCCGGCTGGCGCTCTCAGGTGTTCTTGATCTGCTCGACCGCGGTCACCAGCAGTTCGTCCATGACGCTGCGAATCTGAACATCCGACTGGGCGACGCCCGCCGCGTCGAAATCGGCGCGTATCTTGCGGAGCACATCGTTGTCGCCGGCCTCTTCGAAGTCCGCGCGCACCACCTCTTTCGCATAGGCGTCGGCGTCCTCACCTGACTTGCCGAGCTTTTCGGCGGCCCATAGGCCGAGCAGCTTGTTACGGCGCGCCATGGCCCTGAACCTCGTGTCCTCGTCCATCGCAAACTTCTTTTCGAAGCCTTCCTGACGGTCTCTCATACTGCTCATGGTTTGCCTCGTTCAGGTGTGAGTCTCCGACCTTCATTCGATGGAGAAGAAGAGCGGCGGGTAGGGGCCGAACATGGCGCGCATAGATGTCAGAAGCAAGACCGGACCGTTCATTCCGCAGGGTAATCGCTTCAGGTTGGCGCTGCCCATACTGCCCCGCGAGCAGAACTTGGGTTCCTCGCCCCACGAATGTGGGGAGAGGTGGCTCGGCGCAGCCGAGACGGAGAGGGGGATTGCCGTGACCGTGGCCAAGTTTTCTACAACGCATTCGCCCTACGAAGCCCCCTCTCCGACCGCTTCGCGGCCACCTCTCCCCCGCTCTAGCGGGGCGAGGAACCCCAGCAGTTGAGGCGGCGCCGACACCGACAACCGATAGCGTGACCGATGGCCGTCGCACCGATGTGATTTGACGTTGCCGCGCCGTGACCTACTCTCGAATGGTGGTATAAACCCGAGGAGGCGAGCGATGCAGTCACCTTTCAACGGGATTCGCAGCGTCACGCTGGCAGCCGCAGTGATCCTCGTCGCCGCCACCGCAGCCTATGCCCATCACGGCTGGTCGTGGACCGAGGACGGGTTCTTTGAACTCAAAGGCACGATCAGGGCCATCTACATCGGCAATCCGCACGCCACGCTGGATGTCGACGCCGACGGAGAGGTCTGGCGGGTGGATTTGGCGCCGCCGTCCCGCACAATCGCCGCCGGCTTCACCGAGGAGGTCGCCAAAGTCGGCGACGAAGTGACCGCAATCGGCCACCGCTCGCGCGACGAGACCGAGAAGTGGATGAAAGCGGCCCGCGTCATCGTCAACGGCAAGACGTATGACGTCTATCCCGACCGCGTGCCGCCGGCTTGAACGAGTTCCTCGCCGGCATCGAGCAACTCGCCATCGTGCGGGGACTGAAGGCCTCCTTCTTCGCCTATCCCATAGTCAATGCGCTGCACATCATGTCGATCGGCGCGCTGCTGACCAGCGTCTGGCTCATGGACCTCAGGATCCTGGGCGCCTTCCGCTCGCTGCCGCAGGCGGCGTTCATCGCGCTGCTGCGCCGCACCGCATTTGCCGCGTTTGCCGGCGCGCTTGTCACGGGGTCGCTGCTCTTTTCAGTCAGGGCGAGCGAGTATGCGGCGATGCCGATTTTCCTCGCCAAGATGACGCTCATCCTTGTCGCCGGGGGCAACTTCCTCGTCTTCATGCGCCGCGCAAAAGGCGGTGACGAGCCGGCCGGCGGGACCGCTATCCTGGCGGTGCTCTCGCTGGTGCTGTGGACATCCGTGCTATTCGCCGGGCGGTTTATTGGGTTTCTCAACTAGGGCGAACTGGCACTGGCCTTCGCGAGGCGGGCAGATAAGCTCCCTGCAAATGCAGCCAGAGGGAGTTTACCATGAAGAAGGAAGTCATCGAGGTGCCGGTGATGTCGGCCAAGGTGAGGTCGCTCGGCCTGCCGTGATCGACCGCGGTCAAGGCCAAACGGCTTCGTTTTCATCTCGGCGACACGCCGATGAACACGGTGACCGGTGAGACGGTGCGCTGCGACATCGAAACGCGGACCGAGGCGTCGCTGAAGGCGCTGAAACATTGCCTGGAAGCGGCGGGCACCTCGCTGGAGAACGTGGTGATGGTGCGCATCTACGCCGCCAACTCCGGCTTCTACAGCGCCATCAACCGCGTCTATTCCAGGCATTTTCCCGAAAACCCGCCATCGCGGACCTTCGTGCCAGTGGCGTGGTGGCCGATGGAGTTTGATATAGAGATCGAGTGTGTTGCGGTTGGGTGAGGGTGAGGTCGTGAAGACCAGTTTCCTAGCGTTACGCTGGCACTCTGGTTGGCTCGCCGCCGGAGCTTGGCCAAGACTCGATCGAGCTGTTCTAGCCCTGCCTGATTGCTCAAATCAGTGCTACCAATGCCGTCGGCCTTGCGGTAACGAGCTAATTCTTGGCTAAGACACGGGAAAGATGAGAGAAGCGATGGCTGAAGCAGATCTTGAATTTGTCGACGAGGACGATGCGGTCCTAGACCCAAAAGATACAGCTTCTTTTTCAGAAGCCGTTCTATATTCGTCCGATTGGACGGTTCAAACTGTCATATCCCAATTGACGAATAAAAACATCGACATGAGCCCTCGTTTCCAAAGGAGAGATGCTTGGTCGATTGGAGGGAAAGGTAGATTTATTGAAAGTGTTATCTTAGGATTTCCTATCCCGCAGATAGTTCTTGCGGAAAGGAAAAATCAAAGAGGCCAATTTATCGTATTGGATGGAAAACAGAGGTTGCTTTCTCTGTTACAATTTACGGGAAACGCTGAAGGCGCAAAGAATGCTTTTCGCCTTTCGGGGTTGGAAGTTCGAACAGATCTTATTCGAAAGAATTTCTCTCAGTTGGAAAAGGATCCCGCAAGAAGGGATGATCTGAACGCTTTTTTTAATAATACAATTCGGACGGTAGTAATTCGAAATTGGCCAAATACAAATTTTCTTCACACAGTATTCCTTAGATTGAATACGGGAAGCGTTAAACTTTCTCCTCAAGAATTGCGCCAAGCGATGGTGCCCGGGCCATTTTCAGACTTTATTGATGATACCGCGATTGCGTCGGTCCACGTCCAGAGACTAATGAGTAGAACGACGCCGGATCCTCGTATGCGTGACGTAGAGCTTATTGTTCGGTACTTGGCTTATCGGCGGTTCCTTCCTGGGTACTCAGGGAGGATGAAAGAATTTCTTGACAACACTTGTATGGCGCTTAACGAAACGTGGGAAAAGGTGCAGGTTTCTGTTGGCCTCGATATTGAGCAATTTAACGCAGCTGTTGATGTTCTTATGGATATATTTGGCGATGACGCGTTGGCCCGAAAGCCTGGTTCGCGATCCTTCAACAGAGCAATTTTCGATGCCCTTGTTTTTTATGCTGCGGATTATGAAATCAGAACGGCTATGGCGGCTAACGCTGAGAAAGTCCGACAGCTATACACCTCATGCCTCGCTGATGCGTCGTTCTCGGAGGCCATCGAAAGTGATACAGCCGGTATCCCGCACACGTTCGACCGGTTGTCAATTTGGGGGGTCGGACTTCGTGCCGCTCTTCAACAAGACATTAAGGTGCCTGCTCTCGAACCTAGGAAAGACGGGAGCTCGCGTATAACGTTCGACGGCTTTCACTAGATGGCGTCAACTCGCCTTAAAGATCTTAAGATGCGCGTCAGAGAATTGAAGCGCATGCTTTTGCCATCCAAATTCGACCCGACCGGCTCTTACAAAGATCCGCTACGCGTAACGACCCGTGCGCTTTCTTTTCGCGTTCTGACACATGCGGAGGTGGAGACGTATTTTGAAGACCGCGTTCTTGAAGTGGCCGCAACAGCTCTTGATGCTTGGGAGGCGAGTAAATTTGTTTCCGTTGTTACATTCCATTTGATCGGTTTCGGCGGAAGATCAACAGATCGTCCACCTGAGACTTTACACGCAACCGAGCAAAATAAATTAAAAGAATGGCCGAGCAAAACGTCGATTGATGATCGATTTTCGAAGTGCGTATCGGAATTTCATAAGAGAATTAAGTTCGAAAATCATGGAGTAAAAGAAAGAAATATTATGGAAATGTTCGTTCCAATTGGGTTCGATATGGGAATGTGTGACCCAATATTTTTGCAGACAATGAATAATTTTGGAGAAGCTCGGGGAGCAGTGGCACATACAAGTGGGAAGGGTCACGTACAGAAGGCAGTCGACCCGAAAGACGAATATACTACACTGCAGAAGATTATTGCCTCGTTGGAGACAATCGACGTCGAATTCGATCGCCTTTTGAGGGCCTCAAAAGCTCCAAAATAATAGAACCTTTCGCATGAGTTGTGAGATTAGATTGGCGTGTTGGCGGTAAGCAAGTTGAGCGACCCTTGAACACTCGCCGCGTTGGCGGGACAGCACCCCCTCTGGCCTGCCGGCCATCTCCCCCACAAGGAGGGAGATTGGCTAATCGCCTACGCAAAATACTCCTGCAGCGGCCTGACTTCCAAACTCCCCGCCCGCAGCGCCGCAATCGCTTCCGCCACCGCAGCCGCGCCCGACAGCGTCGTGTAATACGGCACTTTCTGCATCAGCGTCGCCCGGCGCAGTGATTTCGAGTCCGACACTGCCTTCTGGCCGTCCGTGGTGTTGAAGACGATCTGCACCTGGCGGTTGCGGATGGCGTCCTCGATGTGCGGGCGGCCTTCCAGAACCTTGTTTATTTTCTCTGCCGCGACGCCGTTTTCGGCGAGGAAGCGTGCGGTGCCCGATGTGGCCATCACCTTGAAGCCTTGGCCGGCAAGGCGCTTGACCGCCGGCAGGATGCCCTTCTTGTCCTCGTCGCGCACCGAGACGAACAGCGTGCCCGCGCGGGGGAGATCAACACCCGCGCCAAGCTGGCTCTTGGCGAAGGCCAGCGCGAAGTCGCGGTCGAGGCCCATGACCTCGCCGGTCGAGCGCATTTCCGGGCCGAGCAATATGTCGACACCGGGGAACCGGGCAAAGGGGAACACCGCTTCCTTGACCGCGATGTGGCCGGGATTGCGTGGGTCGGGCATGGCGCCGTAGTGGGCGAAGGCATCTTCCAGGCTCTCGCCGGCCATGATGCGGGCGGCAATCTTGGCTATGGGCCGGCCGATGGTCTTGGCGACGAAGGGCACGGTGCGTGACGCGCGCGGGTTGACCTCCAGCACATAGACGGTGCCGTCCTTGATCGCATACTGCACGTTCATCAGGCCGCCGACATTGAGCGCGCGGGCGAGCGCCGCCGTCTGGCGCTCCAGCTCGTCGACGAGTTCCGAGGGCAGCGAGTGCACCGGCAGCGAGCAGGCACTGTCGCCCGAATGGATGCCGGCCTCCTCGATATGCTCCAGGATGCCGGAGACGAAGGTCGACTTGCCGTCGCACAGGCAGTCGACGTCGACCTCGATGGCGCCCGAGAGATAGGTGTCGAACAGCAGCGGGTTCTTGCCAAGCAGCGTGTTGATCTGGCCTGTTTTGTCGTTGGGGTATTTCTGCTTGATGTCTTCCGGCACCAGACCGGGCACGGTGTCGAGCAGGTAAGATTGCAGCATGCTCTCATCGTGGATGATCTGCATGGCGCGGCCGCCGAGCACATAGGACGGGCGCACCACCAGCGGGAAGCCGAGCTCGCCGGCGACGAGGCGGGCCTGCTCGACCGAATAGGCGATGCCGTTCTTCGGCTGGCTGAGGCCGAGCTTGTGCAGGAGTTTCTGGAAGCGGTCGCGGTCCTCGGCGAGATCGATCATGTCGGGCGAGGTGCCGAGGATCGGGATGCCGGCCTTCTCCAGCGCATCGGCAAGCTTCAGCGGCGTCTGGCCGCCGAACTGGACGATGACGCCGACCAGCTCGCCGGACGCCTGTTCGGCGCGCAGGATCTCCAGCACGTCCTCCGGCGTCAGCGGCTCGAAATAGAGCCGGTCCGAGGTGTCGTAGTCGGTCGAGACGGTCTCCGGGTTGCAGTTGACCATGATCGCCTCGAAGCCGGCGTCGCGCAGCGCGAAGGCCGCGTGGCAGCAGCAATAATCGAACTCGATGCCCTGGCCGATGCGGTTCGGGCCGCCGCCGAGGATGACGACCTTGCGTCGCGACGAGACCTGCGCCTCGTTGGCCAGCGCGCCGGCAAAGGGCGTCTCATAGGTCGAATACATGTAGGCGGTGGGCGAGGCGAACTCGGCCGCACAGGTGTCGATGCGCTTATAAACCGGATGAACGTCGAGCTTTTCGCGTATCTTTTGAATCTCTTCGACGTCTTTCCTGACCAAGGACGCGAGGCGGGCATCGGAAAAACCCATCGCCTTCAGCATGCGCAGATTGGCGGCGTCCTCGGGGATGCCGTGCTCGCGGATGCGGTCTTCCATGGCCAGGATGCCGGCGATCTGCTCGAGGAACCACGGGTCGATCTTGCACATGGCGTGCACGTCTTCGAGCGAGGTGCCCATGCGGATCGCCTGCGCCACCATGCGCAGCCGGTCGGGCGTCGGCGTGCCGAGGGCGGCGCGGATGGCGTTGCGGTCGTCGGCGTGGCTGGCCGCGCCGTGCGCGATGCCGGGGATCTCGATCTCGTCCAAGCCCGTCAGGCCGGTTTCAAGCCCACGCAAAGCCTTCTGCAGCGATTCCTGGAAAGTGCGGCCGATGGCCATGACCTCGCCGACCGACTTCATCGCCGTGGTCAGCACCGGCTCGGCGCCAGGGAATTTCTCGAAAGCAAAGCGCGGGATTTTTGTCACGACGTAATCGATCGACGGCTCGAACGAGGCTGGCGTCGCACCACCGGTGATGTCGTTCTCCAGCTCGTCCAGCGTGTAGCCGACGGCGAGCTTGGCCGCGATCTTGGCGATGGGAAAGCCGGTCGCCTTGGAGGCGAGAGCCGAGGAGCGCGAGACGCGCGGGTTCATCTCGATCACCACAAGTCTTCCATCCGCAGGATTCACGGCGAACTGCACGTTGGAGCCGCCGGTCTCGACGCCGATCTCGCGCAGCACCGCGATCGAGGCGTTGCGCATCATCTGGTATTCTTTGTCGGTCAGCGTCAGGGCAGGGGCGACGGTGATCGAATCGCCGGTGTGCACGCCCATCGGGTCGATGTTCTCGATCGAGCAGACGATGATGCAGTTGTCGGCTTTGTCGCGGACAACCTCCATCTCATACTCCTTCCAGCCGAGCACGCTTTCCTCGATCAGCACTTCGGTGGTCGGCGAGGCGTCGAGGCCGGACTGGACGATCTCGTAGAATTCGGCGCGGTTGTAGGCGATGCCGCCGCCGGTGCCGCCCATGGTAAAGGACGGGCGGATGATGGCGGGCAGGCCGACATGGTCCAGCGCCTGTGCGGCGATCGCCATGGCATGGCTGATGTAGCGCTGCTTGCGGTCGCCCTCGCCGAGGTTCCAGCGCGTTTCCAGCGCGTCGAGCGCAGCGTCGAGGTTTTCGGGCTTCTCGGCCTTCAGCGCGGCGCGCTCGGCCTCGTGCACCTTGCGGTCGGCGTTCTTGACGTCGGTGGCGTTGGCCAGCATCGACTTCGGCGTTTCCAGGCCGATCTTCTTCATCGCCTCGCGAAACAAAGCGCGATCCTCGGCCTTGTCTATTGCCGTGGCGTCGGCGCCGATCATCTCGACATTGTAACGGTCGAGCACGCCCATGCGGCGCAGCGACAGAGCGGTGTTGAGCGCGGTCTGGCCGCCCATGGTCGGCAGCAGCGCGTCGGGCCGCTCCTTGGCGATGATCTTGGCCACCACTTCCGGCGTGATCGGCTCGATATACGTGGCGTCGGCCAGTTCCGGGTCGGTCATGATGGTGGCCGGATTGGAATTGACCAGGATGACGCGAAAACCCTCTTCCTTGAGCGCCTTGCAGGCCTGGGTGCCGGAATAGTCGAACTCGCAGGCCTGACCGATGACAATGGGGCCGGCCCCTATGATCAGGATCGACTTGATGTCGGTGCGTCTTGGCATATCGAGGGTCCGTTCGGCAGGCGGCTTGCACGAAAAACCGGACGGGAAGACCCGGCCGGTTGTGCTCGCGATTCTGGTGTCAGGCTAGGAGGGCCTTATAGGGAAGAGTTTTGCCTGATGTAACCCCCTAAAATGCGGCTTTATGCGAAGCCCGGAAAGGCTTTAACCTCCGGACGCCAGGGTGTCGGTGATCTCGAAGCGTTCGGAAACGCCGACACGGATGATGTTCAGGCTGCCCTCGCGCGTGTAGCGGAATTCACCGGGCGCGTTCGAACCGGCCGGCCGACCCGCCTGGAAACTGATGACGCGGGTGCCGCCATCGGGCCAGGTCACGGTCACCTCGGCTTTTTCGCCCGTCTGGACAACGCCCGCCTTGCAGCTGGTCATCGGCTGGCCGACATAGCGCGCACAAGGAATCTCGTTGCGGGCGCCCAGGGCCGGCGCGGGCCTTCCTGGCGGCTGCAGCCGCGCAACGGTCTGTGCGTCGGCCGGAGGCGCTGTATTGGCGGCGCGATTCCGGAGGGGCTCCTCCGCCGCTGCGGGCGCCTGCGTCTCGGTCGAAGGATTTTCGCTGGCGGCGAGCGCCAGGCGGTAAGCGTCCTCGATGGCGGCTCTGCCGATTGCCTCAGCGGCTGTCATCGTGGTTTCGGGCGCGCTCAGGCGCGCTGTCAGGTCGGGCAGCGGCTGATCTGCGGTTGCCGGGTTCGAGGCCTCGGCTGCAGGGGCCGTGCTTTCGCCGGTCGCTTCGGGGTCTTCATCCGAAACGGCCGCCGGATTCTCGGGATTCAGGTAGCGCGCGGGAGCCCATCCCGTCAGTTGCGGGTTGCCAATTTCTGCGACCTTGCACCAGCGGTAGCCGTTGACGTCGTTGCAGCCGAGATTGTTGACGCTCGTGCCATTCGGCAGCCGGGCCTTGATCTTGCCCATCGCCGATGCCGTGGCGCGGACGTTCAGGAGATCGCCTGGAGCGAGGTCGGTCACGATGGAAACGATCGACGCCTCCTCGGCCCTGGCCGGCAGCAGGGCCGTGAGCAGGAGAGGGGCGGCGATCAGCAGCGTCGTTCGGAGCGTAACTGTGCGCCTCATCATTTGGCCATGGGCGATAGATGCATTCCCGAAGGCGCGGCCAGGCACGGAAACGCCACCGCATTCCAGGTTGATTTTATAAGCGACGACATGGCGCTATGTAAGCCGGAAAATGCGGCTGGGGAATGGTTCGGTCCGCGGCATGAGCTCGTGCCTCGCTCAGCCGGGCATGAACGCGTTCCGCGTTCAGCCTGAGGCATGAGCAAGCTCAGCCGGGCATGAGCTCGTACCTCGCTCAGCCCGAGGCATGAAACGCGTTCCGCGTTCAGCCGGGCATAAAACCGGTGCGTAGCGCGTGGGCCCATTCCGGCCGCCCCGCCTGTTCGGCCTGCTGCGCCGCCGCCTCGTGGTCATAGTCGACGGCGATGGCCTCGAAGCGATCGGGGTGGCCCGGCTCACCCAGCTCGACGATGCCGTAGCGTGCATGCGGAGAGCCTTGCTCGGAGACATGCGCCGGTGGCGTGTCGTCGCCATAAGCGGGGCAGCCGATGCTGCCCGGATTGAAGACGACCGGGCCGTCGGGGATACGGATCAATTCGCTGCGATGACTGTGGCCGCACAGTACGATGCGGCAATCGGGAGCCAGCGCGGCCAGCCGCCGCTTGATGGCGGCCAGCGGTGCGCGCACCAGCCGGCCATCGGCCATCGTATCGGTCAGGTATTTTTCGTCGTGGTCCGGCCGGGCATGGAAGGCGGTCACGTCAGGCGCGATCTCCAGCGTGAGGGGCAAGGCGAACAGGGCTTCGCGCTGCGCCGATGTCAGCCGTTCCTGCGCGTAGCGGTCGGACGGCCACATGGCTTCATCGGCGGTGTCGCGGGCGACGCGGCGGTCGTGATTGCCGCGCACGGTCGGCAGGGCGAGCGCTTCAAGCCGCTCCATGGTTTCGCGCGGCCAGAGCGGGCCGGAGACGCAATCGCCGAGGTTGATGACAAGATCGGCACCACCGCGCTGCCGCAGATCATCGAGCACGGCGTCCAGGGCAAGGATGTTGCCGTGGATATCGGCGAGAACGGCAATGCGCATGGGAAATTCCGTTGCGGGCAAGGAAACGTACCTTCTACGCCGTGCCTACGCTTGAATTTTGATCTCGTGGGCGCCGACCACGGGCAGTGCGGCATCGTCGGCGGCAGCGGCAATGACGCTATCGAGCAGGCCCGGAAAGCGGCGGTCAAGATCGTCGCGGCGCAGCGTGATCAGTCGGCTGGTGCCAACCACCTCGGTGCGGGTGACGCCAGCCTCGCGCAATTTGGCCAGGTGGTAGCTGAGATTGGTCTTCGAGCAGAGATCGAGGAACTGGCTGCAATTCAACGGCACACCTTCCTTGCTGGCGAGATAGCGCACGATGGCCAGCCGCGTCGGATCGCCGAGCACGGCAAGCACGTTCGGCAGGCTGATCTGTTCGGCGGTGGGATGGGGCAGCGTCATGCCGGAGAACTAAGCGCAATCAAGGCCGATTTCAACGCATCTCCTCCTTGGCGGATACACGCAGTTTCTATCTCCGGCCACCTTGTCCTGACATAGAGCTGTCAGGAGGGTTCCGCTATTCTCGGGTCGCTTCATTGACATCATGCCCCATTATGTACAATTGTTCAATGAATTTTGAACTAAAGGCTTCACCATGGACAAGCGCCTCATCTGGCTTGCGCTCGGATCATTCACGATCGCGACAGAAGGTTTCGTCATCTCCAGCCTGCTGCCCGACATCGCGGGGGACGCCGGCATCTCGGTCCCGCTTGCCGGCACACTGATCACCGCCTTTGCGCTAGCCTATGCGCTCGGCACGCCGATCCTGGCGACGCTCACCGGCGAATGGGACCGGCGGCGCGTCATCTTGTGGACGCTGGTGTTCTTCGTGCTGGGCAACCTGGCGGCGGCGCTCAGTTCCTCCTTCGAACTGCTGCTGATTGCGCGCATCGTCATGGCGCTGTCGTCCGGCCTGTTCGCGGCGACGGCGCAAGGTACGGCCGTGGCGCTTGTCGATGATCATCACCGTGCGCGCGCCATTGCCGTCGTTGTCGGCGGCACCACGGTGGCGGTGGCGGTCGGCGCGCCGCTCGGCGCACTTGTCGCGACCGTTGCCGGCTGGCGCGGCACGTTCTTTGCCATCGCTGGGCTCGGCGCACTGGCCGGCGCAATCCTGTGGTACCGGCTGCCGCGCGGCATCGTCGGCACCAAGCTGCCGCTCAGGCAGCGGCTGGCAGCAACCCTTCGCCCCGGGGTGCCATCGATCCTGCTGACCACGCTGCTGGCGCTCACCGGCGCCTTCACGGTCTTTGCCTTTGTCGCGCCGCTGGCCATCGAAGGCGGGGGTTTGAGCCCGATCGCGCTGCCCGGCATGCTGCTTGCCTTCGGTGTCGGCGCCGTCATCGGCAACATCGCCGGCGGGCAGGCCGCCGACCGCTTCGGCGCGACGCGCACCGTCAGCTGGTCGCTGGCGCTGAGCGCGGTCATGCTGGTCATGCTTTCGGTCATTCCGGCATTCCTGCCGCACAGCATCGCCGGGCCAGCGCTGATGGCCATGATGGTGCCGTGGGGCATTGTCGGCTGGGCCTTCCCGCCGGCGCAGGCCAGCCGCATCATCAGGCTGGCGCCCGACGCAGCGCCCATCGTGCTGTCGCTCAACGCTTCGGCGCTCTACCTCGGCGTGGCGCTGGGTGCCGTCGTCGGCGGCGCGGTGCTGCGCTTTGGCGCGCCGGCCGATCTCGGGCTGGTCGCGGCGGTGTTCCCGATACTGGGTCTTGGGGTCATGCTGGCCGGCCATCGGGCGGCGCGGGCGATTGCCATGCCGGCGGAGTAAGGGAGATCGCAGAAGCGTGGCGCTGCCCTCATCGCCCTGCCGGGTAGAACTTGGGTTCCTCTCCCCACTCACATCTAGCGGAGCGAGAAACCCAGGTCCTGTAACCCCACACTACTTCCAGGTCCGGCGCCTCTCGATCTCGGCTTTGGACGGCTCTTGCTGGGCAAAGGACCCAGTCTTGATTTCACCGGCGCGTTCATAGGTGGCTATGATGACGCCGGTGGTCGATGCCTGCGAGCGGTTCAGCTTGAAAGCCGCCGGAATTGCGCCGCTGCCGAACAGCCGTTTCCCCTTGCCCAGCACCAGCGGGAAGGTCAGCAGGCTGATCTCGTCGATCAGGTCGTTGGCGAGCAAGGTCTGGATCAGCTCGCTCGAACCCTGGATGAGCAGGTCGGGGCCGTCCTCCTGCTTGAGCTGGCGCAGTGCGGCCACGACGTCGTCGCCCAGCCACTGGCTGTTTTGCCACGACAGCGTATCGGGCCGGTGCGTTGCAACATATTTGGTGGCGGCGTTGAAACTGTCGGCGATCGGATCGTCTTTCTGGTAGGGCCAATGCGCGGCGAAGATGTCGTAGGTCTTGCGGCCGAGGAGCAGCGCGAAGGGCTTTGCGAAGATCTCACCAATAAAGGCGCCCCCGACGTCGTCCCAGTAATGGAACGTCCAGCCACCGAATTCGAAGCCGCCGACCGGGTCTTCTTCCGGCCCGCCAGGCGCCTGCATGACGCCGTCGAGGCTGACGAATGTCGCAGTGATGATTTTCCTCATTGGATTCTCCCTTTTCATCATCCGTGCCGTTGCGGCCCGATTTCGGCCAAAGGACGTGCGAGCGGACGCCTGCCCGACAGAGCCGGAAAAACTTCCAGCGCTCCAGCCGGCGATGGGCAAGCATCGAATGCCTCGCCTCGGCAATTCTGGTCATGACGCGTAAGCAGATAGCGTAGCCGGCCGAATTGTCGCGTTAGCCCTCGCGAGCCACGATCCTGCCTTCAATACACGGCCGGGGAAAACGCCGTCAGCCGAAGCCGGCGCTGGATCGGCATATTCGCCGTTCTATCTATGTCAGGGCTGAACATTATGCAACATGCTATATTTCATTGTTTGTGCTTCTGAGTGGCACCCCTTGGCGGCGAAGCGCGGGTGAATCGGAAACGCCGGTTGCACCTGCCGTCGAAGGCAAATAAACGGCCAGAAGAATGGAAGCCCGTGCTATGAATGTATAAATGCCGGGAAATGTATAAATGCCGGCCTATCCGCCGACAGTCGAAAAGGAGCGCGTATTGGCGCTGAAGAACGGACCGGTTCCACGCGAGAAGCCGCTGCCTGACGCCCAAATTCACTCGGAGGGGTTCAGGCAGACGCGCGAAGCGCGGCGCAGTGCGCTGGTCGAGGACTATGTCGAGCTCATCGCCGACCTGATCGAGGACGGCAACGAGGCGCGCCAGGTCGATATCGCGGCGCGGCTCGGCGTCGCCCAGCCGACCGTGGCCAAGATGCTGACGCGGCTGTGCGCGGATGGGCTCGTTTCCAGGAAACCCTACCGTGGCGTGTTCCTGACCGATGCCGGCCGCAAGGTCGCGGAAGAGAGCCGCATTCGCCACCAGACGGTGGAAGCCTTCCTGCGCTCGCTTGGCGTCAGCGCCGAGACGGCGCGCATCGACGCCGAGGGCATCGAGCACCATGTCAGCGCCGAGACGCTTGAAGCGTTTCGCAAGGCAATGACAGCCACACGCTAATTCTACCGCCATTGCCGACAGTCCTGCCGGAACCGCCGCGTTGCCGCTGCGTTTGAAATCGTGCCCAGCGATTGGCGCGAGACCGAGGAGGATCACCATGGGCGTTGAACAGGCACCGACAGGGAAGGGCAAGCAAGCGGCCAAGGGATTGAAGCAAGCTGCGGCGAAGGACGAGCGCAAGACGGAAGCGGATACCGGCCGCCCGCTCAAGAAGGGTGCGGCCCGCTTCGAGGAGCGGTCGAAAAGCTCGGACGGCAAGAGCGCGGGCACCAAGCAGAAGATCTGAGTGTAATCGCCAAGTCCAAGACCTAAAAAAGGTGCCGGCAGGCCTCTCAGCCGCGGGTTTCGTGCATCGACTGACCCTGAGCCGGCGGCCGTTCACGCGAAAAATACTGTGACTTGGCGCAACCATTGAGATAATTGTTTGTTGGGTCGGATCTGGCCATGAGATCGGCAAGTACCGACACGTGCATCGCGGGGAGTTGCCATGCTCTGGAAGGGCCGTCGTCAAAGTGACAATGTCGAGGACCAACGCGGACCGAGCGGCGGGTTCAACCTGCCGCGCGGCGGCCCCGGCCGGTTCCGCATCCCGATCGGCGGCCGCTCCGGCGGCGGGATGTCGCTGTCGACCATCATCATTCTTGTGGTCCTCTATTTCGGGCTGAAGGCATTCGGCATCGATCCGCTGCAGATCCTGGCCGGCGGCGATGGCGGCTTGGCGCCGGGCGGCGGCGGTCAGATCACCGACAACAGCGGCGGGGCCGGTGCGCCGGCCTCCGACGAGATGAAACAGTTCGTCTCGACGGTGCTGGCCGAGACCGAGGACACCTGGACCGGCATTTTCCAGGCCGAGGGCCTGACCTACGAGGATCCGAAGCTGGTGCTGTTCAGCGGCCAGATCCGCTCGGCCTGCGGCTCCGCCTCGTCTGCGGCCGGACCGTTCTACTGTCCCGGCGACCGCAAGGTCTATCTCGACACCACCTTCTTCCAGCAGCTCGACCAGCAATTCGGCGCCTCTGGCGATTTCGCCCAAGCCTATGTGATCGCGCATGAAGTCGGCCATCATGTGCAGAACCTCACCGGCATCCTGCCCAAGTTCAACCAGATGCGGCAGCAGATGGGCGAGGCCGAAGCCAATCACATGTCGGTGCAGGTCGAGCTTCAGGCCGATTGCTTCGCCGGCGTCTGGGCGCATTTCACCGGGCAGAAAGGCATTCTGGAACAGGGCGACATGGAAGAGGCACTGAACGCCGCCAAGCAGATCGGCGACGACACGCTGCAGAAGAGGATGCAGGGCTATGTCGTGCCGGAAAGCTTCAACCACGGCACCTCACAGCAGCGGCAGACATGGCTGGAGCGCGGCTACAGGAGCGGCAAGCTCTCGGACTGCGATACGTTCAACACCCCGATCTGAGGTGTTCGGACTCCCGTTGAAATGACCGTTGAAGCGTCGCCGGCCCTGCAGGATATTGGCCGCACTCATGTCGACAGTTGATGTCAGGATCAAAATTCCTGGAGTGTTCCCTTATTCTTCTGTGTGACTGACTGGCCTATAACAAGCGCTTCCGCCTTCGCCCCGAGGCGGCTCCAGGAGTCGATACGTCATGATCGAAGCCAAAACCGCCAGGCGGGGTCTTGCGCTTGTTTTCACCACGCTGCTGCTCGACATCACCGGCATCGGCATCATCATGCCGGTGCTGCCGGCCTATCTGCAGGAACTGACGGCGTTGGTGTCAGCGAAGCGGCGATCGAAGGCGGCTGGCTGTTCTTCGTCTATGCGGCCATGCAGTTCCTGTTCGCGCCGCTAGTCGGCAATCTCAGCGACCGCTTCGGGCGCCGCCCGATCCTGCTGGCCTCGGTGCTGACCTTCGCCATCGACAATCTGATCTGCGCCGTAGCCTGGTCGTATTGGGTCCTGTTCATCGGCCGGTTGCTGGCCGGCATTAGCGGCGCCAGCTATTCGACCGCCTCCGCCTTCATCGCCGATGTCAGCACCGACGAGAACAGGGCGAAGAATTTCGGCCTGCTCGGCATCGCCTTCGGCGTCGGTTTCATCATCGGCCCGGTGCTGGGCGGGTTGCTTGGCGAATTCGGGCCGCGCGTGCCGTTCTGGGGCGCGGCCGTGCTTGCTCTCATCAACTTCATCGTCGGCTGGTTCTTCCTGCCCGAAACGTTGGAGCAGCATCACCGGCGCCGCTTCGAGTGGCGCCGCGCCAATCCTCTCGGCGCCCTGAAGCAGATGCGCAACTATAAGGGGATCGGCTGGATCGGGCTGGTGTTCTTCCTGATGACGCTCGGCCACATGATGTACCCTGCCGTGTGGTCGTTCGTCGGCAGTTACCGCTACGGCTGGAGCGAACAGCAGATCGGCCTGTCACTCGGCGTCTTCGGCCTTGGCGGGGCACTGGTGATGGGTTTTGTCCTGCCGCGCGTCGTTCCACGGCTCGGCGAATGGCGGACCGCCGCCATCGGTCTTGCTTTTACCGCGCTCGCCGCCTTCGGCTATGCCGCGGCATGGAAGGGCTGGATGATCTATGCGGTGATCGTGGCGACCTGCCTCGAGGCGCTGGCCGACCCGCCGCTGCGGAGCCTGGCGGCGGCCAAGGTGCCGCCTTCCGCGCAAGGCGAATTGCAAGGTGCGATGACGAGCGTGTTTTCGATCACCAGCATCATAACGCCGTTGCTTTACACCGGAATCTTCGCCTGGTTCACCGGGCCGAGCGCGCCCGTGACGTTCGGCGGCGCGCCCTTTGTGCTCGGCGGTATCTTTCTCGCTCTGTCGCTGATCGCATTCGTACTCAGGGTCGAAAGACCGGCCGCGGTGGAAGACGTCACGACGGCGACGGTGCGAACCTGAATCAGGCGCGCTCCGTCAGCGCCGGCTCGCCGCGCTTTTCGCGGATGAGATTGACGAAGCGGCGGAACAGATAGTGCGAATCCTGCGGGCCGGGCGAAGCTTCGGGATGGTGCTGGACCGAGAACACAGGCCTGCCGGTCAGAGTGATGCCGCAATTCGAGCCGTCGAACAGCGAGACGTGGGTTTCTTCGACGCCGCTCGGCAACGAGTCGGCATCGACGGCAAAACCGTGATTCATTGAGACGATCTCGACCTTGCCTGTGGTGTGATCCTTAACCGGATGGTTGGCGCCGTGATGGCCCTGATGCATTTTGGCGGTCTTGCCGCCCAGCGCCAGCGCCAGCATCTGGTGGCCGAGGCAGATACCGAAGACCGGGATGTCGGTCTTCAGCAGGTCCTGGATGACCGGAACGGCATAGTTGCCAGTGGCTTCCGGATCACCGGGACCGTTGGAGAGAAAGATGCCGTCGGGCCGCATGGCGAGGATCTCCTCGGCGCCGGTGTTGGCCGGTACCACGGTGACCTTGGCGCCAAGGCCGGCAAGCAGGCGCAATATGTTGCGCTTGACGCCGTAGTCGATGGCGACGACATGCATGGACGGATCGGTCTGTTCGCCAAAGCCCTCGTCCCAGACCCAGGGCGTCTCGCGCCAGACCGAGGACTGGCCGGAAGTGACGTCCTTGGCCAGGTCAAGCCCGATCAGGCCGGACCAGGCGGCGGCGCGGCGCTTCAGATCGTCAATGTCGAAGATGCCGTCGGGCGCGTGCGCGATGACGGCGTTGGGCATGCCCTTTTCACGGATCAGCGCGGTCAGCGCCCGGGTGTCGATGCCCGAAAGCGCGACGATGCCGCGTTTCTTCAGCCATTGGTCGAGACCAGCTGCGGCGCGATAGCTGGACGGATTGGTGACGTCGGCCTTGAACACGGCGCCGACGGCGCCCGCCCGCGCAACCGGGTTGAGCTCCTCGATGTCCTCGTCATTGGTGCCGATATTGCCGATATGCGGGAAGGTGAAGGTGACGATCTGACCGGCATAGGAGGGGTCGGTGAGGATCTCCTGGTAGCCGGTCAGCGCGGTGTTGAAGCAGACCTCGGCGACGGCGGAGCCAGCAGCGCCGAGCCCGCGACCCTCGATGACGGTGCCGTCGGCCAATACCAGCAGGGCGGTCGGCTTCTCGGTGGCCCAGGGGGCGGTCGTCGTTGCCATGGCGGCACTCCTAAAGGCTGCGCCCTTCAATCGGCGCAACAACAGGCGCGAAGCGGCGATTTCACAGCCTCGGCGCGCAACAAAAATTCAGTTCATGCAAGGCCCAGTACATAGGGGAAGGTGCCAAGGCGGTCAATGACGGCGCGCCGCGCGAGCCTGGATTTATTTCGTTGAACAATATCAGAGATTTGCCGGACACCGTGAATTTGCCTTGGGCTTTCGGCGACGCTATTGTTCGCGCCGATCGAAGGAGAAAGCCCTATGCGAGGCAAAATCGCCGAAGCCCTGAAGAGTGCGATGAAGACGCAGGACAAGCGCCGGTTGCCGACATTGCGGCTGATCCAGGCGGCCATCCATGACCGCGACATCGCCAATCGCGGCGCCGGCAAAGAGCCGGCCAGCGACGACGAGATCCTGCAGATCCTGGCCAAGATGGTGAAGCAGCGCGAGGAGTCCGCCAAGGCGTTCGATGACGGCAAGCGGCCGGAGCTTGCCGCGCAGGAGCGCGACGAGATGGCCATCATCCGCGATTTCCTGCCGACGCAACTGGGGCAGGCCGAGACCGAAACGGCGATCCGCGCCGCCATTGCCGAGACCGGCGCCAGCGGCGTCAAGGACATGGGCAAGGTGATGACCGTACTCAAGGAGAAATACGCCGGCCAGATGGATTTTTCCAAGGCGAGCGGCATCGTCAAGGGACTGCTGCAGTAGGATTTCCCGTTGCAGCTAGGTCGTAAGGCATTGGAGGCGACCGCGAGAAGCCAGCCCTGGCCGCATGTGATTCTCAGGCGCTCTTTGGTTTCTGAGAGCGGGTGGGGCGGGCGGTAGCTCGCACCGACATGTTCAGTGCCGCGGCGGCGCGAATGAGCGCCTTCAACGCCTCTTCGTCGATCGTGTCGCCCTCATGGATATCGATGGCGCGCCTGGTGTTGCCTTCGAGGCTGGAGTTGAATAGGCCTGAAGGGTCTTCCAGCGAGGCGCCCTTGGCGAAGGTCATCTTCACGACATTCTTGTACGTCTCACCGGTGCAGATAATTCCGGCGTGCTCCCACACCGGAACTCCTCTCCACTTCCACTCCTCGACCACTTCGGGATCGGCCTACTTGATGAGGGTTCGGACCCGAGCGAGCATCTCGCCCCGCCAATCGCTCAGCTCGTTGATTCTCTCATCTATCAACTGAGAGGGAGAACGTCCTCCTTCTCCCTCCCTTGAGCCGCTCTTCTTCATGGCTGTTGTCGCTTTTGTCATGGTTAGTCCCAGTGGCTTGTGCACGTCCGGCGTCCGTCGTCTCACGACGGCATCGATGCGGCGAGCCGTTTGCCAACCCGGCGCGGGCGACAACTCTCGACATCGAGGAGGAACCTTCGCCGCTCCAGACCCGTTTTGCAACGAGGATCATACGAAAATGGAGCTTCGATTTGCCGGCGCGTTTGTTGAACATTGTCGGCGCCGCCACCAGCGCAGGCGCCTATTCGCCGGGGCAGGAACAAGCCCCTTCGGCCTTTCGGCGACATGGGCTCGCAGAGGCGCTCGCGCGCCGAGGCAGAACCATCAGGGATCAAGGCGATGTTGCACCGTTCCGATGGCGACCGGATCCTTTGCGGCCGCAGGCAATGAATCTAGAGGCCGTGCGCCACGCCTGTGACTTGGTCGCAAGCCACGTGGCGACGGCGATCGCAGCGCAGGAAGACGTGCTTGTTTTAGGCGGCGATTGTACTGTGGAACTGGGAACGGTCGCCGGAGCGAACGCGGCTGGTGCACGGATCGGCCTCGTCTACATAGATTTCGATACCGATCTCAACACACCTGACACGAGCGACGGCGCCTTGGACTGGACGGGTGTCGCTCATCTGCTCAACATTCCCGGATGCGAGCCTTCGCTCGCCAGGCTCGGCCCAACCCGCCCGATGCTTGTGCCTCAGCAACTCCTCTATTTCGGCGTCGAGAATATCACTCCGCCCGAAGCCGCTGCGATCAGAGATAATGCGATCAAGGTTATATCGCGTGAGGAAGCTTTGAGTGATATCGAGGCGGCGGCGGCGCGCGCGGCCGAATGGGCAGCGCGCTTTGACTGCGTGCTTATTCACTTCGATGTCGATGTGCTCTCCTTTATCGATTTTCCGATTGCTGAGAATGTGCGCCGTTGCGACGGTCTCAAACTGGAGCAGGCCGCCTTCGTGCTAAAGCAGCTGATGGCCCTCCGGCAATGGCGCGGCCTGACCATCACAGAAGTAAATCCGGCCCATGCGCCAGACGAGTCCGCCGCGTTCGTACGCTTAAATGAGGTGCTTGCAGACGCCATTGGGTAATTCGCGACGCATCTCACATTCGTTCGCCGGGCAATTGGCTGGCTTGCCTCACCCAAGCGGCAAACTGAGCTTCGTCGAGCTGGTCTTCATAAACGTCGAGATAGCGCACTTCCTTGTGCTTGGATTCCCCGGGAGGAAGAGGACGCAGCGACGAGCCTCGGAAGAAGGTCACTTTGACGTAGCGGGTGAACACATGGAACGACAGGAACCAGCCCTGGCCCTCGATGCCGTAAAATGGCGAGTTCCATTTGACGGCCTTGTGCACCCCGGGGACGGTGCGCGCGATGATCGCGTCGAGACGGCGCCCGACGTCGCTTTTCCAGCCCGGCATGGCCGCGATGTAGGCCTGCACGGGAGCGTCGCCTTCAGCCCTCGCGATCTGGGGGTTGCCGCCTGCGAGGAGTGCCGGTTTCGCGGCCTTGCCGGACTGCGGCTTGTGTGCCGCCTCGCCGGACTGCGGCTTCGGTGCCGCCTCGCGCGGTTTGGTCCTCTTCGCAGCGACCCGCTCGGCGGCGGCCTTCGCCGACTTCTCGGACGTGTGGTCGGCCATTGTGTTCACTCCAAGTGGCAAATCGATGATACTTGATTTTAGAAAGCCGCCCCTGAAGATCAACTTCCGAATCCTATTGATCTTCGCCCAAACCCAATAAGCGCACAGGCGGAGGCTTCTCCTCCAAAGGGCAGACGTCGCGGAGGCGACCCGGATGCGAGTCGGCCCTCTATTCGGCAGCGGCCGGCAGCGGCGGCGTCGCGTTGCGGCGCCACTCCCGGATATGCGAGGCAAGCGCGACCGCCACGGCAACCAGCATGGCTATGGCGCCAACCACCGGCAGGCTGCGATAGCCGTAACCGGCATTGAGCATGGCGGCGCCGAGCGAGGCGGCCAGCGCGATGCCGACATTGAAGCCGGCCGGGATGAGCGATGAGGCGAGGTTGGAGGCATCCGCCGTCCAGGTCAGGATCCGGGTCTGGATCGGCGTGCCGATGGCAAAGCTGAGACCGCCCCAGATAGTGATCGCCACGACCATCGGCACCGGGTACGGGCTGACGGCGTAAATGGCAGCAAGTGTCACCGCCTGCAGGAAAAGCATGGTGATGAGCGACGGCATCAGTTTCCAGTCGGCGAGCCGCCCGCCAAGGAAGACGCCGATCGTCGCGCCGACACCGTTGAGCAGGAGCACCCAGGGCACCAGGCCCTCGTCGAGGCCGGTGACTTCAAGCAGCGTCGGCGTGATGTAGGTGAAGAGGCTGAACTGGCCGATCATCAGCATCAGCATGAGGATCAGCGACGCCCAGACCTGCTGGCGTGCGAGGACGCGAACCTCGGTGCCGAGACTGACGCGCCGGCTCGATGACCCTGTCGTGCGCGGCAGGAGGGCGGCCATGGCGGCGATGGAAACCACACCAAGCGCGCACATCACCCAGAACGTCGCACGCCACCCCCAAATGTTGCCGATAGCCGTCCCGGCCGGCACGCCGATGATGTTGGAGACGGTGAGGCCCGACAGGATGAGCGCAACGGCCATTCCACGCTGGTCCTGGCGGACCAGGCCGACCGCCACCACCATCGCGACGCCGAAATAGGCGCCGTGCGCCACAGCTACCGCAATCCGCAGCAGCAACATCGAGGCGAAATCCGGTGCCAGTGCGCAAGCGGCCTGGCCGATGGTGAAGGCTGCGGCAAGGCCAAGCAGCAACGCCTTGCGGGACAGCGTCTTGGTGGCGAGCGTCAACAGCGGTCCGCCGATCGCGATGCCGCCGGCGTAGCCGGAGACCAGGTAGCCGGCAGTCGGGATGGAGACGCCAAGGCCATCGGCCACCTGCGGCAGCACGCCGGCGATGACGAACTCGGTGGTGCCGAATGCGAACGCAGCGATGAACAGGGCAATGAGGGGAAGCATGGCGCTGGAAGGCGATCCTTGAATGAGATGGCCTCAAATCACGAACCAGAGCCGCGAGCAATCCAGAAATTGTCGACGCCGCTTTAGGTTTTCTTGATCGGTCAGCCAGGCTCCGGCCGAACCCGGCGAGCGCTAGATGGTCGTCTCCTCCCATAGGGAATTTTCAGCCACGCCCGCTCGTGAAAATAATAGAGCAGCGACTTTAGAACCCAAACCGCTCCAGGTCTTTGTTGACGCATTTTGTCGAACGCCAAACGAAGACGCTTGGCTGAAAAATGCTCTAAGCCGACAGACGGGAGGATGAGCAACGGCTAATTTTCGCGCGTTGGCTCTAGCCAATTCCTGCGCTGATGTTCGGGCAATTGGCTTTCCACACCTGAAGCCCCAGCCTATCCTGTCTTCAGCCGCGAGCCGGTGAGCAGGCCGCGTTCTTCGAGCACGGGGTAAGCCATCGAAGCGAGCAGCGAGTTGATCTGCTTCAGGTCGCGGATAGTGTCGAGATGGATGGAACTGGTCTCGACGCTCTTGGCGGTGCCGTCGCGCAGTCGTACGAAATGGCTGGCGCTGGTCTCCTTCTCGCGGTCGCGCAGCCGATCCTTTTCCAGCACTAACTGGCGGGCGGTCTCCGGATCGCGCGAGACCAGGACATTGAAGGCAAGCCGTGCGTTGGCGAGCACCGAAGCGTGAAAAGCGCAAAGCTCGCGCCAGCCCTCGGGCGTGAACTCCAGCCCGCGCTCGAGCTTCTTCCTGACATGCACCAGCATATTGCGCACGATGATGTCGCCGACCTGTTCGAGCTTGACGCAGGCGCCGATCAGCTCCTGGCAGCGCAGCGCCTCGTCCTCGCTCAGCGGGTTCCTGGTGACCTTGGCCAGATAGAGCTTTATCGACGCGTGCTTCTTGTCGACGCGGTCGTCGAGCGCAGCCAGTGCCTTGATCTTGTCGGCGTCGGCGCTCTCATAGAGCTCGATGATGCGCTTCAGCATGATCTCGACCGTCTCGCAGACCCGCACCACCTCACGGGTTGCGTTGGCCAGCGCCTGGCTCGGCACATCGAGGGCGCTGTCGTTGAGTGCGGACAGCTCGATGACATCGAGCGCTTCTGCCGGCGCCGGTTTGGTGCCGAGCGCCACGATCTTTTCGGAAGCGCGGTAGACGAGACCGGCCAGTGGCAGGCCGGCAATCAGGATCAGGATATTGAAGAGGATATGCGCGTTGACGATCTGGTCGGGCACGGTGGCGCCGAGAAAGGCGACCGGCGGCTTCAACCACAGGAACAGGATCAGCATGGTCAGCGAGCCCATGCCGCGCATCAGCAGGTTGCCGATCGGTACGACACGCACGCCCGGCTCTGCGTTGCGAGTGAGCAGCGGCGCGATGATCGACGAGCCGAGATTGACGCCGAGCACCAGCACGATGCCGAGTTCGGGCGGGATGAAGCCGCGGCCGGCGAGCGTCACCATCAGCAGCACCGCGGCGATCGAGGAATGAAACAGCCAGGTGACCAGCGCCGCCAGGAGATAGGCGGTGACCGGGTCGCCCGAGAAGTAATCGACGACGACCGGCATCAGCGTGCTCTGGCGCAGCGGCTCCGATGCCTGGCCGATCATTTCCAGCGACAGCACCAGCAGGCCGATGCCGACCAGGATGCGGCCGAACTGGCGCCAATCTCGCCGCTCGGTGGCCATGAACATGACGGTGCCGGCGACAAGGCAGACCGGCACCAGCAGCGACAGGTCAAAGGTGAGCAGTTTGACCACCAGCGCCGAGCCGATCTCGGCGCCGCGCACGGCAAGCTGGCCCGATATGCCGCTGACAATGCCGGCGCCGGCGAAGGAGCCGACCAGCAAGGTGACGGCGGTGGAGCTTTGCAGCGCGATCGCCAGGCCGCAGCCGGCCAGAACCGCCATGAAAGGAGTGCGCATGGTGGCGCGCAGCTTGTGGCGCAGCACATCGCCATAGGCGCGCTCGACACCTGTCTTCACCAAGCGGGTGGCAAACAGCATCAGCGCCACCGCGCCGGCAAGATGCAGCAAAACGACCGAACCGCTCATGTCAGGCTCGCGGCCCGACAGGCGTCAGCGATGCGGGCACCCTGACGGCGAAGAGGTAAAAGAGGGGGGCGAATCAAGGACATTGCAAGGGCCGATACTACTCCGATTACTTTTAGCCGGATAATAAATTTTGCCCAATTCGGCCGGCTGTTGGTGCGCGACAGGGCGTGTCGGAAATGGATGGATCGCAAAATGGTTGCATTCCCGGCCGGCTTCCGGACGGCCACGCGGTCAAGTGCGGGCGACACTCAGATCCGGTTTGAGAGGAGTGTTGAATTGGCTACGCTAAATGTATGAAATCCTACGCGCCCCAGTCGACCTACAGCCAGGTCGACTGGAAGAAGCCGGACAAGCACGTGAAGAAGCGCGTCGTGGTGAAGAAGAAAGTCGTCGTCAAGAGGAACCATTGGCGCAACGGCCAGAAATATTCCAGCTGGAAGCGCCACCAGCCGATCCGCGACTATCGCCACTATGGTCTGCGTCGTCCGGGCCGCGGCCAGGAATGGATCCGCGTCGGCAACGACTATCTCTTGGTCAGCGTCGTCTCCGGCATCATCCTCGGCGCGATCGCCGCGCACTGAACCTCGCGACCCTTGACCGGCACTGCGCCGGACAGGAAGGCGGCCTGCGACGGCCGCCTTCTTTTTGCCCAGTGAAAACCGGGTATGGTTCGCATTAGGAGTCGTCGGGGTTCGCCGGCATGATTATATGGAGGGCAAACGAGCCGTCCCGATGCGCTTTCCACCTGCTTTCCTCGACGAGATACGCGACCGCGTGCCGATTTCATCGGTGATCGGCCAGCGCGTTGCGTGGGACAGGAAGAAAACCAACGCGCCGCGCGGGGACTATTGGGCGTGCTGTCCCTTCCATGGCGAGAAGAGCCCGTCGTTCCATTGCGAGGACAAGAAGGGTCGCTACCATTGCTTCGGCTGCTCGGTTTCGGGCGACCACTTCAAATTCCTCACCGAACTCGATGGGATGAGCTTTCCCGAAGCGGTCGAGAAGATCGCCGACATGGCCGGCGTGCCGATGCCGGTTCGCGATGCCCAGGAGGAACGGCGCGAAAAGGAACGCGCCAGCCTGACCGAAATCATGGAGATGGCGACTGCCTTCTTCCAGGAGCGGCTGCAGGGACCGGAAGGCGCAAAAGCCCGCGCCTATCTGCGCGACCGAGGGCTGACGCCGGCGACGCAGCAGTCGTTTCGGCTCGGCTATGCGCCCGACAGCCGCAACGCGCTGAAGGAGCATCTTGCCGCCAGGGGCGTGCCCAAGGCCGATATCGAGGCATGCGGGCTGGTGCGGCATGGCGACGACGTTCCGGTTTCCTACGATTGGTTCCGCGACCGCATCATGTTCCCGATCCCGGATTCCAGAGGCAAGATAATCGCCTTTGGCGGGCGGGCGCTGGCAGCCGATGCGCTCGCCAAATACATGAATTCGCCCGACACCGAACTCTTCCACAAGGGCAATGTGCTCTACAATTTCGCCCGTGCGCGCCAAGCGCTTGGAAAGGGGGCGCTGGCAAAGGGGGCGCTGGTCAAGGGCGGCACGGTCATCGCCGTCGAGGGCTATATGGACGTGATCGCGCTGGCGCAGGCCGGTTTCGAGAATGTCGTGGCGCCGCTCGGCACCGCGCTGACCGAAAACCAGCTCGAACTCCTGTGGCGCATGGCCGGCGAGCCGGTGCTGTGCTTCGATGGCGATCAGGCCGGACTGAAGGCGGCATGGCGCGCCGCCGACCTGGCGCTGCCGGCGGTTCAGGCAGGTCGCTCGGTGCGCTTTGCACTTCTGCCCGAAGGCAAGGACCCCGACGATCTGGTCAAGGCCGAAGGGCCGGACGCGTTTCGCGCCGTGCTTTCCGAGGCGCGGCCGCTCGCCGACCTTTTGTGGATGCGCGAAACGGCCGGCGGCATCTTCGACACGCCGGAACGGCGGGCGGAACTGGAAAAGACGCTGCGCGAACTGACCAGCCGCATCCGCGACGAGAGCTTGCGCTATCACTACCAACAGGAAATGCGCGAGCGGGTGCTAAGCTTTTTCGGCGCCCATCGCAGCGCGCGCCAAGGCTATCAAGGGGGGCGTCAAGATGGGCGGCCCGGCGGGCGCTTTCAGGGCAAGGGCTCAGCTCCTGGCGGACAGTTCGCACGCGGCGGCAATGCCGGTGGACGCACCGCGATCACCGAAAGCCTTGGCCGCTCGGCGCTGGTCAAGCGTGGCAGCGAAGGGATGTCGGTGCGCGAGGCGACGATCATCGCAGCTCTGGTCAATCATCCGGCGCTGATCGACGAGAATTTCGCACATGTTGAGTTCCTCGATCTCGCCAACAACGATCTGAAGCGATTGCACGCGGCCATTCTCGATGCGATGGCGCACGACATGGCCAACGACCGCAACGCGGTGATTGCGACGATCGAACGGGCCGGCTGCGGCGAGATCTGGGCGCGCGTCGTGGCACTGATCAAGCGGGCGCGGCAATGGCCGGCGCTGGAAACAGCCGGACTTGACGATGCCCGCGACGCCTTCAGCCAGGCGCTCCACTTGCAGCGCAGCGCGCGCACCTTACATAAGGAGCTGAAACAGGCGGAAGCGGCGCTCGCCAGCGATCCCACGGACGAAAATTACCGGCATCTCGTCGAGATCCAGGCGCAATTTCGTGATGTGCAAGCAACGGAAGCGCTGATCGAAGGGTTCGGCGTGTCTTCGGGCAGGGCCGGGCGGGTGTAGGTCGAAGCTTACGAAACAGTGAAAGTACGGAACCGTGCTTGCGCGTCGAATCAGCCGCGGCGCTTTAAGTCGGGTAATTGATTCGCTTTTTTCATGCGAATCATGCGAGAGGCGCTTGACCTTCTGGCAGAATGACGGAATCAGGACGATTCGAACCGTTAACCCGTACCGGCGTCGACGGGAAATGCAGCGATGTGAGGTACCGGTCACTGGACAGGCGGTCAGCCTGCCACAGATACCAGGGTTAATCTGGACTTAACGAGAGATGCAGTTACTGGCCCGGGGAAGCGCGTTCTAGAGCGAGCGCATCTGATTTAACCGGTACGGCAGCTTACGCGGCTTGATACTTGGCCGCTTGGAGAAAATAAAGAATGGCGACAAAAGAAAAGGAAGAGGTCGAGACCGAACGTGAAGGCGCCACTGATGGGCCTCTGCTCGACCTTTCCGACGATGCTGTCAAGAAGATGATCAAGGCCGCCAAGAAGCGCGGCTATGTCACCATGGACGAACTGAATTCGGTGCTGCCCTCGGAGGAAGTGACCTCCGAGCAGATCGAGGACACGATGGCCATGCTCTCCGACATGGGCATCAACGTGGTCGAGGACGACGAGCAGGGCGAGGAGCCCGAAGCCGCCGATGCGGCTGCCGACGCCGAGGAAGACGCCAACGAACTGGCAGAGCAGACCGGCACCGCCGTTGCCGCGACGACCACCAAGAAAGAGCCGACCGATCGCACCGACGATCCGGTTCGCATGTATCTGCGCGAGATGGGCTCGGTCGAGCTCCTGTCGCGCGAAGGCGAAATCGCGATCGCCAAGCGCATCGAGGCCGGCCGCGAGACGATGATCGCGGGCCTGTGCGAAAGCCCGCTGACCTTCCAGGCCATTATCATCTGGCGTGACGAGCTCAACGAATCGAAGATCCTGTTGCGCGAGATCATCGACCTCGAAGCGACCTATGCCGGACCGGAGGCCAAGCAGGCGCCGGTGGTCGAGCGGATCGAGGAAGCCAAGACCGAGGAAAAGCCGCGCCGTTCGCGCGAGGACGAGGACGACATCACCAATGTCGGCGCCGACACGCGCGGTCTGACTGATGACGACGAGGAAGACGAGGACGAAGCCAGCCTGTCGCTGGCGGCGATGGAAGCGGAGCTGCGCCCGCAGGTGATGGAGACGCTCGACGTCATCGCCGACACCTACAAGAAGTTGCGCAAGCTGCAGGACCAGCAGGTCGAGAACCGGCTGGCTGCCGCCGGCACTTTGTCGCCCAGCCAGGACCGCCGGCTGAAGGAGCTGAAGGACCAGCTGATCAAGGCGGTGAAGTCGCTGTCCTTGAACACGGCGCGCATCGAGGCATTGGTCGAGCAGCTCTACGACATCAACAAGCGTTTGGTGCAGAACGAAGGCAAGCTGTTGCGGCTGGCCGAAAGCTATGGCGTGCGCCGCGAGGAATTCCTGAAGGAGTATCAGGGCTCGGAGCTCGATCCCAACTGGACGCGCTCGATCGGCAATTTGACCTCGCGCGGCTGGAAGGAATTCACCAAGAACGAAAAGGACGCGATCCGCGACCTGCGCGCCGAGATCCAGAACCTCGCCACCGAGACGGCGATCTCGATCCAGGAATTCCGCAGGATCGTCAATCAGGTGCAGAAGGGCGAGCGCGAAGCCGCGATCGCCAAGAAGGAAATGGTCGAGGCCAATCTGCGCCTCGTCATTTCCATCGCCAAGAAATACACCAATCGCGGCCTGCAATTCCTCGACCTGATCCAGGAAGGCAATATCGGCCTGATGAAGGCGGTCGATAAGTTCGAATACCGCCGCGGCTACAAGTTCTCGACCTATGCGACGTGGTGGATCCGGCAAGCGATCACCCGTTCGATCGCCGACCAAGCGCGCACCATCCGCATCCCGGTGCATATGATCGAGACGATCAACAAGATCGTGCGCACCTCGCGCCAGATGCTGCACGAGATCGGCCGCGAGCCGACGCCGGAGGAACTGGCGGAAAAACTCGCCATGCCGCTGGAAAAAGTGCGCAAGGTGCTGAAGATCGCCAAGGAACCGATTTCGCTCGAAACGCCGGTCGGCGACGAGGAGGACTCGCATCTCGGCGATTTCATCGAGGACAAGATGGCGATCCTGCCGATTGACGCGGCGATCCAGGCTAATCTGCGCGAGACGACGACGCGGGTGCTTGCTTCGCTTACCCCGCGTGAAGAGCGCGTGCTCAGAATGCGCTTCGGCATCGGCATGAACACCGACCACACGCTGGAGGAAGTCGGCCAGCAGTTCTCGGTCACCCGCGAGCGCATCCGCCAGATCGAAGCCAAGGCGCTGCGCAAGCTCAAGCACCCGAGCCGCTCGCGCAAGCTGCGGAGCTTCCTCGACAGCTAACGCTGGGCAACGGACAAGCAATTTAAAGGGCGCTGCGGCGCCCTTTTTCGTTCGTGCTAGGGCGCGACGGTGCGGTTGTTGTTGCAGCACACCTGCTATGGGAGGATAATCTCGTGTCGGATGCAATTTCTGGGCGACAAACCCGGATGCCCGCCCCGGCAGTGACGCCGTGCTCCGAGGCCCCGGAGGGAGGTGTGCATGACAACCTATATCGTGCTGATCAACTGGACGGAGCAGGGCGCCAAAAATGTGCGCGAGTCGCCGAAGCGGCTCGATGCCGCCAAGAAGCTGCTGGGAGACATGGGCGGCTCGTTCAAGGCTTTTTATCTCACCATGGGCGAATGCGACATGGTGGCGGTCGTCGAAGCGCCCGACGATGCGGTGCTCGCTCGTTTCTCGCTGATGCTGGCGACAGCCGGTAACGTGAGGACGCGGACGCTCAAGGCTTTCCCGGAATTGGCCTATCGCGAAATCATCGCCTCGCTCGGGTGAGGCGTTGCGCGGCTACAGACCCGCGTAAGCTGCCGGACATCGGACGGTCAGGCGCCGCTTGACGGCGCCCGGCCAGGCCGGCCCGAAATGTTGCGGCGCGAAGGTATTTCCCGGATAGTCAGCGTGGTCCTTCAGCTCGCGTCTCGAGACACATGCCCAAGCCTCTGCTGACCATCTGGTACAACACCCGCTGTCCGGTTTGCGATGCCGGCATCAGCCGGCAGAGGCGGCGGCTGGTCGAGGCGATCAAGGCCGGGCGGATCGCGTTTCGCGACATCAATGCCGAACCGGCGGCACTGGCCGGATACGGCGTCTCGCTGGAGGACATCCGCCGCCGGCTGCACGCAACCGATGCGGACGGCAAACTGCTTGTCGGCGCCGACGTCGCAATTGCCGTATGGCTGAGAACGCCGGGCGAGGGCTGGCTGGCGACGCTGTTCGGCAACCGCACCGTGCTGCCGTTGACGCGCTATGCCTATGATCGCTTCGCCGATCTTCTCTATGCTTGGAACCGGCGCAAGGGCCGCTGGTAACCGGCATTAGCCAAGCTCGATGACGAAATCAATCCGGTTGGCACCGTTCTCAGATACATCGTAAGATATATCTTGACTCAACGGCCTCACCCGCATAATTGAGATATATCGTAAGACATAACTCAAGGAGCAAACGATGGACGGACATCATCATTTCGGCGAGCATGCCGAGCGCGTTATCATGCATATGGCCGGCAAGTTCGGCGGCCGTGGCGGCGGCTTCGGCCCATTCGGCCACGGGATGAGGGGCGGCGGGCGCGGCGGGCCGGGCGACATGTTCCGCGCCGGGCGCATGCTGGCCGACGGCGATCTCAAGCTGATCACGCTGTCGCTGCTGGCCGAGGCACCGCGCCACGGCTACGACATCATCAAGGCGCTGGAGGAGCGCACCAGCGGCGTCTACAGCCCGAGCCCGGGCGTGGTCTATCCGACCCTGACCTTCCTGGAAGAGGCCGGCTATGCCGTCTCGTCGGCCGAAGGCAACAAGAAGGTGTTTTCGATTACCGAGGCAGGGCAGGCGCATCTCAATGACAATCGCGAGATGATCGACCATGTGCTCGACCATCTCGAGCGTTTCGGCCGCAAGATGGCCAAGGCGCGCGACTGGTTCGGCTGGAACGACGACGGCGAGGATGGCGGACGTCGCGGCCGCGGCGGTTCGGAAAAGCGCGACGAATTCCGCGCCGTGCGCCACCGGTTGCGTGCAGCCCTCGGCGATTTTGTCGATGCGCCGGCTGAAAAGCAGGCCGAGGCGATCGCCATACTGGAAGGGGCTGCCGAGGCCCTGGAAGCGCTGTCGCGCGACTGACTTCTGGGGCTAGGATACGGCCCTTGCCCGTTTGCTTAGGGATCGCTAGTGAAATCATCCTGCACCACGCTATGTGATGTAGGATGATTGCCGTTGGAGGGCACGCCCATGTCTTTTCTGAAACGTCTTTTCGGCGGTGGCGGCGGTGACGCGGGCGAGCCAAAGAGTGCTGCTCCGGCGAAGCAGATCGAGCACAAGGGTTTTTTGATCAGCGCCACGCCTTACAAGGCGGAGGGCCAATACCAGACCTGCGGCGTGGTTTCGAAGGAAATCGACGGCGTGATGAAGGAGCACAAATTCATCCGCGCCGACCGCTTTGCCGGGCTCGACGACGCCGTCGACATCTCGATCAAGAAAGGTATCCAACTCGTCGATGAGCAGGGCGAGAAGATCTTCGGTTGAGGCCGTTTCGTTTCCTGCCTGCTCCCGGATATCGAAAAAGAGGCAAGCGCCGCATGCGGCGCTTGCGATTTGCTTTTGGTAGCGAATGGATGACGCGCTACGCGGCCGCGGCGACCCTTCGGGCCGTATTCACCACCGCATCCACCTTGGCGGACGCCTTGGCCAGAGCGGCCGCGACGGCCTCGGGGCCCATGCCGACGCCTTCGATGCGGATGACGTCGACATCGATCATGCCGATGAAGCCAAGCACGCTGCGCAGATAGGGGATGGCGTGATCCATCTGCACGGCAGCGCCTTCCGAATAGATGCCGCCCGAGGCAAGGACGATGTAGACCTTCTTGCCGGTGACGAGGCCCTTCGGGCCATTCTCGCCATAGGCAAAAGTCTTGCCGGTACGGGCGACGTGGTCGACCCAGGATTTCAGCGTCGACGAGATGCCGAAATTGATGAAGCCGGTGGCCAGGATGATGGTGTCGGCCGCAAACAGCTCATCCAGTACCGCGTCGGAAACCCCAACGACCTCGGCTTGGCGCTGGGTGCGGGCCTCGACGGGCGTATAGATGCCGGTTGAATAGTCCGGATCGATGTGCGGCAGCGGGTTTGCCACGAGGTCGCGGACGACAAGCTTGGCCGAGGGATCGGCGGCGAGCAGTTTCTCGGCGAGCTCGGTGGCGATGCGGGTCGAGTGGGAGGCATTGCCGCGCGGGCTGGATGTGACGAGAAGGATGGACATGGCGGGTCTCCAAGGTTGGAAGGAATAGTCCCGACCCATATGGGCTCGCCGACCCATTTGAAAAACCGGTATATTTTATGTACGTTCCATCTAAACAATGGATAGAACAATGCAGCCAAACCCGACACTCGACCAACTGCAGATCCTTGTCACCGTCGCCGACACCGGCAGCTTTTCCGCCGCCGGCCGCAAGCTCCACCGTGCGCAATCGGTCATCAGCTATGCCATCGCCAATCTGGAGGCGCAGCTCGGGCTGAAGCTGTTCGAGCGCGAAGGCACGCGCGAGCCGCAGCTGACCGATGTCGGCCGGGCGACGCTGGAAGATGCGCGGCGCATGGTCGGCGTGCTGCAACGCATCCGCTCGCGCGTCGATGGCCACAAGCAAGGGCTGGAAGCAGAGGTCAGCATGTCGGTCGACGTGACACTGCCTTCGCCTGTACTGGTTCGGGTTCTGAAGGCGTTCGAGGCACAGTTTCCAACGGTGACGCTGCGCCTGCATATCGGCTCGCTCGGCCTGATCCTTGACCATGTCGTTGGCGGACAGGCCGATCTCGGCTTCGGCGGCATTTTGGGCGAAGCCGACGTCAACCTGTTACGGATTGGCTTCATGACGTTGGTACCCGCTGCCGCGCCCAGCCACCACTTGGCGCTGCTTCCAAGACCGGTGCCGCTCGAGGAGGTGCGCGAACATATCCAGCTTGTCGTCAGCGACCTGTCGGAGCGAACGCGCGGGCGCGACTACGGCGTCTTCGCCTACCGCACCTGGCGGTTGACCGATATGCGCACCAAGCATGCGCTGATGCGCGAAGGATTGGGCTGGGGCGGGCTGCCGCGCTGGCTGATCGCCGACGATCTGGCGAGCGGCCGACTGGTCGAACTCGACCTCGAGCCCTACAGTGAGGTGCGCTCGCCGCTCTATGCCATACATCGTACCGACCGCAGCCCGAAACCCGCGGCAGCCTGGCTGATTGACCAGCTCAAGCGTCAACTCGGCTGCTTCAACGAGTTCGAGCCGGGTGAGGTGCCTGAGGAGGAGCCAGAGACAGCCCGTCGATCAGCGCCATGAGAACCGCGCGATAGTCCTCGGTCGACGCTCCAGCTTCGATGGCGAGTGCCGCACGGTCGAAGGCGGCGGCAAGCAGCGCGGACAGCGCCTCGACCGGCAATCTCATCATGGACTGCGAGCGCATCGCAGCAACCAGGCCTTCGCGAAGCGAGCGGTTGCCATGGCGGTTGTCGATCTCGTCCATGGCGGCGCGGCCGAGCACGGCCGGACCGTCGAGCAGCAGCAGCCGGGTGCGGCCAGGTGCGCGCATGGCGGCCAGATAAGCATCCGAGCCGGCGATCAGCGCGTCGCGGGAAAACAGCGAGGGCGGCGAGGCGCGCTCGATCTCTTCCGCCACAGCCGCCGCCTCCTGCTCGACGACCGCGGCAAACAGCGCCTGCTTGTCGGCAAAGTGATGATAGAGCGCGCCGCGCGTGACGCCGGCCGCAGTCGCGATCTCGGGCGTGCCGGTCTCCGCATAAGACTTCTCGGTGAACAGTTTTCGCGCCGCGGCGATCAGGTCGGCGCGTGTCGCTTCGGTGCGATCGCGGTTGGAGCGGCGCGCAGATTCCTGTTGCATACATGCAGCCTGTATGTTAATTCGCATTTACATGCAGACTGTATGTTGTTTGACGGGAGAAGAAAAGATGAAGACGACAAGCTATTATCCAGTGCTGATGACGGGCGACGTTGCCGGCACGAAAGCCTTCTATATCGAGCACTTCAGCTTCAAGCCGCTGTTCGAGAGCGACTGGTACGTGCATCTCCAATCCGTCGAGGATCGCCGCGTCAATCTCGGGATCGTCCATGGCGATCATGAAACGATCCCGGAGGAGGGGCGCGGCCGTACCTCCGGTCTGCTGATCAATTTCGAGGTCAAGAACCCGGATGCAATCTATGAGCGGGTCATCGCTGCCGGCCTGCCGATCCTGCGAACGCTACGCGACGAACCCTTTGGCCAGCGCCATTTCATCACCAAGGATCCCAATGGCGTGCTGATCGATGTGATCAAGCCGATCCCGCCGAGCGCCGAGTTTCTGGAGCAGTATGCCGAAGGGCCGCGGGCTGAGCGCGATAGCGACTGGCAGGAACTGTCTGTAGATGTGGCGTGAACGCTTCGGCCGTGGCCGGCCACGTCTTTGCGGTCTATGCTGAGGCCTGTCAGCCAGAGCCCATTTCATGCGTGAAATCTGCCTTGTCCGCGCACCCTCAAACCTTGGCCTCCGCCCGCTGAGGCCGGGTCATATACCGGGGACGTGGCGTGCGCCGCAGGCATTGACCGAAGCAGGCTTGATCGAGACGCTTGCGCCCGCCAAAGTGGTTGATCTTGATCGGCCCGCCTATAGCACGGAGCCGCAGCCGGGCACCCGGCTGCGCAACGGCAATGCGATACGCAGCTTCAATCTCGGACTCGCCGAAGCTGTTGCCGGCGCACTGGGACGAGGCGAGTTCCCGCTGGTCGTCGGCGGCGACTGCGCGGTCCTGCTTGGCGCGCTGGCTGGCGCACGGCGATCTGGTCCGGTGGCACTGGTCCATGTCGACGGCCACAGCGATTTCCGCCATCCGGGCAATTACGACATCAACGCTTCACTCGGCTCGGCCGCCGGCATGGACCTTGCGCTCGCCACCGGACGTGGTGAGCCGTTACTGACCGACTGGCCTGACATCGCAAGCCCCCTTGTTGCGGACGAACAGGTGATTCAGATCGGCGAACGCGAGAACCGTGATCCCGACTTTGCATGGCCCGACATCAATTCGACCGCGATGACGCTGATCGATGTCTTTGCGGTGCGAGAGCTTGGCGTGGCAAAGGTTCTGGAAAAGACCTGGACCACGCTGGCGCGAACCGGCTGGCCCTTTTGGGTGCATTTCGACGTCGATGCGCTCGATCAGACGGTGATGCCGGCGGTGGATTCACCAGGCAGCCCCGGCATCGATCCCGACGATCTCGTCGCCATCCTCGCGGCGCTGGTGGCGGATCCGCGCTGTACCGGAATGGACATGACCATTTTCGATCCGGACCTCGATCCGACCGGTGAGCTGGCAGTGCTGCTGGTTTCGCTGCTTGGCCAGATCTATGCGCCGCGATAAAGGTCAGCTTCGCGCCACCGGCATCACCGTGACCTGAGTAATGCCGGAGCGGCGCACCACCGTGCACAGCGTCTCGCGGCCGATGCGCTCGGCGTCGAGCATGCGCACAAGATCGTCGACGCCGGTGACCGGGCGCCCGTCGATGGCGGCGATGATGTCGCCTTCCCTGAGCCCGGCCTTGGCGGCCGGGCTGTTCGCCTCGACGCTGCGCAGGCGCACCGCCGTGCTGCTCGACACTTGCGACAGAAGGGCGGCGCGGCGCGGCAGGTTCGTCGTATCGGCCGAGACGCCGATGAAGGCGCGGCGCACGCGGCCAAAGCGGATGATCTCCGAAATGACGAAATTCGCGGTGTTGGAGGCAACCGCGAAGGCGATGCCTTGCGCGCCATGGATCATGGCGGTGTTGACGCCGATGACCTCGCCCGCCGACGACACCAGCGGTCCGCCGGAATTGCCGGGGTTGAGTGCTGCGTCGGTCTGGATGACGTCGTCGATCAGCCGGCCGGTGGAGGCACGCATCGAGCGGCCGAGCGCCGAGACGACACCTGATGTGACAGTCCATTCGAAGCCGAGCGGGTTGCCGATGGCAATGGCGATCTGGCCTCGCCGCAGGCGCTTTGAATCGCCGAGCGGTGCGATATCGGCAAAGCTGCCGTCGGCACGCACCAGCGCGATATCGGTGTCGGGGTCGCGGCCGAGAACACGGCCTTCTCTGGAGACGCCGTCCGGCATGGTGACGCGGACGGTGCGGGCATCGCCGACGACATGGAAATTGGTGACGACCAACCCGTCCGGCGTAATGACGAAGCCGGAGCCTTGGCCGCCGGCACCACCGATGCGCTCGATGCGGCAGACGGCGGGACCGATGCGGTCCACGGCATCGGCGACCGTTGCCGAATAATCATCGAGCAGCGCATTGTCGAATTGCAATTGCTGGGCTGGGAGGGACATGGCGAGGCTCCGCGTCTTTAGAGCAAGATGAGGGATGCCTATATGTGCGGAGCGGCCGGATCGGCCGCGACCTGACCAGATGGCCAGTCCAACGCCCAACTAGCCGTCAGGCGAGTATCCGCGAACGCGCTGCCGAGCGATATCTGGGTTAGAGCGACGAGCGTCCATTGGACGCTCAAAGTACGCTCTAAGATTTTGAGTTCTCGCATCGTGCTTTCCGAAAATCGATTCCGATTTTGGGCCGATGCGATAAAAACCCAGGAGACCAACATGAGCGACTTCAATCTGAGCGCATTTTCCGACGCCGTCGCCGATATCGCCGCCGCAGCGGCGCCGGCGACCGCGAGCTTCGCCGCGCATCAGCATCGCACCGCGACCGCCTTTCATTGGCGCGACGGCTATTTCATCGCTGCCGAGGAGGCAGTGGAGGCCGGCGAGGAGATCGAGCTGACGCTTTCTTCGGGCGACAAGGTGAAGGCTGAACTGGTCGGGCGCGATCCATCCACTGGGACGGCCCTTCTGAGGCCGACCGGCGCGCCGGACGTGCCGCCGCTGGCCAAGGCGGGCACGGTGCGGCCGGGCCATCTTGCCATTGCCGTCGGCAATAGCCACGGTGCGTCGCTCGCCGCATTCGGCACGGTCGGTGAGGTCGGTCCGGCCTGGCGTTCAATGCGCGGCGGCACGATCGACCGGCGCATCAATCTGGCCGTCAATGCCGGCGGCCGTTTCGAGGGCGGCCCAGTGCTCGACGCCAAGGGCGCACTGATCGGCATGCTCCTGTTCGGGCCGCGCCGGCGGGCGCTGGTCATGCCTTACGAGACGATCGAACGGGCGGTGGTGACGCTGCGCGAAAAGGGCCATGTCGCGCGCGGCTATCTCGGCGCCGGCCTGCATCCGATCCGAAACGGCGACACGCATGGCGCGATGGTGATGAGCCTCGACGACAATGGCCCGGCGAAGGCGGCCGGCCTGCATCTTGGCGACATCATCGTGTCGTGGAATGGCGAGGCCGTGTATGGTCCGCGCGACCTGATCCGCAGGCTCGGGCCGGACAGCGCCGGCGCGTCGGTGACGCTCGGCGTGGTGCGCGGCGGCGAACAGCGCGATGTCGTGCTGACCATCGGCGAAAAGCCGCTGAACTGAGAAGATCGATGGCAAGGCACGGGATCACGGGGCGGCGGCTGACGGTGCTGATCGCGCTCGATGATGCCGCGCGCGCCGAACACCTGTCCACAGCCCTTGCCGCGACCGGCGATCTGCTGCCGATTGTGGCCGGTAGCAGCAATAGCGCCGACAGAGCGGATGTCGCGGTCATCGATGACAATTACCTGGAAAGAAGGGGCCTGGAAGGCGGGGCCAACGATCCCGCGATACCTCAGGTGCTCCTGTCTCAACGAGCGAGCCGGCAGCGGCCGGCCGATACCGTGTTTGCCGTGCTTCCGGCGGCAGCGGACGATCTGCTGATCGCTGCCGCCGCGCGGCTGGCGGCCGCTGGCTACCGGATCTCGGGCGAGGGCCGCTTCTTGTCCGATCGGCATGACGATTTCGCTTTCCATGACGACGACCTCTCCGACGAGGAGCCGGTCGACTACAGGGCCGAGCGGCCGGCGCTTTCGCCGCGTGAGAGCGAAGTGCTGGCGCTTTTGGCCGAGGGCGCACCCAACAAGGTGATCGCGCGGCGCTTGAACATTTCCGTGCACACGGCGAAGTTCCACGTCGCCGCCATCCTGATCAAGCTAGGTGCGGCCAACCGCACCGACGCGATCGCCATCGCCATGCGGCAAGGCCTGGTGCTGGTCTGACCTCCAAGCCTACGCAGCGTAATCTACATCCCGCGAGTTGGGCCTTGCGCGGCACGCTACCGCCGCGCAAGGATCACGCCTGTGATGTTGCAAGGGAGGCGCGGAAGACATGTCGCTCAAGGGAAAGACGCTGTTCATCTCCGGCGGGTCGCGCGGCATCGGCCTGGCGATCGCGCTGCGCGCCGCGCGCGACGGCGCCAATGTGACGATCGCGGCCAAGACCGCCGAGCCGCATCCAAAGCTGCCGGGCACGATCTATACGGCGGCTGAGGAGATCGAGCAGGCCGGCGGCAAGGCGTTGCCGGCGTTATGCGACATACGCGAGGAGGAGCAGGTGGCCGAGGCGGTCGCCCGGACCGTCGAGAAATTCGGCGGCATCGACATCTGCATCAACAATGCCAGCGCCATCCAACTCACCGGCACGCTGGAAACCGACATGAAGCGCTACGATCTGATGCACCAGATCAACACCCGCGGCACATTCCTGGTTTCCAAAATGTGCATTCCGCACCTGAAGTTAGCTGACAATCCTCACATCTTGAATCTGGCGCCGCCGCTCGACATGAAGGCCAAATGGTTCAAGAACCATGTCGCCTATACGATGGCCAAATTCGGCATGTCGATGTGCACGCTGGGCATGAGTGCGGAGTTCGCCAGGGACGGCATCGCTGTCAATTCGCTGTGGCCGATCTCGACCATCGATACGGCAGCGGTGCGCAATCTTCTGGGCGGGGCGACGGTGGCGGCGATGAGCCGTTCGCCCGATATCATGGCCGATGCCGCGCATGCGATCCTGCTCAGGCCGTCGCGCGAAGCGACCGGCAATTTCTACATCGACGAGGAGGTGCTGCGCGCCGATGGCGTCAGCGATTTTTCGATTTATGCGCCGGGCGCGACAGGCCCGCTCGCCGGTGACTTCTTCGTGCCCGACGAGGTGTTCGCGAATTCGGAAACCAACATCAAAAGTATTTACTGACGGACACCGGACGAGCAGGTCGCTTTCGTTTGGAAGGATTTGAGGCGGTACGGCCACCGTGAGAAATTGCGTAGACCGCATCGGCGTCGGGTCTCCACCGAAGCCGGAAACAAAAACCCCGCCGGTGAGGGGGTACCGGCGGGGCTCGTGTGTCCCGCTGGAGTCGGGACAGGGCAGGGAAGCCCTAGCCAGAATCTGGGGTGGACGACCTCGCGATTCAATGCCTGGCTAAAATCGCGACGTACATTCTCTTTCAATCTCGGCTCATTGCCGGAAATGGCCCATCCCGGTGAAACCGGAGTGGGCCATGTCTTCCTGTATAGATTCCAAAAATCACTTCAGGTTTCTGGAATCGTTGCCTTTAATTTGATCATGGTCTTTTGCGAAAATCGGTTTCCACTTTTTGCTTCGCTGACCTTCGGTTCGGGACCATGGCCTAATTCGCGCTGGCGACAGGCGCCACCAGCGAGGTGATGCGGCGGATGGCGACGCGACGGTTCTCGCGGTTCGGCTCCGACGTGTTAACCTTGAGATACTCCTCGCCATAACCCTGTGTCGTCAGGTTCTCCGGCGGGATATTGAAGGCATTGGTCAGGGCTTCGGCAACCGCCTCCGCGCGACGGTCGGACAGAGCGAGGTTCGCCTCCGGCCTGCCGACGGCATCGGTATGGCCTTCGATCAGGAAGGTTTCCGCCGGGTTCTTCTCCAGCAGCCTCTCCATCGCGCTGGCGACGCCTTCCAGTTTCTGCACCTCGGTTTCGGGGATCGAGGCTGAACCGAATTCGAAGTTCAGCGTGTCGAGGTCGATGCGGCGGGCGATGTCGCGCACGCGGGCAGAGCGCTTGACCTCGTCGATCGAGTAGAGGCGCTGAACCCTCTCCACCGGCGGCTGTTCGAGGAAGGTATAGTAGTCGTCCGGATCCTCGATCTCTTCAGCATCCAAAATGTACTCCTCGCGCGGAATGTCGATCCGAATCGGCGGCAGGTCGTCGCCCGGATCGCGCCAGTCGTTATCGTCGTCATAGTGCCGCTCGTCGACATAGCTCAGCACATATTCGCGTCCGTCGGGCGCGATGCGTGAACGCTGGATGACGTCGCCGTAGCGGTTGCGAATGGTGACGATCTGGATTCCGTTGTCACGCTCGACGATTTCCCGGGTGCGATCGCCCGACAGCTCCTCATAGTAGACGTTCCTCGCGCCACGGTGCATGCGCGGGGCATCGTCGCTTTCGACGATCGTCTGGTTGTTGAACTGGAGGATAACGCGGTCGCCGAGTTCCCTGACGACGTCGACCCCTCGCGGGCGTGGACGGCGACGAATGTCCTCGTCGTCACGCGCACGCTCAACGCGTCTGCCCTTTTCCTCGGTCACCGGAACCATCCTCTCGAGCTTGAGCTCCTGCTGGGCCGCCCTGTCGTCGGTGGGCGGCGGTCCCTGGTCGACCGGAGCCGGCTTCGGGGCTTCCGCCTGTTCGCCGTTCTGCTGCGTGGGCTGAGTGCCATCTTGACCACCCGCGGCTTGGCCGCCGGTCTCTTGCGCCTTGTCCTTGCCGCCCTTGCGCTTGCGCACGGCATCCTTCTGGCTGTCGAACACGGGAGCCGCGTTGGGATCGGAAGCTTCGTCCTGGACCGGAGTTTCGCCTTGGGCCGGCGCAGCCTGCTCGCCATCGGCGGGCTGCTCACCGGTTGAGGGCTGCTCACCCGTTACAGGCTTCTTGCCACGTTCCTTAGCCTGATCCCGGGGCTTTTCGCCCTCAGCCGGAGCCGTTTGCTGGTCGGTCGGAAGCGGTTCGGCCTGCTCGCCGGCAGGCGTTTCCTTCCTGGCTGGCTCTTCGGCAGGTGCCGCTTCGATCTGCTTATCTTGGTTCCGCCTCTTGCGCGGCTTGACTTGCTCGTTGTCATTCGCAGGTGCGGCCTTCTCGCCTTGCGCCGCCTGTCCGGCGGGCTCTTCGGAAGGTGCCGTTTCGCTCTGCTGTTGCTGGTCGCGCTTCTTTCTGCGCGGCTGCTGTTCGTCGTTGGCAGGTGCCGCCTGGTTGGTTGGCTCTTCGGCAGGTGCCGCTTCGATCTGCTGTTGCTGATCGCGTTTCTTCCTGCGCGGCTGCTGTTCGTCGCTGGCAGGTGCCGCCTGTTCGGCTGGTGCTGCTTCGATCTGCTGTTGGTCGCGCTTCTTTCTGCGCGGTTCTTGCTCTTCAGCCGGGGCTGCCTGTTCGGCAGGGGCTGCTTCGATCTGCTGTTGGTCGCGCTTTTTTCTGCGCGGTTTTTGCTCTTCGGCCGGGGCGGCCTGTTCGGCAGGGGCTGATTCGGTCTGCTGTTGCTGCTCGCGCTTCTTCCTGCGCTGACTGCCCTGCTCGTCCCCGGAAGGCGTGGCCTCCTCCGTGGGAGCCGATTCAGCCTGCCGCTCTCGCTTCTTGCGAGGCTTCTGCTCCGGTTCGGCCTGCTGTGCGCAGCCTTCCGCGGACTCGCCTTCCGGGCAATTCGACTGCGCCAGGATCAGTGGGGCCGTCATGCGTTGCGAACGATCGAACGCGGCGCTGCCCTGCAACGGGAATGCGCCCAACGGCGCGGACGCCATCAACAGGCCAAGTGCCGTGCCTGCCAGAATCCGTGGTTGGCGTTTCATTAGAAATTCTCCTTTTGGCGTCCCATCCCGGCCCAAACTGTTCATCAACCGGATTGGTTCCGGTTAGCAGGCATTAACGGCTACGAAGGGCGATTGGCCGGCGTTTTGAAGGCGACTTCGTGTCATTCCTATGGTGCCGGCCTATGGTGCTTGCCGGGTTTGCGTCTGTTGCGGCGCTTGACCTTGACGTCAGCGGGGGCCACATCCCGTCAATGGAAACGCCGTTCTGGAAAACCAAGACGCTCGAAGCGATGACCCCGGCCGAGTGGGAATCGCTTTGCGACGGCTGCGGCAAGTGCTGCCTGTCGAAACTCGAGGACGAGGACACCGGCGAGATCTACTGGACGAGTGTCGGCTGCCGGCTGTTCGACGCCGAAACTTGCCGCTGTTCGGACTATGCCAACCGGCTGGCGCGCGTCCCGGACTGCGTCGGGCTGACGCCGCAGAATGTTCGCACGATCTCCTGGCTGCCCAAGACCTGCGCCTACCGATTGGTCGCAGAGGGGCACGATCTCTACTGGTGGCACAGGCTGGTGTCGGGAAGTGCCGAGACGGTGCATGAGGCCGGCATCTCGATGCGCGGCCGGGTCAGCGCCAGCGAGACCGATCTTGCCGAGCCGGATGACTATTTCGAGCACATGCTGGACGACGAGCCTTAGGGGAGGCTCGAGGCCAGGGCCTGGAACCGGCTACGTGACGGGGCGTTTTCTATCCAGATTGTTCAGAACCGGCTAGATTGTTCAGAACCGGCCAGATTGTTCAGAACCGGCCAGATTGTTCAGAACCGGAAAGCGGAGAAAACTGCGAAATTACCTCTTGTTGCCATATGAACCCAACATGAACGGCTGGTTCGTAAAAAGTTCAGATACGCAGGCGCATTCTCCTCCCCATCGGTTCGACCAAGACACATCGGTTCGACCAAGACACATCGGTTCGATCAAGAAGGGCGGAAGCCCTGCACAAGGAGAGAAGACAATGTTCAACACGATCAAGACGGCGACCCCTTTCGGCGCTTATCGCCCTCGGCACGCTTGCCGCTATCCCCGCTACTGCCCAGGCAGACAGCATCTATCTCGGCTTCGGCAATAACGACGATCCGCGCGTCGGCGTCTATACCGGCGACGACGATGGGTTCTATCGCGAACGCCGCCGCGAACGCGACTGGCGCCGGTCTTGCTCGCCGAACCGTGCCCTCAATAAAGCAGAGCGCATGGGTCTGCGCCGCGCCCGAATTATCGACGTCAGCCGCCGCACGGTGAAAGTCGCGGGCCGCCAGTACGGTGACCGCGTGGTGATCGTGTTCGCCAATGAGCGCGGCTGCCCGGTTATCTACCGATAAACGGTCGGCACGTTGCCGACCGGCAACGGCCTTCTTGTTTAGGCATGATCTTTCCGAATCCGCAGGTTCGGAAGGATCAGCTTAAAAGCATGATCTTCAGCGAAGGTCAGCTTGGGACATGACCTTCTGCCAAGATCAGCTTGGGACATGACCTTCTGCGAAGGTCAGCTTGAGACGTGACCTTCTGCGAAGGTCAGTCTGCAGTAGCAGAGCCCCTTTCCGCCAGGACGGAAGGGCGCGGCTCGAAAAAACCCCGGAGGATCAGTCCTCCGGGGTTTTTGATACAGCAAAGGCCGAACCGTTCAGGCGGCGGTCACTTCAGCTCGAAAGTGACAGTGACCTGCACCGTGTAGGAGTTCTCGCCGGCCTGCACCGGAACCGATTCGCGGGCCGCGTCGAAGGCCTTGGCGTTCATCGGTATCGGCGGCGGCGCGATGTTCTGGTCGGTGATTTCCAGCACCCGTCCGATGCTGACGCCGGCGGCTTCAGCCAGCGTCTTGGCCTTGGCCATGGCGTCGGCGACCGCCTTCTTGCGGGCTTCGGTGAGAGTTGCAGCCGGATCCTCGTTGGAAAACGAGATGCCGCCGCCCTGGTTGACGCCGAGCGATACCGCCTTGTCGAGAATCTCGCCTGTTTTGTCGATGTCGCGGATGCGCACCGAGAGCGTGTTGGTGACCTGGTAGGCGATGAGTTCGGCTTCCTGGCTGCCGTCCGGCTTGTTGGTGTAGTTGTAGCGCGGGTTGATCTGGATGCCGGCTGTCTGCAGATCGCGTTCCTTGATGCCAGTCGACTTCATAGCGGCGATCACGGAGGCCATGGCGTCGTTGTTGGCATCGAGCGCGGCACGCGCGGTCTTGGCCTCGCGCATGACGCTGAGCGTCAGTAGCGCCAGATCGGGGGCCGCGGCCGCTTCGCCTTCGCCGGTGACGACGATGCGGGGCGGGGGCGGCGAATCGGTCGCGCCGGCCATCGCCGGAAACGCGATTGCGGCGGCGAGCGCCAAGGGCAAAAGATGTCTGGTCATAAAAATCTCCTCGGTCTGCGGCCCAGTCGCGCTTGTCGACTAGCGCATCGGCCCAAAAATCGGAATCGATTTCGAAAAGCACGATGCGTAGATTCAAAGCGTTAGAGCGTACTTGTGCGTCTAAGTGGACGCACGTCGCTCTAATGTCTGAATATGGGCTGATTTGGACGATGTCGGCCAGCCCATCCGGAAAGCCTTGTGCGATTGGGGGAAAAACATTAATCCAGCCGCGTGTGGGGCCTGTAGCTCAATGGTTAGAGCCGGCGGCTCATAACCGCTTGGTTGGGGGTTCGAGTCCCTCCGGGCCCACCATAACCTTTGATTTCATTGATAAAAAGTGCCCTCGGCCCAAAACGTTTTGGGCCCATTATGGGCCCAAAGCAAAGACCGTGGTCCCGGTTTGTTCCGACTCGATTTGGTTATTTGACAATGCGGAGGTTTGTCCGCCGCTTCATGTCGTCGCGTTTGGCCTCGCGCTCGTTGATGGCACGAGCAATATCAACCGCGATCCGCTTCTTATTGGCCTCGCGGACATACTCATCCGTCACGGCCATTGAGGAATGGCCCATTGCCTCCATAATGGCCCGCGCTTGGATGTTGCATTCAGCGAGGTAGGTGCCGAAGGTGCGGCGCAGGCCATGGAGCGTGTAGCCGCTAGGAATTCCCGCCTGCCGCGTCCAGTGCTGCATCATGCCGGTCAGGCTCTTTTCCGAGAATGACCTGCCATAGGCGTTCTTTAAGACAGTGCCGCCTTTCGAGCGATCGAGCGGGTCCAAGGCCGCTGCTAGTTTGTCTACGACTGGAATGAACATCTCCCGCCCGCCATGGCGGTTGCGGTTCTTCTTCTGGCGGAAATCAAAGGCCTCGATTAGCACCAGCGAGCCGTCGAACAGTTCGATCTCTTCGGTTAAAAGATCGTCCCACTCAAGAGCAGCGATATCGCCGCGACGATTTCCAAGCCAGAAGCCGAGTGCATAGCAGGTGCGTGCGGCTGTACCGATTGGGTGTCGCTCCTCGAACCTTTCACGCATCGCAATTGGCCAAGCTGGGTTCTTGGTCGATTTGGGTACCCGCACACGGATAGATAGCGATGGATCATCCTGCGGCTTGATCCATTTTTCGACATCGGTCGCGACCCATAGAAGCTTCTTGATGGCGACCAACATGTGTTTGGCGACTGTGCGGTTTGTCCTGAAGATGCCTTCAATGATGGCGCGAAGTCGATCCGCGTCGAGATGTTCGACAGGAGTATCGCGCCAGGTGAGTGGGTAGTTGGGATCGACCCGCAGGTTGAGAAAACGCTCAATCAGTCGCGCATTCTTCTGCTGCGTGGCGTCATCAAAATCCAGCCACTCCATTGTCGTTTCAAGCCGGCGCGCGGCATGGCCAAAGGATTTTGGCAGTGCCCGACCGGGCAAATCGATGATAACTGCCTTCTTGCCTTGACCCTGCGTGGCCTTCTCGTAAGCCGCCTCGAACTCGGGATCGCCGGGCTTACCGGGAAGGCGGATTTCGGGCATGCCTTTCGCGCGGTAGCGATAAGCTAGCTTGCCGTTCTTGAGACGCGAAGAGACCCCAGGGTATCGCGCATCCTTGAAGGGCCTAGCCATCAGACGCTCCTTCCAGACTTTTGCCGCCGGTGCTCAACGCGCGGGGAGGTCTCCAGCATCGCCTGTAGCGAAAGGGCTTCGCTTTCGATGGCAACGCGCAGGAGCACTGGGTAAGGGAAGCCTCTGCCTTGCTCTATGCCTTCGAACGTGCGTTTCGGTATTCCCAGCACCTTAGCTGCGGCTTCGGCAGTGAATCCTCCCTTGGCCCGCCAGGCTTTCACTTCTTGGGCAAGCTTCTCATTCTCGTTCACGCCACGCCTTCCCTACAGCCGAGCACTCTACTGCGCCTACAGCGTATACGCAATGAGCGTAGCGCTATCCTCTTTGCCCATCTCGCTTGCTTCGCTTCAACAGTTCTTGCAAACCGCTGTCTTTGTCCGGCAGAGAGGTGAAAGCGATGTCGAGAGCGACACGATCCCAGACGGCGCGGCTGTTGATGCGTTTGGGCTTCGGCATGCGCCCATCGGCAACCATTTCGTCAAAAAGCGTCGATCCGACACCAATATAACGGGCTGCTTCCTCACGAGAAAGGCCTCGTGGGGGATACGAGATTGCGTCACTCTTCATGGACGCTGCCTCATCTCGGATACTCTGGGCGTGGTTGGTGTCGAAGCACAAAGCCTCATGCTGATTACCGATTCGCAGCGACGAGATCGTGCTCACTTAAATAAGAGGATCCCGTTAAGCGGAAGCGGCCTGACTAGGTCCGTTCGGCGCAAACTGGTAGCAACGTGTGAACCGGATGAATCACGGCAGGAGAGCGTCTCTAAGCGGACTCGTGGGCCAAGTCCGTGGACGGCTATCGCTCAGGCGAGAATCCGGTGGAACGACCCTCAACAGCGGGCTCTCGCGGTTGCACGCGAGCGCGGCATGAACAGGCCCCGGTGCGGATCACCAATCCGGCAAAGACCATCGTCGATTGCTTCAAATACCGCAACAAGATTGGACTCGACATCGCCATCGAGGCGCTTCGCGATTGTTTGCGGCTTAAGCGAGCGACAATCGATGAGCTCTGGCACTTTGCTGGAATCGATCGTGTACAGAATGTCATCCGGCCTTACCTCGAGGCCACCGTATGACGCGAAAGTCGCTGCGGAATATTGGCGCTTCGGTCCGGGCCCGATTGCGTCATCGCGCACGTGAGCAAAAAGAAAAAGGTGCGATGCTGTTCAACCTCTGGTCCGAGACGCCTTATCGATCGACGGGCGATCTCGATCTTCTCGGATTTGGTGACGAAGATCCCCAGCGCTTAGCCAGCGCTTTTCGTGAGATTTGCGCCCTCGATGTTGAGGACGGGCGTCGTATTCAAGCCAAACACCATGCGAACGGAGCTAGCCCGGCCAGAGAATGAATACAGCGGCGTCCGTCTCACTGTCGGTGCGGACATTTCTGGTGCGCGTTTGCTGGTTCAGATCGACATCGGCTTCGGGGGCCCAACCTTCGACCGACGCAACACCCGTCTCCCAGCCGAGACGCCGATTGCGCTCACGTCAGAGTTTTCTGAATCCCCGACCAAACAAGCTCAATGGCGCGCCTTTCTTCAACGAACAGCTATCACGCATGCACCTGCACCGCTCCCTAAGTTGATGCTGGCAGTCACTGAGTTTGTCATGCCCCCAACGCGGGCGGCCCTGGCTAGCACAGCGTTCGATCACACATGGGAAGCTGGCCCCTGGACATAAAAGCTGTTGGATCATCACAAATGATAGCTTCAGCTGCCGATCGCTGCAGTCCCGAACTGTAAATTCACGAGATCGTCCCTCTTCGCCCCTTCTGGTCAGTCCTATGGCAGGTTTTTCCTGAGGTGTCGGCATAGACAAGTTCAAGGGCGGTGCACGCAGCTGACCTTCAGGGAACTCGCTCTTAGGCGAGCGGAACTACGGCTTAGTCCTGATCCCACCCCCGCTGGCCGCGATGTGCGCTCGCAGAGGATCGTGAATCTCCAACATGGGAGGTGGGGCATTTCGTCCACCTCTGGTCACTGACGCCATAATTTCGGCAGGGGCGGCGCGATCAAGGATGCTGCGGCCAAGGTTACGCCTTTTGAAAGCCTGCATAATCGAGAGGAACGGCAGTTTCAGGTCGCGCGGCCGGCAGCACTCGCCGTAGCGCCGACCTGATCCGCAGCTGCAAAGTTCAGCCTCCTTGAACTGGAGTAGCCGATAGTAAGGGTCAGATTGCCCTAGATCATCCGGCATCGCATGCTGGCGTCCTGGCCACCGATCAAACACCACCAAGTGCAGGTGACGGAGCGCCCACACGCTGTAGAGGTCCAGCAAGGTGCACAAGTCGCCGCCCGGCGACCAAGCTTTGTCGAGCTCCGCGTGATAAGCGCACACCGAGCCATCAGGGAAATTGGTGTGCCGCGGGCCGATCCATTCGACCTGCCCATCTTGCTCCCAGAACGCCCATCCGCGCGGCTCCACCGCTGGTGTGTCTGGCAAGGCGATAAGACATATGGCTTCCCGCGCTAGGCCATCTATGACGCGGCTGCGAGCGAGAAGCCATACTCCGTGGTCATCAGGGAGGAGAGTTGCGCCGGGGTATGCCCGTTGCACATCCTCTAGCTGCCGGGCGTAGCTGCCGGCGAGGCCGACGACCCGTGATCCGGCACGGGGCGGCCGTGATCGACCGGGCGACCCTTGCCGTCGGGTGGACCCTTGCCATGCCCGGGCTGCGGGTCCTCGCGCTCTTTGTTGCTGCTCATCACTTTTCTCCTGGACAGGTGCTAAGGTGGGCTGCGGATCGAGAATCACAATGCCCCGATCCCTCACCCTCACGGGCTGGCGCGCGTCCAAACCGTCGCCAATCCGTTGCAACTCAGCCCGCGCATCGCCGCTCAACAACACTTCCATTTTGACTGTCGATGTGCGAATCTGTGTCACCAGCACAGGATGCATTCTGGGAGGGACGTGTCAACGCGTGCTGATCGCACAATTGGGTGAAAATGAACGAATTTGAGGAAAAGCTCGTCAGGGCAGTCCGCGAGAAGCGAGAACGTGAAGGCCTCAGTATAAGAGCGCTGTCGGCAATCGTGGGGATCAGCTTTTCCACGCTGGCCCGAATCGAGCGGGGCGAAGGATCGCCCGACAACAACTCCAAGATAAGGCTGCTCGAGTGGCTCGGCCCGGATGCCGATCAACACGAGCTTGGCTTTGATCGGGTGGCATTCGTCCACTTCCGCGCCGGGAAGAACGCGTCCTCCGGGACAGTGCAAACCCTGCTGCGGGCCGCCGTGTGTGTTCGGCGGCACTATGCCGAGGGTGACACATCAGAGCCGAGCAACGCCCCGACAGATGCTGACGTTATCCCTATGTCCAAGGAAGAACTGGAGCAGACGGCTGAAGCTTTCCGAAAGGACCTGGGATTGAAAAAGAACGATCCATTGGACCCGTTTTTTTTGGTTGTTGATTCGGTCACAGTAGAGCGCCTAGGACATTCATCCTGCGTCGATGAGAAGACAAAGAACACGCTTGCAGGACCATCCCGTAACGAGTGGTCGGCAATGAGCGTTCCCTTGAACGCTGATCAGGATAGCTGGGTCGTGTTCCTAAACGACTACCATACCGTTGAGAGACAAAGAGTAACGCTGCTTGAAGAGTATTGGCACATTCTTTCCGGGCATAAGCTAACTAAGATAGCGAAGATTGCCGGCTCCTTCGGTCGTACTTATGACAGTGCCGAAGAACACGACGCTTATTTCCTAGCGTCGGCGACTTTGCTTCCACGAGATGCGATCAAGCGCATGGTCTCGGACGGCAAGAGTGCTGCTGAGATCGCGTCCTTCTTCGGGACCTCACCAGAACTTGTCGAATATCGAATAAAGCGCCTCGGAATTTGGCGCGATCATATTGGAAAGAAGGTAAGCCTCGCCAAGCCATAACAATAATGCCCCTAGGACTGTTTTTGAGGATCTGGTAGTTTGGCGGCCGGAACTGCGGCCTTACAGACAAACCCGCAGTTCCGGCGGCAGGCGACCGTTAGGCGACCGTCGCCAGCATTGACAGCGAACTTTCAGTTTTCGCCGATTCCTGCCCGAAGAGCGGACCGTCGGCTCTCATCCCAGATCAAGACGTTGGGTACATCGCTGCCAGGCGTCCGGAAGCGGCGCGTCCTGCACCACGAATGCTATGACGATGTTCATGATGCGGCAGCTTCAGCTCGTCCAAATGGTCAGCCCACCACTGCATCATTCTCACGCGTTCATCCCAATGTTCGCCGCGGGCATAAGCTCGCCTGACATTGTTGCCTTCCACGTGCGCAAGTTGACGTTCGACAGCATCGGGATGCCACTTACCGCTTTCGTTGAGCAAGCTCGACGCAGTCGCCCGAAAACCATGCGCCGTGGCCTCGTTCTTGCGATAGCCAAGCCGGCGCAAAGCGGCATTAAGGGTGTTGTCGGAAATCGGGCGCGTGGTCGTGCGGACACTGGGGAACAGAAGCATCCCGTCTCCATATACCTCGCGCAGCCGCTTCAGGAGGTTGAGCGCCTGGGTCGACAAAGGAACACTATGCGGTCGCCGCATTTTTGCTCGAGCGGCAGGAATCGTCCAGACTGCTTTGTCGAAGTCGAATTCGGGCCATTCAGCGGCGCGCAGCTCTCCGGGGCGGGGAAACAGGAGCGCCATCAAATTCAGTGCGATTTGGGTGCCTGGCTGCCCATCGTACGAATCAATCGAGCGCAAAAGAGCACCGAACTCCTTCGGGTCGGTAATTGCAGCTCGCGGTGTTACCGTTGGCCTAACAAGAGCGTCCCTGAGCGCCAAGGTGGGATCAGCATTGGCGCGAGCGGTGGCAATCGCGTAACGAAATATACTTCCGATTGTTGATCGAAGCCGACGGGCCGATTCGTGTCGACCACGAACTTCCACTTCCCGCAACACATTGAGAACGGACGGCGCATCAATCGCCCTTATCGACTGGTCGCCCAAAGTCGGATAGGCGAAAGAGAGCAACCACTTGTTCTTAGTGATCGTCCTTTCCGCACGGCCCTCCTTTTCTAGTTTAGCGATGAATTCGTCTGCAATGACGCGGAAGCTATCGCGCGTGTCAGCATTCCGCTCCTGCTTCTCACGTGCGGGGTCTATTCCCTTCATCAGCAGCCGCTTTGCCTCATCTCGTGCCTGTCGAGCCTCCGCCAGGGACAGAAGCGGATAGCTTCCCAGTGCCAGGAGCTTCTGTTTGCCATCGAAGCGATAGGCAAGGCGCCACAGGCGTGAGCCGGTCGGTTGTACCCATAGCTGGAGACCGCCTCCATCGGAGATTTTCCGAAGTTTAGGCCCTGGGCGGGCATTTCGACATTTCACGTCAGAGAGTGTCATTGTCCAATGCTTTTTGCTGGTGAGTGATACCAACAGGGTAGACGGATACCAACGAAGAAACCAACAGCTCGAAGCCGTTGGACCAAATGCGATCACCTGCTTCGGAATACGCCAAAGCGCGATGAGGCCGTCAAAAAAGCGCCTATTTTCAAAAGTTTACGCGAACAGCAGCGTGGAAGGCTTGGCGGAAGGGAGTGTAGGGAGAAGGGGGAATGGTGCCCAGAGGCGGATTCGAACCACCGACACGCGGATTTTCAGTCAAACGTTGAGCGGCCAAAGTCAAGGGCTTACAGCGAAAGTTCCGTCAAACCCGCCGCCGAATATCAACAACTTAGCTCCGATTTGTCAAACTCGGAAGATCCCGCGCCGACGGCCGACGAACTCGCTGGCATGGCATGGTGGAACGCGCTGGACGAAGACGGCCGGCGCCACTGGATGCAGCAGGCCGGCAATACTGGGCGCGCTGCCGACGCGTGGAAAGCCTATAAGCGCGCCTTGAATACCGTCCGCGCTACGGACGGTATTAGAACCATCTCGGAAAACTGGTCAGATCTGGCGTCGAAAGCCCAAGTTGTCGACGCTGCCAGTCGGTTGTTTGGGGCCAGAACTGCGCGCCAGCTGTGGCAGGATCTCGGGCTTCCTCCAGTCGGCAAATCCCCCGGAACCCCCGATTTAAGATTGCTGCAGCATGTCGCCGCATTCGTCGAGGCGCGCCTAGTGCCAGATAGTCGGGTCGGTGTTGCCGCGCGGCAGCTTCACAGAGCCTACACCAATTGGGCGGTCGAGACAGGCGCCCCGGATCTTACCCTGACGCGCTTTGGTCTGTTGATGCAGCAGACCGGTATCCGGCGCGTCGCCGGTCGCACGGTCACCTATGAGGCGCGGTTCAAATGACCAAAACCCCGTACCCCCGCTTTAGGTCAGCGCCCTGCCGAAAAGTGGCGCTTTCGTTGTTTTCATTAGCTTTTCCGGCGCGACACTTGCACCAGTTTGCGATACTTCGCGACACTTCATACAGCGAGGAAATGGAAGCAAAATCAAATAGTTGCGACACTTAGCGATACTTTTAGGCGTCCCTATACACGAGAGAAAAAAGAAATCGCCGAACATTTTTATAGCTATAGGTGAGAAAAAGTGTCGCAAGTATCGAACCCATTGATATTCCATAATAAACTATCGCTATAAGTATCGCTAAAGTATCGCTAAGTGGTGAAGCAAGGGAAGATGGATAAGGGTCGTCAATCTGAGCCTGGTTCAGCCCGAGCTGCTAGGACGGGGAAGCTGAGGAAGTCACTTTGGCGTTGGGCTCCGAACTTTGCGGAGCGTCCGGAGATGATCCGCAATTTGCCTCTTAGCTTGCAGGCTGAGGCGGCGCGCCTGTTGGTGGCAGAACGGGGCTGGAGCGTGGATGCTGTTGCTTCCAGTGTTGGCCTGTCAGCAAAGCAGGTGCGGCATCTGATGAAGTATCTGCCGCCCGATCTGCGCGGCCTTCGCGATCCGGCTGAGGCTGGCCCCACCCCCGCTGTAGGGACCGTATCAGCGTCTCCGAGCCATACGGGCCCGGGGGAGCCCGGGATTTTTCTAGTAGGCGCGTCGGAAAGCGGTACACGGATGCACACGTGCACGCCATCCGGCACGCACGCTTCCGGAAAGCGGAGAGCGCGGCCTTGAGCGTGGTGGATCGGCGACTTACCGCATTGACGAAGCTGGCCGATCTGGCTGCCGCGTCCGACGACGAGGGTGTTCGCGAATTGGCCCAAGCGATCAACGAGGTTTGCTCGGGCGCGGAAAAATCACTTGATCGTCGCCTGGGAATTCGCCGGCGAGGCGGGGTCTCGCTAGCGCGCCGCACCATTCTCGGCCAGCGCGACCTGCTGCTCCAAACGCTTTGGCGTAACTCGCCCACATGGTCAGATTTGGCGCCGTCGGCCGCGGCGCGGGTTATGGTTCAAGTTGCATCGCGCTACCAAACGAACCGGTGGCCACGCGAGCGCCATTTCATCGCCGCTCCGGTCGTGGAGCCAGATGCGACCTGGTGGAAAATCCTGAATCTCGGCCTGCCGATCCCCGATGCCAAGCGTCTCCAGCAGATACTCCGGCAGGAAACCCAATAGGCCGTTTGAATTTCCGGGCCGGGCTCGGATGCTTGGAACGGTGAAAATCTTACCCTCCAGAGGAGTTCGGAAAATGTCCCAACTGATCGATACCGTCGCCCTGAAGACCATCCACCTGTGCGCCAAACCTGGTGAGGTCGATGCCGCCGGCAAAGTCTTGAACAAGGCCAAGATCAACATTGTGCCGGCCGGCAAGATTTTTCATTGCGACCAGGCAACGTTCGACGATCTGTCGAAGTCCGATGCGGTTCGGATCGCGACGTCGCTCGACGTTCAGATGATGGGAGCGGACAGCATGCTCCCGCCGCATGCCATCCCAGCTGACTGGGCGGCGCCGAAGTAAAGCCTTTCCGAAACCCGGTGAACCAGAAGAGGCTTTATTCGACATGTTAAACGCCCAGAAAAACACCCGCAGCAGCCTCGGCTTCGTCGACAAGGCGCGGTCCGCCGAGGAAGAGTTTAGGCAAGGCCTGGCCTCCATTCGTGCCAAGGTGGAGGATATCAGCCGGCGGCGCGACGCCGTGCTCGACGCACCGCCGAGCGTTGAAGTGGCACTGGCGCGCGTCGATGCCTGGTGGGAAAGCTTCGTCCTCAGATCCCGCAACAAAGAGCCGGCCGCCGCTGACTTTTTGAAAGGTCCACGGACCTATTACACGCCCCCGGTCGACGAACTTTCTACACTGACGATGCACCTTGCGCCGGCGTTGCTCGATCAGCTCAAGGATCGAGTGCGCTTGCAATATGCCCGCGTGAAATCGATCACCGAAGACGACCGGAGAACCCAAGTCGAAGCATTGGAGCGCGAATTGCTCGATGCCGAGATGGCGGAAGAATCCATCATCCGCGCCGGCAAGGCCTCCGGCTTCTTTGCACTGCGCCGTCAGGACGCCGATCGACGCGCGGTTGAAGCGGTCGACGAGGCCCTGCCCTGACAAGGTTCCCAACACAAAAAGGAAAACGAAATGACCGAAAAGACCGTCCCCCTCTCTCGCAGGTATGAGGCGCATGGCGTCGTTTTCGAATCTGTAAAAGTGCGCGAACCGCGGTTCAACGACCTCATGCAGCTGGGCGAACCTTATGAGATGCAGCGTGCCGCCGGCAATAACGTCGTCATCGAGAACGTCGACACGGTCGCCGCCTATGTCCGGCGTTGCGTCGTCGAGCCAGGCGTCGACGCGCTTGGCGAGCTCGGCATCCAAGACGCCAGGGCGGTTCGGGTCGCTGTGTTGGATTTTTTTATATCTGGCGAGCCAGCAACCGCCTCGCCTGCCTCGAAGTCGGAACCCGCGCTGACGAGCTGATCTTTCGGTTTGGCATGCGGGCGGCTGATGTCGCCGGCATGTCGATGAGCGAGGTCCTCGCCTGGTATCACCGTGCCGTCGAATACACAACCGGAGAAGCCAAAAATGAGCAACCGAACAATTGAAGCTGTGATGAGGCTTTCCGCTAAGCTCGGCCCGATGGGCGCATTCGGCCAACTCGGCAGCAAGTTGGACCAGGTCAATCGAAAGGCCACGGCGTTCAACAAGGCGCAGACTTCCATCAACCGTGCGATGTCGGCGATGCCGGTCGGCCGCTTCGTCGGCCCAGCCGCAGCCGGCTATTTCGGGGTGCAGGCGGTCAAGCAGTTTGCTGAAACCGAGCGACGCCTCACCCGGATAGGCACGGTGCTTGGTGCCAACCAGGGGGAGATGGACGATCTCTACGCGTCGCTCGGCAAGAGCGCCAAGCGCTACGGCCTTCTGTCCGAGGATCTGGTGCAGATTGCAGAAACCTATGCAGCTGCAGGCGCCGACTTGAGAGATGTCCAATCGAACACCGACCTTCTGGCGAAGGCAACGCTGGCGATCGGCTCATCTGGCGAGGACACTGTTCGCGCTTTGGACGCCGCCCGCAAATCGCTCAAGCTGACGACGCCAGAGTACGAAAAGTTCTTTGAGATCATCGCCGCCGGGAGCTCCGTCGGCAAGTTCGAGGGGCGCGACATGGCGCAGTTCCTGCCCGGGCTGTTGCCCAGTGCGGCAAAGCAGGGAATGCAGGGGTTGGGCGGCGCGACGAACATCGTGGCGTTTCTCGAGGTGATGGCCGACTATGCGGGAGACGCCGGCCAGGCCGCGACTGCGGTCGGCGATTTCCTCGAAAAGATCAGCTCGCCCGACGTCGAAAAGAGACTCGGCAAAATCAGTGGCAAATTTGCCAAAGACATCAAAAACGCTCGCGACAATGGCGGCGATATGCTCGAGACGATGCACAAAATCTTGACGGAGGCGACCGGCGGCAAGGCAGACCGGTTGGGCCAGATTTTCGGCGACAAGGAGGCTCGCGCGGCGGCGACGGTGATCCTGACGAAGATGGATCAGATCAGAGCTGCGCAGCGAGAGATCTCGGCCAACGCCCCGGACGTTCTGGACCGAAACAACAAGCGGTTGCTGGACGACACGACAGCAGCGCTCAACCGCATAGAAGACACCTATAACCGGCTGGTCGGGGCCTCCGGCAAGTTTGTGGTCAACACCGGTCTCGTGGACTGGGTTGACAACTTTGCATCGAATGTCGACCAGGCGTCCGAGGACATCAAGCGCATGAGCGCGGCAGTCAAAGGCGGCTGGACGCCAGGGGACAGCCTCGCCGCGCTCGCCTCTGGCGGCGATCCGTCCGCCGTGGTCGACGACTATGCCGCGCGCGGTGGCTATGTGACACCGCAGATGCGCCGGATCATCGAGGCCAATCGCGCCTACCGAGGCACCGGCCGCACGCGGGTACCGACCTTTGATACAGGCATCGACCCAAGCGGCGTTCCCTATCCACGCCGCTACGATCCTGGCGAATACAGTGACTATGGCCAGCTGCGGCCGAGGGGACTGGACGGGGTTCCGCCGGACCTGATGACGCGACGGGACCGCGGTTCAGCCATCGGCGCCCAGCTGGATAGCGGCAGCGACCCGAATTATTCGGAGTTCCTTTCTGCCGCATCTCATGCCGGAGACGAAGTCGCCAAGTCGGTCAGCGATGGCGTGGCCAAGGGCGGGCAACAGGCTGGAAATATATTCGCGACGATGATCGCAGGCATGGGCAAGCAGCTGGCGGCCGAGTTCAACGCAAACGTGAGGCCGGTGCCGATCGCGCAGCCGTCCGTCAGAGCCGACACAGGCCGCTCGGACGCCGGCCGCATGATGGGACCGCGCTGAACGATGTTCGACGGCGAATTTCTGTCCAGCCGGTTCCAGCGGATCGGCGAGGAACACACCGAGCTGGTAGCGATGGCTTGCGCCATGGCTGAGATCGACGATCGAGAGGAGCGGCTGTTCCGCCGCCTGATGATCGCCGAAGCAAGCGATCGCATCGCCGACCTGTGGCAGGAAATTGCCGCCCATCTGGCGGTCGGGGGCGCGGGGGCCGATGCGTAAGAAGAGGCCGATCTCGTTGGCTGGCGGCGCTTCCTTGTTTCAGTGCTCTTCCCGTGAAACATTGCCGACGTTTCACGCTCGGGCTGCGCCCTTGCTGCCGGCGTTGAGCCTCGCCACGGCGCAAGCTGCTGCGGTAAGGCGGGCCACGGCGCGCGGCCACGCAATGGGCGCCTGGCGCCGGCAGAATGGCGAATGGCGCTCGACCTGCATGCATTGCGGAGAATCGCTCGACCTGGCCATCGGCGCGCTCAGCTCAGCTGGCGTGGCCGCCGTGAAGGGCGCGGGCGGTATTGCTGGCGAGATGGGCGGCGGCGTCGTCTACGTGCTTGGCAGCGCCTTGGAGCCCTGTCTTGTCGATGTCTAGAGGCGACAGTTTGCAGATGAGGCTTGGAGACCTTTGGGGGGGCGGGGGTAAGCCTCGCCCTAACACTGAGGTTTGAGCGAAATGGGTGCGCCGCTCGACAAAGATGCCATCGAGGCTGCATTCCGGTTCCGTCGTATTGCCGATCAAATCGCCGCAGGCAATTTTCCAGAAGCTGAAGATCTTGCGGCTGGTCTCTTGATCCTGAAGCAGCTCGTCGACGAAGACGAAGCGGACCGGGTTCCTGACGCGCGGGCTCTGCGAAGAAATATTCTCCGTCGCATCTGGAATGTGTTTTACCCCGGCAAGGCCATCACAGTGGCCGCCAAGCTCATCGCAGCTGATTGGCATATGGCTGGCGATGTTGCCGCAAATGATCCCCTTCCGGGAACAAAAGCCGCTTATTTCGCGCGCCTTACCCGAGACGGGATCAGCCCAAAATCATGGAACACGATCTGGGCCGACCTGGACGCATCGCAGGACGACTATCGGGATTGAAAATTTTTAAAACATTGCTGCCGCGATGATCCATCGCGTGCACAGCTTGCTGACGTTCTCACCCGGGCTTCGTGACCGAGTGAGGAATAGAAGCCTCCCTGCCGTTTTTTGTAGTCTCCTCTTCAAAAAATATGCGGGGAGGCCTCGCCCCCACAAAAGAGGTTTCCAATGCGCAAATTTTCAGTTGATCCCGAGCGGTTGTCGGCCCGGATTGTCGCCGCCGAGAGTGCGAATGCTGCATCACGTGCGGCGAGCCGCGACGAAATGGAGGCTCGCGAGAAGCTTCAGACACTCAAGTTGCGTGTTGCGAAGGTCGCGGAACGATACATGGCAGGGGACCGGCAGGATTTTATCAACGCCAGCCAAACCGAAATTGAAAAGCTCGAGGCCGACATTGAGCGCCTCAAGGCCAAAAAGGACCAATTAAGTGAAAAGTGGCAACATCTCGCCGCGATCCGCGGTCGTTGCGAGGCCTACGCCACGCCACGCCAGCCGGGGTTCTTCATCAAGGGAACAATCGCATGAAAAACGCTCTCAAAGCCTCTTCCTCTGCAGCGCTCGAACGGACCTTTCGCAGTGCGCGCGCAGATCTCGACGCGATTCGTGACCGGATCGCTGATCTACAGGCGGAGCGCGCTAAGGTCGAGTTCATGCCGCGAGACCTCGGTACGATCGAGAAAGAGGTTGATCAGGCGATCGAGGCCGCAATCAGAAACAGGCCCCTGTTCTTTCCCTTCCTGCTGCGTCAAGAGCCTCATTACCTTCCGGTCATCGGCGCTTTCAATAAATCGTTCGAGATGAATGCGTTTGGCGTCTTTGCGGCTCTCGATGCACCGCGGTTGAAGGCTGCCATCATGGCGACAATGCCGACCGATGGCCTCACGCAGGAGAGCCGTTCGGCCCAGCTCGCTAGGCTTGATGCCGAGATCCTCTCGGCCGAGATTGCCGAGGAAGTAGCCTGCCGGGAGTTGGAGCTGGCGCTGGGCACGGATATGCCACGCCGCGCCGATGTAAACCCGGCCATATTGCTCGCACCGGACGTCGAGATCGGGCTTGAGGTCGAAACCGTCGACGAGGCCCGCTGATGGACCGGCGTCGTGGAAATCGAGGCGCTTCGCGGATCGCGGGAAAAGGTGGCGTGCCTGCCTTGCCAGGTGCTGAAGGCTTTGGCGCGCGGCCGCCCATGCAGGCGGGGTATCTGCGCGATACGCGTTCCGGCATCATCGACACCCGATCTGCCATATTGCGCGATAGCCGCGATGAAATTCGCATGGCGTGGCGCCGCTCGGCCGGGCTTGCGCTTGACTTGATCAACAACTCAGGCCGGCTGCGGGGCGCTGCCGACCAGGTGATTGCCGACACGGTCGGCACGGAACTTGTGCTCAATCCGCAGCCGGATCTGAGGTGGTTGAACTATACGCAAGAGGAAACCGCGGCATGGAGCCGCGATGTGAAAGCGAAGTGGAAGAGATGGGCGTGGGAACCGCGCGAGTGCGACGCGCGAGGCAAGTTCACCGTGCCGCAAATGATCGACGTCGCCTTGAGATGGGAAATGGCCTTCGGTGAGGTGACGGGGTTGATCACTTACCTTGGCGCCGACGATCAACGAAGGCTCGGCATCAGAACCGGTACCAAAGTTTGCATGATGCCGCCGACCTCACTCGTGCAAGACACGAACGAAGTTGAGGGCATGTTTCAGGGCGTCATCCATGATCCGGTCGGGCGCGCGATTTACTATCGGTTTTCCGAGAGGAAAGGCGGCATCAACGGGCACAAGGACGTTCCGGCCTTCGACGCGGACGGCCGACGCTTCGTCATTCACGTGTTCGATCCCATGGATGCCACCGACGTGCGCGGCATCAGCAGGATGGCCCCAGCCTTCCGCCAGCACATCCAGCACGAAACCCTAGTCGATGCGACGATCCAAACCCAAATCATGCAGACAATATTCGCGGCGACGCTGACAAGCGCCTCGCCGTCGAAGGAGGCATTTGAGGCTTTGGAGGCTTTGCCCGACGACCAGGCCGATTTGCGCGAGGAGTTTCTCGCCTATTTCGGCGGATCGTTGACACGGGCACGTGATGGCCAAATCACGGTCTCGTCGGACCCGCGCATCTCGCACCTGGCGCCCGGCGAGCAGTTCGCGTTGCATGGATCGCCAACGCCAGGTCCGCAATTCCTGCCCGTCTCGGCCTCCCTGTCACGCGACATGGCACGGGCGATCGGCATCACCTATGGCGGGCTGACAATGGACCATAGCAATGCGACCTATTCGTCGGTTCGCATGGAAAACTCATCCATCTGGCCGGTCGTTCTGCGCCGCCGAGAACGGATAGCCGCCCCGATCTGCCAGTCGATTTACGAGGTTTGGCTCGACGAGCAGATTGCCATGGGCCGCGTTGCAATCAAGGGCGGGTATGAAGCCTATCGAAGGCATCGCGACCTCGTTACGTGGGCGTTGTGGCAGGGGCCGGCAAAGCCGACGGCCGACGACCTGAAGAGCGCGAAGGCGGCGACGGAACGCCTGCAGAACGGCACGTCCTCGCTGGCTTCCGAGTGTGCCGAGCTGGGCAACGATCCTGACGAGGTGATGGACCAGCGCCGGCGCGAGCACCAAGCCTACCTCGATTCGGGCATGCCGTCCCCATTCGCCCGGCCGAACGCAGCAGCAACAGAGCAAGGCGGTGAGACGGAAGGCGAGCCGGAGCCGAAGCCGACGAAGCGCGGTCCGTCGTCGACCGGAAAGTCAGCGTCGGGGAAAAAAAACCTTCGCCACCCGCCGGGGACTGGGCCGTGGCGCAAGATATAGGCTGCCCTTAGAGCTGCGCCGGCCGCGTGAGGAAAAATAGATGCCGCTAGAGAACATTGCGATTCATGCGGGCGGGCTGTTCCTGCCGTGGCATGACGTCTCGATCTCGATCTCGACCGAGGAGGCCGTGCGCACCGCTGTGGTGAACGGGCATATCCCGCCCGGTGTCGAGCCGCCATGGCCGGACACTAAGGCCACTCTCTCGGCGAACGGCACTTTGCTGCTCACCGGCTATGTCAGGGATTTGCGCCCCGACCAGGGTCCGGACGACTGGCGGGCAACGATTTCGCTGGTCTCGCGCACGATCGACGCGGTCGAGACATCGATCCTGCACAAGACCGGCCTGGTCGAGAACCGGAACATCAAGGGCGTCGGCGAGGCCTTCGACAATCTGGGCATCGGCATCGAGGCGAAAGGATCGTTTGAGACGATCTCCAAGCACCAGATTGTGCCTGGCGAATCGCTCTATTCAACGCTGGAGCCGCTGGCGCGTGCGGAAGCAGCGATCATACACGACACGCCGGAAGGCAAGTTGCGCATCGTCAAGAAGCCGGATGGGTCGCATAGCGGCGGCCTGGCTGCCGGCGTCAACATTATTTCAGCCAGCGCGGACTTCTCGGGGCAGGGTCGGTACAGCCCGGTCGTGGTGCGCGGCCAGCAATCGCGCGGCGTCACCCCGCAGGCGATGCGGCCGGAAGCGAAGGCCAGCGATCCATCGGTCGGCCGCGCCAGGCCAAAGATCGTAGTGCTCGATGGCGAAGCGACGATTGCACACATGAAGAACGCGGTCGAATGGGAGGCGCGTGCCGCAGCAGGTCTCGCCGTGACCGCTACCATCACCGTGTCGGGCTGGCGCGATGCCGGCGGGAAGATTTGGACGCCGAACTGGCTGGTTTATGTCAGGCATCCACGCGTCTATCTCGACCAGATGATGGTCATCAAATCGGTGGAGCTGACGCAGGACACGCGCGCCGACAGCGACGGCACGCGGGCGACGCTGACGCTGACCGATCCGCGCGCACTTGGCGGCTCGTCGCCCGGCTCGAAATCCGGCAAGGGCTGGTCGGCGCCGGAGCCCAAGGCGGAGTATTCGGCGCAATGAAATCGGAATGGTTTTGCGGCTGATAAGGGCTTTGACGCTGCCCTTGAAGCCCTGTCCTCGCTGATCTTGCGAGGGTTTGCGGGTAGGGGCGCAGAGACTTAGGGGGGATAGGGGTTTTACCCGCCTTATTCCTTTTTCAGCGCTCTCAGCGCCTGTCCGCTCTCGCGGCAACGTTCGATTCGTAGTGGTCTTTCCGCAGACGCACGCCTGGCCCGTCTCCGTTCTTGTCGAGAAAGATCACGCCAGCCCTTTCCAAGGCGGCGCGCATGGCTGCGAGATTGTTAGGATTTGGCAGCCGCCGGCCCTTTTCGAAATCCACGACTGTATTTCGCGACACGCTGGCACTATGCGCCAGAACCGCCTGATCCATCTCAACAAGGGCACGAGCTGCCCGCATTTGTGCTGGTGAAATAGTCATCAAGCCCAACATTGCGCATGGTGTTGACAATATGCCCTCGGTTGGGCATCATGCGCAATAGATATCACGATGCCCAACAAGGAGCAACTGCAATGCCGAACGCACTCGTTCGGGCAGCCGCCGAAGGCTTGCCCTCGATCAACCGCCGCCAGATGCTTCATAAGCTGGCCGCATCCTCGGCCGCTGCTACCTTGGCGATGGTTCCGGCCGCGCCTGCCGCCGAGCATCCCGATGCCGATTTGCTCCGGCTCGATCAAGAAATGTTGGAAGCAGAGACCCGAGTGGAGCTGGCTGACAAGGTCTGCGGGCTGGTCGGCAGAGAGGCCGACAAGTTGTTGGATCGGCTTCCGCCGCGGCCTGCGGAATGGAAGGAACCGAGCATGCCGGACAATATTCGCGACGTTTTGGGCAGCGTGCTTGTGCGCGATCTTCCATATCCAGAAAGACATCCAGCAGCTTTGCGCGATTGGCATAGATCATGTGAGCAGCAGCGGGCCGCGTCCAGGGCTTTGCTGGAGGCACACCAGGACAAGGTGGATCATATTTACCGCGAGGCCGGCATCGATGCGGCAGAAGACGCCTACTGCGCGCGCGCCGCGGAGGTTTTCAGGGTCTGCGAACGGATCTTGCAAACGCCGGCCAACACGGCGGCGGGGATCTTGGTCAAACTCCGGGCGGCCGAGGAAATCAACGCAGACGCCTTGACATCTATCGTCGCCGACATCAGGCGCCTGGCAGGTGAGGCTGTGTGATGGGCAAAGCCGCCAGACGCCACCCCGATGCCAAACTGCTCCAACTGGAGAAAGAGTTCAACGCCGCGAGCGATCGATGGAACGCGGCCACGGACCGAACGGCGAAGCTCGATGAGGAGCTTGAAGAGCGTATCAGATCCCTCAGGTCGCGTCTCAAGTCGCGCCTCGCAAAGGCGGAAAAGAAGGAGGAGAAAAGGGCCGCAGCTTTCGCGCGCGCGTTCGACAAGGTCATGAAGACCCAGGCCAAAACCGTTGAGGGTCTGGCCGCGAAAGTGAGAGTTCGCGAGCGCGACTACTGCGACGACGAGGATCTAGAGATATCCATCCTCAAAAGCCTGGTCGACGACATCAAGGCGATGGCCGACGAGACCAGCAAAAGGCGAAGGGGATAACGCAGAAAGCGCCCGATCACTCGCTAGAGTCGGACGGCTTGTTGGACCTGTTTTTGCGCAGCTCGTCGAACTTTATCTTCATGACCGAGAGCATGGACAGCATGTCGCGTCGGACTAGGTCATCAGCATCTTTTTTGTACATCTCGATCAGAAAGTCGACCTGTTCGAAAATTTCTTCAAGCGAAGGCGCCGCAGGAAATTCGCGGTCCAGGACCTCTATGATCTCGGCATTCATCGAACGCTTGTTTCGGTGAGCCTCGATGGCAATGCGCTCTCGCATACCGTCGGGCATGCGCAACACGAATTTGTCGACGAGATCGGAAGGGGAGATTTTGGGTGCCATTTATCAATGCTATTTGGTCTGTTGGCGCTCCGCTAGTAAAAAAACATCGCCTGATCGTTGACAGTGATAGCGCTCCGCTATGATAGTTGTGGCTTGGAATGATTTGCCCAAAGGAGGGGCCCATGGCACAGCAGAAACAGCCCTCGGATTTGCTGGAGAAGTTCGTTGTTCGCATGCCGGATGGGATGCGTGACCGGATTGCAGAAGCCGCGCAAAAGGAAATGCGGACAATGAACGGTCAGATCAATTTCATGCTGCAAAAGGCGCTCGACGCTCGAGGCGACGAACATGACAATCGCAACACTTAATCTGAAGGTTCTGCCGCGGCGGATGCTTTCGGAGCGCGAGGCAGCTGCATATTGCGGCATTCCCGCCAAGCGCCTGGCAATTTCCGTGCAGCCTGTCGTGATGCCCGGCGGCGCCAAGCTCTATGACATGCACGATTGCGATGCGTGGCTCGATGGCCTGAAGGGCGGCGGCATCGCCGCCGATGACGACATTATTGGCAAGCTCGGCTGATGGCTATCGTGCGCGCCAAGGGGTTCGCAATTTGGCAGGACCGCAAGCCCCCCTATAAGTGGCGCTGCCGGCACCGAAAGACCGGTGCCATGATCGATCTGGCCAAGTTTCCGCTCGGCAGCATTACATTCTTTGCCGAGTGCGCACGGATCGTGGAATTGTCCGGCAAGGTCGACGAGCCGAAACCTGGCACGCTCGGCCAGCTAATCGCGCGCTATCGCGCCAGCGTCTTTTTCACCGACCTGGCTGCGCGCACGCGCGCCGATTATCAGCGCTGCTTTGACTATTTACAGCCGATCGCCGGCACGATGCTGGATCGCTTCAATCCGCCTCTCGTCGTGAAGATCCGCGACAAGGCTGCGGCCAAGCATGGCCGCCGGTTCGGCAATTATGTTAAGACCGTGCTGGCGCTCACATTCGCTTGGGGCGTCGAGCGCGGCTATCTAAAAATCAATCCTGCGATGAAGATCAAGGGCATCCGCCGGCCGCGCGGTATGGCCGACGCGAATCGGCCGTGGTCGGATAGCGAGCGCGATGCCGTTGCCGCCGCACTGCCGGCGCATATGCGCGTGCCGATCGCTTTGATGATGTATTGCGGCCTAGACCCGCAGGACGCGCTTAAAATCCCGCCCACGGCTGTTTCCGACGGCATGATCGACGCCAGGCGGGGAAAGACCGGCGTTCCGATGTGGTTTCCCCTGCCGGCGCCCGTCGTGGCCGAGATGGCGGTAGCGCCGAGGCATGACGCCATCACGCTTTGCGCCAACAGCTACGGCAAGCCCTGGACGCCTTCAGGCTTCCGCGCGTCCTGGCGGCCGATACGGCAGGAGCTCGAGCGCTCTGGCGCCGTGCAGCCGGGGCTGACGCTGAAAGGACTTCGCCACACTGTCGCGACCATCCTCGCTGAGATGGGGTACGACGAGCGCACCATTGCCGACATGCTCGGCCAGAAGACGATTGAGATGGCGCGACACTACTCCAAGCGCGCCAACAAGAGCCGGAAAATGTCGGCCGTAGTCTCGGATTTCGATGCCGAAGTGAACAGGCGGCGAACAAAAACTGTCAAACCCGTCTGAGAAAAGCGTCAAACCAATGGATATCGACACCATGAGCGGAGCCGAAAAAGACAATGGAAACAAAAAGGTAGGATGGTGCCCAGAGGCGGATTCGAACCACCGACACGCGGATTTTCAGTCCGCTGCTCTACCAACTGAGCTATCTGGGCCTGTTCCGGCACGCGGGCAGTTCTGCACACCGGATTTCTTGAAAGCGCCGCAGGCGCCCCTTGAAAGCGCGTGGGTTATAGCACGGGAATCCGGCCTGTCCAGCGCTTAAGCGTTCATTTCAAGCGGGAAACGAGCAGCTGCTCGACAGGTGGATTCATGGGACGCGGTCGAAGTCACCAAGCCGTGCCGAACAGCCTCATTTAGGAGGGTCGTTGTCCGCTTCGTCCTCGTCGTCGCGGGCCGGAATGACGTAGGCGCCCTTGAGCCAGCGGTTGAGGTCGATGTCTTTGCAGCGCGTCGAGCAGAATGGATAGGTCTCGCGCGCCGACGGCTTGCCGCATTCGGGGCAAGGCCGCTTGGGGCGCAGCGGCGTGACCTTGTCGTCCGAACTCATAGCCGCCCCGAGTTCATGGCCGAGCTGACAGCCAGTTGGCATGCACTTTGAATCCCTCGCCGGTCAGCAGCGCCACCGTCTCATAGAGCGGCAGGCCGACGACGTTGGTGTAGGAGCCGACAAGCTTGACGACGAAGGCGCCGGCGAGACCCTGGACGGCGTAGCCGCCGGCCTTGCCGCGCCATTCTCCCGAGGCCACATAGGCGTCGATCTCGGCGCGCGGCAGCCGCTTGAAACGCACCCTGGTCTCGACCAGCCGCTGGCGCAGCTTGCCGCTCGGCGTGATCAGGCAGATGCCGGAATAGACCCGGTGCGAACGGCCGGACAGCAGGCCCAGGCAATTGGCGACGTCGTCGAACGTTTCGGCCTTGGGCAGGATGCGCCGGCCGACGGCGACCACCGTGTCGGCGGCCAGCACAAAGCTGGGCACATAGTCCTCTTCTGTCTGCAGCGAGGCCAGCGCCTTCTCGGCCTTTTCCTTCGACAGGCGCTTGGCCAGCGAGCGCGGATGTTCGGCGCGCAGCGGCGTCTCGTCGACACCGGCCGGCAGCACGCGGTCCGGCTCGATGCCGGCCTGCTGCAACAGTTCGATCCGGCGCGGCGAACCCGTGGCAAGCACGAGCTTCTGCAAAATGCTCATCGCGATCCCGGCCGAACTCTGACGTTTTTACTTGAAACGGTAGGTGATGCGGCCCTTGGTCAGGTCGTAGGGTGTCATCTCGACCAGGACCTTGTCGCCGGTCAGCACGCGGATGCGGTTCTTGCGCATGCGGCCGGCCGTGTGGGCGATGATTTCGTGTTCGTTTTCGAGCTTCACCCTGAACATCGCATTGGGCAACAATTCCGTGACGACACCCGGAAACTCGAGGACTTCTTCCTTCGGCATTCGATACCTTTGCTTGGATGGGATTCCCAGCGCCCGGCCGGAATTTGGGCGGAACCTATATGATAATCGTGCGCTTGTGAACACGCTTAATCAGCGCCGTTTTCTACTTCCGGCGCCAGGAAACGGCGGCCGATCCGCGCCTTTAGCCGTTCGCGCACCTCGCGATAGGCGGCCATGATCTGCTCACGCGTGCCGCTGACGCCAGTCGGATCCGGCATGGGCCAATATTCGACGTCGACGGCAAGCGAGCGGGTAAGCTCGAGCGCGGTGTGATGGGCTTCCGGCGACAGCGTGACGATGAGGTCGAAATAGTCGTCCTCGAGATCGTCCAGGGTCCTCGGATGCCGTTCACCCAGCGAAAGCCCGTCCTCGGCCAGCACGGCGTCGACGAACGGGTCGCGTTCGCCGCCGCGCACTCCGGCCGACGCGACGAAGGTGGTGGCCGGAAGCACCTGGCGCGCCAGCAGTTCGGCCATTGGCGAGCGCACGGCGTTCATGCCGCAGACAAACAGGATCGAGCGGGGCAGAGGGGCTGGCAGTTCAGCCTCGCCAGTGCAGCACGCAGACCAGCGTGAACAGCCGGCGCGCCGTGTCGAAATCGATGTCGATCTTGCCGGCCAGCCGATCCATCAATGTCTGCGAGCCCTCATTGTGCAGGCCGCGCCGGCCCATGTCGATCGCCTCGATCTGGCTGGGCGTCGAGGTGCGGATGGCGGCGTAGTAGCTTTCGCAGATCATGTAGTAATCCTTGACGATGCGCCTGAGCGGCGTCAGCGACAGGATGTGGGTGACCACGGCCGCGCCGTCCTCGCGCGTCACCGCGAAGACCAGGCGGGATTCGGCCAGCGACAGTTTTAGCCGGTAGGGCCCGGCGCCGTCGTCGTTGACCGGCTGGAAGCGATTTTCCTCGATCAGGTCGAAGATCGCCACCGCCCGCTCATGCTCGACATCGGGCGTCGAACGGCCGATCGATTCGTCGAGTTCGACATCGATCAGCCTGGCATGGGTTCGATCGTAGTCCGACATATCAGTCTACATGTTCAGCCGTATGGCGACGGAGCGTCCATGCGCGTCGAGGCCTTCCGCGGTGGCCAACGCGATCGCCGCCGGCGCCAGCGCCCGCAGCTGCTCCGGCCCGAGCTTCAGGATCGAGGTGCGCTTGACGAAATCGAGCACCGAAAGCCCGGACGAGAAGCGCGCCGAGCGCGCCGTCGGCAGCACGTGATTTGAGCCGCCGACATAGTCGCCGATGGCTTCCGGCGTGTGGCGGCCGAGAAAGACGGCACCGGCATTGCGCATCCGCGCCAGGAAGGCTTCCGGCTCGTCGATGGCAAGCTCGACATGTTCGGCCGCGATGCGGTCGACCAGCGGCAGCGCCGCCTCGATCGTGGGCACGAGGATCACCGCGCCGAAGTCGCGCCAGCTCGCCGCCGCCGTCTCGGCGCGCGACAGGCCGAGCAACTGGCGTTCGACCGCCTGTTCGACCGCTTCGCCGAAGGCGGGATCGTCGGTGATCAGGATCGACTGCGCCGACACGTCATGCTCGGCCTGGGCGAGCAGGTCGGCGGCGATCCAGTCCGGATCGTTGCTGCCGTCGGCCACGACCAGCACTTCCGAAGGCCCGGCGATCATGTCGATGCCGACCGTGCCGAACACCTGGCGCTTGGCCGCGGCGACATAGGCATTGCCGGGACCGACGATCTTGGCGACCGGCTTTATCGTCTCGGTGCCATAGGCCAGCGCTGCGATCGCCTGCGCGCCGCCGACGCGGTAGATTTCGGATATGCCGGTCAGATCCGCCGCCACCAGCACCAGCGGATTGATGATGCCGCCGGGCGCCGGCACCGCCATGACGATGCGCTCGACGCCGGCAACCTTGGCCGGCACGGCGCTCATCAGCACCGAGCTTGGATAGCTCGCCGTGCCGCCCGGCACATAGAGCCCGACCGCCTCGATCGCCGTCCAGCGCGAGCCGAGCTCGACGCCGGCAGCGTCCGTGTAGCGATCGTCCTCGGGCCGCTGCCGCTCGTGATGGGAACGGATCCGGTCGCGGGCGAATTTGAGCGCCTCGATCGTCTGCGGGTCGGCTGCACCGTAGGCCTTGGCGATGTCGTCTTTCGAAACGGCCATGCCGAGGCCTTTCAGATCGGCCTGTTCGAATTTCTGCGTGTAGTCGATGAGCGCCGCGTCGCCCTCGGCGCGCACCCGCGCGATGATCGCGCGCACCACGGCGTCGACATCCTCCGAGACCTCCCGCTTGGTCAAAAGGAACGCGGCAAAACGCTGCTCGAAATCGGCATCGGACAGACGAAGCGTGATGGCCATCTTGTGTGCTCAGGCTCTGTGGAAGGGGCGCGACGTCGCTTCCCAGGCGCCGCCAACGTCAGCGAGCCGCGCCTCGATGCACTCGACATCGAGCATGATCGCGCCGCCGCCTGAAAAGATCAGCTCGATGATGCCGGCCGGCTTGTCGAGTGCAACGAAGCTGATCGCCAGAAGCGACAGCACCTCGTCGGGCTTGTCGCGGGCAATGCCGCTGGTCTTGGCGCCCAGCACCCGGTCGAAATGCAGCACGCTTTGCCGCCGCTCATTGTGCTGGCGGAAGAAGCCGGATTTCGCCTCCCAGACGAAACGGTTCATGGTCATCACGAAGCGCTTAACCGCCGGCATGTATTCGAGGTCGCCGACCTTCAGCACGGCGTCCTGGACATGGGCCGAGACGACGCTCAGATCCTGATCGTCGAGCGCGACAAGCTTGAGAAGGTTCATGCGGATTCCGCACCCTTGCGAAAGGTTTACAATCGGCTTTCTGTTAGGCGGTCTTGGCGATCCGTGCAACCGCGCCACGGATTCCAGGGCAATCGCATCAGGTTTGCGCTGCCCTTCATGAGGGGCGGCGCCGAGATCGATAATTGGTCTGAGGCCCTGCGCCTCTGCGAAATTACCTAGCCGGAAATCCGCTCGATCACCGCGCCGCAGCCGGACAGCTTTTCTTCCAGCCGCTCGAAGCCGCGATCGAGATGGTAGACCCGGTTGACCGTGGTCTCACCCTCGGCCGCCAGGCCGGCGATGACCAGCGACACCGAAGCGCGAAGATCGGTTGCCATGACCGGCGCGCCCTTCAGCCTCGAAACGCCGTCGACGATCGCCGTCTGGCCGGACAGTGTTATGTGGGCGCCGAGCCGGGCAAGCTCCTGGACGTGCATGAAGCGATTTTCGAAGATCGTCTCGGTGATGCGCGACTTGCCCTTGGCCATCGTCATCAGGCCCATGAACTGCGCCTGCAGGTCGGTCGGGAACGCCGGGAACGGCGCTGTCGTCACGTCGACCGGCGCAATGCCGGCGCCGTTGCGCCTGACGCGGATGCCGGAATTGGTCTGCGTGATCTCGGCGCCGGTCTGGGAGATCACGTCGAGCGCGGTCTGCAGCAGGTCCGCCCGCGCGCCTTCGAGCATGACGTCGCCGCCGGTCATGGCGACGGCCATCGCGTAGGTGCCGGTCTCGATGCGGTCGGGTATCACCCGGACGCGCGCGCCCGACAGCGCTTCGACGCCGTCGATGGTGATGGTCTCGGTACCGGCGCCATAGATCTTGGCGCCCATGGCGTTGAGGCATTCGGCGAGGTTGACGATCTCGGGCTCGCGAGCGGCATTTTCGAGCACCGTCTCGCCCTTGGCCAGCGACGCCGCCATCATCAGCACATGGGTGGCGCCGACCGACACTTTCGGGAAGACGTAGCGATTGCCGACAAGACGGCCGTTCCTGGTCTTGGCGATGACATAGCCGGTGTCGACGTCGATATCGGCGCCGAGCACCTGAAGGCCCTCCAGGAAAAGATCGACCGGCCGCGTGCCGATGGCGCAGCCGCCGGGCAGCGAGACCTTGGCCTCGCCCATGCGGGCAAGCAGCGGGCCGATCACCCAGAAAGAGGCGCGCATCTTCGACACCAGCTCATAGGGTGCCGTGGTGTCGACAATGTTGCGGGCCGAGAAAGTGATGGTGCGCGAATAGCCCTCCTGCTGCTTTTCGCGGCGGCCGTTGACCGAATAGTCGACGCCATGATTGCCGAGGATGCGGATAAGCTGCTCGACATCGGCTAGGTGTGGCACGTTTTCCAGGGTCAGGGTGTCGTCGGTGAGCAGCGAAGCGATCATCAGCGGCAGCGCGGCGTTCTTCGCGCCCGAGATCGGGATGCTTCCGGCAAGCTTGTTGCCGCCGACAATTCTGATTCGATCCATGGAAGAACGTCCCCTCGGCCGAAAGGCCGGTTTTAATCGGTTGAGTCTGTTGTGGCCGGTCTAGACCATTGGCCGGCTTGGTTCAAGAAACAGGAATCCCGCGCCCTGGCCAGCCTGTTGATATAGGTCAATCCTTTTGCGTTTCCCCTATGGCACCGAGCCCGTCCGGCCGCTGGTCAGCCCCGCCGGTACGGCGCGAGCGCGACTGCGCCTTGCGCTTTTGCAGATTGGCGCGCAATTGCTCGGCAAGCCGGGTTTTGCGGTCGGCCTTTTTCGGTGGGCTGTCCTTTTTCGGTGGACCGCCCTTGTCGGGTGGACCGTCCTCGTCAGGTGGGATTGTCTTGTCGTCCATGGTCCCGTCCCGGCTGACGATTACAGCCGATTTTCGGGCCGATGCGCCAGCCCGCGATTCAGGGATAGCCAACATTGTGGCGCTGCCATGTCCGCAAAAGCCGTCGGAGCGGGCTTTCACAGATGGCTTGCGCTTGGCCTTGCGCTTGTCGGTTCGATATGGCAGAAGCCCCGCCATCAGCGGCTGCGGTAGCTCAGTGGTAGAGCACTCCCTTGGTAAGGGAGAGGTCGAGAGTTCAATCCTCTCTCGCAGCACCAGCATATCCCATTGATTCGGAACAACTATCTGAGTTTCTTGGTCTTTTTGCCGCCTGTCTGGTACACAGGGGTGGTACACATGAGCTTGAGAATGCCCGGACCTTGGCAGCATAAGAAGACTGGCGTCTATTACCTTCGGCAACGCGCGCCTTCCGATTTGAAGGATATTCCACTCGATGGAAGGGTGGCAATTCCCGTTGGCGGCACCATCAGAACGGTGAAAGCGGGCGCAACCGTCAAGGTCAGCCTCGATACCAAAGACCCCGCAGAGGCCAAGAGGCGGCATCGCGAGGCCGACGCGGCACTCCATGAGTTCTGGCAGCGGTTCAGGCAAGGCCCTCAGCCGCTCACCAGCAAGCAAATCCAGGCCCTTGCGGGCATCCTCTACGCTCGCCTGGTCGACATGATGGACAGTGAGCCGGGGGAGGAAGGCATCTGGAAAGCGGTCCTGCGGCTGAACAAGGGCAAGGAGGAGGGCGGTGAACTCGACCAATGGTTCGGCCCCACGGTCGACGAGTTGTTCGCCGAGCAGGGCGTCAACACCGACCTCTTCAGTCGGACCCGCGTCGTCCGTGCGGCCTCCAAGGCAATCCAGCTTGCGGCTGAAACCAATCTCAGGAAGGCCGGAGGTGACTATTCGCCCGACGAAGCGCGAAAGCGTTTCCCCAATTGGGAGGCCGAGCGCGGCGAGGCCAAGCCAGCGCCACGGGCGGCGGGGGACTTGGACCTGTTCGCCCTGCTTGACCATAAGTTTGCGACACAGAGCCTCAAGGAGAAGACCAAGAGTGACTACGCGCGGGACCTCGCCAAATTCGTCAAGAGCAGCGGGCACCGGAATGCTCAGGACGTGACGAATGAGGACGTTCGGAAGTGGCGCGACGAATTGATAGCCGAGGGGCTATCGCCGTCGAAGGTCAACGGCAAGGCCCTTGCGGCGTTGAGCGCCGTCCTCACTCATGCGGTCAGGGAGTTCGGACTACCGACAAACGTTGCCAGCGACATTCGAGACCGCAGGGACGGCCCCGCACCGGGTAAGAAGGGCTACGACATGGAGGAGGCCAAGGCCATCCTCAGCGCCACGTTCATCGGCAGCCCCAAGGACATCTCAGCGCCCCACAAGCGCGCGCTGTTCTGGGTGCCGTGGATTTGCGCTTATACCGGATTGCGGGTGACGGAGATCACCCAGCTTCGCGGCGTGGATGTCCGGACGGATGGCGACACGCCCTATTTCCTCATCACGCCTGAGGCCGGTTCCACGAAGAGCGGCAGGGCGTGGATGACTGCCATTCATCCACACCTTGTAGAGTTGGGCTTGTTGGAGATGTTCAAGGAAGTGGGCGACGGTCCCGCCTTCTACGTCCCCTATCCCGATGGGACCGACCTCACCAAGCTGACAGGCAAGCCCAGATCGCAAGAGGCAGGCGTTCGGGTTGGGAATTGGATCACCGAGGAACTGGGCATCCCTGCACCGGGCGGCAAGCCCAATCACGCTTGGCGGCACTTGTTCACGTCGCTTTCGCGCAAACATGACATGGATAAGCAGCATCGTGACTTCATGCTTGGGAGCGGTCCAGAGGATGCCCGCGAGGGATACGGCGATTTCCCGCCCAGTGCCCTCGCGAGGGAGATCAGGAAGCTGCCCCGCTTCGAGGTGGAGGAGACTGCTTGGAGGCCTTCCAATGAAACCGTTTTGGGTCAAGCCCAGCGCATGACCCGGAGGGCAACCAAGAAGGGTGGGCAAGAGGTGTTTTGAGGTTGCCGTCGGCTGGCGTCGGCGTGGCTTGCTGCACTACCGCCGACGCACACATTCGCCGATATGTCCCACCCTCTGCAAAATTATGACATTATGACCCGCCCGCTGCAGAGGGGGTAACCGGAGGAGCGCTGTCGGTCTTCGGCGGATTTTTGAAATCGGTTGATCCGATCTCGTTCGCCCGTTCCACAAGAGCATCGTACTTTTCACCCGAGATGCCCTTATGTCCCTCCTCGCGAAGCCGTCTGATGATCTTGTGGGGATTCAGGACGACCGCATGTGCATACTTACCAGCGGAACCGCCCTTGATGCGGATGAAACCAAGCTCGGCAAGAAGCTCGATGCGGTCCTGCCATTGACGAACGGCGCGCTGGCCGGAGTATCCAGAGTGAGTAGCGAGTGATCCGGCGGCCCCTAGAGAGACATACATTTCCGCCCGGGCGCGACACCACAGCTCAAAATAGGTGTTCCCTGCGGGCGTCCCCTTCGTGAGATCGTCGATGATCTTGATGATGATCGGCATAGTACGGGGCACGGGAGTGTAGCCCTCTTCACTGTGGGAATCCCACAGGAGCGCCTTATCAAGGTCAGGCCATAAGGAGTCGCGGAGTTCTTCCGTCTTCCTCCCGGCTTTGGATTTTTTTCTGATAGGCACCATTGAGGCTTCCTTTTCTTGCTGATGAGCGAAGGGGCGGCCGAGGAGTGGACCCCCGGCCTATGCCGATCGACAGCGGGCGTAAGCTTGCATTCACGCCCAGGTCCTCCTGAAGGCGGAGTAGTTGACCGAGGTGTGGACCCCCGATCTCTCCGCCTTCGTTCGGTAACGCAGGCTTGCATCCGCGCGCCATGGTGCCAGCGATCAGCGGCACCGTCATAAGATAGGAAAAAAATGTAGCAATTTCAAATACTTAAATAGAAAAACCTGACCGCCGGTTGCCAGATGCTGCCCACGATCATTTTCCTTGAGTTGGATTATATGCGCCAACACAGATCTACACCAGGATTATGGGCGACCTTTTTCGGTAGTAGTATCAAGCTAATAGGTCGGTTTTTCCCGTGTCGGGTGATCCGGTCATCTGGCTGATCGGGTGATCGGGTGATCGCGTGGGGAAAAGGTCCCGGGGGCATGTTTCTGCCTAGCGGGGGGGCGCACGATCGATGGTGCGCCCGGCAAAGGTGCGCAGGTGAGCTACCAGGCCGATCCGCAGCCACAATGAGCCTGTCTCTTGCATTGGTACGATCTGGCGGGTGCCGATGAGCAGATTGTTCCACATCAATTGCTTCCCCAGCGTCAGCTATCCCGATAAGTCTAGGTAATCGAAGAGTCTGATTCGAGAAAGCAGCCAGGGAGGACGTTGACGGCAACAACAGGGAAGAGAACTCGACCATGGAATCCACTGCTCGTCATGTAGATTACACGTTCCCCGAGGTTTATACCGGCCACGCGACGTATCGCGAGCCTCCGTTCCATCTAAGAGACCCGTTCATCGAGCACGTCAAGCAGACGCGCACGCCCGAAACTTTCCCCGGTCTTTATTGGGGTCGCCTCAACAAGAACGAGCCATTCGACATCATCCACACGTTTGCGGTGGACAGGAAGATGCGGCCAGGGGGCGACTACATTCCGTGCCCGATGTGCCAGACGCGGGAGAAGTTTCTCGAAGGTAGTCTAGTCTACATCTTCAAGAGACAGTGTATACCTGTGATTGGCCACGACTGCGCGTCGGCCGAGGTCAAGCGCGCTGCCTTCTCTAAGAAGAAGCAGTACGACGCGCGACGCCAGCAAGAGGATTTCCTCATGGCGAGGCTCGTCCACGTTCCCGGCATGCTGCGGGCGCTCAATGGGCTGAAAAAGGTAGCCAGCGAGATTGACAGCATCTTCCACACCCTCAAGGGCGCCGCGCCGACAATCCACAAAGCGCTGCGACAGGTCCGAAAGAGTGGCGGCGAATACATGCTGTACGAGCTCATCGACAACGATGCCGCCAAGTTTGACGAGCGCTTGTCCAAGAAGGTCGCCCGTGACTACTACTTCGGCAGCCTAGCGGGCGAAGCGCTGGTCAGGTCCAATTGCAACTTCCTGAGGGACCTCCGGCGGTACGAACAATGGCTGCTAAGCTTCGATGGCTGCGACAACGAAGAGAAAGCTCTCGAAATGACGATCGGGTTGCTGGAACGCAGGGAAGCTGCCAAAGCCGTCCAGTACATCGGCGAGGCTGGACGGAAGCTCGAGCGGCTGAGACGGGACATGTCCTCTGCATGCTTGTTCTTCTCCGACGCCCACATTGGCAACCTGCGCGAATGGGCGACGCACCCCCTGCAGCCGGCGCCGTTCACAGTCGAGCGGCAGGTCCGGCTCGACGGAATCTTGCTCGTCTTCGCGCGGACCAGCGGAAAGGACGAGGAGCGGGAATACGCGAGGCTGCTCCTCACCAACAAACTCGTAGATTGGGCGGACGCAAACCGGCAGATGCCTGCCTTAGAGAACCTATAGGGGCAACCATGCAAGCAACTCCATACGACGACCGATCGGACCTCGACAAGCTTCAGTCGCAGTGGAACAAGATCGCCGGACACAGATCACGCCGGGACTGGTCGGCCGCCATCGTACGCGCCGCGACGGCGGCTGAGATCGCCGCGAACATCGCAGTCCGGAAGCGTTTCGAGGTGGAGAGCACGTTCTCACCCGAGTTCGTTAACGGGCTGCTCGAATGGCCGAACGGCATTAAGGGCAAGTTCAGCCGTCTGATCGTGCCATCTGAGAAGGACAAGGACCGCAAGAAGGCGCTGGGGGCGCTGGAGGCGATCGCCGATCAGATCAACGGTAAGCGCAACGCCATCGTCCACCGGGGCGCGTTCGCCGACGAACCGGATGCTGTCGAAGTCGTCGCCGGGGCAAGACAGGTGATCCACGGCCTCGTCCAGCCGCATCATCCCGGTTTCACCCTTCTGGAAAAGCCAACAGGGGCTACGCGGTAGGCCGGCGTAGGCCGCATAGGGAGAAATGGACAGCAGAGGACATTAGCGGAGACTAATGGAGGTCAGGAATGTTTGGTGAAAGTTTCTTTGACCCCGATCAGATACAAGGCTATGCGCGGCTCCCCCTACCCCGCTTCGGTTCCACCACACGCCGCCCTTCGGGAAACCAAGCAGCCTCGTATTGCCCAGCGGTTGGTGTGCCAGAGCCGTTTGGCAGTTGGCCGGACATTTGCACTCTCGCCGATCTAACGTGGTCGAGACCGTCTCCGCAGTTGCCTTCGCCGGTCAAGGCCGTAGCTCCGAGTTGCCGTTCCGCCCAAGTCACCACTTTGGCTCCGGCTGATAGGCCATTTGCGAAACCACTTTCGTCGCGTCGCCACGCCCTCGGTACTTCCCGATCAACGCTTTCTCGTCCTCCTCCGAGACCGAGCTAACGCGGTAGAGGTTCCACATTTTGTCATTCGTTGGCGAGAGACGGTATGTCCTGCCGTTGGCGCGGCAATACCAATGAGGAGATTTCGGGATCTGCGTCCACTTGCAGTCAGCGCCTGATAGGAGCCGCTGTTCGCGAGCCATTCGGTCCTCGTCGCGCCATCTCTGATACCGTTCCTGCTGCTCTGCCCGAAGGCGCTCCTCTTCCCGCTCTACGTGGTCCCTGAGTAGGCCGATGATAGCAGGAAGCTCGGTACCCTCGGCCCTTTCCCTCTCGTAGAGCGCGAGACACCCAGGGCGAAGCTCCTCTTTGGGGTACGAGAAGTATTCCTCGTCCTCGAACGCTCTCAGGCGCTGGGCGACATCTGTCACCGTAACCTGTGGCCCCGGCATCTGGTTGATGAAATCGCGCAGAGCCTCGACTGGTATCCAACAACCCAGGGCGGACTTGAGAAGGACCTCGCGTTGCCCGTCCCACTGCCTCCAGATCGAATTGCCCCGGTCAATCCGCCTAACGATCTCCTGCGCCAACCTAATCACGGAATAGGGGTCGCGGATGTGGCGCAGGGACGGGCTCTTCACGTAGGCAAAGAGGAGTTCCTTAACGATCGAAATCCGTTCGTCTTCCCTCATCATTCCCATCCTCCTCAGGCATTAGGCCCCGCTGTGGCTCTGTTTGAACAAGCCGGGTCACCAAGTCTCTTTGGGTGTGCCGTTGCAGTACCGGGGGAAACCTGGTTCGTTAAATACCCCTTGACGGCTCAAAACGAACCGCCTATTACCGAACCAGTCAAACCGAACCGCAAGGGAACCACCATGTTCATTCGAGCGTACCTCAGGGCCTCGACCAAGGAGCAGGACGCAGGGCGCGCCCGAGGCGACCTTGAGGCGTTCTGCCGTGAACGGGGGCTGACCATCGCAGCCACCTATGAGGAGAACGAGAGCGGCGCTTCGCTGCACAGACCCGAGCTGTTTCGATTGCTCAGGGACAGCAAGCCCGGCGACATCCTGCTGACCGAACAGGTCGACCGCCTGAGCCGCCTGTCGGACAAGGACTGGGACCAGCTCAAGCGCGAGATCAAAGACCGAGAGGTCAAAGTCGTGGCGCTGGACTTGCCGACCTCACACATGATGCTGAAGGCCGAGGACGCCTTCACCGGGCGGATGTTCGACGCGATCAACGGGATGCTGCTCGACATGCTCGCCGCCATCGCCCGCAAGGACTATGACGACCGACGCCGCAGGCAGGCTCAGGGGATCGCCAAGGCGAAGGCCGAGGGAAGAATGAAAGGCCGTCCGGAAGACTCAGAGCGCAACGAGGCCATCATGGAGATGCTGCGGAAGGGGCAGAGCTGGAACACTATCGTGAAGGCAACCAACTGCTCCCGCTCGACACTTGCGAAGCTGGCGAAGCGTGTGGCACCGGCCAAGCAAGATAGGGCGGAGGCAGTCGTTGCCTGATCGCCTGACCTCCGCACAGCGTAGCGCCCACATGGCGCGCATCAGGCGTGCCCATACCAAGCCCGAGATGATCGTGCGCCGGCTTTTGCACAAGCTCGGGTACCGCTTCAGGCTGCAATGGAAAGCTGCTCCAGGTCGACCCGACGTTGCTTTCCCAGGGCGGCGGTGCATCATCTTCGTGCACGGTTGCTTCTGGCACCAGCACGATGGTTGCAGACTCGCCCACCTGCCAGCGACGAGGCGCTTGTTCTGGCAGGAGAAGTTCGACCGCAATCGGGCCCGCGACTTCCGGGACCTGGAAAGAGCGAGTTCCCAAGGCTGGCACGCCTTGGTGATCTGGGAGTGTGAAACTCGCGACGAGGCAAAGCTGGCTGAGCGCCTAAGGGCCTTCGTTGGGCCGGTGCGACCGGAACCAGAGCTGGCCTCGAGATTGGATCTTGGCCCTTCAGCTCGAAGCAGATAATCTGGCTGAGTCGGCCGCCCTCTGGCGTGATTCGATGAACGGGAGCTTATTTTGCGCGCGATCGACCTCTACGCAGGGATTGGTGGCTGGAGCTTGGGCCTCCGGATGGCGGGTGTCGATGTGGTCGCTTCGTATGAGTGGTGGCCGACGGCGGTAGACACCCACAATGGTAACCACGGCGGCACTCTAGCACCTGTGGACGTGAGGGCGCTGCGGCTCCAGGACCTTCCGAGCGACATCGACTTCGTGGTCGGCAGCCCTCCCTGCACAGAGTTCTCCTACTCGAACCGAGGAGGAGGTGGAGACTTGGAGGAAGGCTTGAAGGACGTGGTCAAGTTCCTCGAAATCGTGGAGCACCTGAAGCCGCGTTACTGGGCGCTGGAGAACGTCCCGCGTGTGGCCCAAGTGCTGTCGCATGGGTTCTCGGAGCCCGCACACCCTCTTTACCGCTTTCGTCGACTCAAGCCGCAGATCAAGGTGATCGATTTCTCAGACTATGGCGCCCCCCAGTCACGGCGGCGATGCATTGCGGGCACTGTCCCATTTCAGTTGGTGGAGGCTTACCGGGCACGGCTTGCGCGCCCTACACTGGGGGATGTTGTCCGGGCGCTGAGTGCCAAGACCAAGATCGTGGACCCAGTGTGGCGCTGCACACTTCCTGCATCGCAAGTAACTGAAAGGGAGACCGAAGCGGCATTGAATGCTGAGGAACTCCGAATGAACCGAGAGTCCAAAATCTACCACCCAGTGTACAACAACATGGCATTTCCGGATGCGCTCGACGCTCCAGCTCGTACAGTGACGGCTACCTGCACACGGGTCTCGCGAGAAAGTATCGTGATAGAGCACGCCCCGGGCATCTTCCGCCGTTTGAGCATTCGCGAGCGTTCCTGCCTGCAGGGGTTCCCTACCACGTATCAATTCTACGCCCGGTCTTTCTCGGACAAGGCGAAGATGGTTGGCAATGCGATTCCGCCCACCTTCACGTACTTGTTGGCGCAGGCGGCGCTCGGTGTCCTTCCCGAAGACTTCCAGTCATTCGAGGCGGCGGGCTCCTCACTGTCCCTGCCGGCGAGGGCCGCGCCGGTGACCCCACCCACCACGGAAGGGCGCACCTATCCTGTCGGTCGCAGCTTTCGCGCTGCGCTGCCGGGCTTGAGATTCAAAAGCGGCATGCGCTTCGAGCTCGCTAACGCACGGGACGGGCAGACTGCTTGGCGGGTGCGGTTCTTCTTCGGGCCATCAGTGAATGTTCGTGAGATTGAGCTGGACGACGAGCTTCTACGGGAACTCCAACGGTCGCCGTTCATTCAGCGAGTGCAGATGGCGACCGGCGCGTTGTTCGCCGAGACAGAGCAGCGCCTGCTCGCGAGCGCGCCCGAAGCACTGCAACTTGCGTGGAGCCATAGGGCCGGGGGCCTTCGCCCGTTCGACGTGGCTGATCTATTGGGCGACCTAGCGTCGACAGTGCGCGCCTATCTCGCTGGTGCGTCCAAGGACTTACAGCACGCCGCCATTGGCTACGTGTTGGAGGCGGCTGCTGAGGGTGAGATCAGCGACAGCATTCCTGGGTCCCGCAAGCTGGCTGACAACGCACTGTCGATCCTCAGCGGGATGTTGGTCGGTGCCTGGTTCAATTCTCTACCGTGGCACGGCCGGCGCAGGGCTGTTGCGTAGCTACAAAGGGACCGCGCTGAACAAGGAGGTGAATGTGCCGAAGGGCACCCGAACCTCGCGCCAGTCGCCGGCCCCGGCGTCTCCCGGCATGTGACGTGCCATCTCAGCCACCTCTACGACGGCCAGTTGTGGACTTGAGGCCTTGAGATTCCAGAGATGGAAGGCGTGGTTCGGACTATCGAGCGCCTGGTCCCACTCTTTGCGTGTGATGTACATGGACCCGGTGGTTCCTACTGTGCTGGTCTTCACCTCTATTGACAAGGGCGCTGGGTCGTCGGCCGTCTTCACGGACAGCACATCATAACCATCTTGGTTGCTGTCGAGGGCGACCCATTTTGGTGAAGCTCCGGTCCTTGCTTCTTCATGAGCGAGTGTGAGCCGTTCACCACGGCGACCGATCGCTAGCAAGCGGTCGTCGCGATAGCCCCGCGCCAAGGACGCCAGCACGTCCCAGAACTCAACTACATCATCCGACGTCCCGGTTGCGACCTCAGCCTCGACGAGAATTTGAGCAATCCCTAGGCCAGCGAAGGCAAGGACACGAGAGCGTCCATAGGTAGCGTTCTGGAGCCAGTCCGGAGCGACAATGTCGGCATAGTCCAGGAGGACTTGGCGGAGGGCCAGGCGGTAGTCGCTCTGGCTGCAAGCTCGTTGACCAGAGGGCGTTGGATGGAGCACTCCATCCCGGTCTACCTCAAGCCAGTTGAGCGTCTGCGATAGCGACAAAGCCTCGGCCGATGGCATGCCACCAACTCGCTTGAGGCCAGACAGTAGCCCGGAAGCGGTCAACGCATTCCGATGGAGTAAGCGCAAGAGGTCCAGCGCAGACAACGCAAGGCCGGGCGTCAGCGATGTCATCTGAGGTCCTCGCCTAGATCGCGAGCTAATGTCCTTACGTCCTCAAGCTGGAGTCCCGTCACGTACTCCTCCGGGTCCTCCGCGTCGGCGTCTGTCGGGTCAATGGGGATTGGGTCTGGAAGGAGAGAAGAGTCTTCGAGCGCCGCAGCCATTTGGCCGATCTTGAAGCCTAAACGAGCCCGCACAGTTTCATCGACGGTGTTCTGGCACTCCACAATCTCGATCACCGTCTTCTGATCGGGGGATAGACCAAAGCGGTGGATGCGGTCCTCGGACTGGAGGTAGTGGGCGGCATTGAAGGTTCGATCGAGATAGATGGCGTGGTGACAGACTCGGTGCAGGCTCACGCCTTCGCTCGCGGCGGCCGGGTTGGCCACCATGACCCGCACGTTGGTGTCGTCGTGGAACGCCTTGATCTTGCCTTCGCGCGTATCATTGTCCTCTTCGCTACCAGCATCCACTCCCCCGTGGATGAAGACCGCGCCAAGGTCAGTAAGTCGGGAACTCATGTACTCCACGTTACGAACAAAGGAGGACCAGATGAGGACCTTGTGTCCCTCGCGTGAGAGCCGGCGGGCTCGTCGCAGGACATACTCAAGTTTGGGCCCTTCGCCCTCGGCTAAGACTGCCGCCAGAAGGTCGCTGTGAGCGAAGCCGATCTGGGACGCGAGCAGAGAAGGATTGGAGACGAACTGCAGAAGGCGGGCCACCGACCGACCTAGCGAGCGGAACGCCTGACGCCCTTGGCTATCAAGAAGCGCCGAAGCCTCCCTGGCGACCTCCAGACGCATAAGTTGATACAGCTCAGCCTGCACAGGTGCGAGCGGAAGCTGAACCAAGGTCCGGGTCACGGGCGGCAGGTCGAGCTCGGCCTTGTTGGTGCGGACGTAGATGGGCCGCATCAAGTCGACAACGGTATCCTCACGTGCCGCTACCTCGGGGTAGAGGAACCTGAACTGTGGGAGCAGGTCTCCAACAGCTTGCGGCATTGGGGTTCCACTCAAGATCAGTTTGCCGACCGGTAAGTGGGACAGCCCTAGCGTTGCCCTGGCACTGGCCGCGCCCACGCCTGCCTTAATGCGGTGGCTCTCATCAAGAAAGACGAAGGTCCGGTGTTGGGCGATGTGTTGTGCGACGATGTCAGGAAGTCGCATCAGTTGTTGATACGTGAGAAGCGTGAAGCGGGGGTCGTCTAACAGGGCGGCGCGAATGCGATCGCGACCCCCTCTCAGGCGGACGAAAGATGCGTTGAGACCGGGCAGACATTCATTGATCTGTTCATCCCACGCCGCGAACGCGTTTTTGGGCGCGACCACCATGAGCCGGTCCCCTGGCTCGGCCCGGTGCACGAAATAGGCCAATGCTTCAGTAGTCTTGCCTGCACCGGGCACGGAGAACGTGGCTGCGGCGGGAAGGGCGGCAATGCGACCCACGTTGCGAAGCTGGTGCTTCGATAGAACGCGAACGAAGCCGGCCGCATCTAAGGATTTTGTGAGTGCGTCAGCTTCGACAGGGCCTGCCCCGGGGGCATTCCTGTACAATTCCACGGCCCGGCGAGACGCCTGCAGCAACTGTGCGGCGCCCTCGCTTACCCAGAAGCCCTCGTTCGGTCTCAACCCATGAGCCCGCAAGACTTGAAGGAACTGGTCCCGTGCCCCAGCGAATGACCACCACGGCAGCGATAGGCTCGATGCGTCTTCCTGCACCGTGTCCTGACTGGCGTCGAACACCACGCGCTTGAGCATGGCCACCCAAGGGGCCTTTGCATCCAAGGGTGTCCAGGAGAGATGAGCGCGCCCGTCTCGGCGGCGGTAGTCAAGCCTTAACATGCTGTGCCAGAAATGCTCTGATCTGTGCGATGCGCTTCTCGATCTGATCCAACTGGTTACCGACACCCCCGAGCTTTGACTCGGGCCGCAGACCATCTTTGGCGGCTGCCGTCAGCGCAGTGTTCGCCTTCGCACAGCAGTCGAGCAGGTACCCGGCTTTCTTGACGTCCTTCTTGAGCTGCCGCTCCGATTCCAGCACATCGGCGATCACCTCTCTGGCGCGAGGTAGCTGCTTGGCATCCTGGAGGACACAAGCAAGGGCTGCATCTCTGGCCGCTGGTGCACTCGGCCGGCCATCCCCGAACAAATCGTCAAGCCCGTCATTTGGCGTCTCGGCCTCCACTGCGAACTCTTCCGAAAGCCGGTCTCGCACCTTGTCTAGGCTCGCGGCGAGTTCCGGGATGGCTAAGTAGAGGCGTCCGACGGACGAGGGATCGTCTATCAAGGCGAAGACCGCCTCCTTGAACATTTCCTGACGCGCAACGCCCGACAGCTTGACGCGGTTTTGAACCAGCCGACGGAAGGTATGTTCTTGACCGGACGACACCTCCGACCACATGTCCGCCTTTCCGCGCGAGCGCAGATACTCTTCGGCGTAGTCGCGCATGTCGAATAATTCCTGGAGCTCCGTGTCCTTCATCTTGTAAAGGTTGCAGAGATCAGCGGGCGTAGCCCCGTGCTCCATCTTGGCGAGCATCATGTTGGCTTGTGCGTCCCACGGATAGTCTGCCCGGATGTCCTTCTCAATCTGGAGGAGCGCCTCTAGCCGGTCGATGTCCTTCTCCGTGGCGTGCGGCAGGACGGCGACGTCGATGTATTCATAGTGCCCGTACTTCGGCGCATCTTCGCCGGCCAATAGCTGACGCCAAACCGACAGCCTTCGGTTACCGTTCACGACGAAGCCGTCCTGATCGAGCAGAAGGGCGCCAGCCTGCCTGTTCGAGGGGTCTGCGAAATACTTGTCCAAGTCCGACTGCCTACCAAGCTGTAGCAGCAGCTCGTGCTGAGCCTCTTGGGCGTCCCACATCTCGGGGTCGCCCGTGAACAGGTCGCGCCGAAGGTCCGGATGCCGTGCAAGATGCTCGACTTGAAGCGAAGCTGTGCGGCCATTGCCCAACCTGTACTTGGGCAAATCGATGGGCACCCTTATTCGAGGGATGTCCTGCTGGCCGCCTTGAAATGCAACTTGGACCGTCGGTAGCCCCAATGCCTTGAGCCTAGCGTGGAACTCCTCGAGCCTGGCTGGCTTAGGCCATCCGAACCGGGAGCCCTTAGGAGTATCAGGGAAGTTGATGTCGGACATGTCTACTCCAAAGCAATGAGCAAGGTCGGGACGTGATATGCCTTGCGGAAGATTTCGAGCTCGCGTTCAAGCCGGGCGGCTTGGGCGATATTGTCGCCGATTTGCAGCGCCAGCGGCTGAGAGGGTAGGACGATAACGGCCGCACTGATCGCGTTATCAAGGTAGAGCGTCTGAAGTTTGATTAAATCTGCGTACATGCGCGCCATGTTGCCCGTTTGAAGGCAGAGACCGATCCCATCTTTCATGGAGGTGATGGTCATGTCCGAGTCCCGGGATACCGGGATTTCAGCGGACCAGCCCTGGCCCTTCAACCCGGTTATGAATTGGTCGCGGATGCGGGGTGCACTGCCGCGACTTGCCGCCACATCGATCCCAGCTATGACTTGTTGGATTTCAGCCTGGACGGCTTTGGGGACCCGTTCTGCGCCGGCGCAATGGCTACTTATCGAGGCGTGCATGCGATCGACCTGTGACAGTGCGGGCGGTCGCGGCTTAGCCACGAGGCCTTCGGTTGCGGATGTGGGCGCAGTCGATCGTTGTACGACCTAGCCCGAAGCGACAAGAACGTCACAAAACATGTCAATACTTTCGGTGAAAGGCTTGCGTTCTGCCGGACAAGCAGAAGATGCCTCATTTGAAGTTGCCGCCCACGCCGGCGTGAAGCCTAAGCTGAACGGTTACACCGTGCAATAGGTCGACCTCTCGCAAGGTAAGCAGAAGAGCCCGGTTTCGGGCTTGTCGGTCCCGTTGCCGCGCTGATAGATGCCTGCCTGCCCCCACATGCGGGGTGGCTAGTTTGCGATCCCGGAAGTACATGGACCAGGTTAATTCAGTCGGCGATTTGGAAGAGGAGGAAGTCGAACGCGACCGCGCATTCAACCCTTACCGTTTCGCCGCCTCAGAGAACACCAAGGGTATCGTCAGGGAGGCCATTGGGCTCCTCGCGAGCTACGAGGATCGTTTCGACCTAAGGCGCAACAAGAGGCGACCCAGGGACCAAGAGACATTCGAGCAAACCGTCGAGGCCATACTGTCGGACCTGATGCACGGGCAGCTGCTCAGTGGAGCGGGCATCTACGTCACCCGATCCAACCGTGTTCTCGGCGCGAAGAGCCGTTATCGCCCCCCTGTGTACAGCAAGGTCTTCCCGGCTATCCTCGATCTGCTGGCGAAGCCGGAGATGGGCTACGTCGAACAAGACGTTGCGCCGGACGTGCAGGGCGCAGCCCGCTCAACGGTGATCCGTCCAGGGCAGCGCTTGCTTGATCGCATAGCCGAGCGTGAAGTTGGGTTTGACGATCTGGACACACACCAATCTGGCGAGACGATCATCCTCAAGCGGTCGAAGGACCCCAACGACTATTGGGACGAAGGCGAACGTCTCGACTATCCAGAGGACGATAGAACCGCGCGCTATCGGGCGGAGCTGGCCGAGATCAACCAGTGGCTCCGAGAGGACGACCTCCAATTCGATTGGAAAGGCATCGCGTGGCCGCACACGCCCATTGCTTTGCGGGACCGTGGCCTGCGGCGGGTGTTCACCCAAGGTCGCTTCAATAGCGGAGGCAGACTGTTCGGAGGGTTTTGGCAGCAGCTTCGGAAGGACGAGAGACGGACAGGCTTGCTCATAGGCGGCGAGAAGGCGGTCGAATTGGATTACGGGCAGGCTGGCGTACGCATCCTCTACGGAATGGCGGGTCAGCAGCCGGCCTCAGACGACCTCTATCACCTCTGGGGCTACGTGCAGCAGCGAGAAGGGATCAAGCGGGTGATGAGCGCAATGATCTTCGCCGACAAGCCCCTTGAACGGTTCCCGCAGTTCACACGCAAGCTGTTCCGCAAAGGCGACAAGATCGCCGAGGTCGTTGAAGCTATCGAGTTGAAGCACCCGCTGATCAAAGATCGCTTCCACTGCGGTTTGGGGCACGATGCCCAGTTCATCGAGAGCCAGATCATGGTTGAGCTGTTGCTGATCATGAAAGCCAAACGGATTACTGCATTACCGATCCACGACGCGCCGATGGTGCCTGAGTCCGCTGCTGCTACGGCCAAGGACGCCATGCTCTCAGTCTTCCAGCGGATGACAGGCGTCGAGGGGATTGTCACACAGCCAGGGGTCGAAGCCCTATGTCCAATCGTCTCTTTGTCCTGATGTCTGTTTCTCATCCTCAATCCCTTCTCCCTTTTCTACTTAGGTATCTATCTTGTCCATGATCCCTCTCAGTTCCCCATCATGTAGACCCTCACTACCGACCATGTATTCACCCAGGGCTCCCCTAAGAGGGACTCGAGATTGACCGCGAAACTAATCCGCAAGCGCGAACGCAAAGCTGAGGTCAAGGCCAGGGCGACAGAGCCGAGCGCGATGTTCACCCGATGCCGAGTGGTCGGGTGCAGCAAGCCAGCCCGTGCGGGCACCGGGGACGGGCTCGACACGCGGTTCTGCCGGTCTCATGCCGACCACAACGCGCGTCATGGGAGCCCTTACCAGGCCTCCTACCGGGCACGAGAAATCGCCCCATACAGGGTCGCTGCGCTCGCGTGGCTTGAGGCGAACCGCAGCGACACCTACGTCTCCAATGCAGTTGACCGTGTGGTGACACTTCTGCGGGCCTCTGGGCCTCATGTGGAGGCCTTCCGGTTGCGCGGGCTGGCACCACAGGAGCGCGCAAGGGCCGCTTGGGCGAGGCTGCGAAAGGCGCGCATTGATCCGCTTCGGGTGGTCGCCGCATGGCTCGCCGTCGAGATGATCACCAGGGACGATCCGCAGGCCGAACGTAAGGCGGAGTTCAAGCAGGTGCAGGCCGCAAAGCTCATCCATAGGATGGCCTCAGGGACGCACAAACGGTGGGGTGAGGGTCCGACAGCGACAGAGCTGCATGTCTACCCGAGGTCGCGTGGGCGCGTCCTGAGGCATGTCGGAGAGGCGCTGAATGAAGCGGTAGAACTCCTTGTCCAGCATCACCTGCAAAGACTGCCACAAATCTGAGGACAACCCCTCTGGGACGCAACTATGGCAGCGCGTGGAATGATGGCGGTGAGAATCTCCCCAGAGTAGCGTCCGTACAGCGTGCGAGGCGCTTTCAAGCCGGTGCATAAGCAACTATGGTGCGGCGAATCAGGGAGATTTCGCTGCTTCGATGTTAGGAAGATAGATGCGCATCCCGCCGTCTGATCGGGTGGTCTTCGGAGCAAACCCGCTCGCCGAAGTCCTATGCCAGTTGAAGTTTCCTCGATTGCTCGAGATTGACCAAGAAGTTCCATTGGAGTTTCATCGGTCAATACGAAAGCACTTTGCTGAGATCATCACCCGTTCCTCAGTCGAACTGATGATTGATCCCCAGTCTGGCGGTCCGCCCACGCAATTGATGCGTCCTATGTATGACTTCATAGATTCAGACAGAAATCGCCGGATCACCCTTAGCAGCGATTTTGTAGCGCTAACCTTTGGACGCTATGAAGACTGGGGACAGTTCCGAGCCTCAGCAATCCTCATGCTAGGCGCGCTTCGGAATGCCTACGAAGTGTCGCAACTGACCCGCGCAGGACTGCGTTATCGGAACATAATCGACCGGGTCAATCTAGGACTCGAAGGCGTCTCTTGGAACGAGTTAATTCGGCCAGAAGTCTTGGGTTTGGCAGCCGCAGGAATCTTTGACGAAAGTGACCTACAAGAGCTTTCGAGCAGTTATTTTGGAAACTCTGACGGTGCAATGTTTAGAATCAACGTCGGTTTGGTAAAGAGAGCTGAAAGCGACGTCACTGGCTTTATGATTGATACAGATCTAGCCAAATCTGGCAAACTGGGAGTGACCGATCATGCCTGCATTGAGATACTCGATCGATTCAACTCAGAGGCCGGAAATATCTTCCGTTGGTGCATTAAGGACCGACTTCGCGCAGCGCTCAAACCGCGCTGAACAAACTTCGGGCTGGGAGTGGGGTGACTTAATGCCTTCCTTCGAAGTTGAGATGTTGGTGGAAACCGAGTGGCTTCCAGTCGTCCATAAGGTTCCCCCGACGCTCGGCGCTTTCAGGATGTTAGTTCACAAGCGCAGTGGCGGAGGCGACGCGATCACAGTTGACGAGCCGAAGCTAAGTTCTCGTAGGACCCCGTCGCTACGTTGGAACGCGAGTAAGCTTGATCTCACTTGGCTCTCCCCGGGGGATGCCCAAGGGGTCCCATCCCAGGCGGTGTTGGTTCAAACCATCTCTGGAGTGCGAAAGCTTATTCGTGCAGAGGCCTACGAAGTCGTACGAACCGCACTCAACACTGCGGCATCAGACAAGGGTCCAGCTCCTGAAATCCTGATCGCGGCCCTACGTGCTGCCAATACAGCGCGGCGGAAGATACCTCACTGGAAAAGTATCGTCGCTCGTGCCCGCGAAAGGCTTTCGGGATTGAATTTGGATGCGGACAAGCTGCTCAAGGGGCTGTAGCTGATTGCTGAATACCCCGCCAAACCACCCCCTTGAGGACGTGGACATAGTTGGCCTCGCTATCAAGAGGATCAACGAGGGGCAAAACCATGTCGGCGTCTTGTACAAGAGTGATGTTGACGGGCTCATGATGTGCCACTTGGCTTGGCACTTCGACCTCAGGTTTGATCCGCCCAACGACACTTACCGCTGGATCGATCTCGACCCTCTCGATGAGATGAACAAGAAGGCATTGGCCGCCTTTTTTCAAACCCTGAAGGAAGAAGGCGCTGACGTCCCGTACGGCTTCAAAGTTTCTGGAGAGTGTTTCGACGAAGATGGCCGGTTTGTACCACTTCCGCCTGGAGAGGGGCTCACCTGCGCGACATTTGTCGTGGCTGCCCTGCGATCTCAAGGACACGAACTGATCACGGAAACCACTTGGCCTGCAAGGGCTGCAGAGGACGCCGCATGGCAGGCTCACATCCTCGCTCACCTGCAGCTATCGCCAGGCGTCACTCAAGCGCACCTAGACGCTATTGCCGCTGACGTCGGTGCAACCCGAATAAAGCCAGAAGAGGTCGTCGCGGCGGGCCTTCGAGACGACTGGCCATCTAGCTACGCTGACATAGAGCAGATGGCACAGGCCATTTTGGCCGAGTTGGCCGCGTAGTCACATCAAGGATTTCAGTTAAAGCGCGGAACGCCTTCTTGCTAGCACTACTCCATTAGCAACTGCCGAAGCCGAGGTCTTTCGTACACATCATGAGGAGTTGTGACCTCCGGCCGCAGCCACCTCTAGAGCCCGCTTGGCTGTCTCCTGGCCCTGAGATCGGGCGAGTCGCGTCGAGGCATAACGGCGTCCGAGGCCGACAGCCCGTTTGGAAGGCCGAACTCACACAACCAGGCGGCGCCTGGTGGCCCCTTACCCTCGGCGATGCCTCTTGTCTGCAAGACACGCAGGTGGTACACAAACCCAGTTAGCGGCAAAAAATAACTTAGCATGTTCAGATAGTTATAGGAATGCTGACCGAGTTCAATCCTCTCTCGCAGCACCAGTTTCCAGGGCTTTCTAGAAGGGCTTTTTGCCGCGCTGTGCACAGCTGCGCAGGGTTGCGTGCCCGGTTGTGGCACAAGTCCGGCACAACATGTTCGCCAGGTGTTCTGCCGGCGGTGGATCGACTGCTGTCGGGGCCGTGTCTCAGTTTGAAGTCGGCCACGGGTGGCGAAGGTTTTGCCAATCGCGCGTTTGAAGCCTATGCTTCGATATCGGCCGCCAGTGCTTCGGATGCAGCCGACAGTGAGAGGGTACGTGCTCTTGCCCGTCCGGGAGAGAGCCGTGCCCCAGACCCTTCCTCGCAATCATGTATTGAAAGCTCTCTCCGCAGAGGATTTCGCGCTGTTACGGCCGTCGATGCATCATGTCCAACTGAACCTCAAAGCCCAACTCGAGGTCCCATATCAGCCAATCGAGCATGTGTATTTTCCAGAGGCGGGTATCGCTTCGGTGGTCGCCACCATGACTGAAGGGCGGCAGAGCGAAGTCGGGATCGTTGGCTGTGATGGCATGACAGGCGTTGCCGTCGTTCTTGGCCAAGACAGCTCGCCCAATGAGACCTATATCCAGGTCGCAGGCGATGGCTGGTGCCTGCCGGTTGAAAATCTTCGTCCTGTGATTGCAGAAAGCCAGTCCCTTCGCGCGTCGCTGCTTCGCTATGCCCACGCCTTCCTTGTCCAGTCGTCCCGGACGGCACTGGTCAACGGCCATTCCAAAATCGAGGAACGGCTGGCCCGCTGGTTGCTGATGGTCCACGACCGGACCGAAGGAAACAAGATCTACCTGACGCATGAATTTCTGGCGACCATGCTCGGCGCTCGGCGCCCCGGGGTTACCACCGCCCTCCAAATGCTTGAATATCGGGGGCTGGTTCACGCCAAGCGCGGCGAGATCACGATCGTCGACCGTGCCGGAATGATAAAGCTCACGCATGGTGCCTATGGCGACGAGGAGCAACGTCACTTCGGCCTGGCCTCCGCCTGATTGTCCGATATCAGACATAAGCTTGAAGGCCGCCGCATGTTAGACGAAAGTCGTATTGGTTGGCAGGGAGGAACTGTTGATGAGCACCAGTTTTCACACAGTCACCGTTGAAGGTGCGGCGGAGGCCTATGTCCTTTCCAGAGGCAAGGCTCGGTATCTCTCGATCGCACAGGCGATCCGCGCCATTCGAACACTCATGCCGGCTTGCAAGGCCACCAACCACGAGTTGGAGGAGATGCTGGCGGCAGCATGCGTGGTGCACGGCGTGCCCGTCGCTTTCGACGCCAAAACAGCCGATGGCCTAGAACCACGGCTCCATTCCTAGGCCGGAAATGTCCGCGCTGGTGCAGAAGCAAAGTTCATTGGATGTTCGGCAAGCGATCGTCCGCCACCTGATCGATCATGTCGACAATCCGAGCGTCTCGATATTCGAAGTGACCATCGCCGTGAGGAAGATGTTTCCACTTTGCGAACTAACGGATTGGCAAATTGGCGATCTCATTGCGCGAAGCGCCATCGACGCGGGATTTGTGATCGATTTCGATGCGGCCGCCTAGACGCCTGTAGCAAGCGTTACGGTTTCGCGCAGTCGCCTCGGTCTCTCACGGCGGAACTAGGCTGGTAGCACGCATCGTTCGGGACGATGCCCGCAGGTTCCCCATCGTGGGATCCGTAACCTGACATTCTCTATTGCGCGCATTGTCTCGATCTCACTGGCGATGACCGCAGACCTTGCCAATGCGCTTAGATTCTCGCCTAACGCGCCCCGGCATAGATTTGCAAGATTGTGCTGGTGGCGGCGTCGTATCCCGTGATGGTTGCAAGATTTGTAGTCTTTAGGATAACCGTTCCGGCACCTCATCCCCCGAGCGGACTCCCGCGTCGCCGGCCGCGTTCCATTCCGCCGATGAAACTGCGCACCTAATGCGGCAGCCCGCCGGGCGCAAGCTGATGTGGGGTCAATCCTAAGCGGGAACCTGCTACAATCCCGTATGGCCGCTCGCATAGTGGTTATCCTGGCGCTTCTTGCCGCCTTCGCCTACGGATTCGCAAAACTCGTGGAACGTTATGGCGACGCTGGCGACAAGCCCTCTCCGTGTGAAAAATGGCCACACCCCGATTGTCCAGTCCCAAACGCGCCTCCTCAGGAAGAAACCAAGCCTTGAGCGGGCGCGTCCGCGGGCGGCCTCAAACGTCAGCGTTGATATGCCGTGGCAGCGGTTTCGCGCATTACCAGTGGAACAAGAATTGCTCCGCATCGTTCAGATAAACATGCAACCCGCCGCGGCAGCAATCAAGCACCGCAGCTGAAGGTTGCTTGGAGGCTATTATGGGAAAGCAACTTACATCGGCTGCGGCAGGCATCCTTCTGCTCGTTGGTGTCAGCGCCGCCGCCGCTCAGGACGTCATTATTCAACCCGAGCAGGACACCGTGATCCGGGAATATGTGAAAAAGAAACCGGTGGCATCACTCAGCCTTCCCGGCGTTGAGCTCAACATCGGCACAGCTCTGCCCGAAACAGTCGAGCTTTACGAGGTGCCGGACGTTCAGTACCGCTACGTCGTCATCGACGGCCGAACCGTCCTGGTCGATCCAGGTACCCGCAAGATTGTGAAGGTCTACGACTGAGTTTACCCCTCACGCTGAAGCCCGTCATCCCGAAGGGTGCGGCGGGCTGGCGCCTTCTCAGGCTCGGCTGGATTTCTTCTGTGATGACTTCGAAGCGGGTAAGCCGGGAAAGACCGAAGCTCGTTGAAATGGCGGCGTCATTCGCATCACATCCCGTCGCCGTCGCAGCGTGTCCGCGGCCTGGCAGTTGAAGGTGATGCATTCGTGAAGGCAATCGCAGATCGCCTGGACGCGCGCCCACCCGGGTGCGGTATTGCCAAAATCGGCATCGACGCTCAAGGCGTTGATTTAAGCAAACTCCGGATTTGCCGCGAACAATTCCGATGCACGTTAGAGGCTGCTAATTTTTATCGATGCTGGCCATTGATGCCTGCTCCTTCACCACCTTGACCTCCACCGTCATGCCGAGAAAGCTCGACCCGCTGCCGCAGTAGCTTCCAGAAAGAGGGATGGCTTGCCCCGGATGCCTGGCCACAGCCACTCTGATCAGATCCCGGTTGCCGACAATTCCGTTGGTGGGGTCGAACTCGACCCAACCCGCGCCAGGCAAATAGACCTGGCACCAGGCATGCGTCGACCCGCCGCCGACGACAGAAGCGCTGTCGCGGTTCGGCACATAGACATAACCAGTCACAAACCGGGCAGCAAAACCGAGCGAACGAACCGCTTCCATCATGAACAGCGCAAAGTCTCGGCATGTGCCTCGACGCAGGTGCAAGGTCATGAGAGGCGGTTGCGTCCCTGATTCAGTTCGACGGGAATACACAAAGCTCTCGTGGATGGCGTAGCAAAGTGTCATCAACAATTTGCCCGTCTCGGTGTGCCCTTTGGCACTCACGAACTGTCGTGCCCATTTGCCGACCTCGTCGCCATCATCGAGATGATGACGCTCGATGGTTTGGGTGAGGTCGGTTGCCTCGTCGGGATCATAGGAGAATGGATAGCTGAGTGCCGCGTCATCGATACGGAAATCAGGTGCATGCTGCGGCGTGTGATCGAGCCGAATGTCCGTCACGAAACGCAGTTCGTCGCCGGAGCCCTTGAAGTCGATTACCGCAACGCAGTTTCCGAAAACGTCATGGATCCAGCGAATCTGTTTCGGCTCGGGGTCGACGAACAGGGCGTGATCCAGAAGTCGCTGATCGAAACTATCGCGCGGCCTGAACATCAGCCGGTGCTCGCCGAACGTCACCGGTTGCGTGTAGCGATAGACGGTCGTGTGCTTGACTGAAAAAATCGGCATTTGCTTGCCTCGACCACCTGCGAGATCAGCGCAATCATATAATCTTTTTCGATGTGCAGCGGACAAAATGGGAGCCTCCGCCTCGACACTGGCCGTGTCGGGCGCTCGTGCACCGTAGGCCTTTTGCAATCTCTAATTGGTGGACTCTCTCAGTGCCGCGGAAGTTAATCTTTGCGCCAAGGAGGGGCCAAGGCGAGGAACGTCGCAACGGGAGGAAGCAAGATGAACAAAGACTACGATCTGGCCATAAACCACGACAAGCCTTACGAAATAGCTGCTTTCGCTGAAAAGCATGGCCTTACGAGAAGGGCTGCCGAGCTGATCCTTTTCGCCTATAGCCCGTCCCGAGCGGCGTGCGACACTGCCGCAACGGCTTTCCTCACGGCCGTCGCCGCACAAGCCAAGAGACAATCGGCGCGCTAGCTCTCGTTCCGAAAATCCTCAAGCGATGGGTGGCGTAGATCATCTCGTCACCGTCGCATACACGTCGCCCGCCACACATTTCGAAGCGGCAGGCTTTGGACGGTTTCAAGGCTGCGCCGATAACCGGCGCAGCCTTTGTTTCGAACGCTCAGGTGAGGCTTCTGGACCAGTCATCTATCTGGCGCTCTGCCTCTTCCTTGGCGATTCCATATCGCTCCTGAATGCGGCCTGCCAGTTGGTCACGATTGCCCTCGATGCGATCAAGGTCATCGTCGGTGAGGTCACCCCATTGCTCCTTGGCCTGGCCTTTGAACTGCATCCATTTTCCCTTGATTTGATCCCAGTTCATGGATTCCTCCTTTGCTGTTCAAAGGGAAATGCAAATGGACACCACACGTTCCCGAACGGCGGACCGCCGATGACGATTATTATTGGCGACGCAGCGAAAAGCCGCCGGGCGGAGCCGGCGGGGCCAGTTGGAGCGGGGGATCGAAGGGAACGATCCGCGTCTTGAAATCACTCGACAAAAAGGTTCGTCAGCAGGATCAGCTGGCGCGCGCCAAGGCGATCGATATGACGTTGTCCGCATCCGCCTCCGGTAGGTCGAACAGCATCGGGAGTTGGCGCGTCATGGCCATTTCAACGATCAACTCTTCAATGGAAGCTGTCGGCAGTTCGGTCTTGACGCTATTCGAGATCATCGAGGCAAGCTTGTGGACTGGCACTGGTGCCGACTTCGCACGGTCGTCGAGCAACCTGCTGATTTCGATTACAACGTCTGCGTCAATGCTCTTTGGCAATTCGCGCATGGCTTTTCCTCCCTGGCCATATCATGCGCGTGCCAGAGGGCTGAGTCTCGAAAAATCGACGTATGAATTTAACCGAAGCCGTGCGTCGGCCCGATTGCTTTGGCCGTGCGTTCGAGCCTGCGGAAAAAGCGGTTTGGTATCACATGTGGCAACGAAATTGCCCGTTTTGCGTTGGCCAATCATACATCGTGAGCAAACGCGACAAAGGAGAGTAAGCATGACAGCCGACGCGGCGAAGCTCTATCCACGCCACCGGGACCGGATCTCCGGCAGCGAGGCATATGTGGTAAGGCATTTTGCCCGACAGAACGGCATCACCCCAGCGCAAGTCCATCAGTTGATCAAGAGATATGGAAGCAACCGCGCCAAGCTGGTGGCTGCGGCGAAGGAACTTCGCGCGTCGCTTCGACCGGATGTCCCCAAGGCCATGCTCGCCTCAGGGCGCCGCGCCGGGCGTCTCAGCGCCAGTGTTGATGCCGGAAGTGGCTTGGGGACGCAGTGAGCGACCTGCGGAAAACAATCCAGCCGACGACTTCGTTTTCAGTCTTTTCGATCCTGGCCGCCGTCGCCGGCTCCTGTTTGCGATTTACTTGCTTCAATGGTCGCCTCTAGGTCGGACCGGCTGCCATATCGGACCGAGTAGGCTCGTGTAAATTCGGCGCCCAACAGAAAGATCTCCGACGAATAAAAGACCCACAGCAGCACGACGAGCAGTGCACCGGCTGCCCCGTATGACGACGCGATGGCGCTGGTCCCGATATACCAGCCGATCAGCGACTTGCCGATCGTGAAGAGAAACGCCGTCGCTACGGCGCCGACGCCAACGTCGCGCCATTGCAGCGCGCGGTCGGGCAGGACCTTGTAGATTGCCGCAAACAACAGAGCGATCAGGGCAAACGACACGATCCCGTTGATTGCGCTCAGGATGAGGGTGCCAAAGGGAAGATATGCGTTGATGATATCGCCAAGCGCCGTAATTGCAGCGCTCACGACCAGGGACACCAGCAGCAGAAAGCCAAGCGCCGCGACGAGACCCAGGCTGGCAGCGCGCGCCCGGACGAGCCGTGAAATCGATGTGCCAACCGGTTTGACTTTCCAGATCTCGTTCAGGGCAACCTGCATTTCGCCGAAGACGCCGGATGCCGCAACAAGCAGCGTGACGAGCCCCAAAATGCTGGCAAGAGTTCCCGCCTCTTTTTGTGACGCGTTCTCGATTGTCGCTTGCAAAAGCTCGGCGCTCTGCGGACCCATCAGGCCCGCCAGCTGGGCCGAAAGCGCCAGTTGTGCCGCATCGTTTCCGAAGGCCATACCTGCGATGGCGACAACGATGAGCAGGATCGGTGCAAGCGAGGTCGTGGCATAAAACGCCATCGCTGCGCCGTGGCTCAAGGCATTGTCATTGATGAAGCCGAGAATGCTCTCCTTAAGGAGGATCCAGCCCTCTTTTGCCACATTCCACATGTTTTGCCTCACCTGCTTCCTTAGCAAGTAGAGGCAACACCGCGGCGGACCAGAGCATCAAGTTCGAGAACTCCTGGTCCGTTTGGATCCGGCGTTCAGTTGACGGATCTTGGGTTGTCTGGCTTGAGCTGTCCCGACCCCCTTTTTGCGAGACCTTCCTGCGTCGGGAAGGCCGAGAACGCCGCGATGGCCAGGAAGATGGGAATCCCCAATTCGAGAATTTCCTCGAACACTGTGGAGGTATGGATCCGGGTGAGGTGGATGTCGAGAAATGTGAGATTTGATGGCGCCCCGTCGATGACCTTGGAAAGGACGGCGCAACCGATAGCCGCGGCAATGGCAACGGCAGTCGCTTCGCCGTGGCGAAGCCCGTGCACAAAGCTACGGAGGCCGTTTTTCAGGAGCAAATAGAACGCAACGGCGAGGGCGATAACGACCGTCGCGCCGATTAGCTTTTCCAACAGCGGAACGTCAGGCGAGATATAAAGGGTGGTCTTGGTGATGTTGTGGGTCGTGAAATGTGCATGAAAGTCCAGCTCGCGCAGGCACATCGCGATCGGGATGGCGACTAGGTACCACCGCTTGAGCAGGTCCCGATAGGACATTTCCCGGACAAGCGTTGCCACAACGATCAGATAGCCAGCGGCCGAGAAAACTTCAATTGGACCGCCCTCGCTGAGGTAAAACTTCCGTATGTCTTCGGGAAAGAAAGCGAGCGGAAGGGCGATGAGAAAGACGAGTACCAGCAGGGCAAGGCCCATTTGATTGAAATAGTGGCCTTTGCCGTAACCGATCTTTCTTTCGCTCCACGCCATATCTGTCTCGCCCATCTCTCTTTGCCGACTGTCTATTGATCGTGATTTCACTCAATTTGAAAGACTGCGGCTTTGTCAAGTTACCGCTCCGTAATGCCCGGCCGCTTGCCGGCGCTCTGACCGCGTGTCTTTGTAGCCGTTAGGCGACGACCCGTTCGCTCACGCCACCGACCAGCCGCCATCGACCAGTTGGCGTCGGTGATCAGCGACGCTGCCGGCGAGGTGCCCGCGACGTCGATCGGGTCGCCGATGCGGCCGAGCGGGATGTGCCCACATGCTTCATCCCTGGACGCTATCTGGGCGGAAGACTATCCGCTCGCGGTGCGAAAGCCAGCCACAAGAAATTGCCGACGACGGCCGGTTTCGTTGGCAAAAGGTTACCGTTCCCTGCTATTCCCCTTTCAAATCAAAAGCAGTGGACTTGCGCATGACCAATGTCGCCCTGACCGGGCTTGCCCGCGATCTCGCCAAGCGCGCCGCGGAAGGCCGTCCGGTGCGCATCGGCGTCATCGGCTCCGGCGAGATGGGCACCGACCTGGTGACGCAAGGCATGCTGATGCCGGGTATTTCGGTGTGCGCGGTCTCGACCCGCCGCCCACACACCGCGCGTGATGCTGTCCGCATCGCTTATGGCGACGAGGCAATGGCACGGGAGGCCGATACGCCGTCGAAGGTCAGCGAGGCGATCGAGAGCGGAAAAATCGCCATCACCTCAAACGAGATGCTGGTGACCAATCCGCTGATCGACGTCGTCATTGACGCCACCGGCAAGCCGGGCGTCGCCGCCGATTTCGACTTGATGGCGATGGAGCACGGCAAGCATCTGGTGATGATGAATGTCGAGGCCGACGTCACCATCGGCTGCTATCTGAAGCAGCAGGCCGACCGGCTCGGGGTCGTCTATTCGGTCGGCGCCGGCGACGAGCCGTCGAGCTGCATGGAGCTGATCGAGTTCGCCTCCGCGCTCGGCTACACCATCGTCTCGGCCGGCAAGGGCAAAAACAACCCGCTCAACTATGACGCCGTCCCCGACGACTATCGCGCGGAAGCGCTGCGCCGCAACATGAACCCGCGCATGCTGGTCGAGTTCGTCGACGGCTCGAAGACCATGGTCGAGATGTGCGCCATCGCCAACGCCACCGGGCTGGTGCCCGACATTGCCGGCATGCACGGCCCCAAGGCCAACCGCGATGAATTGGCCAAAGTGCTCATCCCGCGCGCCGATGGCGGCATCCTGTCGAGGAAGGGCGTCGTTGACTACACTATCGGCAAGGGCGTGGCGCCCGGCGTCTTCGTCATCGTCGAGGCGACGCATCCGCGCATCGTCGAGCGCATGGATGACCTGCATATCGGCCACGGGCCCTATTACAGCTTGTTCCGGCCATATCACCTGACCTCGCTGGAAGTGCCGCTCACCGCCGCGCGCATCGCGCTCTATGGCAAGCCGGACATGGTGCCGCTGCCGAAGCCGGTTGCCGAGGTCTGCGCCGTGGCCAAGCGCGATCTCGTCGCCGGGGAGATTTTCGATGCCATCGGTGAGACCTGCTACCGTTCCTGGACCATGACTGTCGAAGAGGCCCGCGCCAACCGCGCCGTGCCGGTCGGCCTGCTCGAAGGCGGCAAAGTGCTGAGACCGGTCAGGAAGGGCGAGCTGCTGACGTCAGGCAATGCCGCGCCAGACCCGACGACCAGGCTCTTCGCCTTGCGCCGGCTGCAGGACGAGATGCTGTACGGAGCGGGGTAGTGCGGTACAGAAATTTGATGCGGGCAGGACAGAGGGGGCGCGAAGGATCGCTACCGAACGTTTGCTATTGCAACTGATCATCGACCTTCGCCGCCGACCGGCTTGCAACGCCTCAAGCAGCTACTTCCCCAATTCGATCGACCTTAGCCGTGCTGCTTCCACCGCTTCGGTAAGCAGATGGGTCAGCCGGTCCTCGCCCATCAGCACGGCAAGAGCGGCGGCCGTGGTGCCGTTGGGACTGGTCACCTGCTGACGCAGCACGCCCGGCTCCTCGCCGGTTTCGGCGGCGAGCGAGGCGGCGCCATAGACCGTCTGCATGGCCAGCAGCCTCGCGGTTTTGGCTGGCAATCCGGCCTTCTCGGCAGCCGCGGTCAGCGCTTCGATGAAATGGAAGACATAGGCGGGGCCTGACCCCGACACCGCCGTCACCGCGTCCATCAGGCCCTCGTCGTCGATATCAGTCACTTCTCCGCTCGCCGAAAGCAGATCGGCAACGAAACGCTTCGTGTCGTTGGAAACCAGCCGGTTGGAAAACACCACCATCATGCCCTTGCCAATGGCCGCCGGTGTGTTGGGCATGCAGCGCACGATCGGCGCGCGATCACCCAGAATGGTTTCGAAAATGGCGACCGGCGTTCCGGCGGCGATGCTGACGAAGGTGGTTCGGCCATCATTGAAGCGCTTGTACGCGGCAGTCACGTCGCGGATCACTTGCGGCTTCACCGCAATGACGACGATGGCCGGCACGGCATCTGCCGGAATGCCGCGGGCGTCGGCCGCAGCACTGCAGCCCAGCGCTTCGGCGCGCTTGCGCAAATCGGGATTGGGCTCGACCACGAAAACCGCCGCCGGGGGGAGCTTGCCCGATTTCACCCACCCCGAGAGCATGGCGTAGCCCATATTGCCGCAACCGGCGAGAACAAGCTTGATCGTCATTGGAGCCTCCGCAGAGCATCGGCCCCAAAAGTGGGTACCGGTTTTGGGAAAATCCGATGCTCAAACAAAAAGATGGCTTCCCATAGACGTTCGTGGCGGGGCGGGGAAGCCCTGTTGGGACGGAGGATCAGGACGGACCACGGACCGCGCGATCGGTCGCAGCGACACTTGCCTGAGGCCGAGCACGCCGAACACGAAGAACAGCCAGACCGGATCGGCGCGATGGAAAAAGAAGCTTTCGAGGAAGGCGTTCAGCGCTGCGAACAGCACCACCATCATGAAGAAGTCGCCGAGATAGATGTTTTCCTTGCGCAAGGGAATGCGCATGTAATCGCGCAGCGGCGCGATCAGGAATGTATGGATCGCCACGCAGAGCGCCGGGATGCCCATCAGCACGGCGATGTCGAGATAGCCGTTATGGCCGTGCACGATGGTTCGGATATCCCAGGCCCGGTCGAAGGGCTGGTCCTGGTTCAACAGCAGCGGCGTGCCCCAGAAGCTCTCGAAGCCGTAGCCGGTCCACGGCCGCTTCGCCAGCATCTCGCCGGCGAACTCCCACAGCGTCGTGCGCCCGGTGTAGGTCAGGTCGGGGACATAGAGTGCAGCCAGATGCTTCGCCGGCGGCAGGAAGACGATGCCCAGCGTGCCGATCGCCGCGGCGATGATGGCCAGCGCGAACAGGATCGGCGTGCCGAGCCGCACGCCGATCAGGCTCGGCAGCACGACGATCAGGATCGAAAACGGCACCAGTCCGGCCGTCGTCTTGGAACCGGTGTGCAGCATGAAGATCATGGCAGCGCAAAAGATTGATGCGCCCCAGCGCCGTTGTCCACGCCGGTAGAGGTACAGGCCGGCGAAGCTGAAGCAGGCCATGACAGGACCGGCGATGTTCTTGTGGGTGAACACGCCGCGCCACAGGCCGGCATGTTCCGGCTCCAGAGAATCGGTAGTGTGCAGCGCCTCGTTTGGAAAGACGATGAGCCCGATATAGGACAGGCCCATGACGACGACGATGGTGAAGATGATGACTTTCGAGAAAGCCTCGGCGTCGCGCGGAAGCGCCAGGATCGTCGCCATCGTCAAAATGCCGATCAGCGTGAAGAAAGCGGCGCGCATTGCCGACGGCGGATCGGTTCCCATCACCACCGACAGCATGAGGAAAACCAGCATCAGCAGCCAGGACGGGCTGAGCAGCGAGCGCACCACGCGCGGGTCGGCGAAAGCCAGCAGCGAGAAGACCGAGATCGCGCCGAGCGAGCCGAAGCCGAGCTGGTTGACGATGTCGCCGCCGTCGCCGGTCATTTCGGCGCCGGCCGGCTGGAAGGGACGGAACGATACCAGGATGACGGTGAACAGCAGCGCCGCGATCGCGGTCGCGACGCCGTCGCGTGTGAAGGCCGCGCTGAGCGGCGCGCGTTCAGTTCTTCTCAGGCTGTCGGTATTGCTCATTGGCATATCCGAATTCGGCAAGCACGCGGCCGACAGCTACATGGATGGGGTATAAGGCCGTCGCCAAGGACCCCGTGCGCGCCAGCCTGGCCGCGCCGCGAAATGGCGAGACGGCAAGCAGTGCCAGGCTCTTCAAGAAAACCCTGGTGCCGGCGAACGGCGTGCCGGCCCGTTTCTTCTTCTCGACCAACGTCGAGATGACGCCGTTGCGCAGGCTGCGGGCACGGATCCAGTCGGCTTCGACGCGTCGGGCCGGGACGCTTTCCCGCACTTGCGCCTCGGCGCACCAGCCAAGCACAAAACCTCTTTGTGCCGCCCGGCTCAGGAAATCGGAATCGCCGCCGCCCATGAAGTTGAATTTCAGGTCGAGGAAGGGCGGCCCCATGGCGGTGAGCACGTTGCGTCCGACCAGCAGATTGCCGGAGGAATACAGCGCGGGCACCCGCCCGGTCTCCCGGTAAGGTGGCGCAAAGACCGGGTGCTCGGCCCATCTGGCATGGATCGCGTCGGCAAACACAGGCATTTGCGGGCCGCCGACGATGTCGGCACCGAGCGTCTCGGCCGTCTTGCACATGCGCTCGAGCCACTTCGGATCGGCGATCTCGTCATCGTCGATGACCAGCAGGTGCCTGAAGTCAGGGAAGTGCAGGATCGCCGTCTGCCAGCCGGCATTATAGGCGCTGCAATTGCCGCGCTCATGCGCGACGATCACCATGCCCGGAATATCGCCGCGCTCGAACAGCGGCAGCGCCGCCTCGGCCCCGGCGCGCGCCTCGGCTTCGTTCTCGATGACGATGATAGCGAAGCGTCTGCCGGTTTCCTGGGCCTTGAGTGATGCCAACGTCGCCAGCAGCTGTTCGGGCCGTTTGAAGGTCGGCAAGGTGACGATCGCCTCGACGGCCGCCGCGACAAGTCCCGGAGACCGCCCCGCGATCGATACCGAATCGTCCGATGGCAATGGGATCATCCGTATTCAGCCCGGGATGGTGAATTTGGTTCTCGATAGCATCGCGACGATAACGTTTCGTTAATCACCTTCGCGGACAAGCCCGCAAATCCGTACCGTCGGGCCACCAAATACCTTCACTTAATCAACGCTTCACCGCGCTTTGCTAGCTGGGTCAGCACTGGATAGGTGAGATGCATCTGCTGTTTGCCACATCGATCGTGCCCGACGGTGCTCTTGCCTCGGGCTATGAGATCGCCAATGCCGCGATCATCGCCGCGTTACGGCGTGCCGGCGCGCGCGTCACCGTGATCGGCTTCACCTGGCCCGGCAAGACTGCAAGCGATCCGCAAAGCACCATCGTGCTCGGTGCCGTCGATGTGCGCACCGAAAGCGCATCATCGCTGCAAAAGCTCGCCTGGGTTGCTAAAGCGACGCTCTCCGGCCTCACTTTCGCATCGGCCAAGCTGCGCGTGGTCACCGACGGCGAGGTCCGCGCCGCCGTCGAACGCGCCGGCCCTTTCGACGGCTATGTCTTGAATTCCGTGCAGTTCGCCAGCGCCTTCGAGAGGCTGTTCGGCGACCTGCCGTCGATCTTCGTCGCCCACAATGTCGAGCACCGTTCGGCGCAGGAGAACGCCGCTGCCGCCGGCGGCCTTTTCCAGCGCATGTTGTTTCGCCGTGAGGCCAGGCTGCTCAAGGCCGTGGAAGAACGGCTCTGCCGCCGGGCACGCTTCGTCTTCACGCTGGCCGAGGAAGATCGCGCCGCGCTCGGCGTCGCCTCCGACGACCGTTCGGCAGTGCTGCCACTGGTGACTTGCGCCGAACCGGCCGTGCAAAAAAACCCGCGCCGCATCGACTGCGACGCGGCGCTGATCGGCACCTGGACCTGGCAGCCGAACCGCATCGGCCTCGATTGGTTCCTGGAAAAGGTGGTGCCGCACCTCAGGCCGGATTTTAGGATCAGGATCGCCGGCAGCGTGCCGTTGGGCGTCAGCTCCGCGCATCCCGGCGTCGAGCTCGTCGGCCGCGTGCCGGATGCGCAGGCTTTCGTGCGGGGCGCCGCCGTTATCCCGCTAATCAGCACCTCCGGCAGCGGCGTCCAGCTCAAGACCATCGAAACCTTCGAACTCGGCCTGCCTTCCGTCGCCACCAGCCGTTCGCTGCGCGGCATCGACCATCGCCCGGTCAATTGCGTGGTGACCGATGATCCTGTTGCCTTCGCCGGCGCCCTGGAAGCAGCAGTAGCAGATGTCAGGGACGTCGACGGCAGCGCTTTCCATCGCCGGCAGGTGAAGGCGCTCGATGCCGCAATCAGGCGCGGCCTGAAGAAACTCGGACCCATCGAACGGGAGGTGTTTGCATGAATATGCACACCGCCCGCGCCGCTTTCGGGGTCGACAGTTTGAAATCGATCCTGGGCATCTCGGTCCTTGCCATCCGCTGGGACGACGCGGTCGCCCTGCTGACTCGTTTGATTGCAGAGCGGCGATTCACCAAGGTCACCTTTCTCAACGCTCACAACGCCAATGTCGCCTATACGGACCCGGTCGTGGCCGAGGCGCTCGATGATTTTCTCATCCTGCCGGACGGTGTCGGCGTCGATCTGGCGGCGAAACTGCTTTATGGGGCGTCGTTTCCGGACAATCTCAACGGCACCGATTTCATCCCCGCCTTTCTGCAGGCGTCCGCCAGGCCGCTGACCGTGGGGCTGCTCGGCGCGACGCAGGTCAATGCCGAGGCGGCGTCGAAGAAGCTGGCAGCGCTCGCGTTGCAGCACCGATTCGTGGTCATCCATGACGGTTATTTCTCTCCCGCCGAGGAGCCGGCAATCGTCGATCGCATCGCCAGATTGCGGCCGGACGTGCTGCTTGTCGCCATGGGCGTGCCACGCCAGGAATTGTGGATCGCGCGCCACATCGATGCGCGTCACTGCACGCTGCCGATCGCAGTCGGCGCGCTGCTCGACTTCCTGAGCGGCACGGTGCCCCGGGCGCCGCTGTGGATGCGCCGGCTCAGGCTCGAATGGCTGTTCCGGTTGTGGATCGAGCCGGGCCGTCTCTGGCGCCGCTATGTGGTCGGTAATCCCCTGTTCCTGTGGCGCGTCGTCGGCCAGAAATTTTTGGGCCGCCACGCGCTTGCCAGAACTCGCCCTAGAGCAGGCCCCGGAGCAAGCCGTTGAACAGCCGGTTCGTGCCGAGCCCCAATGCCGAGGCCGGTGTCCTTCGCCAGACACCGACGGCGGCGGTCGTGACGGCAAGCTATGCGCCGGATTTGGAGCGTTGCCGCCTGCTGTGCGAAACCCTCGACCGCTACGTTTCCGGCGTGGCGCACCACTATATTCTTGTCGAGCATCGCGACGTGGCGCTGTTTCGCCAGCTGGAGAACAGCCGCCGCACTGTCATCGACGAGCGGGACCTGTTGCCGCGCCGGCTGCGTGCCTTCGACGATCCGCTCAGCCTGTTCCGCCGGCGCATCTGGCTCAGCCCATGGACCATGCCCCTGCGCGGCTGGCACGTGCAGCAGCTTCGCCGCATCGCGATATCAGCGCATGCTGGCGAAGACGTGCTGGTCTTCTGCGATTCCGACGTGGCCTTCCTCAAACCTTTCGATTGCAGCGCCTTCTGGCGCGACGGCAAGGTGCGGCTGTTCCGCCGCGACGGCGTGCTGTCGGGTGAAGGCCATGAGGAGCACCGCATCTGGTCGCGCAATGCGGGCGCGGCGCTCGGCATCGAGCCATCAGAGGTTTCGACCCACGATTACATTTCGACGCTGATTGCCTGGCGCCGCGAAACCGTGACGGCGATGTGCGCCCGGATCGAGAAGATCCATGGCCGCAACTGGGTCGAAATCGTCGGTGCGACACGCAGATTCTCCGAATGCATGATCTACGGCCGCTATGTCGACGACGTGCTCGACGGCACCGGCCATTTCCACGGATCGGAGGAGTTCTGCCGCGTTCACTGGACGGGCGAGGCGCTGTCGGACGACGAGTTCCGCCGCTTCATCGCAGCCATGGCGCCGCAACAGGTGGCAATCGGCATGCAGTCGTTCATCGGCACGGATATCGGCCGCATCCGCCGCCTGATCGGGCTCGATTAGCCCTAGGGCAAAACCCGATCACCCTGAAGGACCGGGTTGACCCGTTGGCGACCTTCGTCCCCCGTGCCGAATATGACCGCTTGGCGCCGCATGCACGAACCCGCTTCGCGGGAGGGGCGCCTGATTCTGAGATGGCGCGGTATTCATAGACCTTGAGCGAGTAGAGACCACGATCCGACCATGGAGTTCCCTTCAACGAGAGGAACTTGCCATGGCTACCTTGTCGACCGATGCTCCGATCACCCCGCTTCGCCAGCGCATGCAGCAGGACATGCTGATGCGGGGCCTGGGACCGCATACGCAGCAGGATTACGTTCGTCATGTCCGGCGCTTCGCCGCGTTCCTTGGCCGCGCGCCCGACACCGCGGCGCCCGAGGACATCCGGCGCTTCCAGCTGTATCAGCACGCGAACGGCGTGGGCCCTGCGACGATCAACGGCGCGGTTTCGGCGCTGCGGTTCCTGTTCACGGTGACGCTGAAGCGGCGCGATCTGGCACGCGCGCTGGTGGTCACGCGATATCCGCGCAAGCTGCCCGATGTGCTGAGCGTCGAGGAAGCGGCGGGGCTGCTCGAGGCGGCGCCAGGCATCAAGTACAAGGCCGCGCTCGGTGTCGCCTATGGCGCGGGCCTGCGCGTGTCCGAGGTCGCGCACCTCAAGGTCGACGACATCGACTCGACACGCATGCTGATCCGCGTCGAGCAGGGCAAGGGACGCAGGGACCGCAACGCAATGCTCTCGCCGCAACTCTTGGAACTGCTGCGGCTGTGGTGGCGCGAAGGCAAGCGGCGCGGGGTGATGCTTCCACATGGGTGGCTGTTCCCGGGGCGTAGTTGCATCGCGCCGATCTCGTCGCGGCAACTGCATCGCGCGGTCCAGGAAGCAGCCGAAGTCGCCGGCATCCGCAAGCGCGTCAGCCCGCACACGCTGCGTCACAGCTTCGCCACCCACCTACTTGAGCAGGATGTCGACATCCGCGTCATCCAGGTGCTGCTCGGGCACAGCAAGCTCGAGACCACCGCGCTCTACACCAAGGTTTCGACCCGGACGATCCACGCGGTCGCAGGGCCGCTCGACCGGCTGATGGCGCTGATGGAAGGCAAGCCGCCTCCCGGCTGAACGGGTGCGCGCTGACCTGGAGGTCGCCGATATCTTCCGTGCTGCCGGCCCCGGATACCGGGTCGCCTACGCCCGGCATCTGAGCCTGCAGCAGCTCAAAGTCATGTCGGCGATCGAACACTGCCGCACCGCTGCATTGGGTGGCCATGTCGAAGCCTGTGAGGACTGCGGCCAATGGCGGATCGCCTATAACAGCTGCCGCAACCGGCACTGTCCCAGGTGCCAGGGCGCGGCCGCGCGTACATGGCTCGCCGAGCGTGAAGCCGACCTGCTGCCGGTGGGATACTTCCACGTCGTGTTCACGCTGCCGGCCGAGGTCGCCGTCATCGCCTTCCACAACAAGGCGCCGGTCTACGACCTGCTGTTCAAAGCGGCATCGGAGACGATGCTGACGATCGCGGCGGATCCCAAGCACCTCGGCGCGCGCATAGGCATCACCGCCGTGCTCCACACATGGGGCTCGGCAATGACCCACCATCCCCATGTCCACATGATCGTGCCGGGCGGCGGCATCGCGCCGGACGGGTCACGCTGGGTATCGTCGCGGCCGGCCTTCCTTCTCCCAGTCAGAGTACTGGGCAAGCTGTTCCGCCGCCTGTTCCTGACCCGGCTGGTCGCGCTCCACGACGCCGGTCGGCTCGCCTTCTTCGGATCGGCGGCGCACCTGGCCGACCGTCGGGCCTTCCTGCGTCATCTGAAGCCTGTTCGCAGCAAACGCTGGGTGGTCTATGCCAAGCCGCCCTTCGCCGGACCCCAAGCGGTGCTTGCCTACCTATCGCGCTACACTCACCGGGTCGCCATCTCGAACCGCCGCCTGATCGCCTTCGACGAGAAGGGAGTCACCTTCCGATACAAGGACTATCGCCGCGATGGTGTCGAGCGCCAGCGCGCCATGACGCTTACCGCCGACGAGTTCATCCGCCGCTTCCTGCTCCATGTCCTGCCGCGTGGGTTCCACCGCATCCGTCACTATGGGCTGCTTGCCGGCACCGCCCGCAAGGCCAGCCTCGCACTCGCGCGCGAACTGCTGAACGTCGCTCCGCCGCCCGAAGACGATACTCCGAAAGGACCGGCTGACGTCCGCCCGCCTTGCCCTTGCTGCGGTGGACGCATGGTCGTCATCGAGAGGTTCGAACGGTGGTGCCAGCCTCGTGCGCCGCCTGCCTCACGAGCGCCGAACCGGGAGAACGCGCCATGACCCGGCATGACCAAGTTGCTCGTACGACCGCGCCACGCCGGCGCCGGTCAACGGGACGCTATGTGCACGTTGCCGTGAAGCCGGTCATCACGCGCATCAATCCCGCCGGAATCAACGCTCCAGGTTCTGCGACCTGGCCCGGAAGCTTCTTTCACGACCTCCCAGGCACGTCCTATGCGGAAGTCCGCGACAGGCGCTGGCACATCCCGAGGCACAAATCCCCATAGGCAATCGTCTGCGGCCCGCGGGTTCCTGCATGAGAGACTTTCGTACGCCTGACGGCACCCGAAACCCTTCAGCATGTCGGCCGTAGAGTGCGACTTTGCCACTGCCCATAAGCAGACATCAGCGGGGAACACGCTGCAGGCCGCGGTTGCGCCAATTGGCGACGCGGGGTTCTCACCGAATGTCAGGCCTGCGACACACGAACTCGCGTGTTATCGCGATGCCTTTGTGATATGTTTCCTGCCCCACCGAAGCGAGGCCAAATGGCTGCGGAGGGAGCCCAATGAATATCGCAGTTTGGCTCAGAGGTTTAGGCCTGGAGCAGTACATTTCGGCTTTCGACGAAAACGCGATTGATGCCGAAATACTGCCGCGCCTCACCGCCGAGGACCTGAAAGAAATCGGGGTTGCCGCGCTTGCCCACCGCAAGCGCATCCTGGAGGCAATTGCCGCGATGCAAGGAGAGCCGGCGTTAGAGTCGGCGAAACCAGCTTCAGCCTCACCAATTCGGACGTCGGCTTCGGTTGACCGGTCCGGCGAACCTGGACGGCCCCGCGAGGCAGAACGGCGTCAATTGACGGTCATGTTCGTGGATCTCGTCGGTTCTACCGCGCTTGCGACGCGGCTTGACCCTGAGGAGATGCGCGACCTCTTGAGGAAGTTTCAGAATACTGTCGCTGGCGAGATCCTTCGCTTCGAGGGACACGTCGCCAAGCTTATGGGCGACGGAGTATTGGCCTATTTCGGTTGGCCGCAGGCACACGAGGACGAGGCCGAGCGCGCTGTTCGCGCGGCGCTTGCGGTGGTCGCTGCCGTAGCCGCTTTGTCTTTGGGTGAGGGGCAACAACTTTCGGTCCGGGTCGGCATTGCAACTGGCGTCGTAGTCGTGGGCGACCTGATTGGTGTAGGCGCCGCGCAAGAGAATGCAGTCGTGGGCGAGACCCCCAATCTTGCAGCTCGGCTCCAAACTTTGGCCGAGCCGGGAACGGTAGTCATCTCGGAGCTTACCTATAGACTTATCGGAAAGCTGTTCGAGGTGACCAGAATCCGGCCGCAGCGGTTGCCAGGCTTCGACGCGCCCATAAACGCATTCAAGGTGATTGGAGAGGGACGCGCCGAGAGTCGATTCGAAGCACTTCACGCAGCCGAATCTGCGCCGCTTACAGGGCGGGAACATGACATCGCCCTGCTCCTCGATCGGTGGCGGCTTGCCGCTTCCGGGGAAGGCCAAGTTGTCGAGCTATTCGGCGAGGCTGGCATAGGTAAGTCCCGCATTCTGCAAGAGCTGCTGGAGCGCCTAAAAGACGAGGCACACACGCGACTGCGGTATTACTGCTCGCCTTATCACCTCGATACCGCCCTCTATCCTGTGACGGATCAGTTGCTCCGGGCCGGGAACATCAGGCGGACTGACCCACCCGAGCGTCAGCTTGACTTTCTTGAGCAACTGCTCGCCGGTTCGACAAAGAACGCCAATGAGGCGATACCACTAATCGCGGCATTGCTGTCGATCCCGACCGAGGGACGCTATCCCAAGCTCGACCTGATGGCGCAAAAACAGAAGTCTCGCACATTCGAGGTGCTGATCGAGCAGCTGGAGGCACTGGCCCGCAGCAAGCCGGTCCTCATGCAGCTTGAGGACGCGCATTATCTTGATCCGATGTCCGCCGAGCTCTTCGACCAAATCGCGGGCCGGATTCAACACTTGCCTATAATGCTGATTGCAACTTCGCGACCGGAAGGCGCAGTGCGCTGGGCTGGTCTTCCACACGCGACTTTTTTGACCCTGAATCGGCTCAGCCGTTCCCAAGCGGCTTCTATCATTGCAGCGATGACGGAGGGCAAGCAGTTGCCAGCAACAGTACTGGATCAGGTTCTGTCGAAGACCGAGGGCGTGCCGCTTTTCGTGGAAGAGTTGACGAAGGTCGTGCTTGAATCGGGCCTGCTTGAAGAGCGTGACGGCGAACTCGTGCTGGCCGGCCCACTGCCTCCGTTTGCCGTCCCGGCCACTCTGCACGACTCGCTGATGGCCCGGCTCGATCGGTTGGCCTCGGTCCGGGAGGTCGCGCAGATCGGGGCAGTGATCGGTCGCGAGTTCAAGCACGAGTTGCTTGCCGCAGCCGCTGGACTTCCTGATTTTGAGCTTGAGCGGGCAACGAACGAGCTAGTAGCGGCCGGCCTTGTTTTCCGCCGCGGCAGTAACAGCCAAGTAACTTACGTCTTCAAGCATGCGCTCGTGCAGGATGCGGCCTACAGCAGCCTCCTGCATAGCCGCCGCCAGCAGCTTCATGCCCGGATTGCGTCCATTCTCGAGGAACGCTTCCCGGAAATCGTAACCACAGAGCCCGAACTGCTTGCCCACCACTTTGGTCAGGCGGGCCTTGTGGAAAAGGCTGTCGAGTACAATGAACTCGCTGGTCGTCGGGCGCTTTCTCGCTCTGTCCTGACTGAGGCGCTCGCCAGATTCGACAACGCCCTAACCGGACTTTCGGCGATGCCACCGTCCGAAGAGCGTTCGCGGCGCGAACTTGCAATCCAGTTGGCGCTCGGCAGTACCCACGTTGCTGCGCACGGCTTCGCCGCACCTTCGACAGCGACCGCTTATGGTCGCGCGCGCGAACTCTGTGAAGAGCTGAGCGATACACGTCAGCTCTTTCCGGTTCTTTACGGTCTATGTCTTTACCACCTCTATGCAGCCGAGTTGGCGGAGGCCCGCAGCGCAGCGGACCGCCTGCTTGAATTGGCGGAAGCGAGCAACGACTGTGGGCTGTCGTTCTTTGCTCATCGGGCAGCTGGGGTCAGCTCGTTGCCTGCCGGCGAATTCGCCCGCGCCCGGGCACATCTCGAGCAGGCGTTGGCTCTCTACGATCCCCAGGAGCACAGATCGCCGGCGTTTGTTTACGCCTTCGACCCACGGGTCGTGTGCCTGGACTATCTCGCCCGCACGTTGCTGCCGCTTGGGTTTCCTGATCAGGCTCTGGCGGCCAACAACGAGGCGGTTGCTGAAGCGCATCGTGTGGGTCATCGCAACAGCCTTGCTCTGCCATTATTCTTCGGCGGCGTCATCCGCCAGATCCTTGGCGATCGCGAAAGTGTCCGGGAATGCTGCGCAGAGTTGACCCGCATTGCCAGCGAAGCTGGATTCCGCTTCTGGCTTGCCGGCGCCACAATCTTGAGCGCTTGGACACTCGCTGAGGCGGGTGATGCCGATCGGGGTCGCCTGGAACTCCAACGAGGCCTTGTTGAGTGGCGTGCGACCGGCGCGGAATTCATGGTTCCTTATTTCATTGCTCTTCAGGCGCAGATCGAGGTCAGAGCCGGCGACCACCATGTTGCACTCCGTTTGCTTGAAGAAGCACATGCCAGGATCGAACGCACCAATGAACGATGGTTTGCAGCCGAGGTGCTACGCCTACAGGGCGAGGTGCTCCTGCAGTCGGGGGAAGACGGAGTTGCACTCGCCGAAAATCGCTTTTCTGACGCGCTGGCGATTGCCCAGGCCCAGGGCGCGCGATTCTGGGAGCTGCGTGCTGCACTGAGCCTCGCGCGGGCCGACTGTCCCATTCCTGGTGCTCGCGAGCGGCTCGCACTCATCATTTCCGGGTTTACCGAGGGACAAACCTTGCCTGACCTGCGAGCCGCACAAGCACTCGCAACACCGGCTGAAGGCCTGCGGGCGGCCAATTGATAGAAATTGGCGACAGGACAAAGGAGGACGCCATGGCACAACCGACCGAGAATATCCGCGAGGTGCTTCAGAAGGCGAATGATGGCTGGAATTCGGCCTTCAATAGCGGCAATGCTGACGCAGTCGCTGCTCTTTACACACCCGACGCGGTTGTATTGCCGTCCACCCATGCCTTCGTAAGGGGGACGAGCGCTATCAAGGACTTCTGGAAGGAATTGATCTCGGCTGGTGTGCGGAACCATGGCATCGAACTCGTGGATGCAGTGGCCGCCGGTGACATTGCCTACGCGACCGGGAAATGGTCGGCCGAAGGCGGCGAAACGCAGCGCTACGAAGGATCCATAGTCACAATCTTCCGACGCGAAACTGATGGATCGTGGAGAGTATGCCTCCACACTTGGAACTGATGCGCTGCTTCCTGGGGTTTACGAATGGAAGATCTCGCCGACCGACGGCAAGGACCGTGGCATATTCACCTGCCGGACCACCAGCCGTTCTCGTTCGCCGGCCTCTGAGCGCATAACAAGAAACTCGGCATCACCAACTGTACGATCATCACTGCGCCGGCAGTCGAACCGGTGAGCCAGATCCACTTGCACAGGAGCGCCCGCGATACCCATCAACGCTCCGTCTTTCTGCAACTTCGCGTCGTGCGCGTGGGCTGCGTCTCGAACGGCCACTGCGGTTCGGTCGTATCCCTCACGGTCTCCATACCCAATCGTCACGAATTTTTGCACAGTCGTTCCCTTCAGGTTCTTGGTGAACTGCGGAGCCTCGCTCGCAAGGCATGCATCTTGGTCGCATGAAGTGCGACAACACTCCACCCATCCCGGCTATTGGCGGCAGCCCGCTAGTTCAGTTTGACCCCTAGATCGCCTTCGCAGGTCTGCGCATCGCCGAATAGGTGAGCAGCGCTGAGGCGAGATAGAGCAGCAGGAAAACGACGTTGAGCGACAGCACCAGATCGGGCGTGTCCAGCATCGTGGTCAGCACATAGGTCAGCAGCACCGCCTTCAGCGCGGCAAGCAAGGCGAGGTTGATCGCCCGCACCAGTGTCTGGCCGCGCGCGAACAGAAGCTCGGCCTGGTATTCGACGAGATTGCGCAGGCCCGGCACGCAGATCGCCAGCGCCACTAAAGGGGCGGCCTCCGCGACATTCTTCCCCAGCGCGTTGGGGAAGAAATGCAGCACGATGCCGAGTGCCGCCAGCGCCAGCGTCGAGACCAGGAACACGCCGCCTTCGATGGCGCTCTTGACCGAAAGGCGCGACAAGAGTTCCGGCGCACGCATCATGCGCTGCACCAGCATCATCGAGAAGGTGCGGATCGGGATCGCCGTCAGGTCGACCAGCCGCATGATGATGGCATAGATACCGGCGAGGTGCGGCCCGCCGATCGCCAGCACCAGCAACTTGTCGAATTCCATCTGCAGGTAGAACAGCACCTCTGCGCCGGCCACGTAGACGGAATCGGCGAGCCGCCGCAGATAGAGCGCCAGCCGCAGCCGCAGTCTCTGGCGCGGATAGAAAAATCCGAAGGCGATGAGCAGCGAGGCGGCGTTGGCGCCGATATAATACCAGGACCAGACATCTATGGTCGGCTGCGCCGCGAACATGAACAGCACGGCGCCGAGCGCCCGCAGAGCCGTCGCCAGGATCGTCAGCAGGGCGGCGCGGCCGAATTTGCCGAGACCGTTATTGACGATCAGCGCCACCTCGACCGGCCGCCACAACAGCGCCTCGGCAAACACGATCGCCGCAAAGACCGATAGCGGCACGGTGCTGGCAAAGAAGACCAGGTAGACGCCGTAGGAGGCGGCAACCAGCAGCGGCAGCGATATGACCCCAAGCAGCAGGAAGCCGGCCGTGAAGGTGCCGATCAGATTGGGGCGGATGGTGGCGGTTCGGTAAAGCGCCGAGATGAAGCCGAAGGCCAGGATGCGTGACAGCATCACGCCGGCCGCCGAAGCGGTGGCGAACATGCCGAACTCGGCGATGGACAGCGTGTTGGCCAGCGCGATGAAATAGGCGAGCGAAAACACCAGCCGCCCGCCCGCGCCGCTGATCGCCGAAAGATAATCGCGAACCAGCCCCCGTCGTTCGGCCACGAAAGCGCCGATCCGGGCGAGAGGCCGCCTTTGCGGGATGTTGCCAGCCTGTGTCATGTGTCGGAGACAGCATAGGCTGGAAAGTTTAACGCGCGGTTCTGAGTGCTTTCGCTGCGTTCAAGAAAGACACAACCGAAGAGGGAAACCTTGTCTTCAAGGCAGGGAAATTAACCTTTTGTTTCCTATGCCTGTTTAGCGTGGCTTAACGAATGGCTGACCGCGCGTCCAAGCCGCCAAGGGCAAGCTCCACGACAATGGTCGACAGGCAAAACCGTGAAGATTGGAAGCGCGAGCGGTCCTTGCTGGCGCTTGGCCAGGCGATGCACGGCGAACAAGAAGTTGAACCATCGCTGGTTTCGATCGGGGATCGGGCAGACCCGTCATGGCGCGAAGATGCCGCAATGCGCCATCGTCTCGCGCGCTTACGCCGCGAGGGGCGAGCGCATCCGGAACTCGCAACCCCGGAGCCCTCAGCGATTCCGGAACGGGCGGCAACTCCGGAATTCTCCGCAAACGATGAAGCAAACCAGTTTCAAGCCGATCATGCATCCGCTTCGGCCGCCCCGATACCGCCTGAAACCGACGTCGCCGTTGACGTGGACCATGCGGACGCCAGGCCGCGGGAGGAGCCGGTCGCTGCCGGTGTCGCCGAGGACCGCCGTGTCGATGACGATCCTCGATACGCCGCGCTCGATCCCCGATACGCCGCGTTCGATCTTCGATATGCCGCGTTCGATTCCCGCTACGCCGCGTCCGAGCCTCAATACGCCGCATTCGAGCCTCGATACGCCGGTGACGAGCAGCGGTCTTCCCGCGAGGATAACGACGTACAAGAATGGAAGCCGTTGATCGATCCGATGCAGGTCGTCCGCGGCATTGCACGATCGAAGCTGCTGATCGTCGCCATGACGATACTGGGCGCCACGCTCGGCGTCGCGATCGCGCTGTCGACGCCGAAGAAATACGAAGCCACGGCAGAGCTGATCGTCGACCCGCGCGACCTGAAGCTCACCGACCGCGACCTCACCCAATCGGTGGTTGCGTCCGACGCCACGCTGGCCATCGTTGAAAACCAGGTTCGCGTGCTCACTTCCGGTACTGTTCTCAACAAGGTCGTGGACAAGCTCAATCTCGTCAACGATCCGGAGTTCAACGGGCAAGGTTCGGATGGTCTGGGCGTGATGACGGTCATCCGGTCGATCCTGTCGCGCAATGACGAACCGGGTGCCGATGAGGGCCGCCGCCGCGCGCTGGCCGTCGGCAATCTGGCGGAGAGCCTTTCGGTCGAGCGCGGCGGCAAGACCTTCGTCATCTCCGTCAGCGCCACCACGCAAAATGGCGAGAAGTCGGCGCTCATCGCCAATACGATGACGGACGTTTTCCTGCAGACCTTCGGTCAGATCCAGTCCGACACCGCTGGCCGCGCGACCAACGAACTGACGGGCAGGCTCGACGAGCTGCGCAAGGGCGTGGAAGTGGCCGAGCGCAAGGTCGAGGATTTCAGGGCCGCGCACGACCTTGTCGACGCGCAGGGCCATCTGATCAGCGACGACGAGATGCTCAAGCTCAACCAGCAACTTGCCATCGCCCGCGCGCGCACGCTGGAACTCAACGCCCGCGCGGCGTCTGCGCGCTCGATCGACGTGAATTCGGTTCTGAGCGGCACCTTGCCGGAGGAGATCAATTCCAACACCATGAGCGAGTTGCGCTCGCAATATGCGACGCTCAAGCAGGAAGCCGACCGCGCCGCGATCCGGTTCGGACCGCGCCATCCCGAGCTCCAGGCGCTCAATGCCCAGCTTGCCGGTTCACGCGAGCGTATCGCCGGGGAACTGCGCCGCATCGCCTCGTCGCTGCAGGTCGACCTCAGGCGCGCCGTGCAGCTCGAACAGGATCTGGCCTCCCGATTGGCGCAGTTGAAGGTCCGCAGCGGCGACGTCAACAGCGATCTGGTCACGCTGCGCGAACTGGAGCGCGAGGCCGCCGCCAAACGCTCCGTCTATGAACAGTATCTACTGCGCGCCAAGGAAACCGGTGAGCAGAAGGACATCAACACCGCCAACATCAACGTGATCTCCAAGGCCTTCGCCCCGCTCGAGCCGAACGGACCGTCGCGCGCCGTGACGGTGCTTGCCGGCCTGCTGGCGGGCCTCGCCTCCGGTGTCGGTCTGGGCGCCATGCGCGGCGCTTATGCGAGCCTGCGCGAAACCGCCAATTCGCGGCCGCGCCGCGGGACGGACGAAGGCCGGTTTGAAGACCAGGCATATCAGGCCTCGCCGCCACCCGTTTCGCCAGTCGAGGCCACCAGACGTTCAGGCCCGATCAGTGCGCTGCTGTCGGCAACGAGAAAGATCGTGCCGCGCAAGGCGCGCAGGGAAGACTCTGCCAACACGCGTTCCAGTGGCTCACCGGCCAGTGGCTCACCGGCAGTCGCCGGGGGCACAAAGCGGGATCCGGAAACTGCCGGCTACAGGCAGCCGCAAGTCCAGCAAGGCGCCTATGGTCGGCAGCAGGGGATCTACCCGGCCGCGCCTATGCAGGCGTATGCGCAACCGCCGATGGGCTATCCCTGGCAGATGCAGCCGCCGCCGGCCGGCTATCCCTATCCGCCGGCCATGACGCCCCATGCCGGACAAGCGCCTCATCCGCAGCAGCAGTCGGTCTATCCCCGAGCCTCGTCGGACGAGGCAGATCAGGCTTCGAAAGCCGCTGAACAGCAAGCCTCCATCGACGAAATCCGAGCCAGCTTGCGTGAATTCCGCGAAGCGGTTCGCGAACTCACCGAAAGCCGATCGCGGCGCTATTTCTGAGCGCCGAATAGAATAAAAGCCACCGGTTTCGAGTTAGCGGCATAAGACGGCGCTTTGACGGGATTGCCCGGTCGGATTTTCGTGAAAATGCCGCCCGAAGTGGAACGATGTTGAGGGTGGTTCATGGCCGAGCTGATTGACGGAAAAAGCGTCGCCGAAGACGTGGTGCGGCGCGTCAAGGCCTTGACGATCGAACTGATGGAAAGGGGCGCGCAGAAGCCCGGTCTCGCCGTGGTCATCGTCGGCGAGGATCCGGCGAGCCAGGTTTACGTCGCCTCCAAATCCCGCACCGCCAAGGAATGCGGCTTTCATTCGGTCCAGCACACACTGCCGGCCGAGACCTCCGAGCAGGAACTGCTTGATATCATCGGCGAACTCAACGCCGATCCCGGCATCAACGGCATCCTGGTGCAGCTTCCGCTGCCTGGCCATATCGACGCGGGCAAGGTCATCCAGACCATCGCCCCGCAAAAGGATGTCGACGGCTTCCATTTCATCAATGTCGGCAAGCTCGGCACCGGCGAACTGGAGACGGCGTTCGTGCCTTGCACGCCGGCCGGCTCGATGCTGCTGATCGAGCGTGTGCGCGGCAAGGATCTTTCCGGGCTCAATGCGGTCGTCGTCGGCCGCTCCAACATTGTCGGCAAACCGATGGCCAATCTTCTACTTGCCGCCAACTGCACCGTGACGATCGCACACAGCCGCACGAAGGACTTGGCTGCACTGGCGCGCACCGCCGACATTCTCGTTGCCGCCGTCGGCAGGCCTGAAATGATCAGGGCTGACTGGGTCAAATCAGGTGCCACCGTCATCGACGTCGGCATCAACCGCATCGCGGCGCCCGAAAAGGGCGAAGGCAAGACCCGCCTCGTCGGTGACGTCGCCTATGCGGAAGCTGCGAAGACGGCCGGCGCCATCACGCCGGTGCCTGGCGGCGTTGGACCGATGACCATTGCCATGCTGATGGCCAACACGCTAGCTTCCGCCTACCTCGCGGCCGGATTGAAACGGCCGTCTTTCTGAACCTGGAAAGCCTCAGCTTTGCCGAACCTCACTGTTCCCTCAGAGCGGCCGCTCACGAACGATCCCGTTCAAGGCGGCCGGCAGTTCGGGTTCCTGCTGGTCGACAAGTTTTCCATGTTCTCGCTGGCCGCCGCAATCGACACGTTCCGGTCGGCCAACCGCCTGCTCGGCCACGACTTCTATGGCTGGACGACGGTGTCGGCCGACGGCGATGCCGTCATGGCCTCCAACGGCCTGCCGCTCAAGATCGACTATGCTGTCGCCGATCTGCCGCCGGTCGATATCCTTTTCGTCTCGGTCGGGCTGACGACTGAGTTTCCCGGCAAGAGCAAGGTGCTGGCGGCGCTGCGCAGTTGGGGTCGGCGCGGCAACGCGCTCGGGGCTCTGTCGGTCGGCTCCTATCTGCTCGCCGAGGCAGGTCAGCTCGAAGGCTATCGCTGCACCATCCACTGGGAAAACCGCGCCGGCTTCGTCGAGCGGTTTCCCGACATCAACTGCACCGGCAACGTCTTCGAGATCGACCGCAAGCGCTACACCTGCGCTGGCGGTACCACCTCGATCGACCTGATGCTGGAGATCGTGCGCGGGGATTTCGGCTCGAGCCTCGCCAACGGCGTCGCCAACCAGTTCCAGCACGAGCGCATCCGCTCCGCCGGAGACCGCCAGCGCGTCGGCCCCGAGCGCGACCTGACCGGCAAATCGGAAAAGCTGCGGCGCATCGTCGAGCTGATGGCCGATCATCTCGACGAGCCGCTGTCGGCGGTGCAGCTCGCCAAGTCGGCGGGCCTGTCGGTGCGCCAGGTCGAGCGCCTGTTCCTGCGTCACCTCACGGTGACGCCCGGCCGCTATTACATGCGGCTCAGGCTCGAGCGGGCGCGCGAATTGCTGCGCCAGACCAACATGCCGATCCTCGACGTGGCGATCGCCACCGGTTTCACCTCACACTCCTATTTTGCCCAGAGCTACCGGCTGCAGTTCGGCCGGCCGCCTTCCGAAGAGCGGCGCACGACGTACTGAGTGTTTGGCGCAGTCGGCGACGCCAACCCTCACGTGCCCGGCGTCCGGGCTTGTATCCTGATGCGGCCTCAAATAGCTTCGCCCCCCGGACTTGACAGGGACTGACTGGGCAGAGACTGACTGGCGGCGACTGAGTGGGGGAGATTTTCATGGCGGGACTTGCACGGAGCATCGCTGCGGCGATTCTCCTTTTGTGGATGACGACGCTCGGCCTTGCCGCCGACCGTGTCGTCATTGTTCTCGACGCTTCCGGTTCGATGTGGGCGCAGATCGACGGCACGCCCAAGCTCGAAATCGCCCGCCAATCGCTGCGAACGGTGCTGCAATCTGTCCCCGCCGACAAGGAAATCGGCTTCATGGCCTATGGCCATCGCGAGAAGGGCAGTTGCGAGGACATCGAGCTGATCGTGCCGCCGCAGGCCGGCTCGGCAGGTGCTGTTTCCGCTGCAGCCGACAGCTTGAAATTCCTCGGCAAGACGCCGTTGACATCAGCCGTCAAGCAGGCGGCCGAGGCGCTGAAATACACCGAGGACAAGGCCACCGTCATCCTGATCACCGACGGGCTCGAGACCTGCAAAGGCGACCCTTGCGCGCTCGGCAAGGAACTGAAGGCTGCCGGCGTCGACTTCACCGTAAACGTCGTCGGCTTCGGCCTGACTGCGGACGAGGGCAAGCAGGTTGCTTGCCTCGCCGACAACACCGGCGGGAAATACATCCAGGCCTCCGATGAGAAGGCGCTGCAGGACGCGCTGGTCGAAACCATTGCCGTCGCACCTGCACCGGCGCCCGAACCAGCGCCTGCGCCTGCGCCGGCCTCCGCGCCGGAATTGCCGGAGGTCAACTTCATGCCCGCCGTGGTGCTAGCCGAGGGCGGCGATCCCGTCACCGACGGCAATTCCTGGGAGATCTACAAGGCAAAGTCCGACGGCACCCGCGGCGACTACGTCACCACTGAATACGGCGCCTACAAGGGCAATCTGGAGCCGGGCGACTACACGATTGTCGCACGTTATGGCGAGGCCAGGACCGAACAGAAGATCACGGTCGAGGCGGGCCAGGTCTACAAACCCCTCCTCACGCTGAATGCCGGCACGCTCATCATTCATCCACGGCCAAGTGAGGGAGCGGATGTGGCCGATGGCGCGGCTGTCGTGATCGCCTATCCGGGCGTTGATACGCCCGCGACCTATTATGGCGACACGAAAGTCGTCTTACCGGCCGGCGACCAGAAAGTGACGGTCAGGATCGGGCAGGGCGAGGTTACCAAAACCATCCCGCTCACTGCCGGCAGGATCGTCGACAAGGATATCATCGTCGGCGTCGGCCATGTCATTGCCAATGCCTACTACACTGCCGGCGGCGACAAGGCCGACGGTTCTGGCATCGGCTTCAAGGTGTTCAAGGCAAGAAAGAAGATCGACGGGACGAGGCAAGAGGTGGCCCATGCCTATGGTCCCGACAGCAAGTTCGATCTGCCGCCCGATGACTATGTGCTGACGGCGACGGTCGAGCTTGCCGTCGCCGAGCAGCCGTTCAGCGTCAAGGCCGGTGAGAATCAGGATCTGAAGATCGCCCTCAATGCCGGCGTGCTGGCGATCACCGCGCCAGGGGCATCGAAGATCGAGATTTTCGATCCGAAGAAGGACATCAACGGCAACCGCAAATCGCTCGGTTACGCCTATGACGAGAAATATCAGGCAGCGCTGCCGGCCGGCGACTACGCGGTCGTCTCGCAGATGCTGGACAACAGCTCAAAGGAAAGCACGGTCACCATCAAAGCCGGCGAGCGAGTTGAGCTGACGGTGCAGTAGGGGCGTATTTCGACGCCGGTAAAAGAGCGGCCGCGAGCCGCTCTTTTCACTGCAGTGCGAATTCCGCCACGTTGTTTCCGAACGCGCTGGCGCCGTGGTCGGCACGGCCTACCATTTGCCGGAACCCAGCGAAAAGCTCGCGGCCGAAGCCGAATTCATTGCCGACAAGATCGCTGTCCGCCGCTCGGCGCAGCGCGAAATCGCCTGCCGGCACCAGCACTTCCAGCGTCCCGGCGTCGGCGTCGAGCCTGATGATGTCGCCTTCATGGATCCTGGCGATCGGCCCGTCCTCGATCGCCTCCGGCGTCACATGGATCGCCGCCGGCACTTTGCCGCTCGCGCCCGACATGCGCCCGTCAGTGACCAGCGCCACATGCTGGCCGCGATCCTGCAGGACGCCGAGCACGGTGGTCAGCTTGTGCAGCTCCGGCATGCCGTTGGCTTTCGGGCCCTGGAAGCGGATGACGGCGATGAAATCGCCGGTCAACGTGCCGGCCTTGAACGCCTCGTTGAGCCCTTGCTGGCTGTCGAAAACCTTGGCCGGCGCCTCGATAATGCGCCGTTCCGGTTTCACCGCCGATGTCTTGATGACGGCATGGCCGAGATTGCCCGAGAGCATCTTCAATCCGCCCGTCGGCTGGAACGCCTTCTTGAACGGCGCCAACACCTTCTCGTCGCCGCTCTCGCGGGGCGAGGCGTCGCGCACCACGCCGCCATCGGCGCCGAGCTTGGCCTCGACAGCATAAGGCCGCAGCCCTTCGCCCCAAACCGTCTGGACGTCCTCGTGCAATATCCCCTCGTCGAGCAGTTCGCGGATCAGGAAGCCGAGCCCGCCGGCCGCGTGGAAATGGTTCACGTCGGCAAGGCCGTTCGGATAGACCCGCGCCAGCAGCGGCACGGCGTCCGAAAGGTCCGAAATATCTTGCCAGGTAATAGCGATGCCGGCCGCGGCCGCCATGGCGATCAGATGGATGGTGTGGTTGGTCGATCCGCCGGTGGCATGCAGGCCGACGATGCCGTTGACGAACGAGCGCTCGTCGATCATCCGGCCGACCGGCGTATAGGCGTTGCCGAGCGCGGTGATCGCCAGCGCCCGCTTCGTCGCCTCCCTTGTCAGCGCGTCGCGCAACGGGGTGCCGGGATTGACGAAGGACGCGCCCGGTGTGTGCAGGCCCATGATCTCCATCAGCATCTGGTTGGAGTTCGCCGTGCCGTAGAAGGTGCAGGTCCCCGGCCCGTGATAGGATTTGGACTCGGCCTCGAGCAGTTCGGCCCTTCCTGCCTTGCCTTCGGCATAGAGCTGGCGGACCTTGGCCTTCTCGTCGTTGGGCAGGCCCGTTGTCATCGGCCCGGCCGGGATGAACACCGCCGGCAGATGGCCGAAAGTCAGCGCCGCGATCACCAGCCCCGGCACGATCTTGTCGCAGACACCGAGATAGACGGCCGCGTCGAACATGTTATGCGACAGGCCGATCGCCGCGGCCATGGCGATCACGTCGCGCGAGAACAGCGACAGCTCCATGCCGGGCTGGCCCTGCGTGACGCCGTCGCACATCGCCGGCACGCCGCCGGCGACCTGGGCAATGCCGCCGGCTTCGCGCGCCGCGTCCTTGATCAGCGCCGGAAATGTCTCGAAAGGCTGATGCGCCGACAGCATGTCGTTGTAGGAGGTGATGATGCCGAGGTTCGGCACCCGGTCGCCGCCAAGTGCCACCTTTTCCGAAGGGCTGCAGACGGCAAAGCCATGGGCGAGGTTGCCGCAAGACAGCACGGCCCGGTTGGCCGTGCGGTTCGAGGCCTCCGCGATGCGGCCGAGATAGGCCTCGCGGCCCGGTCTGGAGCGTTGGCGGATGCGCTCGGTGATGGCTTCGATGTCGCGTCTCGCGGTCATGGCGTCGGTCCTTTCAGGCGAGGTCCCGCAAACACCGTCCGGCTATCCGCCGGGACCCCTCGGCAAGTTGAAATCAGGGTGCCCAGAAAACCTCTACGGGCCTCTCGGCTGCGTCGAGCACGGCACGAATGGGTTTTCGCGTTTCCGATCCCATCGCGCTCTCGAATGTCTTGCGCTTGTCTTCGCCTTCGATGTGCAGTGCGACGAAGCCGGCCCTGACGATCCGCGCCAGCGACAGCGTCAGGCGCGGCTCGTCGGCGCTTGCCGCGTGAACCGGGAGCACGACCCTTTCCGAGGACGGGTCGAGCAGTTTTTCCAGATGGTCGGCGTCAGGAAAGAACGATGCGGTGTGGCCATCGGTTCCCATGCCAAGCACGACCACATCGAGCGGCCAGGGCAGCGATCGCAACATCCTGCTATCGGCCTCGGACGTATCCTCGATGCTTTCCGCCTCCTGGTAGAGCGGCACGAAACGTGCGACTGCGGCCGCGTTTTGCAAAAGATTGGCAGCGACCAGCCCGGCATTGGAGCGCGGAGAGGAGGCCGGCACGCAACGCTCGTCGACCAGCGTCACCGTGACCTTGTTCCAGGCGATCGGGATCCTCGAAAGCGATGCGAAAAATTTCGCCGGCGTCGTACCGCCGGAAACGGCGAGCAATGCAGTGCCGCGCCCAGCGATTGCATTGGTCAGCCGGCCTGCGACATGGCCGGCAAGTGCTGCCGCCAGATCCTGGCGTTCGGCAAACGCGTGCCAGCTGTAAGCGGCGCTGTTCAATTGCTCTCGTGCCATGTCCGCCCGTCGCGTTCGATCAGCGCAATCGAGGCGGAGGGGCCCCATGTGCCGGCGGTATAGCCCTGCGCCTCTTGCCGGGCGCTTTCCCATGCGTCCTGGATCGGGTCGATCCACTTCCACGCCGCCTCGACCTCGTCGCGGCGCATGAACAGCGTCTGGTTGCCACGGATGACATCCATGATCAGCCGCTCATAGGCATCGGGCGCGCGGGCATCGAAGGATTGCGCGAAGCTCATATCGAGCGGGATCTGGCGCAGCCGCATGCCGCCGGGCCCCGGATCCTTGATCATGATGAACTGCTTGACGCCTTCGTCGGGTTGCAGCCTGATGACCAGCTGGTTGGCCGAGATCGGCCCGGCGCTGTCGCCGAAGATCGAATGCGGGATCGGCTTGAATTCGATGACGATTTCCGAGACGCGCGTCGCCAGCCGCTTGCCCGTCCTGAGATAGAACGGCACGCCCGCCCAGCGCCAGTTGCCGATTTCGGCCTTGAGCGCAACGAAGGTCTCGGTGTTGCTGTTCTTGCCGAGCTCCTCGACATAGCCTCTCACCGGCCCACCTGCCGATGCTCCGGCACGGTACTGGCCGCGTACGGTGTGCTTGGGCGCTTCGTTGCCGTTGATGCGTTTCAGCGCGCGCAGAACCTTCAGCTTTTCGTCGCGCACAGCGTCGGCGTCCATCGACGACGGCGCCTCCATGGCGACGAGGCAGAGAAGCTGCAGCATGTGGTTCTGCACCATGTCGCGCAACGCGCCGGCCTTGTCGTAATAGGTGACGCGGTCTTCGAGGCCGACGGTTTCGGCCACGGTGATCTGCACATGATCGACATTGGCGGAATTCCACAGCGGCTCGTAGAGCGCATTGGCAAAGCGCAGCGCCATCAGGTTCTGCACCGTCTCCTTGCCGAGATAGTGATCGATGCGGAAAATCTGGCTTTCATGAAAGTCGTCGCCGACCAGATCGTTGAGCTCGCGCGCCGAGGCGAGATCGCGCCCGATCGGCTTTTCCAGCACGATGCGCGAGTGCGGCGTGATCAGCCCGTTCTCTTTCAGCTTGTGCGATATCTCGCCAAACAGCGCCGGCGCAACCGCCAGGTAGAAGGCGCGGATGCATTCGCTGTCGCCTATCGCCTCCTTCAATTTGTCGAAGCCGGCGCCGGTCGTTGCGTCGGCCGAGACGTAGGAAAGCCGGGCAAGGAACGTCTTCAGCTCTGCGGCGTCGAGATCGGCCGGTTTCACATGGTCGGAAATCGCCTGCCTGGCGAAATCCCGGAATTCCTCGTCGGTCATTTTCGAGCGCGACGTGCCGATGATGCGCGTCGGTTCGGAAAACTGATGGTCGCGCTGGCGGTGATAGAGCGACGGCAAAAGCTTGCGTTCCGACAGATCGCCGGTGCCGCCGAAAATGATGAAGTCGAAAGGGTCGACGGGAATGATCTGACTGGTCATGGTCTGTCCGCTCTGACGCCGCTCGCTGTGTCGCGGCTGATATAATCTAATCGATTTAGATTTTCCAGTGACACGGCGTCACATCCCAAGGCCAATCGGGTTTTGCCGAATGGTCCTGATGTGTGCCCTTGACACTGGCGCAACCCGGCGGCTTGTCGGCAAGGTGTTCCGGGACGCCTTCGCAGATGCAGCATAGAGCGGGACGGAACGGAAGCCAAAGGAGAAATCGCGAGTATATTGATCCTTCGGCGGCCACTGCCAGCGGTCGCCCGAGCGGTCGTCTTCAATCATGAGTGAGAAAACCATGCGCCTGGAAAACAAAGTTGCCATCATCACCGGTGCCGCGTCGGGCTTCGGCGAGGGTATCGCCAGGCGTTTTGCCGAGGAGGGCGCCAAGGTCGTCGTCGCCGACCTCAACGCCAAGGGCGCCGAGCGCGTCGCCAACGAGATCGGCCGGGCGGCGATCTGGACCCAGACGGACGTCTCGTCGCGTTCCGAGTTCGACGAGATGGTCTATGCCGCAAAGAGTGCCTTCGGCCGCATCGACATCATGGTCAACAATGCCGGCTACACCCATCGCAACGGCGACATGCTCGAGGTCGACGAGACGACCTTCGACCTGATCACGGCCGTCAACATGAAGGCGATCTATCATTCCGCCCTGGCGGTCGTGCCGGTCATGGACCGGCAGGGCGGTGGCGTCATCCTGACCACGGCTTCGACCGCGGGCATCAGGCCGCGGCCCGGCCTCACTTGGTACAATGCGTCGAAGGGCTGGGCGATCACCGCGACCAAATCCATGGCGGTGGAACTCGCGCCGAAGAACATCCGCGTCAACTGCCTGTGTCCCGTCGCCGGCGAGACCGGCATGCTGGAAAAATTCATGGGCGCCGACACACCCGAAATCCGCGAGAAATTCCGCGCGTCGATCCCGCTTGGGCGGCTTTCGACGCCGCTCGACATAGCCAACGCGGCGCTCTGGCTGGCTTCGGACGAGGCGGATTTCATCACTGGCGTGGCGCTGGAGGTCGACGGCGGACGGTGCATCTGAGCCGTCCGGCTGGATCGGTTTCAAGTTTGACTTGACCGTTCATCGCACCGGCCGATTGCGGCAGCCAACTGAGCCGCGGGGCAACGAGAAGGATTGCCTGACCAACCTACGCGCCGGTCTTGACAAAGCTCTTGTAGATCCAGCCGCGCTTGCCGTTATAGACGATCTGGCACCATTTCTTGCAGCCCATCACCTGAACCGAGGTCTTGGCGGGAACGGTGACTATGGCGGCCGCATTGTTCTTCGGGCCGGTGCGCATGGTGACGGCCCTGAGGATGCGTCCGGTGTCTGCCGCGCTCGGCTTCTTGGCCTCGACTTTGGCCTCGGTGCCATCGTTCGGTGTCGCCGCCGGCTCTCCCGGCTTCGGGGTGGGAATGGCGGCGGTTTGCGCACCGTCCGTCGCCGTCTTGGTGGGAGCGGCGACTTTGGCAAGCAATGCGGCCACTTTGGTTTTCGCTGCCGGATCGGCGAATGCCACCGCAGCGGACGGCTTGTCTGCCGTTTGTTCAGCCTGGCCTGCCACCTGGCCGAGGGTGGTCTTCGGTCCTGATCCTGTCCAGCGGGGATCATTGGGCGCCAGCACCGATATCCCGGCCTTCGCCGCAACCACCGCCGGCGAAACCGCATCGGTCTTGCTCGCAGCCTGCTGCACCGCGGCGACCGTCGAGGCCTTCGCCGGCACGATCCTTGTTGTTTTTACCGGAATGCTTGAAACGATCTGGTCGGGACTCGCGACCGCCTGTCTCTCATTGGCCGGCAATGCCAGCCACAGCGCTACCGCGGCCACGCCAAGCAGCGCTGCTGTGCCAAACGCCGCGATGATCAGATGCAAGTTCGTCCGGATTTGCTGCCAGAACCTGGGCCGCATGTCGTAGCCAAACTGCATCGCAAAGCGCCGTCGTTCCGGCGCGCCGAAACTGAAGGGCTCTCTCACTCTTGCAACCTCCATTTGCGGGCCGACGTTCTTACGACCTGCGCCGGGAAAACCGGCATTCGGTCGGCATCGGTCCCAAACCAACACGGGCAGGCCCGCAAAATCCCCGTTCAACTGCCCTGAGCGGGCATCCTTTACCGGCGATTGTGGCATCTCTGCGCCCTTGCCGGGCGGATTCTGCACCTTTGCGATAGATTCTGCAACTTGCAAGGGATTTTGCAACCTATGGTTACATCCTGTCCCTCAAGGCATACCAGTTGAGCGCAAGAAAGAGCAGAGGCGCGCGGAAGCGTCGGCCACCGGGAAAGGCCGGGATTTTCAGGTCCTCGATCAGCCTCAGCCGGTCCCGGTTGCCGGTAATGGTTTCGGCATAGAGCTTGCCGAAAAAGTTCGACAGCATGACGCCGTGGCCGGAATAGCCGCCGACCGAGATCACATTGGGCATCACCTCGCGCACGAAGGGTTTTCGCGGCATCGTGATGCCGACATAGCCGCCCCAGCCATGGGTGATCTCGACATCCCTGAGGTCGGGGTAAAGCTCGGCGATCTGCCTGCGGATGTGCACATGGATGTCTTTCGGATCGTTGACGGCGTAGATCTCGCGCCCGCCGAATAGCAGCCGCCCATCCTTCGATTTGCGGAAGTAGCGCACGACGAAGCGGGAATCATCGACCGCCTCACCGCCCGGCAGCACGTTTGAGTCCGCCCCCAGCGGCACCGTCGCGCCGATGAACGAGCCGATCGGCATGATGTGCGCGGCACTGATCGGCTCGAGCGTGCCGCCGTGGGCGTTGACGCCGATCAGACATTTCTCGGCTGATATCGTGCCCTTCGGCGTCGTAACTCTGACCTTGCCGCCCACAGATGCGATGCCGGTCGCCGGCGTCTGCTCGAACAGCTGCGCGCCCGCCTGCGCCGCCACCTTTGCCGTGCCGATCACCAGCTTCAGCGGATGGATGTGCCCGGTGCCGGTGTCGCGGGTGCCGCCGAAATAGCGCGCCGAGCCCAACCGCTCCGCCGTCTCCTTCGCGTCCATGAAGGTGATGTGCGGATAGCCGAAGCGGTTCGCCATGACCTCGGCATGCGCCTTGTAGTCGTCGACGTAGCGCTGCTTGTGCGCCACCGACATCTGGCCGGGCATGTAGTCGATCTCGATCTTGTTGACGGCGCCGAATTCGAGGAGATGCGCCTTGGCCTCTTCGGCCAGGTCGAACAGCGCCTTGGCGCGGGAAAAGCCGTATTCGGCCTCCAGTTCCTCGGCCCAGGCGCGCTGGCCGGTGCCGAGCTGGCCGCCATTGCGGCCCGATGCGCCGTCGCCGAAACGATGCGCTTCGATCAGCACGACATTGCTGCCGGCCTTGGCAAGGTGCACCGCCGCCGACAGGCCGGTGAAGCCGCCGCCGACGATGACGACGTCGCATGTCCGGTCACCGTCGAGCGCCAGGTATTCGGGCCGTGGGCCGGCCGTGTCCTCATACCAGGAGCGGCCAGGGGAGATTGGGGATTGGTAGGGCATGATGCTCGGTTAGGGGAGTAGGGGAGTAGGGCAGTAGGGCAGTAGGGCAGTAGGGCAGTAGGGCAGTAGGGCAGTAGGGCAGTAGGTCTATTCAGTCGAGAGTTTGCGGATCAGGAGCCGCAGGAGCTTTCCTACGCTCTCGCTGTGGGGCATCAATGACTCGACTGCCTCGCGAGAGGTAATTCCAACCCGCTGTGCGATTAGAAGGTGCGTCTCCAGCTCCTTGAGTGATCCTTGGGCGATCCTAAGAAATTTGCTGGTAGGAAGCTCGGCTCTCTCGACCGTAACCCTCGGCGATGTTGGCTGGCACGGAGGTTGCTGCCCGACGCACCTGCCCGTCAGCCCGTAGAGTTCGTCCTTCGGCCAGGCTCTTGTCACTTCATAGATTGCAACCGTCAGGTCCATAGCTTGCTGCCAAACGATCAAATCCCTGTACGATGCAATCTTGTCCGCCATCCGTTGCCCTACTCCCCTACTCCCCTACACGTTCAACAACAGATACTCCCGCTCCCACGGGCTGATCACTTCCATGAAGGTCTCGAATTCCGCCCGCTTGATCGCCGCATAGGTCGCCGCAAATGACTTGCCGAGCAGCGCGCAGAGTTCTTCGTCGGCTTCGAACAGGTCGACGGCTTCGAGCAGGCTCCGCGGCAGGTCGATCTCGGCATCGTTGGCGGTGGTGAGAACCGGCGGTTCCGCCTTGATCTTGTTGGTCATGCCGATCAGCCCGCAGGCGAGCGATGCGGCCAGCGCCAGATAGGGATTGGCATCGGAAGAGGGGATGCGGTTCTCGACGCGCCTGGCCGCCGGGTCGGAACGCGGAACGCGGAAGGCGGTGGTGCGGTTGTCGTAGCCCCACTTGTTGTTGACCGGCGCCGAAGCCGACTGCGTCAGCCGGCGGTAGGAATTGACGTAGGGAGCGAACATCACCAGCGCGTTCGGCACGTGTTTCTGCATGCCGCCGATGAAATGAAAGAAGGCCTCGGTTTCCGAGCCGTCCTCGGCAGAAAAGACATTCTTGCCGGTCTTCTTGTCGATGACCGACTGGTGGATATGCATGGCCGAACCGGGCTGCCCCTGGATCGGCTTGGCCATGAAGGTGGCATAGATATCGTGCTTCAGCGCCGCCTCGCGGATGGTGCGCTTGAACATGAACACCTGGTCGGCGAGCTCGATCGGATCGCCATGGCGCAAATTGATCTCGAGCTGGCCGGCACCTTCTTCGTGGATCAGCGTATCGATCTCCAGGCCTTGGCTTTCGGAGAAATGGTAGATGTCGTCGATCAGTTCGTCGAACTCGTTTACTCCTGCGATCGAATAGCCGGCGCCGCCGCCGATCGCCCGTCCCGAACGCCCGACCGGCGGCGTCAGCGGGTAGTCCGGATCGGGATTCTTGCGCACCAGGTAGAACTCGATCTCGGGTGCCACCACCGGCTTCAGTCCGCGCTTGTCGTAAGCTGCAAGCACGCGCTTCAGCACGTTGCGCGGCGTGAACTCGACCGAGCGGCCGTCCTGATGGACCAGATCGCAGATGACCGCCGCTGTCGGGTCCTCTTCCCACGGCACCACGGTCAGCGTCGAAAGGTCCGGCATCAGCTTGAGATCACCGTCGTCTTCCGGATAGTGGAAGCCGTTGCCGTCCTCCGGGTAGCCGCCGGAGATCGTCGTCATGAACACCGCCGAAGGCAGCGCCAGCGAGGTGTTGGAGGTGAACTTCTTCGACGGCATCATCTTGCCGCGCGCAACACCCGCCTGGTCGGGCGTGATGCATTCGATATCCTCGATGCCGCGCCACGCCAGCCAGGCGCCGACTTCCTTCCAGTTTTTCACACCACGTTGATTTTTGACGAAGGCAGGCGTGCGGATACGTCCTCCGCGGCTCGACGGACGGACTTCCTTTTTTGCAGGCGGCATCATTCACCAGATCGGGTTGCGGATTTGGGAGTATAGCCGGGGCCAGCGATGGAAGGGAAGGGGAGGCGCCCCTGCGTTCGCTTGCCCAGTTGAAAACCGCTCCGGGCAGCTTAGGTTCGACGCAAGTTCAACGACTGCGGTTGAAGACCTCGAATGCACAACAGTCATGAATTGACCACGATCGGCTTCGATGCCGACGACACGCTCTGGCAGAACGAGCAGTTCTTCCGCATCACCGAAAAGCGCTTTGCCGCGCTGCTCGCCGATCATGCCGCGGAGGAGCATATCTCGGCAAGATTGCTGGAGGCGGAAAAGCGCAACCTCGCCGTCTACGGCTTCGGCATCAAGGGATTTACCCTATCGATGATCGAAACGGCGATCGAGATTACCGAGGGCCGCGCGCCCGCCTCGGTCATCGCCGAAATTCTTGCGGCGGGTCGCGAGATGCTTAGCCATCCGATCGAGGCGCTGCCCCATGCGCGCGAAACTGTTGAAAAGCTGGCGGACGCATATCGCCTTGTGCTGATCACCAAGGGCGACCTCTTCGATCAGGAACGCAAGCTGGCGCAATCGGGCCTAGGGGACCTGTTCGATGCCGTCGAGATCGTCAGCGACAAGAGCCCCGCCACTTATGTCAGGGTCTTCAGCCGCCACGGTGATGGCGCCGAAAAAAGCATGATGGTCGGCAATTCGCTCAAGTCGGACGTGGTGCCGGCCATTGAGGCCGGCAGTTGGGGTATCCACGTGCCGCATGAGCTGACCTGGGTGCTGGAACATGTCGAGCCGCCGGTCACCGCGCCTCGTTTCCGCCAGATAGCCGATCTCTCGGAACTGCCCCGGCTGGTCGAAAGCATCGGGAAAGCCGGCTGATCGCGTGTCTCGGTGTCGAACCGGACGTGCGCCGCAGCGCATCGATCCCGGACATCAGCTTGTCGCAGTGCTTGTTGTCCGCCCGCCATACGGCCGCGCTGGAGGTGACGCCAAATCGCGCGGCCGCGTGCGATCCACGACCCCAAATCGTTTTCTTCTTGCAAATCAGTCGCAATTGCAGAATATGCGAAAAGCGCGCGTCGCAATCGCATAATGGCGGCCACCCGCGAGACATAAGAATCGCGACAGGAGAAATTGATGATCGAGAGATACGGGCGACGGGCTGTTATCGGGTTGATGGTTGCGGTTTTCGCTGCGGCAGTGATTTCAAGCCCAGCGAAAGCGCAGGAAAAATTCAAGGCCGTGACGACCTTCACCGTCATCGCCGACATGGCGAAGAACGTGGCGGGCGACGCAGCAATCGTGGAATCGATCACCAAGCCGGGAGCGGAGATCCACAATTACGCGCCAACGCCAGGCGACATTCAGCGGGCGCAGGGCGCACAGCTCATTCTGTGGAACGGGCTCAACCTCGAAGTCTGGTTCGAAAAATTCTTCCAGAACCTCAGCGACGTGCCCGGCGCGATCGTCTCCGAGGGCGTCCAACCGATGAGCATCGCCGAGGGACCCTATACGGGAAAACCGAACCCGCATGCCTGGATGTCGCCGACAAACGCGCTGATCTACGTGGACAACATCCGCGACGCCTTCGTCGAGCACGATCCGGCGCATGCCGAGATCTACAAGGCCAATGCAGAAGCCTACAAGGCAAAGATAGAGGCGGCCGTCGCGCCGATCCGCGATAAGCTTGCCTCGATCCCGCAGGACAGGCGCTGGCTGGTGTCGAGCGAAGGCGCTTTCTCCTACCTCGCACGCGATTTCGAGCTGAAGGAGCTTTATTTGTGGCCGATCAACGCTGACCAGCAAGGCACCCCGCAGCAGGTTCGCAAGGTGATCGACGCCGTCAGGGAAAACAAGATCGTCGCCGTCTTCAGCGAAAGCACCGTGTCGGATAAGCCGGCGCGGCAGGTCGCGCGCGAGACGGGAGTGCATTACGGCGGCGTGCTCTACGTCGATTCCCTCAGCGAGGCGGACGGCCCGGTGCCGACCTATATCGACCTGCTGCGTGTGACATCGGATACGATTCAGAAAGGCCTCGCCGCAGGCCTGTCGCAATGAACGCAGCCGTTCCGCCCCTTGCCCCCGTGTCCGAGGATGGGGGAGGCGGTCTCGCCGTCCGCGGCGCGACCGTCACCTACCGCAACGGCCACACGGCGCTGCGCGATGCGAGCTTTGAAATTCCGACAGGCACGATCACGGCGCTTGTCGGTGTCAACGGCTCGGGCAAGTCGACGCTGTTCAAAGCCATCATGGGCTTCGTGCGGCTGGCAAAGGGAGAGATTCTTGTTCTCGGACAGCCGGCCGCGGCCGCGCTGAGGAAGAACGTCGTCGCCTATGTGCCGCAGGCCGAAGAGGTAGACTGGGACTTTCCAGTACTGGTCGAGGACGTCGTCATGATGGGGCGTTACGGCCATATGGGCATGATGCGCATTCCGAAGGCGGCCGATCGCGAGGCGGTCACCGCCGCGCTTGCGCGTGTTAGCATGAGCGATTTCCGCAAGCGCCAGATCGGCGAGCTTTCGGGCGGGCAGAAGAAGCGCGTCTTTCTCGCTCGGGCGTTGGCTCAGGACGGGCGCGTCATCCTGCTCGACGAGCCCTTCACCGGCGTCGACGTCAGGACCGAGGACGCTATCGTCGAACTGCTGCGCGCGCTCCGGGACGAAGGCCGAGTGATGCTGGTCTCGACGCATAATCTGGGTAGCGTGCCAGAGTTCTGCGACCGTGCCGTGCTGCTCCGGAACACGGTCCTTGCCTACGGGCCGACAGGCCAGACCTTCACGCAGGCGAACCTGGAAAAGGCTTTCGGCGGCGTCTTGCGTCATTTCGTGCTGGGCGGCGCCGGGCTGCATGAGGACGACGACAAGCGCCGCCTTGCCGTCATCACCGACGACGAACGGCCACTGGTCTTCTACGGAGAGGACGGAGCCATGCAGCACAGGAAGCGGGAACCGGACGAATGAATGTGCTGCTTGAGCCGTTCGGCTACGAATATATGCTCAACGCCATGTGGGTGTCCGCCTTGGTCGGGGGTGTCTGCGCCTTCCTGTCCTGCTATCTGATGCTGAAAGGCTGGTCGCTGATCGGTGACGCGCTCTCGCATTCGATCGTGCCGGGCGTCGCCGGCGCCTATATGCTGGGCCTTCCCTTCTCGATCGGCGCCTTCTTCTCCGGCGGGCTCGCCGCTGCGGCGATGCTCTTCCTCAACCAGCGCACCAAGCTGAAGGAGGACGCCATCATCGGCCTGATCTTCTCCTCCTTCTTCGGGCTCGGCTTGTTCATGGTGTCGCTGTCACCGACCTCCGTGAATATCCAGACGATCGTGCTTGGCAACATCTTGGCCATCACCCCGGAAGATACGCTTCAGCTCGCCATCATAGGCTTCGTCTCGCTCGCCATCCTGCTGGTGAAATGGAAGGATCTGATGGTGGTCTTCTTCGACGAGAGCCATGCCCGCTCGATCGGCCTCAACCCGAGCGCGCTCAAGATCATGTTCTTCATGCTGCTATCGGCCTCCACGGTCGCAGCGCTTCAGACCGTTGGCGCCTTCCTCGTCATCTGCATGGTGGTGACTCCCGGCGCGACCGCCTATCTTCTGACGGACCGCTTTCCGCGCCTGCTCGTCATCGCGGTTGCCATCGGCGCGGCCACGAGTTTCAGCGGCGCCTATGCCAGCTATTTCCTCGACGGCGCCACCGGCGGCATCATTGTCGTCCTGCAGACGCTGATCTTTCTCGCCGCCTTCTTCTTCGCTCCCAAGCATGGAATGCTGGCAGCCCGCCGCCGCGCGGCGAAGGCCTTGGAGACCAGCCTATGAGCATCCTCGATACGCTGCTTACCCCGTTCCAGTTCGGCTTCATGGTCAATGCGCTGATTGTTTCGGTTCTGGTCGCTGTGCCGACGGCGCTGCTCTCCTGCTTCCTCGTTCTCAAGGGCTGGTCGCTGATAGGCGACGCCATCAGCCACGCCGTCTTTCCCGGCGTGGTCATCGCCTACATCGTTGGATTTCCCTATTCGGTCGGCGCCTTCGCCGCCGGGATGGTCTGCGCTCTCGCCACCGGCTTCCTCAAGGATAACAGCCGCATCAAGCAGGACACGGTAATGGGCATCGTCTTCTCCGGCATGTTCGGCCTCGGTCTGGTGCTCTACGTAAAGATCCAGTCCGACGTGCATCTCGACCACATATTGTTCGGCGACGTGCTGGGCATCGGCTTGCGCGACATCGTCGAAACGGGGCTCATTGCTGCGATCACGGCCGGCATCATTGTGATCAAGTGGCGCGACTTCCTGCTGCACGCCTTCGACCCGGCTCAGGCTCGCGCGGTTGGCCTTCGGGTCAACCTGCTCCACTACGGCCTGCTTTGCCTGATCTCGCTCACCATCGTCGGCGCGCTGAAGGCGGTCGGCATCATCATGGCCATCGCCATGCTGATCGCGCCTGGCGCTGTCGCTTTCCTGCTGACAAGGAAGTTCAGCGCCATGCTGATTCTGTCGGTGGCGATCGCGGTCGGCGCGTCGTTTCTCGGCGTCTATCTCTCCTTCTTCATCGACAGCGCACCGGCGCCGACCATCGTTCTCATGCTGTCCGCCGCCTTCATCGCGGCCTTCGCCGTCACCACACTCAAAGCGGGCCGAATGGAGATTGGCGAGGAACGCTAGAAACGGGCGGTCATTCTCCGGATCGACGAGAGCGTCGCGTTTTCTGGATCGGCTTCACGTAGATCTCCAGTCTGTGGCTGATGATCGTGAATCCGTGCTGTCGAGCGATTTCCTCTTGGAGCCGCTCGATCTCCGCCGACTGGAATTCGACGACATCTCCCGTCTCGATGTTGATGAGATGATCGTGATGCTCACGAGGGACGGTTTCGTATCTGGCGCGCCCATCGCCAAAGGTGTGCCGCTCCAGAATGCCCTTTTCGCGCAGAAGGCTGACGGTGCGATACACAGTGGCGAGCGCGATCGTCGGCTCGATCGCGACAACACGGCGATGGAGTTCCACTGCATCCGGATGGTCGCTGGATTCGGATAGAACGCGCATGATGACGCGGCGCGGACCGGTGACGCGCAGTCCGAGTTTTCTGCAAAGCGCGGCGATGGTCTGTTCTGAGGACATGTCATGATCCGCCAATATCGACAGCCATGTCGCAAAGTCGGAACATGCCTGCGGATTTGTTCGAAGGTGCTATCCCAGATGCGTCGCAATTGCAAAAGGACATCGGACTGGGTTCGCTGTCAGGCGGTTACCAACTGACATAAAGATATCCAGATCCGATCGCAAGAAGCGAGGAGGGCGTGTGAGCTGGATCGGGTGCTGGCTAGTTACGTCCGAGCCCGACCAGGCGATCGATCACCGGCTGCAGCCGTTCGGTCGTGATCGGCTTGACGACCACCGCATCGACGACGCTCGACAGGCCGAGGCTCTCCGGTGTGCCGTTCTTGGTCGAAAGGAGGATCACCGAGGGACGCGCCTTGCCCGAGGTGCGTCGCAGCGCATCGATACCGGACATCAGCGCGTCGCAGTCCTTGTTGTCCGCTCCGCCATCGAGGACGACGGCTCCGGGAATGAGCGATCGCAACGTCGTTGCTGCCGTTTCGGGCGACTCCGAGATCGGCTTGAGTCCGGATCGTTCGACGATTTTCGATACCACCACCCGGTTGACCGGCGATTTTCCGACGACAAGCACGCGGGTGAAGTCCATGAGCATCTCGGGGCCCACATTCCGGCTCACCGGAGTCAGGTGGTTTACAGTCCTGGTATCGCGATTAACGGGGCGCATGAGCCTGGCGGGCACTCGTCTGGTTTCAATGCAGGGTTGAAACTATAAAGACAATTGCAGTGAGATCGCTGCCTATGTCAAGCTGAAATGGCGGGCATCGAGGATATCGCAAGAAACGTAAAATTTAAAGCAAGTTCTGTTCTTGGCCCTGCATGCAAACTGGTCGTGCAAGCCAGATCACCTGCGCGGAGAACTGCGCAGGTGATGCCGGATCCACCAACAGGCTTGGTCGGATTTCGGTCAGCCGAGGCTCCGCTGTGTGACGATCACCGGGATCAGCAGATCGCCCCAGTTGCCGTCGCCGCCATGGTGTCGTGCCGAGCGCACGAGCTCCACTGACACACCGGCCTCGACCGCCTTCATCACCGACTGGTTGAGCCTGTGCAGGTCGTTCGCCAGCATGCGGATGGTCGCTTGCTGGTCGACGTTCATGGTGGTGGCCTGTTCTTCGGCCCGTTCCTTGACGCGGCTTATCGATGCCATTGGTCTTCTCCTTCAGCGTATTTATACCCCTTTGGGGCGTTCCTCTATTTGCTGCGTTCCTGCTATTCCGCCGCCGGTTTGAACTGGGCGTGCTCGGTCGATTCATGCATGGCCGTGGTCGAAGACCGGCCACCGGTGATCGCCATCGATACGGCGTCGAAATAGCCGGTGCCGACTTCGCGCTGATGCTTGGTCGCAGTGTAGCCGTGGGCTTCCGCCGCGAATTCAGCCTCTTGCAGCTCGGAATAAGCCGCCATCTGCCGCGCCTTGTAGCCGCGGGCGAGTTCGAACATGCCGAAATTGAGCTGGTGAAAACCGGCCAGCGTAATGAACTGGAACTTGTAGCCCATGGCGCCGAGCTCCTTCTGGAACCTGGCGATCGTGGCATCGTCGAGGTTCTTCTTCCAGTTGAACGACGGCGAGCAATTGTAGGCGAGAAGCTTGCCGGGATGATGCCTGTGCACGCCCTCGGCGAATTTCTTCGCCTGCGCCAGATCGGGCTTGGAGGTTTCGCACCAGATCAGGTCGGCGTGGGGCGCGTAGGCGACGGCCCGTGCGATGCAAGGCTCGATGCCGTTCCTGACGTGATAGAAGCCCTCCACCGTGCGGCCGGCGCCATAGTCGACGAACGGTTGGTCGCGCTCGTCGATGTCGGAGGTGAGCAGCTTTGCCGCTTCCGCGTCGGTGCGCGCGACGACCAGCGTCGGCGTGCCCATGACATCGGCGGCAAGCCGCGCGGCGTTGAGGTTGCGGATGTGTGCGGCGGTCGGGATCAGCACCTTGCCGCCGAGATGGCCGCATTTCTTCTCCGACGCCAACTGGTCCTCGTAGTGGACGCCGGCGGCACCCGCCTCGATGAAGGCCTTCATGATCTCGAAGGCATTGAGCGGTCCGCCGAAGCCGGCTTCCGCATCGGCGACGATCGGCGCGAACCACGTTTCGACTGAAAGCCCCTTGCCTTCGGAGGTCTCGATCTGGTCGGCGCGCTGCAGGGTTCGGTTGATGCGCTTGACCAGTTCGGGCGCCGCATTGGCGGGATAAAGCGACTGGTCCGGATACATGGCGGATGCAGTGTTGGCGTCGGCAGCAACCTGCCATCCAGACAGGTAGATCGCCTTCAGCCCGGCCCGGACCTGCTGCATCGCCTGGTTGCCAGACATGGCGCCGAGCGCGTTGACGAAGTCCTCTTCGTGGATGAGCTTCCAGAGCCGGTTGGCGCCCATTTCGGCGAGGCTCTGCCGGATCTGGACCGAACCGCGCAGCCGCTTCACATCGTCCGGCGAATAGGGCCGCTCGATTCCGTCGAAGCGGCCTTCCGGCGCCGAGGGGACTAGGTTGTAAAAATCAGTCATTGGTTGCTCCGGGTAGGTCATTGATGGGATGGAAACGTCGCCTCATGGCGATTTCCGCGCCGTTTGGATGTGACAGCATTTACATTTCAGCGCGAAACAGGCGAGGAAAACCCGAGGATTGGTTAGGAAATAAGAGAAAACCTGTGTTGCGTTTGACTGGCAGCCGCTGTAAATCTGTCACGATTGTAAAAATGCCGGCATGGGATCGCCGTGCTGAAGATGTAAAATCTGTCAAGGACAGTCGAGTGGCCGATCAAAAGATCTTCGCCGGGCCGCGCATCCGCCGTATCCGCAGCGCCAAGGGCCTGACCCAGACGGCGATGGCCGAAGGGCTCGGTATCTCGCCGTCCTATCTCAATCTCATCGAGCGCAACCAGCGGCCGCTGACGGTCCAGCTGATCCTTAAGCTGGCATCCGTCTACAAGGTCGATCCGCATGAATTGCAGGGCGAGGCTCGGGGGTCGGTCGCCGCCCTGAAAGAAGTGTTCTCAGATCCGCTGCTGGTCGGCGAATTGCCTGGTGACCAGGAGCTGATCGAGCTTGCCGAGGCGGCGCCCAACGCTTCCGCCGCGGTGATAAAACTGTTTCGCGCTTATCGCGAGCAGGCCGAGCGCCTTTCCGATCTCAACGAGCTTCTCGCGCGTGAGGGCAAAGCGACGGCGCTGTCCGGCGCCCGCTTGCCGATCGACGAGGTGCATGAGATTTTCGAGCGTCGGCCGAACCATTTTGCCGCACTCGAAGAGGAGGCCGAGGCGTTCACGTCGGTGCTCGATCCCGGCGACGATCTGCTCAGTGCGCTGAAGGCCTGGCTGAAGCGCGAATACGGTATCGTCGTCAAGGTGCTGCCGGTCGCCACCATGCCGAACTGGCGCCGCCGCTACGACCGCCACTCGCAGCGCCTGTTTCTGTCCGAGCGCCTGTCGCCGTTCGACCAGTTGCGCGAGGTGGCGATGGAGGCCTGCCTGATCCGCATGACTGTCGCGGTGGCAGGCGAGATCCAGGCGCTGAAGCTGACCACCGATGAGGCCCGCCGGCTCGCCCGCTTCGAGCTTGGCCGCTACGCCGCCCATGCGCTGATGATGCCCTATCAATCCTTTCACGCGGCCGCGATACGCGCGCGTTACGACATCGACGTGCTGCGTTCGCGCTTCGGCGTCTCCTTCGAGCAGGCGGCGAACCGCCTGACCATGCTGCAACGGCCGGGCATGCCGGGCGTGCCGTTCTTCATGCTCGAGGTCGACAATGCCGGCAACCGATTCCGCAAGGCGGGCAGCCAGGGTTTTCCGCAAAGCCGCTTCGGCGGCGGCTGTCCGAAGCTTCCCGTGCATGCCGCCTTTACCCAGCCCGGCCAGATCTTCGTCGAGGCGGTGGAAATGCCCGACGGCGCCGAATTCCTCTGCGTCGCCCGCACGCTCGAAGGGCCGCAGGGCTCGTTTTCGGAGCGGCCGCGCCGTACGGCCCTTCTGCTGGGCTGCGACATCGGCTTTCGTGACGAGATCGTCTACGGCGCGGCACTGCCGGGGTCGGCCGCAGCGACCGGAAAAGCCGGACAGGGCATCAATCCGGCCACGCCGATAGGCCCGGCCTGCCGGCTGTGCGAACGCATCGGCTGCCTCGCCCGCGCCGAGCCGCCGGTGACGCGCCCGCTCGGCCTCGACGAAATGGTGACCGGACTAAGCGCGTTCGATTTCCAGTGAGGCCGTGGCAGGCGACCTGCCATCTTTGCCACAACCGTCGCCGTCTGCTGGATCACGCCCGACCGTCGTCTTTGCGCTACGCGATTAAGGCACGTTTCTGTCGTCCGCTGTGCATCCTGCTGCCCCGAAATCGCCGACAGTCGCAATCATGACCGATACATCATCACCGATCGCCGTTTCGCCTGCCGTCTCGCCGCGTGAGGAGCGTATCGGCTTTCTGTTAATATTTCTGTCGGCGTTGATGTGGAGTTTCGGCGGCGCCATCGCCCGTTTCATCGACGCCGGGGACAGCTGGACGGTGGTGTTTTGGCGCTCGGTCTGGGCCGCCGCTTTCCTGATCTGCTTCATGGTCTGGCGCGACGGCTGGCACGGCACGGTGAGGTTGTTCCGCGGCATGGGCCTGCCCGGCCTTGCCGTGGCGTTCTGCTTCGCCACCGCATCGACCTCTTTCGTCGTGGCGCTTGCCTATACCACTGTCGCCAACATCCTTTTGATGCAGGCCGGCGTGCCGCTCTTGGCGGCGCTGTTTGCCTGGGTGCTGTTTCGCGAACGGGTGGCCTTGGCGACTTGGGTGGCGATTGCCGCTGTCATTGCCGGCGTTGCCATTATGGTATCGGAATCGCTCGATGGCGCCGTGTCGCCCATCGGCGACGGCTTGGCGCTGCTCATCGCCGTGATGTTTTCGATCGCCACCGTCATCACGCGACGCTTTGCCCATGTGCGCATGACGCCGGCGACCTGCCTCGGCACTATGCTTGCTGCCGCATTCGCGGCGTCCCAGGCATCGCAATTCGCCGTTTCCAGCAGCGACATGGGCTTCCTCTTTGCATTCGGCGTGGTCAATCTCGGTCTAGGCCTTGCCTTCTTCGCCACCGGCGCCCGGCTTGTTCCTGCCGCGGTCGCAGCACTGCTCGGCACTTTCGAGCCGATCCTCGGCCCGATCTGGGTCTGGCTTATCCATTCCGAGGTGCCGTCGGGACGCACCATCCTTGGCGGTACGGTCGTGGTCACGGCGCTGCTCGTCCATATCGGGCTCGAATTCAAGCGTCAGGCGCAGCCCGTGCGGCCGGGTGTCACCGGCATGCCGTCGCCTAATTGATGCAGCGCACGCGCCAAAGCGAGATGAACCATTGACAACGCTGCGGCCGCGCGGGCAGGCTGCCAATACGGCAACAACAAGACAGGCTCATCTTGCCAAGTCTCCCCTCCGGCCCGACCGAGACCGGACAACATCGTCGTATCCCTGCCTGCGCCGTGGCGAGAGCCTTGGACGGCGCCGGAATGCCACCTGGATCACGACATGGGAACGGGATGCTCGGCCGCTGCACATCGAACCACGAAGGTGTCGGCGGTTCGCGCTTGTCGCTTGTCGGAAAGCCCAATAATCTGAAGCAAACGCCCAGCCGCGCAGCCCCGCGACGAGCTGGCGATGGAACACTCATCAAAGGAGAGACGCATGACCCGCAAAGCATTCTGGCTTTCGGCGACCTCGGCATTTCTGACGCTTTTCACCCTCGGCGCTCATGCCCAGGACCGCATCGTCAATGTCTATAACTGGTCGGATTACATCGACAGCTCGATCATCGAGGATTTCACCAAGGAAACGGGCATCAAGGTCACCTATGACACCTTCGATTCCAACGAACTCCTGGAGACGAAACTGCTTGCCGGCGGCAGCGGCTACGATGTCGTCGTGCCGACCGCCAATTTCCTCGCACGCCAGATCCAGGCAGGTGTGTTCCAGAAGCTAGACAAGTCGAAGCTGCCCAACATTTCCAACATGTGGGACATCGTTTCGGAGCGCACAGCCAAGTACGATCCCGGCAACGAATATTCGATCAACTACATGTGGGGCACGGTCGGCCTCGGCTATAACGTCAAGAAAGTGCAGGAAGCGCTCGGCACCGACAAGATCGATAGCTGGGACGTATTCTTCAACCCGGAAAAGCTGGCCAAGCTGAAGGATTGCGGCGTCTATGTCCTCGATTCCCCGAGCGACATCCTCCCGAACGCCTTCAAATATCTGGGCATCGATCCCGAGACCACGTCGCCGGACGATTTCGCCAAGGCGGAAGAACTGATGCTGAAGATCAGGCCTTACATCCGCAAGTTCCACTCGTCGGAATATATCAACGCACTGGCCAATGGCGACATCTGCCTAGCCGTCGGCTGGTCGGGCGACGTGTTCCAGGCGCGCGACCGTGCGACGGAGGCCAACCGTGGCGTCGAGATCGCCTATTCCGTGCCGAAGGAAGGTGCCGAAATGTGGTTCGACCAGATGGCGATCCCGGCCGACGCGCCGCATGTCGCCGAGGCGCATGAATTCCTGAACTACATGATGAAGCCGGAAGTGATCGCCAAGTCGAGCAACTACGTCTTCTACGCCAACGGCAACAAGGCATCGCAGCAGTTCGTCGACAAGGAGATACTCGAGGATCCGGCGATCTACCCGGACGAGGCGACGCTGGCGAAGCTGTTCACCATCGCCCCCTACGATTCCAAGACCCAGCGTGTCGTCACTCGCACCTGGACCAAGATCGTCACCGGGCAGTAAGCGACAACAACGACCCCGGCAGGTGCCTGCCGGGGTCAAGTCTTCCGGGGATAGAACGCAGGACGGAGTGGGAAATGAAATCGCTTGGCAGCATCCGCAGGGATTTCGCGCCGTGGAACGATCCGAACGCCAAGCCATACATCCAGTTCGACAAGGCCACCAAGAAGTTCGGTGACTTCACTGCCGTCAACAATTTGTCGCTGACCATATTCGAGCGCGAGTTCTTTGCCCTGCTCGGCGCCTCCGGCTGCGGAAAGTCGACGCTTTTGCGAATGCTCGCCGGCTTCGAGGAGCCGACCGCCGGCCGCATCCTGCTCGATGGCCAGGATCTGCGCGGCATCCCGCCATACCGGCGGCCGGTCAACATGATGTTCCAATCCTACGCGTTGTTCCCGCATATGACGGTCGAGAACAACATCGCCTTCGGGCTCAAGCAGGACGGCATGCCGAAGCCCGAGATCGCGGCGCGCGTTGGAGAGATGCTGAAACTGGTCAAGCTCGAGCAGTTTGCCAAGCGCAAGCCGCACCAATTGTCCGGCGGCCAGCGCCAGCGCGTCGCGCTTGCCCGCTCGGTCGCCAAAAGGCCGAAGGTGCTGCTGCTCGACGAACCGTTGGGCGCGCTGGACAAGAAGCTGCGCGAGGAAACGCAGTTCGAGCTGATGGATCTGCAGCAGTCACTCGGCCTCACCTTCGTCGTCGTCACCCACGACCAGGAAGAGGCGATGACCATGGCCGACCGTATCGCCATCATCGACAAGGGCGAGGTGATGCAGGTGGCGACGCCGGCTGAAGTCTACGAGGCGCCAGGCTCCCGTTTCGTCGCCGGCTTTGTTGGCAACGTCAACATGTTCGAAGGCAAGATTGCGCATGGCGAGGCCGGCGCGGCTAGCATCGACGCGGGCAACGGCATCACCATCCGGACCGAGAATGCCGGCGATGCCGCGACCGGCGCGACCGTCGCCTTCGCGATCAGGCCGGAGAAAATCAAGATATCGTCGACGAGACCGGCCGGTGCCGTCAACGCCATCGAGGGCGAGGTCTACGATATCGCCTATCTCGGCGACATGACCGTCTATCACGTCAGGCTGGACGACGGCCACGTGGTGCGTGCCAGCACGATGAACGCGGCCCGCATCACCGAGGATCCGCTGAGCTGGAACGACCGTGCCTGGGTATCGTTCCGGCCTGATGCCGGCGTCGTGCTGACGCGATAGGGGCGGCCATGTCGAACGCCGCTGTCACCGCCGCAGCAAGCTCTCGGGCCGCCGCTGCGGGCAAATCCGCCCTGGCCAGACTGGGAGAGGCCTTCGTTGGCCGCCTTGTCATCATCATCCCGTATCTCTGGCTGGTCTTCTTCTTCCTCATTCCATTCGTCATCGTCTTCAAGATTTCGCTGTCACAGACGGCGATCGCCATACCGCCCTACACGCCGGTGCTCGGCTTCGGCGATGGGCTTTCCGGTTTCGTTGCGCAGCTGAGACAGCTGAGCATCGATAATTACGTGTGGCTGACGCAGGATGCGCTCTACGTCAACGCCTATGTGACGAGCGTCATCGTCGCCGCCATCTCGACCGTGCTGACATTGCTTGTCGGCTATCCGATCGCCTATGGCATGGCCCGCGCCCCGGCGATGCTGCGCCCGACTTTGCTGATGCTGGTGATCCTGCCGTTCTGGACCTCGTTCCTGATCCGGGTCTACGCCTGGATCGGCATCCTCAAGCCTGAGGGGCTGCTCAACCAACTGCTGCTCGCCACCGGCGTCATCAGCCAGCCGCTGATCATCCTCAACACCTACACGGCGATCTTCATCGGCATCGTCTATTCCTATCTGCCGTTCATGGTGCTGCCGCTCTATTCTTCCCTCGAGAAAATGGATTATTCGCTGATCGAGGCGGCCAAGGATCTCGGCTGCCCACCGACCAGCGCCTTCTGGAAGATCACCTTTCCGCTGTCGCTGCCCGGCGTCATCGCCGGCTGCCTGCTGGTGTTCATCCCGGCGGTCGGCGAGTTCGTCATTCCCGACCTGCTCGGCGGCTCGCAGACGCTGATGATCGGCAAGACTTTGTGGAACGAGTTCTTCGCCAATCGCGACTGGCCGGTGTCGTCGGCCGTCGCCGTCATCCTGCTGTTGCTGCTGATCGTGCCGATCATGCTCTTCCAGCGGGCCCAGGCCCGCGCCCAGGAGCAGGACAAATGACCCCGACCTGGAGCCGCTTCAACATCGCTTCGATCGTGCTCGGCTTTGCCTTTCTTTACCTGCCGATCGTCCTGCTCGTCGTCTTCTCCTTCAATGAGTCGAAACTGGTCACCGTCTGGGGCGGCTTCTCGACCAAATGGTACGTCTCGCTGTTCCACAACCAGGGCCTCATGGACGCTACCTGGGTAACGGCCCGCGTCGCCGTCATCTCGGCCACCGTGGCGACAGTGCTCGGCACGCTGGCGGCTCTGACCTTGACGCGCTACACGCGCTTCAAGGGCCGGATGCTGTTTTCCGGCATGGTCTTTGCACCGCTGGTCATGCCGGAAGTCATCACCGGCCTGTCGCTGCTGCTGCTCTTCGTCGCCATCGGCCTTGACCGCGGCTTCCTCACCGTCACGCTTGCCCACATCACCCTGACCATGTGCTTCGTCGCCGTCGTCGTGCAGTCGCGCCTGATCACGCTCGACCGCTCGCTGGAAGAGGCGGCGATGGATCTTGGCGCGCCGCCGGTGAAGACCTTCTTCCAGATCACGCTGCCCGTCATCATGCCGGCGATCGTGTCTGGCTGGATGCTGGCGTTCACATTGTCGCTCGACGATCTGGTTATCGCCAGCTTTACCTCAGGGCCTGGCGCCACCACGCTGCCGATGAAGATCTACAGTCAGGTTCGTCTCGGTGTGACGCCGGAGATCAACGCCGCCTGCACCATCCTGATCGCGGTCGTGGCCGTCGGCGTCATTATCGCTTCGCTCGCCAACAAGCGGCGCGAGGCACAGCGCCAGCGCGATGAGCAGACCGCGCAACGGGGGTGAAAGGGGCAGCAGCTGCAAAAGCCGGCAGGAAGCACTTCTGACGACGAGCACAGCAGCCTCGTCTGCCTACTCTCCGGAAACCCCGCGGCTGATCGGCGAAATGAATGGTGTGCTCCACGTTCCGCCGACGAAGAACGAAGACTGGTTGGGACCCTGGCCATTTGTCTGCGTGGGCGCCTGGTCCGCCTGAATGATGCCGCCGGACAGCGCCAGCCCGCGTCCGGCATAGGAGGCGATGCCGGAAAGCCAGATCTTGTACTTCGCCGAATTCGCTTCAGCCTTGTCGATCTTCGCCACACCGTTCGAAATGCTCGCCTTGAGTTCGGCCCCGTCGATCGGCAGCGTTCCGTCGGAGACATCGTCGAGCGCGAAGAACCCGCCCTGTCCGTTGTGTTTGAGAAACGCCGGCAGGTTGAACCGGCTCAACGCGCCCTGGCCGAATTTCGCCGAAACCGAGCCGTCGGCGTTTTCGAAAATGGAATCCCAGGTTCTGCCCGGTCCCTTGAGAATGACCGAAACGGTTCCCGTGCCGATCGGCACCAATCGCGTCATTCCGGCTGCGGTGCCAAACGCGCCGCCGTCGACGTCGGAGGCGAGCAGCCTCATCTCGACCTGCGTCCCTCCCGGCTTGCGGTCGAAACGAAGACTGCTCTGGATGTTGCCGCCAAAGGCCGATGCATCGGAAATATCGAAGACGGCGAGACCGTTCTTGACCTGGGCGGTGGCGGCGACATCGGCAAGCTGGATAGCGCCTGCGGTGGCCTGCGCTGCCGACAGTCTGAGATCGAGATTGATCCGGTCGGCGACGCTTATGTCGATTTCGCCGGGGCCAGCGCCGTTCGTAGGCGCCAAGGGCGTGAAGGCGGAGAGAAACGACCGCAGGTCGAGCGTCTCGAAGGCGAGCGTACCGGAGACCACCGGCCGCGCCTCGCCAAAGGAGAAGTCCAGCGCACCCATTCCCGGATTGTCGTCCAGAGCGATCTCGGTGTTTTCGAATTTAATGCGGCCGGAGGTCGCCGTGACCTTGCTGGAAACGGAAACCGAGCCGATTGCTGCGCCCGGCGCGATGCCGGCCCGCGACCATTCGAGCACGCGCCTGAGCGAGGGTGCGGCGAATTTCGCCTGGCCGTCGAAATAGGCGTTCTCGGACATGCTGGCCATGCCGTCGAACGAAAAATTGGCAGGGGCGGCCTTGAAGGAAAGCGTCATCGGCGCCGCACCTCCCCCAAACAGCACCAGCGGGTTGGGCGATGCGGCATCCACGGCGACGCTTTCGCCGCGCCAGATACCGGTCGCCGACAGCGTTGCATTGCTGTTCATTGCGGCCCAGTTCGCCTGGCCGCTCAGGCTGCTCAGTATCTCAGCGTCCTTGCCATCGACGGAGGTCACTACGCGGCCGTTCCTGAACTCCACGGTGCCGAACGGATCTGCCGGCAGCTTGCTGAGGTCCGGCTTGGCTGGATTGGCGCTGACAACGGCGCGAGAGATGTCGATGGAACGCGTGATGCGCCCGCCCGAAGGCAGGGCGGGCAGGAAAAGTCCATTTGCGGCTCGTTGAACCCTGATCGTCGGCCGGATCAGCCGCGCCGTCGAGAACACCACGTCGCCCTGCAACGCCGCCATGGCGGAGAGATTGACCTCGACCCGTTCGGCCTCGATCACAGGCGGCGCGTCGGTCTCTGTCCATTGCGAAAGCGTCACGTCGGTCAGGATGGCCCGGAAATTCGGCCAGACTTCGATCCGCGGCGCGCCGTCGATGGTGACCCTGAAACCGCTCCACGCACTCATTTCCCAGGCGATGCGATCGCGCACGATGCGGGTCGAGGCGACGAGCGGCAGGGCGGCAACGGCCAGCGCGATGACGAGCACGGCAACGCCGATCGCCCATATTCCGCGCCGGATCAAAGGTGATGGCATGTCGCCCCGTATGCTTCCGTTCCGACAAAAATCGTCCGACGGGTGTAACCCACGGCTGACGCATTTCAAGTCTTTATGGCCCAGCGATGGCATTTGCGCACATCCGCGTGGCTCGGCCGAACAAAATCTTGCTCTGCTGCGCTGCGATATGCATAAGCGATGCCAATGCATGTCGCCAAAATGCGCAACATTTTCGGACAACGACATGCATAATAACAAAAGTCTAAAGCGCGTCGCGTGAATCTCTTCAAGCGTAACGTGCTTTAAGGAGGAACGATCATGGCTGGCGACGCACCGCTCTGGGTACCGAGGAAAGACCAGGTCGACGCGGCGCCGATGACCGCCTTCATGCATGCCGCCGCGGGCGCAACCGGCAAGGTTTTTTCCTCCTACGCCGATCTACATCGTTGGTCGATCGACGATCGCGAGGCGTTCTGGAGCCTGGTCTGGGACTTTTGCGGGGTCGTAGGCAACAAGGGCGAGCGCGTGCTTGTCGACGGCGAGAAAATGCCGGGAGCCGCGTTTTTTCCCGACGCGAAGCTGAACTTCGCCGAAAACCTGTTGAAGAAAACCGGGCTCGGTGACGCCATCGACTTTCGCGGCGAGGATAAGGTCGAGCGCCGGCTCTCCTGGAATGAGCTGCATGCGCTGACCTCGCGGCTGCAGCAGCTTTTCCTGTCGCTCGGCGTGAAAAAGGGCGACCGCATCGCCGCCATGATGCCCAACATGCCGGAGACCGTCGCCGCCATGCTGGCGACAGCCTCGATCGGCGCCGTCTGGTCGTCCTGCTCTCCCGATTTCGGCGAACAGGGCGTGCTGGACCGGTTCGGCCAGATCGAACCTGTCGTCTTCATCGCGCCTGACGGCTATTGGTACAATGGCAAGGCGATCGAGGTTGCCGACAAGATAGCGGCCGTAGCTGCAACGCTTCCTACCGTCGGCAAAGTGCTGATCGTCGACTATCTCGGCACGTCGACCGATGTTGCGGCGAGCATCGAGAAGGCGACTGCGCTGGACGAGGCGCTCTCATCCTTCGCTGCCAAGTCGATCACCTTCGAGAGGTTGCCGTTCGCGCATCCGCTCTACATCCTGTTTTCTTCCGGAACCACCGGCGTTCCTAAATGCATCGTCCATTCGGCCGGCGGAACGCTGATCCAGCATGTCAAGGAAGAACGGCTCCATGCCGGCCTGCTTGACGGCGACCGCTTCTTCTATTTCACCACCTGCGGCTGGATGATGTGGAACTGGCTGGTGTCCGGCCTGGCGTCGGGCGCAACCCTTCTGCTTTATGACGGGTCGCCCTTCTATCCCGACGGCAACGCGCTGTTCGATTTCGCCGACGCCGAGAAAATGACCTATTTCGGCACCTCGGCCAAATTCATCGATTCCGTGCGCAAGGCCGGCCTCAGACCGATCAACACGCATGATCTTTCCAGCGTGCGCACGATCTCCTCCACCGGCTCGCCACTGTCGCCCGAAGATTTCCGCTTCGTCTATGACGGCATCAAGACAGACGTGCATCTCGCCTCGATCTCGGGCGGCACCGACATCGTCTCCTGCTTCGTACTCGGCGTGCCGACCGAACCGGTATGGACCGGAGAGATTCAGGGGCCTGGTCTCGGTCTCGCCGTCGATGTCTGGGACGACGACGGCCAGCCGCTCAGGCAGGGGAAGGGTGAGCTCGTCTGTACGAAAGCGTTCCCGGCAATGCCGATCGGCTTCTGGAACGATCCCGAAGGCAAGAAATACCACGCAGCCTATTTCGAGCGCTTCGACAATGTCTGGTGCCACGGCGACTTCGCCGAATGGACCGCTCATGGCGGCCTGATCATCCATGGCCGTTCCGACGCGACGCTCAATCCGGGCGGTGTGCGGATCGGTACGGCGGAGATCTACAATCAGGTCGAGCAGATGCCGGAAATCCTGGAAGCGCTGTGCATCGGCCAGGACTTCGACAACGACGTGCGCGTCGTGCTGTTCGTGCGGCTGGCTGCTGGCGTTGAACTCGACGCCGAGCTGGAAAAACGCATCCGCGCGAAAATCCGCAGCGGTGCGAGCCCTCGCCACGTCCCGGCTAAAATCGTCGCCGTCGCCGACATTCCACGCACCAAATCGGGCAAGATCACTGAACTCGCGGTGCGCGACATGGTGCATGGCCGTCCCATCAAGAACAAGGAGGCGCTGGCCAATCCCGAAGCGCTCGAGCTGTTCCGCGACCTGCCGCAACTGGCCGATTGAGCAACTGGGCAACTGAGGCATAAAAAACGGCGGCGCGATGCGACTTGGGAGGGCCGCCAGCCAAACACGGTTAACCAAATATCTCGCTCGAATTTACCTAGATTTCATGAGTGGTACACATTGGTAAATTTTTCGCGGCGCCGGTAAGGTTTTGTTAAGGGCCGGCATCGATAGTCGTGCGTAACTTGAGGGAGAAATCCCGTTCCTCTAAATCCCCAGAGGATCTGAATTCGCTCAAGCCCCGATGTAACAGCAATCCAATCATTCAAGGCGTCCTGTTGGACGCCTTTCTTTTTGGCTAATCCGCAAGCACGCGGGTCGACGGAAAAGCGACTTCGACCAGAGTGCCCTCGCCGGGGGTCGAATTGATGGTGAACCGGGCCCGGTTCGCCTCGACCATGGCCTTGGTCAGCGGCAGCCCGAGACCGGTGCCGTCGCCGCGCCCGCGCTTCAGCGCGTTGATCTGTTTGAACGGCTTGAGCGCCTGCTCGATCTCGGACTGGCTCATGCCGATGCCGGTGTCGCGCACGCGCATCACGACGTCGCCGGAGTTCTCGTAAGCTGTCGATACGATCACCTGGCCGCCGGCCTGCGTGTAGCGGATGGCATTCGACAGGATGTTCAGCGCGATCTGGCGCACACTGCGCAGATCGGCCACCACTTCCGGCAGCCGTGAGGCGAAGCTGGAGCGGATGATGACACGTTCGCGGTTGGCTTGCGGCTGCATCATCGCCACAGTCTCGGCCAGCGTGTCGTTGAGCGACACCGCCTCATAGGCCATCTCCTGCTGGCCGGCCTCGATTTTCGAAATGTCGAGCAGATCGTTGACCAGGTCGAGCACATGATTACCCGACCGGTTGATGTCGCGCAGATAGTCGCGGTAGCGGTCATTGGCGACCGGTCCGAATTTCTCGTCGATCATCAGCTCGGAGAACCCGATGATGGCGTTGAGCGGCGTGCGGATCTCGTGGCTGATGCGGGCGAGGAAGTCGGTCTTCTGCGAGGAAGCGCGCTCGGCCACGGCGCGCGCCTGGGTCAGGTCCTCTTCGGCCCGCTTCCACTGGGTGATGTCGCGCACCACCGCGCAGAAGCCGCTGTCGTTGGGCAGCCTGCCAATGGTCATGAACAACGGAATGAAGCGCCCCTGCGCCTCGCGTCCGATCACCTCGCGGCCGTCGTTGAGCACGCTCGCCACGCCGGGCTCGGACAATCCGTCGAGATAGTCTCGCGCGGCGCGCTGGCTTTCGATCGCGAACAGCGAGACGAAAGGCTTGCCGGTCACCTCGTCGCTGTCGAAACCGAACAGCGCTTCCGCCGGGCGGCTGATCGAGCGGATCGTTCCGTCTCGGCCGATCAGCACGACGCCGTCGGTCGCGGTGTCGATGATGGTGCGCATCTCGGCGATGCGTGCCTTGAGCTCGGAAGTGTCCGGCTGCGTCTGGTCGTCGGCGGCACCATGCAGAATAGCTGCTGCCTCGTCGTCGCCGGAACGGCGCACGACCAGCATCAGCGCCTTGCCGCCTCGCCACGGAACCGAACGCAGAATGGCCTCGATCGGGAACTCCTGACCGTCACGCATCTTCAATCGCAGCGCGTGATCGGTTCCATCGGACACACTGCCGTCGTAAGGATCGGCAAACAGCGCGCCGAGGCCACCGGCATCCTCCAGATCGTCGAGCGTGTCATAGCCGGTCAGGCTGAGGAATTCCTCATTCGCATAGTGAAGATCGTCGCCGGAATGGATGAGCAGAGGCACCGGCAGCTTGCCGAGGATCGACGTGTCCGGAGCCTTGTTGTCATCTGCGGTCGAAAAAGCCGATGGCACGAACCCTTCGAGCTTGAGCGGCGGTACCGGCAGGCGCGGCCGCCCGATAGGGGCCGGCTCGGCGTCACCGGCATGGCCGATGTCATCGGCTGACGAACGGGTTTCGTCGTCATCGGGCCGCGCCCAGTCCTCGCTGTCTTCTGCGTCACGGAAATCGGCAGCCGTCATGCTGTCGTCGTCTTCGGCGGCGGTCGATCGACCACCCGAGTCGGTGGGTTCGACTAACTCATGCGCCGCCTTTTCCGGCTCGGAAACGGGCGCACCGTCGCTATTGTCGGCGACATAATCCCGGTCGGCGTAGTCGAGCAGCGAGCCTGAAATGTCGGACACGGTTGCTTCCGGCTGCTCGGCGTCGAGCCTTGCGACATCCTTCTCGTCGTCGACATCGGTTTCGGTCGGTTCCGCCGCAGCCGGTTCTGCCGGCATTGCAGCATCGGGCTGTTCGGTCGGGGGATTGTCCTTCTTGAGCCGCTCGCCAATCTCACGGAATGCACTGCGCTCCAGCGTCGACAGGCCTTTGTCATTGGCCGGCTGCCTGTGCTCCGCCAGCCGGATCACCTTGTCGGCAAAGCGTCGCTCCGGCTTCGGCACGATGGTCAGCGCCGGCACCTCGCCCTGGAACGGGTCGGTTTGATCAGGCCTTTCGGCGACTTCCGGCTCAACGGCCGCGGGGGCCTCGGCATTGGGGACAAGCGCCATACCGATCGCTTCCGGATCGACCACCGCATCGCCAGTGCGGGCAACGCCGAAACCGCGAAAACCTTCGAAGGCGCGGCTGCGGCCGTAGACGGGCAGCGCCGCCAGGTCTACGGGTATCTTGAAATCGGTGCCGGCGACCGGCCATAGCACCGAGCGGCCGGACCAGGTGTCGCGTCGGTCGAGCAGGCCGGCGATCTCGCCGGACGCGTCGAGGTCGAAGGTGGCCGCGACGTCCCTGAAGCGCCGGCCGATCACATCGGCGGCAGGCTTGCCGACGAGCTCCGCAAATTCCGGCGACAGGGCACTAAACCTGCCCTCGGCGTCGGTGCGCCAGACGAAACGCAGGGGCGCCGCCGCGCGGTCGATTGCCGGGGTGAAACGCTCTGCGGGGGAGGCGGCCTTGGTGGCATTTCGTGCGGAACTTTCCGCCGAAGCATCCGCCTCTACTGGACCGGCCGGTCGGCCCGGCTCTTGCGCCTCATCATCGCTGACGCTGAAATACCAATGGTCATGCTGCACAGGCGTCTCGCCGCCAGCCGGCCGGTCGCTGTCCGCCGCTTCCGGGCCCTGCTCGGTCGCATCGGTCCCAGTCGGATCAGGCCCAGTCGAATCGGGCCCAGTCGAATCGGGAATGTCATGCTGCGCCGATGCCGAAGTGTCTTTGACGTTTGCCTGGGCGGTCTCCGTTGCTGTTGCCGCCGCGTTGTCCTGTTCTGCTTTTGGCTGGACTGCGGCATCGGCCGCCGCCCCGTAGCTGCGCTCGCCAGCTGGGGCTTCTTCGGAGTCAAGCTGGTTTTCGTCGATCACCACCAGCAGGTGCCGCTCATCCGTCAGCCGGGCGAGCCCGGCCGGATAGGAAGTGGTGCCACCTGGAACGAGGCGTTTGACGATGCGATCGCTGTCGTTCTCAACATCGGCCACAAGCGCTGCCAGCGTTTCGGGCAAGATGCCGAGCGCCGAAAAACCATCGGAAGCGGCCTCGATGTTGCCGTCGGCATCGACGAAGGCGATGAAATGACCGTCTTCGGTAAAGCCGCTGATGGCCCGAGCGGCGATCTCGGCGGCGCTGCGCGAACCGGTCTGCGCAGCCGGCACGGCTAACATGATTGCGTTTTCGCCGTCAGGCATTGTCACCGCGCTGGCCAGGAAGCCAACCGCGCGGCTGGTCAGGCCGGTTGCCAGCCGGACCGTGATGGCGCGGTCGCGGCCGATCTGTGGAAAACCACTTGTCGCCATGATCTGGCGCCTGGCGATCAGCGGCAAGCCTGTCGAGGCGCCGATGATGGCTTCAATGTCGGAGTAGCCGAACACCGCTGCCCCTGGTCCGTTTGCCCAGATCACCTGTTCGAGGTCTGCCGACAGAAGGGCGATCGCGTCGCCGGCGGCAAAGCGCTGGCGGACCGCGTCGAGCACGGCGACGTCGAGGAAGGAATAGTTTTCGGACGGCATACGCTTTGGGAACCCTCACGGAGCGGGCAGTTTGCAGTTAACGCTTTGTTAATAAAAGCCCACGGCGCGAAGGTCCACAAGCCTTAGCGTGCAACCGCCGGAATCTCTGGGCTCGTGGTTAACGCCGGGGGAGAAATTTATGGTGCGCTGCAACAAAGATATTGCAATGCACAAAATTTGCCATTATATTGCCATCATACATGAACGAGACGGCTTTCCTGTCAAAGCCGCCGCCGCTGCAAAGGATGGAAAATGTCCAGGACCAAGACCGCTGATACCATCGAAAACGTTGAATTCCCGAGCTTCGACGCTTCCAAGGCCACCGACCAGATCCGTGCTTTCGCCGAAAAGGGCGTCGAGCAGTCGAAAGAGGCCTATGCCAAGCTGAAGACCGGCGCCGAAGAGACCCAGAAGGCCCTGGAGTCGACCTTTGAGACCGCCAAGACCGTTTCCAACGACCTGTCGCTCAAGACCATCGCCGCTCTGCGCGCCAATACCGAAGCCGGCTTTTCGCATTTCGAAGCCCTGATCGCCGCCAAGTCGCTGTCCGAGGTCGTGGAACTGCAGACCGCATTCCTGCGCAAGCAAGTCGAGATGACTGTCGAGCAGGCAAAGGACTTCCAGACTGTCGCCTCCAAGGCGGCCGAGGACGTCTCCAAGCCGATCAAGACCGCCTTCGAGAAGGCGATGAAGGAAATCAAGGCCGCCTAATATCTGCGCATATTTCGAAGATGCAACAAAAGGTCGCATTCTTCGAACAGGATTATGTGAGATATAGTGGTCAAAGCGAATACCCGGCGGGTGGAACCTCCTCCCTCTGCTCTCCGGGATGACCAGCCAGCACCTCCTCCCGCTGGCTCGGAACAGGAAAAGGCCGGCACCTCCTCCCGCCGGCCTTTTTCTTTGCCCGGCGAATATGAGGTCGATGCCGAAGCGCTCTTCGCCTACAGCCTCGCTCGTCCTCTCGGACGCGCAAAGGACGCCATAGAACCTTGGATTTTGCGCATCCTCCTTTCGAAAATCGATTCTGATTTTCGGGTCACTCGTGGCCAAAAGCCTTGAATTAAGCTCCGATAGCCCGTATGGACGCATCGCCGAACGACAGAGCGGGTCGGGAGAATAAACGGTCCATCTCGCTCCCGCTCAGACAAACGTGCCGTTGTAGCTCAGATGGTTAGAGCGCCGGATTGTGGATCCGGAGGTCGCTGGTTCGATCCCAGCCAACGGTACCAGAATTTTCCAAGTAAATTCAAAGCTTTATGCAAACGCAAATGTGTGCGTCTGAGGATTTCATGTCGCGTCATGTTGTAACTGCCGTTGATTTCCAACGGTTTCCGGCGGCTACCGCCAGGTCCATGCGACACGGACGCAACATGGGGTTGGCAAAGAGGGAACCGGCGGAAGTCGAGTTGTTGCTTGAAGCCTTTGATGGGGAAAGCGCGTCACCGTTGTGAGATCGGCTGAAGCACCCCGCCACGTACTTCGTTTGCATGTTTCGATTTCATTAGCTTGAGCGCATGTATTAGCTAGCCAGGCGACCACTCCCCCCAACGCGCGCTGGTCAGGCCCAGCGGCCTCTAGCTGCCAGTCCCCCCACGCAACCAAGCCGCTGGGCCGCCCCCCCGCCAGAGCGAAGCGCGTTGTCTCGCATATTAGCAACCTCCGGAACTGCCTGGCGCTATGCCGCGTTAATCTCTTGAATCGGGAGATAACCGTGCAGAAAAAAGACTATCGAACGAACAGAGCCGACTATGCGATTGCAGCGAAGCATGGTCGAGCGACCGCTGAAGGCGACCGCGATGAGCTGCCGGCGAAAAAAAAGAAATCCCTGTTGGTAACGGATCGGCGATCCGCCAAATTGGCCGCTAATCCGACGGAAAGCGCGCCAGACCCGAAAGCCAAAACGCGCGGTTAAGCGGGTCGGCGCCGGCCGCTGTTGATCCCGACGGGACGCCTCACTGCGAACGACTGCGAACGACTGCGAACGACTGCGAACGCTCGACCGCAAATGTTGGCGCGTCATCCTCCGCAAGATGCGAGCCGGCCGGCCGATCGAGCAGCGCCTGCCAAATACTTGAGGACTGCGATGCGAAGATTGATCTTGATAGCAATGTGTCTCGCCACCGCAACAGCCGCTAACGCCCACGATCGGTAGGAAGACAAGATTGACCGCACACGAAATTTAAGTGTTGCAGTGGTTCTGATTGCCGCGGTCCTCGGTGCGGTCCAGGGTAGACGGTGGTTACACTTACTTGCCGCATAGTTTCACCACGGGCCGTGTACAGGAATCCCTGACGACCAATACCATATCTGCGAGAGTATCTACGTCGTAACTAATCAGCTTTATCTGCGTTGCTTTTTAGCACCTCGTGTCACAGTCTCTCTACTTCTCCCACGTTAAGTCACCAAGCGGAACATTAGCGTTGCTATGCGGCGTTGCCGCGGCCAGCTATTTTGTACCGCTACCCCTTCCCCAGGGCAGAATGAGACCATTGGATATTTGAGTCCGGCCCCGATGACGCCAGACGCTCTCGACAACAGACCAGCAGCGACTGCCGTGGAACCTTTCAAAGCCGCATGGCTTGTCCCTTCTTCATGGAAGGAGACGCGAAATGAGCCTTGACATAGGAAAAGTCGCCATAGCCTTGCTCGGCCTGCTTGCCTACAAGAATAGGGACAAGATCGGCGAGTTAATCGCTGGTAGGAACTCGACGGATCCCAAAAGCGCTGGCTCCCCCGGCGGTCTCGGCGATATCCTGGACCGTCTCAGGAATGCGGGTGCGGGCGATCAGGTTGATTCTTGGGTCGGCACAGGATCAAATCGCCCCGTTCAGCGTGACCAGGTTGAGAAAGCGATCGACCCGCAAACATTGAGCGATCTCGCGGAGCAAACCGGATTGTCCCGCGACGAACTTATCGACCGGCTCACAAGAGAACTGCCCGACGCGGTGGACAAGCTTACTCCCGACGGCCAGATGCCTGTGAGCAACGGTCCAAATCTCCTCGACGAGATACCAGGAGCTGGTCGCACTTAGGGCCAGGCCGAAAATGAAAGCCCGCGACCTCCCGGAGGGCGCGGGCTGATCGGGCAATCCGATCGCACAGCATTTGCCTGCGAGAGCATGCTGCAAAAATCCAAACTGTCGTCTAAGCCTTTGTTCCAAACAAAAAAGATCGGATGATTGGGGCTCCGGTGGCCTCCCTGCATGGGAGTAGCGGGAG
>SAQG01000080.1 GCA_004020315.1 Mesorhizobium sp.
GGTGCTCACGGCCCGCCGGATACGCACCGTCTGCGGTCTTCACCGGATGCGTACGGCCGCTTTGACTCGCTGCGGCATGGCACGAGCGGATGGCGACGACCGCCTTTGCAACGGCGGCGAGCGCCGTCGCAATCGCCGGGTTCGGCGCTCAACCGACGTGATCACTTCGATCTGATGCTTCGTCACAGGGGCTAATCCTAGTGCTTGCACTAGGATTAGCAGCCTTCAGCCTACCTCAGCAAGGCGGCCGTCACCGGAGGGGTACGGTTCGGCCGGAACATCCCCAATTGCTCGCCATGGTATGCCAATGCATTACGCCAGACCCGCGGTCTGTTGCGCTGATGAAGGGCTTCGCGCCTGACAAATTGCCTAAGCCCAGCCAAGATTTTAAACAAATCGGCCCCCAGTTTCCGCGGGGAGATGAACGTTCAGCAGGTCAACGATTTGGAGCTTAACGGGAAATGGCATCTGAAGCTGTGCTCCGGGTCCTGCAGGCTCACTGAGGATGGGGGAGCGACGCGGCCACAGATGCGATCTTGAGCGTAACGACACCGGGTGTGGAACTCGCAGCCGGATGGTCGGTACATCACGTTTGGTACTTCGCCCTTGAGCTCAATCCTGTTGAGCACTGCGTCTGGGTCCGGTTCGGGATTGGCCGCAAGCAGCGCTTCGGTATAGGGATGGCTTGGCTGATGGAAAATACTCTGCGTCGTGCCGACTTCAATGAAGCGGCCGAGATACATGATTGCCATGCGGTCGGTTATGTGGCGCACTACATTGAGGTTATGCGTGATTATCAGGATCGCGATGCCTAGTTCGTCCTGCAGGCGAGTGAGAAGGTTTAGCACCTCGCCTTGCACCGAGACATCCAAGCCCGCGGTCGGCTCATCGGCGATGATCAAGTCCGGATTGAGCGCTAGGGCACGCGCCACGCTGACGCGCCTGGCTTGACCACCGGAGAGTTGATGAGGATAGCGGCCAACAAAATCGGCCGGCAAGCCCACCATCCGCAAGAGGCGCGTCGCTTCAGCTCCTAAATCGCGATCCTTCAGCCCATGGATGCGGAAAGGCTCGGTCAAGATCGATCGCACCGTCAGCCTGGGCGAAAGTGAACCGATCGGATCCTGAAACGTCATCGCCATGCGTCGCAAGTAGGGCTTGCGTTCTACCGCACTGAGGTCCGTGAGTTCCTGCCCATCGAAGCTGATGCTGCCGCTCACCGCCCGCTGCAGGCCAATCATCGTGCGAGCGACGGTGGATTTTCCGGAGCCGCTCTCGCCGACAAGGGCCAGCGTCTCACCCTTGTGAATTTCAAAAGAAACACCGCATACCGCGTCGATGAAAGGCGCTTTTGTCCCGGTCGCGAGCGCTTTAAGCGGCCCCATCGTGCGGAAGCGGACGCAGAGGTCCCGAACACTGACAAGGGCACTCATGCCGAAACCAGTCGATTTTCTTCGAGCAGATGGCATCGTGCCGTCTGCCCTGGGCTGATCGGCCGATCGACTGGCTGTTCCTCGAGACAGCGATCATATGCCTGCGGGCATCGCGCGCTGAAGATGCACCCCTTCCTCAAGCCCAGGAGGCTGGGCACCTCGCCGGAAATGGTCGGCAATGTGCGTGTGGTTCGTTTAAGCCGCCCCGGGTCGCACTCAAGTAGGGCGCGGGTGTAGGGATGACCGGGATTGCGGAATATGCTGCGCACATCGCCTTGTTCGACCACTTCGCCGGCATACATGACGACGACCCGGTCGCACAACTCAGCCACAGCTCCAAGATGATGGGATACGAAGAGGACGGAGCAACCGATCTCCCTTTGGAGATCTTTGAGCAGATGGATGATCTGGACTTCAAGTGTCGCATCGAGCGCAGTCGTCGGCTCGTCGGCGATGAGGAGCACGGGTTTTACAAGCAGCGCCATGGCTATACATATCCGCTGACGCATGCCGCCGGAAAAGTGGTGCGGATAGGCCCTGATCCGGGTCTGCGGATCCGGAATTCCGACCCGGTGTAGCATGTCGATGGCACGAGCACGCTTTTCACTCCGGCTTTTTTGCTCGTGGTGCTGGATGTCGATCATCTGGTTCTCAACGGTGCGCACAGGATTAAGCGCAGTCATTGGATCTTGAAAAACCATGGAAAGTCGATCGCCAAGCAGGCTACGCCGCGACTGAGCCGGCATCTTCAGCAGGTCTCGCCCTTCAAACAGGATCTCGCCACCTGTGACATCGGCATTTTCCGAAAGCAGACCCATCACCGTATACGCAAGCGTCGACTTTCCGGATCCACTTTCGCCGACGACGCCGACCACCTCTGCGGCTGCGACATTAAGCGACACGTTTCGCAGTGCATGAATGCGCCCCTCTGGTGTCCCGAAATCGAGATTGAGGTGACGTATTTCCAGGAGGGGTGTGGTCGATTGCGATGACCGATCGTGTGGTATCATAGATCTTTCCGCAACTTTGGATCGAACATGTCGCGTAGCGCCTCACCCAGGAATGTGAAGCCCAGCGTTGCGACGACGATTGGAATACCACCGCCAACCACAAGCCACGGCGTCTGCTGGATGTAATTATAGCCGTCGTTGAGGATTGCTCCCCAATCGGGCGTGGGTGGACGTACGCCCAAACCAAGGAAGCTGAGACCGGCCTCCACCGCGATTACCGCGGGCACGTCCATGCTCACGAGGATGAGAAGCGGGCCGATGACATTAGGCAGTACGTGCACTGCGAGGATGCGCGTCGTGCCAGCGCCCAGAGTGCGTTCTGCGGCGATGTATTCACTGTTGCGTAGCGCCTCTGTCTGGGTCCTCACGACCCGTGCATAAATGGGCATAGAGGTGATTGCGATAACAAAAATCATGCTGGCCAGGCTGGGTCCAAGTAAGCCGATAATCGCCAACGCGAAGATGATGCCCGGAAAGGAGCGGATCGTATCGAATAAAAGAAGGAGCAAATTGTCCAGCCACCTTGGTCCGAAGCCTGCGATCAGACCAAGCACGAGGCCGGCTGCCAGCGAACTGCCTAGCGAGGCGAAGGCGACAAGCAGCGGGACGCGGCCGCCCATCATGACGCGCGAGAATGTGTCGCGGCCCAGTTGATCGGTGCCCAGAAGAAAAAGTAGTGACGGGTCCGCCAAGCGCGGCCCCACCATGATGCGGGTCGGATCATGTGTAATGATGAGGGGGGCGAAGATCGCACTTGCGAAAACGATCGCGACCAGCGCGGCTCCAAGGACGCCAAGACAGTTCTTGCGCAGTTGCCGCACCGTCTTGCGGAAGCTGCCGGGTGCTAGCTCTGGGCCAGTTTCGCCGCGGAGCGCTTCAAGGCTCGCCATGCTAAAGTTTCTCGCGGGTTCGAGGATCAAGAGAGGCAGCGATCAGATCGGACGCCGTTGTCGCCAAGACAGTAACAACAGTGGTGACTAGCACGGCCCCTATTACGACTGCATAGTTGCGCGTGTTGACCGCCTGTACAATCAAGGCACCGATACCTGGTCTTGCGAAAACGACCTCGATAAAGACAGCTGACGAAAGCAACCACGCTATGCCCACGCCGAGGATCGTCACTGTCGGCAGGATCGCAAGCGGCAGCGCGTAACGCAAACCAATGCGCCATTCGGAAATGCCGAAGGAACGGGCCATTCGCACATGGTTTTCACCCAGGATCTCCATCATGGATGCCCGTACCAGCCGGGAGATGTATCCAACCCAGCCGATCCCGACGGCGAAGGCTGGCAGAATGAGATGAACAAGGCCGTCCAAAAAACCCTGTCCGGCTCCGACTGCTGGTAACCAATGGAGAGTGACAGCGAAGATCAGGAGTGCGTAGACAGCCATGACGAACGAAGGAATCGCGATCGTGGCGACTGCCATGATCCCGACGAGCTGGTCGATGACAGAGTTACGCCTCATGGCCGAATAACAACCGAGCGGCACCGCAATCGCCACCGCCCACAAAATCGAGACGAAGATTAGTTCGATGGTATAAGGAAGTTGCTCGAATATTATGTCCGCAACTGGACGTTGGCTCAACACATCATAACCAAGATTGCCTTGCAGCAGCCCTTCGAAGAAAATGACGATCTGCACGGCAAGCGGCTTATCCAGCCCCATCTCCCGATGAAGGTGCGCTATCATTTCAGGCGTGGCGCGGGGACCTAGCAGAGCAACGGCTGGGTCGCCAGGCACCGCATGGATCATCATGAACACAAGGGTCACCGCGATCACCGTAATGGCGACCGCGAGGAAAACGCGTTTCAGTAGATAGATCCACACAGTTCACGCTCAAGCTTAAGCCGGCTGGAAATCGATATATAATGGGGTTCCATCTGGGCGCATCGCCGCTTTCATTCGCGTCGTCCGATATAGGATTGGATTGGTCTCATTGGTCAGGAACCGAAATGCGCCAGAATCTTCCATCAGGTCCTGCATCTCCTGGTAAACCTTTGCCCGCTCGTTGGGATCGTTAATGGACAGTCCCTTAGCGTTTAGCTCGTCAAAGCGTTGGCTGCGGAAGCGTTGCCAGTTCCATATACCCACTTGATCTTGCACGAACCAAGTCACGTAGTCGTACGGATCCGGCAGTCCGGAGAAGGTCATAATAAAGAGCTGCACGTCCTTCCAGCTGTCTCCCTCAGACTCCACGCCGAGTGACCAGAATGTCCCGGGATCTCGGGCATTAACCACCAGAGAAATTCCGACTTGGGACAATTGTGCCTGCACCGTCTGAGCTATGGCTGAAGTCTGGCTGTCGTTTGTACAGTCGAGGCTCAATGTCAAACCATTTACCCCGGCCTTCTCGAGAAGCTCTTTGGCCTTTGAGAGATCACCTTCCGGCGGAACCAGAGTCTTGGCGCGATGCCCAACGATACCTGGAGGAATAATACCCGTGGCCGCAATTGACTGACCGTCATACGCGGTATCTAAAACCTGTGGTACATTGATCGCCCATTGGATCGCCCTGCGGACATTTATGTCCTTCAGTTTGGGATGATCCGTGTTCATGCCGATCCATGTATAATGGGTCGATGCCCTTTCCGCGATCTCCGTGTTGGCGGGCGGATTGCTCTTGAACGCCGCGAGAGAGTCCAAACCGACTACGGTGAAATCGACGTCGCCCGCCTGATAAGCACGTTCCGCTGCCTTAGCGTCCGGAATAGGCAGGATACGGATTTCGTCGAAGCCCGGCTTGGGGCCTGACCAGTCCGGATTTCTCGTGAGAAGTGCGTACTGGTTGGGCTTCCAGTCAGCCAGCACGTAGGGACCTGAGAATGCTGGCGGCTTCACACCGAAATTACCGCCGTCCTTGGTGGCTTTCGTTACCGCAGCCTCAGAAACGATTTGGCCGACGGCATAAGGCAGCGGAACAAGCCAAACAGCCGCAAATGGCGCGTTGAACACGATAACGCCACTGTAGTCGTCCTCCAACTCGACGTGATTTAACGAGCCCCATTGGGGCTTGATAGGTGAATTGAGCTTGATGACGCGCTCGAAAGAGAACTTAACATCCTTGGCCGTCAGCTCGCCGTGATCGCCACTAAATTTTATGCCTTTCTTGAGGCGAAATCGGATATGCGTGGGATCAACCTGCTCGATCTTGTCTGCAGCCTCTAACTCCCAGCCCCATTCGGTGCCGGGCTTATAGCGCGTGAGCTTTGAATAGATACAGTTTGTTAGGTCTACTTCCGCCGCCTGCCCGAGGAAAGCGGGATCCAGCGTGACCAGGTCTCCACTGGAACGCACCTTGAGCACCTTGCCTTCGGCCGCCCAGATGACTTGAGACAAGGGCATGCCAGCAGAGATTATGCCACCGCTTAGCGCGGCTCCTGCCCTAAGAAAGGTGCGGCGGCTTACACTTTGCATCATGTCCTCCATGGCTGGTTCCCCTTGCCGAGCGAGTTACCGAAGGCGTCTTGCCGTGGCTGCGGCGCCCGCGTTCCTTGCTCGGGTGTGTTTCTCTTTCGAATATACTATGGGGCAGCCATGCCGCAGGCGGAAAAGATACCGTCTGGCATAAATTCTGTTTATGTCATGAGCTCTCGACCTAGTTGCCGACGCAGCGCTCTTTCCTTCAGAAGTTGCGGAGATGGCGTGAACCTCACTGCTGGTTGGAACGCGTCAATACCTGCTATCTGGCTGTAAAACGCGACATTTGAACCCCGGCCGAGCGGGACCAGTACCGGTCAGTTTAAGTCCCGAGCGAACTCCTTGACGTCGTCTCGTTCAAGTAAAAGCTTGTCGCCTTCCTTCGCCACGATATGTGTCTCGATGCGCCATACGTCGCGCAGCGCGCGGACAGTGGCCGAGAGCGCAATGTGCACGTTCCAGTTACCGCGGGCGTACGACTTTTCCCAGTTGGAGGTTCCGCGCGCCGAGCTCGGATCGTCGGGATGCATGGTAAGTGTGTCACTGTGCTTAGCCGAAATGACCATTCCGGTGTGCGGATGCACCACGGTCCCCGCGTCGCTCGCCATCCGGAAAGTTGTCTCGCCCGTGGCTTGGTTGGTGATTACCTCGCGACAGAAAGGTTGACCAGGCTTAATAGTCTCTGTTGCCATCGGCCGAGCACTCTCTGGCTTCAGAAACGGTACAAGTTTGGAGTCTACAGCATTCGCTTTGCGCACCGGCAAGATAAGCCTGCTGGCCGCACAATGTATTGATAGACTTGCCCTCTCTGGACTAGGAAAGACAATAGGCCAATGGCTGGTGGCGATGGCGAGCCTTATGCGTTGCCCTTTTTCAAAGCGTTGCCCGCAAGACCGCAGCTTCAGGCGTATTGCTTCAGCCTTACCGGGCGTCATTGGCTTCAAATCGAGGTCGTCGTGGCGATGGGTCAAATTCAGAATGCCATAGCTCACACGGGTGGCCGAGCCGTCCTGAAACACGAGCGAAAGCGTGGCCGATAGGATTGCCACTGCTTTGTCGGAGGAGAGGGTTACCTCAAGCTCGGGGAAGCCGAGAAGGTCTACCTCCTCCAGAAGAGGCTCGGTTTCGAATACCAAGGCGTTTCCGGCTTCCATGCGCTGGTCAATTGGCTGGTCCGGCACTGCGCCATACGCGCACCAAACACCGGATGATAGCCCCGAAGTGGACGGTGAACAGATCGTAAGAACAGCATCACTGCCATCTCCTTCGGCAAGAAGTCCCGGTGAGAGCGACAGCCGTCTTTCGACAATGCTCGCCGTCGGCCAGGAAGGCTCAGCGATCCAACGGCCTGGCCGCTCGTCGTAGATTGCGGCGGGGGGCAAAGGATCCTGAATCCACGCGCGCAACATCGGCTCGTCCTCAACGCCGGTGTGGATGCCTTTAAGATGCTGGTCCCACCAGCGCAAGCATTCCTGGAGAAAGCCGATGCGAGGCCCGGGCATGGCGATGTGAGGATACTTATGTGCCCAAGGGCCGATCAGGCCTTTGCGAGGTCCCGGCAGGTTCTCGAGCATGCGCAAGATGGCGTTGGGATAGGCGTCCGCCCAGCCACCCACCGCGTAGACAGGAATCTCGATGTTGGAATAGTCCTCGCAGATAGAACCATGCTTGTAGAAATCGTCCCGACGCTGGTGCGCGAACCAGTCTTGCAGCCAGATCCCGTTGCCGTTGAGCCGCTCTTCCCAAATCTCACGCCAGCGTTCTCCCACAAGAGCCGGATCGGGCGGGGTCATGGCAATCGCCCAAGCCGCTGCCCCCCACATCAAATTTTCGCACATAAGCGCGCCGCCGAAATAGTGACATTCATCCCGGTATCGATCGTCGGTCGAACACAGCGAGATTACCGCCTTAAGGGCTGGCGGACGGCGGGCAGCAACCTGAAGGCTGTTGAACCCGCCCCAGGAGATGCCAATCATACCGACACTGCCTGAGCACCATAATTGCTTCGCCAACCATTCGATCACGGCCAGACAGTCGTCCTGCTCTTGTTTGAGATATTCGCCCCTGCAGACCCCTTCGCTATCACCCGAACCGCGCATGTCCACGCGCATACCTGCATAGCCATGCCCGGCGAAGTATGGATGGGTGAGTTGGTCGCGCTCCACAGTCCCATCCCTCTTGCGATAGGGCAGGTATTCGAGGATCGCGGGGACCGGGTCCGCCTCGGCGTCCTCCGGCAACCAGAGGCGGGCAGCGAGCTTTACCCCGTCCGGCATCGGGATCCAGACATTCTCGATCTCACGCACTTTGCGGGGGAAGTCGGTAACAACGCGGATGTCATCCATGGTCCAATCCTCATATGCGTTCGCGCTTGCCGAACTGCCCTTGACGTTCAGCAAGAAGGAGGCGAGTAACCTGCTGGAACAAAAGCGGTGGCAGGGATACCCGTGTTCGTCGAAGGGGGACCGGCGACCAAGTTGCGAGCGCCGTCCTCGTCCTCACTGAGAATAGACGACGAGGCGGAAGGGTCGCAGACTGAAAAGCTCGCGACTGGCATAAAGCCGATTCATATCAAACGTTGCGCTCGCTAGCCTTAGTCCCGAATGACAGGTTTCGCGCAGACTTAGGTCAACTGGCTCTCGCATGGAGCGCGTCAAGCCTCGGCCCAACACCCGAGCGGCGGGATGTCATGGTGGCGTGAGACTGGTCGCCTCATCGAGCCTAGTTTGCCATCAACTTCCCATCAGCCTATCTGGGTGCACCTCTCAGCCTTTGGTGATAGCCCGACAAATCTCGCAATGGAGATCCGTATTCCGCGGTTGCGCAGGATCGTCACGCATCGTCGGGCTATACGACTTTATTTGACTCCGGCCAGCCAGCGGATGTTCTTCCCGCAACCGCGACCGGCCGGCGGATGCCGCCGGCCGATTTAAACCTCAGAGCCTCACTTGGCGGCCTT
>SAQG01000081.1 GCA_004020315.1 Mesorhizobium sp.
GAAACTTCTTCAAGGCTGCCGGATATGAGGCCAATTAATTGCGACACGCTTTAGAACGCCGCGCCCCGCTGCTCTGACGGTTTCATCTCGTCGAGAAGCTTGCGGATAACGCCCGCCATGCGTCCGTTTATGTCGGCGCGCCACAGCGCGAAGGCAACATTGGCCTCGACAAAGCCTTCCGGCGATCCGCAATCGAAGGTGCGCCCCTGATAGTGGCAGCCATAGAACGGCTGCTGCTTCTCCAGCTTCAGCATCGCATCGGTGAGCTGGATCTCGTTGCCGGCGCCCTTTTCCTGGCCCTCGAGTATCCCAAATATCTCCGGCTGCAGGATGTAGCGCCCGTTGATGTATAGATTGGAGGGTGCCGTGCCGGTCTTCGGCTTCTCCACCATTCCGGTGATACGGAAACCGTTATGCGTATCCTCGCCGCGGCCGACGATGCCGTATTTATGGGCCTCGGCGGGGTCGCATTCCTGAACCGCGACGATGTTGTTGCCGGTCTCGGCATAAAGCTCGACCATCTCCTTCATGCAGCTTTTTTCCGACTGCATGATCATGTCTGGCAAAAGCAGCGCGAAGGGCTCGTCGCCGACCAGTTCGCGGGCACACCAGACGGCATGGCCAAGGCCAAGCGGCACCTGCTGGCGGGTGAAGCTGGTCTGCCCCGGCGAGGGTTGCAGCCGTTGCAGACGGGCGAGCTCGTCGTCCTTGCCGCGCTGGGCGAGCGTGTCATAGAGCTCGAACTGAACGTCGAAATGGTCCTCGATGACCGCCTTGTTGCGGCCGGTCACGAAGATGAAATGCTCGATACCGGCTTCGCGTGCCTCGTCGACCACATACTGGATGACTGGCCTGTCGACGACGGTCAGCATTTCCTTGGGTATGGCCTTGGTGGCAGGGAGAAAACGCGTGCCGAGACCGGCGACCGGGAAAACTGCCTTGCGAACTCTCTTCATGCTGTCAATTATCCGCTTCTAAGCCTGTTCGGCAATCCCGCTTCAAGACATTTTCGTGCCGGAATCGAGGATTATGGAACGGCTGGTCAGAAAAAAATTTGTAGTCCGTAAAGCGCCAACCCGCCTTTTCGTTCCCCACGGCACCTATGGTAAACTAAATGCTAACCGGGTTCGGCGATGAATGATCTTCCTGTGTTGAAGAAGGAGGAAAAGATGTCTGTTCGCAACGCCGCAAAGCGCTTCACAAGCATCGTTGCGGCCGCCAGCCTGTCGCTTGCCTTGCTGATGCCCACCGGATCGGCTTTTGCCGACGCCGGTTTCCGGCAATGGGTGGCGAGTTTCCGCGCCACCGCGGTGCGGAGCGGCGTTTCCGGCGCCGTCTACGACCGCGCATTCGAGGGGATCAGCGATGCCGACCCGGTCGTGCTGGAAAAAGCGCGTTATCAACCCGAATTCACCGCGCCCGCCTGGGACTACTTCGACAACCGCGTCCATGAACAGTCGGTCGCTGTTGGCCGGCAGATGGCCAGGAAGTGGAAGCCGTGGCTAGACAGGATCGAGGCAAAATACGGCGTCGACCGTTATATCCTGCTGGCCATCTGGTCGATGGAATCGAACTACGGCGAAATCCTCAAGCGCGACGAGGTCATGCGCAATGTCGTGCGTTCGCTGGCAACGCTTGGCTATGCCGACCCGAGACGATCGAAATTTGCCCGCACCCAGTTGATCGCGGCGCTGAAGATCCTGCAAAGGGGCGACATCGACAAAAGCCACCTCAGCGGCTCCTGGGCCGGCGCCATGGGCCATACCCAATTCATCCCCACCAGCTATCAGGCCTATGCGGCCGACATGGACGGCGACGGCAAACGCGACATCTGGAATTCGATTCCCGATGCATTGGCAACGGCCGCCAATCTGCTCAAGAAGAACGGCTGGCAGGCCGGCAAGACCTGGGGCTATGAAGTCAGCCTTCCCGAGGGGAAGAAGTTCCCGGCCGGATCGAAGTCACTGTCGCAATGGCAAGCGCTGGGTGTCACGCGTGTCAACGGCAAGCCGTTCAAGAACAGTGCGGACAAGGCCACGCTGAAGGTGCCAGGCGGCCGCGGCGGCCCGGCTTTCCTGATGATCAAGAATTTTTCGGTCATCAAGCGCTACAACAATGCCGACAAATACGCAGTTGCCGTTGGCCTTCTTGCCGACGAAATCGCCGGCCATGGTGGGCTTGTGCAGGACTGGAAGCGGCCTTTCACGAAGCTCTCCTTCGAAGAGAGGCAAGAGCTCCAGCAACGGCTTTCCCAGTACGGCTACTATGACGGCAAGTTCGACGGCAAGATCGGCGAGGGATCGAAAGCCGCCATCATGGCCTTCCAGGCGAAGGCTGGCTTGACCCAGGACGGACATCCGAGCATGGAAGTGCTCAAATGGCTCAGGCAGAACTAGCCTCGCATAGGGCAGACCTGGAGCATCGGACCTAACCGGTTTTGGGGAAATCCGATACTCAAGCTAAGATAGAGCGGCGGGCATGGTTGGATTTGAGGTCCGGCGCTCTTAAGGGATGGAGAGGATAATTGGTTTCGGCTGCGCGTATCTGGGTAATCCTTCGTCGCGTGCCGATCCTGATTCTGGCTATTGCCGTTCTGGCCGTCAGCACTGCCGCCGTCTTTCACACGCCGGCCGTGGCGCAGGAAGAACAAAGGCGTGGCTGGTCGCTGCGCGACTTGTTGTTTTTGCGCCGAAGCGAGCGGGTGGGCCGAACCGAGTGGATGGAACCACCGCGACAAATCCAGAGGGCCTGGCCACGGAAGCCAAAAGCAAGAAAGCCCCGCGCCGCGCCGCGCCGACCGGCTGAGCCGGCAACCCCGGTGGTCGAGAAGGCGCCGGATGCCCGCACCGTTCTGGTGGTCGGCGATTTCATGGCGAGCGGCCTCGCCGAAGGTCTCGATATCGCCTTTGCCGAAAACACCAAGGTCAGAATCGTGGTTCGCAGCAACGGTTCGTCCGGTTTCGTGCGTGACGATTTCTACAACTGGCCCGAACAGATCAAGTCGCTGATCGAGACCGAAAAGCCCGCGGCCGTGATCGTCATGCTGGGCTCCAACGATCGGCAGCAAATGCGCGTGAACGGTGAACGCGAACAGCCGCGGTCCGAAGACTGGACCAAGGAGTACGAACGCCGGACCGAAGCGTTCGGCAAGGCCATTGCATCGGCCAAGGTGCCGTATCTGTGGGTCGGCATGCCGGCCTTCAAGGCGCCGAAGATGACCTCAGACATGCTGGCTTTTAACGACATCTACCGCTCGACTGCTGAAAGTCATGGCGGCGAATTCGTCGACATCTGGGAGGGGTTCGTCGACGAGCAAGGCGCCTTTGTCACCAGCGGGCCTGATATCAACGGCCAGCCGGTGCGCCTGCGCACCGACGACGGCATCTATGTGTCGAAAGCCGGCAAACGCAAGCTCGCCTTCTATGTCGAAAAACTCTTGATGAAGATCCTTGGAATGAGTGCGCCCACAGGCACACCGGCAGCTTATGCGCCAGCGGGCGCTCCCGTCGAGGCGCCGGCCCCGGCACCCATGGCCGTCGATCGCACAGTGCCGATGCTGCTCAGCGATCCGGCACTCGACGGCGGTTCGGAACTTCTCGGCGCCGTAGCGCCGGCAAAGGCAGACAGGCCCGGTGAAAAATTCGTCGTCGAGGGCAAGGCGCCCGCTGCTTCGCCCGGCCGCGCCGACGATTTTTCTTGGCCGCCAAGGCGGCAGCCTGCGGCCGCGGCCACAACCGAAACGACCACGGCGATCAGTCCGTAAGCTGCCCCGGGGCAGCGGAAGGGCGGAAAGCGCCTTCAGATGCCGCACAAGTAGGTCTCGAGACAGACTCAGCGCGGCAGCACGCTCGATCCCATCAGCGCCTCGTCGATCGAACGCGCTGCCTGCCGGCCCTCGCGGATCGCCCAGACGACCAGCGATTGACCGCGGCGCACATCGCCCGCCGCATAGAGCTTTTCGACGCTGGTCTTGTAGTCGCGGTCATTAGCCTCGACGTTGTTCGAGCGGCGGCTGTCGATGGCGATCTTCATCTGGCCGGCCAGTTCCGACACCGGTCCGACGGTGGCCGGCCCGGCAAAGCCGATGGCGATGAAGGCGAGATCGGCGCGGATGACGAATTCCGTGCCGGCGATCGGCTTGCGCTTTTCATCGACCTCGCAGCATTTGACGCCGGTCAACGCGCCGTCCTCGCCGATGAATTCGAGCGTCGCCACCTGGAACTCGCGCTCGGCGCCTTCGGCCTGCGAGGACGAGGTGCGCATCTTCGTCGCCCAATAGGGCCAGACCGAAAGCTTGTCTTCCTTTTCCGGCGGCTGCGGCCGGATGTCGAGCTGGGTGACGCGCACGGCGCCCTGGCGGAAGGCGGTGCCGACGCAGTCGGATGCGGTATCGCCGCCGCCGACGACGACGACATGCTGGCCGCCGGCGACGATCGATGGCGAGGGCCACGCCACCGACTGGATCGGCTCGCCGCCGATGCGTCTGTTCTGCTGCACCAGATACGGCATCGCGTCATGCACGCCGTCGAGGTCATCGCCGGGGATATTGGCCGGGCGCGGCGTTTCCGAACCGCCGCAATAGAGCACCGCATCGTATTCGGCGAGCAGCTCCGCCACGGGCTTGTCGACGCCGACATTGACGCCGCAATGGAAGCTGACGCCCTCGCCCTGCATCTGCTCGATGCGCCGGTCGATATAGTGCTTCTCGATCTTGAAGTCGGGGATGCCGTAGCGCATCAGCCCACCCGGCCGGCTCTCGCGCTCATAGACGTGGACGTCGTGGCCGGCGCGGCCAAGCTGCTGGGCGGCCGCCATGCCAGCCGGCCCCGAGCCAATGACGGCGACGCACTTGCCGGTTTTCCTTTCCGGCGGATAGGGCCGGATATGACCGGTTTCATAAGCCTTGTCGGCGATCGCCTGCTCGATCGTCTTGATAGCGACCGGAATGTCCTCGAGGTTCAGCGTGCAGGCTTCCTCGCAAGGTGCCGGACAGATGCGGCCGGTGAATTCCGGGAAATTATTGGTCGAATGCAGGTTGCGGATCGCATTGTCCCAGTCGCCATTGTAGACGAGGTCGTTCCAGTCCGGGATCTGGTTGTGGACCGGGCAGCCGGTCGGCCCGTGACAGTATGGAATGCCGCAATCCATGCAGCGCGCGGCCTGTTTCTCGACCTCCTTGTCCGACATCGGCAGCGTGAACTCGCGAAAATGCCGGATGCGGTCGGAAGCCGGCTGGTACTTGTGCACCTGCCGGTCGATCTCGAGAAACCCTGTTACCTTGCCCATAGTCCAGTCCCTGCTGTCCAGATGGCGCGCTCGACGTCGCACCCGTTAACCTCATAAGGCAGCCATGGCAACCTTCAGTCCGAGGCCAGGATTGTTGATGAAGGCGCCGACCGGGAAGCCTGGCTTCCCGGCAGCTCCCAAAGCCTATTCCGCCGCCACGCCCATGCGCATGCGTTCCATCTCGATCAGCGCGCGGCGGTATTCGACCGGCATGATCTTCCGGAATTTCGGCCGGAAAGTCGCCCAGTTGTCGAGAATCTCGCGGCCCCGCACCGAACCCGTGTAATGTACATGGTTCGAGATCAGCTGATAGAGCCGCTCCTCGTCATGGCTGGTCATGTCGCCGGACACGTCGACGCGGCCTTTGTGGTCGAGGTCGCCGCCATGATGGAGCAGTTTCTCCATCAGGTCGTCTTCTTCGGGAACGGGCTCCAGTTCGACCATCGCCATGTTGCAGCGCTCGGCGAAATCACCTTCCTCGTCGAGCACATAGGCGACGCCGCCCGACATGCCGGCGGCGAAGTTGCGGCCGGTCTGGCCGATGACGACGACAATGCCGCCGGTCATGTACTCGCAGCCATGGTCGCCAACGCCTTCGACCACGGCGGCCACGCCCGAATTTCGAACCGCAAAGCGCTCGCCGGCGACGCCGCAGAAATAGGCCTCGCCCTCGGTCGCGCCATAGAGCACGGTATTGCCGACGATGATCGACTCGGCGGCGACGATCTTGGTGTTTTCCGGCGGGCGGATGACGATACGTCCACCCGACAGGCCCTTGCCGACGTAGTCATTGGCCGCACCGACCAGCTCGAACGAAACCCCACGCGCCAGGAAGGCTCCGAAGGACTGGCCGGCGGTGCCGGTGAGCTTCACCGAGATCGTGTCCTCGCGCAGGCCCTTGTGCTTGAAGCGCTTTGCCACTTCGCCCGACAGCATCGCGCCGGTCGAACGGTCGACATTGCGGATCGGCAGCTCGATGCTGACCGGCTGCCTGGCTTCGAGCGCCGGCTTGGCCAACTCGATCAGCTTGCGGTCGAGCACGTCGTCGATCGGATGCTTCTGCCGCTCGGTCCAGTGCACCGCCTCATGCGGGGCATCCGGCTTGAAGAACATCTTGCTGAAATCGAGCCCGCGCGCCTTCCAGTGCTGGATCAGCGCCCGCTTTTCCAAGAGGTCGGTGTCGCCGATGATCTGGTCGAGATGGGTGTAGCCCATCTCGGCGAGCAGCGCCCGGACCTCTTCCGCCACATAGAAGAAGAAGTTGATGACATGTTCCGGCGTGCCCTTGAAGCGCTTGCGCAACACCGGATCCTGCGTCGCAACGCCGACCGGGCAGGTGTTGAGATGACACTTGCGCATCATGATGCAGCCGGCCGCGATCAGCGGCGCGGTCGAGAAGCCAAATTCGTCGGCGCCAAGCAATGCACCAATGACGACGTCGCGGCCGGTGCGCAGGCCGCCATCGACCTGAAGCGCGACGCGCGACCTGAGGCCGTTGAGCACCAGGGTCTGGTGCGTCTCGGCAAGGCCCATTTCCCAGGGGCTGCCGGCGTGCTTGAGCGAGGTCAGCGGCGATGCGCCGGTGCCGCCGTCATAGCCTGAAATGGTGATGTGATCGGCGCGCGCCTTGGCGACGCCGGCAGCAACCGTGCCGACACCGACTTCGGAGACCAGCTTGACCGAGACATCGGCCGCCGGATTGACGTTCTTGAGGTCGTAGATGAGCTGCGCCAAATCCTCGATCGAGTAGATGTCGTGATGCGGCGGCGGCGAGATCAGGCCGACGCCAGGCGTCGAATGCCTGACCTTGGCAATGGTGGCATCGACCTTGTGGCCGGGCAGCTGACCGCCCTCGCCGGGCTTCGCGCCTTGCGCGACTTTGATCTGCATCACATCGGAATTCACCAGATATTCCGCCGTCACGCCGAACCGCCCGGAGGCGACCTGCTTGATCGCCGAACGCTCGGGGTTCTTGCCGCCGCCTGGCAGGGGCAGGTAACGGTCGGCCTCTTCGCCGCCCTCGCCGGTGTTCGACTTGCCGCCGATGGCGTTCATGGCGCGCGCCAGCGTGGTATGCGCCTCCCTGGAGATCGAGCCGAAGGACATCGCTCCGGTCGAGAACCGCTTGACGATGTCGGCCGCCGACATGACCTCGTCGAGCGCGACCTTCTTGCGCCCGGTTTCTTCGGCGAGCCTGATCTTGAACAGGCCGCGAATGCTCTGCGCCCGCGCCGTCTCGCTGTCGATCTGAGCGGAATAGTCCTTGAACGTCTCCCACGACCCCTGGCGCACGGCGTGCTGCAGGGTGGCCACCGCATCGGGGGACCAGATATGCGCTTCGCCGCGCATGCGGAACATGTATTCGCCGCCGACCTCGA
>SAQG01000082.1 GCA_004020315.1 Mesorhizobium sp.
AGTGCCGATCGACCGCACCGTCCTGGCCGACTGGCTGGGCCGGACGGGGGCTGTGGCGCGAAAGCCTCGGCCAGAATCTGCGCGCGATCTTCCAATGACCCTCGCCGACGCCGCTCCGGCCCCGACAGCAAAACGGCATGTCCATGAATCGCTCAATGCACTCTTAATTCTACCCTAAGAGCGCAGACTCACAACACGCGCGTCAGGTCGCAAGGCGGTTCCCGCCGGAGGGATAGAGGATACGTCCATATCGCAACATAGCGCGTTTCTACGGCATGTCGATCGAGCCGACGCTATTCGGTAATAAGTCGCTCGTGCGCAATTGGGGCCGGATCGGCACGCCCATGCTTCACTGTCGGGATGAATGTCTGCACACACTGCACGTTTTGACCCCGCGTCATTTAATTACAAAGTGCCGTCATTTATCCGAGGCGTCTTGCCCTGGCCCTGGCCGGCCAGATCTGAGCGAGTTCCGTCGCAGCAGCGTTAAGGGCGTCAGCAAGTTCATGCCAACGATCCGGTGTAATCCGAATGAGCGGGCCTGCGACAGAAATCGTACCGGCCACCGGTGCGTTGTACACAGAACTCGCTCGGAAAGGTACGGCGACAGCCGTGGTACCGGCTTCACCTTCTTCCACCGAAGTGGCAAAACCTCTTTGCCGCGTTTCCGCTAGCCGAAGCCTGAACTCATCGATACAGTGAGCCGAGTTCGGCCCGAGCTTGTGTGGTGCATCAAACCCGCGAGAATACACAATTGCCAACGCCTCTTCTTCAGGCAAGGTGCCAAGCCAAGCCTTTCCACTAGCAGTTGCGTGAAGGACGATTTCCTGTCCCATATCAGGATCGTAACGCAAGCCAGTGGTGGCGCCCTGTGCCCTCGCCACCCAGACTAGCCCCCGATTTTCCAGGACAGCAAGACGACAACATTCATGCGTTTCCGTGGCCACTCTGTTCAGGACCAACTGTACTACGTCCGATACACTACATGCGTCGAGATTACGGAATGCCAATGTGCTCATTTTAAGCGACAGAGCATACTTCTTGCTTGCGGTGTCTTGAATGATCCACCCGCGATTGACTAGCGTCGTAACGAGCCTGTGAATCGCGCTAACCGGCATATTGAGGCGACTAGCAAGTTCCGATAACTCGATGAGCTCACGCTCGCCCGCGAGCAACTCTAATAGTGCAAGGCAACGGGACACAGAAGCAACAGTCACACTCAATTGTCTCCTTTCCCAGCGGCTTTGGAGCTTGTTCCAACTCCAGTGGCTGCGCTATTCGAAAGTGCTTGCGGCTGTTACAGGCATCTCCTGCGGCATTGAGATCGAATGGCTTGCTACGCTGGTCTGCTCCGCCAGGCTGCGCTCTGCTGCATCCTCAATCATGTCGTTGAACCAAGGTCTGCTATCATTCCTGTTCTCCCGTCTCATGCCGCATTTTCTGGGTAACCCGCACCCCATTCAATTATTTACAAATGCATAAGCATCGCTTCGCCTGTTCTTGCGTTTCGTCCGACGCTACGATCTCAGGATCAAGTGAGTATCCGGCCCCCATAGACCCTCCCAGGATAGTTAGGCTCGTCGAATATGCTCAACGCCTTGCGAACCTACCCTTCATATCTCCCAATTTTGACGCTGGGCTGACAAGTTAGTTACTCCGTTTTTCACACGGGACGAGAATATTCCCCGGCAACCCTCCGTAGGCTGGTGAGTACGGATCTTCAAAATTCGTGCCAAAAGCTCAAAAAGGTCTTGGCAGAGATTTCCTTGTTATTATTCAAGTGCATATGCAGAGTCAGCATCAAACCAGGTCGGGCTTCACATTGTCGGAGACCCGACACCAATCGTCTCGCACACCGCCTTCATCGGGAACCGTCCTTCGGCCACGACAGCGACCGCAACATCTGTTTTTTTGAGCCCGCCGCCACTTCAAGGGCGTCCTTCAGGATCTCGGCTTCCATCGTCTTCTTGCCAAGCAGGCGCTGCAACTCGCGCACCTGGTTCTGGAGCGCGCGATATTCCGACGCCGCCACGACTTCGCCCTCGGCGGATGTCGCCGTCAGCGCGCCCTGCGCCGCGAGCTTGCGCCAGTGGAAGAGCTGGTTGGGCTGAACGCCGTTGCGACGCGCGACAAGGCTTACCGTCACGTCCGGCGCGTAGGTCTCCTCGACCATCGACAGCTTCTCCGCCGTCGTCCACCGCCGCCGCCGCTCGCGGCCGTCCAAAATCTCAAACTTCGGATTGCTACCAGTCAACCAGTCATAGACACGACATTGCTCCTATCCCTTATCAAGATGGAGATCGTGTCCGGGTCATTCGGGGGCTATTTCAGTCGGTTGGTTCGGGTTCAGGGCCCCATGTCGGCCCAAATATGAAAAAAGCAGCAAAAGTTTCACAACAATAACACACACCACTGGCCCAGGGCTGACTATTGTGTCCCTGATCCACATGAATGTTCCGGGGGGCCAGGATCATGAGCGACCAAAATCAGGCGAATACGCCCTACTCAAAGAAAGCTGGTGCAGATTGGCTGCAAATGCTTGACAGAGCGCGCGAGGTAATCCGCCGTGAGGCGGAAGCGCTCGAGGCAGTGGCTGCTCGCCTCGATGAACAGATTTGCAACTTAGCGGAGCACATACTCTCAACATCCGGTTTCGTCGTCGTTTCGGGGGTCGGCAAATCGGGTCTTGTTGGCGAAAAGATCTCGGCAACGCTCGCCTCGACGGGTACGCGCTCGATTTCGCTTGATCCACTTGACGCTCTTCATGGCAGCCTTGGGCGCATTAGTGCAGGTGACGTATTTCTTGCACTGTCAAACTCGGGCGAAACCGAAGAGCTAAGGCAGGTCGTATCGGCTTTGAAGGAGCAGCCGGTTTTCATCGCGTTGATAACCGGTCGCGCGAACTCCTCGCTAGCGCAAGTAGCGCATAGCGTGCTCGCTATTGGCCCGGTGCAGGAGGTCTGCGCCCTAGGACTTACACCGACCACTAGCACTACAGCAATGATGGCGCTCGGCGATGCCTTAGCGCTTATCATACAGGAACGCCGCGGATTCACTGAACGCGATTTCGCACGCTTCCATCCAGGTGGAAGTCTGGGCAGGAAACTCGTGCGGGTGCGTGATCTCATGTGGCCGCTAATAGCTGTTCCAGTCGTGCGTCCCGGCACACAGCTCGCCCAGGTACTCGTGACAATATGCGGGGCGGCGCGCTGCACAGAAGTGGCTATTGTGCTAGGTGCCGACGAAAAAATCGTTGGGGTGGTCAACTCACGAACAATCGCGGGCTATGTAATGCGAGCGCAGCATTTGGACTTGGAAGCGAGCGTGGATCCGTACATCCAGCGGCCCCCGGACGCAATTCAGGACAATGCCAGCCTAAGTGACGCAGTCCAGGTCTTTCTGCGTGATGGTGGTGACGTCCTGTTTGTCCAGGATACAGCCGGCCGCTTCATCGGCCTTCTGTCCCGAAGAGATGTGGAAACGAACAGCGGATTGCGCCGCGGGTCGCGTGTCGTGGATGCCTAAGAACAACCGTTCGAAAATTCGGTTTGTACGCACCTCGCGTGTGGGCAGAAACCGAGACTCTATAAGGAGTACAAGATGAAAACGCCTGAAAGCGCCGCCGTTATAACAGGCATTTGCGCTCTTGCGGGCTGGGAAGGCCGCGCACTTTGCTGAGTTCACCCGGCTGGCCAGCAATTGCCTTGGTGCCCCCTCAAATCGGGGTGTTTGCGCGCGCCCTCGAACGGGCGCATTCGGTATCGAGTGCGATAGTTCCTTCCACCAGCAACGGTGTTTGCGGTACTTTCTGCTCCATTGTTCTAAGCCGATTGAGCGGATCCGATGGGCCATTTCTGGAGAGCTCCTATAGAGCTTCATTCGTATTGTCCGCTGGAATGCTGGGCGAGAGCAGGCCGGCTTTCACCCCGTCGAGGTGCGCCCTACATGCTCCTAAGCCGTCAGTGCTTACCCTTCGGGGGCATCCGTGAGACAGCGCGAAGGCTCAACTGCCAGGCCAAAATTATTTTACGTCGATAACTCGTGGCTTAGCCGGCTGCCCGGTTCATACGCTGAGAGGAGAAGCATCCACTGCCGGTCGGCTCTCATCTCGCGAGGTAACCTTAGCACCTCATTTTGGCCAAACCGGTGGAAGCAGGACGCCCGGACGCTCATTCCAAGTAACCGGTCGGAGGAAGTCATCTCCCATTTCCAATTCACAGATGTTGCCGGTGTCGACTCGGGCCAATTGCGCTACCGGAAAATCTCCAAATTTTCCCATCAGACGCCGTCCGATGCACTTGAGAGGCCCGTGAGCGGTGACCAGGAGGATGGTTTCGGTGGGTCCGCAACAGCGCCTGAGATCCAAAAGAAAGCTGTCGATCGCGGCGACATAAACATTCTGGTCCGTCTTCCAGTTCGATATAGGCCATATACTACGTCGATACCAGTCGAAGAAAACACGCGCGCCAAAACGGCGAACCACTTCAATATTGGAGAGTCCTTCCCAGTCGCCATAGTCTATCTCGCCAAGCCTCCAATCCGGGACCGGAGGCCGCTTTGCACCAGAGGCGGCCAAAGCGATCTCTGCATATGCGCTTGTTCGTTGCAAGGGGCTACAAAAAGCAGCGGATGGTATGCGCCTTGCACGCCGCAGTGCGGTCCCGAGTCGCCGTGCCTGACGTTCCCCTTCCAAGACAAGAGGAGGATCGGTCCGGCCGCCTATCCATATCGCTTTCGCGCCGGCCGAAAACGTATTTCCGTGTCTAGCGAAAATAATATTCATCGTTCAGCAGATTCCGTTGGAGAACTGCTTTATATATTATCGCTTTTACCTTATATTTCATGTGAATTTACTTTTCATCTTTTTTACAAATTTGTGAAAGAGAAGTAGTATACTGATGACGCAGGATGGCCGCATCCCCTCTAAAGCTTTCATGACGCGTCAAATCAATGGATGGCAAAATGCGAACAGGAACACTCGCGAGAACAACAGTTGCCGCTGATAGAAACGGCGGCCTTGGTCGTACCATAGTGGCACGATTTCCAAAGGTTACACTTTGGAGTAGACAGGAAAATGTAGATGAGCACAGGGACTCTTGAAGGACGGGCAGCGATTGTAACAGGTGGACACGGTGGGATCGGCCGCGCAATCGTAGCGCGACTCCTTCGAGAGGGCGCGCGCGTTGCGGTCTTTGACCTCGCGGGGAGCGAAGAAAAGAGTCACGATTCGGTGCTTCGGATCCATTGCGACGTCACCGTGCCAGCTGACGTCGAAATGGCGCTAGCATCGGTTCGTGAAGCTCTCGGACCGGTTCAAATCTTGGTCAACAATGCCGGGCTTCTCGGCCCTGTCGCGCGTGTACTGGAAATCGCGATCGAGACGTGGCGCCGCGTAACAGACGTGAACCTGACAGGCACATTTGTCTGTTGTAAAGCTGTCGCGAGCGACATGGTTCAAGCTGGCTATGGCCGAATCGTTAACATAGCCTCGGTTCAAGGAAAGGAGGGGATGGAGCTTGCGGGAGCATATGCTGCCTCTAAGGCAGGGGTCATCGCTCTGACCAAGACTCTTGGCAAGGAGCTCGCCACAAGCGGAGTCTTGGTAAACTGTATCACGCCAACGGCAGTTGACGGCGGTATGATTAATGAGATTGCGGACCAGCGCCGCACTTACATTCTCGATCGCATTCCAATGAAGCGTTTCTGTTCCGTGGACGAAGTTGCGGCCATGGTCGCTTGGCTGGCAGGTGACGAGTGCTCGTTTTCCACTGGAGGTGTGTTCGATCTTTCGGGTGGAAGATCGAGCTATTGAGTTTTTGTGCCCTGCCCGATCACATCCCCTCAAGACCGCGAGAGAGGCCCCGTCACGGTTTTCCAATCAGCATCGGTGGAAGTGGTTGCGTCCTTATAGCCGGTGTCGCGTGACCTCAAGCCCGCCGACATCCGTCTCGCCGAGTCGCGAGGGCGGAGTGCATGTCCCGTAGGCATAGGCAGTAAGGTTGCAAGTTCGCCAAATTTGCAGAGCTTATGCCGCTCAAATTGGCAAGCCAGGGCTTTAAACGTTAAGCACAGCGCTGAAAACTGGACCGTTCGAAAGTGGAGTTTTCCGCGGTAGTGTCCCTTGGGGAGAAGCGGACGGGATTTCTGTTGCCGAGATCTGTCGACGCGCGGGAACCAGCCAGGCGCCCTACTTCAACTGGAAAAAGAAATACGAGGAATATCCCTGCTGGTGAGTCCGAATCATCGATCGAGGTGGTCCGGGCCTTGGATCTCGTGTCATCCGCTTTACGGGCGATCCTTCCGTGTGAGCCAAGCCGCCGCCGGCCATTCACAATCAGGTACATTGACCTTGTTCACGCGCCATCTGAAGACAAGTGCTCAACTAATATTTCAAATGATCGCCGCGCGCGTAGTGCCCTCTCTTGAGCTGATATTCCTTGAAGTCGCAACCGCTCAGCTGGGATTTCAAGGGAGAGCGGAACTCCCGGCGGGCACCTGCTCATGATCTCATCTAACGGAAATTCTCCCTCTCCGATAAACATGCGGTTGAAGCGTGCCTCCTTGACAAGACATTTGGGATCAGCATGCCTGGGACCATCGCTGAGTTGGATCTGCGAAATCATTGTAGCTGGTACACGCAGCAGATCTTTCGGGCCACCACCTGATCGCAGCAAGTGGAGGACGTCGACCACGACCTTGTCGTTAGGGGATCCCGCTTCGGCAAGGACTTGCACCGCATCGTGCAAGTCCTTGATTGCCGAAAAGACCATGAATTCAATCTCGAGACCGAGGCCAAACTGGGTTGCGCTGACGCTCAGAGCACCAAATTTGTCTAATATTCGCGAATGAACATCATCAAAGGCAACGACAAGAACGCACCGGGCACCAAGCTTGGCTGCAGCCCCTAGTATAGGCCTATAGGTGTCGATATCGGTGTCAGCCGCAAGGACCAGGGCTTCGACACTTGACACGAGAACGCCGCTTTCCCTCGATACGAGCAGCGCTTTCTGGACTGCCTCATCAAGTTCCCGGCTCGATAACTTTTCTTCCCCGCGTCGCGGCGAATGCAATCTTATACTTGCATATTGGAACCCTGTTTCAGCAGCTATAGCAATCGCTTCTGCCGGTGGCACCTCTTGCACCGTCAAATGCGCTAGGGTGAGGGGAACCTTGTCAGCGATCATCCAGTGACCAGCCTCCATTATCTATCAACCGCCAATCCTAAGAGCGAAGCGTCAACGGATTCACCCAAAAGGCCGACGATTGTCTCGAGGTCCTTCTTACCGGCAATGAGCGGGGGACAAACGACAATGTGATCGCCGTTAAGCCCGTCGACAGTTCCTCCGAGTGCATGCGTAATGAGCCCTCTTGACAGGGCCTCTCGATATATCTGCGGACTTAGGCCACGTTCGGCCGGAAATGGAGCTTTTGTCTCGCGGTCCTGCACCAGTTCGAGCGTCATCAACATTCCTCGACCTCTAATATCGCCAACATGCGGATGCTTCTCGAAGCGGTCTTTCAGGGTAGAAGCAAGTAGCTTGCCCTTCACTTCCACATTCTCTAGGAACCCGTCCGCACGCAGGAACTTTTGCACCGCAACCGCTGCCGCACATGCAGTCGCGTGACCCG
>SAQG01000083.1 GCA_004020315.1 Mesorhizobium sp.
TGGCGGCAACTCGGCCGACCTTCTGCAGATCGCTCATGCCGGCAATGCCGGTCGCAATTGTCAGGAAGATGACAGGTGCGATAATCATCTTGACGACTTTGATGAAGGCATCGCCGAGCGGCTTCAGGCTCTGGCCGGTTTCCGGATAGAGATAGCCAATTGCGGCACCCAGGACTATGGCGGCAAGCACCTGCACGTAGGTCCGGGCAAAATGGCGCTTGCGGGGCGCTGCGATCGCGCGGGGGACTTTTGGAACCAACACCGTTTCTCTCTCCCTGACCGGATCGGGGTGGGGGCTCCTCCTTCTCCCATGCTGCGCTCCGGTCGAGCGCTGCTGTCATCTCGGAGCAAGCGCCGTGCCAACTGGAGGCCTGTCCCGTCCAGCGAGATTGGTGCGGGTTGCGCACTGGAACCCTCCACCTTTGCCGGAATTTGCACTCAAGGCTCGCCAAAGATCGCGTGAAGAAGTGCTTCGCCAGAGAGGGAATTGACCAGGTCGCCTTGCGGCCGTGCCTTTGATGTTCGCCGCAGATCGAATGCCGGCCGATATCTGTCGTCTTGGTGACTTTGGTTGGTCAGTTTTGCGACGGAATGCGCGCAAACTGTAGGATATCCTACACGCCCATCAGAGCACGCGGGACAAGCGATTAAGCGTAGGAGCGCATCGAATCTCCGAGGTCAAAAAATCTTGAATAAGGTCCGCGTGCGAAGTGAATCCGCAACTCGTCAAAGTTCTCCACCGTTTGATCCAGCGGTCGCGTTTCCTGGCGCTGCAGGATGGCGTTATCTGATGGCTCAAGCGCTGGAACGCCCAGGAAATCCCAAACCGCTCCCAAGCATTGGGCAGGTTCATGAAGAAGGCTCTCGTATTCCATTACAAGCAGGTTGGTCGACGTGAAGGAGTCCATAACGCGAGCGTGAAAATCGTCGGCGGCTTTGAAATAAGCCTCACAGTCAGCGATTGACAACCTGACGCTCGGTGGCCGAGCGGTATCGTTGTCCGAGCTGAACTTCAGCCACTGACCGCTTTCCCTGGCCTGCACAAAGGAACGGAGCGATTCCAATACGTTTCGGCGAACAACGAGGATGACCTTGAGTGCTGGCCAACGAGCTAATTCCGCAAAGAATGCTGGACGCTCGCGAAACTGAGGTTCATTGATCTTGCAGCCAAGATGCGTCACATTCTTGTAGTCGCGCATAGGGCAGCGCACATAGGCAAGCTCAAGAAGCTCGCGATCCGTGCCTAGCAGGCGATCCGTGCTGGGCCAATTGGGATCATATTCGTTTAGCAACTCACCGTTACTCAAAACGGTCGGATGCTCGTTTAGCAATTCTTCTAAATAGTGTGTTCCGGTCCTTGGCATAGCAAGGATCACAAAAGGCTCAGGAGTTGGTTCGTTGTGGGTCATTGCATGTGTATCCAACTAAATAATGGCCGCGACGGTCTGGGGACGCGCACAAGAAGCTTGGCTGCTATCGCTTGAACGCTCCGGGTGGGTCCGCGCCTCACCACCCAGCCTGTACTCCGAGGTGTGGTCGCGAAGATGGGCGCGTGCCTGCAGCGGCTGGGTGGCGCCCGGCTTCGGCGTTGTTGTACCACTCGCGATTCCTGGCACACGCATGCCTCCGGGCCGCTGTGGGCAGTTTGCAATCCGGCATTGCGGACCTCCTTCTCGTTGATGGGCGTAGGTAAGCGTCAACGCATTAGTCGTCGATGAAACAGTCCAGCCGACACAAAAAAAGGCAATACAGCGAACATGCAAAGTGCGCCTATATGCAGCCCTACATTGTCGCCCAGGCGGCCGAGCATCACCGGACGGATTAGATCGATAGAATTCGCCAGCGGCGAGAAGGCCGCAATCTGCTGAAACACTCCTGGCAATTGGCCGACTGGAAAAACCGCGCCCGAAAGGAACAGCATAGGTGTGATGACAAGCGTCTGATAGAAAATAAAATAGTGATAACTGGGCGCGAGCGCGATGACGAGCATGGCCAGGCTCGCAAAGGCGAACCCGGTGAGAGCGATGACCGGCAGCACGTAGAGAACCGACGTCCACGCGGCATAACCTAGCGCGGCGGCAACAATCGCAATTGTCGTACCGGCCAGAAAGGCCTTTGTGGCTGCCCAGGTCAATTCACCGAGAACGATGTCGCCGAGGGTAAGTTGTGTGTGCAAGATTGCTTCCCAAGTGCCCTGATCGCGCATTCGACCGAAAACCGCGTAAATTGTTTCGAAGGTCGATGCTGTCATCGCGCTTGTCGCAACCATGCCGGCTGCCAGAAAAGCGATGTAGGATGCACCTTCGATGCGGCCTACCAACAGTCCAAGGCCAGTGCCGAGCCCGAAAAGGTAAATCATCGGATCAGCAAGGGTGCCGAGCATTGAAGCAAATGCCACCTTCTTCCATGCCAAATGATTGCGGCGCCACACCGCGATCCAGTTCCAGGCGTTGGCGGGTAGAGCGGCCGCAAGACGTTCACCCATTGCTCACTTCTCCATCTCACGTCCGGTTAGCCGCAAGAAAACGTCCTCCAGACTGGGTGGACGCTCCAGAATACGCAGACCCGCTCGACCGCGAAGCTGGATGCGCACATCCTCCGGATCAGGCGCATAGCAAAAGAGCGTCTCGCCGCTTACCTCGATACGCTGAACGTACGGCCTGATCAGCGAAATCAGCTCCTGTGGATTGCCGCCGAAGATCTCGATCACGTTGCACCCAATGTACTCGTCGATCAGCGCATGAGGACTGCCCTCGGCGATCTTGCGTCCCCGCTCGAGAACACACAGCCGATCACAAAGCCGCTCAGCCTCTTCCATGAAATGGGTGGTCAAAATGATCGTTTTTCCGCTCGCCAGCAGGAAACGAAGTCGCTCCCAGATCAGATGGCGGGCATGCGGGTCGAGGCCGGTCGTGGGCTCATCCATCACAAGCAACTGGGGGTCGTTGATCAGAGCACGTGCCAGCGTCAGGCGCCGCTTCATCCCGCCGGATAGCAGGCCGACACGTGAATCCGCCTTGCTCTCAAGGCGAGCGAACTCGAGGAGCCGTGGGATGACGGCGTTGATCTCTCTTGTTCTCATGCCGAAGTAGCGCCCGAACACCAACAGGTTCTCACGTACCGTAAATTCCAGGTCGAGATTGTCGAACTGCGGGACCACGCCTATGCCCTTGCGGGCCAAGCGGCTGCGTGCCGGCACTGGTAGACCGAGGACTGTTATATCACCCGCGTCAGGCCGGGTCATACCGAGGAGCATACGCGCAATCGTGCTCTTGCCTGCGCCGTTCGGCCCCAGCAGACCGAAGCACTCTCCCGATGCAACGGTGAAGGACAGCCCGTCCACAACGAGCTTGTTTCCGAATAATTTGGTTACGCCGGTAAGGTCGATTGCTACATTGGACATGCGTCTATCTCAAGCGGAATGAGTCCGATTGGCCACCGGCAGCTTACTTACGAATCTGGTTCAGAGCAGGCCACCGCCTTGAGATGGCACCTTTGGAAAGTCGCGGCCGGAGCGACGCGTGTATCGCTTCCGCCAAAGAATTAACGTCAAGATGCCACGTGTCGCTTCCAGATAGTTCCCGTTCTGACCATAGGTAACTCGACAAGCTTCACCACGTGTCGACTGACACAACTTACTCGGTCACCCGGCGCTGCAAGGCCGTCAGACTTCACCAGCTGTGAGCGAAAGATCTGCAGTATGAAGTGACTCCGCAATTCCAGAATTGCCCGCAGCATTTGCTCCGGCAAGCGGCGTCGCGCTTGTGATTTCCTTTGTGCTTCTGTTGGGCAGGGGAACACTTTTACGCGACAGCCAATCGCTATTGCTCAATGTACACAGGGCGTAAGCCTTCAAGGGGATCAACAGGAATATCCTGATTAACGCGTGCATTGAATAGCCGATGAATCGAAGCTGCCGAGTGCGGAAAGATAACACCGTAGATCTGATTATGGTCATGGTGACAATAGCCAGCACCGTCCACCAATTTACTGTATGTGAAAATAGTAGCTCACCGAGCGCCGTTACTACCGCGATGCCGAGCAACAATGGGCCGAGATTCTCTCCCATCACATCCAAAGTTAGATAGCGATCCAGGCCACGCAGTAGACCTCGCGCAAGCATCGTGTCCCGGAAAGTGCTCCGTGCCCAGCGGAGTTGTTGGCGCAAATAAGGTCCCATCTTGTCCGGAACGACTGTCGCCGCGACGGCACCTGGAACGTACTCGGTTCGAAAGCCTGCTTTCAGCATGAGGATCGTAAGATGACGGTCTTCACCGAAGTCGCTTGGTTTCCCCCTGAACAGCTGCGTCTCGTATTGATCCAGCAGAGAAAGGAGACAAGACCGGCGGTACATTGCACATGGGCCGCAGCAGCACATGACCGCACCAAAGCGACCTTGCGCCGCGCGCTCCTCATTGCAAGCCAGCCAGTATTCCATATCGATCAATCGGGTCAACCAAGTGTCGCTGCGGTTGTATGCCGTCAGCTGGCCCATGGCCGCTCCGACCATGGGATCCCGCATTTTTACTGCAAGCTTCGTGATCACGTCGGACGCAAGTGTCGTGTCAGAGTCGACGCTGAGCACGAAATCTCCAGATGAGCGGCGGATGGCGGCGATCTGCGCCTTGCGTTTGCCAACATTCTCGCGGAGCAGAATGAAATTGAATCTCGGGTCGCCCTCGTAGGCGTGATGTACCGGGATGACGGCATTACGATTTCCAGAACCGTCGTCAACCAGATAGACCTGAAATGTTCCGGCGTAATCTTGAATTGCGATGGAAGCTAAACACGCCGCGAGTGTGCGCGGGTCCTCATTGTAGCAGGGGATGATGACATCCACGCTCGGCCAACGGTCGGATCCGAACAAGCTTTCCGACGGCGGCGTAACATTTTCCGGTTGGGAGTAGACCGCTTGCATGCCTCTGTAAACAGTCGAGAGCACCGCATAAGACGAAACGGCAACAGTACTGGCTGTGGTGAGAAGGTCCATAGGATCTCTGTTTGTTCAGGGATGTTGAGGAAGTGATCGGATTACAAATCCGCGGCCGTGCAATTCTGGAATTAGGCGTGACAACGCTGTCACCGTCTGGTCGCGCAGACTGGCTTGATTGCCTGGTTGCAATTCGTCGGGAGCGCACCCGTCGTGCAACAGCACGATTGCGCCCGGCCGGATATCGGCGAGCACTCTGTCGACGATGGCGTCAACGCCGGGGCGAGACCAGTCGCGTGGATCAATGGACCAATGGACGGGCGCCAATGCCGCACCCGCTGATGCAGCGATTACTTCTTCGGTCCAGATGCCATACGGTGCACGAAAGTACCGAACCATGGCCTGCGGGCAAGCCATCCCTATGACTCTGTTTGCCTCAACTATCTGGCGGTCGACTTCGACGGGCCCGCATTTAGCCAGGTCCGGATGAGTCATCGTGTGGTTGGCTATACCGTGCCCGTCTGTAATAATTCGGCGAACGAGTTCCGGCTCGTCGGCCGCGTAGGCCCCAACAACGAAGAAGGTCGCCGGCACCTGATGTTGCGCCAGCACATTGAGTATCTGCGGTGTGAAAAATGAATTGGGACCGTCGTCAAACGTCAGATAGACGCTGCGCTCTGCAATGCCATCGGCATTGTCACTCTGCCCTTCGCATATGTAGTCCAGAGGCTTCATAGTTCCGGACCGTTCCGGTCGATCAGGGTACCGGACGGCCACTCGTCCATCGAGCGTCCGATCGGCGAAACCAACACGAGTACGTCTTCCAGGCGCGTGGGCGGCAGGTCGGGATGCACGTCTGGACGGGTCGACCGTACGCGAACGCCCGACACAATGTTCGCGAGGCCGGCTCTGCAGAATCTTTCGACATGGTTTCGCAGCGCGTGCCGAACCGTGCCGAAAGCGAATGGAACACCCAACTGATGGAGCACTGGGTACGCCACGCGCATCGAAAAACCGATTCCGAGCCCTTCAAGATCCGGACGAACCGCGTACAGGCCCAATTCAGCGACGATCAAGTCGACCTCGCCAACTTTGATGAAGCGCCGCAGCATGCCGATGTGAGCCGCTACCCCATGCGCGTCGTAGCCGATTGCGCGGAATTCCGGCCTCGCGCCGGCCCAACTGCGGCCGCCTTCGAATGGCTCCGCGTTGAAGGCGCCAGTCCGTCCATAGGTCTTTCGAAAAAAGTCGGAGAGTTCGACATGGTCGGCCAGTTGCAACTCATTTTCCCAGCACAACTTCCACTCGACATTCGGGCGCATGGAAGACCTCACCTTGTAGCTGTCCGGTTGAGATAAATGTCCAAGCATTGGTTAAATAATTGGCGTCGCCCCAACGGGGCGTAACTTGTGGAGACCGCCGAAAGACCAAGCCGCAATGCAGATGCGACTGACTTTGTACGCCCCGCACACCAGATGATGCTCCTCGGATCCAACGCAACCATCGGAACTACCTATCTTTCCAACTTGAAGCGCTTCTATGGGACCTGCAGCAAAAACGGTAAAATCCTTTGTTTAGATGAAAGGTATCCACGCTTTGGATAACTGGGCGAATGCGTTCCATATGGCTGGTCAATTATCGTCGTCACGCTCGAGGCACTTCTGACGAAGCGCAAAGCTCACGCCCGCGGCACGCGCGGCCGTTGCCGGGCCGCTCGATTATCTCCGTAAGAGCCCGAGCGGAGCTCAGACACGACGATTGATCAGAATCTGATTCGCGGGTTCAGTATCTTTTTCGTGTATCCAGCTCTGGGCTGTCCTTTGGCGGGAGTTAGGTTCGCCCAGGTTCTGAGCCTGGGGCGTCGGCCCGTTCGCCGCACAGGCTCCTTCGCACATCGTCGAGGCCGAGAAAGAGGTGGCCACACAGCTCCCCCTGTACTTTCCACCACCCGACACCAGAGCTCACCCAGGGCGCCGGCCTTGCTCACCTCAACGGATAGCGCACTCGCGCCGCTTCACGATTAAAAGAATTCTACAAGCAGATGCCTGTTTGATCGTGAGACGTCCGCTGCCAATTCCCGCATCGCAGAGGCAGCCAATAGCGCTCGCTTCACATAGTGGTCCGGCAAGCAGCTAGATACGACAGGTGACCTCAAATGAGGCGTCTTGCATGGCTTCTACACCTGCCTGAATGCCAGAACTGCGTTCGTGCCGCCCATGGCGAAGGCGTTGCTCATGGCGACGCGCACCTTGCGCTCGCGCGGCA
>SAQG01000084.1 GCA_004020315.1 Mesorhizobium sp.
GTTTGTTTCGATGAAAGGCATCCACACTTTGGATAGTTGACCACGCGTTTCAAAGGTCGTGAACTACATCTCCTCGTTGTGCTCGACGCACTCCCGACAGAGCGCAACCTCATGGGCGCGGCATGCAAGATTAACCGAGCCCAGCCGGTCATGAGTGCGGCCGGCGCTCGGCTGCTCGATTATTTGCGCGATGAGCTCGCGACCATGTCCGCGGAGGTATTCAAACTTAACGCTGCGTCCGGGAGCTCTTGCCCTCCAGTTCGCGACGCTCTCCTGCCCATCCAGTGCTCGTTTATTTCGTCGGATAGTTTGACCCGGCTCTACCGAATCGCCGCTTCAGGATCATTCTTTCCGATTTCGTCACGCTCGTATTTCTGCCGCGCCCTACACCGATTAGGCGCGAACAAACTGAGCGCCTTGGAACCCGAACCCGTGCGTCGTGACCGGGAGCATCCGGGGCGAACTCATGCGCTCGGGGGCATCGCATCACCGGACGGCGACAGGCACGGTCGACCGGCATCTCGGCATCGGCTGGGAATTCGTCCATGGTCTGCATTGACGACGCTTCCTGAGGCCACGTAGCTCTTATGCCAAGCTGGGCGCCCGGGTCGAGCGCGTAATGACGACAATTGCTTCGCTACAGGTCAAACGCTTTCCGGGCCACCTGCAAAGTCTTCACCCGGCCGTACAGCGCCCAAGACCACTGATGTGATCGACAAGAGCCTTGTTGATAAATCTGCGCTATTCTCCTGTCGCGCACGGACGACCGCGTGGCGAAGAGCAGGGTCCGAGATGAGAGCCCTGCCGCGCAGCTTCTATCGTCGCGCCTCGTTTGCGGCATCCGTGCCTACCCTCTTCGGACCTCGTGGGTTCCAACCGGCGGCGAGGCGTGCATAGGCGCCCTCGGCCTGCTCCACCCAGCGGCGCTCTTCTTCCCGGTGGCTCTTTATGTTGTAGGCGTGCGCGGCTCCCTTTTGGCCGCGCACAGCCTTGCTCCCGGCCTTGAGTTCCACATCGCGCAAGCTTCTTGGCATGCAGGGAGGGTCGAGCCCACGCGTAACTCTCGCCCTTCATCAACAGATGCCAGATCACGACAGAGAGTTTGCGTGCGGTTGCCACGGCCGCGACATGCTGTCCGCGCCGGGCTCGCACGCCGCAGGGAGAAGGCTCGCAACGGTCCGGGAGCACGAGCGGCCGCCCAGGCCGCCTCGACGAGCATGCCGCGCGCATGACCACGGCCCTGCTTGGTGATCCGCCCATGGTAGGCCGGACCTGGCCGGACTGTCGGACGCTTGGGTTCAACCCGAGATAGGTCACGAGCTTCTGCGGATCGTCGAAGCGCGACACGTCGCCGATCGCCGCCTTCATCGCCAGCGCGACGGTGATGTCGACGCCGGGAATGGTCATCAGCCGCTTCACGCCTTCATCCTCGAGAGCCGAGCGGGCAAGATCGCGTTCGATGACCTGGAGGTCTTCGCCCAATCGGTCGAACTCGCGCAGATGCCGATCGATCGCGAGGCGCTCGTCCTGCGGTACGACCTGCTCGATTAACCAGGTCCGACCCTTGGCGCCGCACAGGTCGGCATGCGGGCAGGACGGGATCAGGTGGCTATGAAGGATCGACTGGATGACGGTCTTCAATCGAGATCTCTGTCGGACAATCTGATTGCGCCGTGTCACCTGTCGACGCAGAGCCTGCGTCGGCTCGTCCGCAATCCAGACTTCTGGCAAGAAGCCGCTGGCATAGAGCTGCGCAAGAACGTCGGCCTCGATCGTCGTTTTGATCTTGGCATAGGCAATGATACGCACCTGTTTCGGGTTGCCGATCCCCACCTTCTTCACATGCGGCGCAACCACAGCCGTAGCGGACGTCGCGTTGCCGGTGGCCTCGATCACCCCGACATCGTTCGGCGACAGCTTCGCGGCGAACGCCGCCAGCAGATCGCGCCGCATGTCGACGCGGCCGAGTCGCCTGAGCCTGCCATCCTCCCATGCCACTGCTTCGGCGAAGGCGCGGTGAATATCCAGTCCGATGATGCGCATGCCCGTTCCTCCTTCTTGGCTCGGTCAAAGACGGGAGCTGGCGGGTAACACGACATCTACTGATCCGCGCTCGCAGCGCCTCCGGGAAAGTCGCGAGGGGCGGCGATGTAACGAGCTCGGGCTCTCAGCCCACGGTCTATTGACGGCCTGCCTGCACCTTCGTGCTCCCGGTGCCCCACGTCCCGGATGGGCTCACCATAAGGGCGTTCCAAAACAAGAACGGCAGGACGAAAAGGCACCACAGATCACCACCGGATAACAGCAAGGCCAAGCGCTTCGTTCAGACAGGCTTGCGCCAATGGGCTTAGGCCGAGCCTACAACAGCTCTCAAAAACGCTGCCGAACTGCTGCATTGGCTTCGCCGATACAACACAGGCCTCACGGCAGCTTAGGATCAAACCGCCCATCAGTCGCCTCGGACCACGCCTTGCTAGGTCGGGGCCGCCGAAGACGCTGGTTGATAGCCCGGCGCCATCGGCCCGGCATTTCAAACCGCCAATCTCTGACCTGCACAGTACGTACGATTGCTCGCTTCGGCAGATCACGCGGCTCATATGTCGGACCTTAACGTCATCCATCATAAACTTTTTGCGACAAAAGATTGCAAGAATGCTAAATTGTTAAAGTCGTTTGTTTCGGTTAAAGGCATCCATCCCATGGATGGCTGATGACATGCGTTTCAAAGGACTTGATCTAAATCTCCTCGTTGTGCTCGACGCACTCCTGACGGAGCGTAATCTCTCGGCGGCGGCACGCAGGATCAACCTGAGTCAGCCCGCCATGAGTGCGGCCGTCGCCCGACTGCGCGATTATTTCCGCGATGAACTGTTTACGATAAGAGGTCGCGAACGATTTCTAACCCCGCGTGCGGCAGCATTTGCCCCCGCAGTTCGCGACGCTCTCCAGCACATCCAGTGCTCGATTATTTCTTCGGATCCGTTTGACCCAGCTCGAGCCGATCGCCTCTTCAGGATCATTCTTTCCGATTTCGTCACGCTCGTGTTTTTCGAAAAGCTTGTGGAGCGTATTGCACGGGAAGCCCCCGCCGTCAGCTTCGAACTGCTGCCTGTCGACGATAGCCCCGATGAGCTTCTCCGGCGCGGTGACGTCGATTTTCTAATTCTACCGGATATGTTCACGTCGAGTGTGCATTCAAGCGTTCCGCTGTTTGACGAGAAGCTCGTGTGCGTAGGCTGTCCCACAAACAAGCAGCTGCCACAGCAGCTTACATTCGAGAGATACATGTCGATGAGGCACGTCGCGGTCAGGTTCGGGCGTACGATGAAGCCGTCTATCGAGGAATGGTTTTTGCTTGAGCATGGCCTTAAGAGACGTGTCGAGGTCGCCGTGCAGGGCTTCAGCATGATTCCACCTATGGTGTCCGGCACAGCTCGTATAGCGACCATGCCCTTGCGGCTGGTCAGGCATTTCGAAAACACGTTCCCCCTGCGGGTTATCGAACTTCCGCTGCCATTTCCCACATTCACCGAGACCCTCCAATGGCCGGCCCTCCACAATAGCGATCCGGCAAGCATCTGGATGCGGGAGATAATGATGCAAGAGGCATCTCGGATGGCTGTCCCGCTGTGAACCCACGGAAAATTCAGGCGCACCTATAGTCACTACTCCTGTCACCATCTACTCTGACGACAATAGCCCTCGCCGGATAAAGTCGATGCTGGCGGCAAGTGCGCCTGCGAGATCGTCCAGAGAATGGACTTCCTCGACCAGCTCGAACGAGAAAGGTCCCGCGTAGCCGCCATCCAGCAGCGCCTGAATCTGGCTGCCATTGTCGGAACCTGCAAGAAAGCGATCGGGGTAAATCCAGAAGGTCGGGTCGTTTACGCTTGAAATGTGCACCAGGCCGGTAAGCTCGCAGAACAGGCATGTCTCCCCGGCCAGGGTGTGGTGGAACGTGTCGTGCACGAGGCGAAAGACGGACTGGCCATCAACCGCGGCAACGGCCTCGGCCGCTTCCTTCTTTGATCGAAGCGAGCAGGTTCGGAAACCCAGCGGCTCGATAAGACCGATCAGACCCCGCGACTGGAGGATTGGCTTGATCTCGTTTAGAGCGAAACGAAGATTGTCCTGGCGCTCGCTATTGGTGGGCCACGAGCTGCGGTTGGCCGGCACCAAAACGAGCGTCTCCGCCCCGCACGCCGTCGCATAATCGGCGAGGTTGCTTGCCTCGGCCTGACGCGTTGGAGTCCAGTCGTTGAACCGCTGCAAGGCGTTGACAGAGATGATCGTGATGCCCGCTTCGGTAGCGGCAAACCGGACGTCCGCAGCCGGAATGCCGCGTGCGACAGGATTGCTGAAATGAGGGTAACGGATTTGGACGTCGGTCAGGCCTTGGTCACGGGCAAGCGCGAAAAGCGCACTGACGTCAAGGCGGGGCGCCGCCATGTGATCGAGTGCAAAGCGGGGCGATACCTGGCGCATTGCTTGACTTTCCTTCCATGAAGCGCGGCTGCCATTTCGGCATCCGGCTTCTTTCAAGACGGAACCACGCCGGTTCACAGATCGGACAGAGACGGCCGAGTCAATCGAGCTTTCCTTTCATCGGTGAAAGGAAAATGGGCGCTCATGATAGAAATCCATCAAGCTCAAATATTTTCCGGAAGATAAATGTCGAACGGCAGAAATGTCTGCCCCGGGCTCTCCGCGACGCCGGCTTTGATGGCCCGCTCCATTGCCATTATCAGCTCCTGGCAAAGTCGGCGCATTGGCGTGCCGACCGCCATCGTCAAGATGTCATCCGCAAGCGCCCCACGTGACTGCGGCGTCATTTCACTCACGATCGCGACGAGATCCTGACCGCTCCCCTCTTCTCGGAGCGCGGAAATTGCCCCCTCTATCCCCCCGCCGGCCATATAGAAGCCGACGAGCTCTGGTTCCCGCTGCATAAGATCCAGCAATTTTTCGTAAGTGAGCTGCCGTTCATCAAGGTTCACGAGCGCATCAAGCACCTCGAATTTTGGCGCGTTCTCACGAAAATACGCACGAAAGGCCGTTTCCCGCGTCGCATGCGCCTGGAAGCGATGGCTTCCGACAAACACCGCCACCTTGCCGGGCCGTTTTGCGGTCTTGGAAAACACCCAAGCGGCAGTCCGTCCGACCTTGCTGTTGTTGAGGCCGATGTAGCCCTCGCGCACGCCATCGGCGAAGTCGGATAGCAGCGAAAATACCGGGATACCTTTCGCCTTGAGCTCCTCGACTGATGCTGTGATTTTCGGGTGATCGGCCGCCACCATGGCGATCGCCTGGCAGCGGCTCCCAAGGTCCTTAAGAAGCGGGAGCAGGTCACGCGGCAAATGTGACTGCGCGAACTCGATGATCGGAAGGCCGTGGAAGGATTTAGCCATACTGACCGACTCTTCGATCTTGCGAGCGAAATCTTGGTAGAAATCGTGGGTAGGTTTTCTCAAGATGAAGCCCAGCTTGTAGTGCGGCAGGTGCTGCTGCAAGCGCTGTTTGATGAGACCGGCAGCATGATAGCCGATCGCGTGCGCGGCCGCATGGACCCGCTGGGCGGTCTCCTCTCGCACCGGAAGGCGGACGTTCAGAACCCGATCGACTGTTGCTACGCTGACTCCGGCTTCGCGGGCGAGATCGGCAATTGTGACGCGCTTTCCCCTAGCGATTCTGATCGGCCGGTCCTCCATCATCCGGTGCGCTCCCGCGACGGCTTGGGGCGGCAAGCTGAAATAGTTCCCACACCCGGCGGTTGATAGCGCATTCGACGAACAGCGCTCCATGCGCACCCAGATGAGTTTCCGTGAACCGTTCGTTTGCTTAGGGGCTTCATGGTGTTGTATTACTCACTGCGTTAGTACTCTATTTCCAGCGCTCTTTGGAGGCTGGCAATTCGACTGTTGTGGCAAGGCCGCGACTTACACGTCGCGCTGTTGCGATTTTGCTTGCGGGGAGCCAGTTTGATGTAACCCTAACCGCGGAAAGCGGCTTCCATCCGTGACTGGTCCAATTCGCCTTCCCAGCGAGCGACAACGAGCGATGCCACCGCATTACCGACTAAATTCGTCAGCGCGCGGCATTCCGACATGAAGCGGTCCACGCCAAGAATTAGAGCCATTCCGGCAACGGGAACACTCGGCACGACAGAGAGAGTAGCGGCCAATGTGATGAAGCCGGCGCCGGTGACGCCTGCCGCACCCTTCGAGGAAAGCATCGCAATTAGCAGCAGGAGGATCTGATCGGCAATTGACAAATCTGTGTTCGTCGCCTGCGCGATGAAGAGGGCGGCGATCGTCATGTAGATATTGGTACCGTCCAGATTGAATGAGTATCCAGTAGGGATGACGAGACTTACGACCGAACGCGCGGCGCCGGCCTTCTCCATCTTCTCCATGAGCGAGGGCAGCGCGGCCTCCGAGGAGGACGTTGCCAGGACAAGCAGCAGTTCGTCCTTGATGTAGCGGACAAGAGAAAAGATCGAGAAGCCGTTGTAGCGGCAGACCGCGCCGAGAACCCCGAACACGAAGAGGAAGGCGGTAAGATAGAACGTCGCGACCAGTATCGCGAGGTTGGCCACCGAACCGATACCGTATTTGCCGATCGTAAAGGCCATTGCGCCGAAGGCGCCGATGGGTGCAGCCTTCATCAGAATGCCGACGAGCTTAAAAATGGGGGCGGTAAGCGCCTGGAGAAAGGTAACGACCGGCCTGCTCGTCTCTCCGGTCATCGCCAAAGCAATGCCGAACAGGACCGAGAAGAACAAGACTTGCAGGATGTCGCCTTCCGCGAAGGCA
>SAQG01000085.1 GCA_004020315.1 Mesorhizobium sp.
TCGCTGGTCTTTGTTGTGCCTTTACCGTTCTTTTGGTCTTGGCGCCTTTCGAAGCGAAGCTTCGCAAGGTCGACCGACCGTCGGCGCCGATGCGCCGCACCCACGTAGCGCCGCCCGCAGGGCGGAACAAGCGTGAGTGAGAACAGGCCATCTGACTTTGTCAGATGGGCATAGGGAATGAGAACGATCAAGCCGATCGAACTATTAGTACCGGTAAGCTTCAAGCGTTGCCGCTCTTCCACACCCGGCCTATCAACGTGGTCGTCTTCCACGGTTCTCAGGGAATACTCGTTTTAAGGTGGGTTTCCCGCTTAGATGCCTTCAGCGGTTATCCCGTCCGGATATAGCTACCCTGCTATGCGGCTGGCGCCACAACAGGTCCACCAGAGATCCGTCCATCCCGGTCCTCTCGTACTAGGGACAGATCCTTTCAATATTCCTACACCCACGGCAGATAGGGACCGAACTGTCTCACGACGTTCTGAACCCAACTCACGTACCGCTTTAAATGGCGAACAGCCATACCCTTGGGACCTGCTCCAGCCCCAGGATGCGATGAGTCGACATCGAGGTGCCAAACAACCCCGTCGATATGGACTCTTGGGGGTCATCAGCCTGTTATCCCCGGCGTACCTTTTATCCGTTGAGCGATGGCCCTTCCACGCGGGACCACCGGATCACTATGACCGACTTTCGTCTCTGCTCGACTTGTCAGTCTCGCAGTCAGGCAGGCTTATGCCATTGCACTCAGCGAACGATTTCCGACCGTTCTGAGCCCACCATCGCGCGCCTCCGTTACTCTTTAGGAGGCGACCGCCCCAGTCAAACTACCCACCATACATTGTCCCGGACCCGGATAACGGGCCGCGGTTAGACATCCATAGTGATAAGGGTGGTATTTCAAGGGTGGCTCCACCTGAGCTGGCGCCCAGGTTTCAAAGCCTACCACCTATCCTACACATGCCACTACGAATGCCAATGTAAAGCTATAGTAAAGGTGCACGGGGTCTTTCCGTCTAACCGCAGGAACCCCGCATCTTCACGGGGAATTCAATTTCACTGAGTCTATGCTGGAGACAGCGGGGAAGTCGTTACGCCATTCGTGCAGGTCGGAACTTACCCGACAAGGAATTTCGCTACCTTAGGACCGTTATAGTTACGGCCGCCGTTTACTGGGGCTTCGATTCAGAGCTTGCACCCCTCCTCTTAACCTTCCAGCACCGGGCAGGCGTCAGACCCTATACGTCGTCTTGCGACTTCGCAGAGCCCTGTGTTTTTGATAAACAGTCGCTACCCCCTGGTCTGTGCCACCCTCCTCTACTTGCGTAGAAAAGGGTCACGCTTCTTCCGAAGTTACGCGTGCAATTTGCCGAGTTCCTTCAGCATAGTTCTCTCAAGCGCCTTGGTATACTCTACCAGTCCACCAGTGTCGGTTTCGGGTACGGTCTATAAGGAGGAGCTATTTCCTGGAACCACGCAGCAGCCCTTTCAATCCGATAAGATTGGACTACCTCAATGATCCGTCACTTCCTCCAGGCCCACGAATATTAACGTGGTTCCCATCGTCTACGCATTTCTGCCTCGACTTAGGGGCCGGCTAACCCTGCTCAGATTAGCTTTAAGCAGGAACCCTTGGACTTTCGGCGGGGGAGTCTCTCACTCCCCTTACGTTACTCATGTCAGCATTCGCACTTCTGATACCTCCACCATCCCTCACGGGTATGGCTTCATCAGCTTACAGAACGCTCCGCTACCGCTCGTGATTGCTCACGAACCCTAAGCTTCGGTGTATGGCTTTAGCCCCGTTACATTTTCGGCGCAAAGACCCTTATTTAGACCAGTGAGCTGTTACGCTTTCTTTAAATGATGGCTGCTTCTAAGCCAACATCCTGGTTGTTTTGGGATCCTCACATCCTTTCCCACTTAGCCATAACTTGGGGACCTTAGCTGTAGGTCAGGGTTGTTTCCCTTTCCACGACGGACGTTAGCACCCGCCGTGTGTCTGCCGACTAGTACTCCCAGGTATTCGGAGTTTGGTTAGGTTTGGTAATCCGGTGAGGACCCCTAGCCCATCCAGTGCTCTACCCCCTGGGGTATTCGGTCGACGCTCTACCTAAATAGATTTCGCGGAGAACCAGCTATTTCCGAGTTTGATTGGCCTTTCACCCCTAGCCACAAGTCATCCCGAACTATTGCAACAGTTATGGGTTCGGTCCTCCAGTAAGTGTTACCTTACCTTCAACCTGCTCATGGCTAGATCACTCGGTTTCGGGTCTAATGCGACGAACTGAACGCCCTGTTCAGACTCGCTTTCGCTGCGCCTACACCTAGCGGTTTAAGCTTGCTCGTCACACTAAGTCGCTGACCCATTATACAAAAGGTACGTGGTCACCCAGGACGAACCTTGGACTCCCACTGTTTGTAGGCAATCGGTTTCAGGTACTCTTTCACTCCCCTTGTCGGGGTGCTTTTCACCTTTCCCTCACGGTACTAGTTCGCTATCGGTCATGCACGAGTACTTAGGCTTGGAGGGTGGTCCCCCCAATTTCAGACAGGATTTCACGTGTCCCGCCTTACTCGAGGACGATGATTTGCATTACGCGTACGGGGCTGTCACCCACTATGGCCCTACTTTCCAGAAGGTTCCGCTTGTCTCATCATCGCCACTGGCCTGGTCCGGGTTCGCTCGCCACTACTGCCGGAGTCTCGGTTGATGTCCTTTCCTACGGGTACTTAGATGTTTCAGTTCCCCGCGTTCGCCACTTTACCCCTATGTATTCAGGGTAAGTTACCTATTATCGATACTTGGAAACCACAGCAGCAAGTTGGCCTTGTCGACCACTGGCTGCTCTGATTTTCCAAGCACCTTAGGTGGGTTTCCCCATTCGGAAATCTACGGATCAAAGGGTATTCGCACCTCCCCGTAGCTTATCGCAGCGTATCACGTCCTTCATCGCCTGTGCATGCCAAGGCATCCACCAATTGCCCTTAAGACACTTGATCGTTCTCATTGCCAATACCCACCAGCGCGATCCCAAAGGGATCGTCGCTTCCGCTAAATCCCGAAGGATTTTTGCTTCGGCGTGATCCGAAGGATCATCGCTCAGCGCGACCTCCAAGAGATCGTCGCCGCGGCTCAGTCCTGTGCAGGATTATCGCCTGATGTCATTGGCACAAAAAGACCAGCTTCTCGAGATCGGTTCGAGGGTGCGGTTAGGCAAACCCATCATATGCGGGAGATTGAGCGTCTCCCGCGACAAATCACACCCCTTGCGGGATATGAAGTTCGAACAAATCTTCTCTTTACGATGTCATACAGAACAGGCGGAGAGCCAAAAGGCTCGCCGCAAACTCTTAAACGAATGACTTTGCAACCGGTTTCACATCCACTCGACACCCTTTTTCTCCCGGAGAAGAAGCGACAATCCTGCGGATTGTGCAGCGACAATCCTGCGGATTGCGCGAGGTGGTGGAGCCGGACGGGATCGAACCGACGACATCCTGCTTGCAAAGCAGGCGCTCTCCCAGCTGAGCTACGGCCCCTGAATATACCTCTTCGAACCTGTCGAGGAGATCGACAATCCTTGCGGATTGCGAAGTGGTGGGCCTGGGAGGACTTGAACCTCCGACCTCACGCTTATCAAGCGCGCGCTCTAACCAACTGAGCTACAAGCCCTAAGCCCCAAGCGCAGATGGTCGTCAGCTTCGAGGCAGAGCCTCGCAAGGCCGACCGGCCGTCGCGGCTCGTGCCGCGCCCTCGCGGAGCGCCAGGCCAAAGGCCGACACGGCGCGCGAGCGCAATCAAAGTCATTCGCGAAGAAAGAGAAACGAAGGCGGCAGACCCGCTTAAGGTATGCACGACGGTAAGAGTGACTCTCTTCCGTCTTGTTCCAAGTAAACCAGAAGGCAGAGGCTCAACGAGTGAGCGTTTCCATTGAGGTTTATCCTTAGAAAGGAGGTGATCCAGCCGCAGGTTCCCCTACGGCTACCTTGTTACGACTTCACCCCAGTCGCTGACCCTACCGTGGTCGCCTGCCTCCTTGCGGTTAGCACAGCGCCTTCGGGTAAAACCAACTCCCATGGTGTGACGGGCGGTGTGTACAAGGCCCGGGAACGTATTCACCGCGGCATGCTGATCCGCGATTACTAGCGATTCCAACTTCATGCACTCGAGTTGCAGAGTGCAATCCGAACTGAGATGGCTTTTGGAGATTAGCTCGATCTCGCGATCTCGCTGCCCACTGTCACCACCATTGTAGCACGTGTGTAGCCCAGCCCGTAAGGGCCATGAGGACTTGACGTCATCCCCACCTTCCTCTCGGCTTATCACCGGCAGTCCCCTTAGAGTGCCCAACTGAATGCTGGCAACTAAGGGCGAGGGTTGCGCTCGTTGCGGGACTTAACCCAACATCTCACGACACGAGCTGACGACAGCCATGCAGCACCTGTCACCGGTCCAGCCGAACTGAAGGTCTCCATCTCTGGAGACCGCGACCGGGATGTCAAGGGCTGGTAAGGTTCTGCGCGTTGCTTCGAATTAAACCACATGCTCCACCGCTTGTGCGGGCCCCCGTCAATTCCTTTGAGTTTTAATCTTGCGACCGTACTCCCCAGGCGGGAAGCTTAATGCGTTAGCTGCGCCACCGACAAGTAAACTTGCCAACGGCTAGCTTCCATCGTTTACGGCGTGGACTACCAGGGTATCTAATCCTGTTTGCTCCCCACGCTTTCGCACCTCAGCGTCAGTACCGAGCCAGTGAGCCGCCTTCGCCACTGGTGTTCCTCCGAATATCTACGAATTTCACCTCTACACTCGGAATTCCACTCACCTCTCTCGGACTCGAGATACCCAGTATCAAAGGCAGTTCCGGGGTTGAGCCCCGGGATTTCACCCCTGACTTAAATATCCGCCTACGTGCGCTTTACGCCCAGTAATTCCGAACAACGCTAGCCCCCTTCGTATTACCGCGGCTGCTGGCACGAAGTTAGCCGGGGCTTCTTCTACGGTTACCGTCATTATCTTCACCGTTGAAAGAGCTTTACAACCCTAGGGCCTTCATCACTCACGCGGCATGGCTGGATCAGGCTTGCGCCCATTGTCCAATATTCCCCACTGCTGCCTCCCGTAGGAGTTTGGGCCGTGTCTCAGTCCCAATGTGGCTGATCATCCTCTCAGACCAGCTATGGATCGTCGCCTTGGTAGGCCATTACCCCACCAACTAGCTAATCCAACGCGGGCTCATCCATCTCCGATAAATCTTTCTCCCGAAGGACGTATACGGTATTAGCTCCAGTTTCCCGGAGTTGTTCCGTAGAGATGGGTAGATTCCCACGCGTTACTCACCCGTCTGCCGCTCCCCTTGCGGGGCGCTCGACTTGCATGTGTTAAGCCTGCCGCCAGCGTTCGTTCTGAGCCAGGATCAAACTCTCAAGTTTAGAAGACTTTGATTTGGCTTTATCTGGTCACGCTTTGAATTGACGAGAACATTCACACCTGGACACTCGCGTGTCTTGGTAGACTTATTCTCTCAAAACGTGTCCGCCAAAGTCTCGTTCGAACCTCCCATCCCTGGCGGGATGAAAGGTTCAGCAGGACTCTGCCGCCCACGTTTCTCTTTCTTCAATATTCAATTGTCAAAGAACAGACATCGCAGACGCGGTGTCGTGGCCCGTACGCTTTTGGCTCGGGGCCGTTCGAGTGTCGCTCACGCGGCTCTCTTGAATTTCGCAGAGGGCAGATCTAGAAGCGAAC
>SAQG01000086.1 GCA_004020315.1 Mesorhizobium sp.
TCACCCTCAACGCAAGGCTCCGAGATGCCCCAATCGCTCAGAGTTGATGACGAAGCGTACCTAGCTCCCGAGCGGGTGCGGCATGTAGCCGACGAAGCCTGATATCTTCCAGCTTCCCTCGACCTTGGTGCAGAAATACAGGGTCTGCCATTTCAGCCTCTCGACGCTGCCGTCGGCCTTGGTGACCGAGCCGTTGAACTTCTTGTGCAGCACGGCGCGATCGCCATCGACATCGATGTCGCGCATGTTGGTGACGCGGAACAGCGCCTCGCGCAACGGTTCGGCGAATGCCGTCGCCGCGGTTTCCCTGGCCTGGCGCAGCCACTCGTCGCGGTAGGAGGCGAGCGTCGGGAACTGCAGCCGCCAGGCGTCCGCATCGCTGAGAAAATGCGCATGCATGCCGAAGAAGCTCGAGGCCACGAAATCATCCTCGACCATCGACCAATCCTGGCCGAGAAAGGCGTCGATGTCGCGCCGCACCAGCATCTCCCAAAGCGCATGGCGGTCGGCGTCGCCGGGCGGAAACGGGTTCTTGTCGAAGGTCACTTTTGCTCCCCTATCTTTTGCGATGTTTCGGTCTTGCGAAGATTTCGGTCGGTGAAGGCTCGACTTGATCCGTCAGCCGCCGATCTGGTCCAGAAACGGCAGATTGCTGGCCATCAGGCCGGCGTCGACATTCAGCGTCGTGCCGGTAATGCCGCTGGCAAAGGGCGACGCCAGGAATATCGCAGCGCGGGCAACCTCGACCGGTTCGACCAGCCGTCCCAAGGGATAGAGCTTGCCGACGGCGGCGAGGATCTTCGGCTTGTGGGCAAGGCGATGTTCCCAGGCACCGGTTCGGATCGAGCCAGGAATGACGGCATTGGCGCGGATGCCGTTGCGACCTTCCTCGGTGGCGATGGCGCGCATCCAGGCGTTGAGTGCTGCCTTGGCGGCGGCGTAGGCGGGATTGCCGAAATGGGCCTGCGCGTTGACCGAGGAGATGAACACGAAGGCGGCGCCCTGCGGCTGGTTGCGCATGACGGGAAGCAATGCCTGCGACAGCAGCGCGGCGCTGCGGAAATTCAGATCCATCTCGTGATCAAGCGCTGCAGTCGAGACATCGGCGAGCGTTTCCGCCCGCGTCCAGCCGGCGTTTGAGATGACCGCCGCCGGAGCAGCCCCTTCACTGAGGTGCTTGGCAAATGCCGCCACGGCGCCATCATCGAGCAGGTCGAAATGATGCGCCTCTTCTATTCCGGCGCCGCTCAGGTCGGTGCCCTCGCGATCGCAGGCGATCACCCTGGCTCCGCAGGCGGACAGGACAGCGACCAGTGCGCGGCCGACGCCACCGGCCGCACCTGTCACGACCACGCTGCGGCCACCGAAATCGATCATGCGGCTCCTCGCTTTTTCCTCGCCAATCCTCGCCTGCCGGATGTCTTGACGCAATCGCTCGTCTAGCAGGATGCTGATGGTCTTGTAATAAAGCAACATGAATTCCAAAAAATGTTGCTTTCCAACACGGCCTGTATGAGAATCGCCGGGACAGGCGTGGACCTTCCGGTAGGAAACGCGCAAACCGGCGCAGCGAAAGAGCCCGAACCGCGCGGGCCTTTCGGCGATTTGCCGGACAGCACGGCAAGGCGCCGATGTTTTTTGAACAGGAGACTTTTTCCTTGCCCAAGCAGTGTTTTGGAACATCCCATGTGCCGCTGTCGCCGGCGGTCCGGGCCGGCGATATGGTCTATGTCTCCGGCCAGGCGCCGGTCGACAGCGACGGCGTGGTGGTGACCGGCGGCATCGCCGAACAGACCGAGCAGGTGCTTTCGAACGTGAAGGCAGCCCTGGCGCTGGCCGGCTGCACCATGGAAGACGTGGTCAAGACGACGGTGTGGCTCGAGGACGCGCGCGACTTCGGCGCCTTCAATGCCGTTTATGCCAGGCATTTCCCAAAGGATCCGCCGGCGCGCACCACCGTCGAGTCACGGCTGATGATCGACATCAAGATCGAGGTCGAGGCCGTCGCCTACAGACCGGTTTGACGAGAGAAGACACAACGGAGCCGGACGCCGATGCAATTTGATCTCCTCCTGAAGGGCGGCCGCCTCATCGACCCGGCGTCCCGCCTCGACGCGCAACGCGATCTGGCCATCGCCGGTGGCCGCATCGCCGCGATCGATGCCGACATTCCCTTCGAGCGTGCCGTGCGCGTCATCGATGCCACCGGCTCCATCGTTGCGCCCGGGCTCATCGACCTGCACAGCCACGTCTATTGGGGCGGCACCTCGCTCGGTGTCGATGCCGACCGCCTCGCCGCCAAAAGCGGCACCACCACCTTCATCGATGCCGGAAGCGCCGGCGCCGGCAACTTCCTCGGCTTTCGCCGCCACGTCATCGAGCGCTCGAAGGTGCGCATCCTGGCCTATGTCAACATTTCCTTTGCCGGCATCTTCGGCTTCTCGCAGACCGTTTCGGTCGGCGAGTGCAGCGATCTCCGGCTCTGCGAACCGCGCGAGACGGTGGCGGCGGTGCGCGAGCACGCAGACGTGGTCGTCGGCGTCAAGGTCCGCTCCGGTCGCCATGCCGGCGGCACCAGCGGCATCGCGCCGGTCGATCTGGCGCTCGAAGCCGCCGACCAGGCCGGGCTGCCGTTGATGGCGCATATCGACGAGCCGCCGCCGGGCCGTTCGGAAGTGCTGCCGCGCCTGCGCAAGGGCGACGTCCTCACCCATTGCTTCCGGCCGTTTCCCAACGCGCCGATCTTCGCCTCGGGCGCGGTGCGGCCCGACATGCGGCTGGCGCGCGAGCGCGGCGTCATCTTCGATATCGGCCACGGCATGGGCTCGTTCGATTTCGAGGTTGCCAAGGCGATGCTCAAGGAGGGGCTGGCGCCTGATGTGATCAGCAGCGATGTGCATCTCTACTGCGTCGACGGCCCGGCCTTCGACATTTTGGTCTGCATGTCGAAACTGCTGGCGCTCGGCATGCCGCTGGTCGAGGTGCTGCGCGCCGCGACACAGCGGCCGGCCGAGGCGATCGCAAGGCCGGAGCTCGGCACGCTGGCGGTCGGCGCCGTCGGCGACATCGCGGTGCTGCGGCTGCGTCCAGGGCGCTTCACCTTTGTCGATGCGGTCGGCGCCTCGCTCGTCGCCGAGCAGAGGCTGGTCTCGGACGGTATCGTGATCGGCGGCACCTGGTGGCCGAACGAAGCGGCAAACGATCTGAGCGATACCGAACGTTTCGAAGCCCGTGCGCACGAGACGCATGTCGACGTCGTGGCCAGGCATTTCGGGCGTGGGTGATCTCCCCCTTTGTGGGTGAGATGTCGCCGAAGGCGACAGAGGGGGGTCGGTTCGACCGGGCTCGCCTTCCTGCAACGGATGGAGGTTGGCACTCGACGCGCGGCGACCCCCCTCTGGCCTGCCGGCCATCTCCCCCTCATGGGGGGGAGATTACAGCTTCACCCCGGCGCTCCGTAAACCGGTGTCGCAACGCCTTCCATGCGCGCCTTGATCTGTAGCGCCACGAGTTTCGAGTAGAAGCGCGACAGTGCAAGGTTGCCGCCGTGGAACCACAGCGCTTCCTGCGCCGTCGGCTTCCACATGTTGCGCAATTCGCCTTGCCATGGTCCTGGGTCGCCTTTCACGCCCGAGCCAATCCCCCAGCACGGACCGACCTTGTCGGCGACCTCGCGCGAGACGATCGCCGCCACAGTCTCGTTCATCGACTGGTAGCCGGTGCAGGAGATGATCGCATCGGCCGCCAGCTCGGTGCCGTCGTCGAACAGGATCCCGGTCGGCGTCAGCGACTTGATCTCGACCCCGCTGCGGACGCCGATCTTGCCGTCTATGATCAGATCCGAGGCGCCGACGTCGATGTAGTAGCCCGAGCCGGTACGGTAGGCCTTCATCAGCAGCCCGGTCTCGTCGTCGCCGAAATCGATGGCGAAGCCGGCGCCGCGCAAACGGTCGTAGAAGGCCGCGTCGCGCGCCTTGATGATGTCGTAGAGCGCCCGCTGGCTTTGCGGCAACAGCGCGAACGGTGTCGAGGCGACGATCAGGTCGGCCTTCTCGGTGGTGATGCCGCGGGCCAGCGCCTTCTCCGAAAAGATCTCGAAGCCGACCTCCATCAGCGTGTCGGACTTGACCACCGTCGTCGGCGAGCGCTGGATCATGGTCACCTCAGCGCCGCTCTCCCAGAGGTCGACGGCGACATCGTGCCCCGAACTCGCCGCACCGATGACCGCGACGCGTCTGCCGCGGAATTTCTCGCCGCTGGAATACTGGCTGGAATGCAGGATCTCGCCCTGGAAGGTCTCGGCGCCGGGCAGGTCGATCTGCCTGGGCGGGCCATAGGCGCCGGTCGCAAAGACGATGTGCTTCGGCTTCAGCGTGATGCGCTCGCCGGCGCGGTCGATCTCGACCGTCCAGACCTTTTCGGCATCGTCATAGGACGCGCTGAGGCATTTTGTGGAGGTCCAGTAATTGAGCTCCATGACGCGCGTATACATTTCCAGCCAGTCGCCCATCTTGTCCTTGGGCGTGAACACCGGCCAGTTTTCCGGAAATGGGATGTAGGGCAGATGGTCGTACCAGACCGGGTCGTGCAGCACGAGCGAGCGATAGCGGTTGCGCCAGGAATCGCCGGCCTGCGCATTCTTCTCGATGATGATGGCCGGCACGCCGAGCTGCCGCAACCTTGCCCCCAGCATGATGCCGCCCTGGCCGCCGCCGATGACCAGGCAGTAGGGCTGCTCAATGGCACCGAGATCACGCGTCTCGCGCGCCCTCGCCTCTGCCCAGGTCTCGCGGTCCGGATCGGCCTTGTGGCGGACACCCAGCGGCCGCGCCGGTCCCTTGCGCTCCTCAAAGCCCTTGAGATCGCTCATCGCCGTGAACAGCGTTCGGCATCTGCCGTCCTGCAGGCGCACGATGCCTTGGCCCCACGCCGATGATGTCTCGAAGGTGAACCAGGCCTCGACGATGCCTTCGTCCGCGCTTGCCTCGCCGCTGAGCTGCCAGGCAGTCGGCCTTGTTGTCGCCAGGGTCGCTTCCAGCATGTCGTGGATCGCCGCGCGACCTTCGATCGTCTTGATGTTCCAGGTGAAGGTCAGCAGGTCGCGCCAGTAGCAGTCTTCGACGAACAGGTTGGTCGCGGCCTCGACGTCGCCCGCCTCGAGGGCGCGGGAGAGCGAGGAAAGCCAGGTAGCCGCCTGTTTCGATGGTGCCATGTCGAGCATCTGTTTTTTCTCTCCTTCAACTGTCGATCTCGGCGCTGCCCCTCATCCGCCTGGGACAAGCTCCAGCGCGGCGTGTCCAGTTGATAGATGGGTAACACTTTGAACCGGATACATGGGTTACAGTTT
>SAQG01000087.1 GCA_004020315.1 Mesorhizobium sp.
GAAACTTCTTCAAGGCTGCCGGATATGAGGCCAATTAATTGCGACACGCTTTAGCGCTGAGGTGGAAGGGAGCGCGATAGCCGGGCGGGAGTGGATTCGACGTCCGGCTTTCCGAAATATGGCTGAAATCGGAGGATCGGCAGGTCACAAGTTTGGCGCCCGACAGAATTCGAGCGGCGTGTCCGAGTGCTGCCTATCGATCTGCGCATTCCAGGCAGGGTCCAACAAGAACTGATGCTGAAACATCCTACAGGGGCTTCCGCAATGGAAAAGCCCTCGCATTATTCTCCGGCCGAGTTCAGATCGCATCCGGGAATAATGCCTGTTCGGCATTTTCGATAAGTTCAAGGACCTGACGCCTTCTGGACAGCGTTTCGTGATACTCTTGAGCCTCGATATCCTTGAAGAATGGGGCATTGGGTGCGAGGCGCTTCACCGCAGCTTCCACGTCATCAAGGGACGCCCTGAAGAACTCCTTTCGATAGTTCTGGGCATTCACCCGTGTCGGTTCAAATTCTCCGTGAAGCGCGCGCTCCAAGGTCGGCGCATCGTCGCTGTAAATAATCGCGTGGGTATCGAAAACAAATGGCACGCTTGCGTCGCCTAGCTCGCGGACGCGATCCAACGGGTCCAGTCTCCGCGTGAGGCCTATTTTCACAATGTCACCACCGAAGGAGCCTATGTTGGAGATGATGTAGACGTATCCCGATCGCGTTTTCTCAGCCATCGCTTGGGCTCTTTCGACCTTGGCATGCGCTGCTGCTAGGTCTCGTTCGAGCTGCTTGATCTGATCAGCAAACGCGTCGAGTTTTGGTCCCACAATGCTGGCGGCCTCTGCCTTGGCTTTGTCAAGCAAGCGCTGGTAATGATCTTCCTCCTCCTGCGCCTGCTCCATGTCACGGATTAACCGCTGCTCTTCCCGCGCGAGACGTGCAGTTTCCGCCCTCTCTTCTTTTTCGGCCTTCAGCTTCTCCCTGTGCTCGTGGGTGAGGTAAAGCTCCTTTAGCTTTAGCCGAACGAACTCGCCGGTCACGAAAACTGAATTCGACGCATTGTGCTTGTCGATTTGAGCTTGCGCATTCAGAATACGCTTCTCCATCGCATTCACATTATTCCAGCGAGTGTTAGCGATGGCGGCATCGCATTCGTTGTTAAATGCCCTTAGCGTGAGGCGGACGTTGCGACGGGTCATCGTCTGACCTTTGGCAGCGCTTCCATCGACAGACCACTTGGTAGTGCAAATCACGGCGTTTTCGGCTGATATCATAGCCTTCTGCTGCTCGCGTATCGTCAAGATCGCAGACTTATATTTCTCGCTATCCGTGAAATCGAAGTGGGGGTCATAGACGCCCATTTCGGCGAACGCTAGCTTGTCGTCGAAGACCGCAACCTCCTTGAGCAATCGGTCATAGATCGACTTCTTGTCCGAGTAGTCGGAACGTAAGTTCGCAATCCTATTTTCCTGAAATTGCGCATCTCCCACCAGACGCTGCACCTCCGCCTCCATGTCAAGTATCGGCTTATATTTCGTTTCAAGGCTGTGAATGTGCCCCGCCAGCAAAGTTGCATTTTCGAGTGCAACCTTGCGTTCTTTTTTTGTTCGAAACACTAGCCAGAAGACAATGATTACTAGTCCCGGACAGATAGCGGCTGCGATCAGAATCACGTATACGATCATCTCGGTAATATCCCCCCTGTTTATACGGACTCGTTTTCGGAGCCTAGAACATGCCTCGGTTCAGTACCCAATTTGGTTTATCTAATCAGCAGGCAGCTCTCGGCTTCGTGGACGTTGAACTGTCCTTGGATACGCGTTTGTATTTGGACCCTTATGCAATTGAAATCCGTGATGATCAGTGGTCCACATCGTGTGGTGATCATATACGCTCTTTTTTCAACGAGGTGCTTGCTGCATTACGCGCAGACAATAGTGGCCGAGCAATGCACCTGCTAGGCAATCTTCATGAGCCGAATGAGACACGGCTCGGCCAGTCGCGGGGCAGACCACAAGGACGTGGCGTCGGTGACCACAAGGCGCGTGAGTTTGCTCGCGCTCTGGTGAGAAGTCGCGCATTCAGATCAGGCGTTTTATCCGACATCGCGGAAGCGGAGCTATTCATCGAAGGCGTTGGTCCCGACACGATTTCAGACCTCACAACAAATATCCTCAGGGGAGTTTTGGCAGCATTCAGCGATCACGATGGGAGTCACAGACCTTTCAGCTTCCATTATTTCAGGGGCATCCAATATTGCTGGTCCCAAAATTCAGCGTTAGGCATGGTATGTCCCTTGATAGCCAGGAATTTTACAACCACCATATGATCGAATTCTATCGTGCCGAGAATCTTCAAAGGGGCAGCGGCCTTGTCCATACGTTCAAGAATGGCCGCAAGGAGGTTTTTAAAAGTACGCTGAAAGAAATACATCCTTTCGTCAAAGACGATCTAGCAAATTTCGTCAGAAACCATCCCGAAGTCCTAGAAGCCTACAAGGAATTGAAGGGCGCCCAAGGAGCACCTGAGACAGGGGACATAGAAAAGTTCTTTGATGAACAGGCGTTCGCGCAAGTGCTAATAGATCGCCTCGCCCAGATTGCTCCGGGCAATCCCACCGCAGGCGAGTACCATTCTATTGCCCTTGGCATTTGCACATTCCTATTCCACCCAGGCCTCATTTACCCAGTCAAAGAACAAGAACTTCATAGTGGTAGAAAGCGCATCGATATTAAGTTTACCAATGCAGGTGAGAGAGGGTTCTTTCAGCGGATGCTCGAATCGCCACAAGCTCGCGCTATCAGCGTTGCTGTCGAGTGCAAAAATTACACGAAAGAAATGAACAATCCAGAACTTGATCAGATCGCCGGCAGGTTCGGCCATCAGCGTGGGTTCTTGGGCTTTTTACTTTGCAGATCGATGGATGATCGGGAACGCATCCTCGCTAGGTGCCGCGACACGGCCAATGACGGCCGTGGGTACATCATCGTATTCGATGACAGCGATCTTAATCACATGCTTCAAAGCGTTGCAGCAAATCGAAGAAGGACAATTGATCGGTATTTGAATGATAGATTTAGCGAGATCACGCACTAGCGAACTGGAAGACCCGCGAGGGAGATCAATCTCAGCCTCATCTTTGCCGACCAGACGGTCGGCCTCAAACAGGTCGAGGACCGAATCTGGCTGGCTAGCTTCATGGACTATGATTTGGGACACTTCGAGGATGAGACCTGCAGGCTCGAACCGCCCAAAGCCCTTTCGGGGCAAAGTGTTACCCATGTCTCCGGTATAAACCGTAACCTATGTGTCCGGAACGGACCCAAACGAAATTGGCGCACCCGACAGGATTCGAACCTGTGACCTCTGCCTTCGGAGGGCAGCGCTCTATCCAGCTGAGCTACGGGTGCCTTCAGGATCGAGATCCGGAAAACGAACCAGCCGGGTAACCGGCCAGCCACGGCTTCTTAGCGGAAGCAGGCGCAGGCTTCAACGGGCAAGTGGCAGGCGCCGTAAACTTGTCCCGGCGCCTCTGGGCTATCGCAGAGGTTCGCGCCGCATCTGGTCGCTGCGCGCCTCGCAGGCTCAGGGCGGTCGTCATTCGAAAGTCAGGCTTTTCGTCCGCCCTCACTGCTCCCCAGCATACAGCAGCCTTGTCGTCGTGTTTGTCGCCGGCGACAGGTTGCGCTGGATCAGCGCCTCGACGTGGTCGTTGCGCTGGCGCGCGCTGTCGGCGCCCATCACCACGAGGATGAGCCGGCGGCCGTCGGCATCGTAGGAGGTGACGATGTTGAAGCCTGAGGCCCTGATATAACCGGTCTTGATGCCGTTGACGCCGCGGACGCGGCCGAGCATGTCGTTGTGGCCGCGCACCAGCCGGCCCCGGAACATGAAGTCGCTTTCGGAGAAATAGTGGAAATGCTGCGGGAAGCGGGCGCGCAGCGCCATGCCGAGCACCGCCATGTCGCGCGCCGTCGTCTGCTGGGCGGCCTCCGGCAGGCCCGAAGCGTTGCGGAAGACGGTGCTGCGCATGCCGATCTGGCGCGCTTTGGCCGTCATCATGGCGGCAAATGCCTGTTCGCTGCCGCCGAGATATTCGGCGACGGCCACCGCCACGTCATTGGCCGATTTGACCGTGATCGCCCGGATCGCCGATTCGACATCGATCGTCTCGCCGCGCCTGAAGCGCAGCTTGGTCGGCGGCTGCCTGGCGGCGTTGTCCGACACCGGGATCAGCGTCGTCTTGCTGACGCGGCCCTGATCCAGCGCCTCGAACAGGAGGTAGAGCGTCATCATCTTGGTCAGCGACGCCGGATAGCGCGGCGCCGTCGAGTTGGCCTCGAACAGCGTCCTCCCGGTGCTGGCATCGATGACGATAGCCGCATATTTCTGCGCCGGCGCCGGCACCGCCAGCATGCTCTCCGTCGGCGTCGTCGCGCAGCCGGCGACTAGCACCAGCAGCGCCAGCGTCGCGACAAATCTTCTGAGGAGCGGAACGAGGAGCGGTTTGGACAAGATGGGTCTGTTCTGAAAGTAAGCTGTTGCTGAAACGAGTGGGAAACTAGCGTAACCCAATGGCGCCGTCTATTTCGTTAACACTGGTGTTGCCCACGTCTTGCTCAGGATTATTGTGGACAACGCATCTCGGCGACCACAGCGGCGGCAGTAGGCCTGGCTGCTATCCCTTACAGCCGTTGGCACCGCCCCTCACCCTTACCCTCTCCCCGTGAAGGACGGGGAGAGGGGGATCGCCTGTCCGAACCGGATAGATAGGTAACAGAATGGACCGATTGCATGGGTGAC
>SAQG01000088.1 GCA_004020315.1 Mesorhizobium sp.
CTGCCGACGCATACGAATACTGGCGACTACGCCGTTGGCGACTGGGTTCTTGTTGATCCCCATGCCCACCTGCTACACCGCCGCCTGACGCGCAAGACGGTGCTGGAACGCCGCACTCAGGGCACCAAGGTGCCGCAGCTTGCCGCGGCCAACGTCGACACGTTGTTTATCGTCACCTCATGCAATGCTGACTTCAACCCCGCTCGGCTCGAGCGCTATCTGGCGCTGGCGAACGAAGCCGGAACAACTCCGGTGATCCTGCTGACCAAGGCCGATACCGTGGCTGACGCCCGGGAGTACGAAAAGCAATCTGCCGCTCTGCAGCGGGGGCTGATGGTAGTGACGTTGAACCCCCGCACGGCAGATGCCGCAATCGCCTTAGCCGCCTGGTGCGGCTTAGGACAAACAGTTGCGCTGGTCGGTTCCTCCGGCGTGGGCAAATCGACGCTGGTGAACACGCTGGCCGGATCGGCGCAGCAATTGCCACAACAGACCGGAGGCATTCGCGAACACGATGCCAAAGGACGCCACACCACCACCTCGCGATCCCTGCACCCCATTGCAGGTGGCGGGTGGGTGATCGATACGCCAGGAATGCGAACGCTGCAGGTTAGCGATGTGGCTTACGGCATCGACACACTGTTCGCCGAAATTACCGAGCTTGCCCCGCTTTGCAGGTTCCGCGACTGCACTCATGCTCACGAACCAGGCTGTGCGGTCCAAGCAGCTTTGGCCGCTGGTACGCTGGATCCCGAGCGTCTTGCTCGCTGGCGCAAACTCTCCAACGAAAACCGCAACAACACGCCAGTTCAAACCCGGCCTCGTGGCAGCAATCTCACCAGCGGTCGCGGAAAAAGGCGTTGAACGACTAGGCTTGAGCTCAGGCACTGTCCTCAAAGACACTGGAATCAGCGCGGACACTTGGCCGAGGCAGGCGCCCAGATCGCGGGGTCGCCTGCCGGATCAACCACTGCGAGTGACGTGGCGCGCGTTGCCGTCCAACGGGCACCGCGGTAAACGACCGCGGTGCCGTAGTCTGTACCCGCACACCTAGCAATTCGCTCCAGTTTGCGGATCGCACGCTTTGTTTTCTTGCTTCTGTGGTTTGGGCTCGGCCGCCTGTTCCGGCTCGGCCTGCTGCTGCTCGGCGGCGGGCTGCTCCTCGGCCTTCCGCTTCTCAGGCTTGGCAGCCTGTTCCGGCTCGGCCTGCTGCTGCTCGGCGGGCTGCTCCTTGGCCTTCCGTTTCTCAGGCTTGGCCGCCTGTTCCGGCTCGGCCTGCTGCTGCTCGGCCGCCGGCTGCTCCTTGGCCTTCCGCTTCTCAGGCTTGGCCGCCTGTTCCGGCTCGGCCTGCTGCTCGGCGGCAGGCTGCTCCTTGGCCTTCCGCTTCTCAGGCTTGGCCGCCTGTTCAGGTTCGGCCTGCTGCTCGGCGGCGGGTTGCTCCTCGGTCTTCCGCTTCTCAGGCTTGGCGGCCTGTTCCGGCTCGGCCTGCTGCTGCTCGGCCGCCGGCTGCTGCTCGGTCGTCGACTTCTCAGGCTTGGCCGTCTCTTCCGGCTCGTCCTGCTGCTGCTCGGCGGCCGGTTGCTGCTCGGTCGTCGACTTCTCAGGCTTGGCGGTCTCTTCCGGCTCAACCTGTTCGTCCGTCGCCGGCGCCTGTTCGGTCGTTGCTGCGCCTTCGGTCGGCTTCGATTTCCGGCCGGCCTGAACCTGCTTCACCTCCTCGATGTCTTTGAGCTCAGCTGGTTTGGCATCGGGATCGGCTTTCACCTCACCTTCAAAGACCGTGACGGTATTGTTTTCCAATTTGCCGGCCTGCTCGGGCGTCTCGGTCTCGCTGACCTCGACGACAGTCACCTGCTGGTTCGTCTCCTTCTCGATCACATCGACATCAATGACTTTGTTGATCACCACGGTGTTCTGGATCGTCACGTCGCCGGCCGGCTCGGCCGCCTCGACAATGCGCACAAATTCCGGCTCATCGCGGATAACGACGACAGAAATGTCCTCAGCAAGAAATTCGCGGGTGGGCACCACGACCCAGTAAAAATCCGGCGTGGTCTCGATCGTCACCTCGATTGAAATCAAATCGGGATCGCGGCGCGGCGGCAGCGGAGCCCAGATGATGTGCTCCCTGTCACGCCGCCAGCTGACCCATGCTGGCGCCCAACGAGTGCCGGGAACCCAGTACCAGCCGATGTCGTCGGCATAGCCCCACCGGCCGTAATGGTAGGTCGCCCAGCCGAACGGCTCGTCGGACACCCAGAGCCAGCCATACTGCTCGGTATAGACCCAGTGTCCAAGGGTATACGGACGCCAATCGTCAGGGACATCTACCGGGACGAAAACGGTCGCTCCGCGGTACGAAACCCAATCACCGTGGGAAGCCAGCTCGTCGTAGAATGTGCTGATCGAAATGGAAACGTCGGTGGCAGCCCTCGCCTCAGACACAGGCGACAATGGCGCAACCGGGTTGGGAATCTCGACGACGGTGAGCAAACAAGCGGCAACGCCGCCCAGCATCAGCCGTACGGCGTTTGGGGCAAGGACGCGTTTCATCCTAGTCTTCCTCCGAAACAGATCGCCCTTCGCCCTGAAAACTCACCGACTGCCGAATTGTTCCACTTTGCTGATGTTACCCGCATCTGCTCACACGAGGGCTCGGCATCACACAATGAGACCTGGGATCAACATCAGAGTTGCTCGTGGGGCCGGCGAACCAGATCCCGACCGCCGTCACAAATCTGCGCCGAAGAAGCAATGCTGCGGAAGCCTTTGCGCACCGGTCGGTCGAAGCCAACTCCAAAATTAGGTGGCAGTGTTTGTTCACGAAAGTTCCAATTGATGGGATCTACCTGTTACCGCGAGCCTAGTGGCTCAGGTGGCGCGGTCTTGTGGTTTGCGTAAGCGTCCGGCCCGAGGCGTCTTTCGGCGCGGCGACGATCTCACGAAGATAGTGTCCCACTTGTCGCGATAGTGGACACTTGCTGATGTTGGTTGATGAGAGAAGCTCTGGCGGTTCGGAAGATCCGGCAGGAGTGGAGCAAGAGAAGTGCCGGATTGTAGCGGAGACTTTTGTACCGGGCGCTTCGGCAGGAGCCGAACGCTCTCCGCGAGCGGGTGTTCCATACGGAAGTCAAAAAGCCCGCCGCACCTTTCGGCACGGCGGGCGATCAGTCGTTCACCGGGCACAGGGTGGGCG
>SAQG01000008.1 GCA_004020315.1 Mesorhizobium sp.
CGTCGACCAGATTGAAGCCGGCGCTTGCGACTTCTGTGGCGGACCCGCCTGCTGCGAAATGAAGTGCCATTGAGAATCCTTTTTTCTCAGCGCCCCGCGGTGCCTGCCTACTCGACGGCGTATATTAGCGCCAAATCACATACCTGCGCCCTCTGATAGATTCGTTGATCGCTAGGTGGGAGGCTGCGCAAAACGAAAAAAATTACCTGCGATTTACGGAACAGTTGAAGCAAAATATGCATCGCTGTGGATCACAGTCGTGAATAATATTTCATAATCTCGCATGTTTTCTAACCGTCCACACGTTAAAGTGTGAAAATAGTTCAACCTTACTATCGGTCATGCTTACGGTTCGACTTTTATTAAAATTCAAGCCATGTCGAAGCTTGAATGGTGGATGAAAGAGGCTTTTCCGTACTGATGCCATGGAAGGGCTTCGGAAAGATTGATAGTTAAGTTTCTATAGACTAGAAGCACAAAAGAAAACTACGACCAGTGGCCAAAGAAACATCTTTTCTGCACAATATGAATTTTCCCGCTGGCAAACCTGGTCAACGTTAAGCTAGATGTTGAACCAGATCATCTCCCCTACTGTCGAAAACCAAATTTGTTGTGGACAGACAGTGGACAGATGCTCGCTCACAACCTTGTAACATCGACAACTGAGGGCACGGCGTCGGAAATGGACAAGTTTGGCTCCGCAGAGGGCCAGTTGTGACTGAGATGCAGTTCAACCTCCCACCGAGGCGTCGTATCGCCATCGGGAAAATGTTCAGACAGGCACAGCACCAGCTCAGACCGAGATCCGAGGAAGCATCGGTGCGCCGACGACGGAACAAGATACGGTAGAGGCGCAGTTTCGGTCGCCGCGCCAGTTGGCTCGTCCGCAAGCTTCCTCAACGTCGCGGCACAATTGATCCGCCACGCCCGTCGCTCCACACCTGATGCTCGTCGAGGAGGCCCACCATACAGCCTCGGTACCACACCCGTGCAGGCCCTTGGCGTGGATTGCCTCGCCAAGCCGGCAGACTCAATTGCCTGATGCTCGCAACACCTTGATCCAAATGCGGTTTGCCTCATTCAAACAGACGAGGACAGTATGCAAGCCTGCCCTTACCGTGACTTGGCATCCATACGCGCAGAAGAAGCGAAACCCAGATCATGAAGGCAGAGTCAAAAGCCGGCCACTTCCCGCGATTTGGGGACAGCACATGGTCGGGAGAGGCAGGATGAACCCGCATCTGGTGTGTGTGGGAGGCGAGGATCACGCCTTGAGAATTCCGTTCCTGATGTCGCTGCGCAAAAGGGGTTTTCGGGTCACTGCCGTCTCGAGTGGCAGTGAAACCGCGTTTTTGCGACATGGCATTCCGCATCGCCGCTATGGTTTCGACCGATTTGCCAGTGGCGGCAGCGGGGAATGGGGCGCCATCAGAGCGATTCGAAATCTACTATCGGAACTGCGCCCAGATATTGTCCAAAGCTTCGACACCAAACCGAACCTGTTGACGCCACTTGCGGTGCGCGGGAAGGTCCCGGTCATTCGCACGATCAATGGTCTGGGCTGGACATTCTCGTCGCTGGAGCCACGGGCTCTGGCCCTGCGTCCAATCTTTTGCGGACTGCAATGGCTTTCCTCCTTCTGGACGGCTGCGACCGTCTTCCAAAATCGGGACGATCAGGCTTTCTTTGAACGCTATCGATTAATCCGGCGCGGCAGCGGGCGGCTGATCCGCAGTTCTGGAATTGACGTCGATGCATTCACCATGGCAAGGCATCTTGCCCCGTCGGCGGCGAAAATGCGCGAAGAGCTTGGGCTCGAGTCCGCCGAAGTCGTGATTTTTGTCGGCCGGCTGACCCGCCAGAAGGGTATCCCGACACTCCTAAAAGCAGTCCCACGCATCCTGTCTGAAAGGCCTGATGCGCGCTTCGTACTGGTTGGCCCATGGGAATCTGAAGGGCCATTTGCCGTCGAAAAATCGGACATCGACCGATATGCCCCCCATGTCATCGCCTTGGGCCCACGACGCGATGTTCCAGCCCTTCTTGGCATGGCCGATCTGTTCGCCTTTCCGACACAATATCGGGAAGGGATTCCGCGCGTCCTGCTCGAGGCAGGACTGGCGGGATTGCCTATCGTCGCTTCACGGATGCCTGGCTGCAATGACGTGGTTGAAGACGGATGGAACGGCTATCTCGTCCCACCGCACAATGCCGATGGCCTTGCGTCTCGAATAGTAGATGTCCTGTCCGACCGCGATCACGGAAAGATCATGGGCGGTCGTTCCGTCGAACTCGTCCGGGAGCAGTTCGCGCTGCCGTGGGTAGTCGACCAATATTGCGATCTTTACAAAAATGTCCTTAGCGCCGAATCCCATGGCGGTCTTGCTCGACCGGCGCCATCGATCCTGCTTGAAGAGGATGCCGCAAACCGCGGATTGGGTGGAGCGCGCCGATGATCCGGAACGCGTTGCTGGCCGGCGGCATTTCGATGGGCTATGCGGTGCAGATCAGTGTTCCGGGGTTGCCGGTCGGATATACTGAATTGCTCCTCTCGCTTTGGATCATGCTGTCGATCGGGCGAGTAGTCGCCGGCGGTCGGTTGGAGGCCACGCCGGCCCTGTTCCGTCTTGCGACCTTCTGGCTGATCATGGCGCTTGCTCAGGGGATAGGTGCCCTTGTCGGTTTACTGACCACGACGGTTCTGGACCTCTCGGGGCCGATTCACGACACAATGGCCTACATGCTGTTGGCCAGCGTCACCTGCCTGGCCGCCGCAGAGCCCGACGCGGGTCGCCAGATGCGCCGCACTGCCTGGTGGGCGATCGGGATAGTGGATGGTTGCTTTCTCTTTCAGCTGGCGCTTGGGTGGGGTTGGATCCACCAATCCGGGGTCAATCCCTGGTTTTGGGATCGCTTCACCGGCTGGTCCGAAAATCCGAACCAACTCGCGCTATATTGTGCACTTTTTGGCCCCCTGGCCTTGCATCTTGCGACGACCACGAGCAATCCATGGGGGAGACTGTTTGGGTTCAGCAGCCTTGTGCTGACCGTCTATGTCGGAAGGCTGACAAGGAGTGATGCCTATCTTCTTACAAGCGTCCTGACCTGCCTGATCTTTCTAGGGCTACGGATTCGGACATGGCTCACGACCGGCGACAAGGCCAGCGTTTCCCGGCAAGTCGCCGTCCTCTTGATGGTCGGCTTCCTTCCCCTGTCGATGTCGATGACGCCCTACGTGCTCAGGGATCTGAGCAGTGTCGAAAATTTCGCCAAGAGCCTGAGCAAGGGGAGGGGCGGCGAGGAGACCGTCCAAACCGCTGAACTTCGCGTCAAGCTCTGGGGTAATGCAGTCTATAAGGGCGTGACATCCGCGTCTCTTGGCCTTGGTCCCGGTCCGCATGTGGACCGCCCCTCCGTCTACTATCGGCAGTTTCTGCCCGAACCTTTCGAGGCCCACAACACGATACTCGATTTGTACACTCAAGGTGGTCTGATTGCGCTCCTGGCCCTGTTTTGGATCGTCGGCTCGGCCGCCATGTCAGCATGGCGTGCGAAGCTCGACGCGCTTTTTGCGCTGGTGGTGTCGATCATGATCTACGGGTTTCCGCACCTGATCATCCGCCACCCGATCGTTTGGTTTGGGCTGACCCTCTGCCTTGTTGCCGGAACGCGGCGAGCAGTTTCGGGAACTTCTAGAAAAATTTCCAGCGACTTGGGGTGATGGGATGTGTGGGATCGCCGGAATTCTTCTTGCAACCGATGCGGCCAGTGCGAAGCCGCTGAGGGCAATAGCGCCAATGACGACAGCCCTTCGTCATCGTGGGCCTGATGGCTACGGCTTCTGGACAGATCGGGAAGCCGGCGTTGCCTTCGGCCACAGGCGTTTGGCCATCGTCGACTTGTCGGAGGCGGGTCACCAGCCGATGCATTCGGCAACTGGCCGATATGCCATCACCTTCAACGGCGAAATATACAATTTCCACGACCTGCGCCGCGAACTTGAAGGCGCGGGCCATCGTTTCCGCAGCACCTGCGATACCGAGGTCTTGCTTTGCGCGATCGAGAGTTGGGGGCTCGATGCCGCACTCACGCGCTTCGCCGGCATGTTCGCTTTTGGATTGTGGGATAAGAAGACAAGGACCCTTCATCTCGCCCGCGACCGAATGGGCAAAAAGCCGCTTTACGTTGCTTCAACACGCGATGCGCTCATTTTTGCCTCCGAGTTGAAGGCGATCAACTGCTTTCCAGGTGTCTGTCAGGAACTCGATCTCGATGCCGCCACGACCATGCTGTCGAGGGGATGGGTACCGGATGACAAGTGTATCTGGCGAGGCGTATTCAAGCTGCCGCCCGGCTCGGTACTGTCCGTAACGGCCGCAGATTTTGCTGAGGCGCGCAGTGCCGCGTCCCTTTCGCATCGCATCCGATACTGGTGGTCGCTGGCCGAAACCGCCACGAAAGGTAGGGCGGACCCGATTGTCGGCACTGATGAAGAACTGACGAATGAGCTCGATGTCCTGCTTCGACTTGCCGTTCGGGAGCGCATGATCGCTGATGTCCCGTTGGGAGCCTTCCTGTCGGGGGGGATAGACAGTTCGGCCGTTGTTGCCCTGATGCAGGCGCAGTCGGAGAAGCCTGTGCGCACTTTCACCATAGCTTTCGGAGAGTGCGGGTTTGATGAGGCTCCCCACGCTGCGGAGGTTGCCCGACATCTGGGCACCGACCATACCGAACTCCACCTTTCTAGCGCGGCCGCGCAAGAGGTCATTCCAGAACTGCCGCAAATTTGGGACGAGCCGTTCGCCGACGAATCGCAGATACCAACTCTGCTCGTGGCGAGGCTCGCTCGCCAGCACGTTACGGTGGCTCTGACGGGCGACGGTGGCGACGAATGCTTCGCCGGCTATGCTCGCCACCTCATGGCAGCTCGGGCGAAACGACTGCATAAGGTGCCGTCACCGCTGCGTCAAACACTTGCGGCAGGTGTTGGATTGCTAGCTCGTGCAGCCCGTCACGATCTCGTCGGCAAGCTGCCGCTTTCTGCGCATGCGCGGCATGCGCTGCGGAGCGACCGGTTGGATCGCCTGACTCGGCTGCTCGCAGCGGCAGATGAGAACGAATTGTATCAGCGGCTCAGGGGATCATCGACCGAGAACCTCGCCCACCACAAGCCGCCCATATCGGTTCAGGGCGAACCTCCGTTTGATGATCTGCTGTCCCGTCTCTTGTACGACGACATGGTCGGCTACCTGCCCGGCGACATACTTGTGAAGCTGGATCGCGCCAGCATGGCCGCCAGCCTCGAGGGGCGATGCCCACTCCTCGACCATCGGGTTGTCGACTTCGCCTGGCGCCTGCCGGCGGACGCAATGGTTCGCCACGGCAGAGGCAAGTGGATCCTTCGCCAGTTGCTGCATCGGTATGTTCCCGAGCGGCTGATCGACCGGCCGAAGCAAGGTTTCGATGTTCCCATAGCAGTCTGGCTGAGAGGCCCGCTGCGCATCTGGGCCAGCGATGTTCTCGCCGACATGCGCCTCTCCGGAGACGGGATATTCGACTTTGCAAAGGTCGAGGCGTGCTGGCGAGATCACATAGATGGAAGGCAGGATCATTCTCGTGATTTGTGGGCGGCGTTGATGTTCCAGGCCTGGCGCAACGAGACCTGTAAGCCACAGGCGCCAGCAACGGAGCTGCGTCCTCGGCGCAACGAAACCTGTAGGCCAGCGGCGCCAGCAGCGGACCTGCGTGGCGCGTTTGAACTGGCAGGAGGATAAGATGGAAGGTTCCATAGTTAGCCGCAAGCAACTTCCGCGCGCCACTGAGATGCACGTCGGCGCGCGCGAGACCAAGCTGCGCATGAGGCGGCCCCTGCGCGAGCAGATGGACACGCAGACCCCCATCCATCAACTCATTACCACCATCGCGAGGAGAAAATGGTTTCTGCTCACTATGGTGGTTCTGGGCGGTGTTTTGGCCGGGCTTGCGGGTTTAGCTATCCCTGTCGGGTTCGAGGCGACCACGCAAGTTATCCTCGATGCTCCAAACAGGAATGGGCCCGCCGGCGCAGAACCTGCTCCGGAGATGCTGGATGCCAGCATTGACGACAATATAACCATGCTCTTGTCGCAAGGACATCTGCGTCGCGTGATGGCAGAGCTGCGCAAGATGGAGGCTGGCGGCACTGCCGAACAAGGTGCCGGAACTGGAAGTTCTCGTCCCAACCCTGCTGGCAGCGGCCGGCCGATTTTGCGTTCATTTGCAGACGGCCTGCTGGCCGGAATTTGGCCGCAGAGCAAGCCGGAAGCTGCGGATGCGGCTGAACTAAAGGCGCTGCGCAAGGGCATGAGGGTTGGGCAGGAACTGCGATCGAGAGTTATCAGCATAGGCTTTACCGATCACGATCCGACGCGAGCCGCTATGGTGGCCAATACGTTCGCCCGATTGTACATCGACGATCTCGCAATGAGACGCCAGGCAGCGGACAGACTGGAACTCACCTCGATAGTCGCTGCCTTGCCGGGCGTACAACGCGATCTGGCAGAAGCGACCGATCGCTTGGAAAAGTATCGGCTGAGCCATGGTGCAGTCGACCAAGGCGCTGCGGACAACGCCGCCAAGGAGACGGCTGAACTCAGCCAGCAGATTTCATTGTCGAAAGCGGATCTCTCTGCCACGGAATCTCGCCTTCAACATATTCAGGACCTGCGAAAGGAGGGGGCATCGGTTGCCTCGCTCGCCGAAGCCGTCGGATCACCGGCGCTGGTCGACTTGGCGGCTCGCCAAGCCGGCGACAGGGTAGATGAGGATCTGCGCAATGCGATCAACCGCGAGATCGACCAAGGCATTGCTCGTATCGCCGCGGAGGCCAGCATCTACCGTGCCCAGATTGCAGCTCTGGAAAGTCGCAAGAATGTGCTGGACGCGGTTGTAGCCGATACCGCCGGCCGGCTGTCTGGACTGCGTGCACTCGAGCCGCAGGTCAGTATCTTGACGCAGCGATACAACGACCTTCTGACCCAACAACAGGACTTGATACGGCGCATCGCAACTCCCTCGGCCGGAGTGTCGGTCCTTTCGGCGGCGTGGCCGCCGACGGTTCCAAAGACCCTGTCGCCGATTTTCCTTGTTCCACCCGGTATGGTCGTGTTTGGGCTTCTTGGCGGGATCTTCGTTGTCGTTCGCGACCGCCTCGATCAGACTTTGCGGGGCGAGGCCGAAGCTGAAGCAGCGCTCGGGGTTCCGTGCTTGGGCCTGATACCACAAGCTGCCACAATGCACGCCAAACGGCTGAAGCAGCTGGTTTTAGCCCAGCGGAGGTCCAGATACAGCCGCGCCGTGACGTCCCTGCTTGTCGCCGCAGCGCCCAAGCAAGCGGGGGATCGTTCGTCGCACATCATTCTCGTAACGTCCAGCGTTCAGGATGATGGCAAGACCGAGCTTGCATGGAGCCTGGCCTTGGCAGCCACCCGGCTGGGGGGGCGAGTGCTTTTCCTCGATCTTGACCGCACGGGCGCTCGCCTCACGAACGAATTCCTGGATGAATTCACGGCGCTCAAGCCACACAACTTTTTCGGAGACTATGTGAGTGAACGCTGTGCCTTGCACGATGCAATCGCGGGAATGCCTGAAATCGGAATCGACTTCATGGCTCTCGCACCGTCGGAGGATCTGCTGGCGTTGCTATCCACTGTCGACAGTTCCCTGTTCACAGATGAGCTGCACTCGACTTACGGCGTCGTCATCATAAATGGACCGCTGGGACTTGGAGGGCCGGAGGCGGGGCTTCTGACGGGCTGGGCTGATGCGGTTCTTTTCGCCATTCGGTGGGGCAGGACGCGACGCAGTATAGCACGCGGTGTTTTGGAAACGCTTGCGAGCGATGCGTCAGTTTCGGTCCCTGTGGGGAGCGTTCTCACGCAGGTTAATCTCAAGAAGCACGCCGGCTATCAGTTCGGGGACAGTGCTGATCTTTTGCTTGAGGAACCATCATGAGCGTCACAAGCGGACGCCGAAGCAGCGACGGTCGCGGAAATCGCGTGGGTATTGCCACGATCGGATTGGACTCATGATCATTGAACTCTTCGGACCGCCCGGATCCGGCAAGAGAACCTTTGCCCACGCGCTTGCCCGGCGACTGCGCGAGGAGGGCTACCATGCCAAGGTTGCCCTCAGTCACCGGCCTCGCAAGAGGGGATCGAGCGTCGATCTCGGAATCTTTCTGGCTATTTTCAGGATCGTATCGGCAATATTCTCAACGTTAAAAATCCTGCTTTCTCCGAGAGGCAGAATCAAGGATCTTTCAACGTCCCTTTCCATGATAAAGGTGATGCCGCCAAAAAAAAGAATATGGCGGGCCCGGCTCTGGCAGCACATATTGAAGCTTTCGCGCCGCTGGGATGAGGCGAAGCAATCCAGAGATGTAGTCATATTCGATCAGGGCTACGTCCAGGCGATTGCGTCGCTGGCAATGTTCAGTGGAACCGCAGACAAGGTCGCGCTCGCAAGGGCGCTCAGCCTCGCGCCCGCAGCTGATTTCACGCTCAGAGTTGTTGCACCACGCGCGATCGTGGAGACGCGGTTGCAGCAGCGGATGGAACATGAAGCGCCTGCGGAGCGAATTTTCGAGGCAGATTTTGACACAAACATGCGCACTTTCGGGGTGTTTCAAAGCATAAATGACATTCTCGTCGGGTCCGACCGAAAAATCATTCCGATCCACACTCTCAACGACCAGTCCTCGTTAGAAGGCATTCAGTATGTCGAGCGGAAGATAATCTCGAAAATTTTGCAGGCGGGGGGTGGACCTGCGGCCAAAGGTGACCAAGGCCGCGAGATACTCGACGGTGACCAAAGCAACGTCGACGATCGCAATGATGTGAAGACCGTACGAACTGCGGCCTCTCTTGCCGCGGCGGATGCAGTTTTGTCCCACAGCAAAGACATGCGCCGGAGCCTCGGCTACGCCAGCGTCTTCGCTCTTTTGATCTATATCGGTGGTGCGGGGTTGACCAGCTTGGCGCAGTTGTTGATTGCGCGCCTTGTCGGTTCCACCAGCTATGGCATCTATTCCTATGTCTTGGCCTGGACCTCCGTGCTTGGCTATCTTGCAACGCTTGGTTTCAATGTCTCCCTACTGCGCTTTGTGTCCGCCTACAGGGCGAACGGGCGGCTTGACCTGGCACATGGTGTAGTCAGATTTGCTCTGCAAAGATCGCTGGCGGCGGCGACACTGTTCGGCATGATCGGCGCCGCTCTGATCTTTTTCTTTTCAGATCCTTCTCATAAGGAACTTGTACTAAGCCAGCTTCTTGGCATGGCGGCAGTGCCTTTGGTCACCGCCTGTGTGTTGGGCGGAGCACTTATTCGGGCCTTCGGCGGTGGCGTCTCAGCCCTTTTGCCGGAACGCATCGTTCGCGACGGCCTGTTGTTGATGTTGCTGGGAGTAGCAGCCTTTTTCGGATCATGGACCCTCGACGCACCCTTGGTGATGCAGGCTGTGCTGGCAAGTTCAGGCATCACAGTCGGCCTGGTGTTCATCATGGCGGTAAAATTTCAGCCGCCCGGCTTGCGGCATACTCAACCCAGCGACGCGTCGCAAGAGTGGTGGGCGGCGGTTCCACCAATCATGCTCATGGCCGGGCTCGATGTTTTCATCAGTCGGGCCGGGGTTATGGTGCTGGGCTGGACGGGTCACATTCGAGACGCGGGAATCTTCGCTTTGGGACTGAATGTCGCGTTGCTTGTGAGTCTTGCCCTCGTTGCCGTATGCGTGATGTTTTCGCCAGCAGCGGCTGCCCTTCATACGCGAGGCGATCGAAAAGGCCTGCAGCAGCTATTTTCGCGAGCCGCCATACTTTCCTCTAGCGGCGCCATAGCGATGGCCGTCCCGCTGATTGTGATTGTTAAACCTCTCATGAACTGGTTCGGTGACGATTTCAGCACAGGAGCACCAATCGCTCGGGCACTGATACTCGGATACGTCTTTGTCGCGCTGTGCGGACCCCAGCTGAATCTCTTGACCATGACCGGACACGAATGGGCAGCAGCAGTGGCCATGATCGTTGGCGCGGCGGCCGGCATCATAGGCTGTGCGGCAGGAATCGAGCTTTACGGTCCACTGGGCGCCGCGATAGGCTTGGCGCTTTCATTGGTCGTTTGGAACGTGGCGATGGCGATCTATATCAGCAAACGACTGAAGATTATGCCTGCGCTGATCTTTGCGCTAATGTCATTCAGAACAGGTGCAGTCGACGGCCGGGACCGGCAACGATATTGGTTCTTGCGCTGACCTCAGATTATCCGATCTGGATTCTAAGTTCGCCACCTGGACCGCGCTGAGTCCGCCAGATCCATTCGCAGCGAGGTAACCCAGCTCGAGGCGTGCAAAACGTGCTTAAGTGTTGGATTATAACAAGGCGTGAAATTGTCGACGCCCACGACCTGGATTCTGTGGCGCCAAAGTCAGCAGGCCACGCGACAACCAATGAAGCCTGCGGCACCGGTGACGAGGATCGATCCGCCCGGGCTGGTTCCACCGCGGAGCGGTCCGTCCTCGATCAAACGGTTCCATCTTCCGCGCGCGGAAGAGCAGACTGGTTTGTGTGGAACGTTTGTCCAACCGGCGGCTCCCCTCCGCTGGCGTTGAAAGCCGGCGCATCGGAGCCAGGCGTGGTTGGGCAAACCTATGTTGGGATTGGACGCCGGCGTCCGGCGCCAGACCATGATCCCGAAAGTGGAAACCGGTTTTCAGGAAAGATCATGGTAAAATAATAAGTTAGAGCTCCATCCCGATTCCATCGGGATGGAGTGGGGCTCCAGGCCGGCCCTTATGGCAAGACCGAAATGCGCCCCAGAAGAGCCACCAATTCCGCCTGACGTCTCGTTTCGGTCTTGGCGAATAGCGAGGCAAGCTGAGAGCGGATCGTGGTGCGGCTGAGGCGCCAACTGCGTGCGATCTCCAACGGCGCATCGCCCTGGGCCAAGCGCAGCGCAAGGTGGGTTTCCGCGCTCGTTAAGCCGAACATCCTTTGCAGTGTCTGAGGATTTGGCCCCGACCTGTTGTCACGATCCAGCAGTGCCACAATGCTCGTTCCGTCAGGAGCAACAAGGCCGTTCTCTTTCAGTATCACCGGCCTGTCGCCTCTGCTGCGGATCACCACCCAAGACAGTGAACCCGGCAGGAAATGGGCCGGAACGTTTGCGATAAGCCGCCTTAGAGCTATCGAAAGCGCACTGGCTGTATCAGCTGCTTCCCCCTGGCGCTCCAGCGTGGTTTGAGCGGCTGCGTTCCATTCGACTACTTTTCTGTCGCGGTTCAGTACGAGATAACCACAGCCGATACGATCAAGCATGCCGGTGACGGATTCCAGGCTGCGTCTCTTTGGTTCGTCGCCCCCTGCGTCCAACCGATCTGTTGCACGAACTGAAGGATAAGCATATGAGGGCCGCGTCATCGGCCCGTCGGGGTTATACTTGGCTCCTATTGTAATATATCGGTTGCCCGCAACGGCATCGCTGTGTCTATCGATCAGAGTCATTTTTGAACCTCCCCAAAGTTTCACAGCCCGAAATAAGTTGTTCGGGATTTACAAACAGTCTTGTATGCATAGGGCTCGCAAAAAACAGGCCCTATTACGTTGAAACTTGATATATTCTGAGGAGTTATGACCAAGTCATGCTCCCCCCGTCTGATAAAATGCGCGCTGTGATAGTGGTATGGCAATCCGGCAGTCGGACTAGGTTGTACGTTTTTTGCTCTAGTCTCGACGGCCTAGTCAAAAGGTTGTAGTCTATGTCTATGAACTCGCAGTCGCGCAGGTCGGATTCGAACCCATCAGGCAGACTGCTAACTCACATTGCCTCCGCATTGGTGCTGGCTGCTACACTGATATTTGAAACAAAGGCGTCAGTATACATTGGGGAAGGTTCGAGTTTTCTGGAGTTTATTCCAGCTATTATTATCATTTCCTACCTTGAAGACCGTGGGCCTGCGCTTGCGGCGACAATCCTGATGGTGGCTGCCGGCCTATGGGCACGAAGTACCGCGCATGCTCAGATCTCCGGCGAAGATTGGGCGCGCGCCATTCTGCTTCTGGTTTCGGGCGGCGTGATTGCCATGACGTTCCATCGGCTGCGGCAGGACTTGCGTGAGCTGCTGGAGGTAGCAGAAGCCAGACTCGCTGCCGTCGAAGCAACCGAAAGCCGCTACCGTTGGGCTTTCGAACGCGCCGCCATGGGGTTCGCAAACACCAACGAGAAAGGTGAGCTGCTGCAATCCAACAGACGTCTCAGTGAGATGACAGGCTACGAGGAGGAGGAGCTTGCCCAACTACGGCTCGAGACACTCGTTCATCCGGACGACCGTGGTGCCTTGGCGCAATTGCTGGCGGGTTTGGGTAACGACTCTGCTTCGTTCGCTTCGGAGGTGCGTCTGTTAAGAAAGAATGGTTCGGCATTCTGGGCGCGGCTAACGCTGTCTTCGTCCGTGCCCGACGGGGTTCTCTCAGAGAGCATCTTCGTGGTGGTCGACGATATCTCGGAACGACGAGCCGTACACGAAGCGCTTCGGGCTCAGAAGGAGTGGCTGGATCTCGCTTTGTCTGCTGGACGCCTGGCCACGTGGCGGATCGACCTTAAAGACGGGATCGTCACCGGCTCGGGCACGTTCTGGGACATTCTCGGCCTGCCCCCAGCCGCTAGCCGCCGTTTGGAGGAACTATCAGCCGTCATTCATCCGGCGGACTGGCCAAAGCTGGGAGCAGCGAGAAAGCTCGCATCGATTACGAACTACGACGTCGAGATTCGTGTCCGACGGCCGGACGGACATATCCGCTGGGTTGCCCTGCGCGGAAGGGAAGAGAAATACGATGATCGTCTACAGCGGCTCGGCGTGGCCGCCGACCTGACCGAGCGACGGCAAACCACGCTGTTGCGCGCCGCGGCAAAGAAGCGGGAGCGCATTATGCTCGAACAACGCCACAGATTCATCAACTTATTCCCTGTGATCACGGCGCTGGTGAACATGATCGATGTTCCCGAAAACAATGTCGCCAGATACAAGGAGACGCTCATCGACCGGATTCGTTCGCTCGAGGCGACACATCTGCTCCTTTCAGGCAACAGCAGCGGGTCGGGGATGCTTCACGATCTCGTTGTTCAGGAGTTGCAACCGTATATGGGGACACGCGACATATCGGTCAGCGGTCCCTCCGTTGCGATGTCGGGAGGCGCCGCCGAGAGCTTTGCGATGATTGTTCACGAGCTTGCGACCAATTCTTTGAAACATGGAGCGCTTGGCGATTCAAAGGGCCGGATCGAGGTAAATTGGACATTCGCGTCTGAAGACGCAGGCAGTGACATCGTGTTCGAGTGGGTGGAATCAGGGCGGCGGCGGACTTCAAAAGTTGTCCGCCATGGTTTCGGTTCCATGATAATCGGAGTGGATGGGGCGCCGCTTGTCGGTTACTCGCCCAAGCTGGAAATGTCAGATCACGGGCTGCGATATTCGCTGCGGCTGTCGCGCAAGGAAATCGGCCCTTAACGTTCCGTTGCGCGTCCAAAAGGACGCGGCGCTCTAATTGATATCCCTCGTTAGCCAAGTCTTCAGCATAACGGCAGCCTCTGTCCGATTCCGCACTCCAAGCTCACGCAGAACCGCAGCGGCATGGATTTTCGTCGTCGCTTCGGCGATTTCCAGATCGCGCGCTATTTCCTTATTCGAATACCCCTCCGCCATCAGCTTGAGGACCTCCTTTTGCCTTGAGGTCAGCCTGCCAAGATTGCCAGTGGTGGTACGTCGGTGTGGGATATGCTCGGAAGGAGCAGGCACGTGAGTTGCTTGCGCGGCACCGGGGCGCGACAGAAGGGCAGGGACGTAGATGCGGCCCGAGAGGATTTCGTTGACGGCCATAACGACCTCCTCGTCTCTTTGCGACTTTACGATATAGCCGTGAAGTCCGATCGACAGAGCCGTGAGTATCTCCGAGCGTGAATCGTTCCCGGAAACGATCGCAAATCGTGTATCCGGATAAGCCGACAGAATGCCGCTGAGCACTTCCTGATTGAACAATCCCGGCATGTTCAGGTCCAGGATCGCAAGATCAACGGACGCCTGTTCCGCCAACAGACTGAGCACGGCATCGAAACACGACGCCTCAAATATCTCTACACCTGGAATGCCTGCGGTCAGTGCCAATCGCAAGCCACGACGATACAGGCCGTGATCGTCGGCGATGACGATTCGATACATTGAACTACCCCAACGAATCCTGGAATAATTGAACGGTGATGGCCTTAAAGTTGTGGCCGACCACTCGTCGATTTATCCAGTCAACACCCGCGATGCCCCAACATCGCAAGCGTCAGGTTGCTAATATAATCCTAAATAACGGGAAACGCTCCTCTTATTTTTGGACCCCGCGAACGGATCCGCTGACCTGTCGAATATCCGTTCTCAACCTCCAAAACTCGTGTCCCAACAACTCGCTTCGATGCCGGTAAAAGCGCGTTCCGAGCCTGCCTTTGCGACAGGAGCCAGCCTTCGTCGATCAGCACGGCTATTGAATACCAGAATGTCTGAATCGCTACCATTCGAATGCACGACGACATCCCCCCCGACGGCCACATACCATCTAGCTGCAATGTCCGGATCAGGGCCGGCGGGAAACCTCACCGGTCTTTAAGATAACAAGAACGCGGCTTTCCGGATGCTGCGGCCGTAATGATGGCGTTCAGGTCGAGTAAACATGGGAGGACCAGATGAAAGCAGTGATTCAATGTGGTGGAATGGGGACGCGCCTTCGCCCCTTCACATCGGTCTTGCCGAAACCGCTCATGCCGATCGGTGCCCGACCGGTTCTTGAGATGCTTCTGAAATGGCTGCGACGCAATGGCATCCAAGAGGTCTACATCACAACCGGGTATCTCGGCCACTTGATCCGCACCGTGTGCGGAGATGGCTCGCAGTGGAACCTGAAAATTCGGTACACGCAAGAAATGGAGCCGCTCGGCACCATCGGACCGCTCTCCTTGATCAGAGATGAGCTGACAGAACCATTCATAGTCCTCAACGGCGATGTCCTTACCGATCTAAGCCTCAGTCGATTTGTGGCAGCGCACCGCAAGCACACCGATCCGGTGACGATCGCCACAGCCTGCCGCCTGATCAAGATGGACTTCGGCGTCATAGACGAAGTCGACAACACCGTGCAGATCTTCCGCGAGAAGCCGACGCTTTCGCACCTGGTCAGCATGGGAATCTATTGCATGAACCCAGACGTTCTGCAGTTTATTCCTTCGGGCATACCCTTCGGGTTCGACGACCTGATGCTGCAGATGATGCAGAACGGTACAACCGTCCACGTGTACAAGCATGATGGTCTCTGGCTCGATATCGGGCGCGTCGATGATTTCCAGAACGCGCAAGCCATTTCCTGGGAAGACCAGTCGGCCTCGATCGAGGTCACTGCTACGGCCGCGTGACGAGATCACGAGGCCGATCCCGCAGTCTAACAGTCTAGGAGGTTGTGATGCTCTTGGTCAGTGCCCCTATTTTGGGTGTGCCGGAGAAGGCAGCTTTGTCCAAGGTCATCGATAGCGGCTGGCTGACCATGGGAGAGCAGGTGAGGGCCTTTGAAGAGGCTTTTGCCAACATGCATGGTGCGGAGGATTGCGTCGCGGTCAGTTCTTGCACTGCGGCGCTTCATCTCATTCTACATGCACTCGGTATAGGACCAGGCGACGAAGTGCTGGTCCCGTCGATGACCTTCGTGGCGACCGCAAACGCGGTTCTCTACGTCGGTGCCACTCCGGTCTTTGTCGACATCGAGTCGGCCGACGTGCCGCTGATGTCGATCGTGGAAGCTGAAGCGCGATGCACCGCGCGCACCAAGGCGATCATTCTCGTACATTTCGCCGGCTATCTCGCCAATCGGGAAGAATGGCAGAAGTTCGCCCGTGCCCGAGGACTGCAGATCATCGAAGATGCAGCGCATGCGCCCGGCCTGAAGGAGGTAGGTACATTTGGTGCCGCGGCCGCCTTCAGCTTCTATGGCAACAAGAACATGACCACGGCGGAAGGTGGGGCCGTGATTGCCCGAGATACCAAGCTGCTTGAGATAATCCGCCAGGCCCGTGGGCACGGCATGACCACGGGGACACATCAGAGGCTGAACAGTCGCACGCCGCAGTACGATGTCACCATGCTCGGATTCAACTATCGCATGGATGAAATGCGCGCTGCAATCGGACTGGTCCAGCTGCAGAATTTGCAGGAGTGGAACGAGATCAGGCGTATCCTGGTCATGCTATATCGACGTCTCATCGCAAAACATTGCCCGGCCGTGACAGTTCCGTTCCACGAGCCGCGGACGTCCGCCCATCATATCATGCCTGTCCTTTTGCCGCGTTACGCTAACAGGCAAGACGTCATCGATGAATTGCGCCGGCAAGGAATACAAACCACCATCCACTATCCGCCGGTGCACCAGATGACGCTCTATCGCGAGCTTTTCCCCGGCATTCATTTGCCGCGGACAGAGGACTTTGCCCAGCGTGAGCTCACGGTGCCACTGCATCCCCAGATCACTGCGCCTCTGGTCGAATCAGTGGCGGCCGCTCTTGCCGCTGCGGTCCACAGTTGCGCCCAAGCAGGAACAGCCGCATGAATGCCTTGGATTTATCCATTCATCGATCTGTTGTCTCAAGCGCCGCCCATGGTTTTGCGAGACGAGCAATTGATCTCGTGATCGCTACAGCCGCCGCCATAGTCTTCGCTCCGCTGATGCTGGTGATCGCCCTGGCGCTCTTACTGGAAGGCGGCCGGCCCATCTTCTTTGCGCAGACCCGCGTGGGTGCCGGTGGGCGGCCGTTCCGCATGTACAAGTTCCGCAAATTCGCCGTGCGATGCGATCCCGATGGCTTGGCGCTGACCATGGCCGGCGACAGCCGCATGACGAGAATAGGTCGGTTCCTCGCCCTCACCAAGTTCGACGAGCTCCCGCAACTGTGGAACGTGTTCAGAGGCGAGATGGCAATTGTCGGGCCGCGGCCGGAGAGCCTTGTCTTTGCCGATTGTTTCCGCAGTGGCTTTGAAGCCGTTCTACAATACAAGCCGGGCTTGTTGGGTCCGGCCCAGGTTCTCTTCCGGCATGAGGCCAATTTCTATCCGCAGTCCACGGATCCTGTCCTGTTCTACCGCGAGGTTCTGTTTCCTGCCAAGGCCAGGATCGACCTCTCCTACTATCCGCAGCGGACGATCGCCGCTGACATCATGTGGATGATGCGCGGCTTTCTGGCGGTTCTCGGCTTGGTCTCGCGGCCGCCGATCGGCCTGATCTCGCCGCCACCAATCGGCATGTGAGAGCATGCTTAGCAAGGGGGCCACGCTCTGTTGAATTCGTTGAATTCGCCAGGTCAGCGCGTCACGTCATAGGGGGAACGCTTAGTTATGAACTACAGGGGTAGGAAAGTTCTGGTCACGGGTGCTGATGGATTCATCGGGTCGCATCTCACCGAAGCGCTCGTCCGGAGTGGGGCGGATGTCACGGCGCTGGCCCTCTACAATTCCTTCGACAGTCATGGTTGGCTGGACGATTTGCCGGACACCATTCGAAGCCAGTTGAACCTCGTGCGCGGCGACGTTCGCGACAGCGCGTTCCTGAGCCGGATCATGCGTGGACAGGCCGTTGTGTTTCATCTCGCCGCACTCATCGCGATTCCATATTCATACGCGGCCGCCCAGTCCTATGTGGAGACCAACATCCTGGGCACAGTGAATGTCCTGGAAGCGGCGCGCCAATGGGAGACAGAGCGCGTGGTGCACACCTCAACCAGCGAGGTCTATGGCACCGCACAGACGATGCCTATCCGCGAATCCCATCCGCTGCAGGGCCAGTCACCATATTCGGCATCCAAGATCGGCGCGGACATGATGGCAGAGTCCTACGCCAGGTCGTTCGACGTCCCCGTCGTGATTATGCGACCGTTCAATACCTACGGCCCACGTCAGAGTGAGCGGGCCATCGTGCCGACCATCATACGGCAGGTTCTCGACAAAAATTGCCCGGCGATCATGGTGGGGGACACAAGTCCGGTCCGCGACCTTACTTTTGTGGAAGACACTGCGGCGGCATTCTTGACTGCAGGCTCGGCCGAGCTCGAATTCGGCCATGCCTACAATGCCGGAAGCCAGCGCGCTGTGACGGTCTCGGACGTATTGGATTTGGTGCTCGAGTTGAGCGGCTCCAAAAAACCGGTCCACCGCGACGAACGGCGTTTGCGGCCGCAGAATTCCGAGGTCCGTGCGTTGCTGGCCGATTCTTCGCAACTCGAGACCAAAACTGGATGGCGGGCGCAGACCAGCCTGCGCGAAGGATTGGAGCGAACCATCGGATGGTGGCAGGCGCGCCTCAGCGAAGGCCGCGTACGCCGCGAAATGGGTTATATGACATGACGTTCTACCAGCGTGCATCGGCTCTGCTGTTGATTGCCGTTGCCATGTCGTTGGGTCTGCCCGCGGCCGGAAGCCGGCAAAGCAGCGAGCTGATCCAATTTGTCGCGCCGGTGATGATGAATCTGCCCGACTATCTGCGCCCAGTGACAGATCCGGCGTTTGGGACGATCTTCACGCGCATTACCAAGCCAGGAGTGCTTGGCAATGGTGTCGCATGCGAGAACAAGTATTGCAGCCACCGTTATTCGAGTGCTCAAGCCTGGAATTCAGACCAGAGCCTTCTCATCATCACCAATGGCTGTAGCGGTGGCATGTGCTTTTTCGACGGGCGCACATATGCTCCGCTGTTCCGCCGCGCTCGATCGACTGAATGCGAATGGCACCCTGAAAACGCCGATCTGATGATCTGCGTTCAGGGTCGGCAAGTATCGACCTGGGCGCCACGGACCAATCGCGAAGACGTCCTGTTTGTTTCGACTGAGTATCACGATTTCCATTTCGGACCGGGCAAGGGCAACCCAAGCCGTGACGGTGACCGCATAGCCGTGCGCGCGGTGCGTAAGGATGGCGATGCGGTGGTCTTTGCCTACGATCTCAAGCAGCGGCGGAAATTCCCGGACATCGAGCTTGAGCATATTGGCGGAACCAACGGCGCCTGCTCGATTTCTCCGCTCGGAACCAACATTCTATGCCTTCAGGAGATAACAAGCGGCATCGAACAGGGCTTCATTTTCAGTGTCGAGGGAACTTTGCTCCAAAGGTGGGTGGAGCATCACCGGCCCGGACACGGCGATATGACAGTCGATGAAGACGGCAACGAAGTCTATGTCGGCATCAGCAAGTCCGATCCGGACAAGTATCAAGTGATCAAGCGAAGGCTGTCCGACGGCAGGGTCACCCCGCTTACGAAGTATGGCGAAGCCATGCATGCATCCCTGCGTGCGCTGGACAGGCCTGGCTGGGTGTTCCTGACCTATGGCGGCGATCCGGATGAAATATCGGCTAACCCGGACTGGGCGCCATACGCACAGGAAGTGATCGCGCTGCGCATCGATGGCAGTGGCGAGGTTCGACGCATCGCACAAACGAGAAGCACTCAGTTAGACTATCGAAGCGAGAGTCATGCCTCGCCGTCACCTGACGGCTCGCAGGTAATCTGGTCGAGCAACTGGGGCGTGCACGGCGGGCCAGTCTACGACTTCGTCTCCCGTGTCGATTGGCCGGGAGAGCCGACGTTGAACCGGAAGGAGATTGTCACCAATGGTCTTCACTAATCGAATCCTTCTTGCCGCGCTTGGCATACTGGCTGCCGTGGGCATGGCCGCCGCAGCGGAGACGCGGGTCGCATATCGAATTTCTGCCGGCGATACCGTCGAGATAGGAATTGCCTCCATCCCGGAACGAACGCAACGTGTCATGGTTCAAATGGACGGCACGATCGCGCTTCCTGAAGTCGGCATGGTTTCGGTCGGCGGCCTCACTCCGGCCGAATTGCAGACACGCATGGAGACGATCTTGACTACCAAGATATTTCACCAGCGTTTGCCCGATGGGCGCGAGCAAATGATCGTCGTCAAGCCGAGCGACGTCACCGCCGTCATCGCAGAGTATCGCCCGATCTATGTGACCGGCGACGTGCTCACTCCCGGACAGCAGGCCTACCGACCACTCATGACCGTGCGGCAGGCGATCGCCGTGTCTGGCGGTTTCAGCCTTCTGCGGTCACGGGCAAACCAGGTTGGCCCAGATCCGGTGGATTTGCGGCGCGACTATGAATCGGCCTGGGGGGAGTACACCAGAGATTACTTTCATAGCGCCCGCCTGCGCGCCGAACTTCAGAACCAGGCGAGTTTCGACATGAAGGCGCCACAAGGGTCACCCTTGTCGGCCGCGTTCGTGTCGGCAATCGCCCAGGCTGAAGCGGAAGGGCTCAAGATTTCGCTGGACAATTTCCAGCAGGAGCAAAGCTACCTTGAAAAAAGTGCCAAGGATGCTGCGGCGCAGATCGGGATTCTGCTCAAGCGCGAGAAGACCGAAGCCGACGCAGTGAAAGCGGACGAGGAAGACCTGGCACGAATAACGAAAGTGCATAAAGCAGGCAATCTGACCAACGACAGACTCGCCGATGTCCGGCGCGGTGTGATTCTCTCTTCCAGCCGGGCGCTCGAAACGTCGGTTGAGCTCATGAGAACACGACGCCAGCAGGATGATTTTCTCAGGCAGCGCGAGCGCAATGAAAACCTGAGAAGGATGGCTCTTTTGACTGAGCTGAAGGATACCAACGTGCGCCTTGCCGACATCACCGCAAGACTTCGCGCCGCCAGCCAGAAGTTGCAGCCCACGGGGGCGTCCGCCCAGCCACTGGCAATTGCCGGCGAAACCATCCAGGCTCAGGTCACGATCATCCGCAAGATCGGTGAAGAATGGCGTAAACAGCCGGCCGGAGAAGACACCGAGGTATCACCGGGTGACACGATAGAGGTAAGGTTCAGCAGCGGTCTCGAGAACGCGGCGGTCCGATAGCTGCTGCACCTTGCTCTGTCGCGATTGCCGATGCGTTACTGTCTGAAAGCTCTGGAAACCTGGTCGGTAAAGGGCTTCAGCAAATAGGACCAGACATTGCGCTCGTCGGTGCGTATGTGAACTTCGGCGGGCATGCCGGGTTTGAGTATTTTCGCTCCCGTCAGGCAGGTCGTGGCATTTTCGACATTGATGCGTGCCGAAAAGTACGAAAGCTGACGTTGCTGATCTTTAATTAGATCTGCGGAGATGCGGTTGACCGAGCCTTGGCAAACAGGTGTCGTCCCTGCGTCGAAAGCCGGAAAGCGGATTGAAACGCGCTGTCCAGGACGTACATCATCGATACGCTCTGGAGAAACGAGCGCGTCCACGACCAGGTTGTCGGCATCGGGCACAATCATCATGAGCACTTCCCCGGGGGCAATCACGCCTCCGATGGTGTGGATCGAGGATTCTTGTACCGTTCCCGACTGGGGGGCGCGGATATCTGTCCTGGCGAGTTCGTCTTCCGCGACGACTTTGCGCTCATTGAGTTCGGTCTGCTTGGCTTCCGTTTCGCGAAGTTCGCTCGTTACCTCACTCCGCATTTGCTCGTCGAGTTGAAGCACCTGCAGGTCAGTTTCACTGATGCGAGCTTGGACCTCCGCGATTGCTGCGACAAGGCGCCCTGACTCTCCGCGAGTCCGGCTCTTCTCCAAGCTGATAGTGCTTAGCCTCTCTTTAGAGACCAACTTCTTTGAGTAGAGAGACTCGACATCAGCAAGGTTCAGCGTCAGCAGGTCCAAGGACTCATCCATGGCCGCCTGCTGCGCTTTGAGGCCGTCGATCTGACGTTCCAATTGCTTCGAGCGGCTTTGCAACTGTGCTTTCTGGCCCGCTAGCGCTGCGGCACGGCTTTCGAACACAGCGCGTTCCCCACGGACAAGTGCCGCCAGTTGCGGGTCGCCCATCCGGGCCCGAATGCTGGGTGGAAGTTGCATTTCCGGCAGGCCCTGTCGTTCGGCCTCCAGCCGCGCCAGACGAATGGTGGCGCGGTCGAGATCCTCGCTGACTATCTGCAGGTTTGCTCGTGTCAACGTGTCGTTCAGCCTGACCAACACATCGCCGGCACGCACATGGTCCCCGTCCTGGGCGAAGATGCCGCCGACGGTGCCGCCGGTCTGATGCTGGACTTTCTTTATGTTGCTTTCGACCACCACGGTGGCGGGAGCAATCACAGCGCCGGCAATCTTGGTCAACCCCAGCCAGAGTCCTCCGCCGAAGATCAACAGCAAGGTGGTCGCCAGGCCCAGGATCAGATTGGCCCTGATGCCATCTGGCTCTTCGATTGGATTCGTCCCTATCCCTTGGCTTGCGCCAGCGGCCGGAGCATATGAGGACAGGGTCACATCAGACACGGAGCAAGACCTCAAGAGACGGAGCAAGACTTCACGCATGCCCGCTTGCACCTTGCTGCAGCGGGACGACAGTATTTGGCCGCGGGAATGGCCGGATCACATTTGCCAGAACGTCTTCGCGCGAGCCGAATGAGTGGAGCATGCCATTCGACAAGACGAGCACCTGATCGATGTTGACGAGAGCGGACGGACGATGCGCAACAACGATTGCGATACCACCACGCTGGCGCACTGCCTGGATTGCCCCGGCCAAGGCAACATCGCCGTCTGCATCCAGATTGGAATTTGGTTCGTCGAGTACGACAAGGAATGGATCACCATAAAGCGCCCTGGCGAGCCCGACGAGCTGCCTCTGCCCAGCCGACAGGGCCGCTCCGCCTTCACCGATGCGCGTTTGGAAACCTTCCGGCAGACGCATGATCATCTTGTCCACGCCCGCAGCCTTGGCGGCTGCCAGCACGCCCTTTGCGTCACTCTTGCCGCCGAACCTTGAAATGTTGTCCGCGATTGTTCCGTCGAACAGCTCGACGTCCTGCGGTAGGTAGCCAATATGGGTGCCGAGCAGCTCCGAATTCCATTGATCGAGCGAGGCACCGTCCAACCTTACCGTTCCGCGAAGCGGCTTCCATGCCCCGACCAAGGCGCGCACGAGTGTCGTCTTGCCAGAGCCGCTCGGGCCGACGATCGCCAACCCCGCGCCCCTTGACAGGCGAAAGCTTACATTGACGAGCGTTGGTCTCTGCAGACTTGGTGGCGCGACCGTCAGTTCCTCGACCACAAGCTGTGTCTGTGGGCGCGGCAGCTCCATAGGGTCTTTCTGGCTACCGAAAGCATCCAACGCTGCTGCCAGGTCGGTATAGCTTCGCCGGGTGGCCAGAAATCCTCTCCAGTTTGCGATTGCCACATCGACCGGCGCCAATGAGCGGCCCAGCAATATGGACGACGCGATGATCACGCCGGGCGAGGCCTCGCCGCCGATCACAAGGTAGGCACCAAGCCCCAGTACGGAGGACTGCAGGGCCATTCGGAGTGTCTTCGACAATGAACTCGCTGCGCCGACGACATCGGAGAGCTGTTCCTGGTTCTTGAGGTAAAGATGGCTGATCTCATTCCAGCGCCGACCGAGCTGGGCGGAAAGGCCCATCGCCTGAACAACCTCCGCGTTGCGGCGGCCGGAATCGGCAAGAAGCCGCTGTGCCACGAGCGTTTCAGACGCACGCGCGGCGGGTTTGCGGGCAACGATTTCCGCGACTACCGTCAAAAGCACGACAGCAGCCGCGCCGACGGTTGCCAACACACCCAGAGAAGGGTGCAGCAGATAGATGACCACCATATAAAACGGTATCCAGGGGGCGTCGAAGACGACTGTCGGTCCCAGTCCGGAAAGAAAACCGCGCAACTGGTCCAGATCCCGAAGCGGCTGCACCCGGTTCGCATCCTGCCCAGCAGTAAGCGGCAGGGAAAGCGAGGCAGCGAACGCCTTTTGCTGCAGATCTCTGTGCAGGCGGCTGCCGATGCGGACCAACAGGCGAAGCCTGACGAAATCGAGGAGCCCGTAGACAGCGTAGAGGCCAAGCATCCCGATCGTAAATCCGATGAGAGTCGGAATGCTCTGCGAAGGCAGCACGCGATCGTAGATCTGGAGCATGTAGACGGAGCCGGTCAGGGCGAGAACGTTTATCATTGCCGAGAAAACGCCGACGCCAACCAGTCCATGCATTGAGCCGAACATAGCGGAGCGTAGATCGGGCGAGCGCCCTTGCGTTGATTTCATGATCTGCGATTCTTTCGTGCGAATCTGCGATTCTTTCGTGCGAAATTGCCGCGCGAACGTGTTGGTCGTGTCGATGATGGGTAAACCCTCTTACCTTGCGGGAAGCGGCTGCTTTCCGTTAGCTACTGAAACATTACGCTTTGCTTACGTATGTGCCTTTTGATTAAAATGTAGCAAAATCGTGACGCAGGACCGAGAATTCGGGAATTGGCGTTGCAAGGCTGGGGATAACCGGGGTGGGAAACCGGATATTTCCAATGATGAGACAATATTCCCAATCATGCGACAGATGAGAGGCTTATGATCACCTTTTGTTGCATCATGTCTTCAAAGCCCTAGGGCAACGAGTGTTTTTAGATTGACCATCGAGAATTGAATGGATTTGAGATACACTTAACTGGCACGCAATGCCGACACCAGTAAAGTCAGGAAGGCGGGTCTGTCATGAGCGAAGAGATCAGTGTCGCCGATGCCTACAGCAAAGGCCGCACCATCTTCATGGGGCTGGAGTTGCTCATTGCGCCCGGTGCGCTCGTTCCCCGCCCGGAGACGGAGTTGCTCGGTACGACCGCTCTCGACGTTCTGAGGCAAATGAACCTGCCGGCGCCGCGCGTTATCGACATGTGCTGCGGGGCCGGCAATCTGGCCTGCGCCATCGCCCACTACTTGCCCACCGCGCGTGTCTGGGCGAGCGATCTCACCGACGGATGCGTCGACGTGGCGCGCCGCAACGTCGCCCATCACGGCATGGCGGATCGCGTGTCCGTGCTTCAGGGTGACTTGTTTAGTGCTTTCTCGGGCTTGGAGCTCGATGGCACGATGGACGTGATCGTCTGCAACCCGCCTTATATTTCGGAAAAGCGGCTCGAGGGCGACCGCGCGCATCTGACGGAACTCGAGCCGCGTGAAGCGTTTGCGGCCGGTCCCTACGGCCTAAGCATCCATATGCGGGTGATCAAGGAGGCGCCGCGTTACTTGCGGCGCGGAGGCATCCTGCTCTTCGAGGTCGGCCTCGGCCAGGACCGGCAGGTCATCAGTCTGCTTGAGCGTTCTAAAGCTTACCAGAACATCCGCGCGGTCAACAACGAAGCCGGCGAGGGCAGGGTGGTTGTGGGACACACCACCCCGCAAGCGTGAGCCCTGCCGCGACTGCGGCAGGCTCGGTCGCGCTGTCGGCGGCGTAGAACAGGGCTAAGCAAAATGTCGGCAATCAGTTTTGCTTGCGGAGAACATATTGCGCAATTCCTTGGATGGAATCGAGGTTCTCCGGCAGGAGTTCGCTGTCTTCGACGGTGATGCCGAAGGTCTCCTCGATAAAGCCGATAACCTCGAGCACCCCTGTCGAGTCGACAATGCCTTGGTCCAGAAGGGACGTGTCGCTCTCCAGGGCATCCGCATCGGCTATGTAGAAATTCGACGCCAGGAAAGCGCGGATCTGGTCCTTGCAGGTTTCGGCTCTATCCTTGGTAGACAACATTGAATCCTCCTCCGGTACAAAAGATGAATGCTGATCAATTTCATCGAGAAGCCGCCTCATGACAGGGCTGTTTTTTTGAGTTTGCCCGTGTCTGTCATCGGTAGGCTGGGTACGATCACGATGGACTTCGGAACCATGAAGTTCTCCAATCGTCTCTGGCATTCTTTCTGCAACTGCCTTTCGCCGATGATCCTTCCTTGCTCGATCACGACAAAGGCTTTCACCGCTTGTCCGAGCAACTCGTCCGGAACGCCGATGACCGCGGCTTCCCGCACGCCCGGAATATCCATCAGCGCGTTTTCCACCTCCTTGGGCGCTACCTTTTCTCCTCGCGATTTTATGATCTCGTCGCCGCGACCGATGAAGTAGAGGTAACCTTCCGCGTCCATCCGACAGTAGTCGCCGGTGTACAAGACCTGCTCGCCCGGCAACGGGCCGGGTTTGAGTTTTCTGGCCGTGGCTTCCGGCTTGCCCCAATAGCCCTTCATCACCGTCGCTCCACGGATGACGAGTTGGCCAACGACATCAGGACCGACCGGCCTGTCATGCTCGTCGACAATCCACATTTCTGTGTTCGGGATAGCGACCCCGACGCTCAATGGCTTTCGCTCAAGGTCTTCCGGCGGCAGATAGGTGCAGCGCTTGCACTCGGTGAGCCCATACATTGAATAGATGCGCGCATCCGGAAACAGGTCCTGCAGCATGAGAATGTGCTTGAGCGGCAGGGCAGCCGCAGTGTTCGTGACATAGCGAATGCTCGAAAAATCATGATCTTTCAGCGACTTGAGGTCCGAGAGTGCGGCGAAGATGGTCGGCACGCCGGGAAATCCTGTCACCCGCTCCTCCTTGATCAGCCCTAGGATCTGCGCCGGGAAAGCGAACGAGCGTTCAAGCACCAGCCGAGCGCCAGTGCGAAACGCCATGATCATCTGGTACAGGCCGTAATCGAAGGCGAGAGGCAAGACGTTGAGGATGACCTCGTCTTCGCATAGCTTCAGATATGAAGCGATCGACGTGCAGGCGGCAGTCATGTTCCTGTGCGTCAGCATCACGCCCTTGGGTTCGCCTGTCGATCCGGACGTGTAGATGATAGCAGCGAGATCGATATCGATGCAGCGGCGCGCCGGCGGTGCGCTGCCGTCAGCGGCGACCACGGTGTCCCAGCGCACGGCGTGCGGCAATCCTGTCAGTTCGGCGTCGTCGATCGGTCCGGAGACGATCACCCGGCGCAGTGACGGGCAGTTGCGTGCCGGCTCCCGGAATATCGAGTGCAGGTGCCTGTCCGTGATCAGTGCCGTCGGTCGGCAATCGTTGAGCAGGTAATCAAGCTTGTCGCTCTTGGTGAGCGGATTGACGATGCACACCACGGCGTTCGCCTTGAGCACCGCCCAGAAGGCGACGACTGTCTCGACAGTGTTGTCGGCGAAGATCATCACCCGATCGCCGCGTGCAACCCCAGCCGCGACCAGATGTTGCGCGACGGCGTTGGAGCGCGCTTCGATCTCGCCATAGGTGACACGTTGCCCGCAGCACACCAGCGCCACCTTTTCGCCAACCCGGCTGGCGGCATGGGTGAGATAATCATGCAGCAGTGGTACGGCTCCATGCATCATGCCAGCACCTCTTCGCGATGCTCGCGCTCAACGTCGACGCTGAGCTCGCCTAGGCGGACCCCACCGGGACGGCTTGCGACAAACTGCTGGTGAAGGAGTTGGGTCGACAGCACGCCGACCAGCGCCATGTTGTCGGAGTTGGACAGATCGCCGTCGCCCGCCCTGGCTCGACACTTGTCTACGAGGCGCGTGACCGACTTCGGATCGAAAACGTTTGCCTCGCGCAGCGCCGTCTCTGAAAGTACTTCGCGGACATAGGCCGGAGCATCGTCAGCAACGAAGCACAGCGCGTTGGGCGCCCGGTAAGGCTGCTTCTTGCGGGCCACGATTTCCGACGGCACGATCGGTTCGGCCACCCGCTTCAACACGTGCTTTTCGTCCAGGACGCGCAGCTTGTAGGCAGCCGGAAGCGAATTCGCGAGCGTCACAAGTTCATCGTCCAGGAACGGGAAGCGCCCCTCGACGGAGTGGGCCATCAGCATCCTATCCCCCTGCGAGGAAAGCAGGTATCCCGACATCAGCGTCTGGATTTCGAGATACTGGTCCTGCGCGAGAGAGCCCCATCGCGAAAACTCCTTGGGCAGGCGGGCGATCAGCTCGGGCACGGCATGGCGGCGCTCGGATTCGGCGCGCATGTCGGCGGAGAACAATCGCTTGATCGCGCTGGTAGTGCGCCAGCGTGTGTCATGCGCAAAGCCGGGCGTGTCATAGGCCTGGATATCGCGCCCGAAGAACTGGCGCGCCATTGCTTGCTGATGCACCGGCGAGCGGCTGAGATAGGGATACAGGCGCTCCAGCAGCCGTGAGCGTCGTGTCGACGCGGGCTGACGTCCCCAGAAGCGGCGGACTTTGCCTTCGCGGAACAGGTCGTAGCCAGCGAACATTTCGTCAGCTCCTTCGCCGGTCAGCACGACCTTGATGCCGTGTTTGCGCACCAGCCTGGAGAGCAGAAACAGCGGCGCAGGCGCGGTCCTGAGGATCGGACGCTCGGTTTGGTAGATCACCTCGGGAAAGACCTCAGCGATGTCGCTGCGCGAAACCACCACCTCATGGTGCTCGCTCCCGGTCGCGCCGGCGACTAGGCGCTGAAAGCGGGTCTCGTCATACTCGGCGTCGGCAAAACGCAGGGAGAAGGTCTGGAACCGCTCGCCCCCGTAGCGCCTTCCCAGCGTGGCGACTAGCGAGCTGTCGAGCCCGCCCGACAGATAGCAGCCGACCGGCACGTCGGCCTGCACGATCCTGAGCGCCGTCGCAGCCTCCAGGGCGCCGCGCACCTCGTCCACCGCGTCGTCGAGCGAGCCGGTGAATTCGTCACCGCGGGGAGCGGAAATTTCGGGATAGCGAGGCTTCCAGAAGGGCCGTTCGCGAACGGTGCCGTTGTCGTAAATGCGGACATGCCCCGGGGTGAGTTCGCTGATCCCCTGAAATACGCCCTGCGGCGGCACGACTGTCCAGAGCGTGAAAGTCTGATCGATACCGGCTGGATCGAAGGCGCGGGGTATATCCATGTCGGCCGCAAAAATGGCTTTCACTTCGCTGGCAAAGTAAAGACGGCCTCCATGCTCGCAGAAATGCAAGGGGCAGATGCCAAACCGATCGCGCGATAACACGAGACGACCCGCCACGGAGTCCCAGATTGCGACCGCCCATTGGCCATTCATCCGCTCGAAGGCGGCCTCGCCCCACGCACGATAGGCATGGACGATAACCTCTGTGTCGCTATGGGTGCGGAAGCGGTGGCCGAGGGCGATCAACTTTTCACGCAGCTCGAGGTAGTTGAATATCTCGCCGTTGAAGACGATCCACGTCGTGTCGCCCGCGTCCGCGAGTGGCTGCTGGCCGTTGGAGAGATCGACGACGGACAGGCGGGCATGCGCCAATCCCGCGCGTTTGTCGCGGTATAGGCCGCGCTCGTCAGGACCGCGATGCGCGAGTGCGCCCACCATGCGCATCAGCGCCTCGCGCGAAGGAGGGGCCGCGTAGGCGCTTAGCGAGATGATTCCGGCGATGCCGCACATCCGGTCAGCCCTCGCCCATTGCCGTGGTCGGCAAAGGCCGTGCGTGAAGGTAGCGTGCGGCACGCCGTTTGCTGTCGATGTCCTTGAAGACCTTCTGAACCTGGGCCGCGGTGAGACCGGCAGCTGCCGCCACCTCATCGGCAGAAATTCCGTGGTTCAAGCCGTAGAGGCACAGATCCATCAAATGATAAGGCAGCGCGAAGTAGAATTCCTCCTGGCTCTGGGCCATGGAGAAGGTGTCCGTGGTCGGCGGCCGCCGCCGGATCTCTTCATCCACCCCGAGGTATTCAGCCAGCTGGTAAACCTGGGTCTTATACAGGTGGACGATTGGCATCAGATCGGCAATTCCGTCGCCCTGCTTGACGAAAAAGCCTTGGTCATGCTCCAGGCGGTTTGGTGTCCCTGCCACAGCATAGTTGAGGCGGTCCGCATGGTAGTACTCGGTCATCTTGCGCAGGCGCTGCTTGTAGTTGGTTGCCGCAACAATCTGCAGATAGGCTGCAGGCGACAGACGCACCGTATCTGTCTTGCCCTCGGGGTCCTGAACCGTGAGACGTGTGATGTTGAGACCGTTGCTCTCGAGAACCGACGCGAGCACCAGCTTGCATTTCCAGCCCTCGCCATATTGGGGGACGACAGTCTGGATCGCTTCGATCTGTCGGCGATAGGCGCCGACGGCATCAAGGGCCGGTGCTATGTCTTCCAGGATCGTATCGATGCCAAGCTGGGCCGCGACGCTGCGGCCAAGCCTTAGCGAATCGCTGGAGGAATGGCGTTCCGGCATGAATACCCCCAAGACCTTGTCTTTCCCGAACGCGCGTGCGCACAACGATGCGACAACGGAGCTGTCGATACCCCCCGAGAGGCCGACAACCACGCCACGACGCCGCAGTGTGCCAAAAACCTGCTCGCGCAGGGTTTGGACGATGCGATCGACCTCCACACGAGCATCAAGCACCAGCGCGCCCATGCTGAATTCTGACATCACGTCGATGGTCTGTACTCCCGTTTGCGAACCTCGGTTGAAGAATAGGTTTGCTCCACTGCCTTCTCGATGAGCGGGCGGTTGATGACGAGATGGGGCTCTGTGATCATATCGAAGTGACTGCCAACGACCGGAATCACATCCAGACGCGCGAAAGCGCCATCCCACCCTATGGCCAGAGGCATTTTGGGCCGAGCACAGCGGAAGAGGGTTCCGGTGATCGGCAGCGTCCGTCGGGGTATCGCCAACCATTGATAGAAGGCTCGTCCCCGCAACTGCCCCTGCAGTTCCTGTTTGGTTCTGAAGCTCGTCGCGTTGAACTCGTCCTGGGCATAGCGATCAAGGATGCGGGCGAGTTGCGCCTCGAAGCCCGTTTTGACAGCGACTTTTGCAAGGAAGCGGCAAACCATCCGGTCAGCGGTCACACGGTTGGTCCGGATCCGCTGGTATGTGCGGACAAACATCTCCCAATAGGTGCTGCGCTCGCCCAGGAGGCTCGTGTCCAGGATTCCCAGGAACTTCACAGTTCGCCCCGCGGCCAGCAGCCGCGCCGCGACTTCGAACGCGACGGCGCCGCCGAGTGAATGGCCGAGAAGTCGGATATGACCCGCGGGCTGGGCACGGCGGATCTGTTCGACCGCGGAGTCGGCCATGTGGCCGACGGTGTTTTGTCCGCGCAATATCATCGCCAGAGCCGGGTACCTGATGGGGGTCACTCGTGCGATCTTGCCCATCGAGGATGCAAAGGCAGCAAAGCTCGGGCCATAGCCAACGGATCCCGGAAGCAGGAAAAGAATAGGAGGATCGTACTTTAGCGCGCGCGCGCGCAGGTCGCCTGCTTGTGCCGACACGACCGCCTTGACCATTTCGTCCACGCTCATCCCGACCGTGAAGTCCTCGAGACTGAGTTCCTGCCCGATGGCCTTTTCTATTTCCATGACGCAATGCAGCAGCTTCAGCGAATCTCCGCCTGCCTCATCCCAGCGTCCAGCGGCGACGCGCGTGTTGAGGATCTTGTTCCATGCATGCTGTACTATTCGATGGATTTTCGGTTCGCTTCCTGCATTGGGCGGCTGCGCCGCTGGCGCGGTTTTTCTGGCTGAAAGATCCATTTCCGCAAGCGTCGCCACGTCGACCTTCCCGCTCGGCAGGCGTGGAATCGCGTCCATCGTGTGCAGCCGCAAGGGCCGCAGCGGCGGCGGCAGCTTTGTTCTGACCAGCTGGCGAAGCTCGTCCGAAAAGGCTGCGCTGGACAGGCGCTGAGGAACGGCGAATGCGACAAGCTCATTTGCCGCGGTCACGATTGCCACGGCATCCTCCACAGAGGGCGCGCTACGCAATACCCGCTCGAGCTCGGCAGGCTCGATGCGTCGACCATTGATCTTTATCTGACGCCCCTGGCGGCCGACGATCCGCAGCAAGCCATGACTGTCAAGTTGGACGAGGTCACCCGTCGCGAAGATCCGAAGTTCCGGATCGTCAGGATCCGATTCCACCGGTACGACGGTGCCGTTCTCCCAATGGCCAAGCAGGACATACCGGCTTCTTATCACGAGCTCTCCGCTCTTGCCCGGCTGTACGCGGCGTCCCTTTTCGTCGACAATCGCGAAGGTGATGCCTGGAAGCAGCCAGCCGACCGGAACCGATGCGCCTTGCTGCGGCCAATCTTGCGGCAAGAACCATTGTGAGCCAGTGGTCTCGGTTGACGAATAACCGATCTGGACGAGGCAAGTGCTCGAAACGGTTTTCCGCAGCAGGGCGATGTCTGTCCACGACACCTTCTCTCCCCCAATGCGGGCCACTCTGAGCGACCCGAAGACGTCAGCTGGTTCGTCTGCCATGAGTGTGCGAAGCAACGCCGGTACCAGATAGGTGACCGTCACGCCTTCGGATTCCACTAGGCGCTGGACCGCGCGCAAGCCAACGACGTCCACCTCGACGAGATGCAAGGTCGCGCCGGTGAGAAGGGCGGCGAGAACTTCCCGGCAACCGGCGATCGTGGCAGGCCCGGTCAACGGCAGGAAAACATCATCCGAGTTGATGTGGCATGCGTCGACATATTGCTGGACCCGCCACAACAGGCTGCGCTGACTGTTGACGATGCCTTTGGGTCGGCCGGTGCTGCCTGAGGTGTAGAGCACTATTGCGGGCGCATCGACGGAGACGGAACAGGACTGGGGTGTCGATTGAGCTTGCGGCGCAGCGCTGGTGGTCACATCGATCCAGTGGACCTCCTGTGCCAAACCGGCTGGGTGGGCATTTCCGTCGCCTATGATGGCCAAGAGTCGCGCGGCAGCAATGATCTCATTGGTCCGCGAGCCGGGATCTCTCGTGTTGAGCGGGACCGAAGGCCGGCCGGCCGCCATGCTCGCCAGCATTGCTACCGGGTACCAGACTGAGTTGGCCTGAAGGATCCCGACCGCCTGCCCGTCGGGAACGATGGCCGCAATCCGGTGCGACAGGGTCTCGACAGCCCGGAAAAGCTCGGAATAGGTCAGGCGGTTGGTGCCGTCGCTGATCGCGAGCTTGTCGGGGTATAGACTGGTAATGTCTCTCAGGTGGTCGAAGACGGCGACATTCGCAAAATCGACGCCCATCCGTTGATAAGGGCGTAATACAGGACCGCCCTGATCAAGTGCGTAATCCGGGACGTTTGACCATCCATGGGGGGCCGCTGACTGACAATCCGCCCGTAGATCCAGACGCGCCTTTTCTGATCCCAAATGTACCGGAGACATGAGTTGCCCACGCTATGATTAGGATCACTTATCGCCCCCGGCCGAAATCTTTTCATCGATCATTCTGATGAAGTCGCGATCTTCGCCAAACGGCCGCAGGTGCTCCCTTTGGCTGTCCCGTGCTGCAGCCGCTTGGCGTCAACAGGAGGCTTACGGCGCCCAGGCAATCGCGCCAGGCTATTGGCTAAACTTGGTGTTCGCGGTTCTGGGCGATTTAGGCCCATTCCACTTGATGATCGGCAATGTGGCAGTTGGCGCCGCTGTCAGTGGTCTCGAAGCCGCCAGTAAATTGCGCAATATCGCTCGAAGCAAAAAGATCTGTGGTTTTGCGCTTACCCGGCTTTCTGATCAGCTTTTTGGGCTTTTCTTGGTTTATTCGGTGCTTTTGTTGGCCCGCTGGTGTCGGAGTCTCCGTCGGAGACAAAGCAGTATGCAAAGATGTGCCCCCGGTTCTCGTCGGTTACTCGGATCCAATCCTTTTCCCACGTTCGGAGCGTAACATGGCGATCTGTCGACATGGCGGCGGCTTTGAAAGGGCTCGGCGCGTTGATGACACGCACCGTAATCACGTCATCGCCGTGCATTTGTTCGACGAGATACGTCTGCATAAAGGCCTCCCCAGCCCCCATTGCAACTTTAACGTCAGCCAAAGAGTTCGGTTGCAGCGTAGCAAAGAGATTTTCGACAAATGTGACGGCCCGGCGAGGCCGCTGCTTGGCCGGTCCGAGAATGGCGGCTACGGCTTCGGATGTAGAGCCCGGGACGGCTATTCCGGTCGTTATGGCGTCCCATGACGGAAACCTCAGATTCTGCATATGAAGCCTCGCCTTTCCCGGGCTCGTGGCCCAAGCTCATCCGTCGGGGTGGGGGTATTGACGGAAGCCGCTTACGGATCGCTTACGTCTTGGATCTTGCCGGCGCATTTGATGAGAAAGGAAGCCCGACTCAAGGCGTGCGGGCGAGGGTTAGCGCTGGATCGACCAAGCGGCGCGCAGGTCGTTGGCTTGGGCGGTCCTGACGCCGCAAGCAGCCAGGGCGCCTTTGGTCGCTGCCACGAGCGCGGCGTTGTCCTTGGCAGTTGTGCCGTCGGCCAGCGTAAAATTGTTCTCGAAGCCGACGCGGGCATGACCGCCCAGCAGCGCACCGGCCGTAACGCAAGCGGTTTCTTCCCGACCGAAGGCGCAGACCATCCAGTGCGCGAAGCGCGGGCGGTCATGCGCAAGGAAGGGAAGCAGATCGGCCGGTCGCGAAACCTGTCCCGGCGTGTAACGGCCGAGCACATAGAGCACCGGGATGTCGTCGAAAGGCACCAGCCCGCGCTGCTGCATGGCGGCTAGGGCCGACGCCTCTTCGGGCGCGTAGAGGATCATCTGGGGGGCGATCCGCTCGCTCTTCAGCCACCGCAGGAACTGCGCGAAAGCGGTCTCATGGGCAGCGTCCGGCACGAGTTCGCGCAGCGCCAGCGAAACCGCCTCAGGGCGGGTAGCGCGCACCACCGCCATCTGCTCGGCCGGTTGGTATCGGCCGACCGCTTCGCTGGTGATCTGGATGATCAGCCGCTCGCCCACCGCATCACGTATCGCTTTCGTCGTCTCGCGATAAGCGTGCGCGTCGAGCAAATGGCCGCCGTCGCGGTCGCGGACATGCGCATGGATCATAGCGGCGCCCGCCTCGAGGCAGGCGGCGGCGGTCCGGGTCAGTTCCTGGGGGCCAATCGGCAGGGCAGGGTGGTCTTGCTTGCCACGCCGTCCACCATTCGGCGCAACCGCGATTGTCGTCGGTGCGATAAGTCCGGGGCCGGTCACGTCCCTGTCGACGATCATTGGTGCAGTCCAATTGTTTCAGTATTGCGTGCTATGTAACATATGTTGCATGATAGGTTCGCTCCAAATCGCGCCGTCGTCAATCGAGGAAGGCATGACACACATCCTGCATCGTCAGATCCTTGCGACCCTGCCCGTCGTGGCTGGCGGCAAGGGTATCGAACTCTTTGACCGCGATGGCCGCGTCTATATCGACGCTTCAGGCGGCGCGGCGGTTTCCTGCCTCGGTCACGGCCATCCCGACGTGACGGCCGCGCTCCACGCACAGGCCGACAAGCTCGCCTATGCCCACACAAGCTTCTTCACCAACGAGCCGGCCGAGACATTGGCCGACAAGCTCGTCGCCGGCGCGCCACAAGGCTTAAGCCACACCTATTTCGTGTCCGGCGGCTCTGAAGCGGTGGAGGCGGCGCTCAAGATGGCACGGCAGTTTTTCGTCGAGACTGGCAAGCCCGGGCGGCGAAACGTCATCGCCCGCCGACAGAGCTATCACGGCAACACACTCGGCGCACTCGCTGCCGGGGGTAATGAGTGGCGCCGTGCCCAATTCCGCCCGTTGCTGATCGACACGCATCACATCGACCCCTGCTATGCCTACCGCTACCAGGAAGCCGGTGAGAGCGAGGAGGCCTACGCCCTTCGCGCCGCCCAGGCGCTCGAGGATAAAATTCTCGAGCTCGGTCCGGACACTGTAATGGCCTTCGTCGCAGAACCTGTCGTCGGGGCGACAGCAGGAGCGGTGCCTGCCGTTCCTGGCTATTTCGGGCGCATTCGTGAAATCTGTGACCGCTACGGTGTGCTCCTTATCCTCGACGAAGTGATGTGCGGCATGGGCCGCACCGGGACGCTGCATGCCTGCGAGCAGGACGGCGTCGCGCCCGATCTGATGACAATCGCCAAAGGCCTCGGCGGAGGCTATCAGCCCATTGGTGCGGTGCTGCTCTCACGGCGCATCTTCGACGCTTTCGCCGAAGGCTCCGGCTTCTTTCAGCACGGCCACACCTACATATGCCACCCGATGGCTTGCGCGGCAGCGCTTGCCGTCCAGGAGGTGATCGCTCGTGACGATCTGCTCGCCAATGTTCGGGCGATGGGAGCGCATCTTTCGCAGCGACTGGGCGAACGGTTCGGCAACCATGCCCATATCGGCGACATTCGCGGGCGTGGCCTTTTCATGGGTGTAGAGCTGGTCGAGGATCGCTCGACCAAGGTGCCCTTTGACCCGAAGCTGAAACTCAATGCGAAGATCAAGCGCGAGGCGATGGCGCGCGGACTGCTGGTGTATCCCGCGGGAGGCACGATCGACGGCGTGCGCGGCGATCATGTGCTGCTTGCGCCGCCCTTTATCATAGACGCCGCAGCAATCGACGCGATTGTCGAACGTCTCGGCGACGCGATAGACGCTGCGATGGCATAGCGCCAGCGCTCCTCATTCCGGCAGATAGGCCCCGAACGCCTGTAACTCCAACTCGGTCTCCCTGACACGAGCCGCGGCGGCCGGCCCGCTGCGTGCCAGCATCGTTGCAGCCAGTGCTTCCACGATAGCCATAGCTGCGGCTACCGATGGGAAGAAGGACGGGCTGTCGGTAGAGAATCGCAAGATAACGTCCGCATGCCGCGCGATCGGAGCAGCCATGCTGTCGACGATCGCGACAATCGGAACGCTGTGTCGTTGCGCAGCCTCCACCACCGGCCCGAGTTCACGCGAATAGGGCGAAAAGCCGATCGCGACGACCGCTTCCTTCTTCCCAAGTGCTGCGAGTTCCGCCTCGATCGCACCGCCGTCGCCGCCGAGCAGCGTGACGTCGCGCCGAAACATGCGGCAGAGATAGACGAGCGCGTGGGCGGGCGCGCGGCAGCTTCGGAACCCGGCGACGCGTATGCGCTGTGCCTTCTCCAGTATCGCGCAGGCCCTGGCGATTTCTACACTGCCGTTGGCGGCTTCGGCCGCTGCCAGATTGGCAGCCGTCGTCCTCAGCGATTCCGCGAAAATCGCCTCCGACCCGCGCTTGACAAGCGCATCGGCCCTTGCCGCGAAGGGTGCCTTGCCGGAGCGCAGCCGGTCCTCGAACGGCTTGCGCAGCGCCGCCCAGTCGCCGAAGCCCAGCCGCCGCGCCAGTCGCACGAAGGTCGTCGGTGTCACCTCCGACCGTGCGGCCAGCACCCGCATGGAAACCAACGCCACCTCGTCGGGATGATCGACCAGGAATCGCGCTGCCTTGCGCAATTCTGAGCTCAGTTCGGGGAGTTCGGTCAATATGCGCGCCAGAAGCGCGTCGAAGCCCGTCTCCCGCGTATTCATTGTAACAAGCATTTCCCTTGATTGATAAAGCGCAACAATCGTAGCATGCATCGACGTGCCTTGACACTAGAACACCGGACGGCCGCGACGGCACGCAAAGTACCAAGGGAGAACCAGATGAAACATGCCCGGACTGCACGACTCGGAGCGCAGATCGCCGTCTTGTCGGCCGCGCTGCTGTTTTCGGCCAGCGCAATGGCGCAGCAGAATTTCGTTACCATCGGGACCGGTGGCGTCACCGGCGTCTATTATGCCGCCGGCGGTGCTATCTGCCGCCTGCTCAACAAGGACCGCAAGACACACGGCATCCGCTGCTCGGTCGAATCGACCGGCGGATCGGCGTTCAACGTGAACACGATCAAGGAAGGCGAACTCGACTTCGGCATGGCGCAGTCCGACGTCCAGTATAACGCCTACAGGGGCCTGGAATCGTTCAAGGACGGTGGCGCCCATACCGACCTGCGCGCGGTTTTCTCGATCCATCCGGAGCCGTTCACGGTCCTGGCGCATCCGAATGCCGGCGTGACGAAATTCGAGGACTTCAAGGGCAAGCGTTTCAACGTCGGCAATCCCGGTTCCGGGACGCGCTCCTCCATGGAACGTCTGCTCGGTGCGATGGGCTGGACGCTGGCCGACTTTTCGCTCGCATCCGAGCTAAAGGCTGACGAGCACGGCCCGGCGCTCTGCGACGGCAAGATCGACGGGTTCTTCTACGGCGTCGGTCATCCCTCGGCAAACATTCAGGATCCGACCACTACCTGCGCTGCCAAGCTGGTGCCGTTGACCGGAGAAGTCGTGGACAAGCTGGTCGCAGAAAATCCCTACTACGCCAAGGCGGTGATCCCGGGCGGGCTCTACGCCAACAATCCCGACGATACCGAGACTTTCGGCGTGCTCGCCACGCTGGTCACTTCAGCCAAGGTTCCCGACGAGAGCGTCTATCAATTGACCAGGGCGGTGTTCGAGAATTTCGACGAGTTCAAGTCGCTGCATCCGGCTTTTGCCAATCTCGATCCGGCCAAGATGGTGTCGGAGGGGAATTCCGCGCCGCTGCATCCGGGCGCTGAAAAATACTTCAAGGAGAAGGGCTGGCTGAAGTAAGCTTCGTGATCTGACGACAGTCCGGCGGGTTCAGCGAACCCGCCGGGGGCCATCCGCAACAGGAAGCGTCATGAGCGAAGTGAAGGCACAACCGGCCGGCGTCGATCTCGAAGAGCTCGAACAACTTGTCGCGGAGGCCGATACGGGTGGCCGGCATCCAGGCGGAACAGTCGGTCGAATCCTGCTCTGGGTTGCAGTTGCCTGGTCGCTTTTCCAGCTCTGGTACGCCTCGCCGTTGCCGTTCGTGTTCGGCTTCGGCATTCTCAATGACACGGAAGCGCGCGCCATCCATCTCGGCTTCGCGCTGTTTTTAACGTTCCTCGCCTATCCGGCGCTGAGATCCTCTCCCCGCGATCGTGTGCCGTTGCTCGACTGGGTGCTGGCCATGGTCGGCGGGTTTGCCGGCTCCTATCTCTTTCTCTTCTACGTCGAGCTCTCCGGACGGCCGGGCCAGCCGACCACGCTCGATCTCGTTACCGGCACCGTAGGCATCCTGTTACTCCTCGAAGCGACGCGCCGCGCGCTCGGCCTTCCGATGGTGATCGTGGCATGTTTCTTCATCTTCTACACCTTTGCCGGCCAGTACATGCCGGACGTGATTCAACATCGCGGCGCATCACTTAACAAATTTCTCAACCATCAATGGCTGACCACCGAAGGCGTCTTCGGGATTGCACTTGGCGTATCGACCAGCTTCGTCTTTCTCTTCGTCCTGTTCGGTACGCTTCTGGAAAAGGCCGGCGCCGGCAACTGGATGATGCAGATCTCTATCGCGCTGCTCGGCCATCTGCGCGGCGGCCCGGCGAAAGTCGCGGTGGTCTCATCGGCTCTCAACGGCGTCGTGTCCGGCTCGTCCGTCTCCAATGTGGTTTCAGGCGGCATCTTCACCATCCCGTTGATGAAGCGCACCGGCCTTTCCGGCGTCAAGGCGGGCGCCATCGAGGCTTCGGCCTCGATCAACGGCCAGATCATGCCGCCGGTCATGGGCGCGGCCGCCTTCCTGATGGTCGAATATGTCGGCATTCCCTATTCGGAGATCGTCAAGCACGCGCTGCTGCCTGCGGTTTTTTCCTATATCGCGCTGCTCTACATGGTTCATCTCGAAGCGATAAAGATGGGCCTGAAAACAATCCCGCAGCGTCCGACGCCGGCAAGAGAACGGATGCTGCGGATGGGACTAGGCGTGTCCGGCAGCATTCTCGCCGTCTGTATCGTCTACTACGGCATCGTTGCTATCCAGGCTGTCTTCGGCGGGACGGCGCCGCCGGTGCTAGCAATCGCCGGCGTAGCTCTTTACGTCGCCTCAGTCTGGTATTCGTCCCGCTACCCCGATCTCGCACTCGACGATCCGAATGCGCCAATCCTGGAACTGCCGCGCGCCTGGGACGTCACGCGGACCGGCCTCGACTTCCTCATCCCGATCGCGGTGCTTCTGTGGTGCCTGATGGTCGAGCAGATGTCGCCCGGCCTCTCGGCGTTCTGGGCGACCGTTTCAATTCTCGGCATCGTCGCCACCCGCAAGCCGCTGATGGCGGTATTCCGTAACGAAGACCTCGCTGCCTCAGTGCGAGCTGCCTGGGACGACCTGATCGACGGGCTGGCGCTCGGCGCCCGCAACATGATCGGCATCGGTATCGCCACGGCCACCGCCGGCATCGTCGTCGGCACGATCACGCTGACCGGTCTCGGCCTGATGATGACGGAGCTCGTCGAGTTCATCTCCGGCGGCAACGTCATTCTGATGCTGATCCTGATCGCCGCAATCAGCCTCGTGCTCGGCATGGGTATTCCGACCACCGCAAACTACATCCTGGTCGCGACGCTGATGGCGCCGGTCGTGGTCGATCTCGGCGCCCAGGCCGGATTGCCGATCCCGCTGATCGCGGTCCACCTGTTCGTCTTCTACTTCGGCATCATGGCCGATATCACCCCGCCCGTCGGGCTGGCGGCCTTCGCGGCGGCGGCGATTTCCAAGGAGGATCCGATCGCCACCGGCTTCCAGGGTGCGCTCTATTCGCTGCGTACGGCGATCCTGCCCTTCGTCTTCATCTTCAATCCGGCGATCCTGCTGATCGGAGTCGACACCTGGCCTCAAACGATCTGGGTGGCGACGGTCTCGTTGATCGCCATCCTGCTGTTTTCGGCCGCGACAATGAACTGGTTCGTGACGAAAAGCCGGCTTTGGGAAAGTGCGGCCCTGCTTCTTATCTGCTTCACGCTGTTTCGGCCGGACTGGTGGCTCAATCAGGTGTCGCCGCCTTACGAGCAATTGCCGGCGAGCGAGTTCCTGTCGGCGGTCGCGCAGACACCCGCCGAGGGCCGCATCAATTTCATCGTCGAAGGTGTCGACCTCATGGGCGAAGACGTACGCAAGACGGTTAACGTGCCACTCGGCGAGCCGGGCGAGCCGCTGGAGCGGCTGCGCGGCATCGGTCTTACCATCACGCAAGCGGGCGACGCGCTGATGATCAGCAATGTCGATTTCGGATCCTACGCCAAGCGCATCGGGCTGGATGTTGGATATGACGTGGTGGCCGTGCTCAGAAAGGCTGACCAACCCTCGAGCCTCATTCCGATCGGCCTAGCGCTCGCTGCCACCGCTGGCGTTGCCGGCCTGCAGTTTGCGCGGGCGCGTAAGCAGGCGGACAGGAAGGAAGCCGGGCCGGCGCGCTGAGGCGGGAACGATTGATAACAGCTTGGTGGCAGGCGCCGGACAAAAACCTCAGTCGGCGGTGAGCACGACCTTGACGCTCTGCGAGCGGTCGGCAGCCAGGCGAAACGCATCGCGGGCCGAGGAAAGGGGGCGCTCCGCGGTCACCAGCTTCACGACGTCTATATCCCCGCCGACGATGAGATCGACCGCCTGGTTGAATTCCGCGCCGAAACGAAACGTGCCGTTCAGATTGATTTCCTTAGCCATCACCGCACTGGCCGCCACCGGGATCTGGCCGCCCGGAAGATTGCCGACTTGAACGACCGTGCCGCCGCGCCGGACGCTGGCGATCGCCGCGGCGAGGCCCGCTGCGGTGCCTGAAATCTCGAACGCGACATCAATCGCCGTGTCGGACGCGAGTGCCTTGAGCTCGTCGTCGCCGCTGGACAGGTCGATCGTCCTGTTTGCTCCAAGTTTTCTGGCGAAGGCGAGCGGCGCCTCTGCTATGTCGGCGACGGTGAGCTCGCCACATCCCTTGAGCCTGGCGGCGAGCATGGTCAGCAGCCCGATGGGGCCGGCGCCGAACAGGATGACGTTGCGGCCCGCGATGTCGCCGGCCCGTGCCACAGCATGCAGGCTGACGGCGAGCGGTTCGGCGAGTGCCGCCGCCTGGTAGGCGACGCCAGGCGGAACCTTGACACACTGCGCTGGCGTGGCGTCGAACACGCTGGCAAAACCGCCTTGCATGTGCGGCGTTTTCGACGCCGAACCCATGAAATAGATGTTTTCGCAGAGATTGGCGCGGCCCTCCGCGCATCGCGCGCATTGTCCGCACCAACGCGACGGGTTGACCGCCACGCGATCGCCGATGGCAAGTCCTGGCGCGTCCGCGTTGATTTCGACGATCTCTCCGGCGACCTCGTGGCCGAGCACGAGCGGCGACGTCACGACAAAATCGCCGGTCCGCGCATGGCGGAAATAGTGCAGGTCGGAACCGCAGATGCCGCCTGCGCCGAAGCGCACGCGCACCATTCCCGGTCCGAGGGAGCCGAGCGGATGCTCGACGACGCGCAGATCCTCGGGGCCGAACAGCGTCGCGGCGACTGCGCTATCGCTCATCGGATCAGTCCCATTTGCGTCGGCAGCCACAGCGTGATGGCGGGGATGAAGGTGATCAGGATCAGCGCGGCGATCAACGGGACGAGCCAAGGCAAAATTGCCATGGTCGTACGCTCGACCGACAGTTTGGCGACCCGCGAGAGGACGAACAGCACCATGCCGAGCGGCGGATGGAGGAGACCGATCATCAGATTAAGCGTCATGATCAGACCGAAATGCACAGGATCGATCCCGTAGAGGACCACGATCGGCAGGAGGATCGGCACAAGGATCGTGATAGCGGCGATCGTGTCGAGAAAACAACCGACGACCAGCATCAGGATGTTCACCAGGATCAGGAACACCCATTTGTTTTCGGTCAGCGATGTGATGAAAACCGAGAAGAGCTGCGCCGCCTGGCTGACCGTGAGCAACCAGGCGAAGATCGACGCTGCTGTGACGATAAAAAGGACCGACGCGGTCGTCTCGATCGTGTCGAAACTGGCTTTGGCCAGGGCTGAGAGTGTCATCGTGCGATAGCGCACGAGCCCTAGAAACAGCGACCAGATGACGGCGGCCATGGCCGCTTCGGTCGGGGTGAACCAGCCCATGGTCATGCCGCCGATCAGGATGATCGGTGTCATGAGCGCCATGACGGCGGAGAAATCGAAATACCAGTCGCAGGCGATCAGGACGACGAGCGCGACGCCGACGGCAATATTGAGCGATAATCCCATCTGGACAAGGACATAAACCGCCAGCGGAAAACAGCACACGACGGCGACCTCGATCGAGGCGGCGGCGAGCCGGTTCAACTTGAACGGCGTATCCGACCCCCAGCCCCGACGGTGGGCGAAGATCGCGACCGTCACCATCATCAGCACCGTCATGACGACGCCGGGCAGGATGCCGGCCATGAACAGCGCGCCGATCGAGACGTTGGCCATCATGCCATAGATAACGAAGGGCAGCGAGGGCGGGAAGATCGGACCGAGCGTCGAGGAGGCCGCGGTGACGCCGACGGCCGCCTCCACGGGATAACCGTGGTCGCGCATGGCCTTGATCTCGATGGTGCCGATGCCGGCGGCGTCGGCAAGGGCTGCCCCCGACATGCCGGCGAAGACCACAGATCCGATTATATTCACCTGCGCCAGGCCGCCCTTCATCCAGCCGACAAGCGCCAGCGCGAAGGAATAGATACGCCCGGTGACACCGGCGATGTTCATGAGATTGCCGGCGAAGATGAAGAATGGCACGGCAAGCAGCGGAAAGCTCTCGACACCGGCGATCATGCGCTGCGCGGCGATGATGTCGGGCGCCACGCCATAGAAGACGAGGTAGAGCAGCGACGACACCGCCATCGACACAGCGACGGGCACGCCGACCAGCATCAGGACGAGAAAGGCTCCGATCAGAAGCAGCATGGTCTATTCCCCCAGTCCGTCGAACGCGGCGGGGCGCTCCAGCGCCGAGTAGCCACGGCGGATGTTGCCGATGAATACCTGGATGGCGCGCAGCATCATCAGCACGAAACCGGCGAAGACGGCGTAGAAGACAACGTTGCGCGGCAGGTTGATTGTGACCATCCGCTCGCGGTGGACGATCCCGACATAGCGCCAGAGGAGCCAGGACATATAGGCGAAGAAGCAAATGGTGATCAGATTGACCGCGAGCGCCAGGTAGCGCCCAGCGCCAGCGGGGAGATAATGATAGAGCACGTCGACGTGGATGTGGCGCGTGGTGCGCGTGCACATGACCGAGCCCAGGAAGACCACGACGACGAGACAGTTGATGGCGATCTCCTCGGTCCAGGCAAAACTGTTGTTCATGACGTAGCGCGTGAAGAACTGCAGGAACACGCAGAGCGACATGCCCCAGAATACGGCGAGCGTGACCCAGTCTTCCACCGCGTATCGTGACAGATCGACGGGCGCGGTTTCTTCCTCGAATGCATGCGCCAGTTCTTCGGGGGTAACCTGGGTGTGGACCTCTTGGGTCATCGGCAAGCTCCGGGCACTGTTGGACAGCGGGCTCGATAGACCCGACGCGCTTGTCGCGCCGGGTCCGGATTGATGCAGGTTATTTGACGGCGCGGATCGCCTCCCAATCCTCCTTGCGGTAACCGAACTCCTCGAACGTCACCTTCTCCATCACGTTCTTTTCGAAATCGGCGCGATCGACTTCGGTGACGGTGAGACCGCGCTCCTTGAAGGTTTCAACCAGGGCTTTCTCGCGATCGACGATGATCTTTGTCGCCCGCGCGGCGGCTTCCTGCATCACCTCGGTGAAGATCGCCTTGTCCTCGTCCGACAGTTGCGACCAGCGCGATTGCGACACGATCGTGTTGAGATGATCGACGATGTGTCCGGTCAGGATGATGTGCTTTTGCACTTCGTAGAACTTCTTGGCGTCGATCGTCGTCAGTGGGTTTTCCTGCGCTTCCACCGTGCCCTGCTGCAAGGCGAGATAGACCTCGGCGAAGGCGATCGGCGCGGTGTTGGCACCGCAGGCGCGCGGCATGGCGAGATAGGCCGGCACATCAGGCACGCGGATTTTCAGACCCTGCATGTCGGCGCATTTCTCGATGGGCCGGTTGGAGGTGGTGTGACGCGTGCCGTAGTAGGTGGTTGCTGTGATGTGATGGCCGGACGCTTCTTCGTAGCCGCCGGTCAACTCCTTGTATTTGTCGCTCTTGGTGTAAGCGAGCAGATGATCGGCGTCGCGGAAAGTGAATGGGAAGTAGGTCACGCCGATCGGCGGGAATTCGCGGGCGGCGAAGCTCGATCCGGAGATGATGATGTCGACCGTGCCGAGGGTCAGCCCCTGGTTGATGTCGGATTCTTTGCCTAGCTGCGAGGCTGGGAAGACGTCGATCGTATAGCGGCCGTCGGTGCGCTTCTTGATCTCTTCCGCCGCCCACACGGACTCCGTGTGGAAGGGTTCGGACGTTTCGTAGACATGGGCCCATTTCAGCGCGGTTTGTGCCGAGGCCGAAGCCATGGGCAGAGCGATTGCGGCGATCATGCCGAGCAGAACGGCGTATTTTCTCAACATCGTATTCCTCCCTGTGATTGAATTTGGCTGTGCCGACAGGATCCTCCCGGTCGGCTGACTCCTATTCCGCGACCTCCCTGGCCGCGGATTTCTCACCGAAATTGCGTGAGAATCTCAGTTGCGACTGACGCAGATGTTCCTGCATGGCGGCCTTGGCCCGTTCAGGCTCGCGCGCCGCGATCGCGTCGCGCACCGCGCGATGCTCCTCGGCGGCGGCCCGCCAGGAATCCCTGTTCTCGAAATAACTCGACAGGAGTTCGAAATATGGGTTCATGCGCTGGTCGAAAAGCTCGCCGATGCAACGCACCAGGACGGCGTTTCCGAGAATGCCCGCCACCAGCGTATGGAACTCGCGGTCGAGCGCGATCGTCATCTTGGTCGGGTGAGGTAAGTCCTCCATGCGGCGCAACACGTCGTCCATATGTTCGATGTCGATCGGGCGAACGTGGAGGGCGGCTTCTGCGGCGATCGCGCCTTCGATGAACTCGCGTGCCCGCAACAGCTCGAACGGGCCTTCATCCATCTCTGCCGTCAAAACATCGGCACGCGGTCGATCGGTGACGTAGATGCCGGAGCCGACGCGAATGCGTATGCGCCCCTCGACCTCGAGCGCGATCAGCGCTTCACGGACGGTCGGGCGAGAGATGCCAAGCTGATCGGCCAGTTCGCGCTCGGTCGGCAGGCGATCGCCGACTGCGAACTCGCCCGCGTCGATCAGCTGCCTGAGCTGATCGGCGATCTGTCGGTAAAGTCGACGCGGTTCAACGGCCTGGATCGGCATTGTCACCCAGTTCTACTTCAACAGAATCATCTGGCCGGTCTCGGATCGGTAAATTGGTCTGACCTATTGGTCGAAAACTGCCGCGAAAAAGGCGCAGAGTCAAGCAGCAGAGAACGCCCTGGAACTCATTCGGCGATTCTGGCTGGGCAGCAACTCTTGACCTTCCAGCAACTGGAAGGCTTACCTCCGTGGTTTTCAAAGCGATGGCTCAAGCCGCCAAGACCATTTTTCGGGGTTTTCCAGCGGGAATGGCCGATGACGCGGCAACGTCCAAAGAGGCGGCCAAAACGTCCGCAGACGATCTGGAGAGGCAATGCCAGACTAGGTCGTTGGAGAGCAAACCGACAGGAGTTCTGCAGTGTTCGTACAGCCCGTCGACTACTTCCTTGCAGTCTGGTTCGTTCTTGCGGGCCTCAGTACGGCTTATGTGGCGTGGGATCAGTTCCGCAACAATCCCGAACCCGTAGTGATGAAATGGGGCTTTATCCTGGTCACCCTCTATATGGGACCGCTGGGGCTGCTGATTTACGTGCTCGCCGACAAAGAGCCTCGGCCGGGCGAACACGAGGCATTCACGAAGCCGCTCTGGAAGCAAGGCGTCGGCTCGACGATCCACTGCGTCGCCGGAGACGCCACCGGCATTATCCTCGCGGCGGCAATCACTGCCGCGCTTGGGCTGCCGATGTGGATCGATCTCATCGTTGAGTATGTTGCCGGGTTCGCCTTCGGCCTGTTCATCTTCCAGTCGCTGTTCATGAAATCGATGATGGGCGGCACTTATTGGGAGAATGTTCGCAAGAGCTTCATGCCGGAATTCATCAGCATGAATTTCATGATGGCGGGCATGGCGCCGGTCATGAGCTTTCTGATGATGGGCAGCGACATGCGGGCCATGGAGCCGACCGAGCTTCTGTTCTGGGGCGTCATGTCGTTCGGCGTGATCGTTGGGTTCATCACCGCATATCCTGCCAATGTATGGATGGTGGCCCGTGGCCTGAAGCACGGGCTAATGACCGAACGCGAACCGGAGTTCGACAAGGCGAGGGAAGGCAGGCGCGAGCACGCATATAGCGGCGCGGAAGCCGGGAGGGAGGGCCACCACGCTTACGCGCGCCTCAACGAACACGCCAACCCTGGACATGGCGGCCCGGGCGGCAATCGCAGGGCCGGCGATCATGGATCCGGCCATGGCTCCTCCCACGGCAATGGGGGAGGCGGGTCGCGTGGTCCACATGGCGGTCACGGCATGGAGCCGGATGCAACCGTGCCGCAACTCGCGGCCTTCGGCGGAGTGTCCGTGCTTGCGCTGGCGCTTGGCATGATCGCTCCGGCCAATTGGGTGAACCTCACCCTCAGCGCGCGAGACGTCGGCGGCGCCATCATGCCGCCCGGCATGATCATGGACCGCGACACGCCGGCTGCAGCGATGCTGGACATGGCCGCCGTGCATCCTCGCCTGGTCACGGCCAGCCATGGCTTGGAGGTTCGCGGCGACCGGGAACTGAAACCCAGAATAGAGAACGGGGTGAAGATGTTCGACCTTGAAACCTCGGTCATCCGCTGGGCGATCCTGCCGGACGTGAAAGTCGACGCCTATGCGATCAACAGTCAGGTTCCCGGCCCACGGCTGCATATCCGGCAAGGCGACCGGGTACGCATCAACGTCACGAACCGCCTGCCGGAGAGCACTACCATTCACTGGCACGGGTTGATCCTACCCAATGAAATGGATGGCCCGGCCGAGATCACCCAGGAGCCGATCCCGCCAGGCGGCAGCTACCGATACGAATTCACGGCGGACCAATCGGGGACCTACTTCTATCATTCGCATGACCATGTCGACCGCCAGCAGGCGCTCGGACTCTACGGCGCGCTCATCATTGATCCCGCCAATCCCCAGGACGAGATTGCGGCCGACCACGACTATGTTATCCAGCTTCAGGAATGGCTGATGCGGGAGGGCCTGACTTTTCCGTCGATGCCGATGGACGGCGGGCAGCCGAATTATTTCACCATCAACGGCCGCGCCTATCCGTCAACGGACACGATCAGGATGAAGGTCGGCGAAACTCTGAAAGTGCGCTTCATCGGCACCAACAATGGATTTGTCCACCCGATGCACATCCACGGCGGTCCATTCGAAGTTGTCGCCCGCGACGGCGAGACTATCCCGGAGTCGGCGCGATTCCTTGCCGATACCGTCAACGTCGGACCAGGGCAACGCTACGATGTCGTCTGGCAGGCACGTCGGCCCGGAAAATGGCTGATCCACTGCCATATTGGGCATCATACGACCAACAACAATGTCGAAGAGAAGGGCGGTGGCGGACTGATGGTCGTGATCGATGTGCAACCCTGAAGCCCGCTCCGCAAGGCGAAACGTAGATGGATATCTTTGCCATCTATGGCGGCCTGTTTGCTATTGCCTTCGCTGCGGCGACCATCCTTCCGGCGCAGTCGGAGGCCGCCCTTGCAGGGCTCCTCGCTACGGGTTCCTTCTCGCCGGCAATGCTGGTTCTCGTCGCCAGCCTGGGCAACATCCTGGGTTCTGTGGTGAACTGGGCTCTTGGTCGAGGGCTCGAACGCTTCCGGGACGGGCCCTGGTTTCCGCTGCGTCCCGCAACGCTCAACCGCGCCACGAACTGGTATCACCGTTATGGAAGATGGTCGCTCTTGTTAAGCTGGATGCCGATCGTCGGCGACCCACTGACCGTGGTCGCTGGGGTTTTGCGCGAACCGCTATGGAGCTTTGTCGCAATCGTCGCCCTCGCGAAGGTCTCGCGTTATCTAGTTGTCGCCGGAGCGGTGCTCGGTCTGATGTGAAATCGAAATGCAGACATCGCAGCAGGCAATTGCGTTCACTTTTGGTTGCATCGCAACAAACTGTACGCACGCGAACTTGACAAATCATGCGAACAATTGTCCCAAGGACGCGATGACGAATGTTGGTCGAATCTCGATCTTGGGAAACATACCGCTCCGAGCAATTCTGGCGGTTGTGTTCCTGGTCATGTCGGCTCTTCAGCCGGGTCTATTCGCCACAGCCAATGCCACGGGTTTTCACGCCGGGGTGCATGTGCAGCCCGAGGCACCTGCACACGACATGAGCGATCACGGCGCCACGGCGGACGACGCTGACACGTCGGAGCATCATCACGGCGACAAGCAATCCTCCGACAAGACCTGCGAAGTCCATTGCGCACCAGCAAATGCGGTGCCGGTCGACTGCCCTGACCTGGAGCATGTTGTCTCCCGCTGCTTTGCGTCCGTCGTTGCCGTTACTTTGCCGCTTGGCGAATACGCAGCGCTCATAAGGCCCCCCAAACACATCTGAACTGACGCGCCCTCTTCGGGCTTCGCGCGCTGCGTCGGGGAATCCGTTCCCGCGCGGCCAAACGCACACGTCATGCTTCAGGTCTGCAATGAAAATCGCAAGCTCCGCGATGCTCGCATCGCTGTTAGTTGCCGGATGTGCGGCAACCACGCCGCCGGACATCCTTCCCACCTTCAATCCGGCCGATCCCGCAATGGGCGTCCGTGATGCGCACTACCATCCGGTTGTCGTCTATAGCCATCGGGAGCCAGTGGATCCGCAGAATTGGCGGCGTCTCAATGAAGAACGCTCCCCTGCGAGCCCGGGAGCCGGATCATGAAGCGCCGGCTCCTGACCATGGCTGCGGTGGTAACCATCCCGCTGATCGCTGCCGGATGCACGACCAGCGGGGCCCTCGATGGCATCTCAGCCCCCATGGCCGGCTTCACGACAGTCGCGGCGCGTGCCGAATCCGTGACCGGCAAGCAAACCGTGTGGGTGCAGTCCAGCGAGGAAGCGCGGACGGTCTCGGAGCGCGTGAAGGGGCTCGTCCAGAAGAAGACAATCGGTCCGGACACCGCGGTGCAGGTCGCCTTGCTCAACAACAAGGGCCTGCAGGCGGCCTACGCCGAGATCGGCTTGTCGGCGGCCGACATGTGGCAGGAAACGATACTCGTCAATCCGACGATCTCTGTCGGCATGATCGGTGTCGATCCCGTGCGGACGATTGAAGGTGCGGTGGTCAGCAACATCCTTGCGCTGGCGACCCACAAGCGGCGCGTCGCAGTCGCGGACGCACGTTTCCGTCAGGCCCAGCTCCGCGCCGCCGAAGAAACGCTACGACTGGCCGCGGACACGCGACGGGCCTGGATCAATGCTGTCTCGGCCTGGGAGAGCGTTTCCTATTTGAACAAGGCGCAAGCCGCTGCCGACGCTGCCTCCGAACTCGCTCAAAAACTTGGAGAGACGGGCGCCTTCACAAAGACCGGCCAAGCCCGAGAACACGTCTTTTATGCCGAGATCACCGGTCAGGCGGCGGAGGCGCAGCTCGCCGCCCGCACCGCCAAGGAAGAGCTTACTCGGCTGATGGGTCTATGGGGACCGGACGTCGATTACTCGGTCCCCAACACGCTTCCAGCATTGCCGAAAGGCGCCAAGGCCAAACGCGCGATCGAGGCGGAGGCGTTAAGAAATCGCGTCGACCTCGAGATCGCGAAACTTGAGCTGGAAGCGCTGGCGAAATCCTACGGTCTGACCGAGGCGACCCGCTACGTCAGCGATCTGGAACTGCTTTCCGGCGTGGAGGTGGAACGCGAGGAGGCGGAGGAGGGCGGAACGGAGACGAGTGTCTCACCCACTCTCGAGCTCGAGTTCGTCATTCCGATTTTCGACACCGGCAAGGCCCGCATGCGCAAGGCCGAGCTTGCTTACATGCAAGCCGCAAACCGGATCGCGGAAAAGGCGGTCAACATTCGGTCGGAGGCTAGGTCCGCCTATGATGCCTATCGTTCGACCTACGACATTGCCCGGCACTATCGGAACAATGTCGTACCGCTGCGAACAAAGATAGAGGCGGAGTCGCTCCTCACCTACAACGGCATGATCACCAACACGTTCGAGCTGCTGGCGGACACACGTGCGAAAATCAGCTCGATCATGCTTTCCCTCAATGCCAAGCGCAATTTCTGGCTGGCCGACGTCAACCTCGGAACCGCCATCCACGGTGGCGGCGCAAGCTCGCCCGGGGGCGGCGACGCACCGGCAGCAGCCGAAGCGGGCGCCGAAGGCCACTGAACTCAAGGAGAAGACAATGCTTTCAAGACGTCAGTTGCTAGGCGCGGGGGCCCTGCTCGCCGGGGCCACTGCATGGACCAAAACCTCCGCGATGGGGCTGCCCGACGCTCCAATCATGGAATCTCCCGACATGCAGCCTCCGATTTTCCCGACGAGCGGACCGGACTACCAGCCGGTCGTGACGCTCAACGGCTGGACCCTTCCGCATCGCATGAACAACGGCGTGAAGGAATTTCACCTTGTCGCCGAGCCGGTCGAACGGGAACTGGCGTCCGGCTCGACGGCATATCTCTGGGGCTACAACGGTCAATCGCCGGGTCCCACGATTGAGGCGGTCGATGGCGATCGCGTCCGCATCTTCGTAACAAATAAGCTGCCCGAGCACACGACGATCCATTGGCACGGCATGATCCTGCCCAACGGCATGGACGGCGTGACCGGTCTTACCCAGCCTGGAATCCCGCCCGGCAAGACCTTCGTCTACGAGTTCGACCTCGTGAAGAGCGGCACATTCATGTACCACCCGCACGCCGACGAAATGGTCCAGATGGCCATGGGCATGATGGGCTTCTTCGTCATTCACCCCAAAGACCCGAAATTCATGCGCGTGGACCGCGATTTCGTGTTCCTGCTGAACGCCTTCGACATCGAGCCGGGGTCGTACGTCCCGCGCATCATGGAGATGACGGATTTCAATCTCTGGGCATGGAACAGCCGCGTCTTTCCGGGGATCAGCCATCTTCCAGTGGCGAAAAACGACCGGGTCAGGGTCCGCGTGGGCAACCTGACCATGACCAATCATCCGATCCACATGCATGGCTACGACTTCGAGGTGACCTGCACCGATGGCGGCTGGATCCGGCCGGAGGCCCGATGGCCGGAGGTGTCGATCGATATCCCGGTCGGCGCCATGCGGGCATATGAGTTCGAAGCCAAATACGAGGGCGACTGGGCGATCCATTGCCACAAGTCGCACCACACAATGAATGCGATGGGCCACGACGTGCCCACGTTTATCGGCGTCGACAACTCGAAGGTCACCGACAAAATCCGCCGAGTCCAGCCCGAATACATGGCCATGGGCGACCGCGGTATGGCCGACATGGGCGAGATGGAGATGCCACTGCCCGACAACACGATTCCGATGATGACCGGCTGGGGCCAATTCGGCGCCATCGAGATGGGCGGGATGTTCTCGGTCGTGAAGGTTCGCGAGGGCCTGGCGTCGAACGATTATGCCGATCCGGGCTGGTACCAGCACCCGGAGGGAACCGTGGCTTACGAGTGGAATGGGGATGTCCCCGCTCCGACGAAATCAGGCGACGCAAAAACGATGGCCCCGGCAACGCACGGCGGTCACGGCAAACAGGGATGAGAATCCGAAACCCCTCAACCTCAACAACGACAGAAAGTGCAGCATGAAAAATGTAATCGCAGCGGCCGTTTTGATGGCGGTCAGTTCGGGAGCAGCTCTTGCCGGTGGAACGCATGCCGGAGGCCATGGCGACAAAGCCGCCACGATGCCGATCGGCAGCCCTGGCGAGGCTGGCAAGGCAAAGCGGACTGTCAACATCTCGATGTCGGAGAAAGACGACGGGAAGATGTTGTTCCAACCGGCCGTGCTCAAGGTGAAGAAGGGCGAGACCGTTCGCCTGAAGTTCGTCAACAAGGGTCAAGTCGACCACGAATTCGTTATGGACGTCCATGAGGGGATCATGGAGCACAAGGCGCTGATGGAGAAGTTCCCCGAAATGGAGCACGCCGATCCCAACTCGATCCGACTGGCGCCCGGCGCCAGAGGCGAGATCATCTGGACGTTCGCCAATGCCGGCGAATTCGGCTTCGCCTGCCTGGTTCCGGGTCACTATGATTCCGGCATGAAGGGCGACATCACCGTCGCCAACTGACCGACAAACCGCAAAGGAAGCAAATCATGACACTATTGGTAAAGACACTCTCGACGCTCGCGCTCGCGCTCGCCATCGGCGGGAGCGCGCTGGCGCAGGAATACGTGAAGGGCGAAGTCGTCAAGGTCGACGCCAAGCAGAAAAAACTGACGATCAAACACGAGCCGCTGACCAATCTCGACATGCCCGCGATGACGATGGTGTTCGTCGTTGCGGAGCAGGGCATGCTCGATGAGGTCAAAACGGGTCAGGCGATCGAGTTCAAAGCCGACCGCATCAACGGACGCATCACGGTCACCGGCATCAAGTGATCCGGGACCAGCGCCGCGGATCGAAAAACCAATCCGATGTCGGAAAATTTCGCAGGCAGTCCAGGCGGCCGATATCGGAACAAGGCGGCGCAATCGCGCGGCCCTGCTCCGCGCCGGGTCAGACGGCGGGCTGGGCTGCGCAGACTTGTCCGATGCACCGCAATCCCGGTCCTGATATCATGCCCGTCATGATGCTAAGGGCGAAGTTGGAGGCGACGAGAGATGAGACAACTCCTGGGAATTCTGGTCGCGAGTCTGATTGCGGCGACGTCGACCGGATCGGCTGCAGGAGCCGAGGCCGTCTCGGTTTCGCAGCTGAAGGAGCATACCCACATCCATGGGCTGGCCGTAGACAGGGAGAATTCCGGCAAGCTCCTGATAGCGACCCACCACGGACTCTTTCGCGCCGGGTCGGACGGAAAGGCAGAGCTCATTTCGCCGGTGCAGGATTTTATGGGATTCACGCCGGACCCATCCGACCCGAGGTCGCTCTACGCCAGCGGGCACCCGGCGGGTGGGGGCAATCTCGGGTTCATCGCCTCAGCCGACAACGGCGTTACCTGGAATCAGGTTTCGCCGGGGGCAGACGGCCCGGTCGACTTTCACCAGATGACAGTCAGCTCGGCCGATCCCCACGTTCTCTACGGCGCCTACGGCGCGCTACAGGTAAGCCGCGATGCCGGGAAGACATGGTCGGTGGTTGGACTGCTGCCTGAAAAGCTGATCGACCTCGCCGCATCGGCAAAGGACGCCGACACGATTTACGCCGCGACTGAAGGAGGCCTGTCGGTCAGCAGGAACGGGGGCCTGATCTGGGAAACGGTCGTCGATGGTGCGCCAGTCAGTCTCGTTGAGGTGACGGCCGACGGTTCCGTCTACGCGTTCGTGGTGGGACGCGGACTTGTCTGGTCCGCGGAGGCTGCTCTGAACTTCGCGCCTCTTTCCAGCGGCTTGAGTGACCGAATCCTGCTGCATCTCGCGGTCGACCCGGCCGACAAGGATCGGATATTCGTGGCGTCTCACCAAGGTGACATCCTGGCCAGCACCGATGGCGGCGTCAACTGGACCGAACTCGGTCGTTGATGCGGTGACACAGTGGATCGTAGGGTGACTGGAAAGCTGGCGCTTGTGCTTGCGCTCGCCGCCTTGGTGGCGGTCTGCGTGGTTCTTGTTTTCGGCGGCAAGTCGGGCGGGATCCTCAAGCCAGACGATGCCCCTATGATCGCGCGCGGCGAGGCCGTTTACATGGCGCATTGCGCCTCTTGCCATGGCAAGAACCTCGAAGTCAACCGGGCTGGAAAGCGCAGGACAAAGATGGATTTCTTCCGGCCCCGCCACACGACGAAAGCGGTCATACCTGGCACCACCCGGACACACTGCTGTTCAGGATAACGAAACTCGGCGTCGCCGAAGCCGCCAACCTCAAGGATTACAAAACGCGGATGCCAGCTTTCGGAGGAATCCTGACCGACGTCGATATCATCGCGGCTTTGTCCTATATCAAGTCGCGCTGGCCGGACGACATCCGCCGTCGCCACGACCAACTGAACCGCGTCTTCGCGCGGCGGGAGTCGTCCGCACGATGAGCCGCATTGTGGCGGCACCTCATCGCCGGCGGGCAAGCTCCCGATAAAACGCCTCCGGCGTAACGGCTATTTCCGACGCAACATGATGCCAGCGTCCCTTGGGCGGCAAGACGCCGCCGTTGCATGCCATCCAGGCACTAACTCTCGCCGCGACGGATTTCAGGGACAATATCTCGGCCCGTGTCCGCGTCCGATGGATCTCGCCTGCCAAGTGTCGCAGCAGCGCGGAGGCCAGCGCGCGATCGCTTTCGAGCACCGCCATGGCCCTGGTGATCGGTACGGCGCGCACCATCGATTCCTCGGCTGCCAACGCATCGCAATGGTATCGATCCGCAAACAGCGAAGCCTCGGCCAGGATCGAAGCGGAGCCGGCACGCTGCAACGTCAGCTGGAATCCGTCAGGAAGTGCCCGAACAAGGCGCAATTCTCCCGCGATGACCAGGAAGAGCGACAGCACCGGGTCGTCCATATGAAACAGGACGCTGCCGGCAGGGAGAGATTGCTCGCGTCCCGCGAGTTCAAGCAATCGCTCGAAGAGGAGTTCCGACATGATCGCAATCATGTTTCAGGTCCCGCGGCTGTGTCAAACGTTGCAAGACAAGAAACGCCGGAGATCGCTCGATGAACCGAATTGCTGTGCTGTCCCTCATGCTGACTTTTCTTGCCGTCCCTCACGGGCTGGCGCAGCAGCATGGCGGCATCAATCATCACAAGGCCGCTGCAGGAAAGGACCAAACCACTTCGTCTTACTCCGGAATGGAGACGCGCCGCGTGAAAGCGCTCTCGGGCGAGCAGATCGCCGACCTTATGGCGGGGCGAGGGATGGGCCTTGCGCTGGCAGCCGAACTCAATTCCTATCCGGGTCCGTCACATGTCCTCGAACTCCGGGATGCTCTTGGCCTCACCGATGAACAGGCGTCGCGGACCAAGGCGCTGCTGGAACAGATGAAGGCGGAAACCGTCCCGCTCGGAAGACGCATCATCGAGAAAGAGACCGAACTGGACCGCTTGTTTTCCGAACGGAAGATAATTTCGGCGCACCTGGCTGAGATGACAAAAACCATCGCCGAGGTGCAAGGTGCGCTACGGGCAGCGCACCTGCGCTATCATCTCGATATGGCCGAGTTGCTTACCCCTGAGCAGATCGGCCGGTATTCACAGCTTCGCGGATACTCTGGGCAGGTCGATTGAACAGGGCTACGCACGCACCTTTGGTCTCATCAGCGGACACTATTGCGCGACCGCACCTTCCAGATAGCCGATGATCGCGGCGCGCTGGGCGGCGTTGGGAACGCCCACTGTCATCGACGTGCCCGGAACCCTTTGGCGTGGCGCCGCGAGGAACGTATCGAGGGTACCGCCGTCCCAGACGATATCAGACTCCCGCAGCGCGGCCGAATAGCGAGCACCCTCGACGCTGCCGGCCTTTCGGCCGATGACGCCCGACAGATGCGGACCGGCTCTGTTCTGGCCGGGCTCCAGGCTGTGGCAGGCCCCGCAGCGCTGCCGGAACAGCCGCTCACCGTCGGCCTGCTGCGCGGAAGCGGCGACCGGCAACAGCAGGCCGGCGGCGGTCAAAAACGCAGCCAGGGACGCACGCACTCGCGTGATGGACGTCGCCAGGGATGCGATCGTATCTCCGGCGGAAATAACATGGCTGCGTGTCGTGGCTTGTGAATGGCTCATCGGAGGACCTCTGCGGAGCGTTAATGGAAGGGGGTTGCTGGTGGCCGGAAGCTTCCGGCAGGACCAGCCGCTCAGCAGCAAGGGCGGCGGCTGGTTTGAGAAGGCGCTGGGGAGGATGCAGGTGGTGACTTATCCTTGGTTGCGACAGCGATGATCTGATCAAGGCGCGGCAGCGCGGGAGTTCCGATCGCGGGACGGGTTTCGGTCAAACCGGCAAGGATCGCAGTCCGGTCGGAGGGTGCGTTTCGGGTACAGGCGCCGGGGTAAGCTGCTTGGCCATGTCGATCAGCGGCAGCCTGATGACCGCGCGAAGGCCGTTGCTCCGGTTTTCCAACACGATGTCGCCGCCGTGGTGGCGGGCGATGGCGCGGGCAATTGACAGGCCGAGCCCGACGCCGCCGGTCTCCCGGTTGCGCGACTGCTCCAGACGGAAGAAGGGGGCGAACACCTGTTCCATATCGCCTGGCGGAATACCGGGTCCGGAGTCCTCGACCACGATGTCCAGACTGTCGGCACTCCTGACCAGGCTCACCTTGGCCTGCTCGCCGTAGCGGACGGCATTTTCGACGAGGTTGCGGATCGCCCGACGCAGGGAGTCCGGCCGGCAGCGATACAGCACCTTGGGCCCATCGCTGACGGTGATGTTTTGGCCCAGCTCTGCGAGATCATCGCAGAGGCTGCCGACCAGCGCCGAAAGATCGACGGTTCGCGTCTCCTCTACCGCGGAGTCCTCGCGCGCGAAGGCGAGCGCCGCTTCCGTCATCGTCTGGATTTCCTCGATGGTGTTCAGCATCTTTTCCTGGAGATCGTGATCCTGGACGAACTCCGCGCGCAGCCGGAGCGACGTCAGCGGCGTGCGCAGGTCGTGGCTGATTGCCGCCAGCATGCGCGTGCGGTCCTCGACGAAGCGCTGCAGGCGCTCCTGCATGCGGTTGAACGCCTCGGCGGTCTGGCGGATGTCGTCCGGCCCTGATTCCGGCAGCCGCGGCACGGCCTCGCCGCGGCCGAACAGTTCAGCGGCATTTGCGAGCCGTCGCAGCGGACGCGCGATTGCCTGCGCCCCGAAAATCGCTATGGCGGACAGGATCAGTGCGGTGAGCGCCAGCGATATTGCCGACTGCGTCGTCCAGAAGGCGTTCGGCATTGCCTTGGCGTAGGCGGCATTCAGCCAGGTACTATCGTCGAGGCGGACGGAAAGGCCCATGCCGTTTGGGGCGGCGTCCATATAAAGAAACGTGGCCGGGCGCGAGAAGGGCCTGCCATTGCCGGACAAATCCACCATGCGCGGCGGCACGGAAGGATCGGCGGCATCGACTGCGGTCGAAGCCGGTCCGTTCATGTAAGCGGCATACTTGCCGGCAATCCCAGGCAGCGGCTTGGCGAGCTGCGTCAGGGCTTCCTGTTGCCAGGCGAGGGGATTGCTCGGTCCATTGTTCGAGGTCCAGAAGCGCGTATAAGCCGTGCCGCTGACATTGAGAATGTCGGGCCGAAGCGAGGGCGGCGTCGTGTCCAGCAGAAGGGCAAGCGAGGACGTGCGGCTGACGAATTCGCCCTTGGCCGCTGCATGCAGGGCCTGGCCGCGCTCGTCCCAGGAGATCAGGAAGGTGATCGCTTGCGACAGGGCGAGCGCAAGCAGCACCAGCACGAGGAAGCGGGCCGCTAGGCTGCGTCTCCACAACAGCATCATGCCTGGGCCACCTCGGCCGTGAAGCAGTAGCCGCCGCCCCAGTGCGTCTTGATCAGCATCGGGCTCTTCGGATCCAACTCGATCTTCTTGCGCAGCCGGCTCACCTGGTTGTCGACGGCCCGGTCGAAACCATCGGCGGTGCGCCCCACCGTAAGGTCGAGCAGCTGATCCCGGCTGAGCACGATCCCGACATGTTCAATGAAGGCGGTGAGAAGGCGGAACTCAGCGGTGCTGAGCGCGACCGCCACGCCGTCGAGCCCGACCAACTCGCGGCGGCCGACATTCAGTGTCCAGCGGTCGAACCGCAGCGCGTTCGACTTGAGGCGACCGCGCTGCGGCGGCAGGCCGTGGACACGCCTGAGCACGGCCTTGATCCGCGCCAGCAGTTCCCTCGGATTGAACGGCTTGGTCAGGTAATCGTCGGCCCCGATCTCCAGGCCCACGATCCGGTCGACCTCCTCGGCCATGGCGGTAAGGAAGATGATCGGAACGTCGACCGTCCCGCGCACGTGCCGGCAAGCGGCAATGCCGTCCTCGCCGGGCATCATGACGTCGAGCACGATGAGATCGGGCAGGCTGCGGTCGAGCAGCCGCTTGAGCGCGGCTGTGCTGTCGGCGACGCTGACGCGATAGCCCTGCTGGGTGAGGTATTTCCCGACGAGGTCGCGGATGTCCCTGTGGTCGTCGACGACCGCGATGTGCTGCGCCACTTCCATGCAATGCTCCAAAGCCGCCGCTGAATGGTTAGTCAGTATCGACGATATCTAGTTTGCGTCTACACGGATGATCACCTTCCACGCCATCGCGGCAATCGCGCAGGGCATCAACAAAACGTGAGAAGTGTAACGAAGTGTATCAGAGCGCTGCGCCTGCGACAGCTTGCGATGAACTGCCGGTGTCCGGGACAAGGTTCTGCGACAGCTTCAGCCTAACTTGGCCTCGTCGCTAGCCCGGACTTCCGGTCTTTGCCGCCAGGCCATGCCGGGTGGCATCCGGACGGCGGTCCTCGCCAGCCTTTGATCGAAAGGATTGCACAATGGCCAGAATGATCATCAACGGCACGCCCCGTGACATCGAGGTCGATCCGGACACGCCGCTGCTGTGGGTGATCCGCGAGCAGATCGGACTTACCGGGACGAAGTACGGTTGCGGCGTTGCCGCCTGCGGCGCCTGCACCATCCATATCGACGGCGTCGCCACGCGCTCCTGCGTGCTTCCGGTGAGCGCGGTCGAGCCGGACCAGCAAATCACCACTATCGAGGGGCTTTCGCCGGACAGTTCACATCCGGTCCAGCAGGCCTGGCTGGCGCTCGACGTGCCGCAATGCGGCTACTGCCAGGCCGGCATGATCATGGCTGCGGCGGGTCTGCTCATGCAGAACCCGAACCCTGCGGACGAGGACATCAACGCCGAGATCACGAATATCTGCCGCTGCGGCACCTACAACCGGGTGCGCGCCGCGATCAAGCTGGCCGCCAAAGGCGGCGAAGCCACGCAGCGCGGTTAACGGAGAACAGTCATGAACGCCATAATTTCCATCTCCCGCCGCAGCTTCATCATCGGCGCGGCCTCCACGGCCGGCGGCCTGTCCCTCGGATTCAACGTGCCGTTCATCAAGCCGGCACTTGCCGAGACCGCCGAGACGGCGCCGGAGATCAACGCCTGGGTGGTAATCAGGCCCGACGACACGGTGGTCATCCGCATCGCCCGATCCGAGATGGGGCAGGGGACGCTAACCGGCCTGGCGCAACTCGTCGCCGAGGAACTGAATTGCGACTGGTCCAAGGTCACGACCGAATATCCGTCGCCGGCCCAGAACCTCGCGCGCGACCGCGTGTGGGGCAATTTCTCGACCGGCGGCAGCCGCGGCATCCGCGAATCGCAGGAATATGTGCGCATTGGTGGCGCCGTTGCGCGCGAGATGCTGATCGCCGCTGCGGCCGCGGAATGGGGCGTGCCGGCCAGCGAATGCACCGCGAGGATGGGCATGGTCACGCATGCAGCATCAGATCGCGCCACCTTTTATGGACAGTTGGCCGCCGCCGCCGCCCGAATGACGCCGCCCGCCAATGTCACGCTGAAGGACCCGAAGGATTGGACCATAGCCGGCAAGCCGCTGCCGCGGCTTGATACCGCCGACAAACTCAACGGCAGCCAGGTCTACGGCGTCGACCTCAAGCTGCCGAACATGCTCAACGCGGCGATCCGGGCCTGCCCGTATTTCGGCGGCAAGGTGGAGAGCTTCGACGCGGCGGCGGTCGCGGGCATGCCCGGCGTGCGCACCGTCGTTCAGGTCGACGAGACCGCTGTTGCGGTTGTCGCCGACACATGGTGGCGGGCAAAGACCGCTCTCGATGCCCTGCCGATCGTCTGGGACGAAGGTCCCAACAGGCAGGTCACCAGCGCCTCGATCGCGGCGATGCTCGAAGAGGGACTCGGCGCAAATGACGCCTTCATCGGCGCCACGCAAGGTGACGCCGGTGCTGCGCTGTCCGCAGCCGGCCGGACGGTCACGGCGACCTATGCCTTCCCCTATCAGAACCACGCGACCATGGAGCCGATGAACGCGACGGCGCTCTACACGCCGGAGCGCTGCGAGGTTTGGGTGCCGACCCAGAATGGCGAGGCGAGCCTTGCTGCGGCGGCTGAGGCCGCCGGCCTGCCGGTGCAGCAATGCGAGGTGCACAAGATCCATCTCGGCGGGGGCTTCGGCCGGCGCGGCAACTTCCAGGACTATGTGCGCCAGGCGGTCGGCATTGCCAAGCAGGTACCAGGAACGCCCGTAAAGCTCATGTGGTCGCGCGAAGAGGACATGCTGCACGGCGCCTATCACCCGACCACCCGATGCCGGCTGACGGGCGCGCTCGACGCGGACGGCAACCTGACCGCTCTGCACATGCGCATATCCGGCCAGTCGATCCTCGCCGCGGTGCGGCCGGAAGGCATGCAGAACGGCATGGATCCCGTGGTCTTTCAGGGCCTCGTCCTCGCCGGCACGGAAGGCACGCTGGGATATACGGTGGACAATCTGCTTGTCGACCATGCCATGCGCAACCCGCCGATCCCGCCAGGCTTCTGGCGCGGCGTGAACCTCAACCAGAACGCGCTTTACGTCGAGTGTTTCATGGACGAACTCGCCCATGCGGCCGGCGTCGACCCGCTCGCCTTCCGACGCAAGCTGATGGCCAACCATCCAAAACACCTCGCCGTACTGGAGGCGGTTGCCGAACGGATCGGTTGGGACACCCCGCCCGCAGCCGGCGTTCACCGCGGCCTGGCGCAGATCATGGGCTTCGGCAGTTACGTCGCGGCGGCAGCGGAGGTTTCGGTGACCGACGGGCAGCTCCGAATCCACCGCATCGTGGCGGCCACCGACCCGGGTCATGTCGTCAATCCCGCACAGGTGGAACGGCAGGTCGAGGGCTCCTTCGTCTACGGCCTTTCCGCCTGCATTTACGGCGAGTGCACCGTCAATGGCGGCCGCATGGAGCAGGAGAACTTCGACAGCTACGAGGTTCTGCGCATGGCCGAGATGCCGGAGGTGGAGACGATCATACTGCCGTCCGGCGGCTTCTGGGGCGGCGTCGGCGAGCCGACTATTGCAGTCGCTGCGCCGGCCGTCCTCAATGCGATCTTCGCCGCCACCGGAAAGCGCATCCGCACGCTGCCGTTGAAAAACCATGACCTCGCATGACATGAGGCGCTCGAAGAACAGGCGCGGCGGACGATCTTTCGTGCCTGTTCTGCTTGCGGGGCTCGTGGCCAGCGCCCCGGCATGGGCCGACGCGGCGCCCGGTGCGACGGCATGCACCGGCTGTCATGGGCCGGCGGCGCTCGGCTCAGCCATCCCTTCGCTCGACGGCCATGCGGCGGACGACATTGTCGCCCAGATGCAAGCCTTCCGTTCCGGTGAGCGCAAGGCGACGGTCATGGACCGGATCGCCAGGGGATTTACCGAGGAGGAGACGCGCGCCATCGCCGAATGGCTCGCCAAACCGGAGGCGGCGCGCCATGCCCAACCGTAGAGCCTTGATCGGCGGTGCGGCGGCCAGCGTCGCCGCCGCCGTCCTTGCCGCGCCGCAGGTACGCGCACAGGCGCAGCCCCCCGTGATCGTCATCGGCGGCGGCTTTGCCGGGGCAAGCTGCGCACGCGCATTGAAACAGCTGGATCGCGACCTTGCCGTGACGCTGATCGAGCCAGAGACCGTCTATCTGGCCTGTCCGTTCAGCAATGCCGTGCTTGCGGGGCTGCGCGGCATCGAGGCGCAGACCTTCCGCTATGACCAGTTCGGCGACATCGGGCTCATCCGCAAGCGCGCTGTCGCCGTCGATGCCGAGCGCCGGCGCGTTCGGCTGGAGGATGGTACGGACATCGGCTACGTCAGGCTGGTGCTGGCGCCCGGCGTCGACCTGCGCTTCGACGCTTTGCCGGGCTACGACGAGGCGGCGGTGGCGATCATGCCGCATGCCTGGAAGGCCGGGGCGCAGACGCTGCTGCTGCGCGACCAGCTCGCCGCGATGCCGGACGGTGGGGTCGTCATCCTCTCCGCGCCAGCTAATCCGTTCCGCTGCCCGCCCGGTCCCTACGAGCGGGCAAGCCTAATCGCGCATTACCTCAAGACCAGCAAGCCACGCTCCAAGCTGATCATCCTCGATGCCAAGGACGCCTTTTCGAAGCAGCGGCTGTTCGAAGCGGCCTGGCAAGAGCTGTATCCCGGCTTGATCGAATGGGTGCCGCTGTCCTCGGGCGGCAGGGTGACGGAAGTCGACCCGGCGACAAGGACGCTGGTGACCGAGTTCGGCAATCACAAGGCCGATGTCGCCAACGTGATCCCGCCGCAGCGTGCGGGCGGGATCGCACAGTCGGCCGGCGTTGCCGACCAGACGGGCTGGTGCCCGATCGACCCAGTCACCTTCGAGTCCCGCCTGCAGCCGGCGATCCACGTCATCGGCGACGCGGCGATCGGCGGGGCGATGCCGAAATCCGCCTTCAGCGCCAACGCCCAGGCAAAGGCTTGCGCTGCAGCGGTCGCCGCCCTGGTCAGGGAGCGGCAGCCCGCGCAGCCGAAGCTCATCAACACCTGCTACAGTCTGGTCGCGCCCGGCTACGGCATTTCGATCGCCGGCGTCTACCGGCCGCGCGACGGCCTGCTTGCCGAGGTGGAGGGTGCGGGCGGCACCAGCCCGCTCGAAGCGCCGCTTTCCGTCCGCGAACTGGAAGCGGCGTATGCGGAGGACTGGTTCCGGACGATCACCAGTGAAGTGTTCGGATGATGAGGATGGCTTACCTCGCTCTTATGGGATTGCAGCTTGCGGCCTCGCCCGTTGCCGGCGGGGGGACGGGGTCTTATGTCGTGACCGGCGATGCGATCATGGCGCCTCTGGTCGGCGGCAAGGGTGATCCGGCGCGCGGCGCCGCGCTGATCTCGGACCGGCAGCGCAGCCTCTGCACGCTCTGCCACAGCGGGCCGTTTCCCGACTCGCATCTGCACGGCACGCTGGCGCCCGACCTGACCGGCGTCGGGGCACGGCTTTCAGAAGGCCAGATCCGGCTGCGCGTGGTCGACATGAAGCGGCTCGCGCCGAACACGATCATGCCTTCCTACTACCGGGTCGCGGAAGAGCAAGGCCGGCGTGTCGCCACCGTCTGGCGCGGCAAGCCGATCCTGACCGGTGCCGATATCGAGGACATCGTCGCCTATCTCACGACGCTGAAGGGGTGATTATGCGCGAAGACCCGCTTCGAGTTCACGGAGGCCTGGTCGGACGGCGGCAGTTTCTTCGGGCCGGCATGACCGGCCTGCTGGTGATCAGTCTGCCTCGCTGGGCTGTTGCCCGTCCGAGCCTCGATGAAGCGATCCGGACCTTCACCGGGGGAGCCGACGTTCTCGACGGCCGACTCCGGCTCGACCTGCCGCCTCTGGTCGAGAACGGCAACGCGGTCGGGATCACAGTCGCCGCCGAGAGTCCCATGACCGAAGAGGACCATGTCCGGCGCATCGCGGTCTTCAACGAGAAGAACCCGGAGGCGAATGTCGCGGTTTTCCATCTCGGGCCGCGCTCCGGCCGCGCCATCGTCTCGACGCGGATCCGGCTCGCGACCTCGCAGGTCGTTGTCGCCGTCGCGGAGATGAGCGACGGCAGCTTCTGGTCGAGCCGGGCGAGCGCCATCGTTACGCTGGCCGCCTGTATCGAGGACCTTTCATAATGGCGCGTGCGCTCGTCAATGTGCCCAAAACGGCCAGGCAGGGCGAGGTCGTCGAGATCAAGGCGATGATCGCCCATCCGATGGAAACCGGCTATCGTATCGGCCCGAACGGCTCCAACATCCCCCGCGACATCATCCGCCGTTTCGCCTGCACCTACAACGGCGAGGAGGTGTTTTCGGCCGATCTCCATCCGGCAGTGTCGGCCAATCCGTTCATTGCCTTCACGCTCGTTGCCACGACGAGCGGCACGATCGACTTCACCTGGACCGACGATGCCGGGAAGATCCAAACGGCGTCCGCCATGATCACGGTGAACTGATGCATGCGCTCTGGCGGCTTGCAGCCGTCGGTGCCGCCGCCATTTGCGGCATTGTCTCGGCCGCCGGAATCGAAGACGGCGAGAAGCGCTCCGGCTTCGACTTCATGACGCCGGAGACGCAGGCGCTGCAAGCCGACGAGATGAGCAACCCCGGCATGCTGTGGGTGCTGCAGGGCGAGCAGCTCTGGCAACAGGCGGAGGGCAGGGCGGATGTCGCCTGCGCCGGCTGCCATGACGATGCCAGCCAGACGATGCGCGGCGTTGCTGCGCGCTACCCGGCCTTTGACGCGGCAACGGGACGGCCGATCGACCTTGCCGGGCGCATCAACTCCTGCCGCGCGGAGCGGCAGCAGGCCGAGCCGCTCGCGCCCGAGTCTGACGCTTTGCTCGCCCTGACGGCCTATGTGGCGCATCAGTCGCGCGGCATGCCAATCACACCGGGGACCGACGCCCGGCTCGCGCCGTTCCGCGACAACGGCCGGCGTCTGTTCCAAAGCCGCATAGGCCAGCTCCAGCTCTCCTGCGCCTCCTGCCACGACGACAATTGGGGCAAACGGCTCGGCGGCAGTGTTATACCGCAGGCGCATCCGACCGGCTATCCGCTCTATCGACTGGAGTGGCAGACGGTCGGTTCACTGCAGCGGCGCCTGCGCAACTGCATGATCGGAGTCAGGGCCGAGCCCTTCGCTTTCGGCGCACCCGAACTCGTCGACCTGGAACTCCACCTGACGGAGCGGGCCAGCGGCCTTCTGGTCGAGACGCCGGCCGTCCGGCCGTGATGCCGGACTGCGGCTGGTCATTCACCTGCCGCCGAGGGACAGTTGATCGCAATGCGGCACTCGCGGGGCGTTTCAACATTTCGAGCGTTGCGGACTCTTGACCCCAAAGACCACCTTCGTCCCCGCAGGACGAATGGCAGCCAATCCCGGTCGCTCGCGGCATCTTCACTGGAATGCTTGGTGTCGGCACGACGTCTTTAGCGCAACTTCGGTCGTCTTATTCTCTGAATCGCAGACGTTGCAGGAGGAGGCTGAAGGCTGGCGATGGCTGCCGCCGACTCGGATAGTAGAGGTAGTAGCCGTCGAACGGCTCGCACCAGTCCTCAAGGACATGGACCAGCACCCCTTCGGTCACCAACGCTGCTGTCCGGTCCTCGACCAAGAACGCGATGCCGTGTCCTGCGACGGCGGCAGCGACGATAAGTTCGGCATCGTTGAACGTCAGCTGACCCTCGACCTTGACATTCAGCTCGCGCCCGTCCTTCTCGAACTCCCAAGCGTAGATGCTTCCGCTCACCATCCGGAGATTGATGCAGGAGTGCCTCGCGAGATCGTGAGGCGTCAGCGGCTGCCCGTGCTGGGCAAAGTAGGCCGGAGAGCCGACTGCTGCCATCCTCAGCCTGGGTCCGATCCGAACCGCGATCATGTCCTTCTCTAATCGTTCCCCAAGGCGAACGCCCGCATCGTAACGCTTTGCGACGATGTCGGTCAGGCCCGACTCGATGTTGAGTTCGACCTGAATGTCGGGATGCTCGGCTGTAAGCAGATCGACCGCTGGCCAGAGCACTGTTTGAGCAGCGTGTTCGGACGTGGTGATCCGGATTGTGCCGGCCGGTCGCTCACGCAGTTCTGTCAGCGCTGCAAGCTTGGCGTCGATGTCGTCCAGCGCAGGCCGGAGGGTCTCGAGCAACCGCTCGCCAGCCTCGGTCGGCGCTACACTGCGCGTCGTGCGAGTCAGCAGGCGCAGGCCCAGCTTGGCCTCTAACCGCCGCATCGCGTGGCTGAGTGCCGACTGGGAGATGCCAAGCCTTGCAGCCGCTCTGGTGAAGCTCTGTTCTTCGGCGACCGCCAGGAACATAGCCAAACTGCCCAGATCCTCACGTCCCATGCCAGTCGCCTCCCGCTATTCATGACACATAGTCATAGGCCCATGCGCTTTGCCCTGTCTAATCGCCAGGACACGGAGGGAATATCTTCCCCCAGATGGAAAGCTGCGCTGCGATGCCGGCTACCCGCGAGAGGACGAAATGCAGAACGAACATTGGGCCAGAGCGGCCCAAACGGCAACGGGCCGGCGCTGGAGACTAGGGTTCGCCGCGGCCTGAATCCGGCGGACATCGACACGAAGAGATTCCTCGAAGACTGATCCCGACCCGATGAAAGGACTATCAGACATGGCAAACGGACGCACATTGAGAATGGGCCGCCGGGCTTTTCTGGGGGCCGCGGGAAGTCTCGCCACTGCGCCACTACTCTCTGGAACGGGGTCGCAGGCCGTAGCCCAGGCAACAGGTTCCGGCAGCGACGCCGCAGCCCAGGCGAGTCGGCGGCGAAAGCTTGGAGCGCTGGAAGTTTCCAGTGTCGGGATCGGCGTCCAGAACATGAGCCGCACCTATCAAACGACGATCCCGACCCGACCCGAGATGATTAACATCATCCGAACGGCCTTCGACCGTGGTGTCACGTTCTACGATGCGGCCGAGGCTTATGGGCCTCATGAGGTGGAACGCATCCTCGGCGAAGGCGTGGAGCCGTTCCGAAATGAAGTCGTGATCGCAACCAAGTTTGGCTGGAACATCGATCAGGAGACGGGCGAGCGGCGCCCGGGCCTGAACAGCCGTCCGGATCGCATCAAGCGGGTGGTCGAGGGAATGCTGAGGCGCCTGCGTACCGACCGCATCGATCTCCTCTACCAGCACCGCGTCGACCCTGAAGTACCGATCGAAGACGTCGCCGGCGCAGTCAAGGACCTGATCTCGGAAGGCAAGGTCCTGCACTGGGGCCTGTCGGAGATGGGGCTGGGAACGCTTCGCCGCGCGCATGCCGCACTGCCTGTCACCGCCGTCCAGAACGAATACTCGATGCTGTGGCGTGGGCCGGAAGAAGAGGTGATCCCGCTCTGCGAGGAACTTGGCATCGGCTTCGTGCCGTGGAGTCCGCTCGGGGTGGGGTTCCTGCCCGGTGCTATCGACGCCAGGACCCGGTTCGCCGAAGGCGATATCCGTGGGGTCGAATCCCGGTTCTCGCCCGACAACCTGCCGCATAATTTGGCACTGATGGATCTGGTGAAGACCTGGGCCAAACGGAAGCAGGCCACGCCCGCGCAGATCGCCCTGGCCTGGCTGCTGGCGCAGAAGCCCTGGATCGTGCCGATCCCCGGTACGACCCAGATGCCGCACATGCTCGAGAACATTGGCGCGGCCGACGTCCAGTTCACGCCTGCCGAAGTCGCGGAGCTCAATGCGGCCGTGACTGCGATCGAGTTCAGGGGCGCACGCCTTCCTGATGCCGTGCTGGTCTATTCGGGCGTAGAAGCGCCTCCGAAAGGCTGATCGCCATGATTAGCCGTGACGGGAGGCCCCGGTGACTTCGACTGTCCTCATCTCGCGCCGGCAGGCCCTGCAACGTTCGCTTCTACTGCCTTTGGTGGCGGGGGTGAACTCCGCGACAGCAAGCGCCGAACCGACTGCGGCCGGTCGCAGTGCCACGGTCCTGGTGGCCTACTTTACCCGGACTGGCAACACGCGCCTGATCGCCACCCAGATTGCCCGCGCGCTCGATGCAACCCTGTTTCAGATCGTGCCGGCGGCGGCCTATCCGGAAGACTACGAGGCACAGGTCGCGCAGGCAGAGGACGAGCGGCAGCGCGGCTACGAACCGCCACTGCAGGCGACGGTGCCGGATCTGAGCTCCTATGAAACCGTATTCCTGGGCTTTCCGATCTGGGGAATGACCGCGCCTTCCGTCATACGCTCGTTCCTGTCGCAGCACGACATGTCGGGCAAGACGCTAGTGCCGTTCATCACGCATGGCGGCTATGGGCTCGGCAACAGCCTCGCCATAGTCGCCGAGCATGCACCCGGTGCCCGTCTGATCGATGGGTTTTCCGAACAATGCGACCAGGAGCGCGAGACGCTTCGAGAGGTCACACAGTGGCTCGCGAGTGTCGGTATAGGCCGGTAGCCTGAGCTGCGCACTCCTCCGCTCGTGCGTTCTGTGCTTGTGGGTCTTCGATCGATCTGCGCCTACTTCAGGTCTTCTTCCAATTTTGCGGAAGCGGGCCTTTGCTCCCATAGACGGGATCCTTGCGTGGACGACCTACCTTCCGGATCGTCGCCAGCGCGCCATCATGCTCCTGGGCAGTCGTGCATTCGTCATAGGTCCCAAATGGAGGGTAGGCGCCGACAACCAGAAAATCGTCGGATGCCGAAAGGCATTGATGCCCGGTGCCGGCCGGAAGAACCGCGACGTCGCCGGCCTTCAGTGACAGGGTTCGGCCCCTTTTGCCTCCAAACCGGACTTTGGCCGTCCCGGCCGCGACCCCCAGCACCTCATGTATTCGCGAATGGTAGTGAACGTAATCGTAGATGCCGTTCCGCCAGCTGTCCCCCCAACCATTGGCCTCGAAAAGCTCCTCCAAGACGGCTGCGGGATCAAATTCTTCGGGCAGCCTCACGGCGCTGCGATAGACGACAAGCGGCCAAAACGGATGATTGGGCACCAGGCCGTCATCCTTGAACCAAAACTCATTTGCTTTTCGCCGCCTTATAAGATCGGTTACTTCTTGCCTGCCCGGTCTTGCGACACCGGTAACCTGCTCGACAGCTTTCTTGGTACTCTGCAGAATGCTCATGATGTAGCCTGCATTGCTGGTTGTCCGAGGACGACTCTTCATGCCGATTCAACCGGCTGGATGCCGGTCGGTTCCGCTACCTTTTGACCCACGGCAATCCAGCCGGATTTGTTCGATGACAGCAGGAGATATTCGGCATGAGTAACGTGGTAACGCTGCATGGTGACAAGCGCTGGAAAGCGGTTCTTGTCTACGGCCACCAGAACGGCCCGATTACGATCGAACATTATCTTGAAGAGATTTCCGAGCTTCATAACATCATCGAACACGGCCCGGACTGGAACACCCTGATTGCGTGCACGGTGACAATCAACCGTCCCGACGGTGGTGAGGAGCAGAACAGCGAGGAAAAGGAGGCACGCCGTGAGCATCGGTAAGATCGCGGATAAGTTCATCCGAGCGGCCGAGATCGAGCACGTCAGCCACTAGCATGTCGGGCCGCGTAGCGGGCGCTTACCATGGCCAATTGGCTTCCAATTGCGGCGGTAAATCGCATATAGGGTCACGTTAGAGCACGCGCCTGTCAAATTGCTCAATCATTCCAACCGGGCATTGGACGGACCGAGACAGAAAAGACGATGAATGAGATAAACCACAAACTTGCCGTGGCGCCGATGATGGACTGGACGGACCGGCATTGCCGGTTCCTCCATCGCCAGTTGACGTGTCGGGCATTGCTCTACACCGAGATGGTCGTGGCCGACGCGGTCATCCAGGGCGAGCGCGAGCGCTTGCTCGGCTTCGATGATACGGAACATCCGGTCGCGTTGCAGCTCGGCGGCTCCGATCCGCAGAAGCTTGCCGAGGCGGCCCGCATCGGCGAAGCCTTCGGCTATGACGAGATCAACCTCAATGTCGGCTGCCCGTCCGACCGCGTCCAGTCGGGTACGTTCGGCGCCTGCCTGATGAAAGCACCGGTTCTGGTCGCTGATTGCGTCGCAGCGATGAAGGCTTCTGTCAGCATCCCCGTCACCGTCAAATGCCGCATCGGCGTCGACGAGCAGGATCCTGAGCCGGCGCTCGATGCGCTGGCGGACGGGGTTTTCGCGGCCGGCGCGGGCGCGCTGTGGGTACATGCCCGCAAGGCGTGGCTGGAAGGGCTAAGCCCGAAGGAAAACCGCGACATCCCGCCACTCGATTACAATAGGGTCTATCGGCTGAAAGCCAAAAACCCAAACAAATTCATCGGCATCAATGGCGGCATTCAATCACTTGAAGAGGCGCTTGACCACATTGATCATGCCGACGGCGCCATGCTTGGCCGCGCCGCCTATCACACGCCGGGCATTCTAGCAGGCGTCGACGCCGCGTTTTACGGCGACACACCCAACGCCTTCGATTTTGCCGCGCTGATCGATGCCATGGCGGATTATGCGGCACGCCATATCGAGCGGGGCGGGCGGCTTGGCCATGTCACTCGTCACATGGTCGGCTTGTTCCACGGCCTGCCCGGTGCGCGCCGCTACCGGCAGATCCTTTCGACCGATGCGACACGGCCCGGCGCCGGACCGGATGTGCTGAAGGCGGCTTTCGCTGCAGTCGATCTTGGCGGAACGGACGCCAAAGCAGCCTGACTGGCCAGTCGCGCAAGATCATGCGGTCGCTTGCGCCTGTTCCGCGGTCCCCTCAGCAATCCAGAGGATCGTCGATAGCTCAGGCAAAGCTGTCAAACTAAGCAGCGCCTGCCCGCTCGGCGTCCTGCATTTCTTCCTTGATCCCGTGCGATCTGGATCGAGTGCGAAGCGCATCGCGCTTCGGCGGCGCCTGGAATGTGCGGCGATATTCGTGCGTGAATTGCGAGATGCTCTCGTAGCCCACCTCGAACCCAGCACTGGTTGCCGAAAAGCCCTCATCGAGCATGAGGCGGCGTGCTTCGATTAGGCGAAGCCGCTTCTGGTACTGTCCCGGCGTCAGCGAGGTCATGTGCTTGAAGTGCTTGTGGAACGCCGTGAGGCTCATCGCCGCTGCCGCCGCCAAGCGCTCGACGGGAACACGCGAACGATACTCGGTTCTAAGAATCGCGATGGCCGCCGCGAGACGGCTCGCGTGGCTGTCCGGATCCGCCAGCGACCGCAGAGCCGCGCCGTGCTGACCGGAGAGCAGCCAATAATGCAGCTCGTGCATAATGCCAGGGCGCAGGAGCGACGTAGAATCCGGTCGGTCCAGCAAGCGCATCAGCCGCACTGCGCAATCTAGAATCGCGGCATTGGTGTCTTCAGCGAACAAGGTGCGTGTCTCTGACGGGCGCTGCGCACGCACGCTGCCCAACTGCGCCGCGATCTCGCGCAGGAGCGTCATCTCGAGTTCGACTGCGACGGCTAGGTAGGGCTCGTGCTGGCTTGCCTGCACGATCCGCCCGACGACCGGCATGTCCGCGCTCACGATGACGGACTGCCCGGCGGTGAAGACTTGCCGCTCCCTGCCCACGGTCATGAGCTTGGCGCCCTGTAGAACCAGACAAACCAGCGGCCGATAGACCGAATGCAAGTCGCCATGTGGTGACGGGACGCACATCATCCTCAGACCCGGCACTGGCGTCAGCGCCAAGCCATCCCGGTTTGCATGGCGGGCGGCATAGGTGTGAACGGCATGTTTGAGTACGTCCATGCAATGTCTCCTGCAACGGGGTCGATCCTAGCATGCGGGCGGACAAACTTCACGTGGGCTGCAGGATCGAGCAAGTTTTGCGCATGCGTTGGCAAGCTGTCGACCGCGCCGCCCGCTATGAAATGTCCCGACTGAACAAGCCCGCTCAACAGGGAGGGAAATCATATGTCTGGACAGAACGAGGTACCGAGACGAGCCGTGCTGGCGGCTGTCGCCATGGTGCCCGTAAAACTCGCCGTGGGCGCCGCCCGCGCGCAAACGACCGGTCAGGCGCCGGCATCGCGCGGCAAAGTCGCCCTGGTGAGCGGCTCTTCCCGGGGCATCGGCGCTGCGACGGCCAAGCGCCTCGCTCGTGACGGTTATGCCGTCACCGTCAATTGCGAAAAGAACCGCGATCTCGCTGCCGCCGTAGTCCGTGAGATCGAGGCAGCTGGTGGGCGCGCCATCTGGGTGCAGGCCGACGTCAGCGACCCAAGTGCGGTGAAACGCCTGTTCGAGGAGAACGAGCGCGCGTTCGGCGGCGTCGACGTTGTCGTGAGCAATGCAGGCATCATGCGGCTCGCGCCGTTCCGCGACATGACCGACGCCGATTTCAGCCGGATGGTCGACGTCAACCAGAAGGGCAGCTTCTACGTGCTGCGCGAGGCGGCGCGTCGCGTGCGCAACGGCGGCCGGATCATCGCGCTCTCCTCGAGCATCACACTGCTGCGCAGCCCGACCTACGGAGCTTACGCCGCCACCAAAGGCGCGCAGGAGCTCTTTGCGAACGTCCTCGCCAAGGAGCTCGAGGGGCGCATGATCTCGGTGAACGCCATAGCACCTGGCGTCGTCAACACCACCCTGTTCACCGACGGGAAGACGCCCGAGCAGGTCGCCGGCTTCGCTGCGCGCACGCCACATAAGCGCATCGGCGAGCCTTATGACATCGCCGATGCAATCGCGGCGCTCTGCAGCGGGGACGGCGCCTGGATTAACGGGCAGACGGTATTCGCAAATGGCGGGATCGTTTGACCCGATTGGCTGGAATAGATGGAGCACAGAACGATGAAAATGACCGGAAATACGATCCTCATCACCGGCGGCGGATCCGGGATCGGGCGGGAGCTGGCGCTACGCTTTAATGCGCTTGGAAACACCGTAATCGTCGCGGGACGGCGCAAGGAGGCGCTTGAGCAGACGATCGCCGGGCGCGAAGGCATGCGCGCCATGGTCGGCGATGTCGAATATCCAGAAGCAATCACGGCATTTGCCAAGCGTGTAGTCGACGAGCATCCGGCGCTCAACGTGCTCATCAACAATGCCGGCATCATGCGCCGCGAGGATCTCACCGGGACCCGTGATCTGAGCGACGCTGAGGAGACGATCGTCACCAACTTGTTCGGGCCGATCCGTCTCACCAATGCGCTAATCGACCATCTGGCGGCCCGGCAAAATGCGGTGATCGTCAACGTCTCGTCAGGCTTGGCCTTCGTGCCGCTGAGTGGCACGCCGACCTACAATGCCACCAAGGCGGCGATCCATTCCTATACGGTGTCGTTGCGCGAACAACTCAGGGGCAAGGTCGAAGTAATCGAGCTTGCGCCGCCCGCGGTTCGCACTGAACTCACGCCCGGCCAGTCGACGCGCGACGAGTATATGCCGCTCAATGCGTTTATTGACGAGGCGATGGCGTTGTTTAGCCGGGAGCCGACGCCCAAGGAGATACTGGTGGAGCGCGTGGGATTCCTGCGCTGGGCGGAGCGGGACGGCCGATTTGATCAAGCGGTCGAGATGCTCAACGCTCACTGAGCGCCGCAGCAGCCCGACTGTTCAATCGCGCAAGATCATGCGGTCGCCGCGCACGTCGAAACCGGACAGTGAGCCGATGAAGTTCATGCCGAGCAGGCTCTGGCCGAGCATGCCGGGCGCGGCGATCATGACCGGCATGTCCTTGCGTACGATCCCGCCGATCGCCAATTCGTCGGTTCTCACGGCGGCGGCGCGCGCCATGCCATTGGCGGTAGAAACAGGTATGGTGAAATTGAGGGCGGCTGGATTGAACCCGGCCGCCTGCGCGTCCTGCGCGGTCAGCACGGTGCTGGTTGCGCCGGTATCGACCACCGCCCGGACAGGCGTGCCGTTGACCATGATGCGCGCTTCGAAATGGCCATTGCCGGCCTTGTCCAAGGTCACCGTGGCGTGGCCGTCTTCTAGGCCCAATGCCAGCGGACTGCCGGGAACAAGGCCAGCCGTTACCCGGCTGGCGAAATCCTGCAATTCATAACGGTATTGATAGCCGGCAATCAGCGCGAGCACGATGACGGCCCAGGTGCCGAGGTTGCGGGCCACCTCGCCCAAGGGCCTGCCTGATCTGAGCAGGCCGGCGCCGATGAGCGCGACCAATGCGCCCAGCCAGATCAGCCGGCTGAAATCGTAATTCTCGACGCCGAATGTGCTGCCGGCGGAATCGTTGAGCATGAGCAGGACGACGCCTGCACCGATCGCGATCATTAAAACCCAGAAAAATCGGTTCATATCTGGCTCACGAGAGAGCGTCGCGTTCGCGCGCGAGGCGGGTGCGGCGCGTTTCCCGGCGCGGTCGCCGCTCGACCGTTTCCAACCGGGCCGGCAGCTCGGCCATGACACTGCGGCGGATTTCAGGGGTCATGTCGATCCAGGCGCCGATTTCATCGCGCGTGCGGCCGCAACCGAAGCAGAAGCCGGTTTTCATATCGATCGAACAGACCAGGATGCATGGGGACTCGATGGCCGTCATGATGTCCTCTCAGGGGTTCCGTCTGGAATCCCTCGTCTCGCCTCCACATGGTGTAACGGCGAGGTCAATGCAAGCCCTCCGGAATGCGCCGCCGGCAACCGCTTTCGCGTCAATTCAGGCAGTTGTGCCGGCCGAGCAAGGCGGCTATGCCGCTCACCAACTCTAGGGAATGACCACCAACGACATGCTGCCCTTCGACGATTTTCGCAATCTTCTGGCGACCCTGCCGCCGGCCGACACGACGGCCGAAGCCCGCGTCCGTGCGCTGTTTGCCAAGGCCGACAAACCCAAAGCTTCGCTCGGCCGCATCGAGGACATCGCCGCGTGGCTCGCCGCCTGGAGCGGCCGAGCGCCGCCGGCAGTGAACCGGCCTCTGGTGGCGATCTTCGCCGGCAATCACGGCGTCGCTCGGCACGGCATTTCGCCACGGCCTGTCGCTGCCACAGCGAACGCCGTCGAGCTTTGCGCAGCCGGAGGTGCTGCCATCAACCAGATCTGCATCGCCAACGATCTCGGGCTGAAAGTGTTCGATCTTGCGCTGCATATTCCGACCGCAGACATCACCGAGGACGCAGCACTTGACGAGCGCGGCTGCGCCGCCACCATGGCCTTCGGCATGGAGGCGATCGCCGGCGGCACCGACCTGCTTTGCCTTGGCGACCTCGGTATCGGCAATTCGACTGTTGCAGCGGCTTTGTGTGCCGCACTCTTCGGAGGCAGTGGAGCAGAATGGGTCGGATCCGGATCGGGCGCCGATGCATCGATGCGGGCGCGCAAGGCCGAAGTGGTCGATGCCGCGCTAGCCTTCCACGGCACAGGTCTCAGGGACCCGCTGGAAGCGTTGCGCCGGATTGGCGGCCGTGAGTTCGCGGCGATCGCCGGCGCCATCCTCGCCGCCCGGATGCAGAAGATTCCCGTCCTGCTCGATGGGCTAGTTGCGACTGCCGCCGCCGCGACGCTGCATGCCGCCAACCCCGCCGCGCTCGACCATTGCCTGCTTGCCAGTCTGTCGCCAGAGCCTGCGCATGCTCGGGCCGCCGAGCGGCTCGGCTTGCGCCCGCTGCTTGATCTCGGCATGAGCCACGGCGAGGGGGTCGGGGCGGCCCTTGCCGCCGGCCTGGTCAAAGCCGCTGCGCTCACCAGCTCGGGCATGGCGGCGGCGGTTCGCTAGGCGCGTCTATCGCCGGCGCGCAGCAACGGCCCTGGTCGGCAGCGCCGGCAATTCCTCCATCACCCGGCTCAACGGAAAGATGGCGATCGCCTCGGTGCCTTCACGCAGTTTGGAATGGAGTTCGAACTCGCCGCCATGCATGGCGAGCAGGCTTTGGACGATCGGCAGGCCAAGCCCGGTGCCTTGCTCGGCGCTCTTGATAGCGATCGAGCCCTGGCCGAAGGCGGAGAGCACGACCGGAATCTCGTCTTCCGGTATGCCAGGCCCATTGTCTTTGACGGAGAGGTATTGGCCGCCGCCCGCCGTCCAGCCGACGCGCACGCGGATCTCGCCGCCAGTTCCGGTGAACTTGATAGCATTCGACAAAAGATTGAGCGCAATCTGTCGCACCGCGCGTTCGTCGGCGAACAGGCGCGGCAAGGCGCGTTCAAAGTCCTGGACGATACGGATGTCCTTGTTGCGCGCCTTCAGCTCCATCATGTGACAGCAGTCCTCGACGACGGAAAGCAGCATCATCGGCTCTTCATTGAGCTGGTAGCGGCCCGCTTCGATGCGCGACAGGTCAAGGATTTCGTTGATCAGGTCGAGCAGATGCTGGCCAGAGTCATGGATGTCGCGAGCATAGTCGCGATAGGTCGGATTGCTCATCGGTCCGAGCACCTCGTTCGCCATCACCTCGGAAAAACCGAGAATGGCGTTGAGCGGCGTCCGCAACTCGTGGCTCATCGAGGCCAAAAAACGCGACTTTGCCAGATTGGCGTCCTCCGCCCGTCGGCGTGCTTCGTCCGACATCGATTTCGCCGTGTCCAATTCGGCGATCAGCGCATCCTTTTCGGAGCGGAACGAGAGCAACATCAAGGACGAGCGATTGAGGTGGCGCGCCACATAGGCGAAGAAGGGCAGCGAAACGATCAGCAACCCGGCCATGATCAGTTCGACCGGCATCCACTGCCTGGCGCCGGCATAGGCATAGGCCGCCACCGGAACGGCGAAGGTCGCCAGCAACGCACCGCGCAGCGATGACGCCGTGATCGCGGTCGCCGCCATGGCAAGCAGCAGCACCACCGCCTTGATCAGCTGGAACTGGTCGACCTGGCAAGCGTCGCAACCGAGCCAGGCGAACCAGGCCCAGCCCAGGCCGCAAAGGAAATGGCCTATCAGGAAATCACTGTGCGTTTGCAGCGGGTTGAGTGCGGCAGCTTCCGTTCGGTCGACGCGCCTCGCCATGAACACGACGATGGCGTAGCAGATGAGTGTAAAAAGCGCCCAGACGCCAATTTCCTTACCCACTCCAGCAAACAGACCCGTGGCGGCGGTCGCCAGGACCAGAAGCGGAACGATGATCGCGCCGCCTTTCATCGAACGGGCGTGGAGTTTCAAAAGCTCGCGGTCGAAATCGGGATTTCCGACCTGCTGCGAAAGACGGTCGCGCGTCTTGCGCACCGCGCGCGCCACATCGGTGTTGCGATGGGGTTTCCGGCGGTCCACAATAAACTTGTCCGCTGTGTTCGGGCGTTGCGAGGGCATGGAGACTTCAATTTATGCGGGCAGCGGTTTCAAATTGTTAAGCTACGTTCGAATGATTAACCAACGGTTTGCCATATGAGCCGTTCGTGGTCGCGGCGGCCGCGACAGCGATACGCCCCGCCGCGGCCGCGAAGCCTTTGGCGCCGGCTGGTGGACTACGCACTGGCCGTCCTTATCCTCGGTCTGCTGATCCTTTTGGCGGCGCGCCTTGATCGGATCGAGACACGCAAGACGGAGGGTGCCGCCGTCGTCAATGACGGCGATACGATCACGCTCGGTACCGAGCGCATCCGCATGCGCGGCATTGATGCACCCGAATATTCGCAAGTCTGCCGCAAGGACGGAGCCGACTATCCCTGCGGCAAGCTGGCGCGGCAGTCGCTGGTGAGCCTGATATCAGGCAAACCCGTCTCCTGCACCGGCTGGCAGCGCGACCGCTATGGCCGGCTGCTCGGCGACTGCAACGCCGGCAGCAGGGATCTCAACCGCGCCCAGGTCGAGGCCGGCTGGGCGGTTGCCTATGGCGATTTCGAAACCGAGGAAGCCGCTGCCCGCGCTGGCAAAGCCGGCATCTGGGCCGGCACTTTTGACGAGCCGCACGATTGGCGCGAGAGTCATGATCACGAAGCGACCGAAAGGAAGCACGGCACTTTGGCTTCGATAGGCGATGGCTTGCGAGAAATTTTTCGCTTCTGGTGATGGCCAACCTTATAATTGGTGCAACAGACCTGATTAAGAGCGGCATGCGCTAAGATTTTGAGTCTTCACGTCGTGCTTTCCGGAAATCGATTCCGATTTCGGGCCGATGCGATAGGAGAATGGAATGAAACTCTTCGACGGCGGCCGGGCGCCCAATCCACGGCGGGTCCGGGTCTTCCTTGCCGAAAAGGGACTTCAGGTTCCACTGGTGCCGGTCGACATGGGCGCGCTGGAGCATAGAGACCAGGCGGTCAGCTCACGCAACCCGCTGCAGCGTCTGCCGGTGCTCGAACTCGACGACGGCACCATCATCACCGAATCCGTCGCCATTTGCCGCTATTTCGAGGAGTTGCACCCGGAACCAGCGTTGTTCGGGCGCGGCGCGCTCGGCAAGGCGCTGGTCGAGATGTGGCAAAGACGCATGGAGCTCAACCTGCTCGGTTGCGTCGCCGCCGCGTTCCGGCACATTCATCCGGCGATGAAGGAATGGGAGGTTCCGCAAATCCCCGAATGGGGCGAGGCCAACAAGCCGAAAGCCGTTGGATTCATAAGACTCCTCGACGACGAGTTGGCGAACCGGGAATTCGTCGCCGGCGACGCCTATTCGATCGCCGACATCACCGGGCTGATTGCCATCGACTTCATGAAGCCGGCGCGTATCAAGGTGCCGGATGACTGTGCCAACGTGCTGCGCTGGCATCAGGCGATCTCCAGCCGGCCGAGCGCCGTCGCCTGAGAATGGGCCCCGAATGAGCGAAGAGCTAGAAAACTTCGCGGCGAGGGTACGCGCCTGCCGTCTCTGCGTCCAAAACCCGGTCGGCCGGCCGTTGCCGCACGAGCCGCGCCCGGTGCTCAGGCCGTCGTCGAGCGCCCGCATCCTGATTGCCAGCCAGGCACCGGGCACCAAGGTGCATATGTCAGGCATGCCGTTCACCGACGCCTCCGGCGATCGGTTACGGAACTGGTTGGGGGTCACTAGCGAAGAATTCTACGACACGACAAAATTCGCCATCGTGCCGATGGGCTTTTGCTTTCCCGGCCAGGATGCCAAGGGTGGCGACCTGCCGCCGCGCCGCGAATGTGCAGCGGCCTGGCGTGCGCCGCTGATGGCGCTGATGCCGCGCATCGACCTGGTGCTGACGATCGGCAGCTATGCGCAATCCTGGCACATGGGCGTCGCGCGCCGGCCCTCACTGACGGAGACGGTGATGGATTGGCGCGCCATCTGGGATGCGCCCACCATCCCGAAAGTGCTGCCGCTGCCGCATCCGTCGTGGCGCAACACCGGCTGGCTGAAGCGCAACCCGTGGTTTGAAATCGATTTGCTGCCGTTTCTGAGATCGGAAATCCGCCATCGCCTCGGCTGAGGCGTAAGCAAGAAATCACTTGCTTTTACGCCATCTGGCAGAATTTCTTTCTTGTGAATGGCCTAAATAAGAAGGACTATAGCCAATCTATTCCTAGTCTATCCCTGTGGGAGCACCCAATGGACCGTCTTGACAGAAAAATCCTCCGCCTCTTGCAGGAGGACGCGACGCTCGCGGTAGCCGATGTCGCCAAGAAAGTCGGACTGTCGACCACGCCCTGCTGGCGGCGCATTCAGAAGCTCGAGGAGGAGGGCGTCATCAAGCGGCGCGTCGCCATCCTCGATCATGAAAAGGTCAATGTGCGCGTCACCGTATTTGTGTCGATCCGCACCAATTCGCACAGCCATGAATGGCTGCGGCGCTTTTCGGAGGTCATCCAGGAATTTCCGGAAGTGGTCGAGTTCTACCGGATGAGCGGTGACGTCGACTATCTCCTGCGCGTGGTGGTGCCCGACATCGCCGCTTACGACGCCTTCTACAAGCGGCTGATCGCCAAGATCGAGATCCGCGACGTCTCGTCGTCGTTTGCCATGGAGCAGATCAAATACACGACCGAAATGCCGCTGGACTACATGGTTCTGGACAAGGAATCGGGCGCCAACGCGGCCTGAGGATTTTTCGCTTAGTTCTTCTTTTGGTTGAGGAAAATCCAGGGCGAGTTTGCCGGCAGCGTGATGGTGTCCGGCACGAGATCGACGTCCGCCACCGCCGCCTTGCGTACGGTATAGCCCGACTGGATCACACTGACACCGTCGAGGATGAAGAGCTGACTTTTCTCCATGCCCGGCTCCAGGGCGCCGGTCACTGAAACCGGCTGATAGGCTTCGGACATCCTGTAGGGGCGAGCGGGCGTGACGAGGACGATCTGATTGGGCGGCGGCGTCGGCATGTGGCTGCACGCACCTGTCCACGGCACCAGCAGGAACTGATAGACGAGATCGTCGTCACGATCGAGCGGCAGCGCGTATCCCGCCAGTTGGACGGTCTTGTCTCGCAAATTGAGAGACAGCGTCTCGCCACGGTCAGGCATTTTTGCCGCGACCATCGGCAATCCGACACTTTCGGCAGCGGGCTGGGTCGCCGGGCGCAGGTCCTTCCAGAATATGCGCGCGGTTTCGGCGAAAGCGCTACCCGCAGCGATGGAAATCAGCACGGCCGCCAGCGCCGCTGTCGATTTGAGACGATTGCTCATCGTGTGCTCTCCATTTGACAGGAGTAAAGCTGCCGTCGCCGAGCGCGTCAACGTTCGAGCCGCATCACATGGCGGCGCGAGCCGGCCATGCCGATCTCGTGGAATCCTCGGGCCACGAACATGTCTCGAAAGCCCATGAAACGGTAACTCGGCGATGCTCGGTCGACCGGATAGGCCTCGATCGTCCTGGCGCCTTTGGCGAAGGCGTGATCGATGGCCGCGTCGAGCAGTGCGCTTGCCAGTCCACTGCCGCGCAATGCCCTCGGCACATAGAAGCAGACGATTGACCATACGCCCGCCTTGCTGTCGTCCTGCTCCCGCGACAGCTTGCGATAGGTCTCGCGTGGCGCCACGGAGCACCAGCCTACCATCTTGCCTTCGGCATGAGCGACAATGCCGACCGGCGTGCCGGCTTCGATGAGCGCCATCATGGCCCGTCTTCTCTCATCGTTGGACGCATGTTCGCGGTTTTCGAGGTGGCGCCAGGCCATGCACCAGCAGTATTTTGGTGCGCCAGGCTTGCTCGAACAGGTTCTCGAAATCGGCGCGCGTGGATCGCGTCACCTCAGTAAAGCGGATTTGGCTCCGGTCAGCCTTCGTGGCGAGCCGCTCGAGCGTTTTGGCATCGGAAAGTTCCCTTGCAGCGTCCTTGCCGATCCAGCGCGCCGTCTTGTCGGTCGAACCGGCCAGCTTCTGTGCCAGGGCAAGGGCAGCGCCGTGCAGATTCATCGATCGCTTGCCGATCGAACGAAGCGCCCAGTTCACCGCCTTCTTCACAAAATTACGGCCGTCGGTGGCGTGCGCCTCAATGATCGGCAGGAAGTCGAGGAAAGTCGCCTCTGGTTCCTTCTTCCGGTGGACGACCGACCAAGCCATCATGGCAAAAGCCGTGCGCCGAACGAACTCCCGTTCGTCGGCCGCGAACTCGTCTATCAGTTCCCTCCAGCAATCCGTATCGACAAAGAGATCGGAGACGCCGTCGACGATATCCCACGAGTCGAAAGTCGCCGCCCATCGTCTTGCATCCGCGGCAGAGAACCGCTTCGGATCGGCTGTGACGGAAGCGATGAACTGCGCTTCCATGATGCCCGACTGCCATAGTTCGAAGGCACGCTCATGGTTGCGCTTGATTTTCTCGGCAATCTGCCTCTGCACGCCATGCGAGATACCGAGCGCACGTTCGATCTTGATGCCGTAGCGCAGCATGCCAAGGCGATTCTCCTGCGAGCCGATCGAGCGCAGATGGGCGATAATCTCCTCGGCGCTGGATTGAGGCGACAGCTCGGCCAAGACAGAACCTATTTTTCCAATCGCGCCAGCAGCGAAGACGTATCCCAGCGTTTGCCGCCCATCCCCTGCACATCCTTGTAGAATTGGTCGACAAGTGCCGTCACCGGCAGCTTAGCGCCGTTGCGGTCGGCCTCCGCCAGGCAGATGCCGAGATCTTTGCGCATCCAGTCGACAGCGAAGCCGAAATCATATTTGCCGGCATTCATCGTCTTGTGGCGGTTTTCCATCTGCCATGAGCCGGCCGCGCCCTTGGAGATCACCTCTATGACTTTTTCGATGTCGAGCCCGGCCTTCTTGCCGAAATGGATGCCTTCGGCCAGCCCTTGGACAAGACCGGCGATGCAGATCTGGTTGATCATCTTGGTGAGTTGGCCCGAGCCGGCCGGGCCCATCAGCCCGACCATGCGGGCATAGGCATCGATGACAGGCTTCGCCTGTTCGAAGGCTTTTTGTTCGCCGCCGACCATGACGCTCAGCACGCCGTTTTCGGCGCCGGCCTGACCGCCGGAGACCGGAGCGTCGAGGAACGAAAAACCGCCCAATTGCGCCTTCTCAGCCAGTTCGCACGCGACCTCAGCCGAGGCCGTAGTGTTGTCGATGAAGATGGCTCCCGTCTTCATCGACTGGAACGCACCCTCGGCTCCGATCGTCACCGCACGCAGGTCGTCGTCATTGCCAACGCAGGAAAAGACAAAATCCTTGCCGTCGGCCGCCTCAGTCGGCGTGTTGGCAACACTGCCGCCATGCTGGGCAACCCATTGCTCGGCCTTTGCCTTTGTGCGGTTGTAGACGGTAACGTCGTGGCCGCCCTTGTTCCTGAGATGTCCGGCGATTGGATAGCCCATGACGCCAAGACCGAGAAATGCCACCGATGCCATGTTTTCGAATCCCTTCAAGCCTGTTTTCCGGCCTTCTTAGCGGATCAGGCAAAGCGATGGGAGTCAGCGTTGCAGATGGATGGTAATGCGCCGTTCGATCCATTCGACTGCGTGGCGCAGCGTTTCGACAATGATCAGATAGATGATTGCCGCCCAGACATAGGACTGGAAGTCGAAAGTCCGCGAATAGGTGAGCTTCGTAATGCCCATCAGATCATAGACGGTGATGATGGCCACGATCGCCGAGCCCTTGATCATCAGGATGATCTCGTTGCCGTAAGGTCGCAGCGCCACGATCAGTGCCTGCGGCAGGATGATCTTCCACATCGTCTGCAATTTGTGCAGGCCGAGCGAGGCGGCGCCCTCCCACTGGCCCCTGGGCACGCTCTCGATCGCGCCGCGCAGGATTTCAGCCTGATAGGCGGCAGTGTTGAGCGAGAAGGCAAATATTGCGCAGTTGAACGCCTCCCGGAAAAAACCCCAGAGGCCAACCATCTCGAGTTGCGGCCGGAAGGAGCCTACGCCGTAATAGACAAGGAAAGTCTGGGCCAGCAGCGGCGTGCCGCGGAAGAAATAGACATAGGCATAGGACAGCCCGCGTAGGATACGGTTCTTCGACATGCGGGCATAGGCGATCGGCACCGAAAGCATCGCGCCGAGTACGATCGAGATCGCGACCAGCAGAAGCGTCACACCCAGGCCTGTTACATAGGATGGCGCATATTTCGCGAAAAGCTCGCCGTTCCAGGCGACAATGAGGTACGCAGCAATCCCGGCGAGAAAAGCTATCCACATACAGACCAGCGCATAGCCGAGAATACGTTGGCGCGGCCAGCCGCGTGGCAGAGCCGGCGGTCGGTCGACCTTGGTGGCGGCAATGCTCATCGCTGCACCTGCTGGCGGCCGACCGCGCGTTCGATCGCATTGATGCCGAAGGACGAAATGATGGCGAGGAGCAGATAAATAAGGGCGGCAACACCAAAAAACAGGAAGGCGTGCTTGGTGACGCGGGCGGCGACGCCTGCTTGCCGCAATATGTCGGTAAGACCGATGGCGGACACCAGGGCGGTATCCTTGAGCAGGATGAGCCACAGATTGGCAAGACCCGGCAGCGCGATACGGATAAGCTGCGGCAGCACCACAAGTCGCATCGTCTGCCAGCCTGACAGGCCAACCGAATAGCCGCCCTCATACTGCCCCTTAGGGATGGCGCGGAAGGCAGAGAGGAAGACCTCGCTGGCGTAGGACGAGAAGACGACGCCGAGCGCGATCATACCGGAAACGAAAGCATTCACTTCGACAGCGGCGGTCGGGTCATACAGGCGCATCACTTGCTGGATGCCGATTTGCGCGCCGTAAAAGATGATGAACAGGGTCAGCAGCTCAGGCAATCCACGAAAGATCGTGGTGTAGATATTGCCGGCCAGCCGCAGCGACGGCTCGTTGGATTGCTTGGCCAGTGCAACCAGAAAGCCGATTACCAGACCGAGAGGTAGGGTCGCGGCTGCAAGCGAAACGGTGATGAAAACGCCGTAGGCGATGTCGTCGAGCCAGCCTTCGGGTCCCCAACTGAGCAGCGTCCAAACGCTTTGCATCCGCCTGCCTGTTCTCCTTTATGGGCTCTTTTGAGAGCAGCGCGGCGTCACCCCTCATGCGCCGTTCCTTGTGCGAACGGCGGGGATGTCCCGCCGCTCGCTGTCAATCCGCGAGGATTAAGACTCGCCGCCGTAGACGTCGTACTTGAAGTACTTGTCGTTGATTTCCTTGTATTTTCCGTTGGCGCGGATGGCGTCGATCGCCTTATTGAACTGATTGACCAACTCGGTATCGCCCTTGCGTACCGCGATGCCGGCGCCCGGACCATGGATCTCGATGTCGGGCGTGATCGCACCGATCAGCTTGCAGCAGGCGCCGTCCGGCGTGGCAAGCCAGCCTTCGAGAACGGTGATGTCGTCGTTGACCGCATCAACGCGGCCATTGGCGAGATCGAGCTGATATTCCTGCGCCGTCGGGTACGGCTTGATCGTACTGTCGGTATAAGTCTTGGTTGAATAATTGAAGTGGGTGGTGGACGCCTGCACGCCGATCGTCTTGCCGGCCAGGTCCTCCTTGGTCACGCCCTTGATGTCGCTGTCCTTGGGCGCCGCGATCGCCGGCGGCGTGTTGTAGTATTTGTTGGTGAAATCGACCTTCTCGGCACGCTCCGGCGTGATCGACATCGAGGCGACGATGGCGTCGAACTTGCCGGCCTGAAGCGCCGGGATGATGCCGTCCCAATCCTGCGCGACGAAAGTGCACTTCACCTTCATCTCGTCGCAAAGTGCCTTGGCGATATCGATGTCGAAACCCACGAGCTGGCCATCAGCGGTCAGGTTGTTAAAGGGCGGATAGGCTCCCTCCGTGCCGATCCTCAAGGTTTTCTCCTGAGCCTGGGCAACGCCCAATGTCAGCAGCGCGGCCGATGCGGCGAGCGCTATACGCAGTGCAGTACGCATGATGATCCTCTCTGCATGTTCCCGGCCGTCGTTTCGAACGGCTCTGTGAGCGGTTCTTTTGACCGCCCGCTGGCGCGATACTCCCATTCTTTCCCAAGAAAAAGCAACTGTAAAACCGTTGCTTGCGGGTTTCGCATTCCCAGACAACGCTGACGTTGGGGCAGGCATATCAACGAGGAAATAGGGGGCGGCCGAATGCTCCTTCGGCAGTACCCTCAGCGCGTCAAACCTGTCGCGCGCTCGATGAAGTCGGCTATCGATTTCGCGTCGTCGAGATCGAAGACAGGCAGGCTTTCGTCCGCTACGGCGAAGTCGGCGGCGATGGCGACGATATGCGGGTCATTTGCCGAGAGCGGTGCCCGGTCCTTAGCCTCCAGTCGCCGCGTCTCGATCTTGCTGTGCGCCTCGCGCTTGTAGCCTTCGACCAGCACGATGTCGGAGGTGCCGAGCCGCGACAGAATCGCATCCAGCGTTGGTTCGTCTTCGCCGCGCAATTCGTGCATCAGCGCCCAGCGCCTGTCAGACACGATGGCGACTTCAGTGGCTCCGGCCTGCCGGTGGCGAAAACTGTCAGCCCCCGGTTTGTCGATGTCGAAATCATGATGGGCGTGTTTCACCGTCGAGACTTTCCAGCCACGCCGGACGAGTTCGGCGACCAGCTTTTCGGTTAGCGTCGTCTTGCCGGAATTCTTCCAGCCGGTGATACCGAAGACGCGTCTCATCATGGCTTCATGCTCTGCAACAGACCCTCGGCCCGGGCAAGGTCGTCTGATGTATTGATGTTGAAGAAAGGGTCGTGCGTGTGGTCCCCCGACGTCGGGATGGGGAATTCCACATCGACATAGTCACACCCGTCGATGAAAGCGGTAACCCGCCTCATGTCCTCGTCGATCAGAAAGCGGCGCAAGGCGTCGCGGAGCCCCAGCGGCCAGAGTGCGAATGTCGGATGCCGTTTGCCGCCAGAACAGGCGACGGCGATCGCGTCGGGACGTTCTTCGACCGCCGCCGCCAGCCGTTCAACCAGATTTTCGGGCAGGAACGGTGTATCGCCCGCAGCCGTGACAAGTGCCTCGCAAGTCGTGTTCGCGGCAGCCCATTCGAGGCCGGTCAGGATCCCGGCGAGCGGTCCGGCAAAACCTTTTACCGTATCGGCAACCACCGGAAGCCCAACCCCGGCAAACCGTGCCGGGTCGCCATTGGCGCTGAGCATCAGCGGACCGACTTGCGGAGCAAAGCGAGCAACGACATGGTCCAGCAGGCTGCCGCCGCCGAGCGCAAGCAGGCCCTTGTCGCCGCCGCCCATTCGCCGCGACTGGCCACCGGCCAGAATGATGCCGGCAATCTCTTCAGTCATCGTCTATCGTCCATGCGGTCACTCGTCGCGAACGGCAAGCCTATATGCCGTCCGGCGCCATGTCCGGTCCAGCGCTTTCGGCGGCTGTCTTTCGCCGGCCGACGATCCGTTCGCGGTAAAGTGCGTAGAGGCCGGAGCCGACAATGACGCTGGCGCCGAGGATCATGGGCAGGTCGGGGACGTCGCCGAAAATGAACAGGCCAAGCAGGATCGACCAAAGCAGGGCCGTGTAGCGGAACGGCGCGATGAACGAGATGTCGCCCACCCGCATCGCCATGATGATGAACTGGTAACCGATGACCACGAGCACTGCCGCCAATGCCAGCGACGCCGTGCTTTCTCCCGTCATCGGTGTCCACCCGCCCATTGGCAAAAGCAGCGCCGCGCCGAGCACGGTCATGGCGAGTGCCGTGGTGGTCGACACCAGCAGTGTCGGAATGGCTTGCGGTATCCGCTTGGTGGCGAGGTCACGCACCGCACAACAGGCGACGCAGGCCAGTGCCAGCAGCGAATAGATGCTGAACCCCTCGAAGCCGGGCCGCACGATGATCAGCACGCCGGCAAAGCCGATGGCGATGGCCAGCCAGCGCCGCCAGCCGACGCCTTCCTTGAACACAAGTGCTGCGCCCATCGTCACCGCCAGCGGCAGCGCCTGCAGCACAGCCGAGACATTGGCAATCGGCAGATGGGCTAGGGCAACGAGGAACGACACCGTAGCACCGGCTTCGCCGGCGACGCGCACCGCAACCATCGGCTGCAGCATCGAGCCGGGCAGGGCAAGCGCACCGCGTTGCCAGGCAAGCAGGCCCACGAAAAGCGAAGCGAAGGCGCCGCGGATCAGCATGACCTGCGCCATGTTCATGGATTCCGACGAGACTTTGGTGATCGCGTCGTTGAGGGTGAAACCAATCATGGCCACCACCATGAACAGCGCGCCGCGAAGATTTGGGGAAAGAAGCAAGGGTGTTACCGGTTGTGGTTCTGCATCAAGCCTCTATCAGCCGGCTGCAAAACAGCAACGTCAAAGGGCTGGTCCACGGCCTTTGGGCGGCTCGTTACAACCTCCTCGCAAGAGCGGCAGGATTTAGTTCGGTGACCGAGAAGATCAGCCGCCGGTGACGCTCATGTGCCGCGACACCGATGGACGGTTGGTGCGGCGGTCAATGATGAAATCATGGCCCTTCGGCTTGCGGCCAATGGCTTCATCGATGGCGTCGGCGACCAGTTCGTTGCCTTCGGAGGCGCGCAACGGTGCGCGCAGGTCGGCGGCATCTTCCTGGCCGAGGCACATATAGAGCGTGCCGGTGCAGGTCAGCCGGACGCGGTTGCAGCTTTCGCAGAAATTATGCGTCATCGGCGTGATGAAGCCGAGCCTGCCACCAGTCTCGACGACGTGGACGTAGCGGGCCGGACCGCCGGTCTTGTAGGGGATGTCGGTCAGCGTGAACTGCCGCTCAAGTGCCGCGCGCAGCAGCGACAGCGGCAGATACTGGTCGGTACGATCGGCGTCGATCTCGCCCATCGGCATGGTTTCGATGACAGTCAACTCCATGCCGCGGCCGTGCGCCCAGCGCAGCATCTCGGGCAGCTCGGCGTCATTGAAATCCTTCAGCGCCACCGCATTGAGCTTTACCTTCAGTCCCGCTGCCTGCGCAGCGTCGATGCCTTCCATGACCTTGTCCAGATTGCCCCAGCGGGTGATCTGGCGGAACTTGGCGGCATCGAGCGTATCCAGTGAGACGTTGATCCGCTTGACCCCGCAATCGGCGAGCTCAGCGGCAAAGCGCGAAAGCTGCGAGCCGTTGGTGGTCAGCGTCAGTTCTTCAAGAGCGCCGCTTTCGAGATGACGCGAAATCTGGCGCACCAGATGCATGATGTTTTTGCGCACCAGCGGCTCGCCGCCGGTAAGACGCAGTTTCCTGACGCCTTTTTCGATGAAAACCGTGCATAGCCGATCGAGCTCTTCCAGCGACAGCAGATCCTTCTTGGGAAGGAACGCCATGTCCTCGGCCATGCAATAGGTGCAGCGGAAGTCGCAGCGGTCGGTGACCGACACGCGCAGATAGCTGATCGTGCGACCAAAAGGATCGATCATGTCCATGCTAGTGCGTTTCCCGTGGCTGCGAACGGCATCGTTATATATGGCTATGTGATACGATCCAACCTGCCATTCAAGATAAGAGGTTTCGATCCTTGGTAACATCGCGCCGCCGACAGATCGTGTCGGAAGCTTCGAAGTGGCTTTTCCCGCCGCGCAAAGCGGCGTAGGGAAAGGGCAGATGATGCGGAACTTATCACCATGACGGCGCCGAAGGAACTCAGGGTCTCGAAGGACCGCAGGCTGCTTACCGTGACGTTCCCTGATCATCAGCCGTTCGAACTGCCAGCCGAGCTTCTGCGCGTTGCCTCGCCATCGGCCGAAGTGCAGGGCCATTCGCCCGAACAGCGCGTGACCGTTCCCGGCAAGCGCAACGTTGCGATCCTGAAGATCGAACCAGTCGGCAACTATGCCGTCCGCATCACCTTCGACGATTTCCACGATACCGGCATCTTCACCTGGAATTACCTGCATACGCTGGGTCATGAGAAAGACGCACGCTGGGCCGCCTATCTCGCCGAGCTGGAAGAAAAGGGACTAAGCCGCGATCATTGAATGTTCCCAGCGGGACGCTCCGGTCAACGCAGGATCGCCAGTATCTCGCTGGTGTCGTGATAGAACGGCGTGCCTTCGATCAGCCGGTCATCCTTGAAGCGCAAGACTTCGGCAAAGAGCTGTTTGATGGTTGCGCCGTTGGCCCGCGATGTCAGCGAAAGCGTGCAGCTCATGAACACCATGTCATCGTTTTGGGCGGCCTGAAGGCCCTCTACGGTCACGTCGCTCCAGATCTCCCGCATCTTGCGAAAGAGGGCGCCAATGCCGTTGAGGCCGTTCCAGTCACCGGCATAGGGCAGGGACTGCGGCTCATGCACGACAACTTCGGCGTGAGATGCATTGGCAAGCATATAGAGGCTCTCCGACCCTGATTGCAGGAAGCGCATTTCAACCTCGAACATGTTCTCAAGAAGCTGCATGGCGGTTCGTCGCGGATCGAGTGGTCTATCCATTTTCGGTTCTCCGTGTTCAGTATCGTGCGGATGACGAGGCTTGCGCTTAATATCGTTGGCTGGACACCGTTTCCTGACGACCGAAAGAGACGGGCCACGTGTCGTCAAAGCGTCACGGATTTGGAGTAGCGCCGGCAACGGTTCGGAGAAGAAAAATGTCCGTCATCACCACGGTCGAACAGCTCGAAGCGCTCTATGGCCTGCCCGGCGAGACCTCGCTGGTCAAGGAACTCGACTATGTGATCCCCGAGTACGCCGCCTTCATCGAGGCCTCGCCTTTTGCCGCGCTCGCGACCAGCGGGCCGGAAGGGCTGGATTGCTCGCCGCGCGGCGATCTCGCCGGCTTCGTCCGCATCCATGATCCGAAAACCCTGATGATGCCGGACCGGCGCGGCAACAACCGCGCCGATTCGCTTCGGAACATCCTTCGCGATCCGCGCGTTGGCCTGTTGTTCCTGGTACCCGGGTCCGGCACGACGCTGCGCGTCAACGGCCGCGCCCATATCACCACGGATGCCGCGCTCTGCGCCTCGTTCAGCGTCGACGGCAAGCCGGCGCGCTCGGTCACGGTCATCGATATCGATTCGGTCTATTTCCAGTGCGCTCGCGCCGTCCACCGGTCGGAACTCTGGAACCCCGCGAGGCATGTCGACCCGAAGTCGCTGCCGACCCCCGGGAAAATCCTGGAAATCACCAGCCGGAAAGGCATCGACGGCGAGGCCTACGACAAGGAATGGCCGGAGCGCGCGAAAAAGTCGATGTGGTGAGCGGATCGCTCTGCGAGCCGGTCACGCTTCCTTCAGCACGTCGGCAATCTTGCGCATCTGCTCGCCGATCATGTCGCATTGCTCCGGCGTCGACTGGCTCATCGCTTTCTCGATCAGCGCCATATGGACCTTCAGCGCCTGCATCAGCAGTTCCGTGCCAGCTTCGGTCAAGGTTAACCGCAGCACCCGCTTGTCGTTCTGATCGCCTTCGCGGCGCAGCAGGCCGCGTGCCTCCAGTTGCGGCAAAAGCATGGTGATGTTGGAGCGGCCGACCAGCAGCCGGCGGGCGAGATCGTGCTGCGACATGCCGGGATGGCGGTAAAGGTTCATCAGCACGTCGAGCTGCGCCGGCTTCAGGTCCAGCGGCGCGAGCTTCACCGCCAGCGTGCGCTCCAGCACATGGCAGGCGCGCGCCACCGCGACCCAGTTGCGAAAACGCGGGTTGTCCCAGGGTAGCTCTTGTTTAATGTTCATGTTTGAACTATTATGTTCATGCTTGAACGAATGGATGGATCGCCACTATGGCATCATTTGGATTGAAGGTCATCCGGGGCGTGTTTGCTGCCGCCGAGCACGTGGCTCCGCGCCTTACCGGGCGCGCGGCGTTCGAACTGTTCTGCCGCACGCCGAACGCCAAAATTCTCAGCGACGGCGAGCGACGCGCCGTCGACCGCGCCGCCGGCTTCATGGCCGAGGCGCGCCATCATCGGCTGAAGACCAAAAACGGCTGCGTCATGGTGCATGAATTCAGGTCGGAGCCGGGCAGGCGGGCCGCCGGCACGGTGCTCGTCATCCATGGCTGGCGTTCGCGCACCGAATATATGCGCACGCTGATCGAAGGCTATCGCGACGCCGGTTACAAGGTTGTCTCGCTCGACTTGCCGGGCCACGGCCAATCGCAGGGCCGCCGGCTCACATTGGTCAGCGCTGTCGAAGCCGCACGGCTCACCGGCGAATGGTTCGGCCCGTTCGTGGCGGTCGTCGGCCATTCCTTCGGCGGTGCCGTCGCCGCCAATGCGGTCGTCGGTTCGGTCAAGAACATTCCGCCGCTGGCGGCCGAGCGGCTGGTGCTGATCGCGGCGCCGAGTTCGCTGCCGGCGATCTTCAACGATTTCAGCCGCATGCTCAGTGTCGGCCCACGCTCGCAGGCCGCCATGGCCGACCGGGTCGAACGCATCGCCGGCCGGCCGTTGCACGAATTCGTCGGCGACCGCCAGCTTGCCCGCACGCCGGTGCCAACGCTGGTCATCCATGCTCCAGACGACCGCGAAGTGTCCGCCGACCATGCAAGGCTCTATGCCGGCGCCGGCGACCATGTGCGGCTATACTGGGCCGACGGGCTCGGACACCGCCGCATCCTCGCCGATAGGGGCGTAGTCGAGCGTGCGGTCGGCTTCGTTGCCGAACACCGGGAGCCGGTATCGCTGCATTAAACGCTGCCGGCGTTTGTCACGTGTCGGTGCCGGCCATCCCCTTCCACGCTGCCATCGCACCGGCGACAGTCGCCAGCAGGGCTGCGCGCGATGCGCCGTCGCGCGCCTGGATAGACATGCCGTGCTGGACGGTCGCATAAAAGGTCGCCGCCGTGCGGCAGTCGAAATCTGCCGGCAATTCACCTTCCGCCACCCCACGTTCCAGCCGTTTCAGCAAGGCTGCGTGGCTTTCGGCGCGGCGGCGGCGCAGGTCATCGCAGATGGCGCCGCGGCTTGAGTCCTGGTGCAGTGCGCCGAGCGCGATCAAGCAGCCTTGCGGACGATCGGTCTGCGAATAAGCCTTGGCCGTCTGGCGCAGGAAACGCTCGACCGCCTGGCGCGCCGTGGGCGCCTTTTCCAGTGCGGACCAGATATCGGTGCCTTCGACCTGCGTGTAGAGCTCGACCGCTTCGAGGAAGAGCGCTTCCTTGCAGCCGAATGCGGCGTAGAGGCTGGGCGAGTTGATGCCCATCGCCGCGGTCAGGTCGCTCATCGATGCGCCCTCGTAGCCCTTGACCCAAAACACCTCCATTGCGCGCCGCAAGGCAGCGGTTCGATCGAAGGTACGGGGGCGGCCTCGGTCAGGCATGGCATTCTTTCTGTATTGATTGATACATAAAACTGTTGACGCACCCGAGCAAGGCTGGCACACATTTATGTATCGATCATTACAAAAGGAGAAGCAAATGTCATCCCCAGTCTTGAACGGCAAGGCCGCACTCGTCACTGGCGGCAGCCGCGGCATTGGCGCGGCGATTGCGCGAAGACTTGCGGCCGACGGCGCCAGCGTCGCGCTCACCTATGTGAATAGCGAGGAGCAGGCCCGCGCTGTCGTCGGGGAAATCGAGGCAGCCGGCGGTCGCGCCATTGCCATCAAAGCCGACAATCGCGACGCCGTCGCGATCCAGGAGGCGGTCAGGGAAGCGGTGAGAGCCTTCGGGCGGCTCGACATCCTCGTCAACAGCGCCGGCATCTGGCGCGCCGCGCCGATCGATGAATTGCCGCTCGCCGACTTCGATGAAACCATGGAGGTCAATGTCAGAGCCCCATTCGTGGCTTCGAAGGCGGCAGCCGTGCATATGGGCGAGGGCGGCAGGATCATCTCGATCGGCAGCAATCTGGCGGAGCGTGTCACCGATACCAGCCTCAGCGCCTATTCGGCCAGCAAGGCGGCATTGGTCGGCTTGACCAAGGCATTGGCGCGCGACCTCGGTTCGCGCGGCATCACCGCCAACGTCGTTCATCCTGGCTCGACCGATACCGATATGAACCCGGCAAGTGGCCCGCACGCCGAACACCAGCGACAGAAGATGGCGACGCCTCGCTTCGGCAAGGCTGAAGAGATCGCCGGCATGGTCGCCTGGCTGGCAGGTCCCGAAGGGCGTTTCGTGACAGGCGCCGCACTGACCATCGACGGCGGCGCCAACGCCTGACCTGTGCACCATTTCCTGGAACCCGAGCGGATCCAATTCGCTTCGGTTGTCACGGCGTTGTGAAACTGTTCTGCAACAGACCTTCCGAAATTTATGAAAGCTTAACGAAATCAGTATGAATCGGTGTAGTCGCGTCTTACATCCGTCATGCGGTGGGCGAGACCGTCAAGCGATGCGGAACGGGAACCGGTTGCAGCCGGAGCGGGTGATCCATGAAATTCCTCGGAAACAGAGCAACCGTGATACCGCTTGCGGCGGTCGCGGCAATGCTGGCCTTCGGCGTGCCGCAGGCAAACGCGCAAGGGCTTTTCGAGAGGCTTTTCGGCGGTGGGATCAGGCACACGCCGCAAGGTGATTTCCCCCCGCCGCCGTACAGGAAATACAATCAGAAGCAAAAGGCGCCGGCCGTTTCTCGCAACGTCGGCAACAAGCGCAGTGGCGGCGGCGCCGTCCAAATCAGCAGCCCGTCCTATTACACCTACAAAAGCGATCCGCTCGTGCGCGTCGACTTCTCGACACTGACGGCAGCGCCCGAGCCGGCAATGCCACAGGACGCCGCCTTCCAGCCATCTTCCGCCACCGGCGCTGACTTCCGCGAAGCGATTGCCGGACTGGACGACTACGAACTCTACGCCGAGAAGGACATCGCCAAAGCGCTCGTCGCGTATTACTCGGCCAACCCGGATTTCATCTGGGTGAGGGGAGCCAGTGCCAACACCCGCGCGCAGGATGCGGTGCGGGTGCTTGGCGAGGCGACGAGCTATGGCCTCACGCCGGCCGACTATACGGTTGAAGTGCCTGCCGCCAGCGCATCGATCGGCAGCGACGATGCGCGGCTGAAGGAGCTCGTCCGCTTCGAGATGGCGCTGTCGGCGCGCGTCTTGCGCTATGTCCACGACGCGCAAAGCGGTCGCGTCGATCCCAATCGCATCACCGGCTACTATGATTTCCCCGTGAAGCCGCTCGACATGGAAGGCGTGCTGAAAACGCTGACGCGCACCCAGCAAGTGCGCACCTATCTCGAATCACGGCATCCGCAGAACGCCGAGTACCAGGCGCTGCGCGTCGAACTGGAATCACTTCAGGCCAGCGCCGAAGACGAGATCATCGTCGATCCCAAGCTGTTGCTGAAGCCGGGGCAGACCAGCCCCGAACTGCCGAAGCTTCTGGCGAAGATCGCGCGCAATCTCGACGACGAGATGGGCGGCGCTTACGGCGAGATATTGGCCAGGCTCGCCACTAGCGAGGTCTATGAGCCGGAACTGGTGCCGGTCATCAGAGCGGTGCAGAAAAAGGCTGGCATGAAGGGCGACAGCGTCATCGGTCCGCGAACCGTCGCGGCGCTGGTCGGGACGTCCAAGGCCGACAAGATTCAAAAGGTGCAGGTCGCGCTGGAAGAGTTGCGCTGGCTGCCCTCCGATCTCGGCAGTCCGCGTGTCTTCATCAACCAGCCGGCCTTTACGGCGAGCTACATCGAAAATGGCGAGGAGAAGCTGAAGACTCGCGTCGTCATCGGCAAGACCACCAACCAGACTTCCTTTTTCTATGATCAGGTCGAGCAGGTCGACTTCCATCCCTATTGGGGCGTGCCGCAGTCGATCCTCGTCAACGAGATGCTGCCCCGGCTGCGCAGGGATCCCGGCTATCTCGACCGTGCCGGCTACGAAGTGGTCAACGCGCGCGGCAAGCGCATTCCCTCCTCCTCGGTCAACTGGGGCGCCTATGGCGCGAAGATACCTTATGGCGTGCGCCAGCTGCCGAGCGAGGCCAATGCGCTGGGCGAACTGAAGATCCTGTTTCCCAACAAGCACGCCATCTACATGCACGATACGCCGCAAAAGTCGTTTTTCCAGCGTGACATGCGCGCGCTCAGCCATGGCTGCGTTCGTCTGCAGGATCCACGCGGCATGGCAGCGGCCGTGCTCGGCACCTCGGTCGACTACATTTCGGAGAAGCTGAAGCATGGACATTCGACCGAAAAGGTGGCGCGCACCATCCCGGTCTATGTCGCCTATTTCACCGCCTGGCCGGACATGTCCGGCAAAGTCGAATATTTCAGCGACGTCTACGACCGCGACACGCGGCTGCAGCAGGCACTCGACAGCACGGCAGCGGTGCGCTCGCCGGCGAGCTGAGGACCCTAACGCAGGGGGAGCGGGCGCCGGAAGCCGGCTTCGCGCCCGGCGATCAACCAGTAGACCAGGCCGGCGACAAGGCCGGCGGCGGCGATGATGCCGATATCAGCCCAGCGCTCGGGGCTCAGGTCCGACGGCGCGCTCGGCCAGATCAACACGAAGCCGGCAGCCGCTACCGCGGCGCCGAAGACCATGTGCAGCCAAAAACTGCGCAGCGAAAACAATTCGGCGATCAGCGCGAAGATCAGCGTCTGAAGGCCGGTCAGCACGATCGTCAGGAAATAGATGAACATGCCGAGCGGCGGCACGACCAGCGCCGCAATGGGGGAAACCCCCATGAAATCGAAATATGCCGGCGCATCAGGCAGCGAACTCAATGCACCATAGATCGTGGCCACGGCAATCAGCCCGACCAGCACCGCAACGAAATAGCCGGCGAGCATCATCAGAACGCGTTTCGCCACATGCTTTGCCGTCGCCATGCCCACCCCGTGCGGCTCAATGATCTCGCCGCAATCAGCCATCAAAGCTGCATCGGCGCAAGGGGATGCCGACAAGCGTGTTGGTGAAGCTACGGTGCTGCCCGCTTCCGAAGGATCGTCGCCAGGCTGCGCTGTAACTGGTTGCCGGAATTGTTCCGGATCCTTTAAGAGAAAGCCGGCCGCACGTATCGCCTTGGGAAGAGTGCCCGCGCTCTATTTCGGTTCGCCTGTCACCGGATCGTAGGTGATTTCGACCTTCGCCTTGTCGGTCGTGTAATAAGTGACGGTGTAGGCGCCGCTGTCCCAGCCGACCTCGTCGACGTAGCGAAAGTCGTCGCGCTGCTCCACCTTGGCGATTATTTCCGAGAGTTTCCTGGCATTCTGCGGCGGCAACGGACTTCCGTCTGCGGCAAGGGCCGGTCCGCCGAGAAGGAGAACTGCGACACCTGTCGCCAAAACGAGTCTGGACATGGCTTTCCCTTATTGTTCGAGAAGTGGAAACTCGCGGCCATGCAGGTTTGTTCCGGAATCTGAAATGGACACTCGCGAATCGCGCCGACGCATCGCGTTGTCGTTGCTCACATTTACGGCGTCTGCAATTCACCCCTCTTCGGGGAAGAGATGGGCTAAGGCCGTGTCGAACATGAGCTCCACGGCGTCACCTCCCGGCCGCATTCAATGTGCAGCTTGCGCGATTCCAAGGGTAGATAGCGCTTGTGATGTGCCCCAAACCGCTTGGCGCATCGCATGAACCAGGCAGTCGCAAACCTGCCGATTAGGCGTAGGCGACTGCGAAGCGGAGGGTAGCTTTGTTCCGGGAGCGGATAATGGTGGGCGATGCAGGGATTGAACCTGCGACCCCACCCGTGTGAAGGGTGTGCTCTCCCGCTGAGCTAATCGCCCGCTCGTTGCCCGAAGGCCAAGCGCGCCGCGATATAAGGGAGGCCGGCCGGGGAAGTCAAGGCGATGTCCCGGCGTTCCGACGAAGACCGAATGGAACCCCACCGGGAACGGCCCGATCACTGTCGCTCAGTGCCCCGCAGCGGCAATCAGGCGCTCGGCCAGACCAAGCGTCAGCGCATCGAAATGCGAGATTACCGCCGACGGTTCGAATTCGCGCACATGGCGGTCGGTGTAGCCGAAATCAACCGCGACCACGGGAATGCCAGCGGCTTTCGCCGTATCGATGTCGGTCTGCGAATCACCGACCATCAGCGCGCGGTGCGGATCGCCGCCGGCCAGCACGATGGTTTCGGTCAGATGGCGCGGGTCGGGCTTGCGGAACGTAAACGTGTCCTGACCGCAAATCGCAGCGAAATGCTTCGCCAGGCCGAGCGCCTCGATCAGCGCCACCGAGTTGGCTTCGTATTTGTTCGTGCAGACGGCCAAGAGATAACCGGCTGCCTCGAATCGGGCGATCGTCTCGATGACGCCGGGGTAGGGGCGCGATTTGCCCGGGATGTTGTCGGAGTAGTGATCGAGGAACAGCTTTAGCAATCGGTCGTGTTCCTCCACCGCCAGCGATCTTTGCTGCGCGGCGTGCGCGCGCTCGATCATCACCCGCCCGCCATGGCCGACGAAGCGCTTGAAGCCGGCCTCATCGACGGCTGCGAGTTCGCTGGCGGCAAGGCTGTGATTGAGACTGTCGAGCAGGTCCGGCGCTGTATCGATCAGCGTCCCGTCGAGGTCGAACACGATGATCGGTCGGGTCATGGCCTGTCCTGTGACGATTGCGCTGCCGGCACGCGATAGCCGCTGCAGCCCATCCAGGCAAGCAGTGCTTGGTCAATCCACAGGGCAAACTCTTTGACCGGACGGGCAAAGATGCTAGGAGCGCCGAAACAAGCGAAATCCGGGGCAGGTATGAATGCGAGGCAACTGAAGGTCGAGGCCGCGCGGGCGGCACTTGCCCATGTAACTGATGGCATGCGGCTCGGCATCGGCACCGGCTCGACGGCCGAGGAGTTCGTTCGGCTGCTCGCCGAAAAGGTCGCCACCGGCCTTACCATCATCGGCGTGCCGACCTCGGAGCGCACCGCCATCCTTTGCGGCGAACTTGGCGTGCCCCTTTCGACGCTGGAGGAAACGCCCGAACTCGACCTTACCATCGACGGCGCCGACGAGATCGATCCGGCGCTGACATTGATCAAGGGCGGCGGCGGTGCGCTGCTGCGCGAAAAGATCGTGGCGGCGGCTTCCGCCCGCATGATCGTCATTGCCGACCGTTCGAAGATGGTCGAGACGCTCGGCCGTTTTCCACTGCCAATCGAGGTCAACCCGTTCGGCCTGCGTGCCACGGAAATCGCGGTTGCCGCGGCGGCCGGAAGGCTCGGCCTTTCCGGTCCCGTCACATTGAGGATGACGGGGAGCCAGCCTTTTGTTACAGACGGCGGCCATTTTATCCTCGATGCATCTTTTGGCCGCATTCCGGATACAAGAGCGCTTTCGAATGCTCTCCATGCCATTCCGGGCGTGGTCGAGCATGGTCTTTTCATCGGGCTGGCATCAGCGGCCATCGTAGCCGGCGACGGCGTCCAAACTGTCCACGCCGCCCGAAAACCAGGGAGTTCTACCGATCATGATGTTGCATAACCGGGTTCGCCGTTTTTCTGCCATTCTGGCAGCTTCAGCCGTCTTTGCGTTTTCATCGCCGGCGTTCTCGCAGGACGTCACCGACGGGCATCTGAAGGCTGCCCGCGCCGCGGTCGCGGCGATCCACGCGACGGACCCGTTCGACAACATCCTGCCGCAGGCCGCCGCCGCGCTTCAGCAGCAGCTTATCCAAAAGAACCCGGACATGCAGGAGCTGATCGGCAGGACCATCAGCGAAAAGGCGCTGGCCCTGGCCTCGCGCCGCGCCGATCTGGAAAAGGAAGCTGCCATGGCCTATGCCAAGGTATTTTCCGAAAAAGAGCTTACCGAAATCGCCGCTTTCTACAATTCCGATTCCGGCAAGAAGCTGCTTGACAGCGGCCCGGCCGTGACGCGTGAACTGCTCAAGGCCGCCGACATCTGGCAGAACGGTGTCGCTCGCGATCTCGCCCAGCAGGTCGGCGAAACGCTTGCCGCGGCAGCGAAAGCCACAGCGCCGGCGGCACCGGCCGATGCCGCGGCTCCTGCGGCTGGCACGCAGACGGAAGCACCAAAGAACTGAGCATAGTTCCGGCGGCGTTATCGCTGCTGGACCGGAAAGCTCGGCCTCCGTTGCGCGTCCGACAGGATGCGCGGCGTCCGGTCCTGGCTTTTCTTTTGGTGGTTTGCAGCCTACCTGTCTCAGACATTTTGAAGGGCAAGGAGCCGCATCATGGCCGTCTATGACTACGATCTTTTTGTCATCGGCGGCGGCTCCGGCGGGGTGAGGGCGGCGCGCGTGGCGGCGGCACTCGGCAAGCGCGTCGGCATTGCCGAGGAATACCGCTATGGCGGCACCTGCGTCATTCGCGGCTGCGTGCCGAAGAAGCTCTATGTCTATGCCTCGCAATTTCCCGAACACTTTGCCGACGCCGCCGGTTATGGCTGGACCGTGCCGCAGGCGAGCTTCGACTGGCAGACATTGGTGGCCAACAAGGATAGCGAGATCAGCCGGCTGGAAGCCATCTACAGGAAGAATGTCGAAGGGGCCGGCGGCGAGACGTTTCAGTCGCGCGCCATGCTGGTCGATCCGCATGTGGTGCATCTTCTCGGCGAGGACCGTACCGTCACCGCCGACCAGATTCTCATCGCCACCGGCGGCCGCCCGTCGCCGCACCCGGCTCTGCCCGGCCATGAGCACTGCATTTTTTCGAACGAAGCGTTCGACCTCAAGGAATTGCCGAAGGCGATCATGATCGAGGGCGGCGGCTATATCGCCGTCGAATTCGCCAACATCTTTCATGGCCTCGGCGTCGACACAACGCTGGTCTATCGTGGCAAGGAGATCCTCTCCCGCTTCGACATGGATCTCAGGCGCATGCTGCACGAGACAATGGAAAGGAAGGGGATAAAAATCCTCTGCCATGCCGTATCCGAATGGGTCAGGAAGCGACCCGACGGGCGCCTCGACGCTGTCCTCACCGGCGGCAAGGTGCTGACGGTCGATCAGGTCATGCTCGCCATCGGGCGTCTGCCCAACACCGAGGACATGGGGCTTGAGGGCGTCGGCATCGAGATGACCAGGACCGGCGCCATCCATGTGGACCAATATTCGCGCACCAGCATCGACAACATCTGGGCGATCGGCGACGTCACCAACCGCGTGCAATTGACGCCGGTGGCGATCCATGAGGCGATGTGTTTCGTCGAGACCGCCTTCAAGGGCAACCCGACCGCGCCCGACCATGAAACGATCGCCACCGCGGTGTTCTCGCAGCCCGAGATCGGCACGGTCGGCCTGTCGGAAGACGAGGCCATAAAGCGTTTCTCCGACGTCGAGGTCTACCGCGCCACCTTCCGGCCGATGCGCAACACGCTGTCGGGCCGCGACGAAAAGATGCTGATGAAGCTGGTGGTCGACGGCGCCTCGAAAAAAGTGCTCGGCGCCCATATCCTCGGGCCGGATGCCGGCGAGATGGCGCAGCTTCTCGGCATTCCGCTAAAGGCTGGGCTGACCAAGGACGATTTCGATCGCACGATGGCCGTGCACCCGACGGCGGCGGAAGAACTCGTCACCATGTACAAGCCGACCTACCGGGTGAGGAACGGCGAGCGCGCCTGACGTTTTGCCCGCCCGTCGCCAATGGAGCATTCTATGCACGCATCCAATGGTGCCGCACCACTCGACCGCAACTTTGGCCGACGTCTGGACCAGGTCGTCGATCGGGCTATCGAGGAGGCTCGCATTGTCGGCGCGGTTATCCTGGTCGCCCGACGCGCTGCGCGACTATGGCCGGCAGGCCTGACTTGTCACCTGCTGCGATTGCAGCGGGCAGGGCAGCATCACCAGCGACACTGAGAATAGATCACCAATCCCGGGCAAGACGCGACAGTGGGCAACGATATCATATCGCCGCTATTTCTGCCTCATGCGGCGAGGGAAGCGCAGCCATTTTTCCTCGACCGGCCTTGGGTGCGCGAGGATGGTGGTGAGCTCGACCGGCAGGCTCGGCGCCAGCGGCTTTTTGGTCGCGACGCCATCCGCGATGGTAACGATGCTGTGGTAGAATTCGGCGCCTGAAAGCGATCTTGGCGGCACGGCTTCGTGCATGATCGAGATCACCGTGACGTCGGGACAATTGTCCTTGATCGCCTGGTGGAAGGCGATCTTCCCTTCGGGATCGAGCGCGCCGGTCGCTTCGTCGAGGAACAGCAGCCCCGGCTGCTGCAGCACGATGCGAGCGACAACCAGCTTCTGTTTCTGGCCGCCCGAAAGCACCTGGTCCCAGCTCATTCCCTCGCGGGTTTCATCGGCCATGTGCTCGATGAAATCGCCAAGGCCTGCTCTGTGCAGAGCCGATGCAACCTGCGTGTCGGTGTGATCGCGCTCTGAGCCGGGCAGGCAGACCAGTTGCTTCAGCGAGACCTGCTGCAGCTTGACCTCCTGGGCGGCATAGAAACTTTCCACCCCTTCCGGGAAGACGATGGTGCCGCGGCCATACGGCCACAAGCCGTTGATCGCCTTGATCAGCGATGTCTTGCCGCAGCCTGATTCGCCTTTCAGGAACGTCCATTCGCCGCGTCGGAAGCGCAAATTCGCGGCGCTCAGGAAGGGCGTGGCGTCCTCGCCCTGATGGGTCAGCTCCAGCTTCTGGATGGTCAAGCCGAAAACCGGGTTCTGGCGATCGTAACGGAAATCGGAGCAGCCGGTGAGACTGTAGAATTCCTGCGGGCGCTGGACGTTTTCGATCGCGTTGGCGAGTTCGGTCACGCGTTGGCTGTTGGCGCGCAGCGCCGCGATGGAAGGCATGACATGGATGAACCACGAACATTGACTGATCAGTGAGTTGACCATCTCGGAGCCGGTTATGTAGCCCTTGAGATCGAAACGGTTGTGGATGTAGGGCACGAGGCCCGGCGCATAGGCGACAACGCGGGCGCCGATGAAATTGTAGACCAGTTCGAAAGAACGGTAGCTGGTGTTGACGATGTTCAGCCTCGCCCAGGTGCGGTCGATGTCGACATAGAGCCGGTCGTGCATTGTCTTTTGCACGTTCTCGCCCTGTGAGGCGGCAACGTGGAAACTGCGGCGCAGGAACGTGGTCAGTTCGCCGCGATAACTGCCTTCGGATTGCTGCATCTGGATGTTGAGCCGTTCCAGCAACCTGCCGAGCTTCACCGCGATCCAGGTGTTCAGCGGCACGTATATGGCGACCGCCAGGAAAGCCAGGACCGCGCTGCCATAGCTGCCGAGGAATTCCAGCCCTTTCACCTCCGCCGAGGTTTCAAGTAGTTTCCGACCGACGAAATAAAGCGATGTAGCGACAGCCATGACCCCCATGGCGAGGCCGATGGCGCCGCCGGTCATGTCCTTGATCGATTCCTGGACGCGCTGGTCGATGTTGTCGGGAGCGGCGCTGCCGGAGGAGCCATGCTGAGCATGGAAATGCGTGTGATTGGTGTCGAGAAGCGCTTCGTTGAAACGGCTGTCCAGCCAACCGCGCCATTTGCGATGCAGCGTTGCGGAAACAAAGGTGCGGATGCCGGTAAAGCCCGCGTCCTTGAGCACGACCAGAAGGATGAGCACGCCGGCGTTGGTGAGCAGCGATGCAAGCGGCGTGGTGTTCGCGGCATCGTGGTAAAAGGCGATCGAGTTGACCAGTTCCCCGGATGCTTCGGCGAACCAGACGCCGGCTTTGCTGGAGAGCGCGGTAAACAGCGCAATGACCAGCGTCAGCGTCCAGGCCTCAACCCAGCGGTCCGAGAACCAGTAGGCCCGCATCAGTCCCCAGAAGCTGCGCATCGAGGAAACCGGTGTCAGGAGCGGCGACCTTGCGGCGCCGCGGAGCCATTTTTCCGATATTGAATGTCGCTCTGGTCTGCCGACCCGAATCACAATCCCGCCCAAACCTCTTTTAGTTTTGTTACAGACAGTAACACCAATTGATCATTTTCGATTATCTTTTCTCGGCCTGTGCGGGATTGAACCCCTGGCCGTTGCCATTAAGCAACAGCGGCAACGCCATGCGGTGCCACTCTCCGCGCATGTTTTCTTTATAATTTCAATGAGTTATTGGTTCACGATGCGAGCGCCGGCATCTTCCCCAAGGGAAAGCTTTTTGCACAGTTTTGTTATCGGAAGAGCCCGGTTGATCGGCCGATTTTGTGCTTCGGAAGACGAATCGACGCAAAGACGCGTCTCATCTTTGTTGCCATATCGACCTGGCAGCAGCCGGAAAAGTGACCGGAGGGGCTGTGACGATGTCGCCAAACGCGCCTATGGAAATGGCGTCTATCAGTTGGCTTTCTCCAACTCGCCCCGCGCCTTTGCCGCCGCAACCTGGCGAATGGCGTCGGTGAGCGTGTCGGCGTCTTGCGCGCCCATCACTGCATACTTGCCCTCAAGCAGGAAGCACGGCACGCCCGTGATGCCCATGCGCGAAGCAGTGGCGATTTCGGTGCGTACCGCCTCGACATCGGCGTCCGTCGGCAAAAGCGTCTCGACGATGGACGCATCCATGCCGGCTTCGCGGGCGGCGTTGATCAGAACGACATGGTCGCCGAGATTGGCGCCTTCCTCGAAATTCAACTGGAACAGACGTCGCACCAGCCGGTTCTGCATGACCTCGCCGGCGGCACCAGCCCAGCGGATGAGGCGGTGCGCGTCCAGCGTGTTGGGCGCAACCTTGATGGCGGCGAAGGCGAAGTTGATGCCCTCAGCTTCGCCCAATGGCTCGATGCGGGCGTGGATCTCGCGGATGCGTTCGTCGCTGCCGAATTTGGCCACCATGTATTCGCGGCGGTCCTTGCCTTCGGGCGGGATGGTTGGGTCGAGCTGGAACGGCCGCCAGCGAACATGCACTTCGACATCGTTTGCCGCGGCGATCGCCTTGTCGAGCCGCTTCTGGCCGATGAAGCACCAGGGGCAGACGACGTCGGAGACCACATCGACGGTAATCGACTTCTCGTCGCTCATCTTGATCTCCTGTTCCGAAGAGTCACTTCGGCTTGCGCCACCATGTCGGCAGTCGATAACCGGATATGGGAGTCTTTCGCGGATGTTCCAGATAGCTCCAGTAGGCGAGCCATTGCTGCGTGTTGTGCTGCATCGGAACCATGTAGTGGCCGGAGATCAACAACCTGTCGAGGACCCGCACAGCGGCAACATAATCTTCGCGGCTGCGGGCGTCGACCATCGCCTCAAGTGCTGCATCTATCGCCGGATCGGCGACGCCGGCAAGATTGAACGACCCTTCGGCATTGGCGGCAGCCGATCCCCAGCGCCCGAACTGCTCGATGCCCGGCGACAGCGAGTTCTCGAAGCCGCTGGCGCCGATCAGCACCTCGAAATCGAAACGTTGCTTGCGCGACTGGATCTGGTCGCCGTCAAGGCTGCGGATGGTGACATCGATGCCGATCTTCGCCAGCGTGCGCTGGTAGATGGCGGCAAGGCGCTCCTCGTTCTGGGAGGCGGTCAGGATCTCGAAGCCGAAGGGTTTCCCCTCGGGATCGAGCATCACTCCATCCTGCAAGGCATAGCCCGCGCCTTTGAATAGGTCGAAGGCAGCTTTCAGCACCTTGCGGTCCTGGCCCGAGCCGTCGGTGACCGGTGGCCGCCAGGTGCCGTCCATGACATCGGCTGGCACACGACCCGGGTAGGGTGCCAGGAGCGCTTTTTCCCTATCGTCGGCCGGATGGCCGAGTGCCGACAGCTCGGAGTTCTGCCAATAGCTCATCGTGCGCATGTACTTGCCGCCAAACAAGTTCTTGTTGGCCCATTCGAAGTCGTAGAGCATGCCGAGCGCGCGTCGAACGACCGGACTGGAAAACTTCTGCAGCCGTGTGTTGAACAGGAACCCCGTCACCACTGGCGGGATGCCGGTGTCGAACGTTTCGGCGATCACGTCGCCCCTGTGGAAGGCCGGGAAGTCTAGATCGCGTTCGCGCTTGACCGGATCGCCATCGTCAGCGATGGCGCAGATGCCTTTCTTGAAAGCTTCCAGCTTGGCGTTGGCATTGAGGAAATATTCGATGGTGATCTGGTCGTAATTGTCGAAACCGCGCTTGGCGGGGATGTCCTTGCCCCAATAATTTGGGTTGCGCTTGAAGACGATGCGCTGGCCGGGCGCCACGTGCGCCACGGTGTACGGGCCGCTGCCGATCACCGGTTTCAGCGTGGTCCTGTCGAAGGTCTCCTTGTCAAAAGCGTGCTTCGGTACGATTGGCGTCATCGCGATAACCAACGGAGTCTCGCGGTTAGCCTTGTCATTGAACGTAAAACGCACGCTGCGGTCGCCGATTTTTTCCAGTTTGGCGACCATGCTCATACGGGCGCTGTAGGGCGGTCGGCCTTTCTCGGTAAAAACGTCGTAGGTGAACAGCACGTCTTCCGCAGTCACCGGTTGGCCATCAGACCACTTGGCCCTCGGATCGAGGTGGAATTCGATGCTCTTGCGCTCTGGATCCATGTCGGCAGTGTCAGCAAGCAGCCCGTAAAGACTGAAGGCTTCATCGTCATTGCGCTGCATCAACGGCTCGAAGACGAGATTGCCGAAGATCTTGTCGATCATGCCGCGCGCTGTCGTGCGCAGGCTTTTCAGGATGAACGGGTTGAGATTGTCGAAGCTGCCGACGACGCAATAGGTGATGCTGCCCCCCTTCGGCGCATCGGGATTGACGTAGTTGAAATGCGTATAGTCGGACGGCAGCGCCGGCTCGCCCTGCATGGCGATCGCGTGTTTCGGCTCCGACAGCGCTGGCTGGGGCGAAAGGGTGACAAACGAGATCGCGGCGATCAGCCAAACAAGAACGCGGCCCATGACCGTCTCCTTACTGGGGCGGCTTGATGATTCGGAGCGCACCCTAACATGAGCCGGCCGCCTCCCGGCCGATCGCGAAGTTAAGAATTGCGAGTATCGGGCTGGATTCGGCACCGCTTGCGGTGTAACACGCCGTCCGAAGTCATTCTGTTGCCTCATTTCGGCAACAGGTAGCTGGACCACACGGCGCGAAGAAGCCGGTCCTGGGATCATTTGAGAGGAAGTGCACGATATGACGAGCCTGAACAGCAACGCGTACCGCCTGTCGGTCATGGCCGCTGGCGTGGTCGGCTTTCTAGGCGCACAACTTCCCGCTGCTCTTGCGCAGCAGCAACAGATTCCGCAGGGCTGGTTCAAGGCCTGTACCAAGCAGGAAGACGTCGACATCTGCAATGTCCAGAACATCACCACTGCCGGCAACGGCCAGCTCGTCACCGGTGTCAGCCTGATCGAATTGAAGGGCAAGGTGAACCGCAAGGTGTTCCAGGTGACGGTTCCGACCGGTCGCCTGGTTCCTCCCGGCATTGGCCTCCAGATCGATACCGGGAAGACGCAGAAGCTCGACTATGTGATCTGCTTCCCCGACCGCTGCGTGGCGGAAGTGCCGCTGACCGACCAGCTCATCAATTCCTTCAAGAAGGGTTCGAACCTGACGCTGACCTCGGTCAATTTCCAGAACCAGCCGAACCCGATCAAGGTCGCGCTGACGGGCTTCAGCGGCGCCTTCGACGGGCCGCCGCTGCAGCAGTCGGACATCGAGGATCGGCAGAAGAAGCTTCAGGATTTCGTTGCCAAGAACAATCAGGATTTCGCCAAGAAGCTCAAGGAAGAGCAGGACAAGGCGAAGACCGCCAACTGATCGCCCCTCAGGGCGAAACAAGACAGTTTTCAAGCCAAGGAAAAAGCGGGGTCATGCCCCGCTTTTTTCGTTCCGGCCCGGCCATTTCTTGATCCCAGTCAGCGCGCTATTTCGTCAGGCCCGCACTTCCGGCAGATCAATGTCTTGACTGGTGTCTCGGCTCGTAGCGCCCGTCCGATCTCTTTTCGAACATCTCGCCGATCTGCGGATGCCGCACCGGTTCGCCGGACTGGTCCTCGAGCAGGTTCTGCTCAGACACATAAGCGATGTATTCCGTTTCCGAATTCTCGGCGAGCAAATGATAGAAGGGCTGGTCCTTGCGCGGCCGCACATCCGCGGGGATCGCCTCATACCATTCTTCGGTGTTGGCGAATTGGGGGTCGACATCGAAAATAATGCCGCGGAACGGAAACAGCCGGTGGCGGACCACCTGTCCGATCGAGAATTTAGCTGTTTTCATCGTACTCACCACTAAGTCCCAGGAGTGCCGCGCGTCCTTAGAACGCGCAAAGGAACCGCTAAGACTTTGAATTTACGCACTTCGCTACAAAAAATCGAGCTCGACTTTAGGGCTGATACCTGACCCTATTTGACGCAGACGCCGCATTAATTCAATGCCGAAGCGCTTGACGCCCCATCAAGCTACGGGCTAGCCCCACCCGGGGGTCTCGCGCCAGGACGAAATGTCAGACGTTATCGGTCTTGTTCTTCCTTTCTTTGGGTTGATTTTCGTAGGTTTCCTGGTGGCGCGCATCACCAGGCAACCGCTGGAAGCGCTCGGCTGGATGAACACCTTCATCGTCTATGTCGCGCTCCCGGCCCTGTTCTTCCAACTGCTTGCCAAGACGCCATTCGAGCGACTGACTGAATGGAACTTCATCTTGGGCTCGGTCTTTTCGACGTACACGATCTTTTCGCTGATGTTCGCATTGTCGGTGCTGACACTCGCGAGGCGAGATCGCACAGTCGACTATCAAGGCGCTCGCCGCCGCCTATGGCAATATTGGCTATATGGGGCCGGGGCTTGCACTGCTGGCCTTCGGCGAGGAGGCGGCTGTGCCGGTTGCCCTGATCTTCTGTTTCGAAAACATCGTGCATTTCGCCATCGCGCCAATGATGAGGGCGCTGTCCGGCGACGACAAGACATCGCCGTTGCGGCTTATCCCGGGCGTTTTGCGAAAGATCGTGCTGCATCCGTTCATTATCGCGACCGCCTTGGGCGTGGGCGCCGCCTATATCGGCTTTCGCCCGCCCGGGCCGGCGGAGCGCTTCCTCGAATATCTTTCGCGGGCCGCGGCACCTTGCGCGCTGTTCGCCATGGGTGTCACCCTGGCGCTCAGACCACTCACTCGCATCCCGCACGAATTGGCGTTAATCGCAGCGCTGAAGCTGATCCTGCACCCGTTGCTCTGCTATGTCGTACTAAGCTGGGTCGGTAATTTTTCCGAGACCTGGCTGTTTTCGGCGGTGCTGCTGGCGGCATCGCCCACCGCAACCAATGTCCTCGTCATCGCCCAGCAATACGGCGTCTGGGTGCAGCGTGCCTCAGCCAGCGTGCTGATCACCACTTGCCTCTCGGTCGTGACAGTGACTGGGCTGCTCTACATGATCCGCCACGACGGGCTACCGCCGGACTTGTTTCCGTAGATCGCCGGCGAGCGCCGCAAAACCACTGCCGGGCCGCAGCCCTTCGCGCATAAAAAAGGCGCGGAGCGGGGCGAAGCCGCCGAGCACGCCAAGGCCGGCACTGCGCGCCATCTGTGCCGGCAGCATGTCCGAGAGCAGCGACTTGTTGAGCAGGTTGACCGCACTGCTGCGCGCCAGGATGTCGGGCCGGCGCTTGAAATCATAGGCTGCGAGTGCCTTGACGGCGCCTGGATCGGCTCTGTTTTCGCAAGCAATTCCAACCAGATCATCGATATCCCTGATACCAAGGTTTAGACCTTGCGCGCCGATCGGCGGAAACACATGGGCGGCTTCCCCGACAAGTGCCACCCGGTTACGCGCGAAGCACCGGGGCGTCACGCCGGAAAGCAGGTAGATTTGCCGGCCGGGTTCGACAGAAACCTGGCCCAGCATCGATTGCATCCGCTGTTCGACCCGCGTCGAAAGCGTCGCGTCGTCCAGTGCGGCGAGCTCCTTCGCCGTTTCCGGTTCTACCACCCAGACAAGGCTGGACCGGTTGCCGGGCAGCGGAACCTGGGTGAACGGGCCGGTCTCGGTGTGGAACTCGGTCGAGGTGAAAGCGTGGTCGCTGCGGTGGCCGAAATTGAGAACCAATGCCGCCTGCGGATACGACCGCGCGGATGTCGAAATGCCGGCAGCCTCGCGCGCCGGCGACAGACGCCCGTCGGCAGCGACCGCCAGCGATGCTGCGATCTCACTGCCGTCAGACAGGATCGCATAGGCATGATCGGCGTCGAGGCGCCAGGTCTCCACCATCAATTTTCGCCATTCGATGCCCGAATGCGCGGCAACAACTCTGGCAAGTGCGGGGTTGAGCGCGCTGTTGGGTAAATTCAGCCCGAACTGCTCCTCGCCGATTTCGCTGGCGCGAAAAGTGACCACCGGGCTGCGAATCAGCCGCCTGGTTGCGTCGACGATGCGCATCACCTTCAGCGGCGCGGCGTTGGACCTCACCTCATCGAGGACGCCCAACCGATCGAGGATCTTCAGGGCCGGGTTCATCAAGGCCGTCGTGCGGCCGTCCTGGTCATTTGCCTCAGGTCCGACGAGTGTCACCGGAAAGCCTGCGTCTGCGAAGCCGAGCGCTGCGATCAGCCCTGCCGGGCCGCTGCCGGCAACCAGTATCCGTGCTGTTTCCCGATGGTCCAATTCGGCTTCCCGGTTGCGATGCGAGGCGGTCGACCCGACCTGATGAGCATATAGGTCAGATCATGCGGCTTGATCAACGCGGCGATTCGGCCCATTCGATTGCCATGACCGCCGAAGACCATGATTTCAGTCATCTCGACCGTTTCGGCCGTGCCGCGGGAAACGTCTCGCGCAATCCTCGACTGGCGGTGAACATCGTTTTGGGCGCCGGCGTCGTCCTGGCATGGCTGCTGCTTGGCGCCATGGCCATACGTGGCGCCGAAAGCCGGGTTCCAGGCATGGATGCACCCGGCGACACGATGCTCAGGTACCTGCCGGGGCTGCCGCTGCCGGATCTTCTCGATCGCTTCTTCAACCTTTGTCTTGCACCTGCGCCGCTCGACGGGGGCGTCGGCGCGCAGGCCGGAGCACTCATCGTCATGTGGTTCCTGATGGCGGTCGCCACCATGCTGCCTTCGGCGGCGCCGATGATCCGCACCTATTGCGAGATCGCCGATACCGCGCGGATCAAGGGCGAAGCGGTCGTCCATCCGCTGATCCTGGTCGCCGGTTACCTCAGCGTGTGGTTGGCTGCGTCGGCAGTGTTTGCAGTGCTGACGCTCATCGTTCACGCCTTCGCCTCATCTGCGCAGGTGCTCGATCCGGTGGTTGGAGCGACAGGAGCGGCAGCACTTCTGGTTGCTGGCCTCTATCAGTTCAGCGGCCTGAAGGAAGCCTGCCTGACAAAATGCAAAAACCCGTTCTCGATCCTGTTTTCGAACTGGAGCGCGAGGCCCGGCCGCATTTTCCGGCTCGGCATGGAGCAGGGCGTCTGGTGCCTCGGCTGCTGCTGGGCGCTGATGCTGGTGATGTTCGCCGTCGGTGTGATGAACGTGTTCTGGATGGCGCTGATCGGCCTGTTCACCTTGATCGAAAAACAGACGGCGGGCAGGCTGCCAACCCGTGTCGCCGGTGCGATACTGCTTGTCTGGGCAACCGCCCTGCTAGTAGTCTCGGCATAGGGAGAGAATTCGATGGCGGACCAAGGCTGGGCAATGAAAGGAGAGCTGGTACTCTCCTGCAATTGCACGGTTTTTTGTCCTTGCGTGCTGTCTCTCGGCAGTCATCCGCCGACCGAGGGCTATTGTCAGACCTGGGCGGGGTTCCGCATCGATGCTGGCCATTTCGGCGAGGCCGACCTTTCCGGCCTTAATCTTGGGCTGGTCATGGAAATCCCCGGCTATATGAGCCGCGGCAACTGGACCGCCGGACTGTTCATCGACAAGCGCGCCTCAGTCTACGCGGTAAAGGCGCTGACCAGGATTTTCACCGGCAAGGCTGGCGGAACCACCTCGCTGCTCTCCATCCTGGTCGGAAAGTTCCTTGGCGTCGAGCAAGCGCCGATCACCTATGAGACGCGCGACAGGACGCGAATCTTCCAGATTCCGAAGATCATCGACGGAGCCGTAACGCCGATTACGGGCAAGGACCGCGACAAGGATACCGTGATCAGCAATTCGGAGTACTGGATCGCACCGGAAATCATCGTCGCCAGGTCCGACAAGAGCAAGATGCGGGCCTTCGGCCGCAATTGGAATTTTGCCGGCCGCTCGGCCGAAATCTGTAAGCTAGACTGGCGGGGCCCGTGAGCAAAAAGACAACGGCCAGGAAAATCACGGACCGGATTCCGAGGCCGAAGAAGAAAGTCACGTGGCCGCAAGCGCGCGCGTTTTCGGTCCATCTGCTGACCGCGTCGGGCTCTTTCCTGGCGTTCTTGTCTCTGGTGGCTGCAAGCGAGCAGCGCTGGACGGCGATGTTCTGGTGGCTCGGCCTGGCGCTGTTCGTCGACGGCATCGACGGGCCGATCGCCAGGAAACTCGAGGTCAAGGAAATCCTGCCGACGTGGTCGGGCGAACTTCTCGACAACATCATCGACTACGTTACCTACGTGCTGATACCGGCCTTCGCGCTCTACCAGCGCGGCTTCATGGGTGAGGGGCTGTCGTTCCTGTCGGCGGCGATCATCGTCGTGTCGAGCGCGATCTACTATGCCGACACCGGCATGAAGACGAAGGAAAATTTCTTCAAAGGGTTTCCCGTGGTCTGGAACATGGTGGTGTTCACGCTGTTCGTCATCGATCCGGGACAATGGGTTTCCTTCGCCGTGGTCGTGGTAGCCGGCATCCTGACCTTCGTGCCGATCAATTTCATCCACCCGGTGCGGGTGGTGCGGCTGCGCCCGATCAACCTTGGCATGACGCTGCTATGGTGCGCTTTTGGAGCACTGGCGCTGGCGCAGGCAGCTCTTGCCGCCTTCTACGACCAGATCGGCGTCTTGGGCGAGCAGGTGAGTGTCTTCACCAAGATCGGCATCACCGTCACCGGACTTTACCTCGCATGCATCGGCGGTATCATGCAGCTCTTTCCAACGCTCGGTGCCAAGAAAACCTGATCCCAATAGAAGTCTGGTCAATGTCCAAAGCAATACGCATCCACGCCCATGGCGGTCCGGAGGTTCTGACCTATGAGGACGCCGATCCGGGCCAACCCGGCCCGGGACAAATCCTGGTCAAGCACACGGCAATCGGCCTCAATTTCATCGACGTCTATCATCGCTCCGGCCTTTATCCGCCGCCAGGCGGTTTCCCGCTGATACCCGGCAGCGAAGCGGCCGGGGTGGTGGTGGAAGTGGGCGCGGATATCGACTGGCTGAAACCGGGCGATCGCATCGCCTACGCCGTGACGACTGGCGCCTATGCCGAGCAGCGCGTGATCGCCGCCGACCGCGTCGTCAAGGTGCCGGACGGCATCAGCGACGAACAAGCGGCCGCCATGATGCTGAAAGGGATGACGGCGGAATATCTGCTGCGCCGTACCTTCAAGGTGAAGGCGGGCGACACGATCCTGTTTCACGCGGCTGCCGGTGGCGTCGGGCTGATCCTCGGCCAATGGGCCAAGCATCTTGGTGCAACCGTGATCGGCACCGCCAGCTCCGCCGACAAGATCGAGCTCGCCAAGGCGCATGGCTTCGACCACGTCATCAACTACCGCGAGCAGGACTTCGTCGCCGGCGTCCTCGCCATCACCGGCGGCAAGAAGTGCGACGTCGTCTATGATTCGGTAGGCAACGATACCTTCCCGGCCTCGCTCGACTGCCTGAAGCCGCTCGGCATGTTCGCCAGCTTCGGTCAATCATCGGGGCCGGTCCCGCCGTTCAGCATGTCGTTGCTGGCGCAGAAAGGTTCGCTGTTCGCAACCCGTCCGACGCTGTTCGTCTACAATGCCAGGCGCGATGACCTGGAGGCGTCCGCCGCCGCGCTGTTCGAAATCGTGCTCAGCGGCGCGGTCAAGATCAAGATCAATCAGCGTTACGCGCTCGAGGACGCCGGCAAGGCGCATTCCGACCTTGAAGGCCGCAGGACGACCGGGACAACCATTCTTATCCCCTGAGCCTTGCTATCCCTTGAGTTTCCGCTGAAATTCTTGAAGCTCTTTCAAGACGGGTGCCGCTTTGCGATGACAGCAGGCCGCGCATACCATGCCTGCGGGAACACAGAACATATCTGGCAAACCAGATGGGAGGCACTGTGAGTGCAAATCAGGACGACGCAAACCTGCTTGAGGTTCGTGGCCTCACCAAGACGTTCGGCACGCTAACTGCGTGCGACCATATCGACCTCAACGTCGCAAAAGGCGAAATCCACGCGTTGCTCGGCGAGAACGGCGCCGGCAAGTCGACGCTCGTCAAAATGCTGTTCGGAACGCTGGAGCCCAATTCGGGCGAAATTGTCTGGAACGGCCAGGCGGTCACGATCACCAATCCCGGCTTTGCGAAGAATCTCGGCATCGGCATGGTGTTCCAGCATTTTTCGCTGTTCGAGGCATTGACGGCGGCCGAGAACATCGCGCTGTCGCTGGACGACGGTTCGCCGATCAGCACGATCGCTGCGAAGGCGAGGGCGCTTTCCTATAGCTACGGCCTGCCGCTCGACCCGCAATCGCTGGTCGGCGACCTGTCGGTCGGTGAGCGCCAGCGTATCGAGATCATCCGCTGTCTCCTGCAGACGCCGCAGCTCATCATCCTCGACGAGCCGACTTCGGTGCTGACGCCGCAGGAAGCCGACAAGCTGTTCGAGACGCTCGAACGGCTGCGCTCGGAAGGAAAGTCCATCCTCTACATTTCGCACCGGCTGGAAGAGGTCAAGCGCATCTGCGACCGCGCCACCGTGCTGCGCCACGGCAAGGTGGTTGGCCATTGCAATCCGCGCAAGGAAACCGCGGCATCGCTGGCGCGCATGATGGTCGGCACCGACGTGCAGGCCGTGGTGCGCGCGCCGGCCCAGGGTATCGAGACCGCGCAGCCGCTGCTTGAAATCCGCGCACTCAGCCGCAAACCGGCAACGCCGTTCTCGATCCCGCTCAGGGATATCAACCTGGCGGTACGCGCCGGCGAAGTGATCGGCATTGCGGGCGTTGCCGGCAACGGCCAGGGCGAATTCTTCGAATCTGTTTCCGGCGAGGTGCAGCAGCAGGATGCCGCCTCGGTGCGCATCCGTGGCAAGGATGCTGGCGGTCTCAGCATAACCGGCAGGCGGCTAATGGGCGCGGCCTTCGTACCGGAAGAGCGGCTCGGCCACGGTGCAGCACCCCGCATGAAACTTTCGGAAAACCTGCTTCTGTCGCGCCATGCCACTGACGGCAAGGTGTTTGTCGGCGCCGGCGGAATGGTCAAAAGCGATGCGATCTATGCTGCAGCCCAGCGCATCATCAAGGCGATGGATGTGCGCAAAAGCACTCCGGACCCGGAGGCGGCAGCGCTTTCAGGCGGCAATCTGCAGAAATTCATTGTCGGCCGCGAACTCGACCGCAGGCCAAGCGTCATGGTCGTCAATCAGCCGACATGGGGCGTCGACGCCGGTGCGGCCGCCCACATTCGTCAGACGCTGATCGAATTGGCGCGCAGCGGCTCGGCAGTGCTGGTCATCAGCCAGGATCTCGACGAATTGTTCGAGATATCCGACGCGATCGCGGTGATGCACAATGGCGAATTGTCGAAGCCTTTGCCGATCGCTGAGGCCACGTTCGAAAAGATCGGACTGCTGATGGGCGGGGCCGAGCCCGGCCACGCCGAACACGCTCTGGAAACGTCATGATGCGCCTCGAACTCGTCAAACGCCCACAGCGCTCGATGCTGTTCTCGGCGCTATCGCCCTTCATTGCTTTCGTGTTGACGATGATCGCCGGCGCCATCCTGTTCGCACTGCTTGGCGTCAATCCTTTGAAGGCATTCCAGATTTACTTCATCGAGCCGGTCAGTCAGGTCTGGCAGCTGCATGAACTGGCGATCAAGGCGGCACCGCTCATCCTGATCGGAGTCGGCCTGTCGGTCTGCTACAGGGCCAACATCTGGAACATCGGCGCGGAAGGCCAATTCATCCTGGGCGGCATCGTCGGCTCGAGCATTCCGGTGCTGTTTCCGCAGTTTGAAGGGCCGCTGGTGCTGCCGCTGATGCTGCTGTTCGGCATGATCGGCGGTGCCGCCTACGCCGCCATTCCCGCCTTGCTTAAGACGCGCTTCAACACTAACGAAATCCTGACCAGCCTGATGCTGGTCTATGTCGCGCAGCTGTTCCTCGACTGGCTGGTGCGCGGGCCGTGGCGCGATCCGAAGGGTTTCAATTTCCCGCAGACGATACAATTCAACGACTCGGCCATATTGCCGGAACTGATGCCGGCCTCCGGCCGTGCCAATTGGGGTTTCGTCTTCGCGCTGGTCGCGGCGGTGCTGGTCTGGATCCTGATGAGCCGCATGCTGAAAGGCTTCGAGGTCCGCGTGCTCGGCTCAAGTCCCAGGGCAGGACGCTTCGCCGGCTTCGGCATCAACAGGATGGTGTTCTTCGCCTTCATGCTGTCGGGTGCACTGGCCGGACTTGCCGGCATCTCGGAGGTCTCCGGCGCCATCGGCCAGCTGCAGCCGGTGATTTCGCCCGGCTACGGCTTTGCCGCTATCATCGTGGCGTTCCTTGGCCGGCTCAATCCATTAGGCATCGTCGCGGCGGGCCTGGTGCTGGCGCTGACTTATCTCGGCGGCGAAGCGGTGCAAAGCGCGCTCGGCATATCCGACAAGGTGGCGCGCGTATTCCAGGGCATGCTCCTGTTCTTCGTGCTTGGCTGCGACACGCTCATTCACTACCGCATTCGTCTGATCGGCTTTGCCGCACCGAAGCTTGAATCCGCGCCGAAGCTGGAGGAGGCCCGCTGATGGACATCACCGTCAACATTCTTTTAACCATCGCAACCGCGGCGACGCCTTTGCTGCTCGCGGCGATCGGCGAGCTGGTGGTCGAACGTTCCGGCGTGCTCAACCTCGGCGTCGAAGGCATGATGATCATGGGGGCGGTCGGCGGTTTCGGCGCCGGCTATCTAACCGGATCGCCGTGGATCGGGTTGTTGGCGGCGATCGCCTTGGGTGCGGTGTTTTCGCTGCTGTTCGCCGTCATGACGTTGTCGCTGGCCACCAACCAGGTGGCGACCGGCCTGTCGCTGACACTGCTCGGCCTCGGGCTCTCCGGCATGATGGGCACCAGCTTTGTCGGCCAGCCCGGCGCGAGGCTGCCAAACCTCGACATTCCCGGCCTGACAGCGATCCCCGTCATCGGCAGGTTGTTGTTCGGCCAGGACCCGATATTCTACATCTCGATTGCATTGACCGCCGCCGTCATGTGGTTCCTGTTCAAGACACGCACCGGGCTGACGCTGCGCTCGATCGGCGACAGCCACACATCGGCCCATGCGCTTGGCATCCAGGTCATCCGCTACCGTTATCTGGCGGTGATCTTCGGCGGCGCCTGTGCAGGCCTTGCCGGAGGCCACCTGTCGTTGGTCTACACGCCGCAATGGGTGGAGAACATGACCGCCGGACGCGGCTGGATCGCGCTGGCGCTGGTCGTGTTCGCATCATGGCGGCCATGGCGGGTGCTGGCTGGCGCGTATATCTTCGGCGCGGTATGGATCGGCCAGCTTCATGCACAGGCTTTTGGCATTCCGGTTCCCTCGCAACTGCTTTCTTCGTTGCCCTATCTGGCAACCATCGTGGTTCTCGTTCTAATCTCGCGCAACAAGCGTTTGACGATGATGAACACACCGGCTTCCTTGGGGCAGCCATTCGTTCCGGATCGTTGACAATAAAAACAGACGGGAAGCTCCAAGGCTTAACTCAGAGAGGTAACACGATGAAAAAACTGCTTATTGCGCTGATGACCGCGGCGGCGGCCTTGTCGCTGGCGGCGACCGCCGAAGCGCAGGAAAAGCTGAAAGCCTGTTGGGTCTATACCGGCCCGATCGGCGATTTCGGCTATTCGTACCAGCATGATCAGGGCCGCCTGGACGTGGAGAAGGCACTCGGCGACAAGGTCGAGACAGCCTATCTGGAGAACGTCTCCGAGGGTCCCGATGCCGATCGGGCCTTCGAGCGCCTGGCGCGCGAAGGATGCAAGATCATTTTCGGCACGTCCTTCGGCTTCATGGACCCCGAAGTGAAGGTCGCCAAGAAGTTCCCCGACGTGATGTTCGAACACGCGACCGGCTACAAGACGGCCGAAAATCTCGGCATCTACAATGCACGTTTCTACGAAGGCCGCTACATTCTCGGCCAGATCGCCGCCAGGCAATCGAAGTCGGGCGTCGCTGGCTACATCGTTTCGTTCCCGATTCCCGAAGTGGTGATGGGTATCAACTCCTTCATGCTCGGCGCCCAGTCGGTCAAGCCAGACTTCAAGGCGAAGATCGTCTGGGTCAATTCATGGTTCGATCCGGGCAAGGAAGCTGACGCCGCCAAGGCTCTGTTCGACCAGGGTGCCGACATCATCGTCCAGCACACCGACTCGACAGCTCCCCTGCAAGTCGCCGAAGAGCGCGGCCTGCAGGGCTTCGGCCAGTCTTCGGACATGATCAAGTTCGCTCCCAAGGCACAGTTGACCTCGATCGTCGACGATTGGGGGCCGTATTATATCGGCCGGGTGAAGGCCGCGCTCGACGGCACCTGGAAGCCCGGCAATGTCTGGCTAGGCATCAAGGACGGCGCCGTTAAAATGGCCCCCTACACCAACATGCCCGACGACGTGAAGGCGATGGCGGAAGCCACTGAGAAGAAGATTGTCGACGGATGGAATCCCTTCACCGGGCCGATTGCCAAGCAGGACGGAACGCCGTGGCTGAAGGACGGCGAAGTAGCCGACGACGCCACGCTGCTCGGCATGAATTTCTACGTCAAGGGCGTTGACGACAAGCTGCCGCAGTAAGCGCAAGCCTTGGCCCGGCCGGCTTTCGCCGGAACAGGAGAGGGCGCCTTCGGGTGCCCTCTTTCCATCTGCTGAGCTTCGAAGGTTAACCTGCCCGGCTGCGGATCCCACTCATGAAAGTTCAGCGGGCGACTATGGTGTGAACGCCCGTTGGCAGCCTGATACGATCCGATGTGGGAGCGAGCGCCGGGCGTCCTGCCGTCGTGATCTGCCATATCTCGACGGCGCCGCCAAGGAGCGCTTCCTCATTGCGGTAACGGTTCACGCCAACGAAGAGCTTTTGTCCCGTGCGATCAAAAGCGAGTCCTTGCGGCAGCACGCCTGCGAGCGGCCATTCCCCGTGCGGTGATAGCCGGCCTGTTTCAGTGTCCAGCTGATAGAGGCTGAGCGACGCGTGCTCCGTCCGGTCGCGCGAGCCATCTGGCTTGCCTGTGCCGCGAAGATTGGACGTGACAAGAAAGCGGCCGTCGGGGCTGAAGGCGATCGTCTCGGCGCCCCAGCCACCAAGCGCGATGTGAGGCACGGTGTGCCTTGCTGCGTCGCCCGTCGCTCCGACATCGGCAAGCCGGACTGTTGTGAGGATGCCCTCCTGAACGCCATAGAAGCCGGCTGTATCGATTCCCCATTGAACATCGGAGGTGATGTAGTAGCGGCCGTCCGGCGAGAAGCGGCCGACAAAGGGGAACTTGTTCGTCTGGATGCGATTGCCCCAGGGACGAATAGCAGAAACCGCTCCGTCCTCTCCGCGCAGCACTTCGTAGAAGGCAACCTGACCACGGTCGACGAGATTGACCCCGACATACCGGCCGCTTGGATGCCACTGCACCCAGGTCGCCTTCAATGGAATGAACCCCGTTGACGGCTCAAGACCCAGACCAAAGCTGGATACGGGGCCGAACCGACCCTTCCTGACCGGAACGAAAGTGAGTTCGTGTTCGGCGTCGACAGTAATTGCGGCGATGAGATCGCCAGCAGGATTGAGATGGATCGCCTGCGGCTGGGTTCCGACCCTCACGCTGTCGACCACCGCCGCGCGGCCACCATCGAGCTGGAGCGATCGGATCATATCGCCTTGCTGCAACTCGTCGAGGCGGGTCGCCCGCTCGGGGCGTTGACGGAAGGTTTCGGCGACGAAAACGAACTGGCCATCCAGGGAGACGTCTAGTGCTCCGGGCGGCCCATAGGTCGAGTTCGAAACCTCTGTCATCGCAACAGAGCGAGACCGCTCCGTCGGAGAGGTGATGATGGACAGCGTATCCAGATAGTGAGGGTCCGGAGGCCCGAGCTCGCCCGTCTCGTAGACTGTCGGCACCATATCCACATCCGACAACACGAAGACGGCCCCTTCGTGACCTTCGGCCGGCTGAGCGCTTGAGAGGCTCGGCATCAGGAATAGAACAATAGCACCGAGAGAGCAGCGTCGCATCCGTGTCTCCATATCGATTGGAAGACACCTATTCTCCAGGTTCGCTTTCAGTCGTCTAATCGATATTTGACATCTCAATATTCCTCTCAGTAATAAAGCCTCGGAGGTCCAGCATGAATTTGGCTGCGGTCGATCTGAACCTGCTTGTCGCCTTCGACGCTCTACTCAGTGAAGGGAGCGTGAGCGGGGCGGCAGCCCGTATCGGGCTCAGCCAGCCAGCGATGAGCAAGCGCCTCGCCCATCTGCGTCGGCTTTTCGCCGATGATCTCTTCGTCCGTCATGCCGATGGCGTGCGGCCGACCGAAAAGGCGCTCGACCTCGCCGATCCGATCCGGGCCGCGCTACGCCAGATCCAGGATGCGCTGGGAGGATTCCGCCAGTTCTCGCCTGAGCAGTCGGGTCGCATCTTCAGGATCGTGACCACCGATCACATCGCAGCGACTTTGATGCCCAGGCTGATGCCGGTGCTCCGTTCAGCGGCGCCGAGAATTTCGATAATCCTGCGCAGTTTACACCGACAAGAAATCGTCGATTGTCTCGAGAAGGGCTCGATAGACCTTGCGATCACTATCCTGCCCGACGCGCCGACGACGATCAAACGTGCATCACTCTTCCACGTGAATTGGATGTCGATCGTCTCGGCCGAGCATCCTGAGATTCGCGAGGCGATGACGCTCGAACTCTTTCTGAAGTATCCGCACGTGCTGGTCACTCATGTCGGCGATCTGAAGGGCTACATTGATCGCCTTCTGGACGACCGCGGCCTGAAGCGGGACGTTGCAATGAGCCTGCCTTATGCACTCGCCGTGCCGGCGATCATCGCCCAGACGAACATGATCTGCACCTTGTCGGCAAACGTGATCCGTCTCACGGCTTGGCCGCGCGTGCGCTCTTTTCCTCTGCCCTTCGACTACTTCGGTTATCAGGAAACTCTGCTATGGCATCGGAGGAACGACAGCGACCCCGGTCATGCCTGGCTCAGGCGAATGCTTATCCGTGTAAGCGAAACAGTCACGCCCTAGAGCGCTTTGCGTTTTGGTCGAATCAAAACCGCGCTCTAACTCTTTATTTTCAACGCGTTTTGTCGGACGCCAAACAAAGACGTTTGGCTGCAAAATGCTCTAGCAGAAGGGGTCTTTGCCGGGCCGGCCATCAGACCGCCGAGCCGTAGAGATCGTAGGCGTCGGCACGGTCGATCTTTACGGTGACGATGTCGCCGGCGCGCAACGGGCGCCGCGACTGGATATGCACCGAGCCGTCGATTTCGGGTGCGTCGTATTTGGTGCGGCCTTTCGCCGAGGTACCATGCGCCTCGTCGATCAGCACGGGCAGGCGCTTGCCGACCTTCCTTGCGAGCTGCGTCGCCGAGATCTTCTGCTGGCGCTGCATGAAACGGTGCCAGCGCGCCTCCTTGATTTCCTGCGGCACCTGTTCGAGGCCGAGATCATTGGAGCGGGCCCCCCTGACCGGCTCGTATTTGAAACAGCCGGCGCGGTCGATCTTGGCTTCGTCCAGCCAGTCGAGCAGCATCTCGAAATCGTCGTCCGTCTCGCCGGGAAAGCCGACGATAAAGGTGGAACGGATCGCCAGATCCGGACAGATTTCGCGCCAGCCGCGAATGCGGTCGAGCGTCTTTTCGCCATAGGCGGGCCGGCGCATGTTCTTCAGCACCTGCGGCGAGGCGTGCTGGAACGGGATGTCCAGATAGGGAAGGATCTTACCTTCGGCCATCAGCGGGATGACATCGGCGACATGCGGGTAGGGGTAGACATAGTGCATGCGTACCCAGACGCCGAGCTTGCCGAGTTCCTCGGACAGATCGAGGAATTTGGCCCGCACTTCGCGATCGCCGAAGATGCTGGTCTGGTATTTGATGTCGATGCCGTAGGCGCTGGTATCCTGAGAGATGACCAGGATTTCCTTGACGCCGGCCTTGGCCAGTTTTTCGGCTTCGCGCAGCACGTCGGCCGCCGGCCGCGAGACGAGATCGCCGCGCAGCGCCGGGATGATACAGAAGGTGCAGCGGTTGTTGCAGCCTTCCGAAATCTTGAGATAGGCGTAGTGGCGCGGCGTGAGCTTGACGCCTTGCGGCGGCAACAGGTCGATGTAGGGATCGTGGCTTGGGGGGGCGGCCTCATGCACTGCAGCCATCACGCTCTCGTAGGCCTGCGGACCGGTGATGGCGAGAACGTTGGGATGTTTTTCGCGGATGACGTCCGGTTCGGCGCCAAGGCAACCGGTGACGATGACCCTGCCGTTCTCCGAAAGGGCGGAGCCGATGGCATTGAGCGATTCATCGCGAGCCGAATCGAGAAAGCCGCAGGTGTTGACAACGACCAGATCGGCGCCGTCATGCTTGCGCGCGATCTCATAGCCCTCGGCGCGCAGGCGCGTGATGATGCGCTCCGAATCCACGAGGGCTTTCGGGCATCCAAGGCTGACGAAACTGACGCGAGGGGCAGACATTTGCGGTTTCCAATGGACGCGGGCCGGAAACCCTAAGGCCCGGCCCGGAAGTCTCGATACATGTTGATCTTTTGAACTTTCGCAGAAGCTCAATCTGCACGGCGCAATAGCATAGTTCCGCAATCAAGCAAACCGAGGAATGACTTGGCGTCGCCCGGGCAGGCCTGCACTGCTAAGGTTTCAATGACCGCCCGGTCCGAACCAGGGCGCCAGGAACGCAAACTGTTCGGGGAACTGCTGCACGGCACCATCCAGAAGCATCTTCACGGCGACGTAGAAAATGATCACGAGGCCGACATAGGCAATCCAGCGGTACTTATGCAGGAGGCGTGCGACAAACGAAGCGGCGAAGCCCATCAGCGCAATCGACAGCGCCAAGCCGATGATCAGGACCGTCGGATGGTCCATCGCCGCGCCTGCGACTGCAAGGACGTTATCGAGAGACATCGAAACGTCGGCAATGACGATCTGCCAGGCTGCCTGAGCAAAGGTCTTGCGCGGTCCTTTGCCGCCAATCGTCCCGTTCTTGTCGTAATCGAGATTCGACAACGATTCCGTAGCGTCATGTTCCTGCTCGTGGCTGACACGCAACTCGCGCCACATCTTCCAGCACACCCAAAGCAGCAGCAGGCCGCCGGCTATGAGAAGAATAGGGCCGATGGTGAGGAGCCACTGGGTGATCAGAGCGAAGAAGATGCGAAGCACGGTGGCCGCTGCAATGCCGACGAGAATCGCCTTCTTGCGCTGATCCGACGGCAGGCCTGCCGCGGCAAGGCCGATGACGATGGCATTATCGCCAGCAAGCACAAGATCGATGGCGATGACCTGGAGCAGGGCCGCGAGGCCAGCGGGCGTAAAAATTTCCATCAGCTGGAATTTCCTTGCTTGGTCGCCAATCGTTCGCGTGGGTGCCGGAACGCCTAACGTGTATGGTTCCCGCGCGTCAAGAGAAGGCTTGAGAACAAGGCCGGCAAAACCGCCTGATCGCGGTCGAAATCGCCGAGAGCCGGTGAACGCTGCGATGATCGAGACATGTTGGCGCATGACCCGGAAACCGGAATCGGTCCGAAAAGGATCATCGCGACGCGTGGCACCACTAGCTAGACCGCCCGCTCACAGTGCAGGCCTAAAACGAGGGTTGAAGAGCGAAGGATAGGGTTGAAGCACGCCACCACCGCAATAGTTTCGGGGACCGAAGAGTACGATGCCTGCGAAAATGTTCCCTCACGGGAGAGGCTCGTGACGTCTAACGACAACAAACCCGTCCTTTCCGGGGCGCCCATCCTTTCCGGAGCAATCGGGGAGTACCGCGAGTTCGATCCTCCGGCCGTACTCGAAGGGCATTTCCAGTGTGTCTGGTCCAATACATTGCGACCGGACGCGGGGAGCTTATCGGCCGTGGTGCCCGACGGCTGCGTCGACATCACCTGGATCGATGGCGATCTGGTCGTGGCGGGCCCCGACGTGGCCGTTGCCCTCTCTACGCTGAGACCCGGATCTACCGTGATCGGCACCCGCTTCCGACCGGGTGCGGCAAGCCGGTGGCTCGGCCTGCCGATGTCGGAGATCGTCGGCGGCCGGCTGACGCTCAGCCACTTCTGGGGAGCGCTGGCGCGCGAAATCGCCCAGAGAATTGGCGATGCGTCTTCCACGGCGGAGCGGATTCGGGCGATGCAAGCGGCACTCTGCAGGCTTGCGCCAGATGTCGAGCCGCCGCCTCCGGACATGGGATTTGCCTTCAACGCGCTGAAAACGGAATCCGCCGGTCCGGGCATGACGGTGATCCTCGACCGGCTCGACGTCAGCCCGCGAACGCTTCGCCGCCGCTGCCAGGAAGCTTTCGGCTATGGTCCGAAGACGCTCGACCGCATTCTCCGCTTCCAGCGGTTCCTGGGCCTGGTGCGGCAGTCCGCCGAGCCGCGCCTAGCCGATCTTGCGTTCGAGGCGGGCTATTCCGACCAGGCGCATCTGACGCGCGAGGTGCGGCGCCTGTCGGGGTTCTCGCCCGCGACGGTTCTGCGACAGCTCGGCGCCTGAGCTGGCCGTTTCGTTCAATACGCCACCGCCAACTCCGCCTAGTCTGCCTTCGTTGAAAGGAGGCAGATATGACCATCTACAAATCCCGCATCATCACCGTGTCCATCGACCGGGACTGGCGCGAAGTCTATGACTTCGCCTCCATCCCTGAGAATTTCCAGCGCTGGGCGGCAGGCCTCGGCAGGCGCTTCGAAAGATCGGGCGAAGAATGGACTGCGGAGGACCCCGACGGCCGGCTCATCCGTATCCGCTTCTCCCGGCCGAACGAACACGGTGTCCTCGATCACATCGTCTTTGCCGAGGACAAGGAAACCCGCAATGCGGTGCGCGTGGTTTCCAACGGGACCGGCGCGGAGGTCATATTCGTGCTCTTGAGGACGCCGGACATGACGGAGGAGATATTCGCTGCCGACGCCGAGGCCGTGCAGCGCGACCTCAACACCCTGAAGGCAATGCTCGAACGCTGAGCTCCAAAACCCGCGAAAGGAGAAGATCATGGCCAAGTCCAGCAACGACAAGCGCATTGACTACGTCGAGTTTTCCGTCGGCGACATCGCGCGCTCGCGCGACTTCTATGAAAAGGCCTTCGGCTGGTCCTTCAAGGACTACGGGCCGAGCTATTGCGAGTTCAATGACGGCCGCCTGACCGGCGGCTTCGCTCTCGGCAGCCAGAGCAAGGCGGCAGGCGGGCCGCTGGTGATCCTCTATGCCGACGAGCTTGATGAGACCCAGCGCCGCGTCGAGGAGGCTGGCGGAAAGATCGTCAAGCCCGCCTATTCCTTCCCGGGCGGCCGCCGCTTCCACTTCTCCGATCCGGACGGCTATGAGCTGGCCGTGTGGTCGGAGAAGTGAGGAAGCAGAAGGGGCGCCGAGCAGAGCCCGGCGCCTCTTTCGAATGGTTTGGGGCCGAATGGTTTAGGCGGGGCCATCGGGACTTAATGCGGCTCTTGGCGCCAGGAGCGGATATGAACACCTGACCGGGCGAACCACCAGGGATCCGATTGCGCGACTGGTGTCCCTGCGCTGAACCACCCCTTTAGAAATGCCTGCACTGCTGTTGTAACAAATTATTCTCACATCGTATAAGGCTGGCTGAGGACCATCGCATACCGCACGGCGCATGACGGAACCGACACGAACGACAGTCCGGCAAAGACTGTATGCTTTTTTGATCGCTGGCCTGGGCGGGCTGGCCGCATCGGCAATCTCGTTTTCGATGACGCTCTACGAAGCTGCCCATCCGCCAAAGACGCCTGTCGTGCAAGCAGGCCAGCAGATCGATACCGGTCGCTGGTTTGTGACCTTGCGAACGGCACGTGTCGGAACCGTGCCGCCAACAGGCGTTCCCCCTTCGCGGCCTGTGCAGCTTGTGATGGTGGATCTGGATGTGGTGAACCGTTCCGCCACCCCGAACAACGTGCTCTATCGCGTCGTCACGCTCAGCGCGCCGGCGCAAAAGCTGCCGATGCCAACGGTTTATCTCGATCGCGACAAGTATCTGGCGGGATATTTCAATCCCAACATGCCGGAACGCCTTACCATGGCTTGGGAGTGGCCGGCCGGTGTGCCCGTGCCCGACAAGGTGACGATCACCGTCACCGGCCAGATCTACAAGCTGCGCGACAATCTCTACGGCGCAAGCGGGTGGTACGACCGTGATCCCGTTGCGACGGTCGATCTGCCGGTGGAGAAGGCGCCATGATGCGCATGGTGCGTTCGGCGCTTGCGCTGCTGTTCGCTGCCGCCGTGCTCTACGCCATGCAGCATACGCGTCCACTGTACAGCGACATTACATCGCCGATAGCCTCTTCGGGCGGCATGAACAAGCGTGTGGAGGGCCGCGCGTTCGCGCTTTCGCTGGACAGCGCCAGGGTGGCGCGTGTTCTCAACATCGAGACCTTCGGGAAGTCAAAGCCCTACACGAGTTCCGGTGTATGGGTTGTGGTCGAAGGCGAGGCCGAGGCGAAATTCGAGACCTTGGGTCTCACATCGGGCGAGTGGCTAAGCGGCAGCGGCGTCCGTTATGTCCTGACCGACCGCGTGCCGGCGACGATCGAAATGATGCCGGGGGATGTCTACCAGCCCGGCCTGCCACGTCGTGTCCTTCTGGTGTTCGAAGTGCCGGAGGATGCTGTCGCCGGCGGGACCGTCGTGGTCGCACGCACAAAATTGCTGCCGCTCGACGACGAGATCCGCATCACCACGGATGTTTCCGGCAAAGACATCGAGCCCGCGATCACCATCCGCCGCAGCGAAGAAAGGCCGCCATGGACAGTTCTCCCGCAAAGGTGACGTCAACGCGGCGAGGCTACTGGCTGAGCATGATGGCGCTGGTGGTCGCACTGCCTGCCGCGCTAGCCGCGCAGACGTGGGGAAGCATAAAGGACTGGCGCTCCCAACATTTGCGCCAGCCTGTATCTGCGACCTTGGGACAGCCGATCGATTATGCCGGCGCTAGCTGGACCGTGACGCGCCTCACCAGACTGGCAGGCAGCGAGGGAAGCGCTGTCTTCCTTGCCGAATTCGAAGCTCTCGCTGCTGACCCGAAAGCGCTCGGCTCCGTTCCCTGCGAGGTGCGGCTTTCCGATGGCAGCGGTCGCGAATGGCGGCCAACCCTATTTGCCGATCCGGCGGTCAGGAAGCAATATCCGGAGGCCGAGCAACGGTCCCTGTGTGGCGGCATGGCATTCGCGGCCACGGAGCCCGGCAAACCAGCACGGATGGCTGCCAGCTTTTCGATCCCACCTGCGGCGAGCAGCCTCACGCTATCGATCGCCCTCTACTCGGCGCTGCCGAATTATCTCAGCGTCAGCGAACCGCGGACCTGAGGCCACTGGCTTCGCCAGCCATGGCGACTGCAGTCTCGAGCACGGCTGCAAGCAGCGCGACCCGCACCGCGTCGAGCAGGATTCCTCCGTCGAGGTCGCTTGGGCTGCCGATGAACAGGCTGATGGCATCGGCGAAGATCTGCCAGGTCCCGAGATCATGCACTCCGATCAGCCTTGTCAGGCCGTACCATATCCAGGCGCCGGCCCACGAGATGGCCTGATAGGCGATGACGAAGGTGACAAGCGTGGCAAGGCCGGCACTGAGTGTCAGCTTGAGGCAAGTCCAGACCGGCGAATAGCGGCTGCGGTAGCCGCCAACGAAGTGAGACGCGAAATCCTTCAGCCATTTCTGCCAGGAGGTTGCGCGCGATGGCGCAGCACCGGGAGCGGCCGGCGCGGAAAGTTCATAGCCGTTGATGATCGCTGCCATCACCAGCCAGACAATCGGCAGCAAAGCGAAAAAGAAAAGATTTTGGAGCTGCTCTCCGAAGGGAAGCGGCCGGAATTCCACGGGAACGAATTGGCCGGCCGCGGCCGGCCTGACTTACCGGCGCAAGCAGATCGAGGCTGAGCTGCTGCAATGCGGCGCCTGCGCCAAGCCAGCGGATGAAATGGTCCTTCCATACGCCGAGCGCGTAGAGGCCGATGAAGACCCAAGTTGCGTCCGTCGCTACGATCAGCAGCCGCCAGTAGGGGTGAGAGGCGCGCGCATTCAGTCGCTTGGCGGCAAAACGCACCAGCCAGCATATGACGATCGACAGTACCACGCCGCTTGATTGAAGAATGGCGAAGATGTCGACGCTCTTGCCGAGATCGGTTTGGGCGAGCGCCATGCGCGAATATTCGCGAACCGTATCGCCAAGAAAACCCCAAGCGGCATAATAGGCGAAGAACGGCAGGATCGCAGCGGCGGTAATCGCCAGGATTGGCTCGCGTTTTGTTTCGTCCACTCCCTTTTTCGCTTTTTGTCTCAGTGTCGCCACCGCCGGCATGTGCGGCCGAAGCACCACGAACATCATGACCAGCACCGTCAGCTTAGCGAGAACCACCAACGACAGCATGACCATTCCGCCCAGCGGGAATTGGAGGCCGATCGTCACGGCGCCCTGAAGCAGCAGATCATGAGCGATCATACCCAGGCAGCCAACAAGCAACAGCTGCGGCCAGCACTGGACAAGCAACCGCGCGGTCAATGCAAGCGGCCGGTATATGTCGTCGATTGTCGTGATCATCGCGTCGAGAGGCTTTCGTGCTCCGGTCTGGACTGTAAGATGTTGTTCACCAAAAGAGCACGGCGTAGGCTGCGAAATCAATCTGACAGACGCATTCAAATGGTTCCGTCGCGCAGCGCTTCAGGATGATCCGGATGCGAGAGAAGACCTCTTAGGTTAATGTCGCGCGCATCCAGACAGACTTGCCACTCCCAGTGTGAGAGTTGCTCGATGGCAAAGGTCGTTCTTGATGGCGTCACGACACCAAAGCACGCGTGTGAAACATGAGCTACGACCGAAAATGGGTGATAGGCATGGTGAGCGACTTTCAAAACGGGCCCTTAACCGCAAAGCAGCATTTGAGTTATCGCAACGCGCCTTGCGCGGCCAACAGCTTGTGCTTTTCGAAGATCGCTAGCTTCTGCGGATAAGTCATCCGCACCTTGGCGTTGCACCCGTTACATCTGAAGTGCGCGATCGTTCTTAGCGCGGAGCCCTTCCTTACCGCCGGATGCGAGCAGTCCGGACAATCGAATGTGAGGGCAACATCAGACAGGTCTTCGGCTAAACCCATTTCCATCCCCTTCGCAAGCGCAGTGGCTACACTCTGGCGAGTCTCAATGGGCAATTAAGATGCCAATCCGGCTGTGCCAAAGCGGGACTAGAACGATTCGCCTCGGAACGCCGCCAAGCTAGTGCGCCGTCTCTGAGCCTTTTGAGCGACGAAGAGACCTAACGTCCTCCAGCAGTTCGCGTTCATTGGTAGTAATGTTTCGGAAGATTGCGACAATCGTCACCGCTAAGGCTTCGGCATCCTGGCTTAAAGGGTCGATGTGTTCATCTGCGCAAACCTGATCAAACACGCGTTCACAAATAGCCAAATCGTGAGGGCTGAGGCGGGTGCGACTGAAACGCCGGCGCTGCATTTTGCGAACCTTCGAGGCTCGCTGCCCGTGCAAAAGAAGCGGGCCTTCGCAAGAAACGCGAGTGTTGAGTGGTTGTTCCCGGTCACAAGCTTTTGTTATGCGGACCGCAGCAGGGCAGACTAAATGCCTTCCGCACGCGTGCGAGCGCGATCTGCGCCTCGACCTTGGCGTTTCCTATTTGCGTCATGTTGTGCACGTGATCGGGGGAAATTGCGCCTACGCGCATTGGTCGGTTTCGCTATCCACGCAATAGTTGCAGCATCGGGTGCGTGGCACCTGTGACTGGTTGCTCCTGTCCGGTACTTCGCCTTCAGCGAGTATCGTTGTCGACGGTCGTATTCACCAACGGCAGGATCCGCGTCTCGCTCCATGCGATTACGCCAACGTGCTTCCTGGGATAGGCCGTATAAATTCGTCTGTGGTCGTCATTTGACGACTGTTCAAACCAGTATCCCTTGATCATTCTCAACGCCACGCGCGGGGGCGGAGACGGCCGGCGCCGCTTGGGGGGCGTGGGGTAAGAACGCTTGACGGCGCCGGCCAGGCGGATTGTAGTCCGCCGCCTCTGCATAGTAGCGACCCTAGCGATTAGGTAATTCCCACTATCGCGGAATGCGATGAGAGACGCGCGAGACGCATCATCGCTGTAGGACAGCGGCCAGCCGAAACGCCGCTGATTAGGCTTTACGCGCCGCTCCCGGCTGCGCAGCTACGCTTGCCATCATATCAGATAAGCCTAATGTAAATCATGATCTGGCCATTGAGCGGGCGCGGCGGCGCATTCCGGGTGGGCGCTATTCATCCGGTGAATATGTCGATCACGCACAAGGGAGGACGAGGTGAGACTGGTTAAGTCATTTGCATTTGCCGCAGTGCTGCTTCTTTCGTCTCCGTTGCCTGCGGCCGCCCAGTCGGCTCGCGAGGACATCGAAGCGGCGCTGACGAAATTCACGGACGCCTTCAACAGCGGAAACGCGGCGGCGGTGGGTCAGATGTATACCGAGGATGCCGCCGTGCTGCCGCCCGACGGCAAGCGCATCGATGGCCGCAAGGGTGTGGAAGAATTCTGGCAGGGCGCGATCAAAGGCGGGATGAAGAATCTCACCCTGAAGGCGCTGGAAGTGGAAGAGAGTGCGAACCTCGCCTACGAAGTTGGCGCATTTACGCTCGATGTGCCGAGCAAAGACGGCGCCCTCTCCACCGTTGCGGGCAAGTACATCGTCGTCTGGAAAAAGGGTGACGACGGGACATGGCGCCTGCATCGGGACATCTGGAATTTCGGTGCGGCCCAATAGGGATTGATATCCAGGCCCTCATTCACCGCCCTGGCGAAAGGTGCGGCTGGCTTTTTTGCATGTGGAGCAAAGGCTTGAGACGAAAGTTTGCGCATTTGCAGCATGTTTTCGCAGGCACATGCTGCAAGATCGGGTGGCCCCGATCAGCCCACGTCCCTCTCCCGGAGGGCGCCGGCACCTGCTTTTGATAGACTTCCAGGCGCCGGCTGCCTCGTCGACGATCCCGGAGATGAAGAATAGTCCCTGCGTCAGGTTACCGGAAACGCTACTAATCTCGCCGCCTCGTGGGATAGCCGTATAAATTCGTCTGTGGTCGTCATTTGACGACTGTTCAAACCGGTCTTCCTCGATCATTTTCAATGCCACGCGCGAGGCGGGGATGTATTTGAAACAGAATCCAATGGATCACTTAGCAGACGATCCCATTATCCGCTGCGATATCGCAGATAGGCTAATTAAAGGCCGCCGAGAGCGATGGAGATCTCCCGATTGCGTGGCGTGTGTACAGATCGCCGCGAGTTGCAGAAAGAACCTGTCAAACCCGCACGTTTGTTGGATTAATGCCGAGCGCGCGGTAGAAAGTGGCCGGCGCCGCTGGGGGGCGTGGGGTAAGGACGCTTGACGGCGCCGGCCAGGCGGATTGGGGTCCGCCGCCGCTGGATAGTACCGATCTTGGCAAATCGAGTAATTCCGTTATCGCGGAATGTCAGGAGGCGGTCGACGACCCTCAGTCCTTGCATCGTCATCACCCTGCGCGGAGCCATCGTCTTCATCTGCCGGGCTTTCAAACCCGGCCAGTTGCCGGTCGGCCACTTCTTTGGCGAGGCCCACCAAGGCGTCGACCTCTTGCATCTGGTCCACGTGACCGCCATTGGCGACATATTTCCGGATCCTCCTCAGTTGGTCAGAGGTTCGTCGCAACGTTTCGGCGATTGACAGCTTCTTGGCCACGCCTGCATCTCCTGCATCCCAACCCTCAAGACGAGCAAGCGTTCCGGCCCGAAACTTTTTGTGGCAAAAAAGTCGATATTTCAATCGACCAGCTTGATACAGCCCCTCTCAACTTTGAACAGGCCGTCCTGGCAACGTGCGCCGTAATGGGTCAACACGTCTGGCATCGTAATTGCACGGGGCAGCAATGGGGGCGATGGGGGGTCCCGCCGCTTCGCAAATGGAGCGGCGGGGCTTTTTTGCGCTTTCAGCCATCACCCTTCAGCGGCAGGTGGGAGTCCGCGCCTTCCATTGAGCAAGTTCGAACGCCCGGCAGCCCTATTGGGGATGACTGTTAGCAGGCCGCCGGGCCTTGACCACCAGCGAGCTTAAGAGGAGGCGCTGTGCTGGCTGACCAAAACCTGCGCTCAAGACAACGGAATAGCATCATTCGAACGAACACTGTCCGTCCTTCTACACGTCGTTGCTTTCGATGATGCCGGCCGCGCCGTCGGGCAGGTGGAGGGCAGGCGCCGCTGTGAGGGCTGCCTGGCACGTCCATCCCAGCCTGGTGTTCGGGCACGCATTTCACGATCAGTTTAACCGAAATTTGCTGACTACGATCACTGTCGCCTCCTTGTTCCCAAGGTTACTAGGGGCAGGTTCAGAAGCGAAAGCAACCTGTGCGCGGAATGTGCGTAGGTATGCTGGCAGTGCATATTATCCAGCAATAGTAGTGGCATCTGGCGGAGGGAGTGGGATTCGAACCCACGGTGGGCTTGCACCCACGCCGGTTTTCAAGACCGGTGCCTTAAACCGCTCGGCCATCCCTCCATCGTGATTTTTCAACCACTTGGATGCTCGTCCTGATCTCAACTCGTACCCTGGCACCGCTGCGGCGCTCGGAGATCGTTCGCGCTTCATTGCTCTAGTGCGCCCAACGAAGTCCTGTCAACCGGCCGTTACCGGTTCCTGCCAAGGGTAGGGCATGGGCGCTTGACGGCGGGGCTTGAGCAGGACGGGCAGCACTGCGCCGAAGGTCGAAAAAGCCGTGATTTTTCACAACGATCACCGGGTGGATTGTGCCACAATCTCGCCCGGTTCCGACCATAATCGGTTAATACGGTGATAAACAATTCCTGTGCACAAGGGATTGCGAATCAAGGTGGTGCTGGCATTGTCGGGTAGGTTTTGGCCCTGCCGACAGTCAAGTTGCGGCGCCTTTGTTGAGAGGGGACAATCGAAAAATGCAAAGCACGACGCGCCCGCGTCTTCGTCGCGCTTCCGCTTTCGCGTTGTTTGCCTTGTCGGCTGCCTTGCTGGCGGCTTGCGCCGCGCCGCCACAGCCGAAAGCAATGGTCAACAAGAAGCCTCGCTCCAAGGAATATTTTGCCGAATCCGAATATGGCGTAAAAGCCAGCCCGCGCGTTACCCTCAAGAGGTCGGGCCTGCAGCGTGGCGGCGGACGCGATCAGCTCGGTAAGCCCTATCAAGTGCGCGGCAAGTGGTATTATCCGAAGGAAGACAAGCGCTACGCCAAGATGGGTCTCGCCTCCTGGTATGGCGAAGCCTTCCACGGCAGGCTGACCGCCAACGGCGAAATCTACGACATGACACATCTGACCGGCGCGCATCCGACAATGCCGCTGCCGAGCTATGCGCGCGTCACCAATCTGAAGACCGGCAGCTCGGTCATCGTGCGCGTCAACGATCGCGGTCCCTACCATGACGGGCGCATCATCGATGTGTCGAAGCGCGCCGCCGAAATGCTCGACTATGCCAATATTGGCACGGCCAAGGTGAAGGTCGAATATGTCGGCCGGGCGCCGCTTCACGGCAATGACGACCAGTATCTGATGGCCTCTTACCATCCGGGCAACAGGGCGCCGGATCCGTCGGACGGCCTGCCCACCGGTGTCATGATCGCCATGAATGGACCATCGCCGAGCACGGCGTTGGCCGCCGCCGCTCCCTTTCCCGGTCAGTTGACGAATTCCGCATCAGCACAGCCTGTCGCGGCGGCGCAGACGCCGGCCGCTGGCAGTGTGACGCTGCCCGATTTCGGGCCGATCGTGCCGGAACGCCCGCAGATCAGTCTGCCGCCGCAATCGCCGTTCAACGTAGCGACGCTGTCTTACGCGAACGAACGCGTGCAGCGCGCCTCCAATGTCTTTGCCGCGCTAGATGGCGCTGGCATGTCGCCCGCCGAAATCCTTCAATCGTGGAAGCGGCAAGTTCCTTCGGCCGGTTCACCCACAGACTACATCGCAGCGGGCTCGTTCGAGGATGCCGCCGAGGCGCAGCGTGTGGCAACCCAGCTTTCCGGCTTCGGCAAGACCGAAATCCAGTGCGCCGAATTCGAGGGCAAGGACTGGTATTCGGTCAATCTCTATCCGGACGGCCATGGTAGTCTGGACGAGATGCTGCAGGCGGCATGGTCGCATGGCGCACCGGACGCGCTCGTGGTTCGGAATTGACCGGCAAAACCTGAAGTTTTGCCAGTTGTCCATCGCGCGGTTGATCGGCCGGGACATAGCCTGATAGAGCTTGCCCAGAAATTCCGGCTGACAGGTCGACTTCTCATGAAATTTCGCTTCGCCGCGCCTTTCGCCGGGCTTCTGGGTTTTGGCCTCCTGCTGCTTTCGCTGGCTCCGGCCGCGGCGCAGCTTTTCGAGACCAAGGCCGCGCAGGCCTTCATGATCGATGCCGAAACCGGAACGGTGCTGTTTTCCAAGGATGCCGACAGGCCGATTCAGCCGGCCTCGCTGGCCAAGCTGATGACGATGGAGGTGGTGTTCAACGCCATCAAATCGGGGCGCGTGACGCTCGACGATACATTCGTGGTGAGTGAGAACGCATGGCGCACCGGCGGTGCGCCATCCGGAACGTCGACAATGTTTGCCAAGCTCAAGTCGACGATCCGGCTTGAGGACCTGATCCAGGGCGTGACGGTCCAGGCAGCCAATGACGGCTGCATCATCATCGCCGAAGGCTTCGCCGGATCGGAGGCGAATTTCGCCGCTGAGATGACTGAGCGCGCAAGGCAGATTGGCCTTGAGAAATCGACATTCGTCAATGCAACCGGTCTGCCGGCCGACGGTCAGCAAACGACGGTTCGAGAGCTTGCGCTTCTGGCCCTGCATATCTGGCGCGAGTACCCGGACCTCTATCGCTACTACGGCCAGAAGGATTTCACCTGGAACAAGATCACCCAGAGGAATCGCAACCCGCTGCTGGCGATGGATATCGGCGCCGACGGCCTGGCGATCGGCAGGAGCGAGGCATCGGGCTTCGGCATCGTCGGCTCGGTCAGCCATGGTGGCACGCGCGTCATTGCGGCGATGAGCGGCCTGGCAAGCGACCGCGAGCGCGCCGAAGAAGCGCGAAAGCTGCTCGACTGGGGCCTTCGTTCCTTCCAAAAGACCGAGATTTTCGCCAAGGACGAAGTGGTCGGCGAGGCCCAGGTTTTCGGCGGTGCGAAATCCAGCGTTACGCTGAAGGCAAAAGGGCCGGTGGAGGTCTTCCTGCCCATCGCCAACCGCGACAAGCTGACCGCCAAGATCGTCTATGACGGACCAGTTGCAGCCCCCGTGGAAGAGGGGCAACCAGTGGGCGCGCTGCGGGTCTGGATCGGTGATACGCTGAGCCAGGAGACGCCGCTTTTCGCCGCCGAGTCGGTTGGCGTCGGCTCGCTGCCGCAACGCGCGCTCGATGCCGCCAAGGAACTGGCGGTCGGCTGGCTGCGTTAGCACCATGGCGTGGACCTTTTCTCAAGTCAGGACTATTACGGTCCCGCAGCATGGACAAAGGCTTTGGCGCACGGATTTTTCATCACCTTCGAAGGCGGAGAAGGGGCAGGCAAGTCGACGCAGATCGAGCGGCTGGCCAGTAAGATGCGCGCCAAGAAATACGATGTCCTTGTCACGCGCGAGCCGGGCGGCTCGCCGGGCGCGGAGGCGGTGAGGCATGTCCTGCTTTCCGGCGCTGCCGAGCCATTCGGCCCCAGGATGGAGGCGCTGCTGTTCGCCGCTGCGCGTTCCGACCATGTCGAGCAGGTCATCCGGCCGGCGGTCGAGCGCGGCTCGATCGTGCTTTGTGATCGCTTCATGGACTCCTCGCGCGTCTACCAGGGCGTCACCGGCGGCCTCGATCCAGCCTTCATGGGCACGCTGGAGAAGGTTGCCATCAACGGCATGGTGCCCGACATGACGCTGATCTTCGATATCGACCCGGCCGAAGGGTTGCGGCGCGCTACGGCACGGCGGGGCACCGATGCCGGCGCCGACCGCTTCGAAAGGGAAACGCTCGATGTCCATCAGCGCCGCCGCGAAGCCTTTCTGGCGATCGCCGCGGCAGAGCCCGAGCGCTGCATCGTCGTCGACGCGTCCGCCGATCCCGACACGGTGGAGAATGTCGTCACCGCCGCCGTGTTCGCGGCCCTGGAAACGATGACCCCGGCGCACAGGAAGCAGGCGCCGGGATGATTTTCGAACGGATCGCACCAGAACAGCACGACACGCTCGACGGCGTACCGGAGCCGTCCGAGACCCCGCGTCTGGTTGGGCATGGCCAGGCAGCGAAAATGCTGGCGTCAGCCTATCGCTCCGGGAAGCTGCCGCATGCGCTGATCTTTGTCGGGCCGGTGGGCATCGGCAAGGCGACGCTCGCCTTTCATCTGGCGCATCATCTGTTGAAGCATCCGGCGTTCGAACAGGCGCCGGACGTCCTCGCCGTTCCCGATCCGGCGTCATCGCTGTTTCGCCAAATCGCCACCGGCGCGCATCCTTCGGTGCTGCATCTGACCCGCCCGCCGAACGACAAGACGAAGAGCTTCAAGACGGTCGTTACCGTCGACGAGATCCGCAAGGTCAGCCGCTTCCTGTCGCTGACCTCGCATGACGGCAGCTACCGGTTGGTGATAGTCGATCCGGCCGACGACATGAATGCCAATGCGGCCAATGCTTTGTTGAAGAATCTTGAAGAACCACCAGCACGAACATTGTTCGTCCTCATCGTCCATGCGCCAGGCAGCCTGCTGCCGACGATCCGCTCGCGCTGCCAGATGGTGCGGCTGGCGCCGCTCGATGCCGAGAGCCTGATGACGGTTCTGGAGAGCGTCGAACCACCGCCACCGGACGATCCCGCGTCGCGCGCGGCACTGGCCAAGCGGGCAGGGGGCAGCGCGCGCACCGCAATCCTGTTGACGCAATATGGCGGGCTGGAAATTGCCGAGACGCTAGACGCTCTGGCGACAGCAAGAAAGAGCGATGTTACCGGCGCCTATCGCCTCGCGGAGGCGGTCGCCGGGCGCGACCAGGCGATCCAGTTCGATATCTTCAACCGCCGCGCGCTCGATCTGCTCTCGACCGGCGCAAGCCAAGCCGCGCTGGCGGGCGATCTGGCGCGGGCCAAAACGCTGTCAGATACTTGGCACGAGGCTTTGAACGCTATATCTGAAACCGACACCTACAATCTCGACAAGAAGCAGCACGCCTTGACCATGATCGACCGCTTGAATTCTGCAATGCGAATGTGACGGCCCATCGGGATGGCAATCGCCGTTTCGATGCGATATCTCACCGGCATCTTTCATTCAGACATTCATGACGGCTCATCCATGGCACGCGAAAAATACTACCTCACGACGCCGATTTTTTATCCGAACGGCAAGCCGCATATCGGTCATGCCTACAATGTCATCGCCAGCGACACGCTTGCCCGCTTCCAGCGACTCGACGGCAAGGACGTCTTCTTCGTCTCGGGAACCGACGAGCACGGCTTGAAGATGCAGCAAACGGCGGACGCGGAAGGCCTGACGCCGAAAGCCCTTGCCGATCGCAACTCGGCGATCTTCCGCTCGATGCTCCAAGCGACCGGTTGCTCGAACGACGTTTTCATCCGCACCACCGAGGAGCGCCACTACAAGGCCTGCCAGGCGATCTGGACCCGCATGGCGGAAAATGGCGACATTTACCTCGACCGCTATAGCGGCTGGTATTCGGTGCGACAGGAAGCCTATTTCGACGAAGCCGAAACCAAGGTCGGCGACGACGGCGTGCGCCGCGAACCGCTCGGCTCGCCCGTCGAATGGACCGAGGAAGAGAGCTATTTCTTCCGCCTTTCCGCCTATCAGGACAGGTTGCTCGCGCTCTACGAGAACAGCCCCGAATTTGTCGGACCGGCGGAGCGGCGCAACGAAATCATCAGCTTCGTCAAATCCGGGCTGAAGGATCTGTCGATCTCGCGCACCACGTTCAAATGGGGCGTGCCGGTGCCGGGCGACGACAAGCATGTGATGTATGTCTGGGTCGACGCACTGACCAACTACATCACGGCCGCCGGTTATCCGGATTCAGACAATGAGAGATGGTCCTTCTGGCCGGCGAACGTCCACGTCATCGGCAAGGACATCGTTCGCTTCCACGCCGTCTACTGGCCGGCCTTCCTGCTGTCGGCAGGGATCGAACTGCCGAAGCGCGTGTTCGCGCATGGCTTTCTGTTCAACCGCGGCGAGAAAATGTCGAAGTCGGTCGGCAATGTCGTCGATCCGTTCGCGATGATCGAGCATTACGGCCTTGATCAGGTGCGCTATTTCTTCATGCGCGAAGTGCCGTTCGGCCAGGACGGCAGCTACAGCCACGACGCGATCGTCAACCGCACCAATGCCGACCTTGCCAACGATCTCGGCAATCTGGCGCAGCGCTCATTGTCGATGATCGCCAAGAACTGCGGCGGCGTGGTGCCGAAGCGCGGCGAACTGAGCGATGCCGACAAGGCGATCCTCGATCAGGCAAGTGCCGCCCTTGTCACGGCACGCAAGGCGATGGCCGAACAGGGCATCCATCTGGCGCTGGCGGCGATCTTTGGCGTGGTGGCCGAAGCCAACCGCTACTTCGCTGGGCAGGAGCCGTGGGCGCTGAAGAAGACCGATCCCGCGCGCATGGAAACCGTGCTGTGGACGACGGCCGAGGTGATCCGGCGTATCGCGATCCTTTGCCAGCCCGTCGTCCCGACCTCGGCGGCGAAGCTGCTCGACCTGCTGGCGGTGCCGGCGGACAGTCGTGACTTCGCGCATGTCACGGAGGCTCACGCCCTGGTTTCAGGCACGGCTCTGCCGGCGCCGGAACCGGTGTTCCCGCGCTATGTCGAGCAAATGGATACAAGCGCCTAATGTTGGTCGACAGTCACTGCCATCTCGACTTTCCAGATTTCGCAGAGGAGCGGGCGGCCATCGTCGCCCGCGCTTTAGCCGCTGGAATCGGTCGCATGGTGACGATCTCGACGCGTGTGAAGCGGTTCCAACAAGTAGTTGAAATCGCCGAATCTTTCGACGAAGTCTATTGCTCTGTCGGCACCCATCCGCACAACGCCGCAGAGGAGCTGGACGTGACTGTCGAGGAGCTTGTCCGGCTGTCCGGTCATCCCAAAGTGGTGGCGATCGGCGAGGCCGGGCTCGACTATTTCTACGATCATGCGCCGCGCGATGCGCAGGCGCAGGGCTTTCGTTCGCACATCGCCGCAGCGCGCGAGACGGGCCTGCCTCTGGTCATCCATTCGCGCGATGCCGACAGCGACATGGCTGATATCCTCGAGGACGAAACAGGGAAGGGCGCCTTTCCTTTCATCCTGCACTGTTTTTCGTCCGGGCGCAGGCTGGCCGAGATCGGCGTGGCGCTCGGCGGTTATGTTTCCTTTTCCGGCATCGTGACTTTCAAGAATTCGGCCGAGCTGCGCGCCATCGCCACCGATGTGCCACGCGACCGCCTGCTGGTCGAAACAGACGCGCCGTACCTCGCCCCGATACCGTTTCGCGGCAAGCGCAACGAGCCTGCTTATGTCGCGTATACAGCCAGGGTGCTGGCCGAAACGATCGGCGTCAGCGAGGCCGAAATCGCCGCCGTCACCACCGACAATTTCTTCCGGCTGTTCAGGAAGATGCCGCGCCCGACCGCGCTGAGCGCCTGACGCATGAGCGACCGGCTGCGCCTCACCATTCTCGGCTGCGGCTCATCGCCGGGCACGCCGCGCATCACTGGCGACTGGGGCAATTGCGATCCGGCCAATCCGAGGAACCGGCGCATGCGCACCGCAGCGCTCGTCGAGCGGATCGCGGCAAACGGCGACAGGACCACCGTCGTCATCGACACCGGGCCGGATTTCCGCGAGCAGATGCTGCTGGCATCGGTCAGGCGCATCAATGCTGTCGTCTATACGCATCCGCATGCCGACCATATCCACGGCATTGACGATTTGCGCGGCTTCGTGCTCGAGCAGCGCCATCTGATCGATATCCACGCCGACCAGCCCACCATGCTGCGGTTACGGGAAGCGTTCGGCTATTGTTTCGAAACACCGCTAGGCAGTTCCTATCCGCCCATCGTCGAGCCCCATATCATCGACCACGCCAGGCCGGTCGTGATCGAAGGTGAGGGGGGTACCCTCACCCTTGAACCGCTGCCGCAGCTCCACGGCGACATCATATCGCTTGGTTTTCGCATCGGCGGGCTCGCCTATTGCCCCGATATCAGTGATTTCCCGGACGCCACCGCCGAACGGCTGCGGGCTCTGGACGTGCTGGTCATCGACGCGCTGCAGTACAGGACGCATCCGAGCCATCTGTCGCTCGGTCAGGCACTCGACTGGATCGAAAAACTGGCGCCGAAAAAAGCCGTGCTGACGCACATGCATGTGCCGCTCGATTACGCCACGGTGATGGCCGAGACGCCGGCCGATGTCGAGCCGGCCTATGATGGCATGATGATAGAAATCCCTTTTGAACCATCGTGATAGGTTCGGTTCTTCATGGCTGGCAGCATTGATCGTGTGACCAAGGCAGCGGCCGATGCCGGCCTCGACATCGAAATCAGGCGCATGGGTGCCTCGACACGCACGGCCGAGGAAGCCGCCGCGCAATGCGGCTGCACAGTCGCCCAGATCGTCAAATCTTTGGTGTTCCAGGGAGAAACCAGCGGAAAGCTGTTTCTCTTCCTGGTTTCCGGCTCCAATCAGCTTGATCTCGCCAGAGCTGCCGCACTGACCGGCGAGCCGCTGAAGCGCGCCGACCCGCGGCAGATCCGCGACGAGACCGGCTTTGCCATCGGCGGTGTTGCCCCAATCGGCCATCTGATTGCGCTTCCGGCGTTTGCCGACGAAACGCTGCTCGGTTTCGATCGCGTATGGGCAGCGGCCGGCGCCCACGACGCCGTGTTTGCCGCCGAGCCACACGCGATGGTCAAGGCAGCGCAGGCTGTCGTAGCGGCGCTGAGCGCCTGAATCGAACGGGCCAAGCCCTATTCGGCAGCGATGGCGGTGGGCGCGGACGGCAGCATGATGTCGGATGCAGCCGGAGCGAACAACATCTTTACGACGCTGCGGAAGGCGAGGATCTGGCGTTCGAGGACACGGGGATCGCCGAGCCCCCGTGACATGATGATCCCGCCATCGACCACACAGGAGAACATGATGGCCACGTCGTCGAGGTCCATGCCTTTGCGGGCAGGATAAACAGCCGCGATCTCGTTCAGCGCATCGCGAAACCGCCCGTTCCAGGAGCGGACGGCGTCGGAGGCGATGTCGCGGACGGTGCGGTCAAAGAGGCGTTCCTGATAGGTGAACGTCGCGATCAGGCAGCCGGGGTGGCCGTTCGGCAGGTCACCCATCAGTTCGGCGAGCAGCTTGAGCGTGATCAGGAAGGACTGCAACGGATCATCGGACAATTGCCGGCCGCGGTGAAACACATCGTCAAAGATGCGGTCGTTCTCCTCGACGTAGCGTAGCATCAAGGCGCGGGCGAGTTCGTTCTTATCCTTAAAATGATAGAAGAAGCCGCTCTTGGTGATACCGGCTTCGGCAATCACCTCCTCGATGGAAGTCGCGCCGAACCCCTTGGCGAGCACCGATGCCTCCGCGATCTCCAGAATGCGTTCGCGCGTTTCCGCACCCTTGCGCATGACCGAATGCCCTCAAATTTACTGTACCGGCGGTACGGTTTTCACACCCGCCAACATCGGCACCGCTAGCAATACGACCGGCCCGGCGCGGCTATTCGTCTGTAATTGCTGCGGTTCCCGCTTCGGTAGAGTACCGGACCACAAGCCTTCTACCGCACCGGCGGCATGTGCTGCTAAAACTTGGCTATTCCGAACCGGCCGCCACCAAGGCGGCACGATGTTATCTTACCACTGGAGACAAACATGGCCAAGTACCGCCAGAATCTGCCGCAACTCGCCAATAGAACATTCCTGAGCGATGGCGGCATGGAAACGACTCTCATCTTTCACGAAGGCCTCGACCTTCCGCATTTTGCTTCGTTCACGCTGATGGCAACGCCTGAAGGCCGGCAGAAGCTGAGGGAATATTACGTCCGTTATCTGACCATTGCGCGCAGAAGCGGGACCGGCTTCATCCTCGACACGCCGACGTGGCGAGCCAACCCGGATTGGGGAACCTTGCTCGGCTACGGGCCAGAAGCGTTGCGCGCCGTCAACGAGGCCTCGATCGAGCTTCTTCTCGACCTGCGCAAGGAGTTCGAGACCGCCGAAACGCCTTGCGTCATCAGCGGCGCGATCGGGCCGCGCGGCGACGGCTACAAAGCTGGCAAGATGGACGCCAACGAGGCGGAGGCCTATCACGCGGCGCAGATCGAGAGTTTCGCGCGGACCGAGGCCGACATGGTTGCGGCCTATACGCTCACCAACTTCCACGAGGCAATCGGCGTGGCGCGGGCGGCCAAGGTGCATGCGATGCCCTGCATGATCTCGTTCACCGTTGAGACCGACGGGAAGCTGGTGACCGGGATGGCGCTCGGCGAGGCGATCGACAGGGTCGACGACGCTACGGACAGTGCGCCGGCTTACTATATGATCAATTGCGCACATCCGACGCATTTCATGCAGGCGCTGAAAAAGGGCGAGCGCTGGCTCGATCGCGTCTATGGAGTGAAGGCGAACGCTTCGGCCAAAAGCCATGCCGAACTGGACGAATCGGAAACGCTTGACGCGGGCGACCCGGACGATCTCGGGCGGCGCTACAGCAGGCTGAGAGCCTCATTTCCAACCATGCGCATCCTGGGCGGCTGCTGCGGCACCGACCACCGGCACATCGCGGCGATCTGCGAGGCCTGCGTGCCGCAAGCGGCGTAAGGACGACCGGTGAGCGTCCCAGGAGACGCAATGCTACCAACCGCAGTTCCGCTTATTTCTGAAGAACAAGGAACTGCGGTTGGGCTGAAAAGCAACGCAATCAAAATCGCATCTCAGTTCCATAATCTATCTTATGCAACATCGGATGGGTGGAAATCTCCGCGTGAACCTACGAAAGCCTCTCTGATTTTTGCGTCGATTGGCTTAGCGTAGGATTTCGCCCCTACCGCAAGCGACCCGATCCTGCACCCTCAACACGGAAATCTCAATCAAGACATGACCGCTTCGTCTCCTTTTCTCGGCTTTCCCGATCGCCTCGCCAATGGCCGCGTGCCCCGTGCGGTGATCTTCGGAGCCGGTCACGGTAGCACCTATCCCGGCAAGGACAGCAGCGGCTATGCCTTGGCCGCCGAAGCCATCCGCGCTGCGAGCCAGGGCGATGCCGAGCTCGTCGAGCACTGGGATTTCGATCTCGGCGGCCCGCTGTTCGACGGCAAGCCGGTCTGCTGCATCGATGCCGGCGACGTCCCGACCACCATGCATGACAATGCCGGCAACCGGGCCCGGATCGAGGCGAAGACGCGCAAGGTCCTGGCATTGCCGGCCGTACCGATCCTGCTCGGTGGCGACGATTCCGTGCCCATTCCCTTCCTCGCCGGCTTTGCGGATCACGGGCCGGTGTGGATCCTGCAGATCGATGCCCATATCGACTGGCGCGACGAGTTGTATGGCGAACGCTACGGCTATTCGAACCCGATGCGCCGGGCGAGCGAGATGCCGCATGTCGCCGGCATTGTGCAGGTTGGCATCCGTGGCGTCGGAAGCGCACGCCTCACCGAAATCGAAGCGGCGCGGCACTATGGCAGCCGCTTCGTGACCGCCCGCGAAGTTCACGCCCAGGGCGTCGAAGCCGCTCTCCGGCATATTCCGGAAGGAGCGCGGATTGTCGTCACCCTCGACTGCGACGGCCTCGATCCCGGTATCATGCCGGGCGTGGCGGCGCGTACGCCCGGCGGCCTCACCTACACGCAGGTGATCGACCTGATCGCGGGCCTCGGCAAGCGGGCCAGGATCGCAGGATTCGACCTTGTCGAGCTCTATCCTCCGGCCGACATTGACGGCCTGTCGGCCCTGATCGCCGCGCGCCTTCTCGTCAATGTGATCGGCACCATCGTCCGACAGGTTTGAAGCCGGCCTCCTCTCGTAGCATGATGGCCCGACAAGATTTCATCCGCCTACCGCCGGTGTCACCGTCGCATTTCTAAATTGCCGGCGGTGTTGCATCTCTAAACCGCCTTGAGAACTCACTAGGATATATCGTCACAAATCTGCATTCAGCGCTTCATATAGCTCGATGATGGCCAAACGCTGCCTCATCATCATCGACCTGCTGAATGATTACCTCGATCTGTGGGACGCAGATAAAGCCGATCGATTGGTTCAGAATACCAACCGGCTGGTGAGTGCTTTCAGAGGTTTACAGCTCCCGGTGATCTGGGTGCGGCAGGAGTTCCGTTCGGATCTTAGCGATGCATTTCTTGAGATGCGCGACAAACGTATCGCCGTTACAATTCAGGGTACGAGAGGTGCCCTGCTTCACGCCGGGCTCGATTGGCAGCCAAGCGATGCGACGATAGTCAAGAAGCGCTACAGCGCGTTCTTCAGGACCGGACTTGACGAGCTACTGGCTGAATTTGGCATCGATGAACTGGTTTTATGCGGCGTCAATACACACGCCTGCATCCGCATGGCTGCGGTGGACGCCTATCAACGAGATTTCCGGGTGGTCTTGGCCAAGGAATGCGTCGGCTCCTACGACGCAGAGCACGCGCGCGTCTCCCTAGATTACATGAACGGCAAGATAGCCAAAATAGCGACTGTTTCAGAGATCGTTGAAGCGCTGAGTGTGACCTAATGAAACTCCGAAAGTCGCACCCTGCCCTTCGCTATGGTCGTGCCGGGCTCCCAAAATCAACGGTGGGAATGAGACACTCGCGACGGCCGATTTCCTCGTCAGACCGCCCTCCGCGCTTTCCATTCCTATCAAAATTCAATATCGCCAAAGTCGCCGCCACCATCGGAGCCGGCGTCGCCTGCCTGGTCGGCAGCGGCTTCGTCTGGCTGTGACGCCGCCGGCTCGGTTGCCTGCGCTTCGCTTCCGCCAAACATGCCTGCGATCGCGTTGCCGAGAAGCACGCCGCCGGCCACGCCCATCGCAGTCTGCGCGGCTCCGGCGAGGAAACCGCCGCCTGCCCTCTGCCGATCATTGCCCGAAAGCGGTTCCTGCGGCGCAGCGGCAGCGGTGCGCCCGACCCGCGGGACCGAACCCGAGCGCCTGGCGCCGCCGCTGCCAAAGAGGCCGCCAAGCAATCCGCCGCCGGCAGACTGCTGTGCCTGTTGTTCCAGTTCTTCGATGCGGGACTGTGCCGCGTTCAGGGCCTGCTCCTGCACAACGATCGTCTGCGCCATGTAGTATGGCGCGCCGGGCTGCCGGGCAATCTGATCGTTGATGAAGCGTTCCGCTTCGGCATCGCGCGGTGGCGCCTGCCGCTCGACGTTCGCAAGTTTCTCGAAAAGAGTCCCGATCGCCTGCTGGTCGTTCCTGTCCATGGGAAGCAACTCCGGTTATCCAGGCACGCCGCGTACAAGAGATTTTCGCGACGCGCTTTAAGTCTCTGTTTTATGCATGTCGCTGCTCAAACCGCTGCCGCGACATGCATTGATTTGACTGGACTATTCGCGCTCGCCGGTGAAGTTCAGCAGCAGCTGGAAGATGTTGATGAAGTTCAGATAGAGCGAGAATGCACCGAAGACGGCGAGCTTCTGCTGCGATTCCGCACCGAAGTTTTCCGCAAACTGCTCCTTGATCGTCTGCGTATCCCAGGCGGTGAGACCGATGAAGACGGCGATGCCGATCACCGAGATGGCGAACTGGAGCGCGGTCGAGCCGAGGAAGATGTTGACGATGCTGGCGATCACCACGCCGATCAGGCCCATGATCAGGAAGGACGAGAACTGGGTCAGGTCGCGTTTGGTCGTGTAGCCGTAGAGGCTGGTCGCGCCGAACATGGTGGCGGCGATGAAGAAAGTGCGCGCGATGCTGGTCCCGGTGAACACCAGGAACACGGAAGCCAGCGACAGGCCCATGACCGCACAGAACGCCCAGAACATCGCCTGAGCGCCGGCCGCGGACATCGTCTGTATCCGGAACGAGAACAGCAGCACGAAGGCGAGCGGTGCCAGCATCACCACCCACTTCAACGGGCTGGAAAAGATCGGCACGTAGAGGGCTGGCGTGGAAGCCACCACGAAGGCGATCACGCCGGTAACGACGAGGCCAACTCCCATGTAGTTGTAGACGCGCAGCATGTGCTGGCGCAGGCTTTCGTCATAGACGGCGCCGGTTTGGGCTCCGACGCCGGTGCGGTATCCTAGATTGGGGGTGTTCATGCGGGTTCTCCTTTGTGAAGGTCAGTAAAGCGTGTTGGCGAGCGTTTCGGCGGTGCGATCAAGATCGCGGACACCGCTTCGGGCGACGACTGCGTAAGCGACTTCGCCGATCTGGAAATAGGCCGAGGAAATTTCGCCCGAGGGGGCGACGGTCGGCTGGACCACGTCGAACGTTCCGGGCCTGATTGCGAAGAGCGAGACCAGTCCCAGGTCCCTTGTTTCGACAGCCATCTCGACGCTCGGGCCGAACTGCGATGGATAGATCTGCACGTCACGGACCTTCCAATCCTTCGGCAGCGACGGCATGACGATCGCCGTGGCGGCGCGGATTTCGTCCGCATCGTAATTCGGCGCTTCGGGCTGGGATGACATGGCCTCGCGCATTATCGTCGTCCTATGCGCCCGGATCGCCTCCTCCAGATAGACAGGCGGCTGGGTCGAAGCGACGACTTTCGTCACCGATATTGGCCCGACGATCCCGTTCGCCAGCCAGCCCGCAGCCACCAAGATTGCGACCGCCGCAGCCCGCTGCAACGTGCGTAAGGCGCGCCCCCGAGCCAGTCCCCGTTCCAGCCGTCGTGCCGCATCGGCCGTTGCCGGCCGCGCCATGCCTTTGGATCCGGCAAGCGCCACGCGCAGTTCGTCGCGCGTCCTGAGGTCGGACATCACGCGAGCGGCCGCCTCCGGACGGGTGGAAAGAAACGCCTCGACTTCGATGCGGCGGGCAACGTCCAACTGGTCGTCGACATAGGCGTCGAGGTCGGCATCGGTCACCGGGTCGCGCAGTTCGCTCATCATGGACATCACGGGCCTCCCACAATCTTGAGGTGGCTTTTCGCACGTGCCGGCAACGTGTCCTCCATCTCGCGGAGCGCTGCGCGCGCCCTGCCGATGCGCGACATCAGCGTTCCCAGTGGTACGCCGCTGGCCTCGGCCGCCTGGCTGTAGGTAAGTCCCTCGATGGCGACGAGATGCAGCGCCGAACGCTGCTCATCCGGCAATTTGAAAAAAGCTTCACGCACCTGTGCCAGGCGAACGGAATGTTCCTGGGGAGCCTGCATACTGGCGTCGACAAGATATCCAGCCTGCTCGACCCGGACCGCTTCGGACTTGCGGGACCGCAACCCGTCAATGAAAGCGTTGTGGACGATCGACAGCAGCCACGCGCGCAGGTTTCCGCCGGATCGAAAGGTGCCGCGCCGCTCATAGGCACGCACCAGCGCGTCATGCACCAGATCCTCCGCCTCGGCGCTGTCGCGCGTCAGCGAACGCGCGTAGCGCCGCAGAGAACCAAGCTGTCCTAAGATATCGAAGCGTGGCATCGACCCTCTCATGTCCTGTTTACGGAGCATGGCAGGTTTTTAATCCCACCCCTCGAGTTTTTTCGACCCGGGGAGGTCAGACATTGCCGGTACAATGGGTCTGGGCAGCCGGCCCTCCCCCTCAGCTGTCACAGTTCGCCAGACGGTTTAGCGCCGCCGGCAACGACATCAGCGATGGCACCCGCAGTGGGAGACTTCGATGTTTACAACTGAATTAATTTGTGAGGCACAAAACCGCGAAGTTGTCATCCTTTTCGGACACTTGCGGGTTATAGGCGGGAAACATTCACCGCCGAATCCTCACATCGCCGAGGGCCCTTAGGGCCCGCTTTGTTCAACGAATTATCGACCCGACATGCCAAGCAATGCCCCAGCCCAGCGGGATACCCGCATCGATGTCTTTCGCGCGCTCGCGCTACTGACGATCTTCGTCAACCATGTGCCGGGGACGCTCTTCGAGTATGTCACGCACAAGAATTTCGGCTTTTCCGATTCGGCCGAAGCCTTCGTGCTGATTTCGGGGATTGCCGTTGGGCTCGCCTACGGATTGAAGTTCCAGCCGGGGAATCGGTTGCTCATCACCCTGAAGGCTTGGCGGCGTGCCGGTGTCCTCTATGTCACCCACGTCATGACCACTGTCGCGACGCTGGCGATCTTCTCGGCGGCTGCATTGCATTTCTCGCGGCCCGATCTTTTGAAGCTGATCAACATCCAGATGATCATCGAGGACACGCCGGAAGCGCTGCTCGGCATCGCGGCGCTCGGGCATCAGATCGGCTATAACAACATTCTTTCTATGTATGCCGTCGTACTTCTGATGATGCCGCTTTTCCTGTGGATCGGCACTTTCAGTCTGCGCCTGATGCTTGCTGCGTCCGCTCTCCTCTGGCTCATCGCCGGCATTTTCCAGATCGCGCCTTTGAATTTTCCCGGCGACGGCTTCTGGTTCCTGAACCCGCTCTCCTGGCAGTTTCTTTTCGTCATCGGGATCGCCGGCATGCTGCATGTCAAGCGCGGCGGAGAAATCCGCTTCAACTGGATGATGGCGAGCGCGGCCGTCGGGTATCTGGTCGGCGCGCTGATTTGGGTGCGGCTGCCGCTGTGGGGCATCGAGACGGCCTCCGGCCTGCCCACCGTGCTGACCGGCTTCGACAAGACATTCCTGTCGCTGTCGCGCCTCATGCACATTCTGGCGATCGCCTATCTGATTGTGGCAATCCCGGCGCTTTCCAACCTGGCGAAGACGAGGCCCGGACACCCGCTCGCGGTTCTCGGCAAGCACTCGCTGCCGGTCTTCGTCGCCGGAACGATCCTCGCCATGATCGCGCAGGTCATGAAGGTCGTCAGCCCAGGCGGGCTCCTCTATGACGCAATCCTGATCTCGACAGGCATCGCGCTGCAGTTCGGTTTCGCCTATTACCTCGAATGGTTGCCGCGGATCGGTTGGGGCGGCAAGAAGCAGCAACCCGTCGCCGCCTTGCCGTCTGCTGCCCTCAAGCTGGCGTCATAGAACGGCGTCGACCAACTGACATGCGGAAGGTCGCATTGGCCTGCTGCGCCCTCCTCATCCTGTCGTGGAAACGAGTGCGACGTGCCGATTGAGACTCGTCTCCCGGTTTGGCGGTTTTCAGCCTGGGGCAAATGAAACCGCTAGCGCAGCACCGCCGATTTGCGTATCACTCCCGCCGCCAACGGAACCGCGCCGATGTTTGAAGACCTCCAGTCTGCCCCAGCCGACAAGATCCTTGCCTTGATCGGCCTCTATCGCGCCGATCCCCGCCCCGGCAAGGTCGACCTCGGCGTCGGCGTCTACAAGGATCGCGATGGCAAGACGCCGGTGATGCGCGCCGTGCGCGAAGCCGAAACGCGACTGCTGCAGAGCCAGGACACCAAGACCTATCTCGGCCTTGCCGGCGATACCGGCTTCAACATCGCGATGGCGAGGCTGGTCTTTGGCCCTGCGGCCGAGTTGACGCGTATCCGTGCTGCACAGGCGCCCGGCGGCTCGGGCGCGCTGCGGCTGGTGGCCGAGCTGCTCAAGAGGACGCGATCCGACGCGACGATCTGGCTGTCGGACCCGACATGGCCGAACCACATGCCGGTGATGCGCGCCGCCGGCTTGCAGATACGCGAATATCCCTACTTCGACGCTGCCTCAGGTGCTGTTCGCTTCGCGGACATGGTCAGTGCGCTGGCGACCGCCCAGAGCGGCGACGTGGTGCTGCTGCATGGTTGCTGCCACAATCCGACTGGCGCCAATCTGGATACCGCGCAGTGGGCTGAAATAGCCGATCTTGTGGTCGAGCGCGGCCTGCTGCCCTTTGTCGACATTGCCTATCAGGGTTTTGGCGAGGGTCTTGACGCTGACGCCGTCGGTCTGCGCCTGCTGGCTGAAAAAGTTCCGGAAATGGTCGTTGCGTCGAGCTGCTCGAAGAACTTTGCCGTGTATCGTGACCGCGTCGGCGCGGCGATGATCCTGGCCAAAGACAGCGCACAGGCGGATGTGGCAATGAGCCAGATGCTGTCGGCGGCACGCGCCATGTACTCGATGCCGCCGGACCACGGCGCGGCCGCGGTGCGCATCGTGCTTGAAGACGCCACGCTGCGGGCTGACTGGGAAGCGGAACTCGAGGAGATGCGCCTGCGCATGCTGCGGCTTCGGGTGCAGTTCGCCGAAGCGCTGCGGCGGCAGTCCAATTCCGATCGTTTCGATTTCGTCGCCAGTCATCGCGGCATGTTTTCCCGGCTTGGCCTGTCGGAAGCGCAGGTCGAGCGGCTGCGTGCCGAGCACGGTGTCTATATGGTCGGTGACAGCCGCATCAACGTCGCCGGCCTGCCGGAGGACGGAATGGACGCGCTCGCCAAGGCGATCGTCTCAGTGCTCGATTGAGCCGGCCATCGCCGGCGACTGTGGAGAATGCGCCCTTGCCGGCTGACAGCATTGGCCCAGTAACCGCTGCACGATAGCGTTCGACAGATGAAACCCTCGAAAGACATCTCCCGGCTGATCGAGATCATGGCGGCGCTGCGGGCTCCGGAAACCGGCTGCCCCTGGGATATCGAGCAGGATTTCTCGACCATCGCGCCCTACACGATCGAAGAAGCTTACGAGGTGGCGGATGCGATCGCGCGCGGCGACCTGGCCGATCTGCGCGACGAGCTCGGCGACCTTCTGCTGCAGGTCGTCTACCACGCGCAGATGGCCGAGGAGGCAGGTGAATTCGCCTTCGGGGACGTGGTCCAAGCCATCACCACAAAAATGATCCGCCGCCATCCGCATGTCTTCGGCGACGAGAAGGCGCGCAGCGCCGGCATGGCCAAGGGTATGTGGGAGAAGATCAAGGCCGAGGAAAAAGCGGAAAAGCGAAATGCCCGCCTCGCCCGCGGGCACGATCCGGAGGATCATGGCAAGGGTTTTCTGGACAGCGTACCGGTCGCCCTGCCCGCTTTGGCCCGGGCCCTCAAGCTGCAGGAAAAAGCGGCCCGCGTCGGCTTCGACTGGAGCGAGGCCACGCCGATCCTCGACAAGATCGAGGAGGAGATCGGCGAGCTGCGTGAGGCTCTTGCCAAGGGCGATACGGCTTCGATCAAGGACGAGTTCGGCGACATGCTGTTCGCCGTCGTCAATCTCGGGCGTCATCTCAAGGTTGATTCCGAAGCGGCGCTCAGCGGCACCAACGAGAAATTCCGCTCGCGGTTCCACTACGTCGAGCAAGCGCTGGAAGCATCCGGAAACACGCTGGAAAAGGCGACGCTCGACGAGATGGAGGCGCTTTGGCAGCAAGCCAAAAGCGCGAAGTAACAGCGACTACCCGTTGTTTTTACGGTGCAACCTTGTTTCTATCTCGTCGTGTGCGCTTCGCGTCGCTTTGAGCGACACGGTTATACCGCCATCTTCATTGTCGGTGCGCGAGACGACGCCGCCATTGCGGTAGAGCCAGTCGACGAGCCCAAGCTGGTCAGGCTTGAGCGTGACGGTCAGCGTTTCCAATTCGCCTGAAACTCTTGTCTCGATGATCGCCTTCAGCACATCGATGCCCTCACCGGTGGCGGCCGATATGGCAATCGGGGGTGCCTTCTTGCCGTCAATGCCGTCGGCGAGCAACCGCTCCCGGTTGCCCTCATCGAGCCGGTCGATCTTGTTCCACACTTCGATGACGCGCTTGCTGTCGCCGGCATCGACGCCGAGATCGGCGAGGATGCGCTCGACATCTTCGGCCTGGGCGGCCGTGTCGGGGTCCGAAATATCGCGCAGATGGATGACGAGATCGGCCTCGACCACCTCTTCGAGCGTTGCCCGGAAGGCCGCGATCAGATGCGTGGGCAGGTCCGAAATGAAACCGACCGTGTCCGAAAGGATGACCGGCGTGCCGTGCGGCAGTCGCACCCGACGCAGTGTCGGGTCGAGCGTGGCAAACAGCATGTCCTCGGCCAGCACCCCTGCTCCGGTCAGCCTGTTGAACAGTGTCGACTTGCCGGCGTTGGTATAGCCGACGATCGCCACAACTGGGAACGGCACCTTCTTGCGCTTGGCGCGGTGCAGGTCACGGGTGCGCCGCACTGTTTCCAGCTCGTGCTTCAGCTTGTTGATCTTGTCCTGCAGGACACGGCGGTCCGATTCGATCTGCGTTTCGCCAGGGCCGCCGAGGAAACCGGCGCCGCCGCGCTGGCGCTCGAGGTGGGTCCAGCTTCGCACGAGCCGGCCCTTCTGATAGTTGAGGTGCGCCAGATCGACCTGCAGCGTGCCTTCCTTGGTCCGCGCGCGCTCGCCGAAAATTTCCAGGATCAGCCCGGTGCGATCCAGCACCTTGGCGTTCAATTCCTTTTCCAGGTTGCGCTGCTGCACCGGCGTCAGTGGATGATCGACAATGACCAGTTCGGCACGGCCCTCTTTGACGATCTCGGCGAACTCCGCAACCTTGCCGCTGCCGAGAAGGGTTGCAGGCCGAGGATCATTGACGGTCACCACCGCAGTATGGATCGGGTCGAGGTTTATAGCTTGGGCAAGGCCAACCGCCTCGTCGTGGCGGGCCTCGGCAGAACGCGTCAGACGCGGACGATTCGTGTCTTCGTCGCCGCGCGGCTGGCGGGTAAGCACCGGCACGATGACTACGGCCCGGGTCGGGCCCTCGGCTTGCGTCCCCGGCTGATATGCTGGTTTTTCGCGAACGGCGCGGTCCGCGTCTTTTTTACGTGCCAATCAGGCGCCCTGGCTTTCCTCACCATCGAACATCTGAACCGGCTGGCTCGGCATGATCGTGGAAATGGCGTGCTTGTAGACGAGCTGGGAATGGCCGTCTCGGCGCAGCAGAACGCAGAAATTGTCGAACGAAGTAACCACGCCGGTCAGCTTCACGCCGTTGATGAGAAAGATGGTGAGTGGGTTTTTGCTTTTGCGAACTGAATTCAGGAACAGGTCCTGAAGATTTTGCGATCGTTCCGCCATTGTTCTTGTCTTTCGCCGATCCCCTTCGGTTTGCAAGCCAATGCGCCAAATTACCCGGCACGTGTCAAGCGCGCAAACACCATCTTGCCGTCAATAACGACAAGCAGAACGAGATATATTGATGTTCATTCCACCTGAGCGGTTATCAGGCTGGACTTTTTTCCGCAACGTCAAAAAAGGCTTGCCGCAAGGAAAGTGTTATCGAGCCCGGATGGCCGTTGGCGATGGGTGCACCGTCGATCGCCACGATCGGCATGGCGATCGTGGTCGCGGAACTGATGAAAACCTCGCGCGCGGCCTTGGCTTCGGCGAGCGAAAAACCGCGCTCCTCGATCTTCAGGCCGAGTTTGGCAGCCACTTCGAACAGCGTGGTGCGGGTGATGCCGCGCAGGATGCCATGCTCGGCCGGACGCGTGACCAGCACGCCATCCCTGGTGATGATCCAGGCGTTCGACGATCCACCTTCCTTGACGGTGCCGTCGGCATCGACGAACCAAGCTTCCTGGGCGCCGGCTTCCTTGGCCTTCTGCTTAGCGAGCACATTTGGCAGCAGGCCGACCGACTTGATATCGACCCGGTCCCAACGGTTCTCCGGAACGGTGATGACCTTGATTCCGCTTTCTGCCCTCTTCGCGGCAGCAGCGGGGTCGGCTTTCCTGGCGGTAACCACCAGCGAGGGCTTCGTGCCCGCCGCCGGGAAAACAAAATCACGGCTGGCGACGCCACGCGTCACCTGAAGATAGACCAGGCCATCGGCGACATGGTTGCGGCGGACCACCTCGCGCATGATGATCGGCAACACGCCCCGCGTGACCGGCCAGTCGATCGACAATTCGGTCAGCGAGCGGTTCAGCCGTCCGAGATGGCGAGGCATATCGACGATGAAGCCGCGCGCCACCTCGCAGACCTCGTAGACACCATCGGCGAACTGATAGCCACGGTCCTCGATATGCACAAAAGCGTCGGCATGAGCGACATAACGCCCGTTCACATAAGCAATGCGCGGCATGGGTCACCCCTGGAGAAGTCAGCGCATGACCCCGAAAATCGGAATCGATTTTCGGAAGGGATCATGCGCGAAAACAACATGCTACAGCGTCCTTTGCGCGTCCCAAGACGCGCGGCGCTGTAGCGCTTTCTTATGCGATTCCGCCGGCGCCGTAACCGATAATTGCGTAGGCCACGACTGGATCGGCTATCAGACGCCCAGCGACTTCAGCTTGCGGTGAAGCGCCGAGCGCTCCATGCCGATGAACTCGGCCGTCTTCGAGATGTTGCCGCCAAAACGGTTGATCTGGGCGATCAGATAGTCCTTCTCGAACTGTTCGCGCGCTTCACGCAACGGCAGCGCCATGATGTGCTGATCGGATTGGTTTGGCGTGCGCGGCATGACATCGCCGATCTCGGCAGGCAAGAGATCGGCGGTGATCGGGGCATCGATATCGTCGCCACGCGCCAAGATCATCAACCGCTCGACGTTGTTGCGCAACTGGCGGACGTTGCCTGGCCAGTTGTGCGCCTGCAATACCGCCAGTGCGTCGTCGCCGATGCGCCGCGGCCGGATGCCGGCCTGGCGGGCGATCTGCTTCATGAAATTGTCGACAAGATAGGGGATGTCCTCACGCCGCTCGGCCAATCCCGGCACCATGACCGGAACCACCGCCAGGCGGTGATAGAGATCCTCCCGGAAACGGCCGTCGGCGATCATGGCCTCCAGGTTCTGCGAGGTCGACGAGATGATTCGCACATCGACCTTGACCCGTTTGGTGCCCCCTACCCGCTCGAACTGCTGTTCGACCAGCACGCGCAAGATCTTGTTTTGCGTTTCGCGCGGCATGTCGGCCACTTCGTCGATGTAGAGAATGCCGCGATGGGCTTCCTCAAGCGCGCCGACCTTGCGTTCGACACCGTTTGATTCGGTGCCGAACAGCTCGACCTCCATGCGTTCGGGCGTGATGTTGGCAGCACTCAGCGTGACAAACGGTGCGTTCTTGCGCGCCGACAGTGTGTGGATGGCGCGTGCCGCGAGTTCCTTGCCCGACCCGGACGGGCCGATGATCATGACGCGGCTGTTGGTCGGCGCGACGCGCTCGATGGTCTGGCGTAACTGGCTCATCGCCGACGACATGCCAATCAGGTCGAAGGTTTCGCCGCTGCGCAGCTTGAGATCCGAAACCTCGCGTCTCAGTTTCGAGGTTTCAATCGCACGTTCGGCGATGAGGATCAGCCTGTCGGCCTTGAACGGTTTTTCGATGAAGTCATAGGCGCCGCGGCGGATGGCCGAGACCGCCGTCTCGATGTTGCCGTGGCCCGAGATCATCACCACAGGCAGGCTCGGGTGCATCGTCTTGATCTCATCCAACAACGCCAGTCCGTCCAGACGTGAGCCTTGCAGCCAGATATCAAGGAAAATCAGCCTCGGCGCCCGGTCGGCGATCGCCGCCAGCGCGCTGTCGGCATCGAATGCCGTGCGGGTTTCGTGACCTTCGTCGCTCAGGATACCGGCGACAAGTTCGCGGATGTCTTCCTCGTCATCGACGATGAGAATGTCAGACGCCATTACCGACCTTTTCAGTTTCTCTTTCGTGTTCCGTCCTGCCTTCGCCGAGCGGCGGCACAGTGGCGGCAAGCGGCAGGATGATGCTGATCATCGCGCCTCGCCCGCCGTGGAAGTCCGCCGGCGCGTCATGCAGTTCGAGCCGGCCGCCATGGTCCTCCACTATCTTCTTGACGATAGCGAGGCCGAGCCCCGTGCCCTTCTCGCGTGTCGTCATGTAAGGCTCGAGCAATCGCTGACGATTCTCGCGGGGCAAGCCCTTGCCATTGTCGATGACATCGATGCGAATCGCGCCATTCTGGCGCCCGGCTTGAATCCGGATTATGCCGTGCGAGCGGTCTTTTTGATCAAGTCCGTCAATCGCCTCGGCTGCGTTCTTGATAACATTGCCAAAAGCCTGCGCCATCAGGCGGCTGTCGAAAGTGCCTTTGAGCGGTTCGTTGCCGAACACGCGCTCGAAGGTGATATCGGAGCGGCTCACTTCGACGAGGAACGAGGCTTCGCGCAACGATTCGCGCAAATCGAGGGCCTTCATTTCGGGCTTGGGCATGCGTGCGAAAGCGGAGAACTCGTCGACCATGCGGCCGATGTCCTCCACTTGCCTGATGATCGTATCGGTGCACTGATCGAAAACCTCGCGGTCTTCAGTGATGACCTTGCCGTAGCGGCGCTTGATGCGCTCTGCGGAAAGCTGGATCGGTGTCAGCGGGTTCTTGATCTCGTGGGCGATGCGCCGCGCCACATCCGCCCAGGCCGAGGAACGCTGGGCCTGGACCAGATCGGTGATGTCATCCACCGTCACGACATAGGATTTCTCCTCCGAACCGTCGTCGCCGGCCTCGACCGTGATCTGCACGTTGAAGGTGCGCTCAGTACCGGCGCGATAGAAGGTCACCTGCTCGCGGTGGACAGGCTTGCCCGACTTGCGGCCGATCTCGAAGACGCGGCCGACATGCGGCAGCACGGCGGAGAGGTTTTGCCCGAGTGCGGCGGTGGCGGATATGGCCAGCATCGTTTCGGCCGAGCGGTTGACGATGGTGACGATGCCGTACGGATCGACGCCGATGACGCCGGCGGTGACACCGGCAAGCACGGCTTCCGAAAAACGCCGCCGCTCGTCGATCAAATCCTTGGCGGACAGAATCTCGTTACGCTGCGATTTCAGTTCAAGCAACATCTTGTTGAAGGTGTCGCCGAGCGAGGCGACGTCGCCGTCGGAGGGCCGAACGGGCACGGCAACGTCGAGATTGCCGGTCGCGACCTCGTCGGCCGCGCCGATGAGCTGGCGGATCGGCCGCACCAGGCGGTCGGCCACGGCGATGCCGGTCCAGATGGCGGACAGAACGATGATCAGCGTGAGCGACAGGTAAGGAAGTGCAAAGGCCACCTGCGAGGTGCGGCGATTGTCTTCCAGACCGCGATATTCGTCGGCGTTGGACCTGACAATCTGCCGCGCCTTGATCACCTCGGGATCGACCAGGCGGATGGTGTAGAGATAAAGCCCTTCGATCTCGCGCAGCTTGACGATGGCGCCCATAATGTTGCGCGTCTTCGGCTCGATCAGCACCGGCCTGCCGTTGGCAGCACTGCTCATGGCGCCTTCCGGCGGCTCCGGCATGGCAAAATCGGCGTCGGTCTTGGCGCTCATGACGAACGAACCGTCGGGCCTGACCAGTGCGGCATGGGCCAGCGAGCGGCCGACGGCTTCCTTGTTCATGAGATCGAGGAAGCCGGTTCGATCGAGGCCGTAGAGCGTGCGGGAGGCATCGAGGTCGTAGGCCATCGACAGGGTCGTTCCCTGCAGATTGCGCGCGTTCTCCTGCACGTAGGCATCGGCTATCGACAGCGACGAATTGACGATCGTCTTGGTGCGGATCTCAAACCAGCGATCAAGGCCGATGTCGAGCGTGATCGACGCGATGATCGCCACCATGATAGCGGGAATCGCGGCGACCAGCGCGAACATCGCGACGATCCGCACATGCAGCCGCGAGGCCGCCTTGCCGCGCCGGCGCGCCATCACGATACGATGCACTTCGCGGCCAACCAGCGCGATCAGGAATAGGATGAACGCCGCATTCAGTGCGATAAGCGCCAGCGTTGTCCTCTCGTCCGGCGTGATCGGCGTGGCGCCGACGAGGATGGCGAAGGAGATCGCCGCCGTAACCAGCGCACCGACAATTGCCACCACCCCCGGCAGCGCAAGCAGCCGACGCCCGTCCCGTGTGCCAGGTTCGCTGAAAAGCGTTTTGCTCAGTGTCGGTGCCTGTGGAGCCATGTCGCCGTCTAGAGCCAGTGATTGCGTCGGATGTATGCAACGCATTGTGGCGATTATGCAACAAGTGTGACCTGGACGGAACTGTTTCGGCGATCGATCCCCGGAAAACGCTCCGGTTATGCCGGCCTTGACGATTTGTAGACGTTGACGCCGAGTTCGCGAATTTTCTTGCGCAGCGTGTTGCGGTTGAGCCCCAGGAGTTCTGCAGCCTTGATCTGGTTGCCGCGGGTTGCCGTCATGGAGGCGAGCACCAGCGGATATTCGACCTCGGAAAGAATGCGCTGATAGAGGCCGGCGGGTGGCAAATCGCCGGCGAACGAAGCAAAATAGCGCTGCAAGAAATGTTCCACCGCCTGGCCGATGGACAGATCGTCGGGAATGAGATTGCCACCACCGGGAACGACCGGCCTCTCGCCGGTCTTCAGTTCCGCCTCGATGACCTCGGCGGAAATCTCATCCTGCGAATAGAGCGCGGCCAGCCTGCGGACAAGATTTTCGAGCTCGCGCACGTTGCCTGGCCACGGATAGCGCTTCATCAGCTCGATGCCGCCTGCGGAGATGCGCTTGGTCTGCAGGCCTTCGCTGGCGCCGAGCTTGAAGAAGTGCCGGACGAGATCTGGGACGTCCTCGGACCGCTCGCGCAGCGCCGGCAGCCTTAGCGGCACGACATTCAGGCGATAGAACAGATCCTCGCGGAAAAGCCCCTGATTGATAAGCGTGCGCAGATCCTTGTTGGTAGCGGCGACGATGCGCACATCGGTCTTGATCGGCGTACGGCCGCCGACGGTGGTGTATTCGCCCTGCTGCAGGACACGCAGCAGGCGTGTCTGCGCCTCCATCGGCATGTCGCCGATCTCGTCGAGAAAGAGCGTGCCGCCCTCGGCCTGCTCGAAACGGCCGGTGGAGCGGTTCTGCGCGCCGGTGAAGGCGCCCTTCTCATGCCCGAACAGTTCCGATTCGATCAGGTCGCGTGGGATCGCCGCCATGTTGATTGCGACGAAGGGGCCGCCGCGGCGGCGGCCATATTCGTGCAGCGCGCGCGCTACCAGTTCCTTGCCGGTGCCCGATTCGCCTGAAATCATCACCGTCAGGTCGGTCTGCATCATGCGCGCCAGCATGCGGTAGATATCCTGCATGGCGGCCGAGCGGCCGACCAGCGGCATCGTTTCCGGCGGCTCGTCCGCCCGCGCATCGATCTTCGGCCGTCGGGGCTCGGAAAGCGCCCGGTTGACGATGTTGAGAAGCTCGGTCAGGTCGAACGGTTTCGGCAGATATTCGTAGGCGCCGGTTTCGGAGGCGCGAATCGCGGTCATGAACGTGTTCTGGGCGCTCATGACGATGACGGGCAGTTCCGGTCGCGCCTTCTTGATGCGCGGCAGCATGTCGAAAGCGTTCTCGTCCGGCATGACCACGTCGGTGATGACGAGATCGCCCTCGCCCGCCGCCACCCAGCGCCAAAGCGTCGAGGCGTTGGACGTCACGCGCACCTCATGGCCGACGCGCGAAAGCGCCTGGTTGAGGACCGTGCGGATAGCCGCATCGTCGTCGGCGACGAGAATATTGCCGCGAACCGTCATTTGCGGTCTCCTTCGCCATCATCGTCTGTGCCGAACGGCGTTTCTTTCCAGGCTGGCATCAGGATGCGGAAGGTGGTTCCGCGCGGCGTCGAATCGCATTCGATGATGCCGCCATGCTCGCCGACGATTTTCGCGACCAGCGCGAGCCCAAGTCCCGACCCGTTCGGCTTGGTGGTAATGAAGGGATCGAACAGAATCGGCAGAATATCTTCGGAAACACCAGAACCGTTGTCGCGCACGCAGAATTCCAGCGGCAACGACACGCGGCCCTGCGTTCCTGGAACGGAAACACGGATGCCCGGCCGGAACGCGGTCGACAGGGTGATCTCGCCTTGCGGATCGCCGCCAATGGCCTCGGCCGCATTCTTGACCAGGTTGAGGAACACCTGGATGAGTTGGTCGCGGTTGGCGAAAACCGGAGGCAATGATGGATCATAATCCTCCAATATCTTGATCCGCTTGGCAAAACCGTTCTTGGCAATTGCCTTCACATGGTCCAGCACGACATGGATGTTGACCGGATAACGGTCGATGGGCCGCTCGTCGGAAAACACCTCCATGCGATCGACCAGCGAGACGATGCGGTCGGTCTCGTCGGTGATCAGCCGGGTCAGCGCGCGATCCTCGTCGGAAGCCGACAGTTCGAGCAGTTGGGCAGCGCCCCGAATGCCGGATAGCGGGTTCTTGATCTCGTGGGCGAGCATCGCGGCAAGGCCGGTCACCGAACGTGCCGCACCGCGATGCGTCATCTGCCGGTCGATCTTGTCGGCCATCGATCGTTCCTGAAACATCACCACGACGGAGCCCGGAAATTCCGGCACCGGCGCGACGTAGAGATCGACGACCTTCTCGATGCCGAGGCGCGGAGACGATACGTCGACCCGGTATTCGTTGACGGGCGCCCGGCGCTCGCGCACCTGGTCGACAAGCGTCAGCAGTGGACTGCCGAACGGAATGAGCTTGGGCAGGGTATTGCGGGCGAGCATGGTCGCGCTCGAGCGGAAGAAGTCCTCTGCATCGGCATTGGCGAAGGTGATGAACCCCTCCGCATCGACCATGATCACCGGGCGGCGGATGGTGTTGAGCACGATGTGTGCGGCGTCCGCCATGTCCATGTTCTGTGCAACGGTGGCATTCATGCTGCGCTCCGCAGGTTCATTGGCTCGGCAGCGCTTGAAAACACCTCGCGCAACGCGGCAATGACGCGGACGGGCTCAAAGGTGGTGAGGATGGCCTTTCGCTGCTCATCAAAGATGCCAGCGGCGTGGCGGTCGAGATACCAGCCAAGATGTTTGCGCGCCTGGCGCACGCCGCTTTCGATGCCGTAGAGCGTTAGCATGTCCTCGTAGTGAGCAACGACGTAGTCGGCCAGCGCTTGCGGGCTTTCGGGCACGCCCGGCGTCGCCTCTTTTGCCGCGACTGTCGCGATGCTGCCTGCCATCCAGGGTGCGCCGTAGTGCGCGCGGCCGATCATCACCGCGTCGGCGCCTGACTGGTCGAGGATCATAGCTGCCTCCGCCGGCGAGCCGACATCGCCATTGGCAACGACCGGGATCGATACAGCCTGCTTTATGGGTGCGATGGCGCGCCAGTCGGCCTTGCCCTGGTAGAACTGGCAGCGCGTGCGGCCATGCACCGTCACCATCTGGACGCCCGCCTGCTCGGCGCGGCGGGCCAGTATCGGCGCGTTGAGCGCGCTTTCGTCCCAGCCGAGCCGCATCTTGACCGTGACCGGCACCTCGACGGCGCCGACCACCGCCTCGATCAGCGACAGAGCGTGATCGAGGTCGCGCATCAGCGCCGAACCGGCATAGCCGCCCGTCACCTTCTTGGCCGGGCAGCCCATATTGATGTCGATGATGTCGGCGCCCTCGCCCGCCGCGATTCGCGCGCCCTCTGCCATATGCGCCGCCTCACGGCCGGCAAGCTGGACCATGTGCACAGGCAGCCCGGAATGTCGGATGCGCAGGCCGCAACCGGCTCTGCCCTTGGCAAGCTCGCCGCTCGCCACCATCTCGGACACCACCAACCCGGCGCCATGCGCATAGGCACGCTGCCGGAACGGCTCATCGGTTATGCCCGACATGGGCGCGAGGAAGGCGCGATTGCGGATTCTCACACGACCCAAGTCAAGCGCAGAAGCCAATTTGGTCAGGTCAAGCATGCACAAAAACCAAGCATATTTAATTGCTGCACATTCTCTAGCCAGAATGGCAGCAATGTGCAACGCGCAATGACGTCACATTAAGGCGCATTTGGGAAAAATGCTGGCCTTCGGCCTTAGCCGCGCCCCAAAGCGCCGGATCCTTGGCAAGGAACGTTTTGGCACTTTGCATCTGCGCATGATCCCTTCCGAAAAGCGATTCCACTTTTCGGGATCATGCGCTAAGCGTCTCGGCATGACAGATGCACGTGAAAAGCAAGCTTTGGCTGCGGACGACAAGGTTGCCGTGGTTATTGTCGCCGCCGGCCGCGGCGCGCGCGCTGGTCAGGCCGACGGACCGAAGCAATACCAAAGGATCGGTGGCCGTGCCGTCATCGCGCGCACATTGGACGTGTTTTTGACGCACCCAAGAATCGGTCCTGTCGTCGTCGCCATTCATGCCGACGATAGCGCGCTTTTTCGCAGCGCCGCCGGCGCCAACGCCGATCGGGTCGTCACGGTGACCGGTGGCGCGTCCAGGCAGGACTCCGTTCGGCTCGGGCTGCTTGCACTGAGAGACCATGCACCGAGCCAGGTTCTGGTCCATGATGCCGTTCGCCCGTTCGTCGACGCAGAATTGATAGACCGTACGATCGCCGCCATCGGCGAGCGCCAGGGAGCGCTGCCTACCCTGCCCGTCGCTGACACGCTGAAACGTGAATCGGCTGCCGGCGTGATCGGCGAGACGATTTCCAGGAACGGGCTTCATGCCGCACAGACGCCGCAGGGCTTTCCGTTCTGGCCGATCCTGGCTGCCCACGAAAAGGCCTATCATCTAGGCAAGGCTGACTTCACCGACGATGCCGCGATTGCCGAATGGGCGCATATTCCGGTGAAAATCGTTCCGGGCTCGCCGGACAATGTCAAACTCACCTGGGCAAGAGATATCTCGATGGCGGATCAGCGGCTTTCTGGCGAACGGCCGCGCTTTCCGGACAGCCGCACCGGCAATGGCTATGACGTTCATGCCTTCGAGCCCGGCGATCATGTCATGCTGTGCGGCGTCTCCATCCCGCACGACAAGAAACTGTCCGGCCATTCGGACGCCGATGTCGGCCTGCACGCACTGACCGACGCGCTGCTCGCCACCTGTGGCGCCGGTGACATCGGCACGCATTTCCCGCCGTCGGATCCGCAATGGAAAGGTGTGGCCTCGCGGATCTTCGTCGAACATGCGGCAAAATTGGTCCGCGCGCGCGGCGGGCGCATCGCCAATGCCGACATCACGCTGATCTGCGAGGCGCCACGCGTCGGCCCACATCGCCAAGCAATGACCGAAACCCTTTCGGCAATGCTGGGGATTTCCCCAGACCGTGTCTCGATCAAGGCGACAACCAACGAAAAGCTCGGCTTTATCGGCCGCGAGGAAGGCATAGCCGCCATCGCGACCGCCAGTGTCGTGTTTCCAGGGGATGTCCCCGAATGAGCAACAGCGATCTCGCAGATGCCCTGCTTCAAGCCTGCCAGCAGCGCGGCATCATGCTGGCGACGGCCGAGAGCTGCACCGGCGGCATGATCATCGCCGCCCTGACCGACATCGCCGGCTCTTCCACGGTGGTCGATCGAGGTTTCATCACCTACTCCAACGAGGCCAAGACGGAGATGCTCGGCGTTTCCGCTGCCACGCTTGAGGCGCACGGCGCGGTCTCGCGGGAAACGGCAGTCGAGATGGCGGCCGGCGCCTTGGCCCATTCGCGCGCCGGACTCACCCTTGCGGTGACCGGCATTGCCGGTCCGGGCGGCGGCTCGGCGGAAAAGCCCGTCGGCCTGGTCTGGTTCGGTATCGCCTTGACTGGCCGGCCGGTCGTCAGCGAATGCCAGTTGTTCGCCGACAAAGGCCGCAATTTCATCCGCCAGGAGACAGTCAGGCATGCGCTTGAACTGGGCTTGCGCGCGCTCGCCGCGGATCAGGCTGCCGGCGCTGCGCCATAGATCACGTCAGCGCGCTTCTCGAACGCCTCGGAAAACATGCGGAAGGCGCGATCGAACATCGCTCCCATCACCGCACCCAGGATGCGGCTCTTGAATTCGTAGTCGATGAAGAAGCAGACATTGCAACCGCCGGCGGCCGGCTCGAAACGCCATACATTGCTCAGATATTTGAACGGACCGTCGATGTATTTGACGTCGATGGCGTCCTCGTCAGGCTTTAGCAGTACCTGCGTGGTGAAGGTCTCGCGGATCGCCTTGTAGCCAATGCTCATGTCGGCGATGAGCAGGGTGCGTCCGTCGCGTTCCTTGCGCGAGCGAACCGTCAGCGCCTCGCAAAGCGGCAGGAATTGCGGATAGGATTCGACATCGGCGACCAGAGCGAACATCTGTTCCGGCGTATGCGAAACGCGGCGGTGGGCTTCGAATTGTGGCATGAAACCAGTGTGTTAGGCGGACTTCCTGAGAAACGCTTCCCGCGCCGCGCGCAGCTTGGCGAAATCGTCGCCGGCGTGATGCGACGAACGCGTCAGCGGGCTCGATGCCACCAGCAGGAAGCCCTTGGTCTTGCCGATCGTCTCGAAGGACTTGAATTCCTCCGGTGTGACGAAACGGATCACCGGATGGTGCTTTTTCGATGGCTGCAGATACTGACCGATGGTCATGAAGTCGACATTGGCCGAACGCAGATCGTCCATCAATTGCAGGATCTCGTTCCGCTCCTCGCCCAGGCCAACCATGATGCCGGATTTGGTGAAGATCGACGGATCGAGTTCCTTGACCCGCTGCAGGAGCCTGATCGAATGGAAATAGCGCGCGCCTGGCCGGACCGTCAGATAGTTCGACGGCACGGTCTCCAGATTGTGGTTGAACACATGAGGCTTCGCCGCCACCACGATCTCCAGAGCGCCTTCCTTGCGCAGGAAGTCGGGCGTCAGGATTTCGATCGTCGTCGAAGGCGTTGCCGCCCTGATGGCGCGGATGACCTCGGCAAAGTGCTGAGCTCCGCCATCGGAAAGATCGTCGCGGTCGACTGAGGTGATGACGACATGGGTCAGACCCATTTGCTTGACGGCGTGGGCGATGCGCGCCGGTTCATCGGGATCAAGCGCGGTCGGAATGCCGGTGGCGACGTTGCAGAAGGCACAGGCGCGCGTGCAGATCTCGCCCATGATCATGAAGGTGGCGTGCTTCTTCTCCCAGCACTCACCGATATTGGGGCAACCGGCCTCTTCGCACACCGTCACCAGTCTGTGCGACTTCACGATCTCGCGCGTCTCGGCATAGCCTTTCGACATCGGCGCCTTGACGCGGATCCAATCGGGCTTGCGCAGCACATCCTGGTCAGGCTTGTGCGCCTTTTCAGGATGCCGCAGGCGCGGCGCATTGGCGATCGTGTCGAGGACGGTGACCATCAGAAATCCAGTTCATTCGCGATCGCCTTTCAGCGTTCGCTTTCACAAGTCATCTAGGACTTTTCGCTACAAAGAAAAAGGCCGCGGCGGCGCATGCCGCCACAGCCGTTTTTGCATGGCAAGAGTTCAGCAACTAACGGCGCACCATACGCCCTACCCAGATCAGCAGGCAGGCTCCAATGAAACCGGTGATCAGATAGGCGATCCAGCCGACGCCGAAGGCGCCAATGTTGAGCGCCTGCAAGATGGCATTCAGCACGATCGCGCCGACGATGCCAAGAACGATGTTCATCAAGATTCCCATGTTGCTTTTCATGAACATCTCGGCAAGCCACCCCGCCAAACCGCCGATGATGATGGCTGCGATCCAGCCCACGCCATTCACGTCCATATGCCTTGTCCTTGTGCGATGAATGCATCCGGAAACGAATTACCTTGCCGTTGAGTTCCTTGGCTCTCACGTGTCGAGTCTCACACGGCCAATTTATCACGCGTTCAGTGCACGGCCATAGGCGTCGAGAACGCTTTCCTTCATCATCTCCGACAGCGTCGGATGCGGGAAGATCGTGTGCATCAGCTCTTCCTCGGTGGTCTCCAAGTTCATCGCCACGACAAAACCCTGGATCAGCTCGGTCACTTCGGCGCCAACCATATGCGCGCCGAGCAACTGCCCGGTCTTCTTGTCGAAGATGGTCTTGACGAAACCCTGGTCCTCGCCGAGCGCGATGGCCTTGCCGTTGGCGGCGAACTGAAAGCGGCCGACGCGGATGTCCATGCCCTCGGCCTTGGCTTTGGCTTCGGTCAACCCGACAGAGGCAACCTGCGGGTTGCAATAGGTGCAGCCCGGAATCTTCAGCTTGTCAGTGGCGTGGACGCCGGGGAAATTGGCAATTTTTTCGACGCAGACGACGCCCTCATGCTCGGCCTTGTGGGCGAGCATCGGCGGGCCGGCAACGTCGCCGATGGCATAGATGCCGGGCACATTGGTGTTGCCGTAACCGTCGACGACGACGCAGCCGCGCTCGGTCTTCACGCCGAGCGCTTCGAGGCCGAGATTCTCGATGTTGCCCTGCACGCCAACGGCCGAGATCATCCGGTCGGCGGTGATCTTCTCAACCTTGCCGTCCTTCATCTCGACATGCGCGGTTACCGAGTTCGCACCCTTATCGACCTTGGTGACCTTGGCCTCGAGGATGATCTTCATGCCTTGCTTCTCGAACTGCTTTTGCGCGAACTTCGAGACCTCTGCGTCCTCGACCGGCATCACCGCCGGCAACAACTCGACCACCGTTACCTCCGCGCCCATGGTGCGGTAGAATGAGGCGAATTCGATGCCGATCGCGCCCGAACCCATCACCATCAGCGATTTCGGCATCTCCTTCGGCACCATCGCTTCAAAATAGGTCCAGATCAGCTTGCCGTCGGGCTCGATGCCGGGCAGCGCCCGCGGCCTGGCGCCGGTCGCCAGGATGATGTGCTTGGCAGTATAAGTGCCCTCACCCTTGACGCCCTTGGGCGCCGGCGGCTGCGGCTCCATCGGCTTCTTCGACGATTTCGACACGACGATCTCGCCCGGTTTATCGCCGGAAGCCGCCTTGGACAGCTTGGCTTCGCCCCAGATGACGTCGACCTTGTTCTTCTTCATCAGGAAGGCGACGCCGCCGTTCAGCCGCAGCGAGACCTTTCGCGAGCGGTCGACCACGGCAGCGGTGTCGACGCTGATCTTGCCGTCGATCTTCAAGCCGTAGTCCTTCAGATGATCCGAATAGTGCATGATCTCGGCCGAACGCAGCAGCGCCTTGGTCGGGATGCAACCCCAGTTGAGGCAGATGCCGCCGAGATGCTCGCGCTCGACGATCGCTGTCTTGAAGCCGAGTTGGGCGGAGCGCACCGCCGTGACATAGCCGCCGGGGCCGGAGCCGATGATGATGACGTCGTAGTTCTCAGCCATTTGTGGTCCTTATTGAAGCGAGGCTTCACCGAAAGAAGGCTTCGGTATCGAAATTGGCTCGTACCTCAGTATTGAAGGCGCGAAAGCTGGCTCGTGCATCAGTATCGAAACGGCGTCGGATACCCAGAGCCCCAGAAATGCGGAACCTGCAAGAAGCCGACTTCGACGGCCTTGCCAATGCACAGCCAACCAAAGGCCAATGATCAGACTTGCATCGACTATCATGTCGCTAACATCACGCGCACCAGCGGTGCCAGCGCTTCGCCAATGTTGCGCGTGTTTTCCGCATCAAGATGGACGCCGTCGAGCGGCGTGGTCGTGGCCACCGTGCCGGCATCGAAAAAGCCGCAGCCGGCCTCGTCGGCAAGGGCGGAATATTGCGGCGCCAGCCGCTTCGACGCTTCATCGCCGCCGGCGAACATCTCCTTGAATTCGGCGTTTTCCGTACGGCTGACCGCGGGCGGCGCGACGAGCAGGATCTGCGGCGCCGGCCAGTCGAACGGGTAGTCGTGGCCGCGCACGATATCGATCAGGCGCTGCATGCCTTGCTTGGCCGCCACCGGATTGCCGTGGATCCACGGCTTCATGTCGTTGGCGCCGAGCATGATGATGATCAGGTCGATCGGCGCATGCGTCATCAGGATCGTCGGCAGCACTCTAGCGCCGTTACGGTCAGCGCCGGCCAGATGATCGTCGAAAGCCGTTGTGCGGCCGTTCAAGCCTTCGGCGATGACCTCGATACCGCCTCCCAACGTCGCCTGCAGCACACTCGGCCAGCGGTCCTTGAGCGGGTGGCGATCCAGACTTGCCGCATCATAGCCCCAGGTCAGCGAGTCGCCGTAGCAAAGGACTGTTTTCATGCGCTTGCCCCGCTCCTGCCAAAGCCCGCTTGTGCGCGCTTCACCCGCCGACGCATGAACAGCCATTGCACGATGACCGTCACGATGCCGGGAAGGATGAAGGCAAAAAGGCTGGTGAAGAATTTCCGCACCGCCTTCTTCCTTTTTAGACCAGCATGCCCATTGGGTTTTCGATATTGCGTTTGAAGGCGACGAGCAGTTCAGCGCCGAGCGCGCCGTCGACGGCGCGGTGATCGGTCGACAGCGTCACCGACATGATGGTTGCAATCTTGATCTCACCGTTCTTGACCACCGCGCGCTCCTCGCCGGCGCCAACCGCCAGGATCGTCGCATGCGGCGGGTTGATGACGGCGGCAAAGTCCTTGACGCCGAACATGCCGAGATTGGACACCGCCGTGGTGCCGCCCTGATATTCTTCCGGCTTCAGCTTGCGGCTGCGGGCACGGCTGGCAAGATCCTTCATCTCGTTGGAGATGACCGACAGCGTCTTTTCGTCGGCGCGCCGGATGATCGGCGTGATCAGCCCGCCAGGGATCGACACGGCGACGCCGACATCGGCATGCTTGTGCTTGACCATGGCGCTGTCGGTCCATGACGCATTGGCATCCGGCACCGCCATCAGCGCCATCGCCATCGCTTTGATGACCATGTCGTTGACCGACAGCTTGTAGGCCGGCGCCTCACCCTTGTCGGTCTTCTTCACCGGGGCGGCCGCATTGATCTGCGTGCGCAGGGCCAGAAGCGCGTCAAGCTCGCAGTCGAGCGTCAGGTAGAAATGCGGGATGGTGGTCGTGGCCTCGACCAGCCGGCGCGCAATGGTCTTGCGCATGTTGTCATGCGGGACAAGCTCGTAAGAGCCGTCGGCAAACAGTTTCAGCACCTGGTCGTCCGACATTGGCTTGGCTGCGGCCGCCGGAGCCGGAGCGCCGGCAGGTGCGGCTTTCGCGGCTGGTGCCGCCTTGGCGCCGCTGGAAATCGCTGCGTCCACATCGGCCTTGACCACGCGGCCATGCGGGCCGGAGCCGGTCACATCAGAGACATCGACACCGGCTTCCCTGGCGATGCGCCGGGCAAGCGGCGAGGCGAAGATGCGCTCACCGTTTGCACGGCCGTTGCCGACCGGAGCCGGTGCGGCAGGTTCCGGCTTCGGCGCTTCGGGCTTTGGTGTTTCAGCTTTGGGGGCATCTGCTTTCGGAGCCTCGGCCTTTGCCGGCGCAGCGCCGTCACCGCTCTTCGCGGCAGCCGCCGCATCCTCGCCTTCGGCCGCGAGCACGGCGATCAGCGCATTGACCTTGACGCCTTCGGTGCCGGCCGGAACGACCAGCTTGGCCACCGTGCCCTCATCGACGGCTTCGACTTCCATCGTCGCCTTGTCGGTCTCGATCTCGGCGATCACGTCGCCCGGCGAAACCTTGTCGCCCTCCTTGACCAGCCACTTGGAAAGATTGCCCTCTTCCATCGTGGGCGACAGGGCCGGCATGGTGATGTTGATCGGCATGTTGTCCTCCCGCCCTGCTCAGCGATATGTGACGGCTTTGACCGCCTCGACGACCTCGCCGACATTGGGCAGCGCCAGCTTTTCGAGGTTTGCCGCATAGGGCATCGGCACGTCCTTGCCGGCAATGGTGATGACCGGCGCGTCGAGGAAATCGAAGGCGCGCTGCGACACCTGGTTGGCGATATGGTCGCCGACCGAGCTCTGCGGAAATCCTTCCTCCACCACCACCAGCCGATTTGTCTTCTTAACCGAGGCGATGATGGTGTCGAAGTCTAGGGGGCGGATGGTCCTGAGATCGATGATCTCGGCATCGATGCCCATGCCGCGCAATTCGGCCTCGGCCTTCACCGCGTAGGTCATGCCGATGCCGAAGGAGACGATGGTGACATCCTTGCCTGACTTGTGGATGCGCGCCTTGCCGATCGGCAGCACGAAATCGTCCATCTTCGGCACGTCGAAGGATTGGCCGTAGAGGATTTCATTCTCGAGGAAGATGATCGGGTTCGGGTCGCGGATAGCAGCCTTCAGCAATCCCTTGGCGTCGGCGGCGGTGTAGGGCATCACCACTTTCAGACCGGGAATGTGGCTGTACCAGGCGGCATAGCACTGCGAATGCTGGGCGGCGACGCGGGCAGCCGCGCCGTTTGGCCCGCGGAAGACGATGGGTGCGCCCATCTGACCGCCGGACATATACAGCGTCTTGGCGGCGGAGTTGATGATCTGGTCGATCGCCTGCATGGCGAAGTTGAAGGTCATGAACTCGACGATCGGCTTCAGTCCGGCCATCGCCGCGCCGACGCCGACGCCGGCAAAACCGTGCTCGGTGATCGGTGTGTCGACGACGCGACGCGGCCCGAATTCCTGCAGCAACCCTTGCGTGATCTTGTAAGCGCCCTGGTACTCGGCGACCTCCTCGCCCATCACGAAGACGTCGCCGTCGCGGCGCATTTCCTCGGCCATCGCGTCACGCAGCGCTTCGCGCACCGTGGTCGAGACCATTTCCGTGCCGGCCGGGATGTCGGGATCGGCGGCTGGCTTCATGGCGGGGGCAGCGGGGACGGACGCCTTGGGCGCCTCGCCGGCATCCTGCGGCGCGGCCTTCGAGCCTTCCTCGGCTGCGTCGGTGCGCTGCCCGCCGACTGAAATCGCATCCTGGGTGGAAGCCGGTGCAGCCTTGGCCTCCTTGTCGATATCGGCGGCGCTCTCGCCGTCCTGCAGCAGCACCGCGATCGGCGTGTTGACCTTCACGCCCTCGGTGCCCTCGGCAACCAGGATCTTGCCGAGCGTGCCGTCGTCGACCGCTTCGACTTCCATCGTAGCCTTGTCGGTCTCGATCTCGGCGATGACGTCACCGGCGGCGACCTTGTCGCCCTCGTTCTTCAACCATTTGGAAACATTGCCCTCTTCCATGGTCGGCGAGAGAGCGGGCATGAGAATTTCGATCGGCATGTCCTTGCCCTCTCGTTACAGTACGATATCGGTCCAGAGCTCGGACGGATCCGGCTCTGCGTCGTTCTGGGCAAATTCGGCGGCGTCGGCGACAATGTCGCGAACCTCCTTGTCGACGGCCTTGAGCTCGTCCTCATCAGCCCACTTCTTGTCGAGCAGGCGCGCCTTGACCTGCTCGATCGGGTCACGCTCGGAGCGCATCTTCTGCACTTCTTCCTTGGAGCGATACTTTGCCGGATCGGACATCGAGTGACCGCGATAGCGGTAGGTCTGCATTTCGAGAATCAGCGGCCCCTTGCCGGCGCGGCACCATTCGGTAGCAAGATCGCCGGCTGCCTTGACCGCGCGGACGTCCATGCCATCGACCTGGATGCCGGGGATCTTGAAGGAGGCGCCGCGGTGCGAAAAATCCGTCTCGGCCGACGAACGCGATACCGAGGTGCCCATGGCATAGCGGTTGTTCTCGATGATGTAGATCACCGGCAGCTTCCACAGCGACGCCATGTTGAAGCTTTCATAGACCTGGCCCTGATTGGCGGCGCCGTCGCCGAAATAGGCCAGCGTCACATTGTTGTTGCCGCGATAGCGGTTGGCGAAGGCGAGGCCGGTGCCAAGCGAAACCTGCGCGCCGACAATGCCGTGACCGCCGTAAAAATGCTTCTCCTTGGAGAACATATGCATGGAGCCGCCCTTGCCCCGGGACAAGCCGCCGCGGCGCCCGGTCAACTCGGCCATGACGCCGCGCGGCGACAGTTCCATCGCCAGCATGTGACCATGGTCGCGGTAGGCGGTGATCATCTGGTCGCCATCGATCAGCGCCATCTTCATGCCGGTGACGACTGCTTCCTGGCCGATATAGAGATGGCAGAAGCCGCCGATGAAGCCCATGCCGTAGAGCTGGCCGGCCTTTTCCTCGAAGCGGCGGATAAGCAGCATGCGCCGGTAGGCGTCAAGCTCCTCGTCCTTGGTGAAGTCGACGGGTTTGGGGGCTGAAAGCCCCGCCGATTTGCCGTCGGATCTGAGTTTGGATTTGGCAGGCGCTTTTCTGGCGGCGGTGGCCATGCATCACTCCCTGTTGGCGTCTCTTGCGGACACTGAGGGAGATCAGTTCTCCCCACCGATTTGGGGAGGCTAACACGCGAGAAAGCGTTTCGCCATGCTGAAAATGCATGGCTGACATGCGTCTAAGCGATTAAAATGATTGAAAATAATGGCGATTAACTTGAACTCGGTTATCTCGCCGTGACCGGTAACATGATGGTTATTTCGTCGGCGTGGGACACATTGAGCGCCTTGCGCGCCTGCTCGTCGAGCATGTCCTTCTCAAGCGTGCCCTGATGCATCAGTTGAACGCGCCGCTGCAGGTCGATCCGGCGCGCCTTGACGGCATCAAGCTTACTTTGCAGATCAACGGCTTCGGCTTCCAACCGATATTTGGAATAGATGCCGAATTCGCCGTGATAGGCGTGGAAGCCGAAATAGGCCAGGAACGCCACACAGAGCGAGGGAATGATTAGCCGTCCGGTATTTCTCTGCTTGTGCTGACGTGTCCACATGATTCAAATCCCTTAGAGCGCCGCGCGTCCGCTTGGGCGCGCAAAGGACGCTCTAACACTCTGCGACCTAGTCCTTTCTCGCCCGATTGTGCTTAATGGACGGTTACGGACGACCTGATCTGGCGGTGCTGAAATAAAAAAGGGCGGGAATGCCCCGCCCTTCCGTTTCCGAATATTTCTGCGGAGTCAGCCCTTCACGATCGACTTGCCGGCGTAGAGCGCCTGCTTGCCGAGCTCTTCCTCGATGCGGATGAGCTGGTTGTACTTGGCCATGCGATCCGAGCGCGACAGCGAACCCGTCTTGATCTGCCCGCAATTGGTGGCGACGGCGAGATCGGCGATGGTCGAATCTTCGGTTTCGCCCGAGCGATGCGACATGACCGCGGTGTAGCCGGCTTTGTGCGCCGTCTCGACGGCGTCGAGCGTTTCGGTCAGTGAACCGATCTGGTTGACCTTGACCAGGATCGAATTGGCGACGCCCATGCGGATGCCGTCGCGCAGCCGCGCCGTATTGGTGACGAACAAATCGTCGCCGACCAGCTGCGTCTGCTTGCCGATGAGGTCGGTCAGCATTTTCCAGCCGTCCCAGTCGTCCTCGGCCAGCCCATCCTCGATCGTGATGATCGGATAATCCGCCGCAAGCTTGGCCAGATATTTGGCCTGGGTCTTCGGATCGCGGGTCTTCTTCTCGCCTTCATAGACGTAGTTGCCGTCCTTGAAGAATTCGGTCGCGGCGCAATCGAGGCCGAGCGCAACCTCTTCGCCCGGCTTGAAGCCCGCCTTCTCGATCGATTCCATGATGAAATCGAGCGCGGCGGGCGCGCTTTTCAAATTAGGAGCGAAGCCGCCCTCGTCACCGACATTGGTGTTGTGGCCGGCGTCCTTCAGCCGCTTCCTCAACGTATGGAAGATTTCCGAGCCCCAGCGCACGCCGTCACGCAGTGTCGGCGCGCCGATCGGCAGGATCATGAATTCCTGGAAATCGATCGGGTTGTCGGCATGGGCGCCACCGTTGATGATGTTCATCATCGGCACCGGAAGCACATGCGCCTTGGTGCCGCCGACATAGCGGTAGAGCGGCAGGCCGGCCGCTTCCGCCGCAGCCTTGGCGACAGCCAGCGAGACACCGAGGATGGCATTGGCGCCGAGCCGGCTCTTGTTGGGCGTGCCGTCGAGCTCGATCATCGTCTGGTCGATGTGAATCTGGTTCTCGGCTTCCATGCCGCCGATCGCCTCGAACAGCTCGCCATTGACGGCCTCTACCGCCTGCAGGACGCCCTTGCCAAGGTAGCGGGCGCCGCCGTCGCGCAGTTCGACCGCCTCATGCGCGCCGGTCGAGGCGCCGGAGGGCACCGCAGCGCGGCCCATCGAGCCGTCTTCGAGCACGACATCGACCTCGACGGTCGGGTTTCCGCGGCTGTCCAGGATTTCACGCCCGACAATGTCGATGATGGCAGTCATTGCGATGTCCCCGATTGATCTGACGAAGCGTCGCGCACCTCTTAGCCAAAGCGCTGCAAAACGCAATCGGGCCTCCCGCAAATATCGGCGCCGCACCGGCCCTGCCGATTCACGAAGCGCAAACCGCTGTCATCATATGTCATGCACGACACGGTGGTTTCTGGTTTATGGCTGTAAACTGCGCGGGGCGAAACAGGAGGAGTTTCGCCATGTCCCAGTTGAGCGGTATCGTGAGTTTGTTCCTGATCGCGGCAGCGTTCCTGACGTCGTGCGACAATCAGAACCCGCCGCAGGGATCGGTGCCATTGCCGGTCCTGCAAATTGCGGAGTAGCATTCAGCCCACACAGGAAGGCCCCCGGTTGAGCCGGGGGCCTTTTGATTCCATGAGACCTTATTATTAGTCAGTGCCAGTAAGGCTCGACCTTGTAGTAGCTGTATGAGGCGTCACGCGCGGCCTCGCCGTCGGCGCCCGTCAATTCGTTGATCGAATAGGCGGGAGCAGCCTGCAGTTGCTCCTTCGTGAACGGCACGACGTAGCCGCCCTTGTTCTCGTCATAGTCGAGGCTCGCCCATGGAATGGCGTGGTACTTCTCGCCGATGCCGAGAAATCCGCCAAAACCGATCACGGCAAACATGATTCCATTCGACAATTTGTCGAGCATGACATCCTCGATGTCGCCGATGTGCGTGCCTTCCGTGTTGTAGACAGATGTGCCGATGACCCGCGAGGCAGCGATGGCTTCAGTGTGTCCTGTCTGGGTTGTCATGATGTGCTCCTTTTGTCGTTCACTTCAGGCTTGACAATGAGGAGAGGCTGCGAAGGTTCCCGACTTTATGAATGCGGGCATACGTGCAGGGCTGATCACTCAGCGAGAATAAAGGTGACCTTCATATTGACCCGATAGGCGGAGATCTTGCCGTCCTCGACGACGACCTTCTGGTCCTGGATCCAGGCGCCTTCGACGTTCTTCAAGGTCTTTGCGGCGCGTGCAATCCCCAGCTCGATGGCGTCCTGAAAGCTCTTATTCGACGATGACGTGATTTCGGTGACGCGGGCGACGGACATGGCTTCCTCCTCCAAGGCACTCGGTTGCCTGGGCAGCGTACAACTGGCACCTGTTGACCACAAGTTTAGGGATCGGGATTTAGGGCCGGACCCCCTAACTTGCTCAGCCCTTGGCGACGCGATCGAATGCCATCAGCCTTTCAAGCAGCGCCCGAAGGTCCTTCAGCGGCACCATGTTGGGACCATCGGAGGGGGCGTTGTCGGGATCCTGATGCGTCTCTATGAAGACGCCGGCGACACCGACCGCAACCGCGGCGCGCGCCAACGTCTCCACGAAGCGCCGATCGCCACCCGAGGAGCCGCCCTGGCCGCCCGGCTGCTGCACCGAATGCGTGGCGTCGAAGATCACCGGCGCGCCGATCTCGGCCATGATGGGCAGGGCGCGCATATCGGACACCAGCGTGTTGTAGCCGAAGGACGCGCCGCGCTCGGTGACCAGCACGTTGGCGTTGCCGGAACCGGTTATCTTGGCGACGACGTTCTTCATGTCCCACGGTGCGAGGAACTGGCCCTTCTTCACGTTGACGACCTTGCCGGTCCTTGCCGCCGCGATCAGCAGATCGGTCTGGCGGCTGAGGAAAGCCGGAATCTGCAGGATATCGATATGCGGCGCCACAAGCGCGCATTGTTCCTCGGTGTGGATATCGGTCAGGATCGGCAGCGAAAACGCCTTGCGCAAATCGTCGAAGACGGGCAGCGCGGCTTCGAGCCCGGCGCCGCGCGTGCCGCCGAGCGAGGTGCGGTTGGCCTTGTCGTAACTGGTCTTGTAGACGAGGCCCAGCCCCAGCTTCTCAGTCAGTTCCTTCAGCGCGCCCGCCATGTCGAAGGCGTGCTGGCGCGATTCAAGCTGGCACGGGCCGGCAATCAGCGACAGCGGCGCGGTGTTACCGAAGACTACATTGCCGACGGTTACGGACGAATTGGGCTTGCTCATGCTTTCTCCCGGAAAATGAAGGCCGCACCCTGCCCGGATGCCGGCCGCACGACAATATCATCGCCGCGTATTTCGTGTTCGACGGAACTGGCTGCAAGCAGCTTGGCGACCGTGCCTGCGCTGCGAACCGAAAAGACGATCCCCGTGAAGCGGAGTTCCGATGGCGCGCCGGCAGGTATGCCGAAGCGCGTTTCGAAAGCAACGGGGTCAAGCAGGGTCAAGGTTGCGTTCGGCAGGCCAAACGCAGTGCTGCTCCCCTGCCCGGCAGCCGGACTGCGCGTCGCGATCGAAATCAATCGGCGCTGTTCGGATGGCTCGTCGCTGACCGCCACGACTTCGATAATTCCGGTTGCGCCATTGGCGTGGACCTGCAACGCGCTGCGGTCCACTTTCGGCGCATTGATCCGCTCGCAGGCGAACAGGAACGCGTCTGTCGCCCCGGTGCCGGAGGCGAACGCCAGTTTGAACGATGCCGTGTCGCTCTTTCCCGCCGCGTCGGTGAAGGCGCGCGAAAAGCTCAGCATGTCTCCGGCAGACAGGCCGGCTTCGATGTAGCGCGCGTGATCGGCATCCGCATTTTTGGTGCCCAAGACCAGGGCGGAAAATCCCTCATTGCCGCATTTGTCTCGATAGGCACGATCGCGCGCGACGAAGACGTTGCCGTCGGCAATCGCTTTCGCCGCCGCTTGCGCATTGCCAACCGCCAGCGGCTCGAGATAGGTGCCATCCTCAAGGAAGACGCAGCAATTTTCCGTCCCGAAAGGATGGATGCCGGTCGGCGCCACGACGAAGCCAAGCGAAACCAGCCGCGCCCGCGCCACGTCGAGCCTCGCGGTCGGCAGCACAAGATGGTCAAGCGGATAGGTGCCTGGATAAGGGCCAAGCGGATGAGGGCCTGCGGGCATCGTCTCGGTCATGCCGGCGCGGTGTGCATCATTCCGGAAGTTGGTTCAAGAGCCCTCGCTGACGCTGCAGGGATTCAGGCAGCCGATCGCGTGGCCTTACGCGAGCCCCCGGAATACTTGCCGCAACAGGAAGCCAACCTACGTCCTTCAGATGAGAAGGATATTGTTCATAGCGGCAGCGGTCGTTGCGATAGCTGTTCTTGCCATACTGGTCTGGAAGGCGCCAAAGCAGCTGGGCGCCAATCTAACCGAACCGATCGCTCAGACGGAGTAACGTCGCTCCTGCTTCGGTCAGTTTCTCTTCAGGTCGCAGCCACAACATCCGCGGAATATCGCAATTCGCGCAGCGGTTTGACCTGGCTGGTCGTCTCGGCATAGAGCGGATGCGCCTTGTAGGCGGCCAGAGCGGCATCATCCTCGAATTCGGCATAAACAACCACGTCGATCTCGTCCGAAAGCGGGTCGACCTTGGTGTTGAGCGTCACCTCGAAAAGACGGGAATGAGGGATGTTGCCCAGCGCCAGCAAGCGCGTGCGTACGGCCTCGACATCCTCTTTGTGCCGCGCGCTGAAGAAAACGATATGCCGGATCAACCCCAGCCTCCTCGATCGATGTGCAAGCGTGTTTTGTGTGGGCAACCCGGTCGCGTCAACCGGCAACGATGTCGCGGCGACAACGAGTTGGGCGGGAGAAGGATCCTACACCATACTGGTGATGTAGCGCACGATGCGCGTTATCTCCCTAACCGTGGTGTCGAGATAGCGGCCCTGATTGTAAAGTCCGTCCCAGATCAGGAAGAACGTAACGGCGCAGATGACGATGACATAACGCATGCCTGGAACTACTGCATCTGGGTGGCTGCAACCATAGTGATTCCGGCGTCGACTAGCGCCTTCCCCCAAAATCTTTGCATTGATCTGTGTTCGGTTGCCTTGGCTCCCGGCCGTTTTGCGCCGGCTCCGCAGACCATTAGGCAATTCTTGCGCGGTTACAACTTCCGCCACCGCGCCTAAAGCGTCGCCCGCCTTTGGTTTCGATAGTGCCCCGCCATCGCCGTCAAAAAGCCCGATCGTGGCATGATCCAGCTTGGGCGGGCCAATCGGAAAATCACACATCATGCGCAAACAGACGATCTCCCTCGTTGGGATTTTTGTCGCTGCAGCCGGCATCTGGCTAAACAACACTGCATTGCTATCGAGCCGTCCAGCCGGCACCCCGGCGGTGCTTGCGCATCGCGGTATGGCCCAGGATTTCAACCGCAAGGATCTTGGCTCCGACACCTGCACGGCCAAACGCATGCTGCCGCCACGCCATCCCTTCCTTGAAAACACGATCCCCTCGATGAAGGCCGCCTTCGCGCTTGGCGCGGATGCGCTCGAACTCGATGTTCATCCGACCACAGACGGAAAGTTCGCGGTCTTTCACGACTGGACGCTGGATTGCCGCACCGAAGGCCAGGGGGAAACGCGCGCCCATGCCATGTCCGAGTTGAAGACGCTCGATGTGGGCTATGACTATACGGCGGATGGCGGCAAGACCTTTCCGTTTCGCGGCAAGGGGATCGGCATGATGCCGTCGCTGGACGAGGTCCTGCAGCATTTTCCGAACCGCCGTTTCAACATCAACATCAAAAGCAACGACCCCAAAGAAGGCGAGACGTTGGCCGCCTGGCTCGCCACGCTGGCGCTAGCCGAGCGTGCCGGCTTGACAGTGTACGGCGGCGACAGGCCGATCGCGGCGGTCAAGTCAGCGCTGCCGGATATGCGTATACTGAGCCGCGCATCGCTGACCCGATGCATCCTGCGCTATGCCGGGCTCGGCTGGAGTGGCTACGTCCCGGAGGCGTGCCGGCAGGGCACCCTGCTCATCCCGATCAACGTCGCCCAATGGCTGTGGGGCTGGCCAGATCGATTTCTGGACCGCATGGATAGTGTCGACACCCGCATCTACCTGCTCGGCCCTTATGCCGGCGGCGGCTTTTCGCAAGGGTTCGACGATCCCGAACTGATCAACCAGTTGCCGGACGGCTATTCCGGCGGCATTTCCACGGATACGCTGGATCTGGTCATGCCCATAATCAAGCGGCGTTTCGCGCCGCCGGCGTAGAACGCCAAACCCACGCCGCCTGTAGGCGCGTGGGTTTGAACGGCGAGCCTCGTTCTCGCGAGACCATTTTCAGAGGGTGATGCGGTACTTGGCAAAGCCTGATTCACCCTCGCCTGCCGGTTCGATCTTCAGCGACTTCGCCTGTGCAATAAATCCTTCGCGTTGGCGCCGGTCTCGAACATGACGCTGGTTCCAGGCATTGGCGCAAATGACTAGGCTGAATCGACATTCAGCGCATCCATAACATAGCCGCGGCGAGATGGATGA
>SAQG01000089.1 GCA_004020315.1 Mesorhizobium sp.
CGGCCGGGCGAAGCAGCGGGCGCCTTGCCCTCGACGACGAATTTTTCACCGGGCCCGGCTTGGCCGGCGCTGCGGCACCGAGGAGTTCCGAACCGCCGTCGAGTGCCGGTGATTTCGAGTCGGCGTCGGTAGCCGGGGCGGCGGCCTCAGTCTTTTCGTTCGAGGGTGGACTACGCTACTGGCCCAGTACCGGCAAGCATCGAAGGACCTTTACAATCATAAAGGTACGTCACCGGTCTCGCGGCTCACCTATGACGATCTAGACGCGCATTCGAGTGAAGTCTTCTTCAACGCGATCCACAATCCGACTGGCATTTTCGTAAAGGCCTCCTCGGTGCCGGCGGCATCAGGGAGGGTTTTCTCATGACGAGGACTTCTTACGGAAATGGGGGGCTACTCAAACACATTCAGTGATCAGCGCGGGGGCGGCGTCAGCTATTTCACCGCCGATCTTGGATATAATTTCTTGAACGCGCCGCGCTACCGCATCGGTGCTTTTGTTGGCAACAATTTCTGGCACGAGAGCTACGACGCTTTCGGTTGCACGCAGCAGGCGACCAACTGGAGGACCTGTGTGCCAACCGTCCCGACCTACGTCAACCTCATCAGCCAGGACAACGATTGGCATTCGCTGCGACTCGGCTTGGCCGGGCAGACGCAACTCACCGCGCGACTCAGCCTTTCTGGTGACGTGGCGTTCCTCTTCACGCGGCTCGACGGCAAAGATCAGCACCACATGCGCCCCAAGATCAAGCTAATTCCCGAAGACGGCGATGGGCATGGCGTCCAGCTCGAGGCGGTGTTGAACTACAAGGTCACGGATTTGTTCAACATCGGCGTCGGCGCCCGCTACTGGGCCGTGGCGAATAACGGCACGGCTCATTTCGAAGAGGCAATGGGCGGTCGTGGTTCCCCGCAGGCCGACGATTGGAAGGCAAAGCGCTACGGCGTGTTCGTGCAGGCCAGCATCAAGTTCAACTGAGAGAGCAAGAACCGGGGAGAGCGGCGATGCCACTCCAGCTCATTACGATCATTGGATCAACAGAAGGAAGTTTTCCGAAGAGTTCTGCAGGCGTGCGCAAAGTCGCCAGACAAAGTTCTCTGGTCCATAGTGTACGTGCCGTCACGCCCGTTCTCGACATGGTTGAATGATACGTCCCGCGCGATAGATCAAAGTCGTTCTTCATTGGTTTTCCGGAAATCGCGGGAGCACAGCGTGCAGTGACCCTCGGCTGCTGGTTTTCTGTCAACGCGCAGATGAGGGAGAATGAGCGTACAGCAAAAATCATCAGTGCTGTCGCTTTCGCCAAAGCCCGCCGCAGCTAAACGGGGCCCCACGTCCGGTAGCGCCCCTGCCGGTCACCTCACGGATGCCGAGTTCGGCACCAGCCCGAGCGCAGCACGCTGGCTAATTTTCAGCTCGGCCGCGACCAGACCTGCCGACACCAGCGGCCGCGCCAGCACCAGCTCGATCAGCGCCGGCAGGCTCGAGTTTTTGCGCCGGTTCCTGAGCCGGCGCTCCATCTGGCTTTTGGCCAGCGCCTGGATGATTGCAAGGCTGAAACAGTCGATGGAACGCCCCTCCAGCGAAGCCGAACCGGACGAGGCGCGCGCGCCAGGTCCTTCGGCTGCCATCGGCACGCTGGGTTTAAGTGCTTGGGGTGACACGGCGTGATCTCCGCCGTTGGCGGGAACAGGCGGTAGAACAGCTGGATGTTCTCAAATGCATGCGGGATTGCCCAGATCTGGCCGCCCTCCCCCGTTGCGATCTGACCGGCTTCCATCTTCCAGGTAAGCGCCGCACGCAGGCTCGGGAAGGAGTCGTTGTAGTCGTATCCAGCATCGGGTAAAAACGGGTAACCGGCACTTAAAGGCGTTGTAGTGTCGCCACCAGAAATACTGCTCCGTGGTGCTGGCCTTTGCGTGGGGGCGCAACACGGCAACTACCCGCTCAAAACGGTTGGTCCTCTACCTCTTATTCACCGTCGCTTTCCTCGCGGCCTAACCCGGCCGGAATATCCGTTGCCAGAAAAAGGCCTCGCGGCCGGTTCGAGGCGCATCCCTCCTCCGAAGCAGCACGCTCAAGTATCGTCACAAGCCCCGAGCGCTTCGCGTTCGGCGATGTCCAAATTCCGACAATGTCGGATACAGTCAGATCTACTGGATTGCGTTTGAATGGTTTTCTCATTTGGCACAGTACATGCGGGTCATCCGCAAAACACGTGACCGACCAACAAGAATTCGCATGATCACCTTACCACAACATACAGCCGCCTCGGAACAATCACTTGGCCCCTGATCGCCCGCCCCGGCACCACAACCGGAGTCATCGATGTTCTGACGGGCTGCCCTAGGATACCTGCTGCGACAGGGCTTGCCCTGGTGACGACCACTCCGGCTCCGCCGGTTACCGACGAGGGCAACGTGACGGATTTCCTGCTTTTCAACGGCATGGAGGTGGCTGTCATTCCCGACCACCGAAGCGAGCGACAAATTCTATCTCAACGCCGAGCAAGAGCTGGTGTTCGCCGATGAAGACAGCCCGGCCTTCATGGCAGGCGCATTCGAGTTCCTGTCCGCGCTGTGGCTCGATGAAGAAAAGGTGAGGCAGGCATTCCGTCCGGCAATGGCGTCGGGTGGCACGATCATAGCGCGTGTCTGTTTCGCGGTACGGAACGGTTCTTCCGTCCAGGCTACAATGCCAATCTGATCGACTCCTGGCTGCCGGCCTTGGAGGGCGTCGTCGAGAAGCTCGAACGCGGCGTGGACGTCGCGGATGTTGGATGCGGTCATGGTGCATCGACCGTGCTCATGGCACAGGCCTTCCCCAATTTCGCGCTTCGTCGGCTTCGACTATCATGCCCCTCCGATTGAGCGCGCCCGCAAGGCGGCCGAGGTAGCCGGCGTCGGCGTCAACACGCGGTTCGACGTCGCCGCCGCCAAGAGCTATCCCGGAACCTACGACCTCGTCACATTCTTCGATTGCCTTCACGACATGGGCGACCCGACGGGCGCCGCCACCCATGTCC
>SAQG01000090.1 GCA_004020315.1 Mesorhizobium sp.
TCTTCCCGCCCAGTGCTTTCTCGACCCGCCGCGGTGGGCTGATCGTCTCGGATCGTCATCAAAGCGGTGGACGCCGGTGCGAAGTCTGGGCATGGAGATCGGCACCTCCGAGGTCGAGCGGATCTGCTAAAAGCGCCAGGAGCGGCACGCGACCAGTGGCCTATTTACGACACGATGGGCTTCCACCTTCGCAATACGCTCGGTGAGTGTCATCTGGATAGCCTCATCGTGTTTGCAGCTTCACGACGCCTTACGACGCAACGCCGTTTGGTATCCAAGCCATTGGTGGATTTCAGCGGCTATACGCTCGGCATGCGCGGTGACTTCGGGAATTCCCATCAATTCGCCAACGCTGCCGCGCGCCAGCGGCCCGCTGACGAAAATGCTGTCGGTCGGTCGGCCGGAAGTGCTGACCGCACGGCCTTGGCTGTCGGTCGCCAGGCCAAGGCCAATCGGGTCTAGCCGGACCAGTCCCATTCGCCCGAGATCGGCAATTGCTGTGTTGGTCCGGAAAATATCGGCATGCGCCGGCCCGGTCGTGACGACCACCCTGTCGAACGTCTCGGTTGTCTGAGTGGGTTGGCGCCTTGGCCGCAGCGTGACCCGAATGCGCCCGTCGACCTGCTCGGCGCCGACGATCGATGCGGCGCGATAGGCGAGCATGCCTTCGGCAACGCGGCGATCGAGCACGTCCGCGACCTGTGGCGCGATGCGGAAGCGATGCACATCCCACAGCGTGCGCAAATGGCGCACGAGGCGGCGTTGCTCGTCGAGCGGCAGGGCCTGCCAGATGATTTGTCCCTGACGTCGGACGGCATCGAGGACCGGGTGCCAGTCTTCGCCCCGACGCTTGGCATCTAGGATCGTGGCCCGGATGCGTCTGAGCATCACTGTTGCGCTGCGTGAAGGCAGACTGATGAAATCACCAATCGGGTCGCCCGGGAGCACCGCGTGGCTGCGCGAACGATAACCATGACGTGACAGCGCGACGATGCGGCTACGATGCCCATTGCGGTCCAGCGTGGCAATGATATCCGCCGACGTCAATCCAGTGCCGACTACGAGCACTTGGTCGTCGCGGCCGATCGCTTGCAGCCCTCCGAGATCATAGGGATTGGCCACCAGCCGGGCAGCAGCAGCCACAGACCGCAGGGCCGATGGCAAGGCCGGTGGCGGATGCGTCGCCGCAATCACTAGGGCGTCGGCTGCGAGCGTCCTTCCATCAGCGAGAATCAGGATGTAGCCCTGGCCACTAAGCTCGACTGACGCGACGGCGGACCTGACATGACGGATCACTTTGCCGAACAGAAAGGGTTGGAGATAAGATTCCACGTAGCGCCCGAAAACGCGTCGTTGTGGGTAGAGTGCTCCATTTGCGGCAATAGCCTCGGCATCGTCGAGAATCGCGCCGGTCTGCTCCAGCCAATCGGCAAAGTGGCTGTCCTGGCCGGAGATCAGCGTCATTCTCGACGCCGGCACATTGATGCGGTGTGAAGGATCGGCCGTCGAGTAGGCCAGACCATAGCCGAGCCCCTCTCTGGGCTCGACGACCACGATATCGGCAGCACCGGCGGGCAGCAGCCGCGCAAGATGAAACGCGGTCGCCGCACCGGAAAAGCCGCCACCGATGATGGCTACGACCGGTCCCCTGCCCAAGTCTCTGGCGCTCAAGACTGACTCGCGCGCAGTGCCGAAGGCCGATGGTCGCCGGCCACCGTTTCGCCGAACGGTCCCATGTTCACTGCCGTCGGGCGCGTCGAGATTTCATGATCGAGCGGCAACAACGGCAACACCAGTTCGCCAAATCGATAGGCCTCCTCCAGATGCGGATAGCCGGACAGGATAAAGCTATCGATGCCAATGCGCCGGTATTCGTCGATCCGTTCCGCAACTGTCGCCGCATCGCCGACCAGGGCGGTGCCGGCGCCGCCGCGCACCAGGCCAACGCCAGCCCACAGGTTCGGACTGATTTCGAGCTTGTCGCGGCGGCCGCCATGAAGCCGGCTCATGCGCGACTGGCCGACGGAATCCATGCGCGCGAAAACCTTCTGCGCCTCGGTTATCGTGTTGTCGTCCAGGCGGCTGATCAGGCGGTCGGCATCGGCCCAGGCCTCATAATTGGTCTCGCGGACGATGACATGCAGCCGGATGCCGAAGGTCACCTGGCGCCCGGCTTTCTCGGCAAGACCGCGCACATAGGCAATCTTTGCCGCGACGTCCGCCGGCGGTTCGCCCCAGGTCAAATATTTGTCGATCTGTTCGGCGGCGACCGCGTTAGCGGCATCGGACGAGCCGCCGAAATAGAGCGGCCGATGTGGCGTCTGCACGGGCGGAAACAGTAGGCGACCGTCCTCGATACGGAAGTGCTTGCCTGCGAACGCTACGGTCTCGCCGCGAAGCACCGCCTTGTAGATGTCGAGGAATTCCCGCGTCACCTCATAGCGCTCGTCATGGCTGAGGAAGATGCCGTCGCCCTTGTTCTCGACCGGATCCCCGCCGGTGACGACGTTGATGAGCAGCCGTCCGCTGGAAATGCGGTCGAGCGTCGAGGTCTGCGCGCGGCTAGCGTCGGCGATTGCAGGCCCGGCCGGACGGCGACAAGGAAGCGAAGCCGCTGCGTCAGCGGTGCCAGCGCCGACGCCACGACCCAGCTATCTTCGCAACTGCGTCCTGTCGGCAGCAGCGCGCCATAGTAGCCGATGGCATCGGCGGCTTTCGCGACTTGGGTGAGATAGGGCAAGTCGACCGCCCTGCCCCCCCTCTGAGGTGCCGAGATAGCGGCTGTCGCCATGAGTCGGCAGAAACCACAGGACCTTGATCCTGTCGGGAGTGGCAATGCTCATGAATGGTCCTCTGTGATTTGGAGGCGCTTCGCTCAGCTCCAGGCATGGAGCGGCGGATTTACGTCGTTGAGGTAGTAGTTGCCGAGGATCGCGTATTTCCAGCGCACCGGATCGT
>SAQG01000091.1 GCA_004020315.1 Mesorhizobium sp.
CGTACGCATCCGGTGAAGACCGCAGACGGTGCGTATCCGGCGGGCCGTGAGCACCGCGCTGGGTCAAGCTTTCGATGGGGAGACGCGATGATATTCCTCGAGGAGGAGTTCGACCTCCTCGATGCCTTCATCGGTGAAGGCCAAGATCCCGTCGTCATCGTTGGCGCCGTACACCCAGATGACGCCGTCCTCGGGCTCGAGACCGAGGGTCAGTTCCTGGATGAGCGCTTCGCTGACGCCGAGGTCCCTGACGACACGTTCGACGGTGTAGACGTGATGCACCTTATTGCGCTGCATGATCAGGCCGCCGCTGGTTGGACCTGCAGTTTTGCGGATCTCCAGTTCCACGGCAACAAATCATCGATCCGATGGGCCGGATAGGCGGGCAGTCGGGCGAGGACGTGGGCGAGCCAGACCTGCGGGTCGATATCGTTCATCTTGGCGCTGACGATCAGGCTGTAGAGAACGGCAGCGCGCTGTCCGCCGCGATCGGAACCGCAGAACAGCCAGGACTTTCTGCCGAGAGCGATGCCGCGCAGGGCTCGCTCGGCTGTATTGTTCGACAGGCAAATCCGGCCATCGTCGAGGAACCGGGTGAAGGATGACCAGCGGCGCAGCATGTAGTTGAAGGCCTTGGTCAGATCGTGTCCGCGCGAGAGCTTGTCGCGCGTCTCGATCATCCAGCGCTCGAGTTCGGTGACCAGGGACACGCTCCGCTCCTGGCGCACGGCGTGGCGTTGGGCAGGCGACAGGCCGTTGATCTCGCGCTCGATATCGAACAGGGCATCGATGCGCTTCACGGCTTCAACCGCCAGCGGATAGACCAGGTTGGGCTTCTCGCCGCGCGCCTTCTTGCGCGCCGCCGCTTCGATATCGGCCAGCTCGAACACTTTGCGCCGGCTGTGGGCCCAGCAGCTTGCTTCCAGAACAGGCGCCGGCTGACGACCCGTCGCATAGAGATCGCCATAACCGCCAAAGGCATCGGCCTGCAGAATGCCGCTCCAGCCGGCGAGATGCGCCGCGGGATGTTCCCCTCGACGATCGCGGGAATAGTAGAACACTGCCGCCGGCGGATCGGCGCCGCCGAACGGTCGGTCATCGCGCACATAGGTCCATAATCGGCCGGTATCGGTCTTGCCCTTGGCCAGGACCGGAACCGTCGTGTCGTCGCCGTGCAGACGTGAAGCGGCCAGAACATGGGCTTCGAGCCGCTTGAACAGCGGCATCAGCGCCGCGGCGCCGGCACCGACCTGGTCGGCGAGCGTCGACAGGCTGAGCGGCACGCCTTCGCGGGCATAGCGTTCAGCCTGACGGTTGAGCGGCTGATGCTGGCCGAACTTCTCGAACAGGATCATCGCCAGCAGGCCGGGACCGGCCCAGCCCCGCGGGGTGGCGTGGAACGGCGCCGGAGCCTGGCTGATCGCCTCGCAGTCGCGGCAGGTGAACTTCTCCCGCACGTGTTGGATCACCTTCCATTGCCGCGGCACCACCTCCAGCGTCTCGGTGATGTCCTCACCCAGCTTGCGCAGCCGTTGACCGCCGCAGCAGTGGCAAGCGCTCGGCGCCGGCTCGACCACGCGTTCGCGCGGCAGATGCGCGGGAAATGGCTGACGCGCCGGTCGTTTGCGCACATAAGGCGCCACTTCGGTGGTCCGGGCCGCGGCCTGTTCGGCGGCGATCTCGTCTTCCGTCGCCGTGCTCTCGAGTTCCTCGAAAGTGAGCTCCATCTGGTCGTGCAGGCGGGCTGAACGTTCAGAACTCTGACCATGCAGCGCCCGCTGCAGCTTCCGGATCGTCAGATCCTGATGGGCAATCAGCGCCGCATCATCCGATGCCTTGGCCCTGGCGACCGCCAGTTCGGCCTCGACCAGCGCAGCGCGCGCGGCCTCGTCTTCGGCTCTGGCCAGCGCCACGGTCAGCGCTGCTCTCAGCGCGCCGATATCGTCCGGAACAGCATCCAGGGCGGTGGCAACCATGCTCTGAAGTGAATCATAAAACGCGTCCGCTGACTCGCGAAAAATGGTGCAAACTCAAAGAAAAACTCAGCCCGCGCGCTGGGGGCGGAACGTGTGACGCGGGTTGCGCCAATCGATCCCGTCGAGCATGTAGGCGAGCTGCGCCGGTGATATGGAAACCGTACCGTCCGCCGGCGACGGCCATAGAAACCGGCCCTTCTCGAGCCGTTTTGCATAGAGCGACATGCCGAGCCCATCATGCCAGATAATCTTGATCAGATTGCCGCTGCGGCCGCGGAAGACATAAAGATCGCCGGCATGCGGATCCCGGCCCAACGTCTCCTGAACCTGCAGAGCGAGGCCTTGCATCCCGCGACGCATATCGGTCCGGCCGACCGCCAACCAGATCCGTACCTGGCTCGGAACCGGGATCATGAAACGCCCAGCGCCTTCACCATCGCCGCCGCCAGTGTCGGCGGCGTGGTCAGCGGAATCCGCAGCCGCACCTTGCCGGCAACCTCCAGCTCGATCACCGCTGGTGGCGCCGCCGGCACCGAAGCGGCAACAGGCTCATCGGGAACCACGAAAACTTCGGCAAAGCCCGTCTCGCGGGCTCTCAACGTGCGGCGCCACTTATAGATCAGGCTGGTCGCGACATCGTACTGACGCGCTACCGCCGCCACTGTGGCCCCCGGCGCAAATGCCGCCCGCAGTATCCGGCACTGATCCTCTTCACTCCAACGACGCCGCCGCTCCGGCCCGGTCAATAACGTCACATGGCTCATGCTGTGCTGCTAACTACGCTCGTAAGGACGACCTTAAGAGCGCAGCCTCGCTACCGTGCCATGCTCGCGCAAGGCGGCCCTCGCCGCAGGCGTACA
>SAQG01000092.1 GCA_004020315.1 Mesorhizobium sp.
GCTGTGAAACCTTCGATCGCTCTAGCTACAACCGGCTTAACTGCTTGGGAAAGCTGATACGACTTCTGAGTCGAAAGCAAGGATTGACTGGATGGGATCGGCCCTAGTACCGAGAACAACGAAAGGGGGAACTACACCGTCCGCCCACTAATCCCCGCCCTCATCCTTCACTTCCTTTCCTGAGTCATCGTTTGCTAGTACCAGAGTTGGATGCTTACTTCGCTTTCTTTCCTTATTTCTTCTTGCCCCTAGTCTCTTTGCCTCCTCAAAGGAAAACCATAGCATCATGGAAGACTTTTCTATATATCTTCTTCCCATCGGTCCAAGGCTATCGTCTATTCGGTCTGTGCTTGCCGGTCTAGCCTCAGTCCCGTGGCGTGGTCTTGCATTCTTCTAATCCGCATGTCCGTCCAGTCGATCAGTTGATAGTCTAAGCGAGGGTAAGAGTTCTAGTCTCATCCCCGTATTGTCCACGCCTATTGGCAACAGTGGTCACAGGGTGTACTCTGGCATAAGTTCATATCCCGAAGATAGTCATTTCAGTCTGTTGGGCCCGTTTTATAGAAGTGACGGAAGCCCGAGCAGTATATTTCACTCTTCTGTAGAGTTTGTTTACCGATCACTGTTTCAGCATTGCACCTCACTAGGACAGCTTTCTTCCCTTAGAGTCCTTCTAGCGGGTCTTAGTGCCTTCCTATCTTCCACAAGATAAGATCTTACCAAACTTCAAATACATACTGAATATTCAAGTCACCTCAAGTCTTTGTATGGACAATATCTATTGTTGTAGAGGTACTTTCTCTGGGTTCTTCCCCGGGGGTCCAACCATCTTACTAGCTCGTACTTCCTTGATCCCTTTTGGCTTGAGCAAAGGACTTTCACGAGAAGAAGGCTTCCGTTAATGGGTTAATGTATGTATATGTCGTGGTGAACGGTTAAAACCCGAGAAAGACAAAGACAGGCTTTTGATCAATTTCACCAGCTGTAGGACTGGAGCTGATTCCAGTAAGTCTCGTACTATTGAGCAGTTCTGGAACAATTTCTACAGTCAGCTGTCGGGGATTGCTAAGTCTTTAGGGTTTACCAAGACAGAGTTGATTGATTTACAGAACCATATTGAAGATCTGACATTAGCTATTCGAGTATAATCATAGGAAAGAAAGCCGATTGCAACTTTCTTGCCTTGGGGCATCGCATTCTGGATAACGTAATAAAAAGTATTTCTCTACTCTCTTCAGTCTGGTTTGCTTTAGAAGTAAGCAAGCAAAGACAAGTGGTAGGCCTAAGATAGTTCGTTAGTATGCCCGTTTTTTCCTTAGTAAAAGGGCGTGTTAAAAGAAGCTTCTAGGTCAGTGGTTATTAGCATGCAAAAATATAAGCTAAAGCTATAAAAGGGATGCGCTTTCGCGCTAGTCGCTCATCCGTAGCTTGGTCTTGACGCATGCCAAAACATTCTTTGGGACGTAGAAAGGATATATCCTAATTATCTAGAGGACGTAGCTGGCGCACAAGACGAAGGAGGACAGAAGGGGTTCGGGGGAGGAGCTCTCGGCACATAGTCAGTCGGCATGGTCTTGAATGACCCATAGGCTTTGGGCTTCGATGGCTGCTTGAAAGACGCAGATTGGGAAGTTGGCTATGGTCCGTCGTGCATTGTGCAGACGACTGATGGCTTACGTTGCCAAGAGGGTATTGTGAGACAAAGGAAAGGGCTGAAAAGGATGGTGCCCAGGATCTCACTATTACCTATGCATGTGCAAGAATGCTATACGGTAGAGGTCGATGTGTCATTGGGACACTTAGCGTGGTAGACCGGGTTAGAGTGCTGTTACCACTCATACGGAAGAAATGCCATGATGCTCTCTTGTGGCAATTGAAGTGGAACTTAACTTCAAGGGGATGTGATGTCTGGTGTGGCGAACCGTCATCACTACTGCAGGAGAGAGCTGCAATGAGACTCGCTGCGGAAGTCGAGTTAGACGACCGCGTCCTGTTGCGTTCACGGGCGAAGACAGGACTCAAGCTTCGTAGTTAGGGCAAAGTACTGGCATGCTGCTATTGGTAGACTGATGAAGTCACAAAGGCTGAATTGGAAAAAGTCGGATACCTTCATAAGGGTTTGGCATTTGTCCTGAGAACAGCCTCCTTCTCCGTCTTTCGTAGTAAGGGCATCGGAGTTCATGCTTTCCCGGCTTTCCAGTCTCTTTGCTAGCCTTTTAATCGCATCAGCCCCAGGAGGGCGCAATGTCTATGTCCGGAAGTGGTCCATCCCGCATTCTTAGTTAGCACATTCCCGAATGGCTTTTTAGGAAAAATTGTCCTATTACCTTACCTGCTGCCCGGGTTCAATTCCCGTCGTTCGCCCGATAGCAATCGTATGTCCAATCATTGTGGGTATAATGGTAGATGCTCGGGACCAAGCCCTCAATTTTAGACTTTGGAAAACTTCAAATAGTAAACTTAAACTATCAATTATATTAGGT
>SAQG01000093.1 GCA_004020315.1 Mesorhizobium sp.
CCGTAACCATCCGGTGTGGGCCGCGGCAGAGGCGCTTTTGCGTGTTAGACTGCTTGCATGGAGATCGACACCGACAAGATCGACGATGCCGTTCTGGGCCTGCTTTGGCTGACGCTGCATGAAGAGAGGCGGGCTTGGAAGGGGTTGGATTGGGACACTCTGGATCGCTTGCACCAGAAGGGGCTGATCGCGAATCCAGCAAACAAGGCGAAGTCAGTGATTCTGACAGATGAAGGCCTGCGGCGTGCAGAGGAGCTGTTCCGAACCCTTTCACGCGGCCGACGCCATGAGCGCTGGGCGGGCGTTCCAATTCCACGCCAAGAGTCGCGCAGTGCCCATAGGGCCAGGGCCGCGGTGGCTATGGTCTTAGGAGATTTCCTGCGGCAGGTTTGGGCGGAGCGTCACCCGTAGCCCTGCGCTCGTCGGCGATTTGCCGAAGGTTGTCGATGCCGTCTTCGGTGAAGACGACGATAGTTTCGCTTAATTCGGTTACGGGATAGCCGTCGTAGGCGCTCAGGCAACCGTCTTCCGAGAACATCTCGATCGAGCAATCGCGCAAAAAGTCTTCGTCCTCTTCGAGCATCTCGGCCACGTATTTGAGAGTGTAAAGAGCGGAGTTGCGATATCCCATCTGACGGCCTCAACGATCCGGTTTGCATGTGAGCCCAATAATGAAGGCCCAGATCAGGCAGCTTTAGCTGCTGCGATCGTCAAAGGGCTCCAATTCCAGGGAAGCAAGTCCTCGAGCCGTGTGATCGGCGTGTCGGCGATGCGGGCGAGGACATCGGCCAGCCAGGCCTGCGGATCGACGTCGTTGAGCTTGGCGGTGGTGATCAGCGTCGCCATGAAGGCTGCCCGATCGGCGCCTCGATCGGAGCCTGCAAACAGCCAAGCTTTCCTGCCGAGGGCAAAGCCACGCAGCGCCCGTTCGGCGGCGTTGTTGGTGAGGCAGATCCGGCCGTCGCTGAGGAAGGACGTGAAGCCGTCCCAACGCTTCAGCACATAGTCGATTGGCTCAGCAACCGGAGAACTCCGGGACAATTTTGCCCGCTCGGTCCGCATCCATTCCTCAAGCGCCTCTGCGATCGGTCGGCTCTCCTGCTGGCGTCGTTGCAGGCGCTCGTCGGCGGCAAGACCGTTGATGTCGCGCTCGATGTCGAACAGCGCGTCCATGCGTTTGACCGCCTCGAGCGCGATCGGAGAGATCGGCGCGGCATCCTTGCCGCGCCTGGCGTTGGTGGCGATGTCGGCGAGCACGAAGAACTTACGACGTGCATGCGCCCAGCACAGCGCCTGGGTCAGTGGACCGGGGCCACGATCTGCCTTGAAGAGCGGATTGTAGCCGCTATAGGCGTCCGCCTGCAGAATGCCGCTAAAGGTCTTAAGATGGCGCTCGGGATGTTCCTGCCGCCGATCGCGCGAAGCATAGTAGAGTGCCGCCGGCGGCGATTGCCCGCCGAACGGCCGGTCATCCCTGACATAGGTCCAGATGCGGCCCGTATCGGTCTTGCCCTTCGCCAGAATCGGCACGGTGGTATCGTCGCCATGAAGTCGCTCGGCGGCAAGCACTTGCGTCTCGATCAGCGCATGCACCGGCTTCAGCGCCGCGGTACAGGCTCCGACCTGATCGGCCAGTGTGGATAGGCTGAGGTCGATGCCCTCGCGGGCATAGCGCTCGCTTTGCCGGTTCAGCGGCTGGTGCTGGGCGAACTTCTCGAACAGGATCATCGCCAAAAGGTTCGGCCCGGCAAAGCCGCGCGGCGTCACGTGGAAGGGCGCCGGCGGCTGGGTGATCTTCTCGCATTCACGGCAGGTGAACTTCTCACGCACCGTCTGGATCACCTTCCACTGGCGCGGGATCACCTCCAGCGTCTCGGTAACGTCCTCGCCAAGCTTGGCCAGCTTGGCTGAACCGCAGCACGGGCAGTTCCGGGGCGCAGCGATGACGACACGCTCACGCGGCAGATGTTCGGGGAAAGGCTTGCGCGACGGACGCTTGCGCTCGAAAGCTCGGACTGTCGATGACCGCGCGGCCAGTTCCGCTGCCAGTTCGTCCTGGCTGGCGTCGGCCTCCAACTCCTCAAGCTGCAACTCCATCTGTTCGAGAAGCCGCGCCTTGCGCTCCGAGCGGCTGCCATGGATCTCGCGCTTCAGCTTCTCGATCTCCAGTCGGAGCCGCGCGATCAGCGCATCCGAGTGCGAGTTCACCGCTTGCGCGCGGGCGGCGAGGGCTTGCGCCTCGCGGCGGGCGGCGCGCTCCGCGAGGATCATCGCGTGCGCACTGGCAAGATCATCAGGAAGCTGATCGGCCGCGTCGGTCATGGCGCGATGGAATCATATTCGCTCCTCCATGCCAACGATTTTGCTCATCCCGCCGAGCTCGGACGCCAGGTTTTTTGCGGCATCCGCCAGTCAATGCCTTCGAGCAGATAGCCGAGCTGAGCGGGCGTGATCACCAACGTGCCGTCAGCCGCCGATGGCCAAATAAAACGTCCGCGCTCGAGCTTCTTCGTAAACAGGCAGGCACCCTGGCCGTCATGCCAGATCACCTTGATCAGCCCTCCCTGACGCCCGCGGAAACAGAACAAGTGGCCGCTGTGCGGATCGCGCTTCAAGGTCTCCTGCACCATCAATGCGAGGCCGGGGAAGCCCTTGCGCATGTCCGTATAACCGGTGGCGAGCCACACCTTCACACCGCTCGGGATCGAGATCATCGCCGCTCCAGTACATCCAGGATCCGGCCGAGCGCCTCGCTATCGATATCACTCTCGACCCGCAGGC
>SAQG01000094.1 GCA_004020315.1 Mesorhizobium sp.
CAACGACATTTTCGTCTTCAATAGCGCCCTTGGTAACGGCAATGTCGACAGGATTGCCGACTTCAACCCGTCCCAAAACAAGATCCACCTCGACGACGCCGCTTTTGCCGGGCTTAAGTTGGGAGGGCTTTCATCCGACGCTTTCTTTGCCGGCAGGGCCGCGCATGACAGTTCCGACCATATCATCTACAACAGTTCGACTGGGGCGCTCTCCTTCGACAGCGACGGGATCGGCGGCGCAGCTCAAACACAGTTCGCCACTCTCTCTCCAGATCTGTCGCTTACGGCAGCCTCGTTCTTTGTGACCTGAACGAGTTAGCGGGAACCGAGATCGCGCAAGGCCCGCGGTCGCCAACGGAGACAGGTGGATGAACTGCACCTTGAAACCTCTCTCCCTTGGCGATCGCGGATGCTCTGGCGCGGATCGTCGCGGCACCTGCGATGGCACTGGCCGTCCCCAGAACCGTTCCAGCCCATTTCGGCATTGTCGATTCCCCCTCCGCGTCTTGCGAAGCAGGCTACCTCGGCCCGTCTGAGTTCTAGGAAATGCAAGGTTAGCTTAAGTGCCGGTTCCCCGAACCAAAGGAACCACGCCAAGTTCGCTAACGCAATGTTTCGGCGGGCGAAACGTCTGTCGCTGTCATCCATTCGTAGGATGAGAATTCACATCTCAGTGGCTAGAGATTGAAGATGAGTGGACCTGCCCTTCAAAGGGAGGCTCTCCGCATAAGGCGATGCGTGAGTTTGGAGAGCGTCCGGTAGACGTCAGTCCGCGGGCAAAGCAGCAAGCGGGTTTTAAAACTGGGAATGCCAGGCCGCAACCAGGCCGGCAGGGCGATTGGCAATGAGGGGTCATGGGAAAGATCAAGCGATCCTTAGAGGTTTTACGAACCGAGGGGCCTGTTCGACTCCTCCAGTTGTCGGCCCTATCGCTGATCGAGCCGCTTAGATCGCAAGGACTTCGTCCTCGCGTTGCGTCTGATGCAAAGCAGGCATTGTCCCATCTCAATTTGACAAAGCGAAGTCGCGGATTGTTTATCGATTGCGGTTCAAATATAGGTCAAGGTTTTAGATTCTTTTCTACATACTACACGCCCGACAAATACGATTACGTTTTGATCGAACCCAACAAGAATTGCCTTGCGCAGCTTAATGCTTTGCGTGCGAAAAACTTGAGTATGGAGATTATCCCAAAGGCGGCGAGCGTGAAAGATGGCTACGCTGAATTGTTTGGGCCTCCTCCAGACCGATCGGAAGCCACCCACCAAAGTTGCTCGATAGTCTTGGACCACAACGGGAGCCTGTATCAATCACATCGATTTGCGCCGGACCTCGTCGAAACGTTTTCGCTCTCACAAATGATCCGGACAAAGCGTAGGCTGTATGACGTGATCGTTCTCAAGCTCGATGTCGAAGGGGCAGAATACGAAATTCTTGATGATTTGATCAGGGCTGGAGTCCATCGTGATCTATATGCCGCCTATGTGGAATTCCACTCTCTCAAACTGAGGAACCCCGCGAGACGGGAGAAGCGCGCCCTGGAAGCCAGAATGGTAAAAGCATTCGATGAAGCCGGCATTCGATTTAGAAGATGGATATAGCGTCATGGCAGGGGGCGTCAAACGATAGCAGGAAGCTTGGGTTTGGTTGAGTTCCACCCTTGAGACGAGGCTACGGCCAGATAACCGCCCGCGTTCGGCTCCGGCGCAGCCATATCGCCTCGGCGTGTAGACGCTGTCCATCTTTTCGCCGTCTATCGGCATTGCCAATTGTCATCCAGCAGGCGGGTGATCCGGGCAAACCCCACAAAAGCCCTCCCTGCTTCCTCGTCCGACGTCTGGCCGAGAGCCACATCGCAGCAGTAAAAATCGTAACCCATGTGTCCAGAATGGACCGGCGCCATTTGGCGCACGCGACAGAGTCGACCTGCGACCTCTGCCTTCGGAGGGCGAGCGCACTCAACGATCCTTAGTCGTACAAACGACATGGCGACAGTATCAGCCGACCACCAAGCAGCCGCCTGCATTCCGATGCGGCCTTCATCGACGCCAATCGTCACACGAAAGAGCGGCTGTAGAAACGTTCGGAAAACCAGGCGATCCGAACCGACTGGCTATTTATCCAACATTGCCGTCATCAAGTTTCGTCAAGGTCCGTGCAGTCAGATCACATGACAATTGGTCATCCGTCGAAGATCAATGATTCTATCAACAGCGTATCGCTAATTGATTTGGTGCTAATATAGACTGTCGAATAGGCAGGGAGCGGGGCGCTACAGAATCAGACGAGGGATATTCGCATGGCCACGATGCACTACACCTGGGGCGCCTCAGCTGCCCAGGCCAAGGCCTATGGCTTCAATCTGGTTGATCTTCAATACGCGTCATCGGTCAACGCGTTGCCGGATGGCTCGAAGGCTCTGATCTGGCTCGGAGAGAGCAATGGCGTAACCCAGTCCTTTATCGACAAGGTAACGCCTCTCCTCAACAACCCGAAGGTTTTTGGATTTTTCCTGACTGACGAGCCGGATCCCACCGGCAGGTATCATACCCAAGTGAGCGCGGCCAACCTGAAGGCGGAATCCGACTGGATCCATTCCCACTTTCCGGGCGCCAAGA
>SAQG01000095.1 GCA_004020315.1 Mesorhizobium sp.
CGGAAGACCGACCTCCCGCTACTCCCATGCAGGGAGGCCACCGGAGCCCCAATCACCCGATCTTTTTTTGGCTGTGCTTGAAGTTGTTGTAATCGGCACTAGGTCCGCACAGCATGTCCTTACGCAGATATTGCAAAATCGATGGCCAACGCTCTGTTCCAAGACGCTGCCTTGGGAGGTCAGACACCGTGGAAGAATCTATTTGGGAAACCAACAAGATCCATGCAGCGCGCGTTCGGCAGACCGCCGAACGCGGAAGGGCGCTAGTTGAGGACCTTCGCTACACGCTGGCCCTGTCACAACGCTTGATGCAGGCGTCGCGAGCACTGCTGAAGCGGTCCAAAGACCAGGACGTTGCTGCCGAGCCTTGAAACTGAAGCAGCCGGAAAATGGTCGGACTGGACCATCTTGCCTTAAAAATTGCCGAAAGCTAAAATTGTACAAGTTGGGCCATCATTTGAAGTAGAAGACTTGTTCGCGAAATGGACAAGAACACTGGCCGCAGTCTCCCTGAATGGCTTCAGAGGCATCTGCCCGATGATCCGTTGATCGCGTGGGATATCGCCACCAAAATTTCGAAAGAGACCCAAGGGGGAAATGGGCTTGCCCGCAGCGTTATCAGGAGAGGCGATCGAGACGAGAATTTGAACGAGAAACAAGACGAGGCTGACGCGGCCGTCAGCGAGCCATACCCGGTCGTCTTGCTCCTGGTTCTTTCTGTGCTCTCGATGGTGAGCGGGGCAGTCTACGCGGTCCTTCGTTGGGAGGAGTTTCTGTAGCGGCCAACCCCCCGAACACAAACCTGCTGGCCCGATCAGCCCGCCTCCTCTCCCGGAGGGCGCGGGCTTTCTGCTGCCGCGAATGGTGCCGGCGGGCGGCCTTTGCGAGAGTTCGGTTTTCATCGGGAGCAATGGAGTTCAGAACGTCCTCGGTTGCAGGTTGCAGCGGTACACAGCGAGGTTCCGGATGGGGTCTTAGTCCTACGAGGAGTTTTGCGTCAGTCCCGAATTGGCCCTTCCTTGACAGCAAAAAGTGCTCTTCACATATTTCCCGCAGCCGTCGCTCACGGCTCTCGTGGAAGCTCAAACACTCGTTCAGTTGAATGGAGGTTCTAATGAACGAAAGGACTTTCGACCGGCCTGTTTTCGTCAAGAAAGGGGAGTTCATGGTGGAGGAAATCGAATGCTTGGCTGATGCTTTCGAGTTCCTGCAGGAATGGCCGAAGAACCGCAGAGGGCCAATCTTTGACACGGCGTTCCGAGCTTGCCAGCGCGCCTATGATGGCCAAGTGCCCATTTCAGTTGCACGCGAGGCTTTCGCCGGCTTCGCGAGATCGGCCAAGATCCTCGAGGACGTCTCGGCAGCTATGCCCTGGACGACGGCACAGAAAGCCGGTCGCGGTGGCGTGACGGCGTGACCGATGTAGTACTTGGCGAAAGATGGCCGGCGCCGTAGGGAGCGGGGGAGGTGGGGTTGCCTAGATTGGCGCCGGCCAAGCGGCGTTTGGTTCGCCACGGAGAAGAGTAGCAAAGTTCGCCAGATTGATTATGGCGTGATCGCGGAAGTCGGGCGTTTCCCTGACCCCAGTCGAGCCATTTGCGATATCCAGCCTTCGCTCGACTGTGGCAGACCGTCCGGTCAGCCGTAAACCTGCTTCGGAACGGTCCTGCCCATATCCAAAGCTGGCAGCGGGAAAGGTTCGACCTGTCCTCCGGTCTTGTCCAGATACGGCGTCAACGCCGTCACCAAGTGGTAATCCAGGGCGCCCTCCGGTGAGGGTTGAAGCTTGGCAACTCCAGTCTCCTCGGTTCGGTCCGAATGGACAACCTACAGAAAACTCACAATTAGAGCCTGTTCCATCCCGATGGCATCGGGATGGAACTCCACCTCTTTTTGTTTGAGCACGATCTTCTGCGAAAACCGGGCTCCCGCCTTTTGCTACGCTGACCCTCGGTTCGGGATCATCGCTTTGAGGTGCTGTTTATCCAGTCCTTGTTTGGCCACGGCAGCCCCTCGCGGGATATTATTTCCCCCGCTACCTTCAGGTCACAAAGAATGAGTCTGCGGTGAGCGAGGAATGTGAGGAAAGAGTGGCGAACTGTGTTTGAGCTGCGCCGCCTGTCCCGTCGCTGTCGAAGGAGAGCGCTCCAGTCGAACTGTTGTAGATGATGTGGTCAGAGCTGTCATGCGCGGCCCTGCCGGCAAAGAAAGCGTCCGATGAAAGTCCTCCCAACTTAAGCCCGGTAAAAACGGCGTCGTCGAGGTGGATCTTGTTTTGGGACGGGTTGAAGTCGGCAATCCTGTCGACATTGCCGTTACCAAGGGCGCTATTGAAGACGAAAATGTCGTTGCCGCCAAAGCCGCTCAACTTATCGGCACCGCCGCCGCCGTTGATGACGTTGGCGCCGGCATTGCCCTGCATGGTTTGGGCCAACTCGTTGCCGGTCAGGTTGATTGCCGTAGTGCCGGCGTCCTTCGTGGTGCCGAGGACTTCAATCGACGAGCCGGCTGAGAGCGCATAGCTCACAGAGGTCCACACCCTGTCTTGACCTTGGCCAGAGGCCTCGACCACC
>SAQG01000096.1 GCA_004020315.1 Mesorhizobium sp.
CCGCCATACACGCATCAGGCGGCTTCGGGAAAGGGTGCCTTGGTGCACCGCTTACGAAGTTTTCATAGGATTGGATGTTGCGAAGGATCGGCATGCTGTTGCTTCCGCCGAGAGCGGCCGTACCGGCGAGGTTCGATATGTCGGAGAGATATCGTCCGATAGTGCGTCAGTACGCCGTCTCGTCCGCAAGCTCGGACGCCCAGGTGTGCGATTGAGATTTTGCTATGAGGCTGGACCCACCGGATACGGTCAGAGATGGAGCAATCACGGCGCACTCGTGGCCAAGCGCTTCGATCTCCCGCTTCAGCTGATCCCGCGCAAGCCTGGCGATCGGGTCAAGACGAACCGCCGCGATGCCGAGAAACTCGCCCGGCTGTTCCGTGCCGGTGAACTGACGGAGATCTGGATACCGGACGCTGCTCATGAGGCTATGCGTGACCTGATCCGCGCCCGCGAGGCTGCGGTGAAGGATCGAACCCGAAAGCGGCAGGAGATTCGATCCTTCCTGTTGCGACATGGCAAGATTTACCCGGGCCTGAAGACCTGGGGGACGAGGTATCTCAGATGGCTGCATGGACTGAGTTTCCTCATTCCGCAGTCAGCAAGCTGTCTGCAGGAGTTGATCGTCGCAGAGTCGCAGTGCCGGGAAAGAGCAGCACGCCTGGAAAGGCAATCGAAGACGGCCTGCTCGACTGGCCACTCGCGCCGGTAGTCGAACGCTTGCAGGCTTTGCGTGGGGTCAAGCTCATTTGCGCGGCAGCCGCGCCGTGGCCTTCGCGTCCGTCTCGATGCTGCCGGGCGCCAACTGCTGTTTTTTCAATGATCGCAATCAACCTGGCTCATGACTGAAACTCGCTGCGCGAATCCTTCAAGCTCCACGTTTGACCACAAACATCCATCATGCTGCCGCTTGAGCCTTCCTGCCTAATCTGTGTCCAGCCGAAAGTCGCTGCATTCGCCTGCGCGTTGGTGAGTGAGCCAGCAAGCCTGGCCTTTTCGAGGGAAGAATTTGTCAGCGTTTCGGCGATAGGCACCGTCGATGCCTGAGATAGGTCCGACCTATTTGTCCTCCCCACTCGGCAGAAGTAGGTCAGAGAACAGAAGAGTTTTTCATCGGCGCGACAATTGCATAACAGCGGTATTAATTGGGACTGCGCTGTCGCCGATTTTATACAATCCAACGGAGACTTCGGCATGAAAGCAAAGAGATGGTTTTTCGAGGAGCCGCTAGCTGAGGCGGATCCCGAAGTGGCGCGTTACATCTTGGCAGACGAGTCGAGGCAGCGTAGCCAGGTAGAATTGATAGCCCCGAAGAATTACATGAGTAAAGCGGTGCGGGAAGCGATGGGGTCAATGGTGGTATTCACCACAGTTGAGGGCTATCCGGGAAAGCGATACCACGCCGGCGTCGAAAACGTCGATGCCATTGAACGCCTCGCTATAGAGCGGGCTAAGGCGATGTTCGGGGCAGGATACGCGAATGTGCAGGCTCATTCCGGTAGTCAGGCCAATCAGGCGGTGTATTTCGCGTTACTCACACCTGGCGACACCGTGCTCAGTATGGACCTTTCCTCGGGGGGGCACTTGAGCCATGGGTTTAAGTCCAACTTATCCGGTCGTTGGTTCAAGACAATATCCTACGGGACAACACCTGATGGGTTCATTGACTACGATGCTATGGAGCAGCTCGCTCGCCAGCATCATCCCAAGCTCATGATTGTGGGTGGCTCGTCCTATCCTCGTGCTATTGATTTCCCCAGGGTGTCAGAGATCGCTGCCCAGGTTGGGGCGGTCACCCTTGCCGATGTCTCGCACTTTTCCGGGTTGATCGCGGCAAAAGAGTATCCAAGCCCATTTCCCCACATGGACTTTGTCACCACCACGACGAACAAGAATTTGCGCGGGCCGCGAGGCGGCTTGATAATGTCTCGCGATCCGGCCTTTGGGAAAAAAATCGATTCAGCGATATTCCCCGGCATTCAAGGTGGGCCGCTCCCTGACGTTATCGCCGGCAAGGCCGTCTGCTTCGGTGAGGCCCTTCAGCCTGAGTTTACCGAATACGCTAGACGAGTGCTGAGCTGCGCGCGAACTTTGGCGAGCAGCTTGAGCGCACGCGGGTACAGAATTGTCACAGGCGGAACAGATACGCCATTCACGATGGTTGACCTCAGAACGCGTGGACTGACAGGCGATGTCGCGCAAAAGACACTGGAAGCTCACGGCGTGACGACAAACCGCAACCTCGTGCCGCAGGACAAGGAGTCACCCAATGTCACCTCGGGCCTCCGGATGGGAGCGTCCGCAATTGCAGCTCGTGGGATGGCTGAACCGGAAGCATCCGAACTGGCGGAGATCATTGCCGATGTCCTCGATCGCGCTGCAGCGAAGCCGGGGCAGGAGCTGGAAGTCAACGCAAGCATTGCGCAACGAGTGTCGGCACTGGCGGAGAGATTCCCGCTATACCCCACTTAACCAGTTGGCCAAATTCTAGCGCTTATCCCAGGGCATTTTCCCCAACGGCAATGGCGCAGCATCAATCTAACCGGTCAGGCGAGACA
>SAQG01000097.1:0-1973 GCA_004020315.1 Mesorhizobium sp.
CTATTAATGAATCCCGGAGGAGGAGAAAGAAACCTGATAGATTCACCGATCTGAGTGTGGTATTTCAATTCCTATAGGATTTGGACTTTAATCCTTAGAGCACTCAGGGGATCCTAGGCACATGGCCGTAAGGTGCCGAGCTTATCTGTAAATACTTTAGTGGGTGTGTGTGTCATTTCTGCTTTGTCAACATGCTTCTTAGAAAAAGACCTTGTTCACCTAGTCTTAGGAAGCTCCATTCTTTAGAGGTAAATATGATGATGTTGAAATAGCACATTATATAAGCATCACTTCAGCCTGGCAAAACTGGCTTGTTTGTGTAATAGCTTTTCCTGCCCTACGACTAGTAGGTAACTCACTACCTTTATGGAGTAAGAATAATTCCTGCTTCCAGACTTAACCTTCGCCTGCACAGAAATTATAGGAACTTAACTGAGACCTGGTTAAGGGAAGAAGGTTTATCATCCTGTTGTTGCCATATCTGTTGCCGCTGTTCTCTTTGCAATTTAATTTTCTGTGGGAATAACTGAAATAACCGTTGTTCAAATTGCCGTAAGCGGTGGTGGTGAAGTCAGTTAATCAGACTCGGTTGTGCTAGAATCTGCTGTGGGACTTGAGCTTGTGGCATATCGATAATATGAGTATGCATCGAGAAATATAACTTTCGATTTCATGTCCAGATGAAATGCAATTTCCAACTAATGGCACTACTTCCTCAATAGGAAATTTACTTCTAAGCTGGCTAAGGTAAGATAATCCTGTTCTTGCAATAACTGGTCTTTCTGGTGAGTGAATAAGAGCTCTTCGTAACCGCAGCTAAAGGCTTAGCCTAGCCCTAAAGCAAGCAACTGACATATAGAAATAGTAGGCATCGCATGCCCTTGCCTTTTTGCTTTTCTTACCTTCTTTTCTTCCTTTAAAGCAACTGACATCCATGTAGAAGAAGGTTCACAGGTGGACAAAGAGGGCTGTCCCTTGGTTTGCGGCGAATAGATTGTCGATCTTTAGCCAATAGCAGTAGGAGTAGCTGGCACAGGCTTTCGGGATATCAATAATACATATGCAATGTGCCGCATCTACTTGACCCGCCGGCGCGAAGGCCTTCCCCCTCTCCTCAGATGTCCACAAAAGGAATTGACAGTGAATCCTATGACTTTCCTTCTAAGACATGGTAATTGCTTTCAAGGGCTAGATGCTGCAAGTGAATCAAAAGTCGAGAAAGGGTAAGCTCCTTCACTTCATTCTCTCGCTCTCTCTCTCTTTCTATTTTTCGTATAGAAAGATGACACACTTGAACTTGACTGATTTTCTTAGTAAGAAATAAGAATCAGAAATCATCCATCTCATAAGCTTTTCAAAGCACATTCTAAACAAACGAATGCTATATGCTTAACACAAAGAAATCTATTTGAGATTCCGTAAGTAAGTCGGTGAATGCTTTCTTTTTGCTTGCGCATTCACGGATCTCTGCCTACCTATTCTTCCCCCACCAAATCAGTACTTGGCTATGTATGGGAAGATGCCTAACTTACCAGAGAAGTCAAGGATGGTCAAGGTGCCTATTCCACCCAAGGATCCGTGGTGTGGTCCGCAAGCCAAAATAAGATAAAAAAGAAGCATCAGCAGGGTCACAGTCTCCAAAAGTAGAGTGACAAGGGCTCAGCCTTTGATTACACGTATAGTTTAGTTCAAAGTGCCCTTACCAATGAGACTTCTTCCCCTTTTTTGGAGAAAAAGCGAAAGCGAAGGCAGCGATCATAACAACCGGTCCGAAGGAGAAAGACTGTCTTTTCCCGATCGTCGAATGCGAAGAGAGGTAGTACAAGTAAGCGAGAGGTTTAGATAAATACTCGACCATAAGGAGAGGGAGAGAAGCTAACCCCCGTTCCCAAGTCTTCTTCCACCTCACTCCTGGCTTTGGAAGGTCGTTTCTATATTCGTATATAGAGATAGACGTAAGGTTGGGGCTGGAC
>SAQG01000097.1:1983-2403 GCA_004020315.1 Mesorhizobium sp.
GGGCTGGACCGGGCGGACCCCGGCTCCCGACGTACAACAAGATCAAGCCCAAACGTCGTTCAGTTTTTTCCTCCTCTTCCTGTTCTATTGATCAGAAGCACCCAGCAGCGCCACGCCGCTACTCCTCAAATAGGTGGCGGTTGCTTTGAATGAACTCTACAGTTGACTGTAAGAGTTCTTCTTTTTGGACGCGCGCTGCTTCATCTCTATGGGCGTCGCGTGCTTTTATGATATTAAAAAGCTCCTCTTGCCGTGCCGTCGAAGCCCGGCCTCCGCTTGTTTAAGGAGGTTGGCGTTCTCTTGCAGACGGCGTCGGTTATCCTCTCGCAATCGGTCTAAGTGTTCCTCCTTAAACAAATTAGAGTTAGGATCATCCCGCGTGTGACTTTCCACTTCCGCAGCGGTGACGCTCCCAGGGGA
>SAQG01000098.1 GCA_004020315.1 Mesorhizobium sp.
TACCCGAGTGACCGAATGCCATAGTTAATTCCTAAACCGGAAAGATCGTCCCAAACTAAGAGTCTACCAAACCCAAACAAGGATCTTCCCAGCCTTCCACCAAAGCCACAACACTTCCTGTATCACCATCTCCGCTCACAGAGGGATAAGCGGACTAGCCGGCTGAAAGGCAAAGAGAAGAACTGCCTACTCAATTACAACTAACTAACCGCCTGAGCGAATTGCCGATCTCTTTCCCCAGGGATGATCTTCCTTTCATTCAGAAAGGCCTCCATCTTGCATTTTCACGCGCTCAATCGGAGGTAGATGTGAGGAAAGAGCAGTGCTTTATTAATAGTCGTGGGGGTCTGTAGGCCCCATTGTCTTGTTGTTGTGTAGCTACTATTTTCGAGTGTTGGAGCTGAGCTGATTGGAGCTCGGGATTTCCTTAAGCGAGTTCAAGGAAGTGACGTGAAGGTAACCTTAGGTAAGGAGCTGACGAGAGAAACAGGTCTCCACGTCTTTTGGTAGTGGAGGACAGAAGGCGGACTTAATTGAGTTGTGGTCTTGTTGGGGGGCTCTAGTAAGGTATGGGGCTTTCAAAGGGGGGAAATTCACCCAGTCTAAGCCAGGCAAGCAATGCAAAGCTAGACGAACCCAGACAGAGAAAGATCGGGCTTTGGAAGCGGGATGACATACGGACTATGCACAATTCTGTCACGTGCGGGTAGACCAGAACGTAGACCTGTCATTCCTTAACCGGGATGGTAAGGCCCTTGAAGCTGAATTGGATCAAAGGCTGCGCATCTCGCACCTTGCAACTTCTTTCGTAACAAAGCGAATGAGTAATCGGCCCGAAGAAGCTGCTTGAAACTGTCCTGGAATCCCTACTCGCCCATGTCGGGATTCAACCTAAGGCTTGTTCGAAGTCCGAATGAATGGATAATACATAAAGAATATGAAGCACAATCTCCCCAACTCTTAACCGGTGGCATCTTTGCTTGTTCCTGATGCTTCAATTTATGTAGGGCTCCGTCCCGGACGTGGACTTCTCTTCTCCTTTCGTTCTCTTCCTTCTTTTTTGGTTAGATATTAATACATAGTAGTACTAAAAGACTCTTTGTCAGTACGGAAAGCTAGTCTGATTCTTTTGAATAGCATTTTTTTCCCTATTACTTTATTTTTTTATACTCCCTTCGCGGATCTCCCCTCTTATCCAATCAACCAACTGTCCCAGGCCGGGAAATAGCGTTCCCGGAATAAGCTTTCGCCGCCCCTAGCTCTTAGCTGTCTCCTTTTAGTCAGAGGTCAATAAACTTGAATTCGACATCAATGGAGAAGAAAGCAGACTTGTTCGCTCACTCTTCTTGCCAAAGTGATTGATCTCTCTTTATTTTCGAACTGGTATTCCCGCCCCGACCTTGATTAGCTCACTCTTTTTTTAGCTGGTCTGTGCTTTCCTGTGAACATTATCTTTATAGAGAGAACAGGTGTGCACCAGAGCTGGAGCAATTCATGGAAAGCATCCTTATCTGATTAAAGAACGGAGAGTCTCATCTCCTGGGGCCTGACCCTGTGATGTAGAATCCTTTGCTCTTTCACGCATTGATCTTGATTCGGGTTTCAATTAATTTATTTCTCAGCCTTGCACCCGGTAATAACAGAACTTGAAGTCTTGCTCGTCTCTTTCATTGACCAGGAAAGGATTTTCTGTGATAGGAGGACACTCTATCAAAGGCCTTGATCCAGCTCTCGCTTCTGTATCAACTACAGGCCTTCACTCTACTCTCTCGTTCAGATCCTCCGTTCTAGGTCCAGGCATACGCAAGGATGGGAAGGAGACCACAACTCCAGATCGATGTCCCAGGTCAGGTTACCACCCCTCTCTCTATCGCTCTCTCCCTCGGCATACAATCAATGGGCACAATCAAATTCTTAAGTGGATTCAAAAACTAGAAAGCCTTAAGATCTTCCCTCTCCTGACCATGAGGAACGAGTGAATGAAAGCATAAATACGGGCTCTCATGGATTAGTCGTCATGAGGCCCTCTTTATAATCTTTGTCTTTCGTGATCTTCCCCCACATAGGGATGCTATTCTTGCAAATGCTTACTGCCCAACAACATCTTTTCGAAGCAAACGGAGCTCACCGATATCAAGTTTTACTTCCGCCGAATACGAAAGGTAAAAAGCAAGTCAATCTATTAGCCATCTCCCTTCGGCTCCTCTTTAGAT
>SAQG01000009.1 GCA_004020315.1 Mesorhizobium sp.
GGTGGTCGGGTTGCCGCTCGCGTCCAGTGCCCAGCCTTCTGGAATTCTCTTGCCGTCCTCGGCCGCCTTGCGGATGTTGACGAAAGCGGTGGCGCTCGAGGACTGGTCGATCACCAGTGGCGCTCCGTCGGCGGCTGGCGCGGCGAAGGACATCGGGTTGGTGCAATAGACCGGCTTGACCGAGCCAGAGCCGGCAAGCACGGCCGGTCCGTTGGTCGCGGCGAAGGACACCAGCCCCTGCGCGGCCAGCCGCCCGGTGAAATAGCCGAGCGCGCCGCATGTATAGGCGTTCTTCTGCGAAAAAATGGCAACGCCGAACAGGCGCGCCGCCTTGGCGAGATCGCCGATAGTGCGGTCGAAGCCGGTATGCGCCAGACCGCCGCGCGCGTCGGAGAGATAGATCGCCAAAGCCGGCCTGGTGATGACCGGCTCGGCCTTGCCGTCGATGCGGCCGGCCTCCAGCGCTTCGAGATAGTCGATGAAATGCGACAGTCCGACTGTCGACAGACCTTCTGCCTCGGCCGCTACGATGGAGGCTGCGAGCGACTGCGCCGCTTCTTCATTGGCGCCGGCGCCGAGCGCCGCCATCCGGCACAGCCCTGTCGCCTGCTCGAGACTGAGTTGCATCTTAGCTGCCCTAAAGTTCTAGCGAATAGCGAGTAGCGAGTAGGGGAAATCGGCGAACTATTCGCTACTCCTAACCAATCTTGTTCGGAATCCGCGCCTCGATCTTGCCGAGGGCGAAGACCAGGATGCCGGTGATCGCCATATAGATCAACGCCAGGAGCAGCAAGGGTTCATAGGTGAGGAAAGTGCTCTGCCGCACCTTTGACGAGACGGCGAATATGTCGATCACGCTGATGGTCGCCACCAGCGGCGTCGATTTCAGCTGCAGCACGGTTTCGCCGGTCAGCGTCGGCAGCGCCCGGTAGAAGGCTTGCGGCAGCCAGATCCGCCGGAGGATTTTCCAGCGGCTCATGCCGAAGGCACGCGCCGCTTCCAACTGTCCTTTCGGCACCCCGGCAAAGGCACCCCGCATCACTTCCCCCTCGTAGCCGGCGAAGGACAAGGTCAGCGCCAGGACGCCATAGGGCCACGCTTGCCTGAGATAAGGCCACATCCAGGACTCGCGAATCCATGGATACTGCGGAAACAGCGAGCCGAGCCCATAGTAGAGCAGCCAGAGCTGCAGCAGCAGCGGCGTTCCCCTGATGACGGTGCAGAAGGCCTTTGCAGGCGCCGCAAGCCAGAAAGGGCCGGCAGCCTGCGCCAGCCCGAGCGGCACGGCGAGCAGGAAGCCCAGCGTGCAGGTGACGGCGAGAATCCAGAGCGTGCGCCAGAGGCCGACAAGCGCCATTTCGTAATATTGCGGCAGCCAATCCCAGCGCATGAAGAAGGCGGCCGCGAAAACCAGCGCCAGCGCTATCAGGACCAGAACGATGCGGTGCGGCTGCAGCCACAGCGACGCTCGCGCAACATTGATGATGATCGCTTCGCCGGCCATCAACGCGCCTCCTTGAGGGAGGGCATGCCGCGCCGAGCCCGGAGTTCGATGCGGCCGATGATCAGATTGGAGACCAGCGTCAACAGGAGATAGATCACGCCTGCGGCGAGGAAGAATGTAAGATAGGCTTTGGTTACGCCCGCCGCTTGCCGCGTCGCCAATGTCAGTTCGAAGAAGCCGACGACCGCGAGCAGGGCGGTGTCCTTGGTGGCGATCAGCCAGAGATTGGCAAGGCCGGGTATGGCGAAGGGCAGCATCGCCGGCAGCGTGATGCGTCGCAGAAGGAGGCCCGGAGACATGCCATAGGCGCGCGCGGCTTCGATCTGGCCTTGCGGAATGGCAAGGATCGCGCCGCGGATCACCTCGGTCGAATAGGCACCCTGGACGAAGCCGAGCACGGCAATGCCGGCCACCAGCCCGCTGATATCGATGCGCTGATATCCCATTGCCGTCAGCAGCTGGTTGATCAAATCGGTGCCGGCATAATAGAGCAGCAGGATCAGCACCAGCTCCGGCACGGCGCGGACGATCGTCGTGTAGACTGCCAGCAGATCGCGCACCACGGGCCCGCCGTAGAGCTTGCCATACGCACCGCAAATGCCGATCACGAGGCCGAGACCGAATGCCCCGGCGGCGATCTCGACCGAGTGGAGCAGTCCGACCAGAAGCGTTCCGCCCCAGCCAGGCGGCGTCGGCGAAAGCAGTTCGATGATGCGGGCCACAGAGGCCGGTAGAAATGCGTCGATCAGCGTCGCCCCCGAATTGCTCGCGCCAAAACCGCCGGCGATGCCGTCAGCGGAAAGCTTGCGTGGGTGGATTTCGACGAAGCCACACGGCGCGCTTTCCGCGCCGCGTGGTTATTCGCTCAGGGATGCACGCCGTCAGTTCGACTGTGTGTCGTCGCCATAGATGTCGAAATCGAAGTATTTCTTCGAAATCTCGTCATATTTGCCGTTGGCACGGATCGCCTTGATGCCGGCGTTGATCTTCTCCTTCAGCTCGGTGTCTTCCTTGCGGACACCGGCGCCGACGCCGGGCCCGAGGATTGCCAGATCCGGCGCGACCGTGCCCTTCAGATCGCAGCATTGCTTGCCCTGGTCCGATTTCAGGAACGCATCGAGCGCAATGGAATCAGCCTGCACAGCATCAACGCGGCCGGCGGCAAGATCCTGATTGGCTTCGTCCTGGGTCTGATATTCCTTGATTTCCGCGGCTTCCGTGAAGTGCTTCTTGACGTAGTCGGCATGCACGGTCGAAACTTGCACGCCGATGATTTTGCCCTTGAGATCTTCCGGGGTAGCGCCGAACTTCTGGTCCTTCGGTCCGATGATGGCTGTCGGGGTGTTGTAATATTTGTCGGAGAAGTCGATCGTCTTCTTGCGCTCGTCGGTGATCGACATGGAACTGGCGATGACGTCGATCTTCTTGGTCGTCAGCGCCGGGATGATGCCGTCCCAGGCGACGGGGGTGATGACGCAATCGAGTTTCTGGTCCGCGCAGACTGCGTCGATGAACTCGATCTCCCAGCCGACCCATTTGCCCGAGGCATCCGGCGAGGTGAAGGGCGGATAGGGTTCGGCAGCGACGCCGACCTTGACCGGCTCGGCCTTGGCGACGCCCATCGCGGCAACGCCGAGCAGAAGCGCTGCGGCCAATGTCTTAAGGACGGTCTTCATTTCAATAACTCCCAGTTTGTTGTTGTTCCCGTTTTTCCATCCGCCTCGGCTCAACCGATGTTGCGGATGAATTGCTTCAGCCTTTCGGACTTGGGAGCGCCGAAGATCTGCTCCGGCGGCCCTTCTTCCTCGACCAGCCCGTTGTGGAGGTAGACGACATGCGACGCGACCTCGCGGGCGAACTTCATCTCGTGGGTGACCAGCACCATGGTGCGGCCTTCGCGCGCGAGATCGCCGATCACCTTCAGCACCTCACCGATCAGTTCCGGGTCGAGCGCCGAGGTCGGCTCGTCGAACAGCATGACGCGCGGATTGATGGCCAGCGCCCGGGCGATGGCCGCACGCTGCTGCTGGCCGCCCGACAGATAGGCCGGATAGACATCGCGCTTTTCGGCCAGACCGACGCGCTCGAGCAGCTTTTCGGCCTCGGCGATCGCCACGTCGCGCTTGACGCCCAGAACATGCACCGGAACCTCGATGACGTTCTCGATCAGCGTCATGTGGCTCCACAAATTGAAATTCTGGAAGACCATGCCAAGCTTGGAGCGGATGCGCTCGATCTGCTTGCGGTCGGCGGGAACGGTGTGGCCGTGGCTGTCGGCCTTCATCCGGATCTCCTCGCCATTGACGCGGACGATCCCGCTGGTCGGGTTCTCCAGGCAATTGATGCAGCGCAGCAGGGTCGACTTGCCCGAGCCGCTGCCGCCAATGATAGCGATGACCTCGCCGTCGCGCGCCGACAGCGAAACGCCCTTCAGCACATGCAATTCGCCGAATCTTTTATGCAGGTTCTCGACATGGATGGCTTCGGCGGCGTCGTTCTGCGCCGTGTACTTCAGGGCGGGGGCCGTGCCTTGCGCTATCACCTTTGGGGTGCCTCACGAAGTGGCTGGACCCGCCGCTGCTGGAATTTTTTACCCATTACCATCACTGGACAGACTTCTCATTCTCAAGATGGACCGTTCCGCTTGCCTCCGTCAACCATGCTTTTTGGACCATTGATCGCGGCTCGCTGAGTGGCTATTGGCTGGATGGGATATTTCAGGAGCACTTGGTGGGTAAAGCATACGGGTCGCAGTCCATGGCCGGGCCGCTGCAGCGCGTGCTGATGCGGTCCGCCGCAAGCGCCATGCACCGCGCCAAAGCATCGGAATGGCACTATGGCCCGGGCTTCGATCCGCAAAAGGCCGCTGCCCAGTATGAGGCGCTGACGATGCTGGTTTTGGCATCCGGCGCCGAGATCGAATGGCTGACCGACGCCGATGACGGGCTTGCCGATTCCGTCTTCACGCACGATCCTTCGTTGATGACCGACCACGGCGCCATCATCCTTGCTATGGGCAAGGCGCTGCGCCGGGCCGAGCCCGGCCTGCACGAGGCGGCCTACAGGCGCATGGAGGTGCCTATCCTAGGCCGCATCGAGCATCCCGGACAGGTCGAGGGCGGCGATTGCGTCTGGGTGGATTCACGGACGCTGGCCGTCGGCCGCGGCGTGCGCACCAACCAGGACGGTATTCAGCAACTCGCCAACCTGCTCACACCCAAGGGTATCCAGGTCTATGGTTACGACTTGCCGCTCTGGCATGGCGAGGAGGCCTGCCTGCATCTGATGTCGGTGATCAGTCCGCTCGCCGACGATCTGGCGCTGGTCTATGCCCCGCTTTTGCCGGCTGCCTTCTACCAGATGCTGCGGGCGCGCGGCATGCGGCTGGTCGAGGGCGACGCCGAGGAGTTCTTCGCCTCCAACGGCCTCAGCCTCAATGTGCTGCCGACCGCGCCGCGCGACGTGATCGCCGTTGCCGGCTTCCCGAAGACGGCGGCGGCCATGGCGGCCGCCGGCTGCAGGATTTCGACCTTCGAGGCGGATGCGCTGTGCATCGCCTGCGAGGGCGGCCCGACCTGCCTCACACGTCCGGTGCTCAGACAATGACGACAGTCGGCGAAGCGCTCATCACCTTGCTCGAAGCCCATGATGTCGACACGGTCTTCGGCATTCCGGGTGTGCATACGGTCGAACTTTATCGCGGGCTGGCGCGCTCGAAGATTCGCCACGTTACCCCGCGCCATGAGCAGGGCGCCGGCTTCATGGCCGACGGTTATGCGCGCGCCAGCGGCAAGCCCGGCGTCGCCTTCGTCATCACCGGACCGGGGCTGACCAACACCATCACCGCCATGGGTCAGGCCCGTGCCGATTCGGTTCCGATGCTGGTGATCTCGGGCGTCAACGCCACGCCGACGCTGGGCAAGGGCCTCGGCCACCTGCACGAACTGCCTGACCAGCGCGGCATGATGGAAAGGGTCGCGCTGTTTTCGCATCGGGTCACCGACGCCGACGAACTGCCGGGCGTCCTTGCCCGCGCCTTCGCAATGTTTTCGTCATCGCGCCCCGGTCCTGTCCATATCGAGATCCCAACCGATATCATGGTCAAGCCGGCCGACGGCGTCGCGGCTTTGCTGAGGAATGTCGCGCCGCCCGAACCGGATGCTGCAGCAATAACAGAGGCGGCAAGGCTTTGCGCGGCTGCCCGCCGCCCGCTGATCCTTGCCGGCGGCGGCGCCAAAAGAGCCGAAGCACCGTTGCAGCGCCTTGCCGAAAGGCTGGGAGCGCCGGTTGTCCAGACAGCCAATGCCCGCGGCCTGCTGCATCGCCATCCGCTCGGCGTGCCGGCCAGCCCCAGTCTGAAGGCGGTGCGCGCGCTGATGGCGGAGGCCGACCTGGTGATCGCCGCCGGCACCGAGTTCGGTCCAACCGACTACGACGGATATAGCGACGGCGGCTTTGTCCTGCCGCCCAATCTGATCCGCATCGACATCGGCGCCGACCAGCTTGCCCGCCGGCCGGCCCGGATTTCGATCCATGCCGATTGCGGCGTAGCACTCGAGGCACTGCTTGCCGAAGTCGGCACGGGCCAGACGCCATCGGGCGACGGCCCGGCTCGCGCCGCTGCGACAAGGCAAGCGGCCTTTGCCGAAATGGCCCCGGCCCTCCAGGCGCAAACGCGCGCCGTCGAGGCGATCCGCGATGCATTGCCGCGCTCGATCATCGTCGGCGATTCGACCCAGCCGATCTATGCCGCCAACCTCTATTACGACCACGATCGCCCTGGCGGCTGGTTTAACGCCGCCACCGGCTTCGGTGCGCTCGGCTATGGCCCGCCGGCGGCGATCGGTGCGGCCCTTGCTGTGCCTGATGCGCCGGTCGTTTGTCTCACCGGCGACGGTGGTTTCCAGTTCACGCTGCCGGAACTGGGCGCCGCCCTCGACGCTGCGGCACCGGTGATCTTCGTCGTCTGGAACAATCGCGGTTATCGCGAAATCGAAACCTCGATGCTCGACGTCGGCGTCGAGCCGGTCGGCGTCTCGCCTGCGCCGCCTGATTTCTGCAAGCTGGCCGAGGCCTATGGCATTGCCGCCGAGCGGCTCGCCGGCATCGGTGATCTGGCAGACGCACTCAAGCGCGCGCGGGCGACCGGACTGCCGTATGTCATCGAGATCACCGTCGATTGAGTGCTGTGGCAACGTCTGCTTGGGGATGCGATCCTCGTCGGATCGCCGCCGGCTCGACGTGCGCAAACGACGCTGCGTCATCGAGATTTCTGTTGAGTGATTGTGCGAAAGGCGCGACCTTCGGCGGCGGTGCGGCATATGAGTGACTGGAGCGGTCGAAGATGACGGATACACTGGACGGCAGGCATGTTGTGGTGACCGGCGGCACCGGGGCGCTCGGTGGCGCGGTTGTCGGCAAACTGCTGGAACAGGGCGCGGTCTGCCATGTGCCCAACGCCCATGCCGCCGCACCCGCGCATTTTCCCTTCCCGGCCCATGAGCGCGTCAGGCTGGCGCACAATGTCGATCTCGCCGACCCCGCCAAGGTCGATGCGTTCTATGCCAGCGTTACGGATTTGTGGGCATCCATCCATCTGGCCGGCGGCTTCACCGCCGCGCCGGTCGAGAAGATCGAGCCCGCGTCCTTTGCCGAAATGATGGACACCAACGCGCGTACTACCTTCCTGTGCTGCCGCGCGGCGATACGCTCGATGCTTGAATCTTCCGTCTCGGGCCGCATCGTCAATGTCACGGCGCGCGCCGGGCTCGACCTGCGGCGCGGTTCCGGCATGGTCGCCTATGCCGCCAGCAAGGCGGCGGTCGCGGCAATGACGGTGGCGATGGCGGAAGAACTCAAGGGCAGGGGCATCCTGGTCAATGCGGTCGCGCCCTCCACTCTCGATACACCGGCCACCCGGGCTGACATGCCCACCGCCGATTTCGGCAAATGGGTCAGCCTCGAAGCGGCTGCGGAGGCCATTGCCTACCTCGCTTCGCCGGCCAATCTGGCGATGAGCGGCACGCTGGTGCCGCTTTACGGCAGAGCCTGATCGCTCTTTTTGTCGAGCGCGGATTTCCTAAAATCGGGTCTCGCCCCGGCCACGCCCGAGGCGTTTTGCGTCCGATGCTATGATCACGGTCAAACAAAAACCCCGCCGGATCGCTCCGGCGGGGTTTTGTTTACAGGCCGCGTGAGGCGCGCGGCGTTGGTAGATTAGCTGCCCTGCTTCTTCAGCGCGGCACCCAGGATGTCGCCCAGCGAAGCGCCGGAGTCGGTCGAGCCGTACTGAGCAACCGCTTCCTTCTCTTCGGCGATTTCCAGCGCCTTGATCGAGACCTGCAGTTTGCGGGTCTTCTTGTCGAAGGCGATGACGCGGGCGTCGACCTTCTGGCCAACCGTGAAGCGCTCGGGACGCTGCTCGTCGCGGTCACGGCTGAGGTCGGAGCGCTTGATGAAGGTCTCGATGCCGCTCTCGACGAGCCGCACTTCCAGACCGCCATCCTTGACGCCGGTAACCTCGCAGGTGACGACCGCGTTCTTGCGCAGTTCGCCGGAAGTCGCCGCCTCGCCGGCTGTGTCCTTGGCCAACTGCTTGATGCCGAGCGAGATGCGCTCCTTGTCGATGTCGACGTCGAGCACCTGCGCCTTGACGATGTCGCCGCGATTGTACTCCTCGATCACCTGCTCGCCCGGACGGGTCCAGTCGAGGTCGGAAAGATGGACCATGCCGTCGACATCGCCTTCGAGGCCGATGAACAGGCCGAACTCGGTCTTGTTCTTGACCTCGCCCTCGACCTGGCTGCCGACCGGATGGCTGCTGGCGAAAGCCTGCCACGGATTCTCGAGCGTCTGCTTGAGGCCGAGCGAGATGCGGCGCTTGGCCGGATCGACCTCGAGCACCACCACGTCGACTTCCTGCGTTGTCGACAGGATCTTGCCGGGATGCACGTTCTTCTTGGTCCACGACATTTCCGAAACGTGGATAAGGCCCTCGATGCCCGGCTCCAGCTCGACGAACGCGCCGTAGTCGGTGATGTTGGTGACGGTGCCCTTGATCTTCTTGCCGATCGGGAACTTCGTTCCGATCTCGGACCACGGATCGCTCTCGAGCTGCTTCATGCCGAGCGAGATGCGGTGGGTTTCCTGGTTGATGCGGATGATCTGCACCTTGACCGTCTGGCCGATGTTGAGGATCTCGGTCGGATGGTTGACGCGGCGCCATGCCATGTCGGTGACATGCAGCAGGCCGTCGATGCCGCCGAGGTCGACGAACGCACCATAGTCGGTGATGTTCTTGACGACGCCTTCGACCACCTGGCCTTCTTCGAGGTTCTGCACGATTTCCGAACGCTGTTCGGCGCGGCTTTCCTCGAGCACGGTGCGGCGCGACACCACGATGTTGCCGCGGCGGCGATCCATCTTGAGGATCTCGAAAGGCTGCGGATTGTGCATCAGCGGAGAGACGTCGCGGATCGGGCGGATGTCGACCTGGCTGCGCGGCAGGAAGGCCACGGCGCCGTCGAGATCGACGGTGAAGCCGCCCTTGACCTGATTGAAGATGACGCCTTCGACGCGCTCGCCCTTGGTGAACTTCTCTTCGAGACGGACCCAGCTCTCTTCGCGGCGGGCCTTTTCACGCGACAGCATCGCTTCGCCAAGCGCGTTCTCGATGCGCTCGACATAGACTTCGACCGTGTCGCCGACCTTGAGCGTCGAGTCCTTGCCCTTGACGCCGAATTCCTTCAGCGGCACGCGGCCTTCGACCTTGAGGCCGACGTCGATGATAGCCATGTCCTTTTCGATCGCGGTGATCGTGCCCTTGACGACTTGGCCTTCGCCGGAATGGCCGGCGGAAAATGATTCTTCGAGCAGGCTCGCGAAATCATCGCGAGTGGGGTTTGCAACTGACATAGGTTCTCCTGGAATGCCCCGCATCTGTCGCGGGGCGGGCGCCGTGGGTTAGCGTTGCGTTGGCCTGCCGGCGTTCCGGGCTTCAAAAAAACCCTTGGCCGCCTAAGCGGCAATTCCGGCGCATGAAAAATGCAGGCAGGCTGGTTCGTGCCCGATATGGGTATCTTTTCGCCGCCGGCAATCGGCAACGGGAGGAAAACCCGGCTCAGGCGTTGTTTCTCTTGGCCAGGACGTCGTCGATGATCGCCTTGGCCGCCAGGAACGCGGCTTCTATAGCCATTTCCGACGTGTCGAGCAAGTGCGCGTCCGCGGCTGGCTTCAGCGGCGAGTCGGCGCGACCCATGTCGCGCTCGTCGCGGCGCAGGATATCGGCGAGGATATCGGCGAAATTGGCGGTGCCGCCGATGCTCTCGATCTCGGCCAGCCGCCGCTCTGCCCGCACTTCGGCGCTGGCCGTCACATAGAGCTTGATGTCGGCCTCGGGACAGACCACGGTGCCGATGTCGCGGCCGTCGAGCACGGCGCCCGGCGGCGTCTTGGCGAACTCGCGCTGCTTTTCGACCAATATGCGCCGCACCGACGGGAACACCGCCACTTTCGAAGCCGCTTCGCCGACCGCATGCGCCGACAGCACCGACCGGTCGAGCTTGGCTAGGTCGACCTGGCGGGCAGCGGTTTCGGCGGCCGAGACATTGTCGAGCGGCAGGCCGAGCCGAAGCAGTGCATGGGCCACCGCGCGATAGGTGAGGCCGGTGTCGAGCAGGTTCAGCCGGTAGTGATCGGCCAGCCGCCGCGCCAGTGTGCCCTTGCCGGCGCCGGCGGGTCCGTCGATCGCGATTGTAAAGGTTGATGTCATTCGCCGCCCACCATGACCGAAAAGCGCAATGATCCAGATAGGCGTGGCGTCCGGCAGGACAGAGGGGGGCGCTGTCCCGCCGCCGCCGTTCCAGTTTGGCCGCAACCTCCAAGGTTATTGATTGCCATCAACTGTCACTCAATCGCCGCCCCAAGCCCTTTCATCAGGCCCATGAATTCAGGAAAACTCGTCGCGATCATCGCCTGATCGTCGATGGTCACGGGCTTTTCCGTTGCCAGCCCCATGACCAGGAAACTCATGGCAATACGGTGGTCGAGATGGGTCTGGACGACAGTGTTGGGTCCGTTGGGGTGCTGGCCGAGCCCCTTGCCGCCTGGCTTTCCACGCACCGCCAGCGAGGCCTCCCCCTCAGTGCAGTCGACGCCGTTGAGCTTCAGCCCTTCGGCCACTGCCGACAGCCGGTCGGATTCCTTCACCCGCAGCTCTTCCAGTCCCTGCATCAGCGTCTCGCCCTCGGCGAAGCTGGCGGCGACCGCAAGCACCGGATATTCGTCGATCATCGTCGGCGCCCGTTCGGGCGGCACGGTGACGCCCTTCAGTTCGGAATAGCGCACGCGCAGATCGGCGACGTCTTCGCCGCCTTCATTGCGCGGGTCGACAATGTCGATCCGGGCGCCCATTTCCTGCAGCGTCAAAAGCAGACCGGTGCGGGTCGGGTTCATCAGCACGTTTTCGATTGTAATGTCCGAGCCCGGCACGATCAGCGCCGCCACAAGCGGGAAGCCGGCCGAGGACGGGTCGCCCGGCACGGCGATCGTCTGGCCGGTGAGCTTGCCCTGGCCCTCGATGAAGATGTGGCGCACGCCGCGCTCGTCGGTCTCGACCGACAGATTGGCGCCGAATCCCTTCAGCATCTTTTCGGTGTGGTCACGCGTCATCACCGGCTCGATGACGGTGGTGACGCCGGGCGTGTTCAGGCCGGCGAGCAGCACCGCTGACTTCACCTGCGCCGAGGCCATCGGCACGCGGTAGGTGATGGGGGCGGCGTGCTTGGGGCCGTGCAGCGTGATCGGCATGCGGTCGCCGGGCGTCGCCTTCAGCACCTGCACGCCCATCTGGCGCAGCGGCTCAAGCACGCGGCCCATCGGCCTGCCGGACAGCGAGGCGTCCCCGATGAAGGTCGTCTCCATGTCGTAGGTGCCGACCAGGCCCATGGTGAGGCGCGAGCCGGTGCCGGCATTGCCGAAATCGAGCGGGCCTTCCGGCTGCAGCAGCGCGCCATTGCCGGTGCCGCGGATCACCCATTCAGTGCCGTGCTTCTCTATATGCGCGCCCATCGCCTTCATCGCCGCGCCCGTGCGCATCACGTCCTCGCCTTCCAGCAGGCCGGTGATGCGGGTCTCGCCAGAGGCGAGGCCACCGAACATGAACGAGCGGTGCGAGATCGACTTGTCGCCAGGCACCCGCGCCACGCCGGAGAGTGCCGATGATTTGCGGGCGGTGGCTGGTTTCGGGGCGGCAGTATGCGACATGGGTTTTCCCTAGATCAAAACGCCGGCGGCCGGCCTTTTTCTTTTGGTTTGCGCGGTCTCGTATCACGGCGGACCGAAATGGTCATCCCCTCGCGAGAGGTCGCTCAACGCGGGGATTTGTGACGCTGGCTTTAGGCTTTGACAGCGCCGTAAACTGTGGTTATGGGGACCAAACTTTCATCGACGAGGCTTGCTGTGGCAAAACCCGAACTTGGCACCAAACGCATCGACCCCGAGACGGGTCAAAAATTCTACGACCTGAACAAGGATCCGATCGTCTCGCCCTATACCGGCAAGAGCTATCCCCGTTCCTATTTCGAGGAAGGCAAGATCGCCGCCCTCGAGGAGGAAGAGGAAGTTGCCGAGAAGGAAGTGGACGCCGAGGAGGAAGAGGGCGTCGAGGTCGTCTCGCTCGAAGAGGCGGACGAGGACGTGAAGGCCGACGATCTTCCCGATCTCGCCGATGACGAGGACGATGTGGACCTCGGCGACGACGACGATACTTTCCTCGCCGATGAAGAGGAAGAAGACGACGATGTCGCCGACATGATCGGCGTCGGCGACGACGACGACGAAGTCTGATCCGGCTTCGGACGCAAGCGCCTGCCGACTTTCGCCGGGTCTTAATAAAAAGCGGCTTTTGAAGGCTTGATATTGACGAAAGGCGGGGTTAGAAGCCGCTGCACTAACGGCGCGGTCTCAACCCGCGCCGGATCTCTTCGCCGGCAACGGCGCCGGTAGACTGCCGGAGTGGGGCCATAGCTCAGTTGGGAGAGCGCTTGAATGGCATTCAAGAGGTCGTCGGTTCGATTCCGATTGGCTCCACCAAACAGTCTTCGCAATTCGCGCTTTTTGCACGCGCCGCACATTGCTGTTAATTCAAAGGCTTAGTGCTGTAGAGACGGTACTGTTCGGCCGTGAAATGGCCATTTTCGCTTGTTTTGCCCTGGTTTCAGCGCGCTCGTCTCTGTGGCGGTGCTTTCTGACTCCTGATCGTCTTGGCGACCCGAGTGGTCATTTTTGCGTTTTGGCAACTTTTGCAGCGCAAACTTCAAACATACAGCGCCTGGAACCCAACCCTTGCACCCTGCCAGTACTGCCCGAAATCCAGCTATCGACGGATTGCGTGGTATCGCTATTTTAGCGGTCCTTTGTTGGCATGCGTTTGCCATTCACCTCGTTTCGACATTCCCGTCGCTGGCAGGACCGCTCTCCCTGCTGTGGTCTGGAGTCGACCTCTTCTTCGTCCTGTCCGGTTTCCTGATAGGATCGATCCTGTTGGCCAATGCGACCGCAAGGAATTATTTCCAGGTGTTCTACGCGCGACGCGCGGCACGCATTCTGCCGCTCTATGCTATCGTGATCGGGCTCTCCATCTGGCTGGCAGTCGACGAAAATACTTGGGTGCTGGTATTTTTTGTGCAGAACATTCAGTGGTCGGTGCAGGAACGGTTCGGCCATGGGGTTGTCGGCGTGACATGGTCTCTGGCCGTCGAGGAACAGTTCTATTTGGTGCTGCCGCCACTGATCCGCTTCCTCCCTACAAAATACCTGCCGGCCACGCTTGTGCTGCTGATCGGACTCGCGCCGGCGCTTCGAACGGCGCTTTGGCTGTCTGGCCATGATATGCCGGCTTATCTGCTCCTGCCTTGCCGCATGGATTCGTTATTCGCAGGAGTTCTGGCAGCGTGGTTTCTCTCATCAGATCATCGTCGCGCACTCATTAAAAGGAATCGCACAGGCCTAAAGGTGCTGACCGGTGTGTTCGTGCTAGGCTTGTGGGGGCTGGCCTCTGCAGAATTGACGATCTTTTCGCCGTTGATGGTCAGCGTCGGTTACACCTTCATTGCCGCGGTCTATGTGCTGGTTTTAGTTCTCGTCGTCACCAGCCAGCGACCATTTCCGACGTTGTTGCTGCCGCTGTCGTGGGTCGGCATCGGTGCATATTCGCTTTACCTCTTCCACCTGCCGCTCGCTGTCTATTGGCCGAAAATCCTGTTCGAAGGGGCGTCCGTCGCAGAGGGATTTGGATCCTACATCGCCGCACTTGCTTTCATTGCTTTCGTGGCGTGGTGGCTGATAGAGCGCCCGCTCATCAAATTCGTGCGGAAAGCGTTGCCGTACGAACAGCAGGACCCGCAGGTGCCAACGATCCTAACCCCCGAGCTAATGCCGCAGCCTATGCGTTGAGCATGGCGACCAACCTGCCGGCGTCGGGCAACACTCATAATCGTCGCTGTTTGGAGACGGGATCATTGCGTGGGAGGGCGAAACGCCGTGGTATTCCACAACCGCGGTTCCCTCACTCCTAATGTACGCTCGAATACCCTCACTCCTAATGTACGCTCGAATACAAAGCGACGTCGTGACGCGGCACGTATCCACGGGGAAGCTTGAGAGGAGCAGAACACCCAGTTTTATCAGGGAAATTCGGGCAGAGACGGGTTCGTCCCTGACTGTCACCACCACCAGTTTTCTCTTGGGAAGACTAGTCGCTTAAAGGCCCGCCCATCACTGGCAGGCCTTGCAGGCCGGTTGGCCCCCTTGAAATCTCGACGACCGCCGCGGGATTCCCAGCGGTCGCCTGTAGCTGAAAACCCCGGCAACCACCGGGGTTTTCAGCACGCTAGCTGCTAATAATACCAGGCCCAGACCCAAACACGCCTGCGAACGCACCGTCTGCGCAGACGGCCATTTCGCCAGAAACGACGACAGATCCTTCTCCAAGCGCGCCGCCGGCGCCGCCGCCTGCGGTGCCACCGCCGATGGCGGACCGGCTCCGCTTGAGTATCTTCATCCTCGAAGGCTTCCGTATCCGGCGCGTCGAGTTCATCGAGGATGCCACTTCTGGCGCCCGGTACGCCGGCTACCGCGTTGATTGGCCGAACTGCGCTCGCCAGGGCTGCTGCCCCAGCAATGCCAAACATTCCTGTCAAAAATGATCGCCGATCCATGGAAACCTCCAATCTTCTAGCCAGCGAGACAAGGTTCGCAAACTGAAAAATAGCGCAGTCGATACAAAAGCAAAGTAGACCCTATGAATGATATTTAAAGAAGCTTAACGGGTCAGCTCCGCGAACATATGGCAGTCCCCTAAGCGAGAACTGCGTCAATTCTCACCATGCCGCATTGCACAATCGCGCGGCGTGCGCAAAATGCGGCATGATCCGGAAATCCCTCACCGTCCTGGTGATCGACGAAAACCACATTCGCGCCTCCATCATCGAGGCGGGATTGCGGGAGGCCGGGCATGAGCAGGTCACGGTCGTTCACGACGTTGCCGGAATAGCGCGGCGCATCGCCGAGATCGAACCGGATGTAATCGTCATCGATCTCGAAAATCCCAACCGCGACATGCTTGAAAACATGTTCCAGCTTTCGCGCGTTGTGAAGCGGCCGATCGCCATGTTCGTGGACCGGTCGGATCAGGCTTCGATCGAAGCTGCGGTGGAAGCGGGGGTCTCCGCCTATGTCGTCGATGGGCTGCGCCAGGAGCGCGTCAAGCCGATCCTCGATATGGCGATCAGCCGCTTCAACGCCTTTTCGCGAATGGCGCGCGAACTGGAAGAAGCCCGCAGTGAATTGGAGGACCGCAAGGTCATCGACCGTGCCAAGGGCATCCTGATGAGGTCGCGTGGCCTGTCGGAGGACGCGGCCTATACGCTTCTGCGCAAGACCGCGATGAACCAGAACCGCAAGATCAGCGAAATCGCGCAGAGCCTGGTAACGGCGGCAGGCCTTCTGGATCCCGGGGAGAGTTGAGCATGGCGGCCGAACACCAGATCAATGCCGGTTTCATACCGCTCTTCGACAGCGCTGTTCTTGTCGCAGCGCGCGAGATCGGCTTTGCCGCGCGCGAAGGCGTCGACCTGACGCTCAGTCGCGAGACATCCTGGGCCAACATCCGCGACCGCATCGCGATCGGGCATTTCGATCTGGCGCATATGCTGGGTCCGATGCCGATCGCCTGCAATCTGGGGCTTACCCCACTCGCCTCCGATACGATCGTGCCGTTCTCGCTGGGACTGGGCGGCAACTGCGTAACGGTTTCGAACACGCTCTGGGCGGGCATGGCCGCGCACGGCGCTTTGCCCGACCTCGATCCGGCGCGAACCGGTAAGGCCTTGGGAGCGCTGATCCGTGAGCGGGCAAGTTCCGGTGGCGACCCGCTGCGCTTTGCGGTCGTACACCCGCACTCGGGACACAATTACGAACTGCGCTACTGGCTCGCCGCCTGCGGCATCGATCCGGCGCGCGAAATAGAGGTCGTCATCGTGCCGCCGCCCTTCATGGCCGACGCGCTTGCCGCCGGCAGGATCGACGGCTACTGCGCCGGCGAACCCTGGAACAGCGTCTCGGTTGTCGCCGGCACCGGCCATATCGCGACGGTCAAGGCCACCATCTGGAAGACCAGCCCCGAGAAAGTCGTCGGCGTGCGCAAGGCCTGGGCCGAAAAACACCCGGAAGCTCTTTCAGCCCTGCTGCGCGCGCTTCACCACGCCGCGCGCTGGTGCCAGGATCCGGCAAACCGCGGCGAACTGGCCGCGCTGATGGCGCAGCCTTCCTTCCTCGGCCTTTCGCCGGCGCTGCAGATGCCGATCCTGACCGGACATCTTGCGCTGGGCGGCGGCTCGGAACTGACCGTCGAAGACTTCTTTCTTCCTTTCGGCAAGGCAGCGAATTTTCCGTGGAAGAGCCATGCGCTGTGGTTCTACACGCAGATGGTCCGTTGGGGGCAAGTCAAGCACAGCGCGGCCCACATGGGGCTCGCGCGCGATACCTACCGGCCCGACCTCTATCGCGCAGCGCTGAAGCCGCTCGGCGTCGCCCTGCCGGGAGCCAATGCCAAGGTCGAGGGGGCCCTGACCGCTGCCACCCCGGTCGGCTCGGCCGGCGCCAGCCTCGTCCTTGGTCCGGATGGTTTCTTCGACGGCCGCATCTTCGATCCGGACAGGATCGACGACTATCTCGCCATCCGCGATTGGGCCATGCCAACCGGCTGAGTATTCCTTGCGCATTATCGTGCACTGCACAATTTTTGTGCCACTGCACAATGAACGTGACTGCCGTATGAGCATCGGCAATCCGGCGCTCCAGCCTTGGCGCCCGCGCGATCGATTGTTTTCATTGCTGAATCCACCGTTTCTTCAAACTGGCACGGTTCCTGCATAGTAATCCATAGGGCCTTCAGGCCATTGAATATGGCGTCCAATGGCGGGCGCCACAGGCAAAGCTGCCGCTCAGGTCGACACGCGATCCGGATCAACGGACGTGGCGGCCTGGCCGGCGGCTTTTTTTGTTTTGGTCGAACACGCAATCGACGGCGCAGATCCCAAGCCGCGCCCAACGGAGATGACGATGACGAAACGCATCAAAACCCAATCCGCCCTCAAGGGCGTAACGCGCCGCGATTTCCTGATGATGAGCGCGGCCACCGCGGCAACGCTGGCGGCGGCACGCGCGCTGCTGCCGTCCGGTGCCTATGCGGCGCCGGCAGCGCCGGAAGTCACCGGCGCCAAGCTCGGCTTCATCGCGCTGACCGATGCAGCGCCGCTGATGATCGCCAAGGAGAAGGGTCTGTTTGAAAAATTCGGCATGCCCGATGTCGAGGTGCTCAAGCAGGCCTCCTGGGGCGCGACACGCGACAATCTGATGCTCGGCGGCGAAGCCAACGGCATCGACGGCGCCCATATCCTGACGCCGATGCCTTACCTGATGCACACCGGCAAGGTGACGCAGAACAACCAGCCGATGCCGATGGCGATTGTGGCTCGGCTCAACTACGACTGCCAGGCGATTTCCGTCGCGCAGGAATATGCCGGCACCGGCGTCGGCCTCGATGCCTCCAAGCTGAAGGACGCGTTTGCGGCCAAGAAGGCCGAAGGCATGGAGGTGAAAGCCGCCATGACCTTCCCGGGCGGCACCCATGATCTCTGGTTGCGCTACTGGCTGGCTGCCGGCGGCATCGATCCTGATAAGGATGTCTCGACCATCGTTGTGCCGCCGCCGCAGATGGTCGCCAACATGAAGGTCGGTAATATGGACGTGTTCTGCGTCGGCGAGCCGTGGAACGAGCAACTCGTCCATCAGGGCGTCGGCTTCACAGCCGCCACCACGGGCGAGTTGTGGAAAGGTCATCCGGAAAAGGCGCTCGGCCTGCGCGCCGCCTTTATCGACAAGAACCCGAACGCCACCAAGGCGATCCTGATGGCCGTCATGGAAGCCCAGCAATGGTGCGAAGCCATGGATAACAAGGACGAGATGGCAGCCATCATCGGCAAGCGGCAATGGATGAACGTGCCGACCGCCGACATCATCGGCCGCCTTAAGGGCGACATCAATTACGGCGACGACCGCGTCGCCACCGGCACCGACCTCTACATGAAGTTCTGGAAGGGCGGTGTGTCCTATCCGTTCAAGAGCCACGACAGCTGGTTCCTCGCCGAAAACATCCGCTGGGGCAAATTCGCGGCGACCACCGACATCAAGGCGCTGGTCGATCAAGTCAACCGCGAAGATCTGTGGCGCGAGGCGGCGAAGGATCTCGGCGTCGCTGCAGCCGACATCCCGGCGTCTTCATCGCGCGGTGTCGAGACCTTCTTCGACGGCAAGATCTTCGATCCGGCCAATCCGTCCGCCTATCTCGACAGCCTGAAGATCAAGGCATCGGCCTGACGTCGCCGGCAAGCGGCGCCAGTGGCGCCGCCTGAAACGCCAATGCTCAAGGAGCTTTTTGCGAAAATGTCTATTCAAGTCATCGAGGACACCAAGGTCAAGGCGTTCCCCACGCCTGCCAAGCCTGCAGAGGTCATAGCTTTCACCGCCAAGGTGAGGCGCCGCTTCGATTCCGCCGCGATCGCCGGCAAGCTGGCGAGCACGCTGGTGCCGCCGGCAGTCGTCATCGTCGTCATGCTCGTCATCTGGCAGATCGCCTGCTCGTCGCCCAACGCCAGCTTGCCGCCACCTAGCCAGGTATGGAACGAGGCCTACGATCTGATAGCCCATCCGTTCTTCGACTATGGTCCGCAGGATATCGGACTGGCCTGGCGGGTGCTGATCTCGCTGCAGCGCGTCGCCATCGGCTTCGGCCTGGCTGCAATCGTCGGCGTTGCGCTCGGCGCGCTGGTCGGCCAGTCGATCTGGGCGATGCGCGGCCTCGACCCTGTGTTCCAGATCCTGCGCACCGTGCCGCCGCTCGCCTGGCTGCCGCTGTCGCTGGCCGCCTTCCGCGATTCCAGCCCATCGGCGATCTTCGTCATCTTCATTACCTCGATCTGGCCGGTGATCATCAACACCGCCGTCGGCGTCCGCAACATTCCGGAGGATTATCGCAACGTCTCCCGTATCCTCAGGCTCAACCAGCTCGAGTTCTTCGTGAAGATCATGGTGCCGGCCGCGGCACCTTACATCTTCACCGGCTTGCGCATCGGCATCGGCCTGTCCTGGCTTGCCATCGTCGCCGCCGAAATGCTGACAGGCGGCGTCGGAATCGGCTTCTTCATCTGGGATGCCTGGAACTCGTCGCGGCTGCCCGACATCATCGTTGCGCTCGCCTATATCGGCGTCACCGGCTTTTGCCTCGATCGCCTGGTCGCGGCGGTCGGCGCCTTTGTCACCCGCGGCACAACGGCAAAGTGAGGAGAGGGCAATGACGGCCTATCTGAAACTCGACCATATCGACAAGTCCTTCGCCCGCGGCGGCCAGGTCAGCGAGGTGCTGAAAGACATCCGGCTAACCATCGACAAGGGCGAATTCGTCTCGATCATTGGCCATTCCGGCTGCGGAAAGTCGACCTTGCTCAACCTGATCGCCGGGCTGACGAAAGTAACCTCCGGCGCGGTCCTGCTCGAAGACAAGGAGGTCGACAGCCCCGGTCCTGAACGCGCCGTGGTGTTCCAGAACCACAGCCTGCTGCCGTGGCTCACCGTCTACGAAAACATCAATCTCGCGGTGTCTAAGGTCTTCGGCCGCACCAGGAGCCGGGCCGAACGGCACGATTGGATCATGCGTAATCTCGACCTCGTGCAGATGGCACACGCCAGGGACAAGCGGCCCGCTGAGATATCGGGCGGCATGAAGCAGCGCGTCGGCATCGCCCGCGCACTGGCCATGGAACCGAAGATCCTGCTGCTCGACGAACCGTTCGGTGCGCTCGACGCACTGACCCGCGCGCATCTGCAGGACGCTGTGATGGATATCCATTCGAGGCTTGGCTCGACGACAATCATGATCACCCACGACGTCGACGAGGCGGTGCTGTTGTCCGATCGCATCGTCATGATGACCAACGGTCCGGCGGCGACCATCGGCGAGGTGCTTCCCGTGCCGTTGGCCCGGCCGCGCCACCGCGTCGAGCTTTCCTCCGACCGGACCTTCCTGCGCTGCCGCGAAGCGGTGCTGAAGTTCCTCTACGAACGCCACCGCTTCGTCGAAGCCGCGGAGTAGCTCAATGACCGAAAAACTCGTCATCATCGGCAACGGCATGGCGCCCGGGCGGATGCTGGAGCATCTCTTCGAACAGGCGCCCGGTCGTTACCAGGTCACCATCTTCAACGCCGAGCCGCGCGTCAATTACGACCGCATCATGCTGTCGCCGGTGCTGTCCGGCGAGAAGGCTTTTGAGGAAATCATCATCCATGGTGACGGCTGGTACATCGCCAACGGCATCACCCTCTACAAGGGCCACAAGATCGTCGCCATCGACCGGACAGCGAAGACCGTCACCTCCGACCACGGCGTCACCGAGCCCTATGACAAGCTCGTCATCGCCACCGGCTCGGTGCCGTTCATCATTCCGGTGCCCGGCCACGATCTGCCGGGCGTGCTCACCTATCGCGATCTCGACGACGTCCAGGCCATGCTGCTTGCCGCCCAGTCGCGGGCCAAGGCCGTGGTCATCGGCGGCGGCCTGCTCGGGCTGGAGGCGGCAGCGGGCTTGAACTCGCAAGGCATGGACGTCACCGTGCTGCATGTCATGCCGACGCTGATGGAGCGCCAGCTCGATCCGGCCGCCGGCTATCTCTTGCAGCGCGCCGTCGAACAGCGCGGCATCAAGGTCATCACCAAGGCCAACACCCAGGCGATCACAGGCAAGGGCAAGGTCGAGCAGGTGGAGCTTGCCGACGGAACCGTCATTCCGGCGACGCTGGTCGTCATGGCGGTGGGGATCAGGCCGAATGCGGCGCTGGCGAAGGAAGCCGGCATTGCCGTCAATCGCGGCATCGTCGTCGATGCCGGCATGCGCAGCAACGATCCCGACATCTACGCGCTCGGCGAATGCGCCGAGGTCAACGGACAGGTTTACGGGCTGGTTGCGCCGCTGTACGAGATGGCGCGCGTCGCGGCCAGCCAGCTTGCCGGCAACGAGGCGGCGGCTTTCGTCCATATGGACACGCCGACCAAGCTCAAGGTCACCGGCATCGAGCTGTTCTCGCTCGGCGACTTCGCCGAGGGCGAGGACCGCCAGGAGATCGTGCTGCGCGACGCCGCCGCCGGCGTCTACAAGCGGCTGGTACTCAAGGACGATCGCATCATCGGCACCGTGCTTTATGGCGAGACGGCGGACGGCGCCTGGTTCAACGACCTCAAGAAGAAGCAGACCGACATATCGCAAATGCGCGATACGCTTATTTTCGGTCAGTCATACCAGGGAGGCGCCTCCCTGGACCCTATGGCGGCCGTTGCAGCCTTGCCGGATGATGCGGAAATCTGCGGCTGCAACGGCGTTTGCAAAGGAAAGATCACTGGCGCGATCACGGCCAAGGGCCTGACCTCGCTGGACGACGTGCGTGCCCACACCAAGGCGTCCGCATCCTGCGGCTCCTGCACCGGGCTGGTCGAGAAGCTGATGGTGCTGACCATCGGCGACAAATACAATCCGGCGGCTGTGCAGCCGATGTGCGGCTGCACCACGCTCGGCCATGACGAAGTCCGCCGGCTAATCAAGGCCAAGGGCCTGAAGACCATTCCGGCGGTCATGCAGGAACTGGAATGGACCACCTCCTGCGGCTGCGCCAAATGCCGGCCGGCGCTCAACTACTATCTCGTCTGCGACTGGCCGGATGAGTATGCCGACGACTACCAGTCGCGCTTCATCAACGAGCGCGTCCACGCCAACATCCAGAAGGACGGCACCTATTCGGTGGTGCCGCGCATGTGGGGTGGCGTCACTAATGCCGCCGAACTGCGCGCCATCGCCGACGTCGTCGACAAGTTCGAGATCCCGATGGTCAAGGTCACCGGTGGCCAGCGCATCGACATGCTCGGCATCCGCAAGGAGGACCTGCCGGCGGTGTGGGCCGATCTCGGTCAGGCCGGCTTCGTGTCCGGCCACGCCTATGCCAAGGGACTGCGCACGGTAAAGACCTGCGTCGGTTCGGACTGGTGCCGCTTCGGCACGCAGGATTCGACAGGGTTCGGCGTCCGAATCGAAAAATTCATGTGGGGCTCGTGGACCCCCGCCAAGGTCAAGATGGCGGTGTCGGGCTGCCCGAGGAACTGTGCGGAGGCAACCTGCAAGGATGTCGGCGTGATCTGCGTCGATTCGGGCTACGAGATCCATTTCGCCGGGGCCGCCGGCCTCGACATCAAGGGCACCGAGGTGCTCGGCCTGGTCAAGACCGAGGACGAGGCGCTCGAGCACATCGTGGCGTTGACGCAGATGTATCGCGAACAGGGCCGCTATCTCGAGCGCATCTACAAATGGGCCAAGCGCATCGGCATCGCCGAAATCAAGCGCCAGATCATGGACGATGGCGAGAAGCGCAAGGCCTATTTCGACCGCTTCGTCTTTTCGCAGAAATTCGCGCAGGTCGATCCGTGGTCGGAACGCGTTTCCGGCAAGGACAAGCACGAATTCCGGCCGATGGCTTCGGTCGGCTTCGCGCAGGCGGCGGAGTAATCATGATGAACTGGGTATCAATCGGCTCGATATCGGACATTCCGCGCCGCGGCGCGCGCTGCGTCGCCACGCCCCAGGGCAAGATCGCCGTCTTCCGCACGGCAGACGATCAGGTCTTCGCTATCGACGACCATTGTCCGCATAAGGGCGGACCGCTCTCGCAGGGCATCGTCCACGGCGCGGCGGTGACCTGTCCCCTGCACAATTGGGTGATCTCGCTGGAGACCGGCAAGGCGCTTGGCGCCGACGAAGGTGCGGTGCGCACCATTCCGGTGCGGATCGAGGGCGAGCGTCTGTTCATTGCGCTGGAAGCGCTGGCCAGTCGCGCGGCCTGAGCATGAAGATCGACGAAGCGCGCGAGGTGAGGACCACCTGCCCCTATTGCGGGGTGGGCTGCGGCGTGCTGGCGAAGGTCGCCGCGAACGGGGAGGTAACCGTTCGCGGCGACCCTCACCATCCGGCGAATTTCGGCCGGCTCTGCTCCAAGGGCTCGGCGCTGGCCGAGACGATCGACCTCGACGGCAGGTTGCTCTATCCGGAGATCCACGGTCACCGCACCGACTGGGACGAAGCGCTCGACCTGGTCGCCTCGACCTTCTCGAGGACCATCGCCGAGCACGGCCCCGACGCGGTGGCCTTCTACGTCTCCGGCCAGTTGCTGACCGAGGACTATTACGTCGCCAACAAGCTGATGAAAGGCTTCATCGGTTCGGCCAACATCGACACCAATTCGCGCCTGTGCATGGCCTCATCGGTTGCCGGCCACCGCCGCGCCTTCGGCTCCGACACGGTGCCGGGCGGCTACGAGGATCTGGACCTTGCCGACCTGATCGTGCTGGTCGGCTCCAATCTCGCCTGGTGCCATCCCGTGCTCTACCAGCGCATCGCCGCGGCCAGGGAAAAACGGCCCGAAATGAAGGTGGTGCTGATCGATCCGCGCCGCACCATGACCGCAGACATCGCCGACATTCATCTGGCGATCGCGCCCGATGGCGACGTCGCGCTGTTCACCGGCCTGCTTGCCTATCTTGGTGAACAGGCCGTACTGGACCACGCCTATATCGCAGCACACACGACGGGCTTTGACGGCGCGATTGCCGCCGCCTCGGCGCTCGACCTTGCCGGCATTGCCGCTGCCACGGGTCTCGGCGAGGACGAGCTTGTCCGCTTCTACGGCCTGTTTGCCGCGACGGCCAAAACGGTGACCGTCTACAGCCAGGGCGTGAACCAGTCGTCGTCGGGCACCGACAAGGTCAATGCCATCATCAACTGTCATCTCGCCACCGGCCGTATCGGCAAGCCCGGCGCCGGGCCGTTTTCAGTGACCGGCCAGCCCAACGCCATGGGCGGCCGCGAGGTCGGCGGCCTGGCCAACATGCTGGCCGCCCATATGGAGATCGAAAACCCCGAGCACCGCAACCGCGTGCAGCGTTTCTGGGGAGCGCCGGCCATCGCCGAAAAACCGGGCCTGAAGGCGGTCGAGATGTTCCAGGCCGTGGCAGACGGGCGGATCAAGGCGCTGTGGATCATGGCGACCAACCCGGTCGATTCGATGCCGGACGCCAATGCCGTCGAGGCGGCGATCAAGGCCTGCCCGTTTGTCGTGGTGTCGGACGTGCTGGCCAAGACCGATACGGTCCGCCACGCCCATGTCCGGCTGCCCGCCGCCGCATGGGGCGAGAAGGGCGGCAGCGTAACCAATTCGGAGCGCCGCATCTCGCGCCAGCGCGCCTTTTTGCCGGTACCCGGCGAGGCAAGAGTCGACTGGTGGATCATTGCCGAAGTGGGCAAGCGGATGGGTTTTGGCGAAGCGTTTTCGCATGCGTCGCCGGTCGATATCTTCGCCGAGCACGCCGCGCTGTCGGCATTCGAGAATGACGGCTCCCGCGATTTCGACATCGGCGCCTATGGCCACATTGATGCTGAGGACTACGAGGATTTGGCGCCTTTCCAGTGGCCAGCGCCGAGCCCAGGCACAGAGGGGGGTGCTCAGGCTGAAAGTGAGAAAGACTTGGGCGTTCAGGCAAGACGTGCCTCACCCAGCACCCGCTTCTTCGCCAACGGCAACTTCTACACACCCGATGGCAAAGCGCGCTTCATCCCGATCCGTCCAGTTCCGCAAACCCGCACGAACGAAAAATTCCCGCTCGTCCTCAACACCGGACGGGTTCGCGACCACTGGCACACCATGACGCGGACCGGCAAGAGCCAGCGCCTGTCCCAGCACATGGCCGAGCCTTTCGTCGAAATCCACCCGGCGGATGCGCAGCACTTCGGTATCGGCGACGCCGACATCGTCCGCGTCTCGACTGTGGACGGTGAGGTGCTGGTTCGCGCGCTGGTGACAGCGCGGCAGCGATCAGGCTCGATCTTCGTGCCGATGCACTGGACGGACCAGTTCTCAGCGCGCGCTCGCGTTGATGCGCTGGTGGCGCCCATCACCGATGCGATTTCAGGCCAGCCGGCCTTGAAGAATATTGCCGCCCGCGTCGAACGCTTTGCTGCCGCCGCCTTCGGCTTCGCGGTGCTTGCCGAGCGGCCGGCCTCGATCGACGCCGATTATTGGAGCCTCGCCCGCTGCGCCGCCGGCTGGCGCCTCGAGCTTGCGCTGGAAGCTGGGCGGGACTGGACGGCTTTCGCAGCCTCGCTTTTTGGCGCGGACGCGCTAGGCGAGACGCTCGCCTATCATGACGTCGCCGGCGGGCACTACCGCTTCGCCCGCTTCGCCGGCAGCCGGCTGGCTGGCGCGCTTTATTTTGCGTCCAAGCCGGTCGCGGTGTCGCGCAGTTGGGCCGTGGAGCAGTTGCGCGCCGACCATGCCGATCGGCGCGGGCGGCTGGCGATCGTGGCTGGGCGGCCGGGCGGCAATACCGTCGATCGTGGCGCCGTCGTCTGCTCCTGTTTCGGGGTCGGCGCCAATCAGATCGCGGACGCGGTGCGCGGCGGCTGCGTAAGCGTCGAAGCGATCGGCGCCACCTTGCATGCCGGCACGAACTGCGGCTCCTGCCGCGCCGAGATCAGGACCATCATCGAGGCGCGACGGCTTCAAGCGGCGGAGTGAGGGCGTCGAGAAACTCGGTCACACCGAGCCTCGCCGCTTACCAGCAATTTACAAACCATGGGCTACCAACGTCCTTATTCGATTCGTTCCGAACAGGACCCTTATGAGCAAAGCCCTCACTTCATTCGCATTGGTGGCCATATTGACGGCTTTGCTGATGGCTCTCAGCCTGGCAGTGGCCAGGCATGGCTATCCTTATGGTGCGATCGGCGCAAAACGCCTGGACGACGTCGCCGATGCCGAAACGTTTATCCCGCTCGCGGCCGTGTATTTCTTCAGCGCGCTGCTGATGATGATCCTGCCGATCAGGGCCGCCGGCGTCGTCCTGACGAACGCCGCGGATGCGGTCTTCTGGACAGTCATCGTGTTGTTTGCGGCTATCATTGGTTGCCTCGCCGCCAGATGGGCTTTCGATCGAAGCAATATCCTGCCGGCACTGCTGAATTGGCGCTTCCTGTTTGTCGCAGCCGTCGTCGTATGCCATCTCTTCATGAATGAGCTGCGCCGCAACATCCTGCTGAGAAGCCTGTTCTTTGTCGTCTTCGTCGCAGCGACGCTGGCCTGCCTGTTCTGGTCATTCACCATCTGAGAAACCCGTGCAGGCGCCGGGATGGACGGCTTTAATTCTTGTCGACAGGTTTGGAACGCATCCGTGAAACGGTCTCGCGTTCGGCCCGCTTCGAACGCACCGGCGGCAGGCCACGATCGATCAGGTCCATGTCCTCCAGCACCATGTCGCCCATGCGCTTGAAAGCGATGTCGAGCGCGCCGGCCCGGTGGGCGGATCGCAGGAAGCCGGGCAGCGTGCGGACAGGATGGTCCTGCGCCAGCGGCTCTTCCGGAAACACGTCGCTGGCGGCGACGATGTGGCCGCTGCGAACGGCGTCCATCAGCGCCGGAAAATCGACCACACCGGCACGGCTGAGCAGGATGAAGGCGGCTCCCTTGCGCATCCTGGCAAAGGCGTCGGCGCCGAGAAATCCCTGATTTTCGCTGGTCACCGAAGCGACGACGAAGACGAAATCGCTGCTCGACAGAACCGTGTCGAGCGAAGCCGGCTCGACGCCGTTCTCGATCAGGATCGACGGCGGCAGCCACGGATCGAAGACCCTGGTCCGCGTGCGAAAGCCTGACAGCAGCCGGTTGAGCGCACGGCCGAGATCGCCAAAGCCAATGATACCGACATCCGCGCCGGAGAGAAGCCGCGCCGTGCGGTTGCCCTCGCCGCCCCACAGCTCCTTGCCCTGACGAAAGGCGAGATCGGCGTCGACGATGTCGCGGGCGAGGTTGACTGCCATGGCAAGGCCGAGCTCGGCCACCGGCTCGGCGAAGACCAGACCTGTGGTGACGACATGGATGCCGCGCGAAAACAGCGTTTCATACGGCATGTTGTTGATGAGATTGCTCTCGACATTGAAGATGCAGCGAAGCGTTTGCATCTTGTCGAGCGTCTCCGGCGCGATCGGCGGCTGGCCGACGATGTAGCGCGCCTCGGCGAGGACATCGGGCGGCAGGGCCGCGACGCCTTCGGGCGACGTCTCGACGATACGGTATCTGGCGCGGAATCTCGCCAGTGCCTCGGGCGTGAAAATCAGGTCGAGCGTGCGTGGCTCGGGCGCGCTAATCACCAGCGGCAACGCGCTGTCGGACATGGCAGTTTGCTCCTGGCGCGATCCGCGTCGCGCCGCACTGAGAATCATGTTTATCACCTCGAAACCTAAGCAGGCTTGCGGGGCTTCGCCTGCATAGGTTTTTTGTTTGTCGCGGGTTTCTATCGGAAAACCGTGGGACACTTTTCCGAAACCTGCTTAGCACATGCCGGTCGAGGAGGAGAACTTTGCCGCCGGCGGCCTTGCGGTGTGGCGGCCGGTGGTCCAGATAGACGGCAATCGAAGGACGACAAGGAAGACAGCGACATGATCCCGATTCGAAAGAACCTCATCGATGGCGAGTGGGTGGGCGATGCCGGCTCCCGCAACATCAACCCGTCCAATCTCGACGACGTGGTCGGCGAATATGCCTCGGGGGACGCCGAGCAGACGCGGCAGGCCATCGCGGCGGCGAAAGCGGCATTTCCGGCGTGGTCCCGATCGGGCTTGCTGGCACGCTATGCGGTGCTGAGGAAGGCGTCGGACGAGATCACCGCGCGGAAAGATGAAATCGGCCGGGCGTTGGCGCGCGAAGAAGGCAAGACGCTGGTGGAGGGCATTGGCGAGACCGTGCGGGCCGCCCAGATCTTCGATTTCTTTGCTGGTGAGACGCTGCGCCTGTCTGGCGAGCTGGTTCCAAGCGTGCGGCCCGGCGTCGGTGTCGAGATCACGCGGGAGGCGGTGGGCGTCGTCGGCATCATCACGCCGTGGAATTTCCCGATCGCCATCCCAGCGTGGAAGATCGCACCCGCCCTGGCCTATGGCAATACCATCGTCTTCAAGCCGGCCGAGCTGGTTCCGGAGAGCGCCTGGACCATTGTCGATATCCTGCACCGCACCGGCCTGCCGAAGGGCGTGCTCAACCTCGTCATGGGCAAGGGTTCGGTGGTCGGCCAGGCCATGCTCGACAGCCCAGACCTCAATGCCATCACCTTCACCGGCTCGGTCGGCACCGGCAAGCGCGTGGCTGCCGCCAGCGTCGAGCACATGCGCAAGTTCCAGCTCGAAATGGGTGGCAAGAACCCGCTTGTCGTGCTCGACGATGCAGATCTTGCCGTCGCCGTCGACTGTGCGATCAATGGCGCATACTTCTCGACCGGCCAGCGCTGCACGGCATCGTCCCGCCTGGTCGTGACCGATGGTATCCATGACCGCTTCGTTGACGCGATGAAAGATCGCCTGGGCAAGCTGGTCGTCGGCGACGCTCTCGATGCCAAAACCCAGATCGGTCCGGTTGTCGACCAGAGCCAGTTGAAGCAGGACGAAGACTATATCGCCATCGGCCGCCAGGAAGGCGCCGATCTCGCTTTCGGTGGCGAGCGGCTCGATCGCGAAACCCGCGGCTTCTACCTGCAACCAGCGCTGTTTACGCAAGCCACCAACGCCATGCGCATTTCACGCGAGGAGATTTTCGGCCCGGTCGCCAACGTCATTCGCGTCAAGGACTATGACGAGGCGCTGGCGGTGGCCAACGACACGCCGTTCGGGCTGACGTCGGGCATCTGCACGTCGAGCCTCAAGCACGCCACGCATTTCAAGCGCAACTCGGAGGCCGGCATGGTGATGGTCAATCTGCCGACGGCGGGCGTCGACTTCCACGTGCCTTTCGGCGGCCGCAAGGGATCGAGCTACGGCCCGCGCGAGCAAGGCCGCTACGCAGCGGAATTCTACACTACGGTAAAGACCGCCTACACGCTCGCCGGCTAAGTAAATCTAGCCAGACGAAATCGTTCGCCCTCCTAGCAAGCGCGAGTTGCTGGGAGGGCGAACGTCTTTGTGCCCGACACGACAGCAACAGCTGGGCAGCAGCCGTCATTCAGCAGGGGTCCTTGGGAGGGCTCGCCGGCTGCGACAGCCAGCCGCCGCTGAACCCGGCCTTGCACAGGCCGCGACGGATATGCGGACTCGACCGCATCAGGTTCCAGATCAGGCGCGAACGGTGATTTTCGATCATCAGCACGACGATGCCCTGGTCCAGTCCGTAATGTGCATCCGATATCCAGCCGCTCGGCCCGAACTTCCGCCGGTTCGCCAGCGTCGGGTTGAAGCCGCTCGGCATCCTGAAACTGTCGACCACCTCAGGGTGGCGTTCTCTGAGGTGGCGCAGCGCCGGCAGGCAGATTTCCGGTGCGAAGGGCAGCGATCCGAGATACGACCACGGCGCTATCGTTCCGTCATCGGGGCCGAACGGTGCGCCCCGCGCCGCATAGCCGGAAAATTTCCGCGGCCGCCGCTCGATCCGCGCGCGGAATTTGCCGGGTCCGTCACCCGCCGAGAGACCCCAAAGTCCTTCGCCGTAGCCGTCGTAGCCGGAAGGGTTGTGCCGAGCATAGTCCCGGTGAAGGTAGGTCGCGCGGCGGCTGTTTTCGAAATAGTCCGAGTTCTTCTCCCGCATGAACGCATCCTGGATGCCGTCGAAGTCAATCCAGGCATGCGAGAACTGGTGCATGAACAGCGGGCCGCCATAGAGCACGTCGTAGCCGTAGATGTTTTCCCACTGATATGTCGCCGTCCAGCCGGCATAGCTGTCGTCCGAGGCAGGCTTGTCGGGGGCGGCCATCGCCAGGACGTAGAGGATCGTCGCTTCGTTGTAGCCTTCCCAGCCATAACGCAGAAAACCGGTCTTCGGCTTCCAGCCCTGTCGCAAGGTCCGACTGCTGCCTTGCATCCATCCCCAGTCGACGCGCCGGTAGAGCATTTCCGCCAGGTCGCGAATTTCGGCTTCGTCGTCAGTGTCGCCTGTGAAATAGGCGCCAGCCACGAGCACGCCGGCCATCAGCAGCGCAGTGTCCACCACCGACAACTCGCATCGCCAGGCGCGCAGGCCGGTCCGCATATCGAGGAAGTGGTAGTAAAAGCCTTTGTGGCCGGTGACGTCGTCGCCATTGCCTTGCCGGCTGTTCCAGAAGAAGCGCAGTGCGGCAAGCGTCAGCTTCACCGCTGCGTCGCGCGTCAGCCAGCCGCGCTCGATCCCGACCGGGTAGCAGGACAGGGCGAAGCCGACGACCGCGATGCTTGCCGGCCAATCTGGCCGCGACGTGTCGGCGACCAGCCCGTTTTCAGGATTCACAGTTTCCAGAAAATAGCCGAAGGCGGCCCGCTGGAAGCGGTCGAGCAGGTCTTCGTCGGACAGTGGAGGTTCGACCCTAAGCAAGCGACGGGAACTCCAGTCTGGCGGTCCTGGCGGTAAATCGCCCGACTTGCTTCAATAGGTGGCCCGGCCGCCGGAAACGTCGAAAACGGCGGCTGTCGTGAAGGAGCATTCCTCGGAAGCGATCCACGAGATCAGCGCCGCCACCTCCTCGACCTCGCCAAACCGCGCCATCGGTATTTTCGACAGCATGAAATCGATGTGCTGCTGGCTCATCTGCTGGAAGATCGCGGTGCGCACCGCCGCCGGCGTGACGCAGTTCACTGTCACCTTGGTCTTGGCCAGTTCCTTGCCCAGCGACTTGGTCAGGCCGATCACCGCCGCCTTGGAGGTGCTGTAGGCAGAGGCATTCGGGTTTCCCTCCTTGCCGGCGATCGAAGCGATGTTGACGATCCTGCCGTAATTGCGTTCGAGCATGTGCGGAACCAGCGCCTTGTTGCAGTAGAAGACGCCGTTGATGTTGATGTCGATGACCCGGCGCCAATCCTCCACCGAATAGTCCCAGGTCGTCATGTTCGGTCCGGTGATGGCCGCGCTGGTGACCAGGATATCGACCGCGCCAAGAGCTTCGATCGTCTGCCGGGCTGCATGTTCCACCGCTACGGGATCGGCGACGTCGACAGTTACGCCGTGCAAGTCGGCAATGACAGCCTTGGCCTGCTCGATCTGGGTGGAGTCACGATCCCAGACCCAAACGCGCCCGCCCTCTTCAACGATTCTTTGCGCGACAGCCAGGCCAATTCCGGAGGCGCCACCGGTGATCACGGCCGATCGTCCGGCAAACCGTCCCGCAAAACTCATCGTCATGTGCTCGTCCTCCCGATCGGCGGCGAATGTGAAGTCAACGACAGAGAAGTTCAAGCCGGAGTCTGGAGCCTCCGAACAGCTTCGTGGTGGGCCAGGAGCAGGCGGTTGAGAAGCCCCTCCTGGCTGCTATCTCTCCATATGATACTGGGGCTGCGGTCGCGGCGAGGCGGCAGGGCCGTCCGAGCGACTCCCATGCGCACAGTTCAGACGTTCTTGATCGACTTCCAATGGCTCAGCCGCTCTGCGATCAACTCCACGCGCCGCTGATTGTCGCGCCCGTCCAGGATGCTTAAGTCCTCAGGATCGGCGCGCAGATAGACACCGGAGGTGCGCGCGTTCAGTTTTGGCGGTGTGTCGGCTCGTGTGGTGAAGTACCCGGACGCGCGATCGGCGGACTCCAGCCGGATCTCTCCTGTCCCGTACAACTGCGACGCGTTCGCGTCCAAAGGTCGTTCTCCATTCCAAAAGTAAAAGATGCCGGGAGGCTCCTTTCTCTCCTTTACCGCTTCGCTCCAATATCTGGCTGACAGACTGCCATTCTCTTGCCATGAGCGGCCGGTTAGCTCCAGCGCACCATCGCGGTCTCGCGAGATACGTAAGAGGCTCACGGCGGACGGCTCCTTTACGGTTCGTTCCGACAGGGAAAATTGCCACCAAAGGCCCTCTATCCGGGCGACGCGACTTTCATTCTCGATCGCATTCCGAAGCTTTTGGTTGATCGCCCTCATCTCCGCGCCGGTCGTCGCCTCGCCATACCTTACGGAGGTGAGGCCGAGGAGATCGCTTGGAAGCTTGGAGCCATTGGCATGGAGGATGAACGTCCGGCGCATTCCAAGGACTCCGCCGAAAAGGCCGGCCTCGAAAACCACATTGTCTCGTGGAGAAGCTTGAGCGGATGCCGCCGCAGACGATGCCGGCTGGCTCACACTGGTCCAATCGTCCTGAGCGAACACGAAAGCGGCGAAGTCGACTTCACGCGTAAGTTCGAGGAGGCGCCCCAGGGTAGTTGTCCCGGGATTGAAGGACGTCGTCCAGGGTTCTACATGCGCGATGTCTTCAAGACCGCGTGTCAGCGCCTGCAGCAGTTTTTTCTGCTTCCCCGATGAGCCCAGGAAGATTCGAGGTTTGTCCATCCGTTTTGCTCCAACTCAGCAGATCGGGCGACCAGTGTCTGCCAATTATCCTGCGGTCATTGGTCTGGTCGTCCCTGACATAGGGTACGCGGAGGACCTCATTCATTGCAACGGATGCAACGAATGCTGGCCGGAATGCTCGGTTCTTGCCGCGCGGCTTCTCGTGGCCTCTTACCGCTCTCCCGCGCGTCCTTATGGCTGTTTTTGCCTCATTTGGGTGACAGGCTGTAGGGGATGGGCTATATTGCACTGCACAATGAAAGCGTTCGCGCATGGCGCGGCGGCAAATCGGCATTGAGCTGCATAAACGGGAATCCGCTACCGAGATGAAGATTCCAAAATCTCTGTTGGTCGATCCGGAGAAGAGCACGGTCTATGGCACATTTGCTGTTGCCATCTCCATCTGGGCGTTCTCCTACTCCTCCGTTTTCGGCCCGATCCTGATCTTGGCTTATTATGCGGTCTGGCTTCCCCTGATCATGGTAGATTACCGGCGGCTGTTGCGACATGCCTCCAGCGCGTGGCTGCCGCTGGCGTTTGCAATCTACGTCTGCCTCTCGGTGTTCTGGTCGGACGCCCCCGGCATCACGTTGCGGACGGCAATCCAGTACTGCTCCCATATCGCCTGCGCCTATATCGCCGCGCGCACCGTCAGCGTCCGGACGTTGACGATAGGCTCACTGATCGGGATTTTTCTCGTCCTGCTCTATTCGCTCAACGTCGGGAGTTATTCCTATGATGTCCTCGACGGGACGTATAATTTCGTCGGCGCATTCAGCTCCAAAAACCAGATTGGCTTTGTCGCGTCCCTTGGCATCTATTTTTGCGTTGTCTTCCTGGCCTTTCTCAGGCGCGGCCGGATCAGCCTTTTCTTGACGGCGCCCGTTCTCGTCCTGTCGGCCTATCTGCTGGTCATTTCGCATTCGGCCACCTCGATGGCTTCGACACCGGCAGTTCTCGCCCTGGTCGCCCTGCTTGCCATGGCCAAGAAGCTTTCGCTCCGCTACCGACGGGTGATTTTCCTGGTCGGCGCAGGCGGGCTGGTCGCGGTCACCGCGGTTGCCTTTGCGGGACTTCTGGATTTCGTCCTTGGCGTCTTCGGAAAGGATTCCACGCTCACCGGACGGACCTATCTCTGGGAGCAGGGTTGGAATGCGGCGCAGCAAGCGCCGATCCTCGGCGTCGGCTACGCGGCCTATTGGGTGCAGGGTTTCGCCGAGGCCGAGCGGCTTTGGAACGAATTCTACATCACGACCCGAAGCGGCTTCCACTTCCACAACACTTATATCGAAGCCCTCGTCGAACTTGGCTATGTCGGGGCGACGCTGATTTCGCTGATCATCGTGCGCACGCTGTGGGGCCACATATCGGCGTTGATATTCAGGACGTGGCAAGCCGAGTCTGTGATTCTTGCCGGCGTGATGGTGCTTCTGTTCATCCGGTCCTTCGTCGAGGTCGAGACCCTGAACCCCTACATCATGGGCTCCTTCCTCCTGTATTACAGCTACTTCAAGCTGGCGAGGGTGCCGGTCGCCCGTCCTCGGTGGACTGCGGCCAACCTCGCCGAACCAGAAACCGCAAAGGGCTAAGCAAAGCGCGGAATGTCGCCGCGATTTTCGTCTGTTAAAATATTGGCGTCAAAAACGAATGTAATCCTGGGGCGCCACAATTTCGCGAATTATTCGGGCAGGATTTCCTGCAACCAAGCTTCGTGGGGGTGCACTCTTGGTGACCACAGAACCGGCTCCAATGACGCTATGATCCCCGATCTCGACGCCAGGCAGGATTATTGAATTTCGACCTATCCAAACATTATCCCCAATCAGGACAGCTTTCGCTTTAACACCGGCACCCTCTTCGATCTCATGATAGTTTGAGTCTTGGATTACAACTGAATCGCCAATAAGGCATCTTTTTCCGATGCTTACTGCGACGGATGCGTCGATCATAACTCCACTGTTTATGAAAGATTTGGAGCCAATTGACAGGCTTGCGTTCCGGCGTGCATGAAACCAAGAACGTGACCCAAGCCCTCGAAACGAAACGCGAGAGCCAAATCTAAAATTGCCTTTGCCTGCTATATGAGGCGAGGCTCCCAGTACCGAAACTCGATCGGATATTTCGATACCCCTCATTGTCCAGATGAATGTAATGAGTGTGCCTTTAATATACCTTCTAGCACGATAGATATTCACGACGCTTCCCCGCGGATAGCCACTCCTCGCTGAGGAGCGTGCATCTATGCGGACGGCCTTGGCATGGCGCCCCTTTGAGCGTCAGCTGACTTTTGGGGTATTCGATCGCTCGATAGCCTACTGGCTTGCCATTGGTGCCAGCTTCACCTTGATCACGTCCCCGGGCAGCACGGGCGTGTCTTCGCTGGCGGCGATTTCGCTGGTCTTGCCGTCGACTACCCGGACCAAGCCGAACGACATCGTTGGCTCTTCGCCGTCGCGATAGCGTTGTAACGCCGGGTCCCCCGCCATGGCTTCGGCCATCAGCCCGGTTTGCATGCTCATCTTGAGCATTGTCGCACTGAGATCGGCTTCTACCTGTTGCCGATCGGCGGCGAGGCTCGCATTCTGGGTATTTTCCAGGTCGATGGCATCCTGGTTGGCCTTGCTGATCGACTGCTTGGCGGTAAGGATGGCCGTGTCGTAATCCAGGATCTGGCCTTCCAGGTCGGCGATCGTTTGTTGCGAAGTCAGAACCCGCGTGTTGACGACAAGGCCTTTCTGCGCCAGCGAACCGATACCGTCGAGCTGTTCCTTTGCCAGGTCGACCTGCCGCTGCTGGTTGACGATCTTTTTCTGCAGCGAATCGATCTCGCTCTGCAGCAGCTTCTTCAAATCGTCGAGCGCCTGAAGGCGCAGCTTGAGCTTTTTTTGATCAGCCGTCAGGATTGCCATCTCGTCGGCAACGATGCTTGCCACCTTCGGATCGTCGGCGACCTCCTTCGGCACGTCGAATGTCGACTTGTCCGCCATCTCCGCTTCGATGCGCGCGCGCCTGACGATCAGCCGGACCCGTTGGTCTTCGAGAACGTCGAAATCGCCCTTGGCATTGATCATGTCGCGGTCGTATCGCTGTCCTTCGGGGCTCCGCCGGACACCGCCGGCGATGCTCATCGCCCTCAGGACGGTCAGGCCGGGCACGTAAGGATACTGGCCGGGCGTCTGGACCTCCCCGGAAATGTAGAATGGCCTGTACTGCGCCACTTCGACGGAGGCTTCCGGCCGGTCCGCCAGAGCGAGCTTGCGCTGGAGCGCCTGGCCGATTGCTGCCGCGATCTCGGATGTGGTCTTGCCGGATGCCGGCATTTCGCCGACGAACGGGACGGACAATGTTCCGGCAGGACCGACAGTGTACTCTCCATTGACGGCCGTCCAGTCACGGAACGTGCCTTCCACGGTCTGCCATTCGGCCACGCGGATGGCCAGCTTGTCCTGGGATCCAAGGCGGTACTCGTCGGCGGAAGCGAGTTGGGGAACGGCGAGCGCCAGCGCGAGGCAAGTGGTCATAAGCCGCATCCGTCGCGCGCGATTGCTGACAGTGCCGGCGCAGGAGATTTCGAAGATATCTGTTTTCAACTGTACGTTTTCCGATTCGCTTTGGCCCCGCCCGATGAAGCTTGCTGCAGAATGCTTGGCGTCTGGACAGTCACTCCTCCACACAGAACCGGCTCCCGGCCGGTCAATAGCAGCCCCGCGACATCCAGACGGCAGGCACGGTCTTGATGATGATGCGAATGTCCTCGAACAGCGACCAGTTCTCGACATAGTGGCGATCGAATGCGACGCGGCTGTCATAGGAAACGTCATTGCGGCCGCTGACCTGCCAGAGCCCGGTCAGGCCGGGGCGCGATTTCAGGTAATAGACGGCCGAACTGCCATAGATTTCGAGCTCGTCGCGCACGACGGGGCGAGGGCCGACAAGGCTCATATCACCCTGAAGGATGTTGATGATCTGCGGCAGTTCATCGAGGCTGAGCTTCCTCAGCACGGCCCCGACGCGCGTGACGCGCGGATCGTTCTTGAGCTTGCGGGTGGCTATCCATTCGGCCTTGGCTTCCGGGTTGGCGGCAAGATATGCCGCCAGCACCTGCTCGGCATTCTGAACCATGGTGCGAAACTTGAGGCACGGGAAAATCCGTCCTCCCCGACCGATCCGGCTGTGACCGTAGAAAATCGGCCCGCCGTCGGAAAACTTGACAAGCAGCGCGACCATCACAAACAGCGGACTGAGAGCAACCAGGCCAATCAGTGAACCGGCAATATCGAAGCTGCGTTTGAGCAGGCCGCCGATTGGTGGAAAGTCGACACCAGCCTGCGGAAAATCCGCGTCGGCCGGCTTAGCTACGTCCCTCATGCGTAAACTCCATACGTTGAACGGATGGTTTACCACACGATATCAAAAAAATGCTGCATCGCAACACACAATTCCTTGAGCGCCTGAAATAATCACGTCATGGATTGACTAAATGATAAACCGATCCTGCACAAATTTTGGCCTTTATGGCGCGTTTGTGACAAATTATGGGCAACCTTGAAAAATCTAGTGCCTTTTTGAGGCTGATTTTGGGCGATTCGCTCTTTGTGCCTCGTAGTTGAGCATTATCGGTCTGTAGCTTTGTAAAATATAGAGGGATTTTAAAGTAAAATACTGATTAATATTGTGGCTCTTACTGATGTGAGTCCATACCGGGTGATTGGTCGTGGTACCGATGTGTGCATCGCAACATGGCAGAGTCGATCCCGCGAACTTATCCAAAATAATTTGCCGTTGGCCTTGCCCGCTATTGCGCACCTTAATAGAGTTGCAAATTGTTTCTGTCAGAGTATGGACAACGTGGGAAGGCCGGAAGCAACCGGCCAAGAAAGCGAGTGGCCTCAACAAGCTCGCATGGCGAAGGGAGGCTCGGGGTGGGTCAATCATCGATTTTTGCCCGAGCAGGTTGACGGGCTGTCGGGTATGTCGCTACCAAAATTCATTGTCGGCATGATTTTCGCTCTGGCGATCGTGGTCGCCTGGTCTTATCTCGACGGCGCTTCGCTTGGCACAACGCTTTTTCGCGCTATAACCTGCGCCATTGTCATTCAGCTGGGCTATTTTCTGCTGGTTTTTGTCATGGTTGCCAGGAATACCCCGACGTCGGCTGATAAGATTCGCGATGCCGAACGAAAACTGAGTTCGGCCGAAGCGGCCGATGGCGAGAAGTTCAGTGCCAGGAGAAGCCTTCACTGACCTGACGGCAGCTAGCGTCGGCCGCGTTCCTGACGGACTGCTCGCCCGAAGCATCCTGGACAACCGGCTTCGGGATTTTCCCGTCGGCCTCGGATCCTTAGACTCAGCCCTACGCTGACGGCCCATCCAGAATGAGCGAGGGCGGTTTGTGAAGCGGCCTGCCTTTCCGCGGGCACTTTCACCGCCCATGAGTTGCGCCATGACGACACCGAAAGGAAAGACTGGACGGAGCGAATGATTTTGACGATGCTTTGCTTCGCACTTGCAGCATAAGCGCCAGCTGATGTTTTCAAACAGCCAACAGTCAGTGAGAACGAGAGCTGCATTGGACATCCAACGGGGGAAGGGGCGAGAAAACTTGGAGCTACCCGTGCAGTCGAGAGGCGAATTGATGACAGAACCCCAAGTCTGCGTGATCATCGCCGCCCGCAACGCGGCGCGGACAATCCCGGTTGCCATCGCGTCGGCATTGCGCGAGCCGGAGGTGGCCGAGGTCGTCGTCGTCGATGACGCCTCCACTGACGATACCGCGAAAGTCGCTCGGGCGGCCGGCGATGGCAGCGGCAGGCTTTCCGTCATCCGGCTCGACGTCAACGGGGGTCCTTCTTTCGCCCGCAACGCTGCGATCGCCAGCTCCAAATCGCCGTTCATCAGCATTTTGGATGCCGACGATTTTTTTCTCGAGGGCAGATTTCGCGAGCTGTTCGCCAGCGCCGATTGGGATTTCGCTGCGGACAACATCATGATGATCAGGGATGATGCGGCGACCGACGTCTCGAAAATCACCGCTCCGCGGTTTTCGGCCGATCCGGAATTTCTTGATTTCGAGCGTTTCATCGAAGGCAACATCTCCAGTCGCCGTGTGCAGAGAGGAGAGTTGGGTTTCCTCAAACCGGTGATCAGCCGCGCATTTCTTGACCGGCATGGGCTGCGCTATGACGAAAACCTGCGTCTGGGCGAAGACTATGAACTCTACGCGCGCGCGGTTGCGTGCGGGGCGCGCTTCAAGGTCATCAGGTCCTGCGGCTATGGCGCGATCGTTCGCGCGGATTCACTGAGCGGCCAGCACAAGACGCAGGATCTCAAGCGTCTGGCCGACGCGGATCTGGCGCTGCTGGCGATCGACAGTTTGCCGGAAGGCTCTAAGGCCGTGCTCAGAAGGCACGAACGGCAGGTACGCGACAAATATCGGCTGCGAAACTTCCTCGACGTAAAGAAAGAGAAGGGGCTGACATCGGCTGCGGCCTACGCCTTGGCCAGCCAATCCAACCTCATCCCCATCGTTCGCGGCGTGGCCGCCGACAAGCTGGATGCGCTGTTTCGCCGCGCCGGCTTTGGCTCGAGACAGCCTGTGCCGCCGCGGCGCTTTCTCATGGCCGCAACCAGGCCGGTCGGCGAGACTTGAGCTGGTCCGCAACCGGCGCCATGCCGATCATGTCAACAGGCCCTTACCCTGCTTCAAAATGATGCAAATTTCCGATTCGCCGTACTAGGTGGTTGCCTACTCGCTTTGGGGATGGCATGTATGTTGCGGTGCAGCAATTTTGATTGGCTGTTTGAATTCGCCAGAAAATGTCCCTGTCAGAGGAAGCTGGACGATGCGACAAGATTTTTTTGGTCCGGACGGGCACAGGAATAGCCTAGGCCGGCCATGACAGGAAACTGAGCGCATGGCCTCGATATTCGGCTTCAGATCAAGGGATCCGGCCCGAGACAGGCAGACCGACATCTCGCGCCTTGACCGCCTGGCAAAGCTGCTTGACCAGATCGCAGCCGAGGTCGAGGCGGAGAAAAACGGCCTTGAGAATCGCTACCGGACAAAGACCACCAACGCGGCCTTCCTGGTCGAGGCGATGGAAAATGGTGCGCCCTCCTCCAGCAGATCCTCCGAGGTCAGCGAACTGACGAAATCGATCCTGAATTACGAGCGGCGCATCGCAGCGCTCGCACGCCAGAACGAATTGATGAAGGATCTCCGTCATTCGCTGGATGCAATCTTCGACGAAAGTGCCCAGCCTAGCTCGACCACCGAGACTGATTTCGCCAACCCGGCCGCGGGCACGGGGTGAACTTCAAGATCCTAGGTGGCGCCGCAGGGCAAGGAACAGGCAGCACGAGGAAGCTACCGGCAGAAGGTCAAGATCAGCTCGTTTCGTCATGGTTTTGAACGTCGACTTTGGGTTGGGGGCGCACAGCACAAAGGTGAGTTTGGTATGAACGCGGATCCGAAAAGCACGTCTACCCCAGCAATCGGCGGCAGGCCGTTCACGCGCTCGATCAGGCAAGGAAACCTGAGGCAGCTATGTTCGCGCGGCACGTTTCTGCTGGTAGCGCTCGGCAGCCTGATCGCAGGCCCGACTCCTTCCCGATCGCAGGACATCCCGACTGCGCCATCGTTCGTCGATGATTTCACCAGCTTCGATCGTGCGCGCTGGTACGTTGCCGACGGCTGGACGAATGGCAAGCATCAGAACTGCACCTGGTCCAAGAGCCAGGTCGGTCTTTCCGACGGCATTCTGACGCTCGGTTTCGAAAAGCAGAAGTTAAAGGATCGCGACTTTGCCTGTGGCGAGGTCCAGACCAAGCAGCGCTTCGGCTATGGCACCTATGAGGCGCGGATGAAAACCGATGCGGCCTCCGGCATCAATGCCGCTTTCTTTACCTACATCGGCCCCACTGACAAGCAGCCGTGGGATGAAATTGACTTCGAGGTGCTGACCAAGGATACCTCCAAGGTGCAGGTCAACGCCTACATAGCCGGCAAGGGCAATAACGAGAAACTGGTGGATGTAGCGGGCGGCACCGACAAGGCTTTCAACGACTACGCCTTCGTCTGGGAGAAGGACCGGCTGCGCTGGTACGTCAATGGCGAGCTCGTCAACACGATCACCGATCCGGCAAAGCTGCCCACCCATGCACAAAAGATATTCTTCAGCCTCTGGGGCAGCGACACGATGAAGGAATGGCTGGGGCCGTTTTCGGATCCGGGCCGCAAGCTTACCTTGCAGGTGGATCGCGTCGCCTTCACGGCGCTCGGCCAGCCCTGCCAGTTTCCGGAATCGCTGGCATGCAGCGTAAAGTAAAGATTAATCTGAACCGGCCGGACCGAAAGCGCTCCGAAGTCTTGAACAGGAATGAAATCAAATGAATTTGACGGTCTTTGGAATTGGCTATGTCGGTCTGGTGCAGGCGGCGGTGCTTGCCGAAGTCGGACACCAGGTGATGTGCGTCGACATTGACGTGAAAAAGGTGGAGCGGCTCAATCAGGGCCTCATCCCGATTTTTGAGCCCGGGCTCGAAAACCTCGTCAAGGAGAACCATGCGGCCGGCCGCATCAAATTCACCACCGATGCCGCGGCCGCCGTCAAGCATGGCCAGATCCAGATGATCGCTGTCGGCACGCCTCCGGGCGAGGATGGTTCGGCCGACCTCAAATATGTGCTGGCCGTTGCCGAGGCCATCGGCCGGGAGATGGACGCGCCCAAGATCGTCGTCGGTAAGTCGACTGTGCCGGTCGGCACCTGCGAAAAGATAAAGGCCAAGATCGCCGCGACGCTGAAGGCGCGGGGCCGCGAGGACCTGACTTTCGACGTCGCCTCCAATCCGGAATTCCTCAAGGAAGGCTCCGCGGTGGCCGACTGCATGAAGCCCGACCGCATTATCGTCGGCACCGGCAGCGAGGATACCGAAGCGGTGATGCGTGAGCTTTACGCTCCATTCAACCGCAACCACGAGAAGATGATCGTGATGGATGTGCGCAGCGCCGAGTTCACCAAATACGCGGCCAATTGCATGCTGGCGACCAAGATCAGCTTCATGAACGAAATGGCCAATCTGGCCGAGGAGCTCGGCGCCGACATCGAGGAGGTCCGCAAGGGCATCGGCAGCGATCCGCGCATCGGCTATCACTTCATCTATCCGGGCCTCGGCTATGGCGGCTCATGCTTCCCCAAGGACGTGCGCGCCCTGATCAAGACCGCCGAAGGCGTCAAATTCGATGCCAAGCTGCTGCGCGCGGTCGAGGAACGCAACAACGAACAGAAATCGGTCCTGTTCGATAAGGTGAACCGCTATTTCAAGGGCAATCTGAAGGGCAAGACTTTTGCGCTGTGGGGCCTGGCTTTCAAGCCCAATACCGACGACATGCGCGAGGCGCCGGCGCGGGTTTTGATGGAAGCGCTCTGGAAGGCCGGTGCCAAAGTGCAGGCTTACGATCCAGAGGCGATGCAGGAATGCCAGGCCATCTACGGACTGCGCGAGGATCTCCTCTTGTGCGGGACCAAGGAGGCAGCGCTGCGTGGCGCCGATGCGCTGATGATCGCCACCGAGTGGAAGAACTTCCAGGCGCCGTCGTTCGACGCGATGAAGGATGCGCTGATCACGCCGGTCATCTTCGACGGCCGAAACCTCTACGACCCGAAGGTCATCGCTCGCTACGGCATCGAATATCACAGCATCGGCAGGATGGCGGCGTGAGACCATGCGGGAAAGGCCGGTGGCAACGCCGGCTCGGACATCAAGGACGGTCACGAGAGCTTTGATGAACGCGCTCGTACCAATTAGGGGTCTTATCTGATGGTGCTGGGCATCAGGCCGGAACAGATTGCCAACGAACATTTCGATCTTGTCGCTGTCGGTTCCGGTTTCGGTTCGGCCTTCTTCCTGCATGCCTTCGCCAAGCAGCGAAAGGCACGCATTCTGGTTCTGGAATGGGGCCGGCACAACACGCATGAATGGCAGCTCGAGCAGAACGTCAACACCGACATTGAGGACGAGACCACCTACAAGACCAACTCCAACAAGCCGTGGAACTACACCATCGGATTGGGTGGCGGAACGAATTGCTGGTTCGCGCAGACGCCGCGCTTTCATCCGAACGACTTCAGGCTGAAAAGCCTCTACGGCGTCGGCAACGACTGGCCGATCAGCTATGACGAGCTCGAGCCGTTCTACTGCGATGCAGAGGACGTCATGGCGATTTCAGGCGATCCCGACATGGCGGCGATGATGCCGCGTTCCAGGCCGTTCCCACAACCACCGCATCACATGTCGACGCCGGACCGGATGATGAAAGCGGCGCAGCCGGATCAGCATTTTGTCGTGCCGACAGCCAGGGCGCGCGTGCCGACCGCGCAACGGTCTTCGTGCTGTGCCAACTTGCGATGTGGGTTATGCCCGGTGGACGCGAAATTCACCGCCAACAACGGCCTGATGCACGTCTTCGAGCATCCTGACGTTTCGGTCTGCCTTGGCGCTGAAGTGCGCCGGCTCGACCATGTCGGCGGTTCGGTCCGTTCGGTCACGTTCGTGCATAACGGCAAGGAATATTCGGTCAGCGGCGATCTTTTCATTTTGGGCGCCAATGCCATCCAGAGCCCGGCGATCATGTTGCGCTCGGGCCTATCGGGCGAATTCGTCGGGCGCGGCCTGCACGAATCCTACGGATGGAATTTCGAAGCCTATCTCGACGGTGTCGACAATTTCGACGGAAGCACCATCACGACCGGCTTGAATTTCGGCCTTTATGACGGTCCTCACAGATCGGACCATGCGGCGGCGCTGGTCTATTTCGAAAACCGCTGGCAGCACGGGATGCGCCCCGAAAAGGGACGTGTCCGTCAGACGCTTCCTCTCATCATTGTCACCGAAGACCTGCTCGACCCGGAAAATCTCGTGATTCTCGACGAGGATGAAAACGCCTTCGTCAGTTTCGCGGGAGTATCCGACTATGCCGTCAAGGGCATGGCGCGGGCAAAAGAGAAATTGGCGGCGCTTCTGGCTCCGCTGCCGGTCGAAGAGATTTTCGATCGCGGCATCCGGCCGACCGAGTCGCATGTCCAGGGCACGTTGAGGATGGGCTTGAGCCCGGCGGATTCGGTCGTTGACAGGGACATGATCCACCATCAGCTCAGGAACCTGGTTGTCGTCGGCTCAAGCACATATCCAAGCTGTTCCTGCGCCAATCCGAGCCTGACCGCGGCAGCACTCTCCTTGCGGGCGGCGAGCCGGATTGCGGGAAAGGAAATGGCCGGATGATCAATGTTTCGCGACGCGCGGCACTGGCCATCATGGCTGGTGGAGTTGCTTCGACCGGCATCGCCTACGTCGCCGTTTCCTCGCTTTCGGAAGAGGACCTGGTGCGCGTCACGCTCGAAAGATATTTCGGCAAGCTGAACATGCGCATCGAACATTTGCAGCAGTTCGTGCTGGAATTTCAGAAGCGGAACCCTTGGATATTTCCGAACACAAAGCTGGGCGATGCTGTCACTCTGCTTGAGGAGCTGAAATTGGGCGCCGCACGCCGGTTTCTGCCCGAACAGAAGAAAGAGGATCTGAGGCATTTCGACCGCTGGGTCATTGCCGAATTCCATATGCTGACCGACTACGCCCGGCGCAGTTCGCCAGCCGACCCGGTCCGGTTCACCGGCTGGCAGCCATGCACCAATCCGTTCGCCAATTTAGAGATGCAGCAGGATGCTTAAAGGTGGGTCGCAAGCCATTCACCCGCTAATAAGCCATGCGTCATCGTCCGTAACTTGAGAATGCGACAAGGAGCCGAAACCATGAAAGTGCTTTTTGCAGGCGGTAACGGTTACACGCCCCAGTTCAGCGGCGGTGTCCAGTCCAGCACCCATCATCTTGCCGAGCAGCTGCTCGAGCACGGGCATGAGGCGTCGGTGCTCGCCGCCCTGTTCGGCCAGGGGGTCTTCGGCTACAAGGCGCGCGCCAAAATGAAGCTTTTGAGGCAGCGCGCGGTCATCGACAGCTATCCGGGCTATCCGGTCGTGCGGGCCTGGTTTCCCTGGGAGGCGGCGGGCTTTGCCGTCGAAAAACTGAGGCCGGATGTCGCCGTGGTCCAGTGCCACAAGTCGGTTCCGATCGGCAAGGCGCTGCAGGCCGAAGGTGTGCCGCTGGTCGTCTATCTCAGGAATGTCGAGTTCCACGAATTGGGCGGCGATCTGCGCGAGCTGCATTCCGCGCTTTACATCGCCAATTCCGAGTTCACGGCGCGCACCTACAAGGCAAAATTCGACATCGATTCGACGATTATACCGCCGACCATCAATCCCGCACTCTACAGCACCCCGACGACGGGTGAGTTTGTCACGCTGATCAACCCCTATGAGGAAAAAGGCTTCGAGCTTGCGGTGCGCATTGCCGCCGCCTGCTCCGAAATCCCGTTCTTGTTCGTCGAGAGCTGGAAGCTTGACGATGATCATCGGGCCCGGATCGAGCAGACGATCGCGCCGCTCGGCAACGTCACGCTGGAGAGCCGGACCAGCGACATGAAGACGGTCTATGGTCGCACGAAAATCCTGCTCGCCCCCAGCAAGTGGGAAGAGGCCTGGGGCCGGGTGGCGTCGGAAGCCCATTGCAGCGGCATTCCCGTCGTCGGCTCGCGTCGAGGCGGCCTGCCCGAAGCGATCGGCTCCGGTGGCGTGGTGCTGGATTACGACGCCCCACTCGCCGATTGGGTGGCAGTGGTCAGGCGTCTGTGGACCGACAGCCAGGAATATGGGCGGCTTTCAGCAGCGGCGCGTGCATTCTCCGAGCGCCCGGAACTCGATCCGGCGAGTCAGTTCGCGACCTTCTTCTCCCTCCTCGACAGGGCGGCCCGTCAACCTTCGCGGCAGGCCGCCTAGACCATGATCCCGGACCTTCGGTTCGGAAAGGTCCTGGTCAAACAAGGAGATAGACCATGATCCCGAAGAGTGGAATCCGGTTTTCGGAAAGATCATGGTCACACAAGGATATAGGCCCCATCCCGATTCCATCGGATGTAGGTTCAAAATCCCGAAGCCAAGGGTTCAAGCCGGTCGTTTGACCCGGCTTTTGAGCGTCTCGTAACCGCGTTCGCCAAGCAGGGTGCGCGCGACGGTCTTGATTGCCGTCTTGCGCCCGTCAGGCGAACTGATCTGCCGCAACCTGCCCGGAAGGTTGCGCGCCGCCTGTCCAAGTGCCGGAAGCGACAGCGTGTCGGGATAAGTTACCAGATGCGTTTCTACGCACAGCACCGGCTTGCCCGAAAGCTCGGCGATCTTGAGGGCCTGCTGGTGCTCGCTTTCGATGAACAGGATGGCATCGGATTTGCGGTAGAAATCGGCCTTGAAACTGCCATGCACGCCAAGCCGTTGCCGTTCCGCCTTGCTCGGCAGGTCAAGCATGATCAGCTTGTCGTATTCGATGCCGTACTTTGCGAGCCATGCTTCGGTAAGCGGGCGGTATTTCTCAAGCCGGCTGGTGACCAGCCAGCCGATCTTGCGGGTCGGGCCAAACAGAGGCAGCGCTTCGCTCAGGAATTTCTCATAGGCGGGACCGTCGTCGTTCTCTGCTTCGGTCGGGTCCAGGCAAAGCACGCCGTCAATGTCGACGCAGCATTGCGCGAGGAATTTGTGGTGCATGAAGTTCCACTGGAACATCCTTGGATGCGGCACGACTTCCAGGACGATGTCGGTTTCCTCGTGCTGCGGCAGCAGGCCGAACACCGCGGCAAAGGTGAAGTCCGCCTTGATGCCGGCGGCCTCTACGCGGCTGCGCGCCTCGCGCATGGCGGCGCCGCCGCTGACGCTGTCGTCGATCACCAGAACCTTGCGCATGTCGGCGGCCTGCCGGTCTAACGCGGCACGGCGTTTGGTGACGCCCGAAGTGTAGATTTTTCCAGCGAGGAAACTGTCCAGGTCGGTCATCGGAATGTTCGCCGTCAGGCTGAGCAGAGTGGCGGCGAGAATGCCGCTTCGCGGAACGCCGACCACCAGGTCGATGTCGCGCGGCAACCGGTGAAGGTTCCTGACAATCGCATCATTCATGTCGGAGATCGATCGGTAGTGCATGGGATCAGCCCTGGTCCTCGTATGGATGTCCGTGCAAGTTACTTCGCCTCGCTTGGTGCTGCCGCAGGCGCCCGTGCCGGCAGGAGCTTCAGCGCCTCTCGCAGCGCCTCGCGGCCGGAAGCAAACGCCAGCGCCGTCACGATGGTGATCATGTAGGACAGCACCACCGCGCTCGCCATCGCGACGATAGGATGTTGCGGCAGCAGCGGCTTGGCGAACCAGATCGCGGCAAGCGCCAGATGCGCGCCAAGCACGAAGGGCGTTGCCGCGCGAAGCATATGGCTTGCCCGCAGCGGCCCGGTCTTGCCGATATAGAGCCACAGGAAAGGTGTTCTGAGATACTCGCTGATCGCATAGGCGATCGCCACGCCCAGCGCGCCATAGGGCAGTCCGGCCAGGAAGGCCAGCACCGACGTCACCGCCGCTATGATGCCCCAGCGCATGAAATCGCCCGAGCGGCCCTGGCTGATGAAAAGCCATCCCGCCGGGTTGTTGAGCGGCTGCAGCAGCCCGGCAAAACCGAGCGCCAGGAAGATGCTCGAACTCTGCCGCCACTGCTCGCCGAGCACGAACGGTATCAGCACGTCGGACATGGCGCTGGCGAAGGCGACACCGGGAAGTGCGACCAGCAAGATCAGCGGCATGACGCGAAGATAGGCACTGCGGTAGCGGTCCGGCTCGTCCTTCAGCCTGGAAAGAGCCGGCACCATGACCTTCGACAACGGATTGGTGATCTGGCTCAACGGAAACAGAAGCAGCTTGTAGGCCCGGTCATAAAGCCCGAGCTGCGCTTCGCCCCAGAATTTTCCGATCAGCACATTGTCGAGATTGCGGGCAAAGAAATTGGTGAAATTGAACCCGGTGATGCCGGCGCCGAAATTGATCAGTTCGCTGATGCCATCGACCTTGCGCGGCAGGCTGGGGCGCCATCGCGAGTTTGCCCAGAAGCAAAGCGTGGGCAGCACCGCTGCTGTCAGCGTGCCGGCAAAAAGCGCCCAGTACGAACGGTCGATGAAAGTCCAGGCGATCGATACGACGAGGCCGGCGACGGCACTTGCGACGTCGATGATGGCCAGGCGCGCGAACTGCATGCGGCGTGTCATCAGCGCCAAATGTTGGGCGCCCAGCCCATAGGCTACGATCTGCAACCCAAGTGCTGCCACCAGACCTGCCACCCGCGGTTCGCCGTAGAATGCGGCGACCAGCGGTGCCGCGCCGGCAAGCACGCAAGCGAGCAATGCGCTGACCGCGACATTGACCCAAAAGAGGTAGTTGACCTCCTCGTGCCTGATTCCGCTTTTCTGGATCGTCGCCTGAGTCAGCCCGAAATCCTGGAACAGCGCAATGAAGGCCAGCACCGGCGCGCACATCGCCACGACACCGAAGTCCTGCGGCGACAGCAGGCGCGACAGCACGATGACGGAGACGATCTGCGTCGCAACCCGCACCGATTGCGCCAAAGCCGTGATGATAGCGCCGCGTCCGACCGATCTGCGGAGAGAGCCCTCTGGCGGGTCGAATGCACTGGCTTGCAAATTCAGGGTCCCTGATTTTTGTGTCGGTCCCGATGTTCCGATCCACGCCCGATGCCACCATCAAACTACGGCAATAATTTTGCAGCGCAACAAAAAACGTGGATTTTTGCTACGCTGCACCAAAAATGTTGCGATGCAGCACGAGCTGTACTAGGATTCTTACGGGGGCCAATAGCGGTCGAGTTTTCATGCTGCATGTCTTGTACTTGGTACACGACGTCTCCGACCCGGCAGTGCGCCGGCGGATCATAATGCTTAAGGCAGGCGGCGCCCAGGTCACACTGGCGGGCTTCCGTCGGACAGCAAGCCCGGTCGCCGACGTCGAGGGCTTGCGGCCGATCGATCTAGGCGCGACGCGCGACGGCCGATTCGCTCAACGGCTGTCGGCGGTCACAAAAGCTGCGGTCTCGATCGGCTCCAAACTCGGGTCGATGCCAAGGCCCGACCTCATCATCGCGCGCAATATGGAAATGCTGGCGCTTGCCCGGCGTGCCAGATCGGCGTTCCAGGCGACGGTGCCGATCGTCTACGAGTGTCTCGACATCCATCGCCTGGTACTTCGCGATGACTTTCTGGGCAAGGCGATGCGCGGCGCGGAGCGCTATCTGGCCAGGGATATAAGGCTGCTGGTGACCAGTTCGCCGGCGTTTATCGCCAACTATTTCAAGCCGTTCGGGCAGATTGCCGCGCCGGTCGAACTGCTCGAAAATAAATATTTCGAGCCTGCCGCGGTTTCGCTGGATCGCATAGTGGCGGATGATCCCGTCGCTCCGCCTTGGCGGATCGGCTGGTTCGGCGCGCTCCGGTGCCGCCGCTCCCTGGAGCTCCTGGCCGAATTTTCCCGCCGGCTCGACGGTCGCTTCGAAATCATCCTCAGAGGCCGCCCGGCGCTTTCCGAATTTCCGGATTTTCACGGTTTTGTCGAAGCCGAGCCCTGGCTTTCGTTTGGCGGGCCCTATCGGAACCCCGAAGATATGGCGACGATCTACCGCGAGGTTCATTTTTCCTGGGCCATCGACTTTTTCGAGCAGGGGCTCAATTCCGAATGGCTGCTGCCCAACCGCCTCTATGAAGGCTGCCGCTTCGGCGCCGTGCCGATCTCGATGGGCAACACCGAAACCGGCCGGTTTCTCGACCGGCAGGGCATCGGCGTTCTTTTGCCTAAAGCCACGCCCGAGGCGCTCGAAGCCGCCCTGGGTGATATGGACGAGCATCGTTTCGGGAATTTGCGGGCGCGTGTTCTTGCCCGCAATCCACGAACCTGGAGCCACGACCGCGGCGATTGCCGGGCGCTCGTCGAGAAGCTTCGCGGGTTGACGGTTGTGCAGAATCCGTATGCTGCCCAGGCACTGGCTTAGGATGGCTAGGGATGGACATGGGCCGATGACGCCGACCGAAAAGCTTGCGCCCAGCCTGATCGTGATTCCGTGCCTGAACGAAGCGGCACACATCGGTGCGCTTGTTCAAGAGCTTCGACCGGCGGCCGAGAGGCTCGGCGCCCGGATCGTCGTTGCCGATGGCGGCAGCACCGACGGCACAAGGGCGATCGTCGAGGAGATTGCCGGGAAGGATCCGCTGATCATCCTTCTTCACAATGAAAAGCGCCTCCAGAGCGCGGCGATCAATCTCGCCGTCGCCAATTACGGCGAGGGAGCTGAATATCTCATTCGCATAGACGCGCATGGCGGCTATCCCCCGGACTATTGCGATCGTCTGGTCGAGGAGGCGCTGGCCACCGGCGCCGATTCGGTCGTCGTCTCCATGCTGACCAGCGGCAGCGGCACGGTGCAGAAAGCGGTGGCGGCTGCACAGAATTCCAAGCTCGGCACGGGCGGCTCCAAGCACCGGCATCTCTCGGCGGGAGAGTGGGTCGACCACGGTCACCATGCGCTGATGCGGATATCGGCCTTCAAGGCGGTGGGCGGGTATGACGAGACGTTCAGCCACAACGAGGATGCGGAGCTCGACTACCGGCTCCGTCAGGCCGGTTACCGGATCTGGATGAGCGGCAAGACGCAAATGATCTATTACCCGCGCTCGTCGCTCGCCGGCCTGTATTTCCAGTATCTCGGCTATGGCCGCGGTCGCGCAAAGAACGTTCTCAAGCACCGCATGATACCGAAGGTCCGACAGATGGTGCCGCTCCTGGTGTTCCCTGTCGTCCTTCTCTCTGCCTTTTTCTTCGTGCATTGGCTGGCGGCCGTGCCGCTTCTGGTGTGGGCGTCAGTTTGCCTCGGCTATGGCGTGTGGACCGCCATCAGCCAGCGCAATCCGGACAGTGCGCTTGCCGGGATTTCGGCGATGGTCATGCATTTCGGCTGGTCCGTCGGCTTCTGGCTGCAGCTGCTTGGACCGCGATCGCAGCGTAGGAGGGTAGCGTGATGGGTGTGGCCGAGAAAAACCGCAGCATCGACATTTGCGTCTGCACGTTTCGGCGGCCGGAGCTTGCCGACACGCTTCGCTCTATAGCCGTCCTGGAGGTGCCTTCGGGATTCGACATCCGCGTCATCGTTGCCGACAATGATGACGGGCCGACGGCCGAGCTGCTGGTGGCGACGCTGGCGGAGACGCTGAAGCTGCCGATCAGCTATCGTCATTGCCCGGCGCGCAACATCTCGATCGCCCGCAACGCCTGCCTCGACGCCAGCACGGCGGATTTCGTCGCCTTCCTCGACGATGACGAAACGGCATCGTCGAGATGGCTCGCCGAACTGGTTGCGACGGCGGACGTGAGCGGTGCTGCCGCCGTGCTTGGGCCGGTGCGGGCGCGCTATCGGCCGGACGCGCCCGACTGGGTGCGCCGCGGCGATTTCCACTCCACCCTGCCGGTCTGGGTGGGCGGCGAGATTCGCACCGGCTACACCTGCAACGTCCTGCTCAGGATGGGCGCCGACTGCCTCCGCGGCCGGCGGTTCAGCCTGGCGCGTGGCCAGACCGGCGGCGAAGACACCGAATTCTTCGACCATATGGTCAAGGCCGGCGGTCGCATCGTCTTTTCGCCGCAGGCCTGGGTCGATGAAGTGGTACCGCGCGCCAGGGCCGCGTTCGACTGGCTCCGTCGCCGCCGGTTTCGTGTCGGGCAGACGCATGGGCATCTGCTGGGACGCGACGCGAGTGGCCTTGCGCTGGTCAGGCAAATCGGCCTTGCCTCTGCAAAGGCGGTCTACTGTTTCGCATCGGCAATTCCGGTCGCGATCAATCCCGTGCGCAGGAACCGCAGCGTGCTTCGCGGCATCATGCATGTCGGCGTCGTGAGCGGTCTTGTCGGCGTGCGTGAAATCCGCCAGTACGGCCTCCCCTCGCCGCAGGAAGGGGGCAAGCGTGCAGCCTGACGTCACCTTTGTCATTGCCGCCTACAATGCGGAACTGACCATCGAGCGGGCGATCGCCAGCGCCATCGCCCAGCGCGATGTCAGCGTTGAGGTGATCGTCGTCGACGACCAGTCACGCGACCGGACGCTCGATCTGGCGCGATCCTACCCCGAGGACATCGTGCGCGTCGTCGCCCTTGAGCAAAACCGTGGTCCCGGCGGCGCCAGGAATGCCGGCCTTGAGCTTGCCCGTGGCAGATGGGTCGCGATCCTCGATTCCGACGATGCCGTCTATCCCGGGCGGATCTGCACCATGATTGACCGCGCCGAAAAAGCGGGCGCCGAGATCGCGGTCGACAATCTCCAGGTCGTTCGCGAGGACGGCGTTGCCGAAGAGACGATGTTCCCGGCCGACTATCTCGAGGGGCTCGGTGAAATCTCGCTGGCGGACTATATCGCCGGCAATGTGGTCTTCGAATCCAGGTTCAACCTCGGCTATCTCAAACCGATCTTCCAGCGACGCTTCCTGAACGAAAACGGGCTTCGCTATGACGAAAGCCTGATCATCGGCGAAGACTACATCCTGCTGGCCAGTGCTCTGGCCAAGGGCGGCAAATGCGTGGTCGAGCCGACGACCGGCTATGTCTACCATATCCGGACCGGCTCCATTTCCCGCGTGCTTGAACTCCATCACGTCGAGGCGATGCGCAATGCCGATCTCGTCTTCGCGAGAACCCATTCGATGGATGCAAAGGCCGAGGCCGCTTTCGCAAGGCGCACACGCAGCCTGCGCAAGGCGGCGTCGTTCCTGTCGCTAGTCCAGCACATCAAGGCGCGCTCCCCGCTCAAGGCGGTGTGGACGGCGCTCAGCGATCCGGCGGCGGTTCGGCATATGGGCATGCCGATCGCCGTCCGGCTGCGAAGGGTGGCGGCGCAATTTGCCGTGGGTGCGGGGGAGGTAAAAGGTGCAGGCAGGTGAAAAACAGTTTTCGCGGCCTGCGACAGGTTGAAGTCGATCTCCTCAGAAGGAATAAGCGATGAAGAAAGTCAGGAAGGCAGTCATACCGGTAGCGGGGCTTGGAACGCGATTCCTGCCGGCGACCAAGTCGATGCCGAAGGAAATGCTGCCGGTCGTCGACAGGCCTGTCGTGCAATATGCGGTGGACGAGGCGTTCGAAGCCGGCATCGAGCACATTGTCTTCGTGACGGGCCGCAACAAGGCGGTCATTGAGGATTATTTCGACCTGCATCCAGAATTGATCGGAACTTTGGAGCAGACCGGCAAGACGGCGCAGCTTCAGGCGCTCGAAAGCCTGCTTCCCGTGGCCGGTGCGACGAGCTTCATCCGGCAGCAGTCGCCGCAAGGTCTCGGCCATGCGGTATGGTGCGCCCGCGAAGTCATCGGCGATGAGCCCTTCGCATTGCTGTTGCCGGACATGGTGTCCTTCGGCGGGCGCGGATGTCTCGCTGAAATTGCCGACCTCTATGCGCAGACCGGCGGAAACGTCATTGCCGTCGAGCGCTGCGACCCGACCGAGACCAGCAAATACGGCATCGTCGGCTGCGGCGCGGACGTCGGCTCGGGTTTCGAGGTCACCGCCATGGTCGAAAAGCCGGCTCCGGCCAATGCGCCGTCGAACTATTACATCAACGGCCGCTATATCCTGCAGCCCGAGATATTCGCGCTGCTCGGCAATCAGCAGCGCGGCGCCGGCAATGAGATCCAGCTGACTGACGCCATGGTCCGCCTTGCGCAAAGCCAGGCTTTCTTCGCTCAGCCCTTCAATGGCCGGATGTTCGATTGCGGCTCGAAAGAAGGGTTCATCCAGGCCAATATCGCCTTCGCGCTGGCGCGTGACGACATGAAGGGGCCGATCTTCGAGATGCTTCAGGAGTTCGTCCGATCGCATGAGCGCCGGGTGGAAGCCGCATAATGCCCATTTTTTGGGAGCATTATGGAAGACACACTCCGATCCATTTGGCATGAAGGTGTCTGGCATGAATATGTGCTGATGCTCCCGATCCTGCTTTAGCGCCTGCAAACGAGAGCATCGGACCCAAAAGTGGAGAACCGTTTTGGGAAAATCCGATGCTCAAACAAGAATTAGAGCGGCGGCACAGGTCGACTTGAGGGACCGCCGCTCTAGATGCAAACTAGAATTGGACCGAAGATGAATTATGCCAATTTTCCTCTCGACAAGAGGAAACCATTGCCGAGTTCGGACCCAGTCAACGCCGACGATTTCATCGATGTCGAGCGCCTGCTCAGCATGGCAGCAAGGCAGGCAAAGGTGGTCGCGGCATGCGCTGCCATCGGTCTTTTTCTGGGCGTGCTCTATTTGCAGACCACGCCTCCCACCTACATGGCGACGAGCCGTGTGCTGATCGACGAAGGCTTGAACAAGGTCGTTGACGAGGTCTCGGCGGCGTCGGTCAGCATGCAGACCGATTCCGCCATTCTGAGCCAGATCGAAATTCTCCACTCGGCAAGGCTGGCGGCGGTGGTCGTCGACAAGCAGAAGCTCGATCAGAACGACGCGTTCTTGTATCCTCCGACGTCGGCCGTGTCGAAGGCTGCCGGTTTTGTGCGTAGTGTGATCCGGTACTTCCGTCCCAGCCCCGCCGTGGGCACCACCGACGTTACCCAGCTTGATCCGGCGACGCGTGACGCGATGATCGCTTCGTCACGCCGCGATTACGCGATCCTCAAACTGCAGAACGAGGTGCAGGCCGAGCGCATCGGTCGAAGCTATGTGATCTCCATCGCCTATCAGGCGACGGACCCCGCACTTGCGACCGCGATCACCAAAGCCTATGCCGACGCCTATCTCGCGGACCAGCTCGATGCGAGCTTCGATGCGACCGAGCGGGCGGCGGTCTGGCTGCAAGGCCGGCTGACGGAGCTTCGCGAAAGTTCCCAGGCAGCGGCGCTCGCCGTCGAGAAATTCAGGGCTGAACATGGGCTGGCCGTCGACGACGGCCAGTTGATCAGCGACAAGCAGCTGTCGGACCTCAACGGTCAGCTCATTGAGGCGCAGGCCGATACCGCCCGCGCCAGCGCCCGCTACCAGCAATACAAGTCGATCGTCGAAAGCGGTTCGGACAACGCATTCAGGGATGCCGCCATATCCGCCGACCAGCCAAGCAACTCGATCATTTCAACGCTCAAGACCCGCTATCTCACTGTCGCCAAGCGGCAGCAGGATATCGAAGCCAATTTCGGGGCGGAGCATCCCCAGGCGGTCGCACTTGCCAAGGAAAAGGCGGACATATCGGCGCAGATTTTCGGCGAGCTGAAGCAGTTGACCGAAAGCTACCGCAACGAATACGAAGTCGCTCTCGCGCGTGAGACGGCGCTCCGCGCAAATGTCGCGTTAGCGGCTGGCAAGAGTTCCATCGACAACCAGTCGCAGGTCAAGCTGCGTGAACTGGAGCAAAAGGCAACGGCGCTCTCGACGCTCTATCAGACGTTCCTTGGCCGCTACGAGGAAGCCTCCCAGCAGCAATCCTTCCCGGTCGGCAAGATCCGCGTCATCTCGGACGCGACGCTGCCGCAGTCCGCGGCAACCCCGCGCACGTCCATAGTGCTGGGACTTTCGCTTGTGCTTGGCCTGATGATGGGGGCCGGGGTTGGTGGCCTGAATGAATTCAGGGAACGGTTCTTCAGGACCGGCGAGGACGTTCGCGATCGCGTCGGCCTCAAATTCCTCGGCTACCTGCCGATAATTGGCAGCAAGTTCGCTAAGGACGACAAGCGTGATGACGGTCAGGCGGACGTCAAAACCGCCCAATCACCGTCGGCCGCTGAAAGACGCGCGCGCATGCGGGTGAGCATCGACGCGCCGGCATCGATGTTTTCCGAAACGCTTCGCAGCGCCAAAATTGCCTTCGACGTCGTGATGGAAGGGCAGGGCAGCCGGGTCATTGGCGTGATCTCGGTCCTTCCCGGCGAGGGCAAGTCGACCGTGGCGGCGAATCTGGCTGGACTGCTTGCCGCCAACGGGTCGAAAACCCTGCTCGTGGACGGCGACCTGCGTAACCCCGGGCTGAGCCGCAGCCTTGGCATGGAGGCCGAGCAAGGCCTGATGGAAGCGGTGGTGAGCGGGCAGACCTGGCAGTCCGTCGGCAAGATCGACCGGCAGACCAAGCTGGCGATCGTCCCGGCCGTCCCGCGCGGCCATTTCTCGCATACAAGCGAGCTTCTGTCGTCGGCCGGAATGCGGCGTTTCATCGACAACGCCAAGGAAACCTTCGAGTACATCATCGTCGATCTGCCGCCGCTCGGCCCCGTGGTCGATGCCAAGGCCTTTGCTCCGCTTGCCGACGGCTTCGTGCTCGTGACCGAGTGGGGGCGCACGCCGCGTGCGATGGTGCAATCCACACTGAGTTCGGAACCCTACATCGCCAACAAGATCGTCGGCGTCGTCTTGAACAAGGTCGACTTGAAGAAGCTGGCGAAGTATGGATCGATCGGCGGCTCGGAAAAATTCTTCGACAGATATTCGTCCTACTATCTGGAAAAATCGGAAGCACGGACGAAGGTGAACACCTGAGGCCGGTCTATAGGAACGAATATTGAGCAGATCGTCGTCCTGCGCGGTCAGGCCGATACCGGGCCCGAGGCCGGCGTGAGCGAACACGAATGCCCTTCGAACAGACCTTGACCGGCAGCCTGCGCACGAGCCGGTAGGCTCGGCGGGCAATGATGTTCCTTAGGTGCTGGTCGACCTCCTCGCGCGACCCGTAGAGGTCGCCGAGCCGCGACGGGTCGCGCAAAAAGCGTGGGCACCATGCTTCGCGCCGCACATTCCACAGCAGGACGTTTGCAGCCAGGAACCGGCGTGACACGCTGGCGCGGTTACGCCGCCTTGAGACGATAGCGGAAGATGGTGTGGTCGAGCAGAAGCCGGAGTCGCGGTTCGGCCTCGATCGCAATCAGCCAACTCGCTGCGATCATGGTCGCCCCGACGATGACCACCGAAAGCAGGTATGGCACTCCGGCACGCATCAAGGCGCCGAGAATGGCCGCGCCGACGACATCATGGATCAGATAGAGAGGGTAGGTCATCAGGCCGATCCGGCGCCAGCCGCGCCAGGACAGGTCGAGCCGCAACGACCATGCCATCAGGGCGATGGCAACCAGGAAGAAGACGATCGGCGGCGCGTATGGCATCTGCTCTTTGACCTTCACAGTGTGAACATCGACCGAACTGGCGATCTGCAGGACGCAGCCGGCTAGAAACAGCGCGCAGAGGACAAGACGGAACGGCGTCACCGCCTTGAATCGCATCAGCCAGATCATGACGCCCGTCGCAAAGAAGCATCCGTGATGGACCAGCAGCAGGGCTAACCAACGCGTCTCGGCAAACTCCGACCAGTCGAGCGGATAATACAGGCACCAGAAGAGCGTGCTGACCATGCCGATAACGATGGCGACGACCTCCATCAGATGGAAGCGGCCCAGCCACAGCAAGGTCCAGACGACGGCGTAAAAGGCAATCTCGATACCGAGCGTCCAATAGACGCTGTCGACCCAGGGCGAGTAAGGAGCGAACAATGCCGTGCGAGCCAGCCTGGTCACGGCATCCGTCGGCCAGCTGAGGCCGACGAGGAGCAGCACCGCCGCGGTGATAGGCGCGCAGATCCACACCGCCGGCGCCAGCCGCTTCACCCTTGCTTCGAAAAACCGCAAGGCGGTCGAGTTTTCGGCGCTGAAGGCGATGACGAAGCCGCTGATCACGAAAAACACCTGCACGCCGACCCATCCGGAGCCGAGCAACCCCAGTTCCGGATGCGGCGGGATGCCGCCGGTGGCCCGTGCCGAAACGCCGGCGGGAAAGGCCCACACCCAGTAGCCGTAGTGGTAGAACATCACGAGGACGGCGGCGAGAAATCGAAGAATGTCGACGCCGCCAAATGTAGTTTTTTGCTGAGCCATGCCGTATCGTCGGTGGGCGCCCCGGCAAAACTGTATGGCGATTTGCTGCATTGCACAATAGCCAATTGGCTACCGAGCGCGCTGTCGATGGTGGGCGTCTTTACAGGCCGATTCCGCGTCCCTTCAGCGCCGCGGTGATTTCGTCGAGAATGACCGGGTCGTCGATGGTCGCCGGCATCGTCCATTCTTCGTTGTCTGCAATCTTCTGCATGGTGCCGCGCAGGATTTTGCCGGAGCGCGTCTTCGGCAGCCTTTTGATCGTCACCACCGTTTTGAAGGCGGCGACCGGGCCGATCCGCTCGCGCACCAGCGTGACCACCTCGGTCTCGATGGCGCCGGTGTCGCGCGTGACGCCCGCATTCAGCACGACGAAGCCGAGCGGAACCTGGCCCTTCATCGCATCGGCGACGCCGATGACGGCGCATTCGGCAACGTCGGGATGGGCGGCCAGCACCTCCTCCATGGCGCCGGTCGACAGCCGGTGGCCGGCGACATTGATGATGTCGTCGGTCCGGGCCATGACGAACAAATAGCCGTCCTCGTCCATCATGCCGGCATCCGCCGTTTTGTAGAAGCCGGGAAATTCCTCGAGATAGGCTTGACGAAACCGGTCATCGGCATTCCACAGCGTCGGCAGGCAGCCGGCCGGCAGCGGCAGCTTGACCACGACATTGCCCAACGTGCCGCGCGGCACTTCGTGGCCGGCATCGTCGAGCACGCGGATGTCGTAGCCGGGCATCGGCACGCCGGGCGAGCCGTATTTCACCGGCAGCAGGCCCAATCCGGCTGGGTTGATCGTCATCGGCGAGCCGGTCTCAGTCTGCCACCAATGGTCGATCACCGGCACGTTCAGTTTCTGCTCCGCCCACTTGATGGTTTCCGGATCGGCGCGCTCACCGGCGAGGAACAGTGTGCGGAATTTCGACAGGTCGTATTTCGGGACGAATTCGCCCTTTGGATCCTGTCCCTTGATGGCGCGGAAGGCGGTCGGCGCGGTGAACAGCGCGACCACCCCGTGCTCGGCGATCACCCGCCAGTAGGTGCCGGCGTCGGGCGTGCCGACCGGCTTGCCCTCGAACATGACGCTCGTGCAGCCATGCAGCAGCGGGCCGTAGACGATATAGGAATGGCCGACCACCCAGCCGACGTCGGAAGCCGCCCAGAACACCTCGCCCGGCTTGACGCCGAACTCGTTCTCCATCGACCATTCCAGCGCAACCATGTGGCCGCCATTGTCGCGCACGATCCCCTTGGGCTGGCCGGTCGTTCCGGACGTGTAGATGATGTAGAGCGGGTCGGTGGCGAGCACCGGAACGCAGTCGACATTGGCGCCTGCGGCCCGCTCGCGGGCGACGGCGTCGGCATAGTCGATGTCGTGGTTTTCCCTGAGCTCGCAGCGCAGTTGGTCGCGCTGCAGGATGAGGCAGGCCTCCGGCTTGTGCCGCGACATCTCGATCGCCTTGTCGAGCAGCGGCTTGTAGGCGACGACTCGCCCGGGCTCCAGGCCGCAGGAGGCGGAAATGATCAGCTTCGGCCTGGCATCGTCGATGCGCGTGGAGAGCTCGTGCGAGGCAAAGCCGCCGAAGACGACCGAATGCACAGCGCCGATGCGGGCGCAGGCAAGCATGGCAAACGCCGCTTCCGGCACCATCGGCATGTAAATGATGACCCGATCGCCTTTTTGGACGCCGCGGTTCTTCAGCACCGACGTCAGCGCGACCACCTCGCGTTTCAACTCGGCATAGGTGAATTTCCTGATCGTGCCGGAAATCGCGCTGTCATGGATCAGCGCGATCTGATCGGCGCGGCCACCAGCCACGTGGCGGTCGACGGCGTTGAAGCAGGTGTTGCAGGTGGCGCCGCCAAACCAGCGGCCATAGACGCCGGCATTCGGATCGAACACGATGTCGAAAGGTGAGAACCAGTCGATGGCCTTGGCCGCATCCGCCCAGAATCTTTCCGGATCGCGTTTCCAGCCGTCATAGACCTCGTGGTAGCGTGACGCCATCCAGCTTCCTCCCCAGGAATGTTTGCTGTCTTTGAAATAGCGTATGCTGTTTTTGCAAGCATGTGCAATTTCGTCTTTTGGCGATCTCGCCTTGGTCGCCAATACCCGGCCCGATGGTCCGGGTCATAATGGGGTCTGGGGTCATAATTGGGGGCGGCGCAATGAAGTTGCGATGCAGGGTTGGATTTGCCGGGTTGGCGGCGATGCTGTTGATGTCTGCCTCCGCCGCTCAGGCCGGCGATGCAGCGGCACGGCGCATTATCGGCTTTTCGCCGGACGGTACCTACTTCGCCTTCGAACAATACGGCACGCTCGATGCCGGTGCTTCGGATTCGGGCTGGTCGGAAATCGACATCATCGACACGCGCACCGATCAGTTCGCCGGGGGCAAACCGATCCGCATCGTCGATGAGTCCGAGGAAGCGACGCTCACTCTCGATCAGGCGAGGGCACAGGCCGCCGCGCAGGCGGCACCTCTGCTCGCCCGATATGCCATCGCGCCGCGCGGCGAGCGGACCGCCTTGGACAGGTTCACCTTTCCGGACGACATGGTCGCTTACCAAGACATCGCGCGCCTCGAGCAGGTCTCGCAGAAATGGCTTTCGCCGAACTATGACGAGCTCGGCATCTCGACCATCCAGCTCGACCAGATCCTGGCCGAGAGCGCAACGGATTGCTCGTCAAGCGTCGACGAGACGCAGCAAGGCGCCGCGACCGGGAAGGCGTTCGGTTTTCGCCTGACGCTGCAGGGACAGGATGGCAAGCCGTTCCAACTGCTGCATGAGGACAAGAGCGTGCCCGGCTCGAGGAATTGCCCGACCTCCTACAGCCTGTCGGAATCCTACGCATTCGCTCCGGATGGCAAACCGGCTGTGCTAGCCGTGCTCGTGCAACGCTTCAGTCAGGGATTTGAAGGGCGGGATCGCCGCTTTATCGCCGTGACCGGCCAGGTGCGTTGAAAAGGGCCTGCTTGCGCTCAAATACGTTCCTAAAGCGGCAGCGCCGCGAGCATGAGACCGACGCCGCCGGCGATCAATATGGCTGCCGCCAGCGTCTTTTTGTGACGTTCGAAGCCCGTCGGAGCCCGATCCCAATTGTAGCGCATGTTCTGCCTCCCAAAACGCGCCGGTTTCCTTACCTTACCAAAGGTAAACAAAGCAACATTGTGCCTAACCCCACCATACTGGCCTGACAATGCTGGTCATGGCGCATGACAGTGTTGTCACCGGCTATTTTGGGATCCTTGCAAATGCCCGCTTCGCACATCGAAGCCGGCTTGCTTTTTGACGGCCTTTTTTGTCCTAAGCAGCAGCGCGGCGCTGGCCGTGCTACATCCCCCAGCGCAGCGCGGCCGTATGCACCGGTGCATCCCACAATGCGGTCGTCTCGTCGTCGAGCACGGTCAGCGTGATCGAGCAGCCGGCCATGTCGAGCGATGTCACATAGGACCCGACCAGTGAGCGGGCGACCGTCACGCCGTTTTTCTCGAAGATCTTCCGGGCGCTGTTGTACATCAGGTAGAGCTCCATCAGCGGCGTGCCGCCGAAGCCGTTGACGAAAAGCAGCGCCGGACCTTTTGCCCGGTCACCCAGATCGCCTGATATAGCCGCACAAATCTCCTCGGCGATGGCGTCGGCGCTCTTCAATGTGTCACGGCGGCGCCCGGGCTCGCCATGGATGCCGACGCCGAACTCCATCTCGCCGTCGCCGATATCAAAGGTCGGCTTGCCGGCCGCCGGCACGGTGCAACTGGTCAGCGCAACGCCCATCGAGCGTGTCACGCCATTGACGCGTTCGCCAAGCGCCTTCAAGGGCTTCAGTGCCATGCCTTGCTCGGCCGCGGCACCGACGATCTTCTCGACCACCAGCGTGCCGGCGACGCCGCGTCGCCCGGTGGTATAAGACGAGTTCTCGACCGCGACGTCATCGTTGGTCACGACTTGCATGATGCCCTCCGACATTTCGGCGGCCATCTCGAAATTCATCACATCGCCCTCGTAGTTCTTGACGATGAACAGGCAGCCGGCGCCGGTGTTGACCGCCTCCGCCGCCGCCATCATCTGGTCCGGCGTCGGCGAGGTGAACACCTGGCCGGGGCAGGCGGCATCCAGCATGCCATGCCCGACGAACCCGCCATGCAGCGGCTCGTGACCGGAGCCGCCGCCGGAGATCAGCGCCACCTTGCCCGGCTTGAGCGCCTTGCGGCGCACGAATTTATGCTCGTCGCCAAGCGCCAGTATGTCGGCATGGGCGGCAACGAAGCCGTCGAGGCTTTCGGTCAGCACCGTGTCCACAGAATTCAGAAACTTCTTCATGGCCGTCTCCTCCCGAAAATAGCCGAAAGTGGCGCGACTATGTCCCGCCTTTGCCGGCGATGCTGGTGATCTTCTGGATGAAATCGTTGACCGCCCGGTCGAGCGCCGCGTTCTGTTTGTCGTCGCCGAAATCGGGAACGACGAGCGAAACATGCCGCGTCTTGCGCATGCCTGATGCCACAGACATCTTTCCCGGATGCGCCTGATGGTAGGCGGCGAGGAACTGGTCGCGTTCGGCCGGGCTGAAATGGCAGACGGCGAAAATAGCCGGCAAATGTTTTGACGGGATCGGGATCGAGTACGCCGGGCTGGAAATCTGCGTGACGAAGCTGCGGTGCTTGCCGAGCGCGACGGCGAGGCGCTGGCGCATGCCGGACGGGCGCTGGTCGAGGACCTGCGACAGGATCGTCTTATAGGCGCGGATCGCCTCTTCGGAGCCGGCTTCAGGTGTCTTGTCGGCCATGCCGGAGCCTAGATTGCGACGTCCGCAATGGCCGCTTTGGCCATCGCGAGCTGGGCGGGAACCACGGAAAGGTCGCGCAGGCCTGCCTCAAGCAGCGCTGGGATCGTCGCCGGATCGCCGCCGGCATCGCCGCACAGGCTAACCGGAATCCCTTGCGCCCGGCCGAAGACGGCAACCGAGGCGATCAGCCGAAGCACGGCCGGGTGCTTGACCGAATTGAGATGCGCAACAGAGGCGTTGTCGCGAGCCGCCGCCATCACATACTGGGTGAGGTCGTTCGAGCCGATCGAGAAGAAAGCGACCTCGGCAAAAGCCTCCGGAGCGATCGCCACCGACGGCACCTCGACCATGATGCCGAGCGGCGGCATTTTTTGCGCGACGCCGCGCGCGGCAAGCGCGGCCTGCTCTTCCGAGAACAGCGCGGCTGCTCGCCGATACTCGTCACTAACGGCGATCATCGGGAACATCACCTTGAGATTGCCATGCACGGCAGCGCGCAGCAGCGCCCGGATCTGCACCCGAAAAACCTCTGGTCTGGCCAGCGACAGCCTGATACCACGCAGGCCGAGAAACGGATTGCCCTCTTCGACGGTGAAACCCGGCACCGGCTTGTCGCCGCCGGCGTCGACGGTGCGAATGGTCACCGGTTTGTCCCCGGCCCATTCGAGCACCTTGCGGTAGGCGCGATATTGCGTTTCCTCATCCGGCAGCGTCTTGCCGAACAGGAATTCGGTCCGCATCAGCCCGACGCCGTCGCAGGTCGAGACATCGATACTGTCGACATCGGATGGATCGGCGATGTTGACCTGCACCCTCACCGCCGTGCCGGCTTTCGTCGCCGCCGGCCGGGCCAAAAAAGTTTCCGCCCTGTTGCGACGCGCCGCGAAAGACGACGACAACAGGCGGAACGCCTCGATCTCGGCCTTGGACGGCGCCAGCACGATGCCGCCGTGCTCGGCATCGAGCAGGGCGACGCCGGCAAGATCAGCCGGCGAAGCACCAAGCCCTACTACCATCGGCACGCCGCGCGAGCGCGCCAGCATGGCGACATGGCTGGCGGCACTGCCTGCTTTCAGCGCAATGCCGCCGCCGGAACTCCAGTCGGTTTCGAGGAAGCGCGTTGGCGCGATGTCCTCGCCATAGAAGATGGCTCCTGCCGGCGCGGCAGCCTCGCTGTCCGCGGTCAGAGCGCGCAGCACCTGGTCTCTGATATCGCGCATGTCGGCGGCGCGCGCCCGGAAATACTCCTGGTCTGAAGTCTCGTAGCCGGCGATCTCGGCGTCCAGCGCCTGCCGCCATGCCGCGTCGGCCGGCTGACCTGAGTCAATCGCCGCAAAGGCCGGGCCGGTCAGCACGTCGTCTTCCAGCATGGCGAGCTGGAATTCGAGAATGTCGGCGGCGTCGCCCTCGGTCGCTTCGATCAGCTTGGCAAGCCGGCCCGTCGCGGTGCCGATTGCCGTTTCGAGCGCGAGCCTCTCGTCAGCGGCGGTCGCCTTACGGTCGTAGCGCGCGAGAACCGGATCGAGGTTGAACAGCGGCCCTTCGGCATAGCCGGCCGAAGCCGAAATCCCCTGCAGCCTAAGCGGTTCGGGCATGGCCCACGCCCTCGTCGAAATCGCGCCGCACCAGCTCGACCAGCGCCCCAACCGCCTCGCCGGCACCGTCCCCCTTGGCTCGGATATGCAGGACCGTGCCTTTCGGCGCCTTGGCTGCCATCACCTTTACGATGCTCTTGGCGTCGAACCATGGGCCGTTGGCGGCAAGCGCCACTTCGACCTCGGCCGAAAATGTCTTGGCGAGCTTGGTGAACTTCACCGAAGGTCGCGCATGCAGGCCGACCTCATGGGTGATCAGGACGGTGGCTTCTGCGGATGCGGACATTGAGTCAAAATTCCTGTTCATTCACGATGGCGACAATTCATGTGCCGTCGCCACCACTTCCCTGAGCGAAGCGCCGCCGGAAGCTTCGGTCGCTGCCATCACCGCGCCTTCGACGATCGGCGCATTGCAGACGATGATCTTGTGCGCGCGCGGCTCACCGATCATCTCGACCGCCATCTCGCTGTTGGTCTCGGCGCCGCCAAGATCGACAAGTATGGCGACACCCGCCTCCGACCAGGCCTTGTCGATGGCGCCCATGATCGCCTCGACATTGGTCCCCAGCCCGCCATGGCCGTTTCCGCCGCACCACGCAAGCGGCACTTCGTCGCCGACCATCTGGCGCACCATGTCGGCCGTGCCTTCGGCGACAAGCGGTGAATGCGATACGATGACGATGCCGACATTGCTCATGCTTGCCCCTCGATGCTTTCGACGACAGCCCGCACCAGAAGCGCGACTGAGCGCCCGCCGGCATCCATATGGCCGATCGAGCGGTCGCCGAGGAACGAGGCGCGCCCGCGCAAGGCCTTCATCGGCACGGTGGCATCGGCAGCGCTGTCCGCGACATCGGCGATTTCCAATCCGGTCTTTCCCTGCAGCAGGGCGTCATGCACCGGCTGCAGCACGTCAAGCATGGTCTTTTGCCCGACCTGCGACTTCCCCCTGGCTGCCACCGCTTCGATTGCCTTGCCGAAAGCCGCCGTCAGACTGGCGCGATCCGGCTCTGCGGAAATCTCCTTACCGAGCGCCATAAACAGCGTCCCGAAGAGCGGTCCCGAAGCTCCGCCGACGGTCATCACCAGCTTGGTGCCGATCGCCTTCAGCGCCTCCGGCAGCGGCTTTGCCGCGAACGCCTCGGCCTCGGTGCGCACCGCCTCGAAGCCGCGCTTCATGTTCAGCCCATGGTCGCCGTCGCCGATCGCCTGGTCGAGCGCGGTCAGCTCGTCCGCGTGCGCTGCAATCGTGTCGGCGGTGGCTGATATCAGCGTCTTCAGGTCAACCTTGTCCATCGTCCCAGTCTTGTCCAGCGTCTCAGTGCTCATCGGTTTGCAATCCTGTTGCCGGCCTGGTCGAAGAACAGCGGCGCCCGGTAGCGGATAATCACCTTGTCGCCCTTTTCCAATTGCGTGTCGGGATCGGTCAGCGTCACCAGCTTTTTGGTTCCCACCGTCACATGCAGGTGGTTCTGGTCGCCCAGATGTTCGACCCAGTCAACAACGCCGTCGGCATGCCCGTTCGATGCCTTGCCGATCGACAGATGTTCTGTACGCGCGCCGATCGTTTTGGTTCCCGCCGGCATGTCGCCATCGGGCAGCAGCCCGGTCGGCAACAGATTGATGGCCGGCTGACCGAGCCTTGCGGCGACATGAAGGTTTGCCGGCTCGGAATAGATCGTCCGCGGCGTGCCGATCTGCACCAGAACGCCATCGGCGAGAATGCCGATGCGATCGGCCATGGTCATCGCCTCGATCTGGTCATGCGTGACATAGAGCATGGTGGCGCCGAGCTCGGCCTGGATGCGCTTCAGCTCGAGCCGGAGCTCGGCGCGCAGCTTGGCGTCAAGCGACGACAGAGGCTCGTCCATCAGGTAGATCGAAGGCTTGCGCACCAGGGCGCGGCCGATGGCGACGCGCTGCATTTCGCCGCCGGAAAGTTTGGTGGAGCGGTTGTTCAGCTTGTGGTGGATGCGCACCATCTTGGCCACATCCTCGACGCGGCGGCGCACCGCGTCCTCGCTCAGCCGCCGCGCTGGCGAGCGCAGCGGAAAGGCGAGGTTGTCGTAGACCGACAGATGCGGATAGAGCGAATATTGCTGGAAGACAAAGGCGGTGTCGCGCTCGGCCGGCGACAACATTGTTGCATCGCGGCCGCCGATATGGATTGAGCCGGTATCCGGCCGTTCTAACCCAGCGATAAGTCGAAGCGTCGTCGTCTTGCCGGCCCCGGTCGGGCCGAGCAGCACGACGAATTCGCCATCGGCGACGTGGAGATCGAGAGTGTCCACCGCGACATGCTCGCCGAAGGCTTTGCTCACGCCTTTGATGTGCACATCAGCCATGCTGCGCTCTTCCTTGGGACACCCCGTCATGGATTGCGGTTCTCACCGCCCGGCCGGAGCTCTTCTCGAACAGCGACAGCCGGGCGCTGCTCAAGGAAAGACCGACATGGTCGCCCGGATTGAGCCGGATTTCGGCCGGCACCCGCGCCTTGATGATGCCGTCTGACGTCTCCACCGCGACGATCTGCGTGGTGCCGAGATATTCGGTGCCATAGATGGCGCCGCGCAGCTTCGAGCCGTCGTCGAAGCGGATGTGTTCCGGCCGGATGCCGAGCGCCATGTCGGCCGGCGCGATATCCTCGCGCACCTCCGGCACCGCCACCTTGGCACCTTGCACCACGATCTCCCTGGCGCCCTTTGAAAGCCCGCCGCCGAAGCCGAGGAAATTCATCGGCGGCGAGCCGATGAAATCGGCGACGAACATCGTCGCCGGCCGGTCGTAGATTTCGCGTGGCGTACCGAACTGCTCGATGACGCCGTGATTCATCACCGCGATCTTGTCGGCCATCGACATCGCTTCCATCTGGTCGTGTGTCACGTAGACGGTGGTGGCGTGGATGCGATTGTGCAGTTCGCGCAGCTCGTGGACCATGAGGTCGCGGAATTCGGTGTCGAGCGTGCCCAGCGGCTCGTCCATCAGAAAGCATTTTGGCCGCCGCACGATGGCGCGGCCGAGCGCAACGCGCTGGCGGTCGCCGCCGGCCAGGCCGGAGACCGATTTGTTGAGCAGATGGTCGATGCGCAACAGCTTCGCCGTCTCTTCCACTCTGGTGCGGATTTCCGCGCCGGGCATGCCTTGCGCCAGCAGCGGGAAGCCGATGTTCTTTCTCACATTCATATGCGGATAGAGCGCGAACAGCTGGAATACGAAGGCGATGTCGCGCTCACGGGCACGCCGCATGGTGACGTCCTCGCCACCGAGCAGGATTTTGCCGCCGGTCGGCAGTTCGAGCCCGGCGATCATGCGCAACGTTGTCGTCTTGCCGCAACCAGACGGCCCGAGCATGACGAAGAACTCGCCATGTCCGACGACGAAGTTGGAATCCTGCACGGCGACGAAATCGCCGAATGCCTTTCTCAGATGCTCGACCCTGATTTCAGCCATCGTCTACTCCGGAAACTTCGAGACGATGATGAACATCGCCGTGCCGGCAAGCATGGTGATGAAGGAATAAGTGTAAAGCGACAGCGCGAAGGGTTGGAACAGCATCAGGAAGCCGATGGCGATGATCGCCGTGGCGATATTCTCCATCAGCCCGCGCCTCGCCCAGACGGGCCAGCGCGATTTGCGTTTTGCGGTCAGGCTCATTTGCGCACCGCGCCGAAGGTGATGCCGCGCAGCAATTGCTTGCGAAGCAGGATGGTGAACACCAGGATCGGCACCAGGAAGATCGTTGTGCCTGCGGCGACCGCCGGCCAGTCCTGGCCGCCTTCGCCAATGATGGTCGGAATGAAAGGCGGTGCGGTCTGCGCTGTCCCCGAGGTCAGCAGTGCTGCGAACGCATATTCGTTCCAGGCGAAGATCAGGCAGAAGATGGCGGTCGCGGCAATGCCAGTGGTCGCCTGCGGCAGCACGGTGCGCCAGAACGCCTGCAGCCGCGTATAGCCGTCGATCATCGCCGCTTCCTCGTACTCGCGCGGGATCTCGTCGATGAAGCCCTTCAGCAGCCACACTGCCAGCGACACGTTGACCGCCGTGTAGAGCAGGATCATGCCGAGTGCGGTGTCCGACAGGCCAAGCTCGCGATACATCAGGTAGATCGGGATGGCGACCGCGATCGGCGGCATCATCCGCGTCGACAGGATGAAGAACAGAAGGTCGTCGGCCAGCGGCACCTTGAAGCGCGAGAAGCCATAGGCCGACAGCGTGCCGAGGAAGACAGCGCAGAAGGTCGAGCCGAAGGCGATGATCAGCGAATTGACGAAGCGCGGCATGAAGTTGGACGGGCCGGCGATCACCATGTTGCGCTTGCGCACTGTCTCGTCGCAGACGCCCGTCGCCGGTCCCAGCGAGTTGATGTATTCCGGCGTCTGCCGCGTCCGGGTCGAAAACAAATTGCAGTAGCCCTCGAGGCTCGGCTGGAACAGGATCTTCGGCGGATAGGCGATCGAGTCCGGCGGTGTCTTGAAGCTGGTGGCGAATATCCACAGCAGCGGCACGATCGAGATCAGCGCGTAAAGCACGATGATCGTGCCGGCGACGCGCTTCGACGTGGCCGAGGGGGCGACTACCGAATGGGCTGACGTCAGGCTCATCTCTGCTTCACCTTGTTGAGCGCCTTGACATAGATGTTGGCGAGCCCGAACACCGCGACGAACAGGATGATGGCGAAGGCCGAGGAATAACCCGTCCGCCAGCTTTCGAAGGCCTGCCGCTTCAGCGTGATCGAGGCGACCTCGGTAGTCGATCCCGGTCCGCCGCCGGTGAGCAGGTTGACCATGTCGAACATCTTGAAGTTCTCGATGCCGCGGAACAGCACCGCCAGCATGATGAAGGGCAGCGCCATCGGCAGCGTAATCGACCAGAACTGCCGCCAGTTGGAAGCACGGTCGACCTCGGCTGCTTCATAGATGTATTCGGGAATCGAGCGCAGGCCGGCGAGGCAGATCAGCATCACGTAAGGCGTCCACATCCAGGTGTCGACGATGACGATCGACCACGGCGCCAGCGACACGTTGGAGAGCATGCCGATCTGCGTTGCCGGAATGCCGGTGACGAACGAGATGGCATAGGCGAACAGGCCGATCTGCGGCTCGTAGAGGAAGCGCCAGAAATTGCCGACAACTGCCGGCGACAGCATCATCGGCACTAGGATGATGGTCGTCCAGAAGGCGTGGCCGCGGAACTTGCGGTCGATCAGCCAGGCCAGCGTGAAGCCGATCAGCGTCTGCAGCAGGATGGTCCAGAACACGAAATGCGCCGTCGTCTGCATGGCGATCCAGATGTCCTGGTCGCCGAGGATGCGCTTGTAGTTGGCAAGGCCGACATTCCTGACCACCTCGTTGGGGCGGTTGGCGCGATAATTGGTGAAGGAAAGGTAGATCGCCCAGAACAGCGGGAAGATGTTGATGGCGAGAAGCAACAGGATCGTCGGCGAGATGAACAGCCAGGCGAGGCCTTTGTCGCTGATGCCCCGGACCTTGCGGGCCAACGGCTCAGGCGTAGCCCGGGCAACGCTGTCCGCAGTCCGATTGAGCATGGTCAGTCCCGCTTCGGTCACTTGGATCGTCTCGACAATGGAATTTATCTGAACCGTGTCCCGTGCCAAGGGCGGCACGGGACACGCGGTCGTGGCTCGGGAGGAGCCGGTTTACATCTGCCCAACTACATCTTGCCGTCGTCCTGGAAGACCTCGGTCCAGTCCTTGACCAGGCCATCAAGCGCATCCTTGGCCGAACCCTGGCCAGCGACGACATAGTCATGGAAGCGCTTCTGCGACGCCTGCAGCAGCGGCGCATAGCTGGGCTCAGCCCAAAAGTCCTTCACGATGGCCATGGAGTCGAGGAAGGTCTGCGCGTAAGGCTGGCTGGCCGCAAAGCCCGGGTCTTTGACGACTGCGTTGAGGCAGGAAAAGCCGCCGAGCGACCACCATTTGGCCTGCACGTCCTTGTTGGCGAACCACTTGATGTATTTGAGCGCGGCCTCCTGCTTGTCCGAATAAGAGACCACCGAGATGCCCTGGCCGCCAAGCTGGGCGAATTGATCGCCGTCGGGACCCTTGGGATTGGCGAAATAGCCAATCTTGTCGCCGCCGACATTCTCGTCCTTCTGCAGGCCTGGCCAGGTAAAGGCGAAGTTCATGTGCATCGCCACCTGGCCGGATTTGAAGGCATCGACGCCTTCGCCCATGTAGCTGTTCGAGGCTCCCGGAGGGGTGCAGCAGTCATAGAGCGCCTTGTAGAACTCCAGACCCTTCACCGATTTCTCGGAGTTGACGAAGCCGTCCATCTCGTAGGGCTTATCGGGATTCTCGTATTTGAAGCCGAAGCTATAGAGCACGTCCATGGCGCCCATGGTGATGCCTTCGGAGCCGCGCTCGGTATAGATCGACGCGCCGTAGACCGTTTTGCCGTCGATCTCGCGCTTCTGGAAGAACTCGGCGATCTGCTTCAGCTGGTCAAAGGTCGTCGGTGCGGCAAGATCCCAGCCGTATTTTTCCTTGAATTCCTTCTGCAGTTCCGGCTTGGAAAACCAGTCCTTGCGATAGGTCCAGCCGACGACGTCGCCCATGGCCGGCAGCGCCCAGTAATTCGGCGAGTTCTTCGGCCATTCGGAGTAGCCGACGACGGTCGCCGGCACGAAGTCGTCCATGCTGATCTTCTCCTTGTCGAAGAAGTCGTTCAGCTTGACGTAATGGCCGTTCTCGGCGGAGCCGCCGATCCACTGGCTGTCGCCGATGATCAGGTCGCACAGCTTGCCCTTGGAATTCAGCTCGTTGAGGAAACGATCGGCATAGTTGGTCCACGGCACGAACTCGAATTTCATGCCGATGCCGGTTTCCTTGGTAAAATCCTTGGACAATTCGACAAGCGCGTTGGCAGGGTCCCAGGCTGCCCAGCAAAGCGTCAGATCTTCAGCCTGCGCGACGTTCGAAACGGCGGTCGACGCAAACATCGCCGAGGTCAGTCCCAACGTCAGTTTCAAGGTCGATTTCATGCCTTCCTCCCATTTGCGAAACGCGTCCGGATGACGGTTTCAAAAACCTCAGCCCCCCTCCTCAGGGGCCTAAACATGACGGCGCAGTCGAGCGGCGGATGTTTAGTAATTTGTTTAGTGATGCAATTTTTACTAAACAAGGCAAGCGAATTCGTTGCTGCGCTGCAGCAAGGCGCGTAGGTTCCGGGCGCTGTTTCAGGAAAGGCGCGTTGTCAGATCGTTCGGCGCGCCGGGTGCCGGCTCATTTGACCGTTTTGGTGCTCACCGTCACCGGCCGGATCCCCGGGGCCGGCGGCAGCAGGGCGCGAATGTCGGCGAAGGGGAAGATCGGTTCGAAGCGGAAGGCCTCAGCGAAGGAGCCGGCTGCGCTATTGCACTGGCCGGCGCGAAAGGCGTTTTGCGTGCGCGCCGCCTCGACGAAACGTTCGGGATCCTGCGACTGATGCGCCCGGATCGCCATCGCCTTGAGCTCGAAATGCGTATCGGCATGCAGAACCGGGACAGCGAAAGACGCCGCTATGCGCACGCCGCCCGACAGCGCGCGATGGTCGCCATGATAGTCGTTCGGCGCATGGGTGATCGCCAGATCCGGTTTCACGTCGCCGATCAACGCCTTCAGCGCCGCGATCAGCGCGGCATCGGCAACCAGCGCGCCGTCCGGAAAATCGAGAAAGTGCGGTGTTGCGCCAAGCAGATCCGCCGCCACCACCGCTTCTTCGCGACGGGCGCGGGCGAGTGATTTCGGATCGCCTTTCCCGCCTCTGGCGCCATCCGTGGCTATCGCAAAAACCAGTTCTGCGCCTTGCGCGGCATAGGCGGCCATCGTACCGAACATGAAGATCTCGATGTCGTCCGGATGTGCACCGAGCGCCAGTATTTTCACTCTGCATTCTCCCGAAAATGAAAACGTGACGAACGGAATTCTGCTCGCCCTGCTCGCCTTTGCAAACTATTCGTGCAGCGGCGCCGCTATCAAAAAGCCTTGGTGGGCAGTTTACGGTGTCCGGTTCTTCTCGGCATTGTTTTGCCGGCTTTTTCTCTTCACCCGGGGCCGAACGGCGAACGCTGGCGTGATTTCTGGCGCACGGAGCAACCTGGGCGGTTCAGGCCCGCGCCCCGCTTCCCGATTGCGCTGCGACCGCCGCGGCTGATATGCGGGCGCTGCGGATCCGCCGCGATTGGATGGATACATCCTTGAAACAATGACCAGAAAACCCTTGCCGGAGCTTCCGGTCTCCGCCGTGCTGCCGGCGCTCAGCGAAGCGCTCGGCCGTGGCAACAGCGCCGTGCTGGTGGCGCCGCCGGGCGCCGGCAAGACGACGCTGGTGCCGCTGGCGCTGCTCGATGCAGCATGGCTCGGCACGGGGAAGATCATTCTGCTCGAGCCGCGCCGGCTCGCTGCCCGCGCTGCTGCCCGCCGTATGGCCGAACTGCTGGGCGAGGAGCCCGGCGAAACCATCGGCTATGCCATGCGCATGGAGAACCGCACGTCTGCGAGGACCAGGATCCTCGTGGTCACAGAGGGCGTGCTGTCGCGGATGATCCTCGACGATCCGGAACTGCCCGGTGTCTCGGCTGTTTTCTTCGACGAGTTCCACGAGCGCTCGCTCGACGGCGATTTCGGTCTGGCGCTGGCGCTCGACGTGCAAGGTGCGCTGAGGCCCGATCTGCGATTGCTCGTGATGTCGGCGACGCTCGATGGCGCGCGCGTCGCGCGGCTGCTTTCCGGCGCCCCCGTGATCGAGAGCGAAGGCCGCGCCTTTCCCGTCGATATTCGCTACGACGAGCGGCCTGCGGGCATCGCCATCGAAGACGCCATGGCCAAGGCGATCCGCGCGGCCCTTGCCGATGAGAGCGGCAGCGTGCTCGCCTTCCTGCCCGGCCAGCGCGAGATCGAGCGCACCGCCGAGCGGCTGCAAGGCCGCATCGGCGCCGACGCCGACATCGTGCCGCTCTACGGCATGCTCGACAACAAGGCGCAGGACGCGGCGATCAAGCCGGCGCCGTCCGGTCGCCGCAAGGTGGTGCTGGCGACGTCGATCGCCGAGACTTCGATCACCATCGACGGCGTGCGCGTCGTCATCGATTCTGGCCTGTCGCGCCTGCCGCGCTACGAGCCGGCCAGCGGCCTGACGCGGCTGGAGACGGTGCGGGTCAGCAAAGCCTCCGCCGACCAGCGCGCCGGCCGCGCCGGCCGCACGCAGCCGGGCGTCGCCGTCCGGTTGTGGCGTGCCGAGCAGACGGCGGCACTTCCCGCCTTCACCCCGCCGGAAATCCTCGAGGCGGACCTTTCCGGACTTCTGCTCGACTGCGCCGCCTTCGGTGTCGCCGATCCGGTGAGCCTTTCGTTCCTCGATCCGCCGCCGGCCCCGGCGCTTAACGAGGCAAGGGCGCTGCTTCGTGCGCTCGATGCCATCGACGAGGCAGGGCGCCTGACGGAATCGGGTGCTGCGATGCGCAGACTGGCACTGCCGGTGCGGCTGGCTCACATGGTCGCCGAGGCGGCAAACACCGGCCAGGCGTTCGAGGCGGCCATGCTCGCCGTGCTGCTCACCGAGCGCGGTCTTGGCGGCGACGGCGCCGACCTCGAGCGGCGGCTGATGCGGTTCCGATCCGAAAGATCGCCGCGCGCCGCCGCCGCGCGGCAGCTCGCCGAGCGGCTGGCGAAACAAGCCTCACCTTCCCCCTCGAGGGGAGGGTCGGCGAGCGAGCCGAGCGCAGCGAAGCGAGGGAGACGGGGTGAGGTCGCCGATGGGGTGCCCGACCCCACCCCACCCCGCTCCGCTTTGCGGATCGACCCTCCCCTCGAGGGGAGGGGTAGCACCGCCGGTGCTCTTCTCATCCATGCCTGGCCGGACCGCGTCGCCAAGGCGCGCGGCGAGCGCGGCCGTTTCGTGCTGGCCAACGGGTCGGGCGCCGTACTGGACGCTGCCGATCCGCTGGCGGGCGCGGCCTGGCTCGTCGTCGCCGATCTGCAGGGCAAGGCGCAGAACGCCCGCATCACGGCGGCGGCGGCGATAGACGAGGCCGACATTCGCGCATCGCTCGCCGACAGGATCGAGACAAGCCGCGAAACCAGTTTCGACCGCGACAGGCGTGCGGTGCGGGTGCGCGAAACTGTTCGCCTTGGCGCCATCACCCTGTCCGAACGCATGCTGCCGGCGCCGGCCGGCACTGAGGCGGATCGTGCCATCCTCGACGCCTTGCGCCAACACGGGTTGTCGCTGTTGCCGTGGGGCAAGGAGGCGGAAACGCTGCGCCAACGGCTCGGCTGGCTACATCGTGGGCTCGGCGCGCCCTGGCCCGATGTTTCCGACGCCGCGCTCATCGACCGCCTCGACGATTGGCTGCTGCCCTTCCTCTCCGGCGCAGCGTCCTTTGCCGCGATCGATCCCGGCGTGCTCTCGGCGGGCCTCATGGCATTGGTGCCGCACGATCTCCAGCGCAGGATCGAGGCACTGGCGCCGACCCATTTCGACGCTCCGTCCGGCAGCCGCGTGCCGATCCGCTATGACGGCGAATGGCCGGTGCTGGCGATCCGCGTCCAGGAGCTTTTCGGTCTCGACCGGCATCCCGCAATCGCCAACGGCACCGTGCCGCTGACGCTCGAGCTTTTGTCGCCGGCACACCGGCCGATCCAGACGACGCGTGACCTGCCCGGCTTCTGGCGCGGCTCCTGGGCCGATGTGCGGGCCGACATGCGTGGTCGCTACCCAAAGCACGTCTGGCCGGAGAACCCGCTTCTCGCCACCGCCACCAGCCGCGCCAAACCGCGGGGGACCTAGCCTTTATCCTTTTCCGGCTATAAATCCTTGGCCATGATAAACATTTTGCGGGCGCCCGACTTCCAGCAAAGCCAGCGGCTGCGCCTCAACACGCTGATCAGGCTGCGCTGGCTTGCCATCGTCGGCCAGAGCCTGGCGGTCCTTGTCGTTGCCTACGGGCTGAAATTCCCGCTGCCCGTCAGCCTCTGCTTCGCGCTGATCGCCTGTTCTGCCTGGATGAACCTGTTGCTCACCTTCCGCTATCCGGCGGCGCATCGGCTCACCCCGCTACAGGCGTTTGCCATTCTGACCATCGACAGCCTGCAGCTTGCCGGCCTGCTCTACCTGACCGGTGGCCTCACCAATCCGTTTTCGGTGCTGGTGACCGTGCCCGTGGTCATCTCGGCGACGTCGCTGCCGCTGCGCCTGACCGCCATCCTCGGCGCGCTGGTGATGGTGGCGGCGAGCCTGCTGGTGTTCTTCCATCTGCCGCTGCCCTGGTACGAGGGCGCGCCGCTGGAGATGCCATTCATTTATGTCGCCGGCATGTGGATGGCGGTGTTTTCCTCGATCGCCTTCACCGCGATCTATGCCTTCCGCGTGGCCGAGGAAGCCCGGCTGCTCGCCAACGCGCTTGCCGCCACCGAGCTGGTGCTGCAGCGCGAGCAGCACCTGTCGGCGCTGGACGGCCTTGCCGCCGCCGCCGCGCATGAACTGGGCACGCCGCTAGCCACCATCACGCTTGTTGCCAAGGAGATGGAGAAGGCGCTCGGCAACGACCCGAAATACGGCGAGGACGTGACGCTGCTGCGCTCGCAGAGCGAGCGTTGCCGCGAAATCCTCAAACGCCTGACCAGCCTGTCCTCGGAGAGCGAAGCGCATCTCTCCCGCCTGCCGCTGACCTCGCTGGTCGAGGAGGTGACCGCCCCGCACCGCGATTTCGGCATCTCGATCAAGCTTCGGCCCGGCGAGCGCATCGGCCCGGAACCGGTCGGGCGGCGCAACCCCGGCGTCATCTACGGCCTCGGCAATCTGGTCGAGAACGCCGTCGATTTTGCCCGCAAGACCGTCACCCTGCGCTGGAGCTGGAACGAGGCCGCGGTCACCTTCTCGATCACCGACGACGGGCCGGGTTTCCCTCCCGAAATCATCGACCGCATCGGCGAGCCCTATATGTCGACGCGCCAGGGCACCGAGGCTGGCGGTGGCCTGGGACTGGGGCTTTTCATCGCCAAGACCTTGCTTGAACGCTCGGGGGCCACGCTCGATTTCCGCAATTCAAACGAACCGGGCGAGGGCGCCGTCGTGCAGATATCGTGGCCGCGCAGTGTCTTCCTCAATCCTGAATCGGCCTCGGCCACCATGTTTGACACGGCTTGAATTGGACAATAGCGCTCCAAAACTATATCTGCGTAAAAAGCAGGCAGCAGGAATTTCAAGACGATGAATGGCGACGAAACGATTGGCGCAATGGTTGAAGGCGAGGACACCTCGCTGTTGATCGTCGACGACGACAAGCCGTTCCTCACGCGCCTTGCCCGCGCCATGGAAACCAGGGGTTTCGTGGTCGAGACAGCCGAGAGCGTCGAGGAGGCGGTGGCCAAGGCGCGCGCCAACCCGCCCGCCTATGCCGTGGTCGACATGCGGCTCGCCGACGGCAACGGCCTCGACGTCGTCGCCGCCATCCGCGAGAAGCGCGACGACGCCCGCGCCATCATCCTCACCGGCTATGGCAACATCGCCACCGCGGTGACGGCGGTGAAGCTGGGGGCCATCGACTATCTGTCGAAGCCGGCCGATGCCGACGACATTTTCGCCGCACTTACCCGCACGGCGGGCGAACGCGCCGCACCGCCCGAAAACCCGATGTCTGCCGACCGCGTACGCTGGGAACACATCCAGCGCGTCTACGAAATGTGCGACCGCAATGTCTCCGAGACCGCGCGCCGGCTCAACATGCATCGCCGCACCCTGCAGAGGATACTCGCCAAGCGCGCGCCGCGCTAATGCATGACCCCGAACCGAAGGTTCGTGCAGCAAAACCGGAATCGGTTTTCGCTGGGGAATGCGCAAAATCAAAGTGCTACAGCGTCCTTTGCGCGCCCCAAAGGTCGCACGGCGCTGTAGAGCCTTGCCCTGCCATTGGTGTTTGCGCATCATCGCGCAGGGTGATGTTGGCCCTGCCGGCGGGTAAGCGACGCGACGGAGACGACATGCAGGACCAGCAGCGGCCGATCTCCATTTTTCGCGAATTCCTGGACAGCGAGGCAGCGGGCGGCATCATACTGATGGTGGCGGCAGCACTGGCTCTGATCGTCGCCAATTCGCCGCTGGCCGAAACCTATTTCGATGCCCTTCACGCCTATCTGGGGCCGCTCAGCGTATCGCACTGGATCAATGACGGCCTGATGGCCGTGTTCTTCCTGCTGGTCGGTCTGGAGATTAAGCGCGAGATGCTGGACGGCCAGCTCTCGACCTGGCCGCGGCGCGTCTTGCCCGGCGTCGCCGCCGCCGGCGGCATGCTGGTGCCGGCACTTGTCTATGTCGCCATCAACCGCAACGATCCAGCCGCTCTGTCCGGCTGGGCGATCCCGACCGCCACCGACATCGCGTTTGCGCTCGGCGTGCTGTCGCTGCTCGGCAGCCGCGTTCCGGGGTCGCTGAAGGTCTTTCTCACCGCGCTCGCCATCATCGACGACCTCGGTGCGGTCATCATCATCGCGGTGTTCTACACCAGCGGCCTGTCGCTCGCCTATCTCGGCGCCGCCTTCGCGATCATCGCTCTGCTCGTCGTTCTCAACCGCATGAAGGTGCTGACGCTGCTGCCCTATCTCGTGCTCGGTCTCGTTCTGTGGGTGCTGGTGCTGAAATCAGGCGTCCACGCCACGCTCGCCGGCGTGGCGCTGGCCCTGACCATACCGTTGAAAGTCTCCCCGGGCATCGGGCATGATCTCGAACATTCGCCGCTGCACCGGCTCGAGCACGGCCTGCACAGAATAGTGCCGTTCGTCGTCGTCCCGATCTTCGGCTTTGCCAATGCCGGCGTTTCGCTGGCCGGCCTGAGCGCAGCCACCCTGGTCGAGCCGCTGACGCTGGGCGTGGCCGCCGGCCTCGTCGCCGGCAAGCTGGTTGGCGTGTTCGGTTCTTCCGCGCTTGCCATCCGGTTCGGCTTCGCCGATCTGCCGGTCAATGCCGGCTGGCTGCACATGATCGGCATTTCGCTGCTCTGCGGCATCGGCTTCACCATGAGCCTGTTCATCGGCCTGCTCGCCTTCGCCAGCAATGTCGAGCTGCAGGACGCGGTCAAGGTCGGCATTCTTGCCGGCTCCTTCATGGCCGCGATCCTCGGCGCCGCCGTGCTGCTGGTGGCGCCGGCGGCGAATGGGGCGGACGAGGACTAGGCCGGCGGAAGGCCGAAGGCTGCAAACAGTTCGGGCCCGAGCGGCGGCACGTAGATCGTCAGGGAAATGATTTTGCCGTCGGCGGGCTGAATGACATGCAGCGAGTGAGGTCGCCATACACGGTCACGATGGTCCAGTGCATAGACCCCGACAGCAGGCTGGCCGTTGGCTTGGGTGGCCACCGTGCGATAGCCGGCAAAATTGCCCCACACCGTCTCGATGAAATCGCGGATCGCCTTGCGCCCTTGGTACCATTCCCGCCATGGCGGCATGTGGTAGGTGGCGTCCTCCCTCAAGAGTTCGATGAAGCCGTCGAGGTTGGCGGTCTGCCAGGCACGCATGTAGCGTTCGAGCAGCAGGCCCTCCTGCGGACTGGACCGTGACCGCTGCACGGGGCGTCCCTGAGGGTATCGCTCGCCAAGCGTCACACGGGCCCGCTGCAAGGCGCTGTTGATCGAAGCGGCCGATCCACCCAGCAATTGCGCCGTCTCGACCGCAGACCACCCCAGCACGTCGCAAAGCAACAGGGCGGCCCGCTGCCTGGGCGGCAGAAGCTGGATCGCCGCGATGAAGGCAAGTTGCACCGCTTCACGAGTCTCGTAGCGCGCTTCCGGGCCGGGCTCGCCGTCAACGAGGTCCGGAAGCTCGGCGTCCGGATAGGGCTCCAGCCAGTTGAGCTCGGCAGGCCCTCCGACGGCCCGCCCGTTGGAGGGCGGCCGTTCGGGTTGCTGGAGAATGCGATGCGCCGTCGACCTCGCCTTGATGGCGTTGAGGCAGCTATTGGTGGCGATCGTGTAGAGCCAGCCGCGAACCGAGCCTCGTCCGTCGAACTGCGACCGTGCGCGCCACGCGCGCAGGAAAGTGTCCTGCACGAGGTCGTCCGCATCGTGCAATGAGCCCATCATCCGGTAGCAGTGGAGCTTAAGCTCGCGGCGATGAGCCACGGTCAAGCGCTCGAAGGCCAGCCGATCGAGGACCGGCCGGCCCAATGGCTCAACAGGGCCAGGAGCGTCTGTCATAGGAAACCCGCGGTGCTGAAGTCGGCTGGCATCCTGCGCGCCTCATGCCGCCGCCGCAAGTCCGCTGCCGCTCACCACGAAGGAGCAGCCCTGCGCCTGGCCGGTGGCGAGCGCGACTACAGCCCGTGCGACATCGGCCGGCGTCTGCATGTCGGTCATGCTCGCCAGGACGTCCGCCGGGCTAATGCCCATATAGGCCGAAATGCCGTCGATGCCGCGATCGCCGACGCCGGTGCCCGGCATGATGCGCGCCGGCGAAAGCGCCATGAAACGCAGGCCGAGACCAAGTCGGTCCGATTCCTTCTGGCTATGACCGGCGAGGAACACCTGCATGCGTTTTGCGCCGGCATAGCCGCCAGAGTTCGGCGGCCCGCCGCTGAATGCCGCGCCGCTGGAGATCAGAACCACCCGGCTCCCCGGCTTGAGCCGACCCTGGAGTGCCGCCTTGCAGAACAGGAACGATGCCTTGACGTCCATTTCCCAGTTTGCCGAGAAGTCCTCCCAGCTCTGTTCCTGGACGGGCGCGGACGGAGCGAGGGCGCCGGCGCAGATCACCAGGACGTCTGGTTCAAGCGCGGCGAAAACCGCATCGGGTGCGGTCTCATTGGTGGCGTCGACCGCAAGCATCTTCACGCCTGATGTCTCCCAGGAGAGCTCTTTCAGGGCGGCTGTGCCACGAGCAACTGCGAGCACTGTTGCCCCTTCGCCAAGCGCGGCTTCCACGATCGAGCGGCCGACACCCCGGCTGCCTCCGATGACGACGACATTCTGGCCTTGTAACGATCCCATGGATCACCTCTCTTTCCGCCACCGGACCATTCCAGCGCCTATTGATCAGGACAGCGCAGGCAGGCGGAAATCATCGGTGCAAGATCAAAAATCGTCTCGAGGGGATCGGCAGGCCCGCAGAAAGGCATGGTCCGATGCCAACGCTAGGTGGCGAGGTGCAAAGCTTGTCGCCGACGCGGCGCACTCCTACTCGCTCTCGCCCTCCAGCGCCGGCACCGCCACACCGGCAAGTTCCGCCGCCAGCAGCCGCGATGCACCGGCCCGCGCGATCCTCAGCATCAGCGCCTTGCGCGTCGCCGCCGCCATGCGGTGCTCGGGCGCATCGCGCAGGATTTCGGCGCCGTAGCCGTCGGAAAGGATAAAACCGCATTCCTGCGGAAAGATCTCCGAGGGCACGCCGGGATGCGTGGCGAAGAAGAATCGGTCGGAGTGCAGGCGGTAATCCGGCCATTTGCGGTCGACCCTGAAGTCCTCGATCGAGGACTTGATCTCGATGATCCAGATGTCGCCCTGGCGGGTCAGCGCGACGAGGTCGGCGCGGCGCCCGGTCGCCAGCGACAGTTCCGGCAGCACATGCGCGCCCATCTCCCTCAAAAGCCGCTGCACGCCGCGCCTAACCAGCATGGCGCGTTCCGACTGGCGGCCGTCGATCAGAGGATTGAGGGGTACAGGCGAGATGATCGGCATGGCGGCATCATGCCAGACTTTGTTCACGGTTTGAACCCGCTTTCTTACGTGAAATCTCGGTTGGATCCCAAACGGACGCTGCACGTTTTCCAACATTAGGAATATGAGATACTGTGCGAGTGCGGGTGGCGGCTCCAGGAGTTTGGATGATGAATGCGGACGAGATGCAGGCGATAGCCGACACCTTAATGCGGGTCGTGACGCCTGACATGGCACCCAAGCAATTGATCAAAGCGGCCAGGAAGGAACACCCGAACGCGTCAAAGAAGGACATCGCCCGTGCGGCGTTCTTCTCGATTATCGCCAACGCCGAAGAAGACCACGGCAAGGCAAGGAACCTACAGGCATTCGCCATAGCCGAGCGTGTCGACGATACCTCTGGATCGGCGCTGTAGCTTCATCAAGCATTGACCCTGCCGCCGATAGCGATGCATGGACCAACCCAACCTGAAAACGGCTAGCGTTCCCGGTCTCGCCACGGCATATCGGTTCAATGATTTGGTGTCGTGGCCTTGGTGCATTTGCGGTTGGAACTGGCGTTGGTTCGCTTGGTGGCTTGATCGGCCTTGGCGGTGCAGAGTTTCGTCTGCCGTTCCTGATCGGTCTGTTTCGATTTGCCGCCCTCGAAGCCGTGGTCTTGAACAAGGCCGCCAGCTTGGTTGTCGTTGCTGCAGCGCTGCCATTCCGGGCCACCACGGTGCCGCTAGCGTCGGTTGCCGCACAATGGCCGATCATACTCAATCTCTTGGCTGGTAGCCTTCTAGGGGCTTGGTTTGGCGCAGGATGGGCAACGCGCCTCGAGTCCGCAACGCTTTACAAGGTGATTGCCGCGCTGCTGATCCTTATCGCGATTGTCTTGGTTTTCGGCCATGATCCTGGTGCTGCAGGATCGCAATTGGTCACCGGAGCCGCATTGATCGTTGCCGGGATCATTGCAGGGTTTGCCATCGGCGTCGTGGCATCCCTGCTGGGTGTGGCAGGCGGTGAACTGCTCATCCCGACGCTTGTCCTTCTGTTCGGTGCCGACATCAAGCTGGCGGGCTCTTTATCGCTTGCGGTAAGCCTGCCGACGATGCTGGTCGGCTTCACGCGCTACAGCCGCGACCAAAGCTTTTTGGTCGTCGGCAGGAACAAGGCGTTCTTGCTGGCCATGGCTACCGGTTCGATTGTCGGGACATATATCGGTGGGCGGTTGCTTGGAGTGGTCCCCGAGCAGATCCTGCTCCCGCTACTGGCGGCAATTCTGGTGATCTCAGCCTACAAGGTCTGGCGGCACAAATAGCACCCACCGGAGCTAGCGGGGTCTCTTCGCGCTGACGGCGCACCGGCTCTGCCGCGATTCCCTTTGAAGTGTCAGGCCCGTTCGTCGCGTCCGCCATCTCGATCGCAACCGGCACGCCTTGGCGCAGCGCCGCGCAACTTCATCCCTGTGCCGAAACGACTTTATCCACCTGACAGCGCCGCCCCCGCAATATCGTCCAGGATCGGGCAGTCCGGCCTGTTATCGCCGTGGCAGGCGTGGATCAACTTCTGCAGGGTCGTCCGCATCGACTGCAGCTCGCGCACCTTCTCCTCGATGGCCGTCACATGCGCGGCGGCGATCTCGCGCACGTCATGGCTGGCGCGGCTACGGTCCTGGTAGAGCGCCATCAGCTGGCGGCAGTCGTCGATGGAAAAGCCGAGATTGCGCGCACGGCGCAGAAAGATCAGCCGGTGGATGTCGTCGCCCGAATAGTCGCGGTAGCCGTTGCCGGCGCGTGCGGGGCGGATCAGGCCGATCTCCTCATAGTAGCGAATGGTCTTGGCCGGTAGGCCGGAACGGTGGGCGGCATCTCCGACATTCATGACAGTTCCTCGACTTCTGGCGGCTTGGCGGGCCGCCCCATTGAATTTACTTCATAATCTCGCGAAGGCCGTTGCCGAAAAGCCACAGGTACGGACTTACCGCACGTAAGCCCGTGCATATAGGCATCGCGCGCTTGGCAAGCAAAGCAAATGCCAGCATGAATGATGGTGACAAAGCGGCCGTAACGAGCCGCTCTCTTTTGGGCGGGGCATCGGACCTTTTCATGCGCATGAAGTCATTCGCAATCGTCGCCGCACTTGCGCTGTCGACGGCTATTGCTGGTTGCAGCACCATCGGCTCGCAAATCTTCACCAACAACTATGGCCCGATGACCGATGCGGGCTATCAACTGCCGCGCATTCCGATCGAAAAGGTGCCGTTCAAGTACCGCCGGCAGATCGTTAGCTACGACACCGGTGAAAAGCCGGGCACCATCGTCGTCGATACACAGAACAAGTTTCTCTATTTCGTCATGGGCGGCGGCGAGGCGATGCGTTACGGAATCGGCGTCGGCCGCGAGGGGTTTGAATGGCGCGGCACCGCCCGTATCGCGGCGAAGCGCGAATGGCCGACCTGGACGCCGCCGTCGGCGATGATCAAGCGCCAGCCGGAGCTCGCCAAATTTGCCGGCGGCATGGAGCCGGGACTGACGAACCCACTCGGCGCGCGCGCCCTGTACCTGTTCAACAAGGGCGGCGATTCCGGCTACCGCCTGCATGGCAGCCCGGAATGGAACTCGATCGGCAAGGCGATGTCGTCGGGCTGCATCCGGCTGATGAATCAGGACATCATCGACCTCTATGACCGCACTTCGGTGGGCGCCAAAGTCATAGTCTTGTAAAAACTTTCATACGCGGACCGTCTAGGCAACAATGGACGTCGCAGAACAGAAAACCGGGCACTTTGGCCCGGTTTTTTGTTGTCGCGCGAAGGCGAATGGACGTTTTTTTGAGTCTTTAAGAGACCTGTTCGACCTGCTGCACCTCGGGCACAAAATGCCGGAGCAGGTTCTGGATGCCGTGCTTCAGCGTCGCCGTCGATGACGGGCAGCCGGCGCAGGCGCCTTTCATGTGCAGGAACACGGTGCCGTTCTCGAAGCCGCGGAAGGTGATGTCGCCACCGTCCTGGGCGACGGCCGGGCGCACCCGCGTGTCGAGCAGTTCCTTGATGGTAATCACCAGTTCCTCGTCGGCCTTGTCGTAGAATTCGCCGGTCTGGCTGGTCTCGGCGGCCGGGCCGGCCCTGGCCATCACCGGCGCGCCGGACATGAAGTGTTCCATGATGGCGCCGAGGATTGCGGGCTTCAGATGCTGCCAGTCGGGACCGTCCTTGGTCACGGTGACGAAATCATAGCCGAAGAAGACGCCGGTGACGCCGGGGATCTCGAACAGCCGGCCGGCCAGCGGCGATGCTGCGGCAGCGCTGTCGGCATCGCGGAAATCGGCGGTGCCTTCGACAAGCACTTCCTTGCCGGGCAGGAACTTCAATGTCGCCGGATTTGGCGTCGATTCGGTCTGGATGAACATGGATGTCTCCGTGCCCATTCGGGCAGATAGTTTGGAATAATTCTAAATAGGCCTTATCGGCACGACATTCAAGCGAAAGGCATCGCCGGAAATGGCCGCCCGAGAGAATGAATTTTCTTCTACCACGCGTCCTGTCGGATGCGCTGTAGCACTTTGATTTTGCGTTAGGCCAGACTGTCGATTTCTTCGTCGGACAGGTTCTGCGGCACCACCGTCACCGGGATCGGGAAGGCGGCGCCTTTGCCGGCGACCGCGCCGACCAGCGGCCCCGGCCCCTCTTTGCCGGCGCCGGCGGCCAGCACGAGGATGGCGATGTCCTGGTCCTCCTCGATCAATTTGTGGATCTCTTCCGTCGGCTTGCCTTCGCGCACCACCAGTTCCGGCTCGATGCCGAGCTTCTGGCGCACCTTGTTGGCATAGCTGTCCAGTGCGGCGCGCGCGGTGGCGGTGGCCTCCTCGCGCATGATCTTCTCGACACCCAGCCAATGCTGGAAATCGTCCGGCTCGATCACGTAGAGCAGCACCAGCACGCCGTTGGTGCTCTGCGCGCGCTTCGAGGCGTAGACGACGGCCCGCTCGCATTCGGGCGTGTCGTCGATGATCGCCAGGAACTTGCGGCGATGGCCGGCTTCGCGGCTGAGGCGTTTGGAGACCATATTCACCCTGTTCGATGGTTTCGGTCGCAATCTGCCACCGCCACAGCCCGGCCGCAAGCGACCGGCGGAAGTAGCAATGTAAGTGCGTTAGAGCGTCCTTTGCGCGTCCGAATGGACGCGCGGCGCTTAAGGTTCAGCTTTGCAGCAGGCCGATGATGTCGCGCACCGTCTTCATCGTCGCCTCGGCCAAGGCGCCGGCCCGCTCGCCGCCGTCCCTGAGCACCGCGTCGACATAGGCACGGTCATCGGAGATGCGCCGCATTTCACCGGCGACCGGCGCCAGCTTTTCCACGGCAAGGTCGGCCAGCGCCGGCTTGAACACCGAAAATTGCTGGCCGCCGAACTCTTTCAACACCGCCTCCTTCGATATCTCGGCCAGACCCGCATAGATGCCGACGAGGTTTTCGGCTTCGGGCCGGCCGGCAAGGCCGTCCAATTCCCCGGGCAACGCCTCCGGGTCGGTCTTGGCCTTGCGGATCTTCTTCGAGATGCTGTCGGCATCGTCGGTCAGATTGATGCGCGACAGGTCCGACGGATCCGACTTCGACATCTTCTTCGAGCCGTCGCGCAGCGACATGATGCGCGCCGCCGGTCCGCCGATGATCGGTTCGGTCAGCGGAAAATAACCGTTCACCGTCTCCTCGCCTATCTTCATCTCGACGCCGACGCCAAGGCCGGCGATCCGGTCCGAAAAGTCGTTGTTGAATTTTTGCGCGATGTCGCGTGTCAGCTCCAGATGCTGCTTCTGGTCATCGCCGACCGGCACGTGGGTGGCGCGGTAGACGAGGATGTCGGCCGCCATCAGGCTTGGATAGGCAAGCAGCCCAAGTGAGGCGTTCTCGCGATCCTTGCCGGCCTTGTCCTTGAACTGCGTCATCCGGTTCATCCAGCCGATGCGGGCCACGCAGTTGAAGATCCAGGCGAGCTCGGCGTGCTGCATGACCCGCGACTGGTTGAAGACGATGTGCTTCTTCGGGTCGATGCCGGAGGCGAGAAACGCGGCGGTGATCGAGCGCGTCTGGTCCTTGAGATCGTCATGGACAAGCTGTGCGGTCAGCGAATGCAGGTCGACGACGCAATAGATGCAATCGGAGGTGTCCTGCAGGGCGACGAATTTCTTGATGGCGCCGAGATAGTTGCCCAGATGCAGATTGCCGGTCGGCTGGACGCCGGAAAAGACGAGTGGCTTGAAGACGGGCTGATTGGGGTCAGTCATGGTGTTTCCCTGGCTTGTGGAGGGCCGTTTCGCGCGCGGCGAAAGTCTTTCGACGGCGCGCTTATGGACGAGCGCGGGGAGCAGATCAAGAGGCCATTGGCTGGGCGGCGCAGGGCCTTGGTCTTGGCTGAGCAAGACGCCGCAAGAGCCCTGTTTGGAGGATAGCGCCCACTAAAAACAAAAGCCCGCCCTTGCGGCGGGTCGTCGGCGCAAATCAGCACCGTGACAAAGTTAATAGCATAATTGCCGGCACAAAGCGAGAACAAAATTGGCTTAGCGCCGAGGCAATCGCTTCCGTTTCGCCCCGGCGTTGACGAGGAAATGTTGATCGCTACACAATGTCACCTACACCAATGGGGCAAACCCGATGACGATCAATATCACCAACAAAGAGGCGGACGATCTGACGCGTGCTTTCGCCAAGCTCGAGGGCGTCGGCATCACCGAGGCGATTGTGATCGCCATGCGTGAAGCTTTGGAGCGCCGGCGCAACCGCGAGACGCCTCTTCAAACTGCCGCCCGCCTTCGCGCCGAAATCGGCATCAAGCTGAACGACAAGGCGCGCAGGCCACTCCCTCGCTCGGTCTTCGATGAAATGTCCGGGGAGAGCTGATGTTCATCGATGCGGCCGCGGATAATCGCCATCCTGACCGATGAGGACGAAGCGGAAGCTGTTCCGACGCCGTGGTTGGCGCTGCAGAACGGTTCACGTCGGCGATAGCCGTATGGGAAGCGGCGGTGGCTCTTGCGCGCCCGGACAAGTTCGCGAATCCGTCGACGACAGCAGGCGTCTGGTCACTGCATTCCTGGAGCAACGAGATATCGCGGTTCGTGACCTGCCCGATCCGTCAGCCGCAGTCCCACTGTCGTTGGATGCAGCCATGCGATTTCGATCCGGGCCAAATAGCCTCAATCTCGCGGATTGCTTTCACTACGCTTGCGCGCGCCACTACGCCGTTCCGATGCTTTCGACGGCGGACGAGTTCCGGTTTACAGATCTGGAGATTATTCCCTAGCCGAAGTGGAGCCCTTCCGCCTGATATTGCGCCGGATCATGCCGAAATCGGCGCCGCCGGTGGCGAAGGCGGTCGCGAAATAAAGCAATGCCCCGCCGGCTACCAGCGCAAGAAGCGTCGCAGCCTTGATTGCCAGCGGCGAGCCCGAGGCCAGTTGGACGGCAAACCAGCGCTCGGCAAGATAGAGCGCCGCGCCCATCACCGCCGCCGACAGCACCAGCCTTGGGATGCGTCTCATGAGCGGTACGTCGCGGCCCCAGTGGCCGCGCCGGATCAGCACGCCGAGCAGCATCAGCGCATTGACCCAGCCGGCGACGGCCGAGGCGACGGCAATGCCCGGCGCGCCCATCGACGGAAACAGCGTCAGCGCGGTGGTGACGTTCACTGCCACCGAGATGGCGGCGAAGATCATCGGCGTGCGCGTGTCTTCGCGGGCGAAATAGCCGGGGGTGAACGCCTTGATCAGCACGAAGGCCGGCAAGCCCAAGCCGAAGATCGCCAGGATCGCCGCCACGATCGGCGTCGAGTTGTTGGCGGCAAATGCCCCGCGTTCGTAGACCAGCCCCACGATCGGCTCCGACATGACCAGCAGTGCCGCCGCTGCCGGCAAGGTCAGGAACAAGGTGAACTCCACCGACCGGTTCTGCAGATTGGCCGCCTCGATCAGATTGCCTGACTTCAGCGCCCGCGACAGTTCGGGCAGAAGCACGATGGCGACGGCGACGCCGACGACGCCGAGCGGCAGCTGGTAGATGCGATCGGCATAGGCGAGCGACGACACCGCACTGTCCTGCGCCGAGGCGATCGCGGTGCCGATCAGCTGGTTGATCTGGGTGATGCCGCCGGTGATCGCCGCCGGCAACGCCAGGATCAGCAGCCGCTTGACATTGGGCGTCATCTTTGGCCGGCGAAAACCGATCGAGATGCCGGCATGGCGCACCGCCACCCAGACGATCGCCAGTTGCACCAGCCCCGCCGCCAGCACACCCCAGGCCAGCGCGAAGCCGACGGTGCGCGCGTCCGATCCCTTGTGCCAGGCATAGGCGAGCACGCCGATCAGGATGATGTTGAGGAATACCGGCGCCACCGCGGCAGCGAAATAGCGGCGCAGCGAATTCAGCATGCCGGCCATCATGGCGCCGAGCGACATACAGATCAGGTAGGGAAACATGATTGTCGCAAGCCGGACCGTCATGTCGAACTTTCCCGGCGTGTCGGCAAAGCCAGGCGCCACCAGGTAGCGCACGATCAGCGGCATCGCCAATTCCATGGCGATGGTCAGCGCCAGCAGCGCCGTGAACAGCACGCCGAACACCTCTTCGGAAAAGCGCTTGGCGCCGTCGGTGCCGTGTGTCTCGATCTCCTTGGCAAAGAGCGGCACGAAGGCAGCGTTGAAGGCGCCTTCGGCAAACAGCCGGCGAAAGGTGTTGGGGAACTGGAATGCGGCGTTGAAGGCGTCGGCGATCGGCCCGGTGCCGAGTGCGGCCGCCATCAGCATCTCACGGACGAAACCAAGAGCGCGGCTCATCAGCGTGCCGGAAGCGACCGTCGCGAACTTTTTGACAAGGCTCATGCGTCTGGAGACTGCCTGCAGGATTGGGACAAATGAATGGTGGCTGTCACTCGGCCGCAGCCTTGGCCTTGCCGCCGCGCTCGGGCGCGGTGCCTTCGAGCGCCGCGATCAGCCTGTTGTGGATGGCGCTCATGCGCGTCGGGCTGTCGATCTTCTGGCCGGTCAGGTCGGTGACATAGAAGGTGTCGATGACCTTTTCGCCGAAGGTGGTTATGTGTGCCGAGGCGATATCGAGCGACAGGTCGGACAATGTCCCGGTGATTTCGGACAGCAGGCCTGGCCGGTCCAGCCCCTCGACCTCGATCACCGAGAACCGGTTCGACAGCGTGTTGCGGATTTCGGCGCGTGGCGGGATACGGAAGACTTTGGCGCCGCGCCGCGGCTTGGCGCGCTTCTCGATCATCTCCGGCAACCAGCTCTTGCCCGACAGCACATCCTCGATCAGGCGGCCGACGCGCTCGGCCCGCCGACGCTCGTCTTCGTCGCGGTCGAACTCCCTCGAGATCAGGATACTGTCCAGCGCGCGGCCATCGGCGGTGGTGAAGATCTGCGCATCGACGATGTTGCCGCCGGCCGCCACGCAAGCCCCGGCAATGACCGACAGCAGGCGCGGATGGTCCTGCGCCAGCACCGTAATTTCGGTTACCGCCTCGAACTGATGCGTCTTGATCATAGTGGCGAGCTTCTTGCCCGCCGCGTCAGCCTCGCGAATGAATTCGGCGTGACGGAGCTGGTCGGCGATATCGACTGTCAGCAGATAGTTCTCGTAATGCAGGCTGACATAGCGCTTACGCGCTTTTTCGGGCCAATCGGCAAGCGCTTCGGCCAGCCGCTCGCGTGCCGCAGCCGTTCGCTTGGCGCGCGACACTTCCGAAAATCCGCCGGTCAACAAAAGCTCCGTCTCGTAGTAGAGCGTGCGCAGCAATTGGCCTTTCCAGCCGTTCCAGACGCCCGGCCCGACACCTCTGATATCGCAGACAGTGAGGATGAGCAGCAGTTTCAGCCGTTCGACCGACTGCACGATCGCGGCGAAATCCTCGATCGTCTTGCGGTCGTTGAGATCGCGGGTCTGTGCCGTCATCGACATGACGAGATGGTTCTCGACCAACCAGGCGACCGTTTCGGTGTCGGCCGCCGACAGCCCCATATGCGGGCAGATGCGCCGCGCGATCCGGGCACCCGCTTCGGAATGGTCCTCCGGCCGCCCCTTGGCGATGTCGTGCAAAAGCACCGCGACATAGAGCGCCTCGCGGCTTTTTTTCAGTCCCGGCATCAGCGTGTGGGAGAGCGGATGGATCTTTTCACCGTCGCCACGCTCGATCTCGGCCAGCACGCCGATGCAGCGGATCAAATGCTCGTCCACCGTATAGTGGTGGTACATGGAGAACTGCATCATGGCGACGATCTTGCCGAAATCGGGAATCAGCTTTGCCAGCAGTCCCGCCTCGTTCATGCGCCTGAGATTGAGTTCGGCATTGCGGTCCGACGTCAATATGTCGAGGAACAGCCGATTGGCTTCCTCGTCGCGCCGCAGTGCCTTGCCGACGAGGCCGAGCGAACGGGTCAGCAATTTCAGCGCATCGGGGTGAAATTCCAGCCCGTGCTTGTCGGCGAACCAGAACAGCCTCAAGAGATTGACCGGATCGCGCTCGAACACCTGGTCGTCGGCGACGTTGATGCGATGGTTGTCGATAATGAAATCAGACGTGCCGGCAAGCTTGCGCTTGCGGCGCGAGAAGGTGAGGAAGATGCGGTTGAAGCCCGGCACATGCTTGGCCTGCTCTTCCTCGAGCGCAGCGCAGAAGATGCGGGTCAGATCCCCGACATCCTTGGCGACGAGGAAGTAGTGCTTCATGAAGCGCTCGACCGCCGAAAGACCCGGATGTGTGGTGTAGCCCAGCCGTTCGGCGATCTCGCGCTGGATGTCGAAATGCAGCCGTTCCTCGGCCTTGCCGGTGAGGAAATGCATATGGCAGCGCACCGCCCACAGAAAGTCCTCGGCCTTCTGGAATTCCCGGTATTCGGTGCCGGTGAAGACGCCCTTGTCGACCAGCTCCTCGCCGGTGCGCACCCGGTAGAAATACTTGCCGATCCAGAACAGCGTCTGCAGGTCGCGCAGGCCACCCTTACCGTCCTTGACGTTGGGTTCGACCAGGTAGCGGCTTTCGCCGGCCTTGGCGTGGCGTTCGTCGCGTTCGGCAAGCTTGGCCTGCACATATTCGGGCCCGGTCGTGCGCACCACCTCGCGGTCAAAACGCTGCAAGAGCTCGTCATAGAGCTTCCGCTCGCCCCACAGGAAACGCGCTTCCAGGATCGAGGTGCGGATGGTGATGTCGGTGCGCGACAGCCTCAGGCATTCGTCGATGTTGCGGGTGGCGTGGCCGACCTTCAGCCCCAGATCCCACAGGATGTAGAGCATGTATTCGACGATCTGCTCGCCCCATGGCGTCTGCTTGTAGGGCAGCAGGAAGAGGAGATCGATATCGGATCCCGGCGCCAGCGTGCCGCGGCCATAGCCGCCGACCGCGACGACGGCCATGCGTTCGGCCGATGACGGGTTTTTGACGCGATAGACATGGGTGGCGGCGAAATCGTAGAGCGCGCGGATGATTTCATCCATGAGATGCGACAGCCGGGCGGCGCAGGCGGTACCGCTGCCATCGTCCACAAGCATGCGTTCGGCGATGGTGCGGCCGGCGGCCAGCTTGCCCTTGAGAAGCTGGAGAACACCGGCGCGCGCAGTCTTGCCGGAGCCATCGCCTGCCGTGGCCGCGGTCAGCGCGGTCATCTCGCAGCGCAAGGCTTCGCCGTCGATCAATTCATCGAGCTTTAGAGAGATTCTTGCCATACGTGCCGTTCGGCCTCGCCGTTTTGGCGGCGTCTATAGCGCGTTTTCGCGGCGCTGGGTATGGGGCTGACGGACAGGCTGCTCACGGCCGTCGAAACCGGATGGTCGTCTCCTGCCGCCGCCGGCAGATGTCGCTCCGCTCCGATTTGAGCAGGCCTGGCAATCCGATCGCCTTGGCGCTCAGGAACTGGTCCTGGACGCACAGCGCTGCAACAAGCTGATAGACTGATAGATGGTCTTGCTGAACGATGTTGCCAAGCCCAAGATTGGCGGTGTCCAGAGCATGGGTTCGGATTTTTCCGCCCGGGCCGGCCGGCAGGTATCACGGCACGAAACATCGAAACTGGCCCCTTGACCTTCCAGTTACTGGAAGCACTACCTCCGCTTCAGAACCGAGACACAGGGGCCTTTCCGCATGACGCATTCCGACCATGACCATCACGCCCATAGCGGCTGCTGCGCCGCAAAAGCTGCGCCGTCCGTCGCCGAAGCCGTCATTCGTGACCCGGTCTGCGGCATGACCGTCGATCCGGCCGCCGGCAAGCCGACAGCCGAGCATGGCGGCCATCGCTATCATTTCTGCAGCGAGCGCTGCCGGTCGAAATTCACGGCCGAGCCGGAAAAGTACCTTACCGCCACCGACCCGGTCTGCGGCATGCGTGTCGACCGTGCCACCGCGAAGCACTTTTCCCGGCATGAGGGCCAAGGCTTCTATTTCTGCTCGGCCGGTTGCAAGGTGAAATTCGAGGCGGAGCCGGCAAAGTATCTTGGCGATCGGCCAGAGCCGCAGGCGATGCCGAAAGGCACGCAATACACCTGCCCGATGCATCCGGAAATCGTCCGTGACAAGCCAGGCGCCTGCCCGATCTGCGGCATGGCGCTGGAGCCGATGGGCGTGCCGACCGGCGATGAGGGGCCGAACCCGGAACTGGTCGATTTCACCAGGCGCTTCTGGGTGAGTGCCGCGTTGTCCGTGCCATTGCTGATTTTTGCCATGGCGCCAATGCTCGGCGTGACGTTTAGCGCCTTCATCGAGGATTCGACCAAGATCTGGGTGGAATTGGCGCTGGCCAGCCCGGTTGTGCTGTGGGCGGCATTCCCTTTTTTCCATCGCGGCTGGGAATCGGTTCTCAACCGCAGCCCCAACATGTGGACGCTGATCTCGCTCGGTGTTGGTGCCGCCTATCTCTACAGCGTCGTCGCGACGCTGTTCCCGGATATATTTCCGCACCAGTTCCGCGGTCATGAGGGCACGGTGCCGGTCTATTTCGAGGCGGCCGCCGTTATCGTGGCGCTGGTTTTTCTCGGCCAGGTGCTGGAATTGCGCGCCCGTGAAAAAACCGGCTCGGCGATCCGTGCGCTGCTCGATCTTGCGCCGAAGACCGCTCGGCTGATCGGCGACGACGGTACCGAAAACGACGTGCCGCTCGACACGGTCAAGGCCGGCGACCGCCTGCGCATCCGCCCCGGCGATGCCGTGCCGGTCGACGGCATCGTGCTGGAAGGCCGCTCTTCCATCGACGAATCGATGCTGTCAGGCGAGCCGCTGCCGGTCGAAAAGACTGAAGGCGACCCCCTCACCGGCGGCACGCTCAACAAGAACGGTTCGCTGATCATGCGCGCCGAGAGGATCGGCGCCGAAACCACGCTGGCGCGGATCGTCGAGCTCGTCGCCAAGGCGCAGCGTTCGCGCGCACCGATCCAGGGCTTGGCCGACCGCGTCTCCTTCTATTTCGTCCCGGCTGTCGTGGTGGTAGCGATCGTCGCGTTCATCGCCTGGGCGATCTTCGGGCCGCAACCTAGCCTGATCTTTGCCATCGTCTCGGCGGTCTCGGTGCTGATCATCGCCTGTCCTTGCGCGCTGGGTCTTGCCACGCCGATGTCGATCATGACCGCCACGGGGCGCGGCGCGCATGCCGGCGTGCTGATCAAGGACGCCGAGGCGCTCGAACGCTTTGCCTCGGTCGACACGCTGATCGTCGACAAGACCGGCACATTGACCGAAGGCCGGCCGAGATTGACCGACGTCGTCGCTGCCGAGGGCATGACGCAAGATGATCTGCTGGCACTTGCCGCCGGCCTCGAAAAAGGCTCGGAGCATCCGCTGGCCGAGGCTATCGTCGAAGGTGCGCGTGAACGCGGGGTAAAGATTCCCGACGCCGGCGGTTTCGAGGCGGTCACCGGCAAGGGCGTTTCCGGCACGGTGTCGGGAAAGAAGGTCGCGCTCGGCAACGTCGCGATGATGGCCGATCTCGGCATCGATATCGCATCCATCTCGGCCAGCGCCGAAGCGCTGCAGGCCGAGGGCAAGACTGCGATGTTTGTCGCCGTGGGCAACAAACTGGCCGGCATTGTCGCCGTCGCCGACCCGATCAAGGCGACGACGGCCGAGGCGATCAAAGCGCTGCACGACCGCGGGCTTAAGATCATCATGGCGACCGGCGATAATGAACGCACGGCGAAAGCCATCGCAAGCAAACTCGGCATCGATGAGGTGCGTGCCGGCCTGCTGCCGGAACAGAAGAGCGCGCTGGTCGAGGAGTTGCGCGCCAGGGGCGCCGGCGTTGCCATGGCCGGAGACGGCGTCAACGACGCGCCGGCGCTGGCTGCCGCCGATGTCGGCATCGCCATGGGAACCGGCGCCGATGTCGCGGTCGAAAGCGCCGGGATTACGCTGGTCAAGGGCGATCTCAACGGCATCGTCCGGGCCCGCACGCTCGCCCAGGCGACGATCCGCAACATCCGCCAGAACCTGTTCTTCGCCTTCCTCTACAACGTGCTTGGCGTGCCGGTCGCCGCCGGCGTGCTCTATCCGCTCACCGGCACGCTGTTGTCGCCGATGCTGGCGGCAGCGGCGATGAGCCTGTCCTCGGTTTCGGTCATCACCAACGCGTTGCGGCTCAGGACGTTGAAACTCTGAACGGAGTCCCCAGATAGCAATTCGTTCAAAGAGGAGATCATGAATGACCTTGGCCAAGAAGATCGTGCTGCTGCTGATGGCGGCGGGAATGCTGCTTGCCGTTTTCCTTGAAAGCATTCCGTCGCAAGCCCAGGAGACGAAACATGACATGGGGGCGCACGACATGGGGGCCATGGGCGCGCAGGGTGCCTCGACCGACGGCTACAAGGCGGCGATGGACAAGATGCACGCCGCCATGATGGCGATCGAACCTTCCGGCAATGCCGATGTCGATTTCGCCCGCGGCATGATTCCGCATCATCAGGCCGCAATCGACATGGCCAAGATCGAGCTTGCCAATGGCAAGGATCCGGAAATGCGCAAAATGGCCGAAGCGGTGATCGCGGCGCAGGAAGCCGAGATCAAGCAGATGCAGGATTGGCTGGCCGCCCATTCGGTGAAGTAGACATCAGGCGGCTCGCGGGAAATCCCTGGACTTTCATCTGGATTTCTCCTGAAGGGTGTGGTGCCATCCGGTCTCGACTGGAGCACGCCATGCCGTCAATGATAAGAACCACCACATTGCCCGCGGGCGAAGCCGTTCCGGTGCTCGGTCAGGGCACCTGGAAGATGGGCGAGGACGCCCGTCGCCATGCCGATGAGGTCGAAGCCCTGAAGCTTGGGCTGGACCTCGGCATGAAGCTGATCGACACCGCCGAAATGTATGCCAGCGGCGGTGCCGAGGAGGTGGTGGCTGATGCTATTGCCGGATGCCGCGACGAGGTCTTTCTGGTCTCCAAGGTGCTGCCGTCCAATGCCTCGCGCACCGGCGTGCCGGCTGCTTGTGAGAAAAGCCTCAGGCATCTGCGCACCGACCGTATCGATCTCTATCTGCTGCACTGGCCCGGCAGCGTGCCTCTGGCGGAAACGGTCGAGGCCTTCGAGGCGCTGCGGAAGGCCGGCAAGATCCGCCATTGGGGCGTCAGCAATTTCGACACCCACGAGATGGAGGAACTGGTCAGCCTGCCGGACGGCGGCTACGTCCAGACCAACCAGATCCTCTACAATCTGTCCCAACGCGGCCCCGAATTCGATCTTGCGCCATGGAGTCGGCAGCGCGGCATTCCGCTGATGGCCTACTCGCCGGTCGATCAGGGCGTATTGGCGCGCAACGCCAGCCTCGAAGCCATCGCCGCTCGCCACTATGCAACAGCGGCTCAGGTGGCGCTCGCCTGGGTAATGGCACAGGACGGCGTCATCGCCATTCCAAAGGCCGGCAAGCAAGAGCATGTCCGCCAAAATGCGGCTGCGCTCGACATCAAGCTCACCCCGGAAGATTTCGCCGACCTCGACCGCGCCTTCCCGCCGCCGACCCGCAAGCAGGGCCTGCAGATGATTTGAGGATAGCAGCGGGGATCAGGCTAAGATCGGACGAAAATAGCTACTTCCCGGCCATTCCCTTCAATCTGTATAGCGCTTCCAGCGCCTCCCTCGGCGTCATCTCGTCGGGGTTGATCGCGCCGAGCGCGGCACCGAGTGCGTCATCCCTGGCCGGCTTCGGTGCCTCTCGTTTCAGCGCCACCGAAAACAACGGCAGATCGTCGACCAGCCGGTTTGCCTTGCCCGAAACCTCGCCCGCCTCCAGCTGGTGCAGCACTTCCCTGGCCCGCCCGACCACCGCTTCCGGCAGGCCGGCCAGACGCGCGACCTGCACGCCATAGGAGCGGTCGGCGGCACCCCTGCCGACCTCGTGCAGGAAGACCACGTCGCCCTCCCATTCCTTGACCCGCATGGTGACGTTGTGCAGTCGAGCGAGTTTGCTGGCCAGCGCCGTCATCTCGTGGAAATGGGTGGCGAAGATCGCCCGGCAGCGGTTCTTCTCATGCAGATACTCGACCGCCGCCCAGGCGATCGACAGGCCGTCGAACGTAGCGGTGCCGCGGCCGATCTCGTCGAGGATCACCAGCGCGCGCTCGCCGGCCTGGTTGAGGATCGCCGCCGTTTCGACCATCTCGACCATGAAGGTCGAGCGGCCGCGTGCCAGATCGTCCGATGCACCGACACGTGAAAACAGCCGGTCGACGACGCCGATATGAGCTGATGCCGCCGGCACGAACGAGCCGGTTTGGGCGAGGATGGCGATCAGCGCGTTCTGCCTGAGGAAGGTCGATTTGCCGCCCATATTGGGGCCGGTCAGCAGCCAGATCGCGCCGTTTTTGGCATCGCCTTCCGGCGATAGGTCGCAATCATTGGCGACGAACGGTCCTTCGCCCGAACGCCGCAGCGACTGTTCGACCACCGGATGCCGCCCGCCCGAAATTGCGAAGGCGAGGCTCGCGTCCACCACGGGCCGGCACCAAGCCTCGCTTTCGGAAAGCAGCGCAAGTGCCGACGACACGTCGAGCACGGAGAGCGCTTCGGCGCCGGCGCGGATGGTATCGGCATTGCCGACGACTTCCGCCGTCAGCGCCTCGAAGGCGGCAAGCTCGATCGCCAGCGCCCGGTCGGCGGCATTGGCGATCTTCGATTCCAGCTCGGCCAGTTCCGTCGTGGTGAAGCGCATGGCGTTGGCCATGGTCTGGCGATGGATGAAGCGCGCCTTCGCCCCATCGCTGCTCGTCATTATCGCATGGTGGTTGGCGGTGACTTCAATGTAATAGCCAAGCACATTGTTGTGCCGGATTTTCAGTGAGCGGATGCCGGTTTCGTCGATCAGCGAGCGCTCCAGCCCGGCGATCACCTTGCGCGATTCGTCGCGCAGTGCCCGCATCTCGTCGAGCTCAACGTTGTAGCCGCCGCGCACGAAACCGCCGTCGCGCTTGAGCAGTGGCAGCTCGTCGCCGAGCGCCTGCGTCAGATGCTCGGCCAGCGGGCGTGGCAGCGCCTGGATCGCCGCCAACGCCGCCGCCAGTTCTTTGGGCAGGGCGGTCGCCCCGAACAGTTCGGCAATAGTGCCGGCCGCCTCGAACCCGGCACGCAGCGCGCCGAGATCGCGCGGGCCGCCGCGGTTGAGCGCCAGCCGGGACAGGGCGCGGGGCATATCGGCGACGCTCTTCAGGCTCGCCCGCACCGCCTGGCACAGTCGTGTCTCGGACCGGAAGAACGACACCGAATCCAGCCTTGCACCAATTGCCGCCGGGTCGGTCAGCGGCGCCACCAGCCGATCGGCCAACAGCCGCGCGCCGCCGCCGGTCACCGTGCGGTCGATCGCCTTGAACAGCGAACCCTCGCGGCTGCCGGACAGGGTGCGCAGCAGTTCCAGATTGGCGCGTGTCGCCGGGTCGATGAACAGCGTCGAACCCTGCTCCTCGCGCTCGGGCCGCGACAGCGGCGGCCGCTCGGCCTTCTGCGTCTTTTCGACATAGGCGATGATGCCTGAGATCGCCGACAGCTCGGCGCGGGAAAATGTGCCGAAACTGTCGGGCGTCGCCACCTCGAAGAAACGGGCGATGCGCCCGGCGGCCGACGCCGAGTCGAACAGGCTCGGCGGCTGCGGATTGGCGACCCGGCCGAGCACATCGAACACCGGTTTCAGCTCCGGATCGTAAAACACCGGCTCGGCGACGATCAGCTCGCGTGGGTCGACGCGAAAGACATCGGCGAGCAGCCGGTCGGCGGTGGTCTCGGCAACGCGGAAGGCGCCGGTCGAGATCTCGATCCAGGCCAATGCAAAACTTCCTTGATTCCCTGTCGCGCTGCCGCGCTCCCCGCCTCTTGGTTCCGCCCCGCCCTTGACCCGGCCAAGCGCCATCAAAAAACTCGATTCCGACGGCGCCAGCAATTTGTCCTCGGTGATGGTGCCGGGCGTCACCAGTCGCACCACGTCGCGGCGCACCACCGATTTGCCACCGCGCTTCTTCGCCTCGGCCGGATCCTCGATCTGCTCGCAGACGGCGACGCGGAACCCTTGTCCGATCAGCTTCTGCAGATAGTCGTCGGCGGCATGCACCGGCACGCCGCACATCGGAATGTCGAGGCCCTGGTGCTTGCCACGTTTGGTCAAGACGATGCCGAGCGCCCGGCTCGCCTTCTCGGCGTCGTCGAAGAACAGCTCGTAGAAATCGCCCATGCGGTAGAACAACAGCGAATCCGGGTTCGCCGCCTTGATCTCGATATACTGCTCCATCATCGGCGTCGCCGGCGCAAAGGCCGGCGTAGCGCTGTCGCTGCGAATGGGCGTCTCGTCGTTCAAGAAGCTGCTTCCAAAATTTTCCACCCATCTGCTTGGCGGTTTACAGCGGCGAAGTGTAGCCTTAATCCCGAACGTTCCACAAAAGAAAGCATTGCGCCCGTCTCACGAGGTGCTGCGCGGGTGAGGAAATCGAAAGCGTCATGGCCAAGAAAACCGAAAGCAGCGGCCCCTCCGTCAGTGCGCAGGAGGCGCTGGAATTCCACGCCATGGGCCGGCCCGGCAAGCTGGAGATCGTCGCCACCAAACCGATGGCGACGCAGCGCGACCTCAGCCTCGCCTATTCGCCGGGCGTCGCGGTTCCCGTGCTAGCCATTGCCGAAGATCCCAGCCGCGCCTTCGACTACACGACGCGCGGCAACATGGTCGCCGTCATTTCCAACGGCACCGCCATCCTCGGCCTCGGTAATCTCGGCGCGCTGGCCGCCAAGCCGGTGATGGAAGGCAAGGCGGTGCTGTTCAAGCGCTTCGCCGATGTCGATTCCATCGATCTCGAGGTCGACACCGAGGACGCCGAAGAGTTCATCAATTGCGTGCGTTTTCTTGGGCCCTCTTTCGGCGGCATCAACCTTGAAGACATCAAGGCGCCGGAGTGCTTCATCATCGAGCAGCGGCTGCGCGAACTGATGGACATCCCGGTCTTTCATGACGACCAGCACGGCACGGCCATCATCTCGGCCGCCGGCCTGATCAACGCGCTCGAAATCACCGGTCGCGACATGCAGACCACGAAAATGGTCTGCAATGGCGCCGGTGCGGCTGGCATCGCCTGCATCGAGCTGATGAAGGCGATGGGCTTTGCGCCTGAAAACATCATCTTGTGCGACACCAAAGGCGTCGTCTTCCAGGGCCGCACCGAAGGCATGAACCAGTGGAAGTCGGCGCACGCCGTCAAGACCGACGCGCGCTCGCTGGCCGAGGCGCTGGACGGCGCCGACGTGTTCCTAGGCCTCTCCGCCAAAGGCGCGCTGACCACCAAGATGGTGCAGTCGATGGCCGAGAAGCCGATCATCTTCGCCATGGCCAATCCCGATCCCGAGATCACGCCGGAAGAAGTCGCCGAAATCCGCACCGATGCCATCATGGCCACCGGGCGTTCGGACTATCCGAACCAGGTCAACAACGTGCTTGGCTTCCCCTACATCTTCCGCGGCGCGCTGGATGTGCGGGCCACCACCATCAATGACGACATGAAGATCGCCGCGGCGCGGGCGCTGGCCGAACTGGCGCGCCAGGACGTGCCCGACGATGTTGCCGCCGCCTATCAGGGCATGCGGCCGAAATTCGGCCCCAACTACATCATCCCGGTGCCGTTCGATCCGCGCTTGATCTCGGCCATTCCGATCGCGGTAGCCAAGGCAGCGATGGAGTCCGGCGTCGCGCGCAAGCCGATCCTCGACCTCGACCGCTACGCGCAGGAGCTTTCCGCCCGCCGCGATCCGATCGCCTCGACACTGCAGCGCATCTACGACCGCGTGCGCCGCCAGCCCAAGCGCATCGTTTTCGCCGAGGGCGAGGAGGAGCAGGTGATGCGCGCCGCCGTCTCCTATGTGAACCAGCGGCTCGGCACCGCCATCCTGCTCGGCCGCGACGACATCATCAAGGAGAATGCCAGGAACGCCGGCATCGAGCTGAACAAGCAAGGCATCGAGATCATCAATGCGCGGCTGTCGCGCCGCAATGGCGTCTACACCGACTATCTCTACGAGCGCATGCAGCGCAAGGGCTTCCTGTTCCGCGACTGCCAGCGTCTTATCAACAACGACCGCAACCATTTCGCCGCCTGCATGGTGGCGCTGGGCGACGCCGACGGCATCGTCACCGGTGTCACCCGCAACTACTCCACGGCGCTCGACGACATCCGCCGTGTCATCGACGCCAAGCCCGGCCATCGCGTCATCGGCGTCTCGATCGTGCTGGCGCGAGGCCGGACCGTGCTTGTCGCCGACACCGCCGTGCACGACATGCCGAATGCCGAACAGATCGCCGACATCGCCGAGGAAGCCGCCGGCTTTGCCCGCCGCATGGGTTATGAGCCAAGGCTCGCCATGCTCGCCTATTCCACCTTCGGTCATCCGCAGGGCGAGCGCTCCGAGCGCGTGCAGGAAGCGGTGCGCATCCTCGACAAGCGGCGCGTCGATTTCGAGTATGACGGCGAGATGGCCGCCGACGTGGCGCTCAACGCACGCGCCATGGCGCAATACCCGTTCATCCGGCTGACCGGGCCGGCCAATGTGCTGATCATGCCGGCCTTCCACTCGGCCTCGATCTCGACCAAGATGCTGCAGGAACTCGGCGGCTCCACCGTCATCGGCCCGCTGCTGGTCGGCCTGGACAAGCCGGTCCAGATCGTCTCGCTGAATGCGAAGGATAGTGATATCGTGAATATGGCAGCTATCGCGGCGTATACGGCGGGGGCGTGAGGAGCGGAGCAGTAGCGGGCACCTCCTTCTCCCCTTGTTTTGAGAGAACGTGGCCGAGCGAAGCTCGGTCGGATAAGGGGTGTTCCAGGGAACGCCGGCGCCTCATTTCTTCCAACACCCCTCAACCGTCTCGGAGCTGCACGCCGATCCACCTTCTCTCACAAGGCGAGAAGGAAGAGGCGCCACGCTACAGCAGCCCGGCCTGCTCGGCCTCGCGGCGCAAATTCTGCCTCGGCCTTGGCCCGATCTGCTGGATGACCAATCCCGCCGCCAGCGAGCCGAGATCGCCGCAATGCTTCAGGCTGCGGCCTTGCGTGTAGCCGTAGAGGAAACCGGCGGCATAGAGGTCGCCGGCGCCGGTGGTGTCGACCAGTTCCCGGATTTTGCTCGCCTCGACGGTAACGGTCTCGTCGCCACGCACGATCACCGAGCCCATTTCGGAGCGGGTGACGGCGGCGATCTTGCAGTCCTTGCGGATCTGGGCCAGCGCCTCGTCGAAGGAGGCGGTCTGGTAGAGCGCCTTGATCTCGTGGCTGTTGGCAAAGACGATGTCGACGGTGCCCGAGCGCATCAGGTGCAAAAATTCGTCGCGGTAGCGGTCGACGCAGAACGAATCCGACAGCGTCATCGACACTTCGCGGCCGGCGGCATGGGCGAGCTTCGCCGTCTGCCGGAACGCTTCCTTGGCGCGCGGCGGGTCCCACAGATAGCCCTCGAAATAGGTGACGGCGGCGCCCGACGCCTTGTCGGCCTCGACATCCTCCGGGCCGAGTTCGACGCAAGCGCCGAGATAGGTGTTCATCGAGCGCTCGCCGTCGGGCGTAACGAAGATCATCGAGCGCGCCGTCGGCGGTTCGCCGTTGAGCGGCCTGGTGTCGAAGGCGACGCCCTGGGCATGCATGTCATGCGCGTAGATTTCGCCAAGCGTGTCGTTCGAGACCTTGCCGAAGAAGGCGGCGCGACCGCCGAAGCTAGCGACGCCCGCCGCCGTGTTGCCGGCGCTGCCGCCTGAGGCTTCGATGGCCGGGCCCATGCGGCTGTAGAGCAGCTCGGCGCGCCTCGTGTCGATCAGGTTCATCGCGCCCTTGATGATGCCGTTCGTCTCCAGAAATGCCTCGTCGCACTGGGCGATGATGTCGACGATAGCATTACCGATACAAAGCACGTCATAGTTCGGCATCAATGATGTCTCCGCGAAAGCCACCGGCTTTCTGGCACGCCGGCCGCGGGCGGGTCTAGCGATTTGATGCGGGTTTGCCTAGGGTCGGGATCGATTAATCTGGTCGAATGGCAGATGCACCGCATCGCGCTGTGCGTGCCTTGCCTGTCTCCGCCTACCTCGGAGATACCAGCCGTGGAATTGGAAACGCCGTGATCTCAAGCGCTGCCCGCGCCGCCGCCAGCCGGCTGTTCTCGCCCGAATTCCGCTCGGTGTTCGTGAAGACGCTGGGCCTGACCTTGTTGGCGCTCGCCGCGCTGTGGTTCGCGATCGAGGGCCTGTTCGAATGGCTGGCCTGGCCATGGATCGACGCATGGCTGCCTAGCCTGCCGTCCTGGGCAGGATGGCTGGGCTTCATCGTCGCTGGGATCGGTCTCGCGCTGGGTTTGGCACTGCTGATCGCGCCGGTGACGGCGATCATCGCCGGCCTGTTCCTCGACGACGTCGCCGAAGTGGTCGAGCGCACCGACTATCCCAATGACCCGCCCGGCCGCGCCATGCCGGCACTGCGCTCGATGGTGCTGGCGATAAGATTCTTCGGCGTCGTCATCCTCGGCAACATCGTCGCCCTGCTGCTTCTGCTGGTGCCGGGCATCAACATCGCCGCCTTCTTCATCGTCAACGGCTATCTGCTCGGGCGTGAGTTCTTCGAGTTCGCCGCCATGCGCTTTCGCCCGGAGGTCGAGGCCCGGGCGTTGCGCAAAAAACATGCCGTCACGGTGTTCCTCGCCGGGCTGGTTATCGCTGCTTTCCTCGCCATGCCGCTGCTCAACCTTCTGACGCCGCTGTTCGCAGCCGCGATGATGGTGCATTTGCACAAAGCGATCTCAGCGCGGGAAGCGGCTTAGGGTGTGCTGATATTCAGGTGGTGCCGACTCGCGAATGGCGGTTCCTGTGCTTCCGGTGCGTAGCCAAACGTTACGCTCCGTTCCGGTTCCATTCTGCGGCCTGACCTGAATCTCAGCACACCCCGGCGCTAGCGTAAAAGAAAACCGCGTCCCAACTCGTCGTCGGGTTCGACGATGAATTCGGCCCGCCCGGAGTAGAAGGCGCGGCCGCCGACGCGAGCGATGATGGCGTCATGCGGCCCGGCTTTCGCGCTCCTCGCCACGCTGCCGGAAAAGCGCGCGCCGGCGATACTCTCGAACAGCCGCGTCTGGCCGGCGATTTCCCCCTTGGCATGCATTGCCGGCAGCCGCGCAGTGACGCCCGAGCCGGTCGGCGAACGGTCGACCTCGGCCTCGGCGAAGACGCAGATGTTTTTGGTCGGGGTATCGGAAAATACGTCCTGTCCGTCGGTCAGGATGGTGCCGTAGAGAAAGGCAAGATCCGAATGGTCGGGATGCGACAGCGGGAACTCGGCCTTCAATTTCACGGTCAGCGCCGTCGCCGCATCGACGAAATCGCGCACGCGGTTCTTGCCGAATTCCAGCCCGAACTGGCGGCAATCGGCCAGCGCATAGAAGGCGCCGCCATAGGCGATGTCGAAGCCGATCGCACCAAAACCCGGCAATTCGATCTCCTGATCGCGGGCGAACAGAAAGGCCGGCACACTTTCGAATGACACAGCACCTGCCGTGCCGCCTTGCACCTCGACCGAGGCGACGACCAGCCCGCATGGCGCTTCGATGTTGACTGTCGTCACCGGCTCCTGCCGCGCCACCAGCCCTTCGTCGACGGCGTAGCGGCCGAGCGCGACGATGGCGTGGCCGCACATCGTCGAATAGCCCTCATTGTGCATGAACAGCACGGCGAGGTCGGCGCCGGGCAAGTCGGGTTCCACCAGCAGCGCGCCATACATGTCGTAGTGGCCGCGCGGCTCGAACATCAGGATCTTCCTGAGATGGTCGAGATGATCGCGCACATAGGCGCGTTTTTCCAGGATCGTGCCCGCGGGGATATTGGGATAACCGCCGGTGACGATCCGCAGCGGCTCGCCGCCGGTGTGCATGTCGACGACGGTGAGCGTCATGCGTTGGGTTCGGCAAACAACGCCTGCAGCTTGCCGAATGGCATGGCGGTGCGGGTGAAGCCGAAGGTGCCGTCCTGCTGGATTTCGCGCGCCGCCGTTTCCAGCATGCCGAAGGCGAAATTGGTCAGCCAGGGCCCGAGCGAAATGCGCTTGACCCCGGCCAGGGCAAGATCAGCGATGGTGAAGCCGGGCCTCACCATGACGTTGACCGGCTTGGTCAGCGCCGAGCAGACGGTTCGCACCGTCTCGATGTCGCCGAGGCCCGGCGCGTAGAGCACGTCGGCGCCGGCCTTCTCGAAGGCTTGCAGCCGCTTGATCGTGTCGTCGATGTCGGGCTTGCCCCACAGAAAATTCTCGGCCCGGGCGGTGAAGACGAAGTCGTGCTTCAGCGCCCGTGCTGCCTCCGCTGCGGCGGCGACGCGCTCGACGGCATGCGAAAAATCGTAGATCGGCTTGTCGGGCTCGCCGGTGTGGTCCTCAATCGAGCAGCCGGCGAGGCCCGCCGCCTCGGCCGCGAAGATGGTTTCGGATGCGCTTGTCGCGCTGTCGCCCTTGCCCTTCTCGAGATCGGCCGAGACCGGCAGGCCGGTCGCCGCCGTCACCTCGCGGCAGTGGTGGATCATCGCCTCGAAGGTCACGGCGCCGTCGGGCAGGCCGCGCGAAAAGGCGAAGCCCGCGCTGGTCGTCGCTAACGCCTTGAAACCGAAGGAGGCCAGCAGTTTCGTCGTGCCGACGTCCCAGGGATTGGGCATGACGAAGATCGAGCTGTGCAGGTCGCGAAAGATTTTACCCTTGTCCATGAATGCTCCCCAGAGTGCGAAGCGCATTTTATCCCGCCGTTGCGCGCCGGGCAAACGAATGCGATTGCTTCAGAAGCGATTGGCGTTCTCTCCTGCCAATTTGTCCAATGCGTCGGACCCCTTGACGTATGCGGCCCCGTCCCAGTGATAGGTGACGGAGATGTCTTGCGAGGAAGCCTCGGGCGCCGGATCGTCGCAGCTTTCGCCATTCGGCACTGTGGCATCGGTCACAGTCGCCTTGATGGCCGCATAGCGCTGGCCGTCCGCAATGGTCTGAAACGCCAATTGCTGCGTGCGCCTGTAAGTGCACAGGGACTCGTCGAACGTATAGATCATGTCGATCAGTTCGAACCTGTCGTCGCGGACCAGGATCAGTGGCGTGCTCATATAGCCCTGGCTCGAATTGACATGCATGCTCAGCGTGATGATGGCGTCATCGCCGGGCCCGATCGGCAGCTTGCCCGGATCGCGGAAAGAGGTGCTCCGGTCGACGGCGACATTGACGGCATCGAGCAGTCTCGGCTTGCCGGCAAGATCGTAGAGCGCAAGCACCGCAAAACCCTCGGCGCTGTCGGAGGAACTGCCGAGATCGAACAGCATGGCCAGCCGATCCTTGCCGCCAGCCTTGACGTCGAGCGCGGCGGCGTCCGACGTTTCGGGCGGCGAGCCACCGCTATCCAGACCGTTGATATGGCGCATCTCGATCGGCATGGAACCCCGATAGAAGCCGTCCTTGTCCGCCGCCAGATCGGGAATGACCATCCTGGCGAGGTCGAGATAAGTCGTGCCCTCGTGACCGGGCACGGCGCTGGCGAGTTCCGGATAGCTGACGGCTTCAGCGCTGGCCGTCGCCCACAGGCACGGCAGCAGCAGGCATGCAAAGATGAAGCGAAGCAGGTTAGCAGTCATGCGTGCGCCTCGTTCCGTTGGGCGCGCGCAAGCTAGCACGGACGACCGAGGCGTACAGCCGGATAAGAACCCTGAAGACTCGATCAGTGGATCGGCACCAGCCCGGCAAGTTCGCGCATGTCGTCGAACAAAATGCCGCCGGCCTCGGTCAGGCCGTCGCGATCGGAATGCGGGTCGCCGTGGTAGGAATAAACGCGCATGCCGGCGGCAATGCCGGCTAATGTCCCGGCGACGCTGTCCTCGATGACGATGCAGTCGGCGGGCGCGAAGCCCATCGTGCTTGCGGCATGCAGGAACAGGTCGGGAAACGGCTTGCCGCGCGAAACCATGGTCGAGCTGAACAGTGCACGCTCGAACAGCGGCAGCAGCCCGGTCTGGCCGAGCGTGATGTGCATTTTCGACACCCGTGCCGATGAAGCGACGCAAGTTGCGATGCCAGCAGCGTGCACGGCTTCGATGAACTCCCTGACATAGGGGACGGCTTCGACGCCATGCGCGAACAGGTCCGGCAGGCCGGCGTTCCAGCGTTCCACGAAATCGACGCCGAGGCTGACGCCGGTCGCCTCGACTTCCTTTTGTACCGAGACCATGGAGCGGCCGGAGAAATTCTTGCGACAATATTCGAAGCTTGCCGGGTAGCCGGCGGTGCTGAGCCATTCGGCGAGGCGTCGATTGGCCAGGTTCTCGGTGTCGACCAGAACCCCGTCGCAATCGAAGATGACGAGCTTGGGTAGGGATCGTTTTTCAGTCATATTGAACCATTCTGCCGGAGGGAATTCGGGTCAGGGTCGAGGCCTCGGCGCAGGCCGTGCTGGTGGCACGGTCAAGTCCGAACGCCGAAGGATTTGGCTCGAACTAACCCGGCAGAATGGTTCAATATGACTGAAAAAGACCCAGACATCAGGCCGTGCCGGTCGATCCGAAGCCGCCGGAGCCGCGCGTCGTGCCGCCGGCCAATGTGCGCTCCTCGACCGTCGCCTGCGTCACTGGGGCAAAGACGATCTGGGCGATACGCATGCCGCGCGTCACCGCGAAATCCTCGTCGCCGAGATTGATCAGCAGCACCTTGACCTCGCCGCGATAGTCGCTGTCGATGGTGCCCGGCGTGTTGAGGCAAGTGAGACCATGCTTGAAGGCGAGGCCCGAGCGCGGCCGAACCTGACCTTCCACACCTTCCGGGATCTCCAGGATCAGTCCGGTCGGCACCAGCGCGCGTTTTCCCGGCAGGATCAGCAGCGGCCGGTCGTCCGGCACCGCGGCGCGCAGATCCATGCCGGCGGCGCCTGGGCTTTCATAGGCGGGAAGTGGCAGGCCTTCGCCATGCGGCAGCCTGACGAAGCCGACGGCCGGACCGATGACGGAGGAAGTGTAGAGAGCTGCGCGCATGAGGCTGATCCTATCGCTATCAACGCCGATTCGGTCAACTCGGCGGCAATGCTATCAACGGCTTTCTTTCTGAGCAGTTCCGCTTCAGCGCAGTTCTACGGGAACGATCGTCGTCTCCTTGATCTCCTCCATGACAAAAGAGGCCGAAACGTCCGACAGCGCCACCTTGGCGATCAGCCGCTGATAGAGCCGGTCATAAGCCTTCACGTCGGCGACGCGGGCACGCAACACATAATCGAGGTCGCCGGACATGCGGTAGACGCCGGTGATCTCGGGAAAACCGGTGACTGCCGCCCGGAATTTTTGCAGCCAGTCCGGATCGTGATCGGAGGTCCGGATCAGGACGAATACCGAAAGGCCAAGGCCGAGCTTGTCCGCATCGACCAGCGCCACCCGGCCGGTAATGACGCCGTCTTCTTCCAGCCGCTTGACCCGGCGCCAGCAGGCGTTGCGCGACAGCGACACCCTTTCCGACAATTGGTCGACCGACAGTGTGCCGTCGCGTTGCAGCTCGGCCAGCAATCTTCGATCGATCTCATCGATTTCCAGCGGCATGTGGGATATTTGTCCCAATAATTGCCGAAATACAAGGATGATTTGGGACTAATCAACCGGAAATTCGTGTCAATCTCTTCATCATCGGGTCTGCATACCCGACAGGAGGGATCGACATGACAGCACGGCTTGCAAGACTTTTCACCTCTCACCCGGCTTCGGTGGGCGAAACCTATTTCGGTCACATGGCTTTCGCCGCGTGGTTCTCGTCACGATTGTTCATGGCAGCCTTTGCCGCACTGATTCACGCTTTCTTGCCGTTCTTGTTCGATTCCACGGCAAGCCGGATCATCCGCGAACTTTATGAGCGGACGCACAACAGGGGACGTTAGAAGCGACGTGCCGGTGAACGGCCTATCTAGGCGAAGCGGTCTTCCCCGGCATGACCGCTCGTCCCTTAAGTCGGTCGCGGCCAAGTTGCCGCTGGTCGCCTAAGGCAGCGCAATCCCGATCAAGCGCCGCTGGACCTCGAATGCTGAACTTGGCTTGAAGCCGCGCCGCAATCTGCCATTTGGTGAGACGAGCGCGGCCAAAATAGCCGGGAGCATTGGTCATGGATCTCGTCTTTTCCTCCACCAGAGAATTGGCTGCCGCCATTCGTGACCGCAAGATTTCCGCTGTGGAAGCGCTGGACGCGCATCTGGCTGAGATCGACAGGCACAATGACGCGGTCAACGCGGTCGTCACGCTCGACAGGGAAGCGGCTCGCGCTCGAGCGAAGAAAGCCGACGAAGCCCAGGCGCGCGGCGACGCTTTCGGGCCGCTGCACGGCGTGCCGTTCACGCTGAAGGACACGCACGAAACGGCTGAGATGAAGACCACGGTCGGCTTTCCGCCGTTTGCCGACTATGTGGCCAGGCAGGACAGCCCGGTCGTTCGCAGGTTGAAAGCGGCCGGCGGCGTGCTCGTCGGCAGGACAAACGTCGCAACGATGCTGGGCGACTGGCAGTCCAACAATCCGCTGTTCGGCCGCACCAGTAATCCGTGGAATCTCCAGCGCACCGCCGGCGGTTCCAGCGGGGGAGCCGCGGCAGCACTTTGCACGGGCATGACGTCATTCGAACTCGGCACCGATATGCAGGATTCGATCCGCCTGCCTGCCGCTTTCTGCGGCGTCTACGGCCTCAAGCCGACCGAGCATCGCGTCTCCCTGGCCGGCGCCTTTCCCGATCCCGGTGGCCTACCGCGCGGCGTGCGGCTGATGTCCTGCATCGGTCCGCTGGCCCGCAACGTCGAAGATCTGGCGCTGATCCTGGGGATCATTGCAGGGCCGGATGGCAGCGACACCGACCTTGCGCCGGTGCCGGTAGAGGACATGCCGAAGCTTGATCTCAAGACCCTGCGCATCGCTTTCGCGCCGGCCTTTCCGGGTTTTCCGGTGGCTGGCGAGATCAGGGCCGCGGTCGAAAGTCTGGCCGAGCAGCTCAAATCTGCGGGCGCGGTCGTCGAGGAAGCAAGACTGCCGACGCTCGACCTGCATGACGATCTGACGCAAGGCAGCGCGCTGATCGGCATGATGCTGGAGGCTGCGCAGCCAGAGCCGCCAGAAGAACCGACACCGGTCTCGCGCTGGTTCGAGGCGCTCGCCAGCCGCGACCGGTCAATCCTTGCCTGGGACCGGTTTTTCGAAGGCTGCGATGTCTTGCTTTGCCCCGTCGCCATGACCACGGCCTTTCCGCATTGCGAGCCGGGAACACCGATCAAGGTCGATGACAAGGAGCAGAGCTACTGGATGCTGCCGGCCTATGGCGCGGTGTTCAACTACAGTGGCCACCCGGCACTGTCGCTGCCTTGCGGGCAGGACCGCCACGGCCTGCCCATCGGCCTGCAACTGGTCGGCAAACGCTGGTCCGAATCGCGGCTGCTCGGCATCGCCAAGGCGATCGAACCGTTCACCGGCGGCTTTCGCCGTCCGCCCGGCTATTGAGCAAACCGCGCCAGCCCATAAGGCTCAAGCAGCGGAGCGCGCGTGTCGTCGAGGATTTCCCGGGCGGCGAACAGGCCGACGGCAGGCGCCAGTGTGATGCCGGAATGCATGACCGCGACGTAGAGTCCGCTGATGCCTTCAGCGCGTCCGATGATCGGAAAGCCGTCGACAGGCGTCGGCCGGTAGCCGACCGTGTGGAAATCCAGTTCCAGCCCGTCGGCGCCGCGCAGCATGGCTTTCATCGCCGCAAACAGCTCGCGAGCGGTCGATTCGGCATCCATGCCCGGATCGGCGCCGCCGAAATCCGAACCGGCGATGATGCGGCCCTCGGCAGTCTGGCGCATGTGCAGCCGGTCGCCGATCACCAGGCCGTTGAGCAGCTTTTCGTAGGGGCGCGAGTGGACGATCAGGCCGGGCGGCGTCTCGATCGGCAGTTTTAACCCGGCCGTCGCCGCAATTGCCGGAGAGCCGGCGCCCGCCGCGATCACCACCTCGTCGGCCGCGATCCGACCGCCCGATGTATCGACTCCGGTAACCCTGCCATTGGCCTGTATCAGACCGGTGACTGTCGTGCCGGTCATCACCCGCGCTCCGCGCAGCTCTGCGTTGGCTAGCAGCGTCTGCGTGGCCGCGACCGGTTCAGCGACGCCCTCCTCTGCCACGTGAAGGGCGAGATCGGGAAGCTCGGTCAAATTGGGCTCTATACGTGCGGCTCCCACGCGGTCGACGCGCTCGATGCCGTAACCCCAGCCGGAGTGCTCGGCGGCATAGGCTTCCAGCTCGGCCGGCGGCAGGTCCCAGCACAGGCCGCCGCACCAGGCGAGCGGAATGCCGGGCAGGTCCTGCGCCAGCCGCGTCCATTCGGCCATCGAACGGGTACGCAGCCGGAAATACGGCTCCGGATTGCCCCAGCTGGCATTGATCCAGGCAAAGGAGTTCGGCGTCGCGACGCCGCCGGCGCCGCTATCGGCAACGACCGTCACCTTCGCGCCAGCCTTCGCCAGATGCCAGGCGATGGACGCGCCGATGATGCCGGCGCCGACGACGATGACTTGCTTGGCTGCGCTCATCGATGGTCCTTTTCGAATCGGGTCTTCTGATGTCGTTGCGGCAACCTATCTCAAGACCGGGCGAGGGCCACCCGCCCAAAATTGTTCGACAGGCTACAAAAGCGCTGCTAGAAGCCCGCGCACCACATGGGATTCCATAAATTGGCTGAAGACATCACGAACGCGGTGGCGCGCCGCCGCACTTTCGCGATCATCGCGCATCCGGACGCCGGCAAGACGACGCTGACCGAAAAGCTGCTGCTGTTCGGCGGCGCTATCCAGCTTGCCGGCGAGGTCAAGGCCAAGAAGGATCGCATCCAGACCCGGTCGGACTGGATGAAGATCGAGCGCGAGCGCGGCATTTCGGTCGTCACCTCGGTGATGACCTTCGAGTATGAGGACAACGTCTTCAACCTGCTCGACACGCCCGGCCACGAGGATTTCGCCGACGACACCTATCGTACGCTGTCGGCGGTCGACGCGGCGGTCATGGTCATCGACGCCGCCAAGGGCATCGAGCCGCGCACGCTAAAACTGTTCGAGGTGTGCCGGCTGCGCGACATCCCGATCATCACCTTCGTCAACAAGATGGACCGCGAAAGCCGCGACCCGTTCGAGATCCTCGACGAGATCGAGCAGAAGCTGGCGCTGGACACCGCACCGATCACCTGGCCGATCGGCCGCGGCAAGACTTTTTCTGGCACCTATCATCTGGCGCTGAACGCCGTGCGCAAAGGCGACGTGGAAAGGGAGCGCACACCGGTCAACGGTCCCGATTCCAACCGCGTCGCCGGCCTGTTGCCGGAGAACGAGCGTGAAGCTTTCATCGAGGAGCTGGAGCTGGCGCGCGAAGCCTGCCGTCCGCTCGACATCGACTCGTTTCGCGAGGGCCATCTGACGCCGGTCTATTTCGGTTCGGCGCTGCGCAACTACGGTGTGCGCGACCTGATCGAGGCGCTTGGCGCCTACGGGCCGCCGCCGCGCGCGCAGGAGGCCGACACCCGTAGGGTCGAGGCGACCGAGGACAAGATGACCTCCTTCGTCTTCAAGATCCAAGCCAACATGGATCCCAACCACCGCGACCGCATCGCCTTCGTCCGCGTCTGCTCGGGCAAGCTCGAGCGCGGCATGAAGGCCAAGCTGGTGCGCACCGGAAAGCCTATGAGCCTGTCGGCGCCGCAATTCTTCTTTGCCCGGACCCGCGTCACCGCCGACGAGGCTTTCGCCGGCGACGTCGTCGGCATCCCCAACCACGGCACGCTGCGCATCGGCGATACGCTGACCGAGGGCGAGGAGATCCTGTTCCGCGGCGTGCCGAATTTCGCGCCGGAAATCCTGCGCCGCGTCCGTCTCGGCGACGCGATGAAGGCCAAGAAGCTGAAGGAAGCGCTGCACCAGATGGCCGAGGAAGGCGTCGTGCAGCTGTTCTCGCCAGAGGACGGTTCACCGGCGATCGTCGGTGTCGTCGGTGCGCTGCAGCTCGACGTGCTGAAGGAGCGGCTGAACTTCGAATACACGCTGCCCGTCGATTTCGAGATGTCGCGTTTTTCCGTCTGCCGCTGGATATCGGCTGACGACAAGGCCGAGGTGCATCGCTTCATCGAGGCGCATCGCGGCGACATTGCTCGCGACCTCGACAACGATCCGGTGTTCCTGGCCCAGCACGCTTTTTCGCTCAACTACGAGGCCGAACGCTGGAAGGCGATCCGCTTCGCCGCGGTCAAGGATTACCAGGTCCGCGACAAGGCAGCCTGAGCTGCGGCCCTTCCCCCTTGTGGGAGAAGGGACGGGCGCGTTCGATCACCCCCTGGCTGCCTCTTCGATCTTGGCGATGTCGATTTTGGTCATCTGCATCATCGCCTGCATCACCCGGTTGGCCTTGGCCTGGTCGGGATCAAGCAGCAGCCTTGGCAACTGCTCCGGCACGACCTGCCAGGACACGCCGAATTTGTCCTTCAGCCAGCTGCACTGGCTGGGCTCGCCACCGCCTTCGATGAGCCTGTCCCAGAAATAGTCGACCTCCTCCTGCGTCTTGCAGTCGATGGAGAGCGAGACTGCCTCGGTGAACTTGAATTGCGGCCCGCCGTTGAGCGCCTGGAACTGAACGCCGTCGAGCTCGAAATAGGTCACCAGAACCTTCCCCTCACTATCGCCGCTGCCCTTGGGCCAGCGCATCACGCTCAGCACCTTCGAATTCTTGAAGATGGAGATGTAGTGGTTCATGGCCTCCTCGGCCTGGTCGTCGAACCACAGGCAGGGGGTGATCTTTTGCATTTGCTTGCTCCTCGGGCTGGTTTTGGCTTTGTTTTCAGTCGTAAAACGGCCGGCTGGCGATTGATGCCGGTCCCCACCGTCTGCCCAAGGACGCTCGAGCAAAACACGATCCGACAGCACCTCTGACTTTTTTACGGCTTGGACCAGCTGCCGTCTTTGGCTCGGACCATGGCGCAGCGCAAAATTGTGGCCAGACCAGAGCGTGGCGTCTATAAGGCCTGCGGCTCAATTTCGGTTTTCCGCGCCCCGCTGGCGCGACGCAGACAGCAAGGACAGGTCAATGCCCGCCTATCGCTCCCGCACCACCACCCATGGCCGCAACATGGCCGGCGCCCGCGGCTTGTGGCGTGCCACCGGCATGAAGGATTCGGATTTCGGCAAGCCGATCATCGCTGTGGTCAATTCCTTCACCCAGTTCGTGCCGGGCCACGTCCACCTCAAGGATCTCGGCCAGCTGGTTGCCCGTGAGATCGAGAAGGCCGGCGGCGTCGCAAAAGAATTCAACACCATCGCCGTCGATGACGGCATCGCCATGGGCCATGACGGCATGCTCTATTCGTTGCCGTCGCGCGAGCTGATCGCCGACTCGGTCGAATACATGGTCAATGCCCACTGCGCCGACGCCATGGTCTGCATTTCGAATTGCGACAAGATCACGCCGGGCATGCTGATGGCGTCGCTGCGCCTCAACATCCCGACGGTCTTCGTCTCCGGCGGGCCAATGGAAGCCGGCAAGGTGGTGCTCGCCGGTAAGACGCAGGCGCTCGATCTGGTCGACGCCATGGTCGCTGCCGCCGACGACAGGATATCCGACGAGGACGTCAAGACCATCGAGCGCTCGGCATGCCCGACCTGCGGCTCCTGCTCGGGCATGTTCACCGCAAATTCGATGAACTGCCTGACCGAGGCACTCGGCCTTTCGCTGCCCGGCAACGGCTCCACGCTGGCGACGCACGCCGACCGCAAGCGGCTGTTCGTCGAGGCCGGCCATCTGATCGTCGATCTCGCACAGCGCTACTACGAGCAGGACGACGAGACAGCGCTGCCGCGCAGCATCGCCTCGAAGGGCGCTTTCGAGAACGCCATGACGCTCGACATCGCCATGGGCGGCTCGACCAACACCGTGCTGCACATCCTGGCTGCCGCGCATGAGGGCCAGATCGATTTCGATCAGGATGACATTGACGCACTGTCACGCAAGGTGCCGGTGCTGTGCAAGGTTGCCCCCGCCAAGGCGGATGTGCATATGGAAGACGTTCACCGCGCCGGCGGCATCATGGCGATCCTCGGTCAGCTCGATAACGCCGGACTGATCAACCGCGACCTGCCGACCGTACATACGCGGACGCTCGGCGAAGCGCTCGACCATTGGGATATCTCCCGCACTTCAAGCCAGAATGTCCGCGACTTCTTTCTGGCGGCCCCGGGCGGCGTGCCGACGCAAGTCGCCTTCAGCCAGGATCGCCGCTGGGACGAACTCGATCTCGACCGGGAGAAGGGTGTCATCCGCTCGGCCGAGTATCCATTTTCCAAGGACGGTGGTCTTGCCGTGCTGAAAGGCAACCTTGCGCTCGACGGCTGCATCGTGAAGACCGCGGGCGTCGATGAATCGATCCTGAAATTCACCGGCCCGGCCAGGGTGTTCGAAAGCCAGGACGCCAGCGTCAAGGCGATCCTGTCCAACGAGATCAAGGCCGGCGATGTCGTGGTCATCCGCTACGAAGGGCCGCGCGGCGGTCCCGGCATGCAGGAAATGCTCTACCCGACCAGCTATTTGAAGTCGAAGGGCCTCGGCAAAGCCTGCGCGCTGGTCACCGATGGCCGCTTTTCCGGCGGTACCTCCGGCCTGTCGATCGGCCATGCTTCTCCCGAGGCGGCGGAAGGCGGGCTGATCGGGCTGGTGCATGAGGGCGACACGATCGAGATCGATATCCCGAACCGCACCATCCGGCTTGCCGTCGACGATGCCGAACTGGCCGCCCGCCGCGCAGCGATGGAGGCCAAGGGAGCTGCCGCCTGGAAGCCTGAGGAAAAGCGCAAGCGCAAGGTGACGATGGCCTTGCGCGCCTACGCCTCGATGGCGACCAGTGCTGCCAAGGGCGCGGTAAGGTATGTGCCGGAATAGATCTGCTTCTTCAAAAGGGATGACGGTGGATGGATTTTGACCTTATCGTCCGCGGCGGCACGCTGCCCGACGGCACGATCGCCGATATCGGCATCATCGGCGAGACGATCGCGGCCATCGAGCCCGAGCTGAACGTTACCGCGGGCACGGCGATTGACGCCCATGGCAATCTGATCTCGCCGCCTTTCGTCGATCCGCATTTTCACATGGACGCTACACTTTCCCTGGGCATCCCGCGCATCAATGCGTCGGGCACGCTGCTCGAAGGCATTTCGCTGTGGGGCGAGCTGAAGCCGCTGTTGACGCACGAAGCGGTGCGCGAGCGCGCGCTCGCCTATTGCGACTGGGCTGTCACCATGGGCCTGCTCGCCATCCGCACCCATGTCGATGTCTGCGATGCCAGGCTGCTGGCGGTCGAAGCCCTGCTCGATGTGAAGAAGACGGTCGCGCCCTATATCGACCTGCAACTGGTCGCCTTCCCGCAGGATGGGTTTTATCGTTCGCCGACGGCGCGCGATAACACCATCCGCGCGCTCGACATGGGGGTCGATATCGTCGGCGGCATTCCGCATTTTGAGCGCACCATGGCCGACGGCACGCGTTCGGTGACGGAGCTGTGCGAAATCGCGGCAGAACGCGGCCTCATGGTCGACCTGCATTGCGACGAGACCGATGATCCGCTGTCGCGCCATATCGAACAACTGGCCTATGAGACGCAACGCCTCGGCCTGCAGGGCAGGGTCGCCGGCTCGCATCTTACTTCGATGCACTCGATGGACAATTACTATGTCTCGAAGCTGTTGCCGCTGATCGCCGAGGCAGGGGTCTCGGCGATCCCCAATCCGCTGATCAACATCATGCTGCAGGGCCGGCACGACACATTCCCCAAACGCCGCGGCCTGACGCGGGTCAAGGAAATGCTTGCCCACGGCATCCGCGTCGGCTGGGGTCAGGATTGCGTGCTCGACCCCTGGTATTCGCTAGGTACCGCCGACATGCTCGACGTCGCCTTCATGGGCCTTCACGTCGCCCAGATGTCGAGCCCGGCCGACATGGCGCGCTGCTTCGACATGGTCACCAACGTCAACGCCGCCATCATGGGCCTCGACCATCTCGGCCTGGCGGTCGGCAAGCGCGCCAGCCTCGTCGTCCTCGATGCCGGGGATCCGGTCGAGGCTTTGCGTCTGCGTCCCGAGCGCCTCTGCGTCATCGCCAGGGGCAAGGTGGTGGCCGAGCGGGCCAGGCAGGAAACCCGGCTTTCGATCGCGGGACGGCCGGCAACAGTGAACCGCAGACATCGTCCGTCCCATCAGGCCAAGTAGGTCGAAACTCCACGCGTCAATCAGATTGATAGGTCCTGATCTTAAGTCTACAGTCAGCCTCCACTTTATGTCGAGGAAGACAGCATGTGGCACAAGACGGCGATGGTGGTCGCGTTGGCGGCGACCTGTGCAGGCTGCATGACGGCCGAAGACCGTCGTGCCGCGGACGAGGCGAAATGCCGGTCCTACGGCTTCGTCAGGAAGAATGATGCCTTTGCCGAATGTCTGCAGCGCATCGATCTCGCGCGGCGTGCTGACCTGAGAAGTGCGTCGGCTTTCGATCCTTGGGACCGGCCGGTGATCTATCGTCCGGTCATCATTCGGCCACGGCCAAAGTAGGCCGTTCAAGCGGCGATCTAGAGCATCGGACCCAAAAGTGGGTACCGATTTTGGGAATCCGATGCTCAAATAATAGAGCGCCGGTACGATTCGATTTGAAGTCAGCCACTCTAAGTGTAGGCCCAGCCGATTTCCGGCTCTGGTCTGGCCGGGTTCCCGATTTCCGCTCGTCAAAGCGGCTGCTTGCGTCTACGACGCTGCTCTCCGGGCTTTCATGCGGGAGGAAGCGATATCGGCATGGCAGAGCCAACAGCCCAGAATTCGACGATAAGGAACGTGCTTTTGGCTGGCATTCTGCTGATGCTGGCTGGCGATTTCCTGTTTGCGTTGAACGATGCGATGGGCAAATGGCTGGTCGCCAGCTTTTCCGTCGGCCAGGTCATCTTGATCCGTTCCATTGGCGCCTTTTTCGTGCTCGGCCCGATGATCGCGCGTCAAGGTACGGCCAAGCTGTTCCGCATGGAGCGCCTGGAACTGCAGGTCTTGCGCGTCGTCATGACGACCCTCGACACGGCGCTGTTTTACGCCGCCGTCGTCTATCTGCCGCTCGCCGACGTCATGAGCTTCTATATGGCGGGGCCGATCTATGTGGCGGCGCTGTCCCACCTGTTGCTCGGTGAAAAGGTCGGCTGGCGCCGCTGGATGGCGATCCTGGTCGGCTTCTGCGGCGTGCTGATCATGCTCAAACCGTCCTCGGCCGCGTTTTCGCTGTCGTCGACCTTCGCGCTGGTCGGAAGCATTTCATTCGCCTTCGCCATCATCCTCAACCGGCGGCTGCGTGGCACCAGCGACACCTCGCTCGTTACCTGGCAAACCATCGGCACGCTGCTGGTCGGCGGGTTCCTGACCATCGGCAACTGGCAGACGCCGTCCTCGCTCGATTTCGGCGCCATGCTGCTTCTTGGCATCGTCTCCTGCGGCGCGCATCTGATGATCACCAGGGCGCTGAAGCTGGCGCCGGCTTCGACGCTGGCGCCGCTGCATTACAGCCTGCTGCTGTGGGCCGTCATCTTCGGGCTGGCCTTCTTCGGCGACATGCCCGGCCCGCGCATCCTGATCGGCTCGGGCATCATCGTGCTGGCCGGCCTGTTCATCTTCCATCGCCAGAAGGTGGTCGACACGGTGCCGCCCGAAAACGTGCCGAAAGGCGTCAACTAGGGTCCAGATTTCTGGTACCTTAAGGTTCAGATTTTTTGGCGCCTAACCCGCGCGCACCGCCGCCAGATACCTTGAGAAGTCGGCCGTCTCCATCAGCGCCCTGCAGCGCGAAAAGCGCGTCGGCATAGGCGCGGAAATCGTCGGCCGGATTGCTGTTGGCAAGCTGGATCAGCCCCCACAGCGTCCACAAGAGATCGCACATTGCCTTGTAGATGACGACGCGGCCGCGCTCCGCCGGCGTTGGCTCGCTATCGAAATAGGCGCCCATCATCTCTTCCTCCTGCGCCGTATCAAACTGTCCTTCGACGCTGAGGTCGCCGAGATCCCAGAGCGGATCGTTCATGCCGGAATATTCCCAGTCGACGATCCACATCTTGTCGCCCGTATCGAGGAAGTTTTCGCACAGCGGGTCGCAGTGGCAGGCGACAAGAGGCAGGGGATGCGCGGCAAGCGCCGAACGCACGGTTTCCGCCTCGCGCACGACGTCGTGGTAACCGGCAGGCAGTGCGACGTCCTTGGTCGACAACACCTTCAGATAGTCGTCGATCATCGCGAAAAGCTCGAAGCGGAAGGGAAACACCGCGCCGGATGTATGCAATCTGCGGAAGGCTTTGCCGGCACGCGCCGGGCTGCCCGGCCGGGTCTTGAATTTTTCCGGCGACATCGTCTCGGCTCCGACGACGAAACGCGTCACCATCACGCCTGTCTCGCCGTCGACATGCAGCAGCTCGGGGCTGACGCCGGCCTTGGCGGCTTCCCGTGCTGCCACCGCCTCGTTGGCGCGGTTGATATACTCCTCTGTGCCTTTGCCGGGAATCCGCAGGCAGACATCTCCAGCCCTGAAGACGAGGTTGGTGAGGCCACCAAGCCGCTCCAGCGGTCCCTCGTAGCCGGCCAGCACTGGAATGACTGCAAGCGCCGCGCGTGCTTCCTCGTCCACCATCGCTGCCGCCCTCTTTCGCCTCACTATTTGTGGCGACAACGGTTCCACAAATCTCGCCGTTTGGCTATCATCGCCGGCATGCGATTCACTCCAGCGCCGTGCGTTCCTGTTGGACGCGCAAAGACGCTGCTGCACTTTGATTTTGCGGACGGGACTGCGATGGCGGACAGGAAAAATGAGGGCTCGCTGGCCGCAGCCTATGCGGCGAAGCGGCCGGAGGAGGTGGCGGCGCTCTACGATCACTGGTCCGACACCTACGACGCCGACATGTCGGCGGCCGGTTACCGCCATCCGACCATCTGCCTTGCCCTGCTTGCCCGCCATTTGCCGCGCGGCGCGGCACCGCTCCTCGATGCCGGTGCCGGCACCGGGCTCATCGGCGAGTGGCTGAAAATCGCGGGCTATCCGCAGGTCGAGGCGCTCGACATTTCCGAGGGCATGCTGGCTCAGGCAGCGCACAAGGGCGTCTATTCGGCGCTTCACTGCCTGGCGCTCGGCGGACCGCTGCCTTTCGCGGATGATGCCTATGCCGGCATCATATCGGCCGGCGTCTTCACCTCTGGCCATGTCGGCGCCGAGGGGCTGGACGAACTGATCCGGATCTGCCGGCCGGGCGGGATCATCGTGCTGACGGTCAAGAACACGCTTTGGGACGCCGGCTTTTCCGTACGGATCGCCGAACTCGAGGCAAAGGGCGTCGTCACGCGCGCCGAGGAGACGTCGCCCTATGTCTCCATGCCGGGCGAGGCGGACACGGTGCCGAGCCGCGGCCTCGTTCTGCACGTGAGCTGATCTTAGGCTCTGATCCTTTCTCCAGCCGGATCGTAAAGCGGCTCGAGATGGATTTTTGCTGGGGTTCGCCCCATCGCCACCACCAGCTCGTAATCGCCGGAGGTGAGGAAATCGTCGCTGACGCCGTCGGCGTTGCGCACGTAGCCGTAGCCGATGTTCTTGCCGACCGTGTAGCCATAGCCGCCGCTGGTCAGGTAGCCGACCGGCTCGTTGTTGCGCAAGATCGTCTCGCGCCCAAGCAGAACGATTTCGCAATCATCGACTGTGAAGCCGGCAAAACGCTTTTTCAGCGCCGCGCCGCTGGTCTCTTCCAGTGCCCGCCGCCCGAGAAAATCGGTATTCTTGCGAAGCTTCACCGCCCAGCCGAGGCCGGCTTCCTGCGGCGTGTCGTTGGGTGTGATGTCGGAGCCCCAGGCGCGGTAGCCTTTTTCCAGCCGTAGCGATTCCAGCGCCCGGTAGCCGACCGGGCGAATGCTGTGCTTCTCGCCCGCCGCCATCAGCGCGTCGAAGATCTCGTCCGTTGCCGCGATCGGCACATGCAGCTCCCAGCCGAGCTCGCCGACATAGGTGACGCGCAGCGCCCGAACTGTGTGGCCGGCGATGGGGATTTCCCGCACATGTCCGAACGGAAAAGCGGTGTTCGACACGTCCGCATCGGTCACCGCAGCCAGCACGTCGCGGGCGCGCGGGCCCATCAGCGACAGCGTGCCGAAATCCTCGGTGACATCGGTGAGCGTCACGTCGAATTCCTTGCCGACATGGTCGCCGATCCACGAGAAATCATGTGTCCTGAAGCCGGTTCCGGTGACGACGTAGAATCGTTCTTCGCCGAGCCGCGCCACGGTCAGATCGGCCTCGATACCGCCGCGCGTGTTGAGAAGCTGCGTGTAGGTCAGCCGGCCGACCGGCTTGCCGATATCGTTGGCGCAGATCCAGTCGAGCGCCTTCAGGGCGTCCGCACCGGTCAGTTCATATTTGGCGAAGGACGACTGGTCGAAGATACCGACGTGTTCGCGCACGTGCCGGTGCTCGTCGCCGACCTGCGCGAACCAGTTCTGCCGGCCCATCGAATAGATGTCCTTCGGCTCGACGCCTTCCGGCGCAAACCAGTTCGGCCGCTCCCAACCGAGTTTGGAGCCGAACACGGCGCGGTGCATTTGCAGCCGTTCATAGAGGGGCGACACGATCCGCGGCCGGCCCGTGACATACTCCTCATGCGGGAAGCCGATCGTGTAGTGCTTGCCATAGGCTTCCAGCGTGCGGTCGCGTACCCATTGCCGGTCGCGGTGCAGGTCGGAAAAGCGTCTGATATCGACCACCCACAGGTCGAGCGGCGCCTCGCCGTCGACCACCCATTGCGCCAGCACCCAGCCGGCGCCGCCGCCCGCCGCGATGCCGAAAGCGTTGAAGCCGGCGCCGACGAACATATTGGCGCATTCGGGTGCCACGCCGAGAATGAAATTGCCGTCCGGCGTGAAACTCTCCGGCCCGTTGATCATCTGCTTGACGCCGACGGTTTCGAGCGCCGGAACCCGCGCGATCGCCTGGTTCATATGTTGCTCGAAATGATCGTAATCGTCGTCGAACAGCCGGAACTCCCAGTCATCAGGGACATCGCCGCCGGGAAGATCGGTCGTCCAGGCTTGCGGGTTCGGCTCGTAGCCGCCCATCACCAGCCCGCCGACCTCCTCCTTGAAATAAATGCGGCGGTCGGGGTCGCGGATCGTCGGCGCATCGGTCGCCAACCCGTCTATCTTTTCGGTGATGATGTACTGGTGCTTCACCGGCTGCAGCGGCACGTTGATGCCAGCAAGGGCGCCCACCTGTCGCGCCCATTGCCCGGCACAGTTCACCACCTTGTCGCAGGCGATATCGCCCCTGTTGGTCTTCACCGCGGTGATGCGGCCATCCTTCATGTCGAAGCCGGTAACGCGGACATCCTCGAACAGTCTGGCGCCATGCATGCGCGCGCCTTTGGCCAGCGATTGCGTGATGTCGGAAGGGCTTGCCTGCCCGTCGGTCGGCAGCCAGCTGGCGCCGACGAGATCGCCGGTTTCCAGCAGCGGCCACATTGTCTTGATCTCGGCCGGTGACAGCAACTGCATATCCATGCCGAAGCTTTTCGCCGTCGTCGCCAGCCTCTTATACTCGATCCAGCGGTCGGCATTGGTGGCGAGCCTGAGGCATCCCGTCATCTTCCAGCCCGTGGCCAGCCCGGTTTCGGCTTCAAGCCCCTCGTAGAGATCGACCGAGTATTTGAGCACGCGGGTGATCGAGGCAGAAGACCGCAACTGGCCGACCAGCCCCGCCGCATGCCATGTGGAGCCCGAAGTCAGTTTGCCCTGTTCCAAAAGCACGACATCGGCTTTGTGGTCACGCGCCAGATGATAGGCCGTCGAACAGCCGATGATGCCACCGCCGATGACGACGATCTCGGCGTGGGCGGGCAAAGTCATGATTTCTGTCCGTATTTCGTTCGGTAGTTTTCCAGCGCGGCATCGAGCCGCGTCAGGTTTTCGTCGGTATAGGCGACGTAGTCGATGCCGGGTGCGTCGAGATAAAGTTCGGAAACCATGCTCCACATCGCCTCGCGCAGCAGCGATGCGCATTGCATGGCCGCATGCGAGCGGCGAATCGCCTCGTCCGGCTCCTTCATGAAATAGGCGGTCAGGAAGGCGAAGGACTCCTCGTCGTTCATGCTGGCGTTCGAGGCGACGCCGGCAAGGTCGAACATCGCCGTGTTGAAGCCGGCATATTCAAAATCGATCAGCCACAGCCGGTGGCCGTCGTCGAGAATATTGGCCGGCAAAAGGTCATTGTGGCCGAAGACGATTGGCAGCAATTTCTGCGCCCGTTCGAGCTCGTCCGCAAGCGTCAGCAGCCGCGGCAACTCGCTTCGCATGCGGCTGCCGCCTTCCTCCAGCGTGCGTGCATAGTCGCGGATGACATGGAACACCCAGAACATGAAGCCGGCGCCGGAGACATGATTGGGCATCTCCCGATGGAAGCCGCGCATCAGGGCGGCGACGCGGCCGATATTGGCGCGTACGTCTTCCGCAACATAGGTCCTGGCGCCGAGAAATTCCGTCACCAAAATGCCGGGCTCGGAATAATGGACCGCCGGCGCGAAGCCGGCGGCGTGCGCCGCGCGCGCGGTCATCACCTCGCGCTCGCGAAAGACGTGATGGAACGGAAAGTCCTGACCGAAGCGCACGACATGCCGCCCGGCCGCGTCTTTGACCAGATAGTTGGCGTTGCTCAGGCCGCCAGGCAGCGGCGCGATCTCGATGCTGCCGGTCCAGCAGGGCAGGGCGCGGATGCGGTCCTCGGCGGTCACAGGTTCATCCCTCGTTGGGCGGGGGTCAAGGCGCCGCGGGCGACACAAGATGGCGGTCAGCAGGAGGGAGGAATGCAAAGACCTCGTCGGTGCGGGATGCCAGGATCGGTATCCCGCACCGCACCGACGAGCCCCTGTGCCGGGTTCTTCGACGCCGGCATCCGCCCCCGCGGATTCGAAAAAGTCCTTTCCCTGACGCCAGACGATTTTCCAGACGTTCGGGCAGGCGAATTTTGGTGCGGCTCTGCCATCGTTCTCCCGTGGCAGTTCCGAGCCTGTCACAAAGCCAGTGTCACGCCATGCGACCTGGCTTGTCAACGAGAACTTGTGGCTTTTTCTGTCGTTTTGACCGAAGTCGCAGGGATTTCTTGTAAACTGTGGCCGATTTGCCTTAGAACCGGTCAGCAGCGCAACAATCCGAATTGGGCGAAATCGATGATCCATTCGAAGCGGCACGGCGAAATCCTGCGTCTCTTGCAGGAGGAGGGCACCGTCACCATCGCCAGCCTGGCCGACCGGCTGGGCGTCTCGCTGGAGACCGTGCGCCGCGACGTCAAGCCGCTGACCAGTGACGGTTCGATCCTGAAGATGCATGGCGCCGTCGGCCTGCCGTCAATGGCCGGCGAGGCGCCGTTCGAGCGGCGCATGCGCGAGAATGCCGATGCCAAGCGCGCCATCGCCCGCATGGTTGCCGCCACCATCCGCGACGGCGAATCGGTCATGCTCGACACCGGCACCACCACGTCTTTCCTGGCTCGCGAGCTGCTCGGCCACCGGCGGTTGACGGTGGTTACCAACTCTTCCGACATCGCCCGCACGCTGGCCACCGTCAACGGCAACAAGGTCTATATGGCCGGCGGCGAATTGCGCAGCGATTCGGGCGCCGCCTTCGGCGTCTCGGCCATCGAATTCGTCAGCCGCTTTTCCGTCAACCATGCGGTGATCTCCACCGGCGCGGTCGACGCCATCACGGGCGTCATGGACTATGATCTGGAAGAGGCGGAATTCGCCCGCATGGTGCTGTCGCGCGGCCAGCGCTCGCTCGTTATCACCGACCACACCAAGTTCGGCCGCCAGGGTCTGGTCCAGGTCTGCGGCCTCGACGGTTTTTCCGAACTCGTCACCGACCGACCGCCGCCGCGCGCCATCGCCGCCGCCCTTGGGGAAGCGGGCGCGCGGCTCAGCATTGCCGGTGACGAAACCGGGTTCTAATCGAAAACCAGCGATTGGTGGGCGCATACACCCGCGAAGGCGCCACCTGACACGGCGAAAGCGATGTTGTGCATCGACCGAGCCGCGTCTCCGGCGGCATAGACGCCGGGCACAGTCGTCTGTTGCCGGTCGTCGATGGCGATCACTGGGCCGAGGAAGCCTTCCGTGAAGGTACAGCCAAGCTGGTCGGCCAGCGGACTCGCCATGGTGTTGCGTGGTGCGGTGAACAGCGCCCTGACGCCGGCTTTGCGACCGTCATCGAGACTGACGACCAGACCGCCCGCACCATCCTTTTCCAGTTCCGCCACGCCGGCCGGCTCGAACCGTACGTTGCGCCTTTCCAGCGCAAGCATCTGTTCGGCGTCAGGTTCGAACATGCCGTTTGCGAACAGCGTGACATCGCCCCAGTCAGCGATCAGTTGCGCCTGATGCACGGCCATCGGGCCGGTTGCCAGCACGCCAAGCGGTCCGCCGGCCACCTCGTAACCATGGCAATAAGGACAATGCAGCACGCTCTTTCCCCAATGCTCGGCAAGCCCGGGAACATCCGGCAGGATATCGCGCACGCCGGTGGCAAGAACCAGCCGTGCCGCGCCGAATGCCTCGCCGCCATCCGTCGTGATCTCGAAGCCGGAGCCGACGGCAACAGCTTTATCCGCCAGTCCGGCGACGATTTTGGCTGTCGGATAGGCCAGCAGCTGCCGTCTTGCGTCGTCCAGGATTGCGCCGGGCGCGCGCCCGTCCTGTCCCAGGAAACCATGTGAGTGTTCGGCAAAACGATTGCGCGGCTGGCCCGCGTCGATCACGAGGACGTTGCGCCGGGCCCGCGCGGCCTGGATGGCGGCGGATAGGCCGGCAAAGCTGCCGCCCACGACTATCAGATCATACTGCATGGCTGGTCACTCCAATCAACGCGTAACGGCGGTGGAAATCGGCGGCGAGATCGGCGAGCGTGATGCGGCTGAGTTTTTCCGCCAGCAGCCTCTCGGCCTCGACGCGAAAATCATCGAGCGCCGCTATCACTGCTTGTTCGACAAGGCAGCCGGGGCTCTCCGGCTCGGTGCTGAACGGCAGCAGCGTTTCACCAAGGGCGGCACTGATCTCGGCCAGCGAAATTTTCTCGGGCGCACGGCCAAGCTGCCAGCCGCCGCCATGTCCGCGCGACGAGGTGACGATCCCAGCGTCGCGCAAGCCGGCAATGGTCCGGCGAACCACGACCGGGTTCGTATGGATGAATATGGCGAGCTGTTCGGAGGTCAGCGTGTGCTCCTGCGTCTCGGCCATGTGGACGAGAATGTGCAGGGTCGAGGACAGTCTGCTGTTTCGTTTCATGTAACTAAGTTAGTTACGAGTGGTGCGGCCGTCAAGCGTTTTTCGGTCGCCCACTTCCCAGCGCCGCCTTCACCGTGTTTAGTCCGGCGATGGCCTTCACCATTCGCCAATTGCAGTTCTTCATTGCCGTTGCCGAGCAAGGCACGGTGTCGGGTGCTGCGCAGAATCTGTCGATCTCGCAATCGTCGGTCACCGAGGCGATCAAGGAGCTCGAAGGCGATCTCGGCGTCGAGCTGTTCGAGCGCCATCCGCGCGGCCTCAACATCACCCACAAAGGCCATCAGTTCCTGCGCCACGCGACAAAGATCCTTGCCGACGTTTCCGATGCGCGCCGCGCCTTCTTCGGCGAGCAAGCGGCGGCTGGCGGCCGGCTGCAACTCGGCGTCACCTCGCTGGTCGCCGGCTATGTGCTGTCAGACCTTCTTGCCCGCTATCGCCGCGCCTATCCGGGCGTCGAGATCTCGGCCATCGAGGACAATGGCGACTACCTCGAACATCTGCTGATCGGCGGTAAGCTCGACATCGCCGTCATGGTCACTTCGAACCTGCGCGACCGCACCGCCCTGCAATCGGAAATTCTCGAAGTCTCGGCCTACCGGCTATGGCTGCCGCTTGGCCATCCGCTGTCCGGCGCCGATATCATCGGCATTGGCGATATCGCCTCGGAGCCGCTGATCATGCTCACCGTCGACGAGATCGAAGAGAATACCGGAAAACTGCTGGCCGCGATCGGCGCCAAGCCGCATGTCGCCTTCCGCACCCGCTCGGTCGAAGCGGTGCGCAGCCTCGTCGCCACCGGCGCCGGCGTGGCGCTGCTGCCCGACCTCGTCTACCGGCCATGGTCGCTCGAAGGCGACCGCATCGAATCGCGCGATATTTCGGGCGCGTTGCCGGTTGTCCAGGTCGGCACGGTCTGGCGGCGCGGCTCCGGCCTGCCACAGGCCGCGCGCGACTTTATCGGGCTTGCACAATCGCAGCGCATGGTCCGTCAACGGCCGGACAAGAACGGCCGCTAATCCATCGGAAAAACCGATATCGCCTTTCTGACAAATGAATTTGCGAAACCGGAAATTTCAAAGCACCTTGATACTCAGGGAACAAGCCGCCGCGAGAGTGCGGCCCCTCAAATGGGAGAATCGACGATGAATTCATTACTGAAGTCATGCACTGCATTGACGGTTGCGCTGGCCTTCTCCGGCCAGGCCATCGCCCAGGTTACGGAGCTCGGCAAGGGCGAAGGCGAGGTCAACATTGTCGCCTGGCCCGGCTACATCGAGCGCGGCGAAACCGACAAGAGCTATGACTGGGTCACGTCCTTCGAGAAGGACACAGGCTGCAAGGTCAACATCAAGACCGCCAACACTTCCGACGAGATGGTCGCGCTGATGAATGAGGGCGGCTTCGACCTCGTTACCGCCTCGGGCGACGCTTCGCTGCGCCTCGTCGCCGGCAAGCGGGTCCAGCCGATCAACACCGATCTCATCCCGAGCTGGAACACGGTCGACGACCGGCTGAAGGAAGCGCCGTGGTTCACGGTTGGCGGCGTCCACTACGGCGTCCCCTACCAGTGGGGGCCGAATGTGCTGATGTACAACACCGAGGTGTTCAAGGAAGCGCCGAAGAGCTGGAACGTCGTCTTCGAGGAGATGACCTTGCCCGACGGCAAGTCGAACAAAGGCCGCGTCCAGGCTTACGACGGGCCGATCCACATCGCCGATGCTGCCAACTATCTAATGTTTCACAAGCCGGAGCTCGGCATCAAGGATCCCTACGAGCTGACCGAGGATCAGTACAAGGCTGCCCTCGATCTCCTGCGCGTCCAGCGCACGCTGGTCGGACGCTACTGGCATGACGCCGCCATCCAGGTTGACGATTTCCAGAACGAAGGCGTCGTTGCCTCCGGTTCATGGCCCTATCAGGTCAACACGCTGATTGCTGCCAAGAAGCCGGTCGCTTCGACTATTCCCCAGGAAGGCGTCACCGGCTGGGCCGACACCACCATGTTGGCGGCCGACGCAGCCCACCCGAACTGCGCCTATATGTGGATGGAGCATTCGCTGTCGCCGAAAGTGCAGGGCGATGTCTCCGCCTGGTTCGGTTCGCTGCCGGTGGTGCCCGCCGCCTGCAAGGGCAACGAACTGCTCGGCGACGACGGCTGCAAGACCAACGGCTACGACAACTTCGAAAAAATCAAGTTCTGGAAGACGCCGGTGTCGAAGTGCGCCACCCAGGACCAGTGCGTGCCTTACTATCGCTGGGTGTCGGACTATATCGGCGTCATCGGCGGACGGTGAGTTCCCTTACCCTCCCCCTTGTGGGGAGGGTCGACGCGCAGCGTCGGGATGGGGGTCCGCTCGGCAGTTCCTGCCAAATAACCCCCACCCGCGGCTTCGCCGCGACCTCCCCACAAGGAGGAGGTGGGTGGCGCAGCTCGCTGGCCCCGCCCGCAATCCGTGGCGGCGCCGGCGATGTCAACACATCAAACCGGCAACAGACTGACAGCCCATGACATCAGCCGTTTCCTTCCAAAAAGTCTCGCGCCATTTCGGCAACGTGCGCGCCGTCGACATGGTCGACCTCGATATCGTGCCGGGCGAGTTCTTTGCCATGCTTGGACCTTCGGGTTCCGGCAAGACGACCTGCCTGCGCCTGATCGCCGGCTTCGAGCAGCCGACGTCGGGCTCGATCTCCATTTTCGGCGAACGCGCCGAAGGCGTCCCGCCCTATCGCCGCAACGTCAACACCGTCTTCCAGGACTACGCGCTGTTCCCGCATCTGAACGTGCTCGACAATGTCGCCTACGGGCTGATGGTCAGGGGCGTCGGCAAGCCCGAGCGGCAGAAGGCTGCGGAGGAGGCGCTGTCGCTGGTGCGGCTTCCCGGCTACGGCGCTCGCCGCCCGAGCCAGCTCTCCGGTGGCCAGCGCCAGCGCGTCGCGCTCGCCCGTGCGCTGGTCAATCAGCCCAAGGTGCTTTTGCTCGACGAGCCGCTTGGCGCGCTCGACCTCAAGCTGCGCGAAAACATGCAGGAAGAGCTGAAATCGCTGCAGAAGGCGCTCGGCATCACTTTTGTCTTCGTCACCCACGACCAGGGCGAGGCGCTGTCGATGGCCGACCGCGTTGCCGTCTTCAACGACGGCAAGATCATGCAGATCGGCACGCCGGAGGATATTTACCAGCGGCCAAAGACCCGCTTCGTCGCCGATTTCGTCGGCTCGTCCAATGTGCTGCCGCCGGACTTCGTCCAGCGTTATTCCGGCCAGCATCGCTGGGGCAGCCTGCGCCCTGAATCCATTCGCATCGGCCGATCGGCCAAGGGCGACGGCGTTGCCGCCCGTCTCGTCTCGACCAATTATCTCGGCGCCACCACCAGACTGGCGCTCGACGCCGACGGCTTGCGCCTGCACGCCATCGTGCCGGCCGGTGCCACTTTGCCGAAGGAAGGTGAGGCGGTCGTGCTCACCTTCAACCGCGACCATTTGCATCTGATGGACGAGCCGGCATGAGTTTCGAGGTAGCGATACCGACGAGAGTCGCGCCCGCCATCCTGCCGGGAAGCGGCGGCCTGCGCAGCGCGTTGTCGGACCTGTTCTGGCGCAAGCCGAAGCTCCTGCTGCTGTTGATGCTGCTGCCGCCGGTGCTGTGGCTCGGCATCGTCTATATCGGCTCGCTGTTCGCACTGCTCTTGCAGAGCTTTTTCTCGATCGACGAATTCTCCGGCCTCATCAACCGGCAGTTCACGCTGAAGACCTATGGCGACCTGCTGCAGGCCGCCAATCTCGACATCATCCTGCGCACGGTGACGATGGCGGCCCTGGTCACGTTCGCCTCCGCGATCATCGCTTTGCCCATCGCATACTACGCGGCGCGCTATGCGCGCGGCCGCTGGAAGGCGCTGTTCTATCTCGGCATCATGCTGCCGCTATGGTCGAGCTATCTGGTCAAGATCTACGCCTGGAAGCTCATTCTCGCCAAGGAAGGCATCCTGACCTGGCTGCTCGCCAAGCTGCATCTTCTATGGCTGCTCGATGGCTGGCTGTCGCTGCCGATCGTCGGCGGCAATTCTCTGTCGGTATCGTCCACCGGCACCTTCATCGTCTTCGTCTATGTCTGGCTGCCGTTCATGATCCTCCCGGTGCAGGCGGCACTCGAGCGTGTGCCCGGCAATCTGGTCGAGGCCTCGTCGGATCTTGGCGCCTCGCCAGGCCAGACCTTCCGCAATGTGCTGTTCCCCCTGGCGCTGCCGGGTATCGTCGCCGGCTCGATCTTCACCTTCTCGCTGACGCTCGGCGATTACATCATCCCGCAGATCATCGGCACTTCGCGGCTGTTCATCGGCCAGGCCGTCTATTCGCAGCAGGGCACCGCCGGCAACATTCCGCTCGCCGCGGCCTTCACCGTGGTGCCCATCGTCATCATGGGCTTCTACCTCTGGGGCGCCAAGCGCATGGGGGCCTTCGATGCGCTCTGATGGCTCACCATCCGCTCCTCTCGGCCTGAAGCTCGCCGCTGCCGGTGGCTTGCTGTTCCTGCATCTGCCGGTCTTGCTGATCTTTATCTATGCCTTCACGACTGAGGAAAAGAGCTTCGTCTGGCCGCCGCCGGGATTGACCACGCAGTGGTTCGCCGTCACCTGGAACCGCCCCGACGTGTGGGAAGCGCTGTCGCTGTCGGTCCGTGTCGCTGCGATCTCGACCGCCGTCGCCCTGGTCCTCGGCACACTTTGCGCGGCCGCCGTGTCGCGAACACGGTTCTTTGGCCGCGAAACCATCTCGCTGCTCGTCATCCTGCCGATAGCGCTGCCCGGCATCATCACCGGCATCGCGCTGCGTTCGGCGTTTTCGCTGGCCGAGATTCCGTTCTCGTTCTGGACGATCGTGCTCGGCCACGCCACCTTCTGCGTCGTCGTTGTCTATAACAACGCCGTCGCCCGCTTTCGCCGCACCTCCGGCTCGATGATCGAGGCATCGATGGATCTCGGTGCCGACGGCTTCCAGACCTTTCGCTATGTCGTGCTGCCCAACATCGCCACCGCGCTGCTCGCCGGCGGCATGCTCGCCTTTGCCCTGTCGTTCGACGAGGTCATCGTCACCACCTTCACCGCCGGCCAGCAGCAGACGCTGCCGATCTGGATGCTGGAGGAACTGATCCGTCCGCGCCAGCGCCCCGTCACCAATGTCGTGGCAATGGTCGTCGTGCTGGTGACGCTGCTGCCCATCCTTCTTGCCTACTACCTGACCCGCGACGGCGACCAGATCGCCGGTTCGGGCAAATGACGTCAAGCATCCATAAGGGAGAGACTTCCATGGACACAAAGATGCTAATCGGCTCGAAATTCGAGAAGGGCACCGAAACCGAGGAGCCAATCCTCAATCCCAAGACCGGGGCTACCATTCTCAACCTGCCTGAAGCCAGCCAGGCGCAGATCGAGGCGGCGGTGCTGGCGGCCGAAAAGGCTTTCGTCACCTGGTCGCGCACGACGCCGGCGCAGCGCTCCGGTTATCTCCTGAAGATCGCCGACCGCATCGAGGCCGGCGCGAAGGATTTCGCAGCACTCGAGGCGCTCAATTGCGGCAAGCCGATCAATGCCGTGCTCAACGACGAAATCCCGGCAATCGTCGACTGCTACCGCTTCTTTGCCGGCGCTGTCCGCTCGATGCCCGGCCAGATCGCTGGCGAATACATTCCCGGCCACACTTCGATGGTCCGCCGCGACGCAATCGGCGTCGTCGCTTCGATTGCGCCGTGGAACTATCCGTTGATGATGATGGCCTGGAAGCTGGCGCCGGCCATTGCCGGCGGCAACACTGTCGTCTTCAAGCCGTCGGAGCAGACGCCGCTTACCGCGCTAAAGCTGGCCAAGATCCTCGCCGAAATCCTGCCCGAGGGCGTCGTCAATGTCGTGCTCGGCCGCGGCGACAGCGTCGGCAACACGCTGATCAATCACCCGAAGGTCAACATGATTTCGATCACCGGCGACGTCGCCACCGGCAAGAAGGTGCTGCAGGCCGCCGCCAAATCGGTCAAGCGCACACATCTCGAACTCGGCGGCAAGGCGCCGGTCATCGTCTTCGACGACGCCGATCTCGGCGCGGTGGTCAATGGCCTGCGCGCCTTCGGCTACTACAACGCCGGCCAGGACTGCACCGCCGCATGTCGCATCTATGCCGGCAAGAAGATCTACGACAAGCTCGTTGCCGATCTTTCGTCCGCCGTATCTACCATCAAATACAACCGCCCCGACGACACCGAGAACGAGATCGGGCCGCTCATCTCACGCCGCCAGCGCGACCGCGTCTCGAGCTTCGTCGAACGCGCCTCGGAACTGAAGCACATCGAGATCACCACCGGCGGCAGGCCGGGCGAAGGCTCCGGCTTCTTCTACCAGCCGACCGTCGTCGCCGGCGCGCTGCAGGAAGACGAGATCGTGCGCCGTGAAGTATTCGGGCCGGTCGTCTCCGTCACTCGTTTTTCCGAGGTCGACGAGGCGGTGAACTGGGCCAATGACAGCGATTATGGCCTCGCCTCCTCGGTATGGACGAAGGACGTTTCGCGGGCCATGGCGACAGCCGCCCGTCTGCAATATGGCTGCACCTGGATCAACACCCACTTCATGCTGACCAATGAGATGCCGCATGGCGGGCTGAAACAGTCGGGCTACGGCAAGGACATGTCGCTCTATGCACTGGAGGACTATACCGCTGTCCGCCATGTGATGGTGGCGCACGACTAGCGCCTTCTACCTCTCCCCCAGGGGAGAGGTCGGATTTATCCTTCACAAATCGGTTGACAATCCGGTGAGGGATAAGCAAGTGCCAAGTGACCCCCACGCTCACTGCTCGACATTGCGGAAAGTCTGCTACGAGCTGGTGCCCGACACAGGCCATCCTCTTGCCTCGAACTGCGCTGGCCTATTTTTGCGAAGCGGCAATTTCGGCCTTTGATTCGAAGCCCACTGCTTCCGGTGCAGCCGGCCGCTTGATCCTTGCCGAGGCGGCCACGACAAGCTCGTTGAAGCCTTGGCCACCATTGTCCAGCATTTCGAACAGTTGCCGCCGCATCCTTGGTTCCCAGAACTTGTTGATGTGCTCGGCGACGCCGGCAATGCCTTCCTCGCGCGGCTTGGAGTGAAAAAAGGCGGCGATCTGGTTGGCCATGCGGACCAGCTTCTCGCTGGTGCTCATGATGTGCCCTTCGTCATGCGACATGCTTGGCAACTCCGGAAACCACCCGTTCGGGGCGGGTGAAGATATCGAAATCATCGCCGCGCACCAGAGCCACCAGCGTCATGCCGGCATCTTCAGCCGTGCGGATGGCAAGCGCGGTCGGCGCCGAGACGGCGATGATGAACGCAGCACCGATCGCCGCCGTCTTCTGCACCATCTCCACCGAAACGCGCGACGTCACGACGACGGCACCCGAGGTGCCGTCGATGCCGGCTTTGGCGAGTGCACCGGCCAGCTTGTCGAGCGCATTATGGCGGCCGACATCCTCGCGCGCCAGGACGATGCCGTTGCCGTGGATGTAGAAACCCGCGGCATGGACCGCACCGGTTTCGGCATGCAGCGGCTGCACCTTCGACAAAAGCTTGACCGAGCGGATGATATCGTCGTCCGAAAGCGTAAGTTTTGACGAACCGACCGCCTCGACCGAACGCATCGCCTCTTCGATCGATTCGATACCGCACAGCCCGCAGCCGACCGGTCCGGCCAACCGTCGGCGCCGCGCTTCGAAGCGCGTATTGGCCTGGTCCTTCAGCCTGATCTGGATGTCGATGCCGGCGCCGTGATCCTCGACCTCGATCGCCTCGATTTCTTGGCGGTCGGCGATGATGCCTTCGGTCAGCGAGAAGCCGAGCGCGAAATCCTCGAAATCGGCCGGACTTGCCATCATCACCGCATGGGTGGTGCCGGCAAAGGAGAACGCCACCGGCGTCTCTTCCGGCACCATACGATTGGCGGCCGCAGTGCCGCCGGCGCGGTGCGCCAGCCGCGAGATCTGCGTCGTGGCTTTGCGGCGCGCGCCCAAGGTTACTCCGCTGCTTCCAGCGTCGCGATGCGACGGCTGTTGCGGGCCTGCTCGTCATAGTCGCGCTGCCATTCCGATGGCCCGTTGGACGCGCCGACCTGCACCGCCGTCACCTTGTATTCCGGGCAGTTGGTCGCCCAGTCGGAGAAGTCGGTGGTGATGACGTTGGCCTGCGTGTCGGGGTGGTGGAACGTCGTATAGACCACGCCAGGCGACACTTTGTCGGTGATCAGCGCGCGCAGCGTCGTCTCGCCGGAGCGGCTGGTCAGGCGGACCCAGTCGCCGTCGCGCAGACCGCGGTTTTCGGCGTCATGCGGGTGGATCTCCAGCCGGTCCTCGCTGTGCCACATGATATTGTCGGTACGCCTGGTCTGCGCGCCGACATTGTACTGCGACAGGATGCGGCCGGTGGTCAGCAGCAGCGGGAAGCGCGGTCCCGTCCTCTCGTCAGTCGCCACATATTCGGTGCGGATGAACTTGCCCTTGCCGCGCACGAAGCCGTCAATATGCATGATCGGCGTGCCTTCCGGCGCCTGCTCGTTGCACGGCCACTGCACCGAGCCCATCTTGTCCAGATAGTCGTAGGAAACCTTGGCGAAGCTCGGCGTCGTCTTGGCGATCTCGTCCATGATCTCAGACGGATGCTGGTAATTCCAGGCAAGTCCCATCGCTTGTGCGAGCCTCTGCGTCACTTCCCAGTCGGCAAGGCCGTTGCGCGGCGCCATCACCTTGCGCACGCGGTTGATGCGGCGTTCGGCATTGGTGAAGGTGCCATCCTTCTCGAGGAAGGTCGAGCCGGGCAGGAAGACATGCGCGTAGTTGGCGGTCTCGTTGAGGAAGAGATCGTGCACGACGACACATTCCATCGCGGCAAGGCCTGCGGCGACATGCTTGGTGTCGGGATCGGACTGCAAAATGTCCTCGCCCTGCACGTAGAGTCCCTTGAACGAGCCGTCGACGGCGGCATCCAGCATGTTGGGGATGCGCAGGCCGGGTTCGTCGTCGAGCTTGATGCCCCACAGGCTCTCATAGATGTCGCGCACAGCATCGCCGGAGATGTGGCGATAGCCGGGCAGCTCGTGCGGGAACGAGCCCATGTCGCAGGAGCCCTGGACATTGTTCTGGCCGCGCAGCGGATTCACGCCGACGCCCGGCCGGCCGATATTGCCGGTCGCCATGGCGAGGTTGGCGATGGCGATGACCGTCGTCGAGCCCTGGCTGTGCTCGGTCACGCCGAGGCCGTAATAGATCGCGCCATTGCCGCCGGTGGCAAACAGCCGTGCGGCGCCGCGGATCTCTTCGGGATCGACATTGGCAAGCTGTCCGACCACCTCAGGGCTGTTTTCTGGCAGCGCCACGAACGATGCCCAGTCCTGGAACTCGTCCCAGTCGCAGCGCTCGCGGATAAAGGCCTCGTCGAACAGGCCTTCGGTGACAATGACATGCGCAAGCGCGGTGACCACGGCGACATTGGTGCCGGGCTTCAGCGGCAGATGATGCTGCGCCTCGATATGGGCCGAGCGCACGATGTCGGTGCGGCGCGGGTCGAGCACGATCAGCTTGGCGCCCTTGCGCAACCGCTTCTTCATGCGCGACGCAAACACCGGATGTGCGTCGGTCGGATTGGCACCGATGATCATCACCACGTCGGTTTTCTCGATCGAATCGAAATCCTGCGTGCCTGCCGAAGTGCCGAATGTCTGGCCAAGGCCGTAGCCTGTCGGTGAATGGCAGACGCGAGCGCAGGTATCGACATTGTTGTTGCGGAAACCCTGGCGGATCAGCTTCTGCACCAGATAGGTTTCCTCGTTCGTGCAGCGCGACGAGGTGATGCCGCCGATCGAGGTGCGGCCATACTGGTACTGGATGCGGCGGAACTCGTTGGCGGTGTGGGTGAGTGCTTCTTCCCATGACACTTCGCGCCATGGATCGGTGACCTTTTCGCGGATCATCGGATTGAGGATGCGCTCCTTGTGGGTCGAGTAGCCGTAGGCAAAACGGCCCTTGACGCAGCTGTGGCCACGGTTTGCCTTGCCGTCCTTGTAGGGCACCATGCGCACCAGCTCGTCGCCGCGCATTTCGGCCTTGAACGAGCAGCCGACGCCGCAATAGGCGCAGGTGGTGACGACCGAATGCTCCGGCTGGCCGATCTTGATCACCGATTTTTCGGAAAGGGTCGCCGTCGGGCAGGCCTGCACGCAGGCGCCGCAGGACACGCACTCGCTGTCGATGAAGAGCTGATGCATGCCTGGCGACACGCGGCTTTCGAATCCGCGGCCCTCGATGGTCAGCGCGAAAGTGCCTTGCACCTCCTCGCAGGCGCGTACGCAGCGCGAGCAGACGATGCATTTCGACGGGTCATAGGTGAAGTACGGATTGGACTCGTCCTTCTCCATCCATTTGAAATTCTCGACGCCGTCATTCTTCTTGAAGACGTGGTTGTCGCCCTCATAACCGTAGCGCACGTCGCGCAGACCGACGACGCCGGCCTGGGTCTGCAATTCGCAATCGCCATTGGCGGCACAGGTCAGGCAGTCGAGCGGATGGTCGGAGATGTAGAGTTCCATCACGCCGCGGCGGATGTCCTTCAGCCTTCCGGTCTGGGTGTGCACGACCATGCCCGGCGCCACCGGCGTCGTGCAGGAGGAGGGCGTGCCGTTGCGGCCGTCGATCTCGACCAGGCAGAGCCGGCAGGAGCCGAAGGCATCGACCATGTCGGTGGCGCAGAGTTTTGGGATGGCGATGCCCGCCTCCATCGAGGCGCGCATGATCGAGGTGCCCTCCGGCACGGTGACGGTGAAGCCGTCGACGGTCAGCGTCACCTGCTTCTCGGAGGTCGAGGCCGGTGTGCCGTAGTCGATTTCCTGAACGAGACCCATGGCGAGACTCCTATTCTGCTGCTTCGGCGACCGGCGCCGGCTTGAAATCTTCGCGGAAGTGGTTGATTGCGCTCATCACCGGGTAGGGCGTGAAGCCACCCAGCGCGCAGAGCGAACCATACTTCATCGTGTTGCAGAGGTCGCTGACCAGCTCGATCTGCTTTTCCGGCTCGATACCCCTGGCGATCTTGTCGATCGTCTCGACGCCGCGCGTCGAGCCGATGCGGCATGGCGTGCACTTGCCGCAGCTCTCGATGGCGCAGAACTCCATGGCGAAGCGCGCCTGCTTCAGCATGTCGGCAGTGTCATCGAACACGGTGATGCCGGCATGGCCGATCAGCCCGTCCTTGGCGGCGAAGGCTTCGTAGTCGAACGGCGTGTCGAACAGGCTGCGCGGAAAATAAGCGCCGAGCGGCCCGCCGACCTGCACTGCCTTGACCGGCCGTCCAGTCGCCGTGCCGCCGCCGATGTCGTCGACGATTTCGCCCAGCGTCATCCCGAACGCCGCCTCGAACAGGCCGCCATATCTGACATTGCCGGCGATCTGGATCGGGATGGTGCCGCGCGAGCGGCCCATGCCGAAGTCCTTGTAGAAGGCAGCACCCTTATCCATGATGACAGGCACCGAGGCCAGCGAGATGACGTTGTTGATCACCGTCGGCTTGCCAAACAGGCCCTGGATGGCCGGCAGTGGCGGCTTGGCGCGAACGACGCCGCGCTTGCCTTCGAGGCTGTTGAGCAGCGAGGTCTCCTCGCCGCAAACATAGGCGCCGGCGCCGACGCGGATTTCCATGTCGAAGGCGTTGGGCGAGCCCAGCACGTTGACGCCGAGCAGGCCGGCCTTGCGGGCGACCTCGACAGCCTTTTGCATCATCACCACCGCATGGGGGTATTCCGAGCGGATATAGACAAAGCCCTTGGTCGCCCCGGTCGCGATGCCGGCGATCGCCATGCCTTCGATCAGCACGAAGGGGTCGCCCTCCATGATCATGCGGTCGGCGAAGGTGGCGCTGTCGCCCTCGTCGGCATTGCAGACGATGTACTTTTTGTCGGCGGTCGTATCGAGCACCGTCTTCCACTTGATGCCGGTCGGGAAGCCGGCGCCGCCGCGACCGCGCAGGCCTGATTCCGTCACCCGTTTGACGATATCGGCCGGCGCCATCGCCACGGCGTTCTGCAGGCCCTTCAGTCCGCCATGCGCCTTGTAGTGATCGAGCGACAGCGGATTGATGACGCCGCAGCGCGCGAAGGTCAGGCGCGTCTGCCTGGCGAAGAACGGGATCTTGTCGGGTGCGCCCAGCCAGCGCTTGTGGTGGCCACCGGTGAGGAAGCCGCTGTCGAACAGGCTTTTGACGTCGGACGGCTTCACCGGCCCATAGGCGACGCGGCCCTTGTCTGTTGTTGCCACCTCGACCATCGGCTCGAGGAAATAGGCGCCGCGCGAACCATTGCGCACGATCTTGGCCTCGATGCCACGATCGGCCAATTCCTTTTCGATCGCCTTGGCGACCTTTTCCGCACCGAGCGCCAGCGCGCCGGAGTCTCCTGGAATGTAGATGCGCGGGATCATGAGCGTACCTCGGCAACAATCTCGTCGAGCTTTTCGTCATCGAGTCGGCCGATCACCTCGCCGTCCAGCATCGCCGATGGCGCGCAGGCGCAAAGGCCGAGGCAATAGACCGGTTCCAGCGTCACCGAACCGTCACGGGCCGTCTCGTGGAAGCCGATGCCCAGCAATTGCTTGAGCTTGGCGGCAATGGCATCCGAGCCCATCGACTGACAGGCTTCCGCCTGGCAGAGCTTCAGCACATGCCGCCCGGCCGGGTGGCTGCGGTAGTCGTGGTAGAAGGTGACGACACCGTGCACCTCCGCCTTGGAGATGTTGAGCGCCTCGGCGATGACAGGGAGCGCGTCCTGCGGCACATGCCCGAACTCTTCCTGGATGCCGTGGAGGATCGGCAACAGTGGCCCCTCGAGGCCCTTCAGCTCCTGGATGATCGCCGCCGTGCGCGACGCGATCTCGGTACTTGCAGGCTGCATCGTCATGCAGCGCCCTCCCTGGTCGTTGCGATCCAATGCATGTCGCCCAAAAGTGTGAAGTGGGTTTGGGCAACGACATGCACAACGTCGCTAAGTGCTTACGAAATCAGAGGAAACCCGCTAAATCAATAAAGCTGATCCGTTGGTCGATAGAAATCTTCTATCGATGCCGTCCAGCCTTGCAATCTCTAGCTCAGCGGCGGGCGCGAAAATCGTCTGCCAGCGCCATCGCCTCGTCCAGCAGCGCCGAGACCAGCGGGGTGTGCGGCTCGCGCGGTGTCGCCACCAGCCCGACGGTGTGGCTGGCGTCCGGCTCGACGATTGGAATCGCTCGGATCGGCTCGGAAAAGCCGAATGTTTCAGAGAGGTTGAGCGGCATGATCGACGACCATTTGCCGGTACGGATATGGGAGAACAGCACGATCATCGAGTTGGATTCGAGTGTCGGCCGCACCTGCGTGCCGGCCTCGGCAAGGTGCTGGTCGATGATGCGGCGGTTCTGCATGTCCGGCGTCAACAGGCAGAGCGGCAGCTGGCTGAGCTCCGCCCATGTCACTTTGTCGCGGTCGGAATAGGGGGTTCCGACCGCGGTGATCAGCTGATAGCGCTCGTCATAGAGCGGTACGCTGGTCACTCGCCCCAGCGGCTCGTTGTCGAGATAGGTGATGCCGGCGTCGATGTCGAAATTGCCGAGCAGCGACAGCACCTCGATCGAGGTGCGTGACAGGACCGAGAAGGTGACGCCGGGATGTTTCGCCCGAAAGGGTGTCGTCAGCCGCGCCACCATGGCCAGCGCCGTCGGGATCGCCGCGATGCGGATGCGCCCCGAAAGGCCGTGACGCGCCGCCCGCATCTCCTCGCGCATGGTGCGGGTGTCGCCGACGATGCGGCGCGCCCACACCAGCACCTGTTCTCCCTCCGGCGTCAGCCCCTGGAAGCGCGAGCCGCGCAATACCAGCATCACGCCGAGCTGGCCCTCCAATTGCTTGATGCCGGCCGAAAGCGTCGGCTGGGTGACGCCGCACACCTCCGCCGCCCGGCCGAAATGCTCTTCTCTGGCCAGCGCGATGAAGAATTCCAGCTTGTCGATCATGAGCGGACGCTACCCGGCCAAGTGAGGTTACGCCAGATGCATGCTGTTTTTGCTTGGCGAAATCCTCATGCGGCCGAAGCTTCGCCGCCGTCCAAGCCTACCTGTCGACCAGGTTCAGAATGTTGCCGTCAGGATCCTTGAACCATGCGACCTTCATGCCGTAGCCGACATGGATGTCGCCTTCCACCTTCAGGCCCGGCATCTCGTAGTGCTCGAAAACAACGCCCTTCGATTTCAGCGCCTTGACGACGGTGTCGATCTCGTCGCCGACCATCCAGGTCACCGCCGTTGCCTTGTTGGTTCCGGCGAAATTCGAGCGATACACGTTGATGCTGGTATCGCCGCATTTGTAGACGATCAGTTCGCCACCCTCGTTGTGGACCTCCGTCAGACCCAGAACGCCCTCATAGAAGGACTTTGCCTTGGCCAGGTCCTTCACCGCGAGATTGGCCGTTGCGTTGCAGTTTGCGAGCATGATGGTCTCCTTTCCTTGCTGGCGAGCACGTCCGAAGCCTTGCAACAAGATAGGGCTGCTTCATTCTCTGGCGACCGCAGCTTGCGCTATCGGCGTGCCTCTTCCCTAAGGACGTCTCGACTCCCGCAAATCCCTACGAGCAGACGCGAGTTTTGAGGCCATGTCCCTGTGCGTGTGGTGCCACCGCTTGGTTCTGCTCGGGAACTGCATTATCTCAGGCGAAACCAGAGGAAAAGCTGATGCCCGCCGTCCAGGAAAACGTCACCAAGGAAATCGTCATCGAGCGCCTGAAGACGGTCAACGGACCGGACTTCACCGGCAACATCGTCGACCTCGGCATGGTTTCCGAGATTTTCATTGCCGATGCCAAGGTGTTCTTTTCGATCACCGTGCCGGCTGCCCGGGCCCAGGAGATGGAGCCACTGCGTGCCGCCGCCGAACGTGTCGTCAAGGCGATCCCGGGTGTCGCCGGAGCCGTGGTCGCGCTGACGGCGGAAAAGAAGGGTGGCGGCATGGAGGGTCCGGTTCCGCAAAGGCCCGCTCCCAGGCCGGCGCCGGCCGCACCCGCCGCCGCGCCACGTCCGGCTCCGCATGCTCCGGCCTCGCACAGTCAGGGCAAGCGCGGCGTGCCCGGCATCGAGGCGATCATCGCTGTCGCTTCCGGCAAGGGCGGCGTCGGCAAGTCGACCACTGCCGTTAACATCGCGCTTGGCCTCGCCGCCAACGGCTTGAGGGTCGGCGTGCTCGACGCCGACATCTACGGCCCGTCCATGCCGCGGCTGCTCAACATCCATGGCCGGCCGCAGACCGTCGACGGCAAGGTCCTGAGGCCGATGGAGAATTACGGCCTGAAGGTCATGTCGATGGGCTTCCTCGTCGATGAGGAGACGCCGATGATCTGGCGCGGGCCGATGGTGATGTCGGCATTGACGCAAATGCTGCGCGAGGTCGAATGGGGTCCGCTCGACGTGCTCGTCGTCGACATGCCGCCCGGCACCGGCGACGCGCAGCTGACCATGGCCCAACAGGTGCCGTTGGCCGGCGCCGTCATCGTCTCGACGCCGCAGGATCTGGCCCTCATCGATGCCCGAAAAGGCCTCAACATGTTCAGGAAGGTCGACGTGCCGGTGTTGGGCATCGTCGAGAATATGAGCTATTTCCTCGCCCCCGACACCGGCAAGCGCTACGACATCTTCGGTCATGGCGGCGCACGTCGCGAGGCCGAGCGTCTCGGCGTCACCTTCCTCGGCGAAGTGCCGCTCGAAATGGGCATCCGCGAAAGCTCGGATGCCGGCACGCCGGTGGTGGTCTCGAAGCCCGATAGCGCCGAGGCGAAGATTTACCGCGATATCGCCGCGAACGTCTGGGGCAGGGTCAATGAAGAACGCGGCGCCGCCGAAGCCGCCGTGCCGAGCATCGTGTTCGAGTGATCCCTCCCTCAAGGGGGAGGGGCTGCGCCAACCTTCTCGCCGAACGACGAAAAAAACTGTCCGGCCAGCTTCTTCGATGTCGATTCGATCAGCCGGCTGCCGAGTTGGGCGATCTTTCCGCCGACATCGGCTTTGGCCGCGTATTTCAGGATCGTCGCCTCCGGGCCATCGGCGGTCAGCGTCACATCGGCGCCGCCTTTGGCGAAGCCGGCGATGCCGCCCTTGCCCTCGCCCTGGATGGTGTAGGAATGCGGCGGGTTGAGATTCCTGAGCGTCACCTCGCCGTTGAACGTCGCCTTGATCGGGCCGATCTTGACCACCACGGTCGCCCCCATCTCGGTGTCCGACTTCTTTTCGAGGCTCTGGCAGCCCGGAATGGTCTGCCTTAGAACGTCCGGGTCGTTCAGCGCTTCCCACACCTTTTGCATGGGTGCGGCGATGCGTTCCTCGCCTTCGATCACCAAAGCCATCAAAATCTCCCGGATACAAAATTGACAAACCCCGATCCGGTCTAGCGTGGGGCCCGATGTATGTCTATCGCACCAAAGTCCGGAATCGGATGGCGCGTGCCTCTTGCCTGCTCTCGCGCGTTGTCATATCGATTTGTCATACAAATACGGAGACCATGATGGCCGGCCCCCCCACACAAAAAAAGAAATTTCGCTCGCAGGAGTGGTTCGACAATCCGGACAATCCGGGAATGACGGCGCTTTACCTCGAGCGCTACCTGAATTACGGGCTGACGCGTGCCGAACTGATGTCGGGCAAGCCGCTGATCGGCATCGCCCAGACCGGCTCGGATCTGTCGCCCTGCAACCGCCATCATATCGAACTGGCCAAGCGCGTGCGCGAGGGCATCGTGTCGATGGGCGGCATCCCTTTCGAGTTCCCGTGCCACCCGATCCAGGAGACCGGCAAACGCCCGACCGCCGCGCTCGACCGCAACCTTGCCTATCTCGGTCTGGTCGAGGTGCTCTACGGCTATCCGCTCGACGGCGTCGTGCTCACCATCGGCTGCGATAAGACGACGCCGGCCCTGCTGATGGCAGCGGCCACCGTCAACATTCCGGCTATCGCGCTGTCGGTCGGCCCGATGCTCAACGGCTGGCACAAGGGCAAGCGCACCGGCTCCGGCACCATCGTCTGGGAATCGCGCCAGCGTCTGTCGGCCGGCGAGATCGGCTATGACGAATTCATGGATATCGTCGCCTCCTCGGCGCCGTCCACCGGCTATTGCAACACCATGGGCACCGCCACCACCATGAATTCCTTGGCCGAGGCTCTCGGCATGCAGCTGCCTGGCTCGGCCGCGATCCCCGCTCCCTATCGCGAGCGCGGCCAGATCGCCTATGAGACGGGAAAACGCATCGTCGACATGGTGCATGAGGATCTGAAGCCCTCCGACATCATGACCCGGCAGGCGTTCGAAAACGCCATCGTCGTCAACTCGGCCATCGGCGGCTCGACCAACGCGCCGATCCATCTCAACGCCATCGCCCGCCATCTCGGCGTGCCGCTCGACAATGACGATTGGCAAAAGGTCGGCCTCGAGATACCGCTCATCGTCAACCTGCAGCCGTCGGGCGAATATCTCGGCGAGGATTATCACCATGCCGGCGGTGTGCCCGCAGTGGTGGCCGAACTGATGAAGGCCGGGCTGTTGCCTCATCCCGACGCCATGACCGTCAACGGCAAGACGATCGGCGACAATTGCAATGGGGCCGTCAACGAGAATCTCGACGTCATCCGCACCGTGGCCGAGCCGCTGAAGGCCAATGCCGGCTTCATCAATCTTAGGGGCAATCTGTTCGATTCGGCGATCATGAAGACCAGCGGCATCTCGCCCGAATTCCGCGAACGCTATCTGTCGAACCCGAACGATCCCGAGGCCTTCGAGGGCAACGCCATGGTCTTCGACGGGCCCGAAGACTACCACGCCCGCATCGACGATCCGGCGCAAGGCATCGACGAGCACACCATCCTGTTCATGCGCGGCGCCGGGCCGATCGGTTATCCGGGCGGCGCCGAAGTCGTCAACATGCAGCCGCCGGCCCATCTCATCAAGAAGGGCATCCATGCGCTGGCCTGCATCGGTGACGGCCGCCAGTCGGGCACGTCGGGCTCGCCGTCGATCCTCAACGCCTCGCCCGAAGCCGCCATAGGCGGCGGGCTGGCGCTGTTGAAGACCGGCGACCGCGTCCGCATCGACCTGCGCAAGGGCACCGCCGACATTCTCGTCACCGACGACGAGATCACGCGCCGCCGCGCCGAGCTGCAGAACAATGGCGGCTATCAATACCCCAAGCACCAGACGCCATGGCAGGAGATCCAGCGCGGCATGGTCGACCAGTTTTCCGAAGGAATGGTGCTGAAGCCGGCGGTGAAATACCAGGATGTGGCGCACACCAGCGGTGTGCCGCGGGACAATCACTAATGCATGTCGCCCAAAAGTGCGCAGCGGTTTTGGGACAACGACATGCATAAAAACAAAGGTCTAAAAAGCGGTCGCGTGCTTCAGATGACGCGCTTTAGACGCCGGTCTGCGGTGCTTCCCCCTCGCGGCGGCTTGATTCGATCAAGCCGCCGTCAGATGTTTGCTGACTCCACCGCTCAGAGATAGCCGGTGATATCAGGCGCCTGGTCCTGTCTGTCGCGCTTGCCGTCCTCGTAGACGATCGGTGCTGCGGCGAGTTCCTCTTCGGTGACGTCATCGAGGCAGGCGACATTCACCGCCCAGAAATTCCCGCCCATGAAGTCGAGATAGCCGCGCGAGAGAAAATTCGCGCCGCAGTTCGGGCACATATAGTGGTTGATGTCGCCTTCCGGCCAGTTCGACGGCGTCGCCTTGTACTCCCGCATCCGGTCGCGGCCCTCCGTCACCCGCACGGCTTCATAGGCTGCGACGGATTTCCGATAGCCGAGTTTCCAGCAGAAGCTGCAATTGCATTTGCGGATGCCTTCGGCGAGGTCGATATCGGCTTCGAAACGCACCGCGCCGCAATGGCAGCTACCGTGATAGGTCTTTTTCATGGTTTCCTCCCAGAGGTGTTCTGGCTCCGCCAAGCCGGCCGCCGGAGCCAGAGCATCCTTTGCTCCAAGCATGACGCTTGACAAGCAGGCGCTACAAATCCACGATCATGGCAAGGGGTGCATCGCGACGACCCCGTGAGGCGTCAGCCCAACGTTCGCGTCCAAGCTTCTCTCTCAAGGAGGTGGACGCCATGCCGTCGACAACCGCTATCACCGTATCGCAACTTTCCCGTCTAATTGGTCTGCCGGGTGCGCCCGCGATCATCGACGTTCGCATCGAAGAGGACTACAACGCCGATCCGCGCCTGCTGCCGGCCTCAAACCGGCGTGATTTCAAAACCGTCTCGAGCTGGGCATCCGAATTCGCCGGCAGCCGAGTGGCGGTCATCTGCCAAAGAGGGCAGAAGCTCTCGCAAGGCGTGGCCGCATGGCTGCGGCATGAGGGCGTCAGTGCCGAATCCCTCGAAGGCGGCTTCGAGGCCTGGCGCGATGCCAAGGGGCCTCTAATCCACGCCGGCAAGATGCCGCCCCGCGATGGAAAGGGCCGCACCGTGTGGGTGACGCGGAGCCGCCCGAAGGTCGATCGCATCGCCTGCCCCTGGCTGATCCGGCGCTTCATCGATCCGAGCGCGGTCTTCCTCTTTGTCGAGGCGGCCGAAGTGTCGGCCGTTGCGGATCGCTTTCAGGCCGTACCTTTCGACATCGACAATGTGTTCTGGACTCACCGCGGCGAACGCTGCACCTTCGACACGATGATCGAAGAGTTCGGGCTCGAATCCGAGGCGCTCGACCGCCTGGCCATGATCGTGCGCGCGGCGGATACCGCACGCCTCGATCTGGTCCCCCAGGCAGCAGGATTCCTGGCCGCCTCGCTTGGCCTGTCGCGGATGTTTCGCGACGATCTGGAACAGTTGGAGGCAGGCATGCTGCTCTACGATGCGTTTTTCCGATGGTGCCGCGACGCCACCGAGGAGACTCACAACTGGCCAGGCAAGCCATCGTGAGCGCCCCGGCTTCAGAAGAAAAGGGGGCTTCGAAAAAAACGGGGGCTTCGGAGACCGTCGAGGCGCCGGCTGCGCCAACCTTCCGCGAAGGCGTGAAGCTCTGGGCGAAAATCGGCCTGCTCAGCTTCGGCGGGCCCGCCGGCCAGATCGCGCTCATGCACAAGGAACTGGTCGAGGAACGGCGTTGGATCGGCGAGCAGCGTTTCCTCCATGCGTTGAATTACTGCATGCTGCTGCCCGGCCCTGAAGCCCAGCAACTCGCCATCTATATCGGCTGGTTGCTGCACCGGACGATCGGCGGCCTGGTCGCCGGTATCCTGTTCGTCGCACCAGGCGCGCTTGTGATGCTCACCTTGAGCATCCTCTATGCGTTGTATGGCGATGCTCCCGTCGTCGAGGCGCTGTTTTTCGGAGTGAAAGCGGCCGTGCTCGCCATCGTCGTCGAGGCGATGATCCGGATCGGACGACGGGCCCTGAAGAACCGGGTCATGGTTTCGATCGCGCTCGCCGCCTTCATCGCCATCTATGCATTGAACCTGCCGTTTCCGCTCATCATCCTGCTTGCGGGCCTGGCGGGCTGGATTGGAAACCGTGTTGCGCCGGCGTTTTTTTCCGGCGCGGCGCACGGCAAAGACACGGTTCCCGATATCAAGGGCGCAGTCGACCTCATGTTCGAGCGGGGCGAACTGGCCCACACCAGGCCGACGCGATGGCATGCGCCGCGCACCATCGCGATCTGGCTGCCGATCTGGCTCGGGCCCGTGCTGTTGATCTGGGCGTTCACCGGATCCGCCAGTGTGTGGACTGAGATCGGTGGCTTCTTCAGCGTCATGGCGGTCGTCACCTTCGGCGGCGCCTACGCGGTCCTTGCCTATGTCGCGCAGGCAGCGGTCGAGTCCTTCGGCTGGCTCGCACCCGGTGAAATGCTCGATGGCCTCGGACTTGCCGAAACCACGCCCGGCCCGCTCATTCTGGTCCTGCAGTTCGTCGGCTTCCTTGCCGCGTTCCGCCAATCCGGATCGTTGAACCCGCTGCTTGCAGGATCCCTTGGGGCGATGCTCACCCTATGGGCGACGTTCACGCCTTGCTTCTTCTGGATATTCCTCGGTGCGCCCTATATCGAATCCCTGCGCGGTAACAAGGCACTGTCGGCGGCGCTGGGCGCGATCACCGCCGCCGTCGTCGGCGTCATCATGAATCTCGCTCTGTGGTTCGGCTTGCACGTCATCTTCGGCGAGGTGCGCAATGTCGGACTTGGAATGGACGTGCCGGTGTTTTCATCGATCGACTGGGCTGCGGCGCTGCTGTCGTGTGCTGCCATGATCGCCATTCTGAAGCTGAAGATCGGCATGCTGCCGACGCTTGCGGGATCGGCCCTAGCTGGCGTTTTGTTGCTGGCAGCGAGCGGTTAGCGGCTGCGGCGGCGCTTCGCTGCGGTTTCGGCCACTCGGATAGGAACATCATGGCAAGACGACGCTCCTCTCTAGGCTTCCTCGGAATGTTCGGCCGTTCAGGCGACCTCAGGCAACTCGACGCCGCGTTACGCGGCGTTGACCTTCATCCCGCCCTTGTCCCCGAAGGAGCAAAGCTCACCATCGTCAATCTGATGAGGGATCACTGGTCCGACGAGCCGCCACCGCAAGCCTATCCACCGGTGGCGCAGCTACTTGGTTATTGTATTGCCGGGCCGGAAGCATTCGAGCGATCCAACGGCCTTCAACACAGGCTGGATGCGGAGCGCCGGCTCGAGGCGGCACTTGAGGCAGACGACAGCTTCGATGCGCAAATCATACTGATGACGCTGCATGCCAAGCTGATCAGTGACGAGGTCGTCGAGCGCTACGGGTTGAGGGCCGACTGACGGTTTTGACGAGAAGCGTTGTCAGCCGCCCATGCCGCTGCGCGGCAAATGGATAAGATTGCCGAAGCGGGCGCGCAACTTGTCGTCGACCGGCTTCGGCACATGGCGCGGGAAGCGCTCGGCGAGGATGCGTTTCTTCTCGATGATCGCCCGCTGCAAGATGTCGGGCCTGCCTTTCTCGTTCCACTCTTTCGGCGAAAAGCGGTCGCCGACCGCCGGGTAGAAATATTCCGTCTGCATCAGCCGCAGCGTCTGCTCGTTGCCGAGATAGTGACCCGGCCCCTTCAGGCAGACGTCGGCGATGGTGTCTATCGACAGCGACTCATCGGTCACCTCGATGCCGCGCACGCAGCGCAGGCAATGGCCGAGCATGTCGTTGTCGATGATCAGGCTTTCCAGGCAGAAGCCGAGCAGAGAGGCGTGCATGCCGGCCGATTCGTAGACAAGGTTGAGGCCGGCAAGGCCGGCCATCACATCGGTAATGCCCTTTTCGTAACCGGATTGAATGTCGGGCAGTTTCGAATCCGTCATGCCGGCGGCCGAACCGCCCGGCAGGTCGTAGAATTGCGCCATCTGCGCGCAGGCAGCGGTCAGCACCGCTTGCTCGGCCGAGCCGCCCGACATGGCGCCGGTCCTGAGGTCCGAGACGAACGGCCAGGTGCCGAAGATCGCCGGATGCCCCGGCTTGATGGCGTTGACATAGACGAGACCGGCAAGCACCTCGGCCACCGCTTGCACCACCGCACCGGCAATCGCCGCCGGCGCCGTGGCGCCCGCCTGGCCGGCCGACAGCAACAGGATCGGAATGCCGCCTTCGACGCAGGCCTCGAGCACGCCGCACGCGTCCTCGGCGAATTTCATCGGCGGTACGACAAAACAGTTCGAATTGGAGACGAAAGGCCGGGCGCGAAAATTCTCTTCGCCGCCGGCAATCGTATAGAGCATGTCGAGCGCCGGCTTGACGTTCTCGCGCACCGTGAAGGATGTGCCGACATGCTTCGACGTGCCCATCACGCAGGCGTAGAGCGTGTTGAAATCCATGTCGAGCGGATCGGGAATGTCGCGTGGCACCATCGGCCGCTGGAAGAAATGGATGTTGTCGAGCCCGTCGACGATGCGGGCGGCGTCATAGATGTCCTGCAGCAGCGACTCTCGATAACAGCGCTTCTCGACGTCGACCAGATGCACCGCAGCACCGGCCGTGCCGTAATGCACGCGCTTGCCCTGGATCAACATGTCGTGCTTGGGATCCTGGCCATGCAGGGTGAAGTGGCGTGCGGCCTTCTTGATGGTGTCGAGGACGAGCGCGCGCGGAAAACGAATGCGGCCGTCCTCGCTGAGCGTGGCGCCGGCCTTGGTCAACGCCTCGATGCAGGATGGGATGGCATTGGCGAAGCCGACCGTTTCAAGCAGCGTCAGCACCGCTTCGTGGATGCGCTCGCGGTCGTTTTCGCTGAGAGGCCCGTAGCTTCCGCCTTCGAGGCCGGCGCGCACCGGCTTGATATCGTCGGCAAGTGGCGCCGCCCGCATGGCGCGACGCGCTTCGCGCCCGCCGGAACGCCGCGAACGCTGGTCCGAGGGCGTATCCGGCTTCTCAACAGCCACTGACATGGGAGGCACTCCACTTTAGCTGCGAAGCCGGCGGCGGTGGTTGGCCCACCATCGGCCTGCTTCGTCCCCTTATGCCTCGAACTATGCCGCCGGCATTGGCACAGCCTATGAGCCAGACGGCCCCGTCGCATATGCCAGGGCGCTAAAGAACGGTGGCCGGTCGCGGCCCGGCCGAGGCATCAAGCGGCCGCCGGCCTGCGCCCGGCCGCCGTCGCCAGTTCGCGGATGCCGGGCTCGATGTGCTGCAGCGCAATCGAGGAGATGCCCAGCCGCATGAAGCGCGACGGCTTTTCGGTGCGGTCGAAGAAACGATCGCCGGGCTCGATAATGACGCTGCGCGAGGCGGCGGCCTCGGCCAGCCCGCGCGAATCGGTACCGCGCGGCCCCTCGAGCCAGAGCGACGCGCCGCCGGCGGAATCGGTCGAGCGCCACTCCGGCAGAAAGGCGGAAATCGCATGGATCAGACGCTTGCGCCGTTCGTCGAAGGCGCTCGACAGCCGCCGCACCAGCGCCTCGTGGTGGCCAAGCGACAGGAACAGCGCGACCGCGCGCTGATTGTTGGCCGGCGGGTGACGCAGCATGAACCGGCGCAGCGCGCGAAGCTCCGAGATCAGCCCGGCCGAGGCGACGATGTAGCCGAGCCTAAGGCCCGGAGCCAGCGTCTTCGACATCGAGCCGACATAGATGACGCGGCCCGAACGGTCGAGGCTCTTCAGCGCCTGCTGCGGCGCTTCGTCCAGAAGTTGGCTGTCATAGCCGTCCTCGATGATGATCTGGTTGTGGCGGTTGGCGCGCGCCAGCAGGTCCTGCCGGCGCTCCGCCGACAGCGGCACCATGGTCGGGCAATGGTGGCTGGGCGTCACGAAGACGAAGCCGGAATCGTTGGGAATAGAAGCGGTTACGATGCCGGAGTGGTCGACCGGGACCGGCGTGACGTCGGCGCCCGCCAGCCGGAAGATCGAGCGTGCGTCGGGGTAGCCGGGGTCTTCCATGGCCACCTTGGAGCCCTTGGTCATGAGCAGCGTCGCCAGCATGTAGAGCGCGTTCTGCGCGCCGAGCGTGACGATGATCTCATCGGGATTGGCGAAGATGCCGCGCCGCGGCAACAGCCGCGCCTGGATCTGCTCGATCAAGAGCGGATCGTCGCGATCGACCATGTCGGACGCCCAGTTGCGGATCTCGAGCACGGCGAGCGCCATGCGGTTGCACTCGCGCCACTCGGCGGTCGGGAACAGTGCCGGATCGAACTGGCCATAGACGAACGGGTAGGACGACTTGATCCAGTTGTCGTGCTTGGCCGGCGGCGGCATGTCGCTGGCCGCGATCTGCCGGCGCGCCTTCCAGTCGATCTCATTGGCCTGGTCTGGCGCCTTCTGATGCGGCCTTGCCGGCGTCGCCAGCACGTCGGGATTGACGAAATGGCCGCGCCGTTCGCGCGCCACCAAAAAACCCTGGTCGACGAGCTGCTGGAAGGCCAGCACCACGGTGCCGCGCGCCACGCCGAGTTTCTCGGCCAGGATCCGGCAGGACGGAAGCGGCATCGAGGCGGCGATTTGCCGGTCGAGGATGGCGGCGACGATCGCTTGACGGATCTGCGCCTGCAGGGTCTGGCCGGATTCCGCCGAAATCCGGAACAGGCCGGACCATATGGCCGTGTCGTTTCGCTGTGGCATGGAAGATGTTCCTCGATGGCCAGCTTTTTTCACTTGGCTGGACCAGTCGAATGTACCGGTGGCACAAGCTGTTGCGCCAATCAATTTTTCTGATCACTGGGATTTACGCCAGTGATCCTTCGCTGCACTGCGGCATCCCCGACGTGACAAAGCGTCATCCCGGCGTGACGCAGTGCGTCATCGCTGCGCATTGAAACCAGTGGATTTCGGCTAGATAGTTTGGGCGCGACGACACGCGCCGGAAACATCCGGTCTGTTATGTTGACATCTCAAGGCTCGGAGTGAGGCAGTGGATCAATCGTCCTTTCAAAAACAGCTCGACGCCCTGCGCGATCACCGTGCGGCAAAATCGGGCAGCATGCGCGAGGCTTTCGCTGCCGATCCGCAGCGCTTCGAAAAATTCTCCGCCACCGCCGGCGACCTGCTGCTCGACTGGTCGAAATGCGCGGTCGATGCGCGGACGATGGATCTGCTGGAGAAGCTGGCGGGAGCCGCCGATCTCGAAGGCCGGCGCGCCGCGATGTTCTCGGGCAGGAAGATCAACGTCACCGAAGGCCGCGCCGTGCTGCACACCGCGCTGCGCAACCTGAATGGCAAGGGCATCGTGCTCGACGGTCAGGATGTGAAGGCGGAGGTTGTCGCCGTGCTCGACGCGATGGGCGCCTTCGCCGATGCCGTGCGCTCCGGCAAGGCGGCCGGCGCCACAGGCAAGAAGATCACCGACATCGTCAACATCGGCATCGGCGGGTCCGATCTTGGCCCGGCCATGGCGACGCTGGCGCTGGCGCCCTATCACGACGGGCCGCGCACGCACTACGTGTCCAATATCGACGGCGCTCATATCCACGACACGCTGAAGGGCCTTTCCGCCGAAACCACCCTGTTCATCGTCGCCTCGAAGACCTTCACCACCATCGAGACGATGACCAATGCCGAGACGGCGCGCGAATGGGTGCAGAAGGCGCTCGGCAAGGAAGCGGTCGGCAAGCATTTCGCCGCCGTCTCGACGGCGCTCGACCTGGTGGCCAAGTTTGGCATCGCGTCCGACCGCGTCTTCGGCTTCTGGGACTGGGTCGGCGGACGCTACTCCGTCTGGGGCGCGATCGGCCTGCCGGTGATGATTGCCGTCGGCCCGAAGAATTTTCGCGCCTTTCTCGATGGCGCGCATGCGATGGACGAACATTTCCAGACGGCGCCGCTGGCCAGGAACCTGCCGGCGCTGATGGGGCTGATCGGCTGGTGGCATCGGGTGATCTGCCAATATCCCGCCCGCGCGGTCATTCCCTACGACCAGCGTCTGTCCAGGCTGCCGGCCTATCTGCAGCAGCTCGACATGGAATCGAACGGCAAGAGCGTTACCCTCGACGGCGGCGCTGTCACCACGCCGACCGGGCCGCTGGTTTGGGGTGAGCCCGGCACCAATGGCCAGCACGCCTTCTTCCAGTTGCTGCACCAGGGCACCGATTTCATTCCGGTCGAATTCCTTGCCGCGGCCATCGGCCATGAGCCGGATCTCAAGCACCATCACGATCTGTTGCTCGCCAACTGCCTGGCCCAGTCGGAGGCCTTCATGAAGGGCCGCACGCTGGAGGAAGCACGCGCGCAGATGCTGGCAAAGGGCATGCCGCCCGCCGAAGTCGACAGGATCGCCCCCCACCGTGTCTTCTCCGGTAACCGGCCCTCGGTGACGATCCTTTACAGGCAACTCGATCCGTACACGTTCGGGCAGCTGATCGCGCTCTACGAGCACCGGGTCTTCGTCGAAGGCACGCTCTTCAACATCAATTCCTTTGACCAATGGGGTGTCGAACTCGGCAAGGAACTGGCGACCGGGCTGCTGCCTGTCGTGGAAGGCAAGGAGAATGCCGCAAAGCGGGACGCTTCGACCGCTGGACTGGTGGGACACATCCACCGATTGCGCGGATCGGAGTAAGCGGCTTGGCCGAGATCAAGGGAATATTGTTCGACAAGGACGGCACGCTTGTCGATTTCAACGCGACGTGGCTCGGCGTTGCCGATTTCATGGCGATGGATGCGGCGGAGGGCGACCGCTGGAAGGCCGACAGGCTGCTTGCGGCGGCGGGCTACGATTTCGCCACCAAACGCTTCAAGCCCGATTCCATCTTTGCCTCCGGCACCAACATGGATGTCGTCGAGCTTTGGTTTCCGCGGCTGTCGGATGAAGACCAGATGCTTGCGGTCGCCCGCTTCAACGAGATCACGTCGATGCAGGGTTCGGCGATGGCGGTGGCGCTGCCGGGCATCGTCGAGACGCTTGGCGTTCTTCACAGGAAATCCTACCGGCTCGGCGTCGCCACCAACGATTCGACCACTGGCGCGGAAAAGACATTGCTGACGCTGGGTGTCGCGCAGCTGTTCGATGCCGCCTATGGTTACGACGCGGTGGCCAATCCGAAACCGGCGCCCGATACGATCCTCGCCTTCTCGGACCTGACCGGCCTGCGGCCCGCCGCGATCGCCGTGGTCGGCGACAATCGCCACGACCTGGAGATGGCGCGGGCCGGCGGCTGCGGTCTGGCGGTCGGCGTGCTCTCCGGCACCGGCACGCGGGAAACGCTGTCGCAGATCGCCGACGTCATTCTCGATTCGGTTGCCGATCTGCCCGACTTTCTTTCGGCAAGGGTCAAGGAGACGATCTGAGCTCGCCCCTGGCCTGCTCCGGCTCGAACGAGAAGACACCGCTCGGCTTCATTCCGACGTCCCCGACTTCGCCGACATCCCGCACCTGGTATTCGGCCAGCAGGCGAAGCCGCGAGCGGGGCAGGTAGGCCCGGCCCGGGTCGCCGATCAGCACATTGATGCCGGCAGCCAGGCAGCGGTCGAGGAAGGGGATGACCCGGTCGGCGAGATCTTGCCCGTAAAACAAGTCGCCGGCCACCACGACATCCACCGGCGGCGGCGGACCAGCGGTGATGTCCTCGCCGACCACCGTGATCGTAACGCCGTTTGCCGCCGCATTCAGACCGAGCGCGGCGACGCCGTTGCGGTCGATCTCAGACGCGATCACTTCGCTGGCGCCGGCCTTTGCAGCAGCGATGCCGACAAGGCCCGAGCCGGCGCCGAGATCGAGCACGCGAAACCCGGCCACGGACTCCGGCCGATCGAGAATGTAGCGGGCAAGCACCGCGCCGCCGGCCCAGGCATAGGCCCAGTAAGGTGGCTGCGGCTCGGGCCCATCCTCGTCAGCTTCGGTTTCTTCTTCCGGCTCGGCTGCTCGTCCTTCGGGGTGCGTGAGCCGCCACAGACCGCTCGCTGGATGGGCTGCATAAAGCCGGATTTCGGGAAGTGCCGGAACAGGGGCGATAAGCATGTTCGCCTTGATGAATGTCAGCGGGTCGGGACGGGAAAGCGTATCCGCCGCGTCGTCGACAGTAAGACAATCGCCCAAAGTTACCCCTATTCCCGTAACGCCCGCCGCAGGATCTTGCCCACCGGCGTCTTCGGCAGTTCGGTCCGAAACTCGATGTATTTTGGCCGCTTATAGCCGGTCAGGTTCTCGCGGCAATAGACAGTCAGCACCTCAGCGGTCAACAACGGGTCCTTCTTGACGACGAACAGTTTCGGCACTTCGCCCGAATGCTCGTCCGGCACGCCGATCGCGGCCACTTCGAGCACGCCCGGATGCAGGGCCACGACTTCCTCGAGTTCGTTTGGATAGACGTTGAAGCCGGACACAAGGATCATGTCCTTCTTGCGGTCGACGATCTTGGTGTAGCCGCGCTCGTCCATGAAGCCCATGTCGCCCGATTTGAAGAAACCATCCTTGGTCATCACCTTGGCGGTCTCATCCGGCCGGTTCCAGTAACCGGCCATCACTTGCGGTCCGCGGATGCAGATCTCGCCGACTTCGCCGAGCGGCAAATCGTTGCCGTCGTCGTCGCGGATGGCGATCTCGGTCGAGGGCAGAGGCAGGCCGATCGTGCCGGTGAAGTTGCCGTCGCTGAACTTGTTGGCAGTGGCCACCGGCGAGGTTTCCGAAAGCCCGTAGCCCTCGGTGATCGGGCAACCGGTCAGCGCCCTCCAGCGCTCGGCAACGCCTTTGTGCACCGCCATGCCGCCGGCCAGCGTCAGTATCAGCGGCTTGAAGTCGAGCTTGCGGAAATCCTCATTGTTGAGCAGCGCGTTGAACAACGTGTTGAGGCCTGGAAAGATGTGGATCGGGTATTTGCCGAATTGTTTGACGAAGCCGGGAATGTCGCGCGGATTGGGAATGAGTATGTTCTGGCCACCGAGCTGCATGCCCATCAGCGCGTTCACCGTCAGCGCGAAGATATGATAGAGCGGCAGCGCGCAGATGAAGTTGAGATGCGCCGGCTTCGGCTTGATCGTGAAGGCGTCTTCGATCCACAGCGCATTCTGTGCGACATTGGCCAGCACGTTGCTGTGCAGCAGCACCGCGCCCTTCGAGATGCCGGTGGTGCCGCCGGTATATTGTAGGAAGGCGACATCGTCGGCAGCGATCTTCACCGGCTTGAAATTCAGGCCGGCGCCTGCCTTCAACGCGGCGTTGAACTTGATATGCCCTGGCAGCGACCAGGCCGGCACCATCTTCTTCACGCGGCGCACGACGAGATTGACGATCGTCCCTTTCAACCCGCCAAGCATATCGCCCATCGCCGCGACCACGACATGCTTGACCGCCGTCCTGGCGATCACCGCCTGCAAGGTGTTGGCGAAATTCTCGAGAATGACGATGGCTTGCGCGCCGGAATCCTTGAGCTGATGTTCCAGCTCGCGCGGTGTGTAGAGCGGATTGACGTTGACCACGATATAGCCGGCGCGCAGCACTGCCATAATCGCCACCGGATATTGCAGCACGTTCGGCATCATCAGCGCCACGCGTGCGCCTTTCGGCAGTCCCGTCGATTGCAGGTAAGCGCCGAAGGCAGCTGATTGCCGATCGACTTCCGCATAGGTGATGGTTTTACCCATGCAGGTAAAGGCGGGCCGGCTGGCGTACTGCTTGCAGACATCGGCGAGCAGATCGCCGATGGAGCCGAAGGGCAGGGCGCCGATCTCGGCCGGAACAACCTTCGGATAGCTCTTGAGCCAAGGCTTCTCCGGCAATCCGGCGCCAACCGCTTTCGGCAATCTCCTGGCCGGACCCGGCTTCGACGCCGATGTCGGTGCCGCTTTCGGCTTGGCAACGGCTTTGGCTGTCGGCGCCTTTGGCTTGTCGGAGCTGGCCGGTTTTGCGGCAGTTTTGGCCCTCGCTTTCGCTGGGGCCGTCGTCCTTGTTGTTTTTGCCACCTGTCCCTCCCTTGGTTGTTCTTATTGTCTCTGCTTGCCCGCCGCGTCGCCTCCGATGACAGAGACGTCCTCCGCTGCTGCCGGCATCCAGGAAATCCAGCCTGCCATCTATGTATTGCGACTATCGGCAGCCGTGCAAGTCTGCCCCTGCGGCAAGACGGGAAAGAAAATCTTCCGCGCCAACGACAAGCCGAAGGTCGCGGTTCCTCGCCGTCGGTCGCGTTGAAGATAATAAAAAAATGCAATCGTTAATAATACCGTGAACGACAGGAATTAACATGTCATTCTCTTTTGTGGCGACGATGAAGAATTAAATTCTGCTTCCCATGGGGTAGGCAAACGGGGTGTTCCAAAGCCGGAAAAACGGTGCTTATATGCGCGCTTCGCGAGCCTGATAGAGGGGCTTGGAAGAACATCAGGGAGTCCTCCATGAAAAAGAAACTGACTTTTGCGGCCGCGTTGCTGGCCGCAAGCGTCCTCGGCGGCATGGCCAATGCGAAGCAATTGGTCTACTGCTCGGAGGCGTCGCCGGCCGGCTTCGACCCATCGCCGTGGAGCGGTGGCAACGATTTCGACGCGTCGTCGCGCACCATCTATTCGCGCTTGGTCGAGTTCGAACACGGCAAGACCACCATCACGCCCGGCCTCGCCGAGAGCTGGACGGTTTCCGACGACGGTCTCGAATACACGTTCAAGCTTCGGCCGGGCGTGAAGTTCCAGACCACCGACTACTTCACGCCGACGCGCGACCTCAACGCCGACGACGTGATCTTCTCCTTCGAACGCCAGTGGAAGAAGGAAAACCCGTGGTACGACTATCTGGCAGGCACCGGCTGGGAATATTTTGCCGGGATGGGCTTCCCTGATCTTCTCAAGGAAATCGTCAAGGTCGACGACCTGACGGTGAAATTCGTGCTGAACAAGCCTGAAGTCGCTTTCCTGCCGGACCTCGGCATGGATTTCGCGTCGATCGTCTCCAAGGAATATGCCGACCAGCTCGACAAGGCCGGCACCAGGCAGCAATTCACCCAGAAGCCGATCGGCACCGGTCCGTTCCAGTTGGTCGACTATCAGGTCGATGCGGTCATCCGCTATGCGGCATGGGACGGCTACTATGGCGGCCGCCAGAAAATCGACGATCTGATCTTTGCCATCACGACCGATCCGGCCGTGCGCGCGCAAAAGCTGAAGGCAGGCGAGTGCGATATCATGTCGTACCCGGCGCCGGCCGACATTGCCGGGCTGAAAGCCGACCCGAACCTCAAGGTCGACGAGCAGGAAGGCCTGAACATCGGCTACATGGCCTACAACACGACGCAGCCGCCCTTCGACAAGGTCGAGGTCCGCAAGGCCCTCAACATGGCCGTCAACAAGCAGGCCATTCTCGATGCGGTCTATCAGGGCGCTGGCCAGGCGGCCATCAACCCGATCCCGCCGACGATGTGGTCCTATAACAAGAACATCAAGGACGATCCGTACGATCCGGACGCGGCCAAGAAAATGCTGACTGATGCCGGCGTCAAGGATCTCTCGATGAAGATCTGGGCAATGCCGGTCAGCCGCCCGTACAATCCGAACGCCCAAAGAGTCGCGGAACTGATCCAGGCCGACTATGCCAAGATCGGCGTGAAGGCCGAGATCGTCAGCTACGAATGGACCGAGTATCGCGAACGCGGAAAGGCCAAGGACCGCGACGGCGCCTTCCAGCTGGGCTGGACCGGTGACAACGGCGATCCGGACAACTTCCTGTTCCTGCTCGGCTGCGATGCCATCGGCCAGTCCAACTATGCGATCTGGTGCAACCAGGAGTTCGAAGCCCTGTTGCAGAAGGGCAAGGCGACCACTGATGTCGCCGAGCGCACTAAGATCTACGAGGAAGCACAGGTCGTGTTCAAGCGTGAGGCGCCGTGGCTGACCATCGCCCATTCCAAGGTCTTCATGCCGATGAACAAGAAAGTTACGGGCTTCGTCATGGATCCGCTCGGCATTCATCGGTTTGACGGCGTCGACGTCACCGAATAACTCCTGAGAAATTGGACGGCGGCGCTGGACTTCCGGCGCCGCCGTTCTATGAAGTAAGATGCTCCGCTATCTCCTGCACAAGCTCGCCTTGATCATCCCGACCGTGTTCGGCATATCGCTGGCGGCGTTCGCTTTCGTCCGGCTTCTGCCGGGCGACCCGATCATGGCCCTGGCTGGCGAGCGCGGCGTCAGCCCGGAACGCTACGCCGAGCTTGTCGAGCGGTTTGGCTATAACAGGCCTTATGTCATCCAGTATCTGGAGTATATCGGCAGGGTCCTGACCGGCGACTTCGGCATATCGCTCGCCACCAAGCGGCCGGTGCTCGGTGAATTCCAGGCGCTGTTTCCGGCGACGCTGGAACTGGCGACGATCGCGCTGCTCATCGCCGTGCTCATCGGCATTCCCGCCGGCATCTTCGCCGCGGTCAAGCGCGGATCGTGGTTCGACCAGGCGACGATGGGCGTGGCGCTAACCGGCTATTCGATGCCGATCTTCTGGTGGGGGCTGCTGCTCATCATCTTCTTCTCCGGCTATCTCGGCTGGACACCGGTTTCCGGCCGCATCGGTCTTCAATATTTCTTCAAGCCGACGACGGGGTTCATGCTGATCGACAGCCTGATCTCCGGCAAGAGCGGCGCTTTCAAATCCGCGGCCAGTCATCTGGTCCTGCCGGCGATCGTGCTGGCGACGATTCCGCTCGCCGTCATAGCGCGCCAGACGCGGTCGGCGATGCTGGAAGTGCTGGGCGAGGACTATGTCCGCACCGCGCGCGCCAAGGGCCTGGCGCCGCGCCGTGTCATCGGGCTCCACGCTTTTCGCAATGCGCTGATCCCCGTCGTCACCACCATCGGTCTGCAGGTCGGCACGCTGATGGCGGGCGCCATCCTGACTGAAACGATCTTTTCCTGGCCCGGTATCGGCAAGTGGATGATCGACGCGATCGCCAAGCGCGACTATGTTGTCGTCCAGAGCGGCTTGCTGATCATCGCGCTGATCGTCATGGCGGTGAACCTGATCGTCGACGTGCTCTACGCCGTCATCAACCCACGTATCCGGGTGCAGTGAGATGACCGACCAAACCACGGCAGAAGCCACCGCCGCCTCCATTCCGAGCGGCGGCCGGCAACGCGCCTTCACCGAGTTCTGGCATTACTACTCGATGAACACCGGCGCCGTCATCGGCCTGGTCGTGTTCTCGGCTCTGGTGCTGGTGGCGATCTTCGCGCCGCTGGTCGCGCCGCATTCGCCTGACGAACAGTTTCGCGATGCGCTGCTGACGCCGCCGGTCTGGCAGGAGGGCGGTAAGTCGGCGTTCCTGCTCGGCACCGACGCCGTCGGCCGCGACATGCTTTCGCGGCTGATTTTCGGCGCGCGGTTCTCGCTGTTCATCGGTCTGGTCGTCGTCGTTTTCTCGCTGACCAGCGGCATCGTCCTCGGCGTGCTCGCCGGCTATTTCCGCGGCTGGGTCGATACGCTGATCATGCGCGTCATGGACGTCATTCTGGCGTTCCCGTCGCTGCTCCTTGCCCTGGTTCTGGTGGCGATCCTCGGACCCGGCCTGTTCAACGCCATGCTGGCGATTGCACTGGTGCTGCAGCCGCATTTTGCGCGGCTCACCCGCGCGGCGGTGATGGCGGAAAAGAACCGCGAATATGTGATCTCCGCCAAGGTGGCCGGTGCCAGTCATGTCAGGCTGATGGTCAAGACGATCTTGCCGAACTGCATGGCACCGCTGATCGTGCAGGCGACGCTGTCCTTCTCCAACGCCATTCTCGAGGCCGCGGCTCTCGGCTTCCTTGGCGTCGGCGCGCAGCCGCCGACGCCGGAATGGGGCACCATGCTCGCCACGGCGCGTGAGTTCATCCTGCGCGCGCCATGGGTGGTGACGTTCCCCGGCCTTGCCATCCTGATCACCGTGCTTGCCATCAACCTGATCGGCGATGGCTTGCGCGATGCCTTCGACCCCAAGCTGAAGAGGTCGTGACCATGCCTCTTCTCGAGATCAAGAACCTTACCGTGTCCTTCGATACCGCCGCCGGACCGTTCATGGCCGTGCAAGGCATCGACCTGTCGATCGAGCCGCGCGAGGTGCTGGCGATCGTCGGCGAATCCGGTTCCGGCAAATCGGTGGCGATGCTGGCGGTGATGGGGCTTCTGCCGAACACGGCGACGGTGAAGGCCGACCGCATGGCTTTCGACGGCATCGACCTGCTTGAGCTCAGCCCGTCCGAGCGCCGCAAGATCGTCGGCAAGGACATCTCGATGATCTTCCAGGAGCCGATCGCCAGCCTCAATCCGTGCTTCACCGCCGGCTTCCAGATCGAGGAGGTGCTGCGCTTCCATTTGGGCATGGACCGCGCCCAACGCCGGGCCCGCGCCATCGAGCTGATGAAACTGGTCGGCATTGCCGATCCGGAAGAGCGGCTGAATTCGTTCCCGCACCAGATGTCGGGCGGCCAGTGCCAGCGCGTCATGATCGCCATTGCCATTGCCTGCAATCCGAAGCTGTTGATCGCCGACGAGCCGACCACCGCGCTCGACGTCACCATCCAGAAGCAGATCCTTGACCTTTTGGTCGGCCTGCAGGCCAAATACGGCATGGGCCTGATCATGATCACCCACAATATGGGCGTCGTGGCCGAGACCGCGGACCGCGTCATCGTTCAGTACAAGGGCCGCAAGATGGAAGAGGCCGACGTTCTGTCGCTGTTTGAATCGCCGAAGAGCAACTACACGCGCGCGCTGCTGTCGGCGCTGCCGGAAAACGCTGTCGGCGACCGGCTGCCGACCATTTCCGACATGCTGTTCGAACCGGCGCCCTCGGCTGCCGGAGCCGGGTCTGCAACGGGAGCCGCCTCATGAGCGTGACCGTTCTCGAAGGCAAGAACATCGTGCGCGACTATCATGTCGGCGGCGGGCTGTTTCGTGCCTCGCGCACGGTGCACGCGGTCAAGGGCGTTTCCTTCAGCGTCGACAAGGGCAAGACGCTGGCCATCGTCGGCGAAAGCGGCTGCGGCAAGTCAACGCTCGCCCGCATCATCACTCTGATCGATCCCGCGACAGCGGGCGAGCTCTTCATCGACGGCAACAAGATCGACATCGCCAAGAATGGGCTGACGAAGGAGATGCGCCGCAAGGTGCAGATCGTCTTCCAGAACCCCTATGGTTCGCTCAATCCGCGCCAGAAGATCGGCGACGTGCTGGGCGAGCCGCTGCTCATCAACACCGACAAGCCGGCCGACGAACGGCGCGATCTCGCTATGAAGATGCTGAAAAAGGTCGGCCTCGGACCCGAGCATTACAACCGCTACCCGCACATGTTCTCGGGCGGCCAGCGCCAGCGCATCGCCATTGCCCGCGCGCTGATGCTCAATCCGAGCCTTTTGGTGCTCGACGAGCCGGTCTCGGCGCTCGATCTGTCGGTGCAGGCGCAGGTGCTCAATCTGCTCGCCGACCTGCAGGATGAGTTCGAGTTGACCTATGTCTTCATCAGCCACGACCTTTCGGTGGTGCGCTACATCGCCGACGACGTGATGGTCATGTACTACGGCGAGGCCGTCGAATACGGCTCACGCGACGAGGTCTTTGCCGACCCCAAGCACGTCTATACCAAGACGCTGTTCGCGGCGACGCCGCGCGCCGACGTCGCCAGCATCAAGGCGAGGCTGGCGAAGAAGGCTGCCTGACGCCGCAATCGCGACACCCGGCAAGCGTATTTCGAGGCCGATCAGGACAGCCGGGCGACGATGGCGCGCAGCGCCTCGCCGCAGCGCTGGTACGCGCTGGCGACCCGTTTCGGTCGCCGGGCTTCCTGTGGATAACTACGGAATGCAGTGCTTCTCGACGTCACACGCCGTGAACTCTGCTGCTCGCCGCCAGGCTTCGTCGGTATCTCCCCTGTAAGTCAGATATCGATCGCAGATAGGCTTGTTGTTGTTCCAATCCAGCACTGCAAACTTCACCCAGCCAACCAGCGTGCTCATCTTGTGCATCTGACCGATCAGGAGGTATTTCGCGCTGGCTGTTCTTGCCTGCTTCGAGAGATCGACGAGGCCGGGGTCCTTGATGGTGCACCGTTCTGTCTGACAGGGTAATGCGACGAGGTCGATCTTCTGATTGCCCGAAAGACCGTCCTGCAAGGCAACGCCAAATGCATTCAGTCGCGCTTCGTGTGCGGCGGTCTGGTCCCTGACTTCGCCGGATGTGTCCCTGAACTCGAAATCCGCGATAGCGAGGGTCGTGGGCTCGACAACATCGGCAAAAGCCGCCGACGCATGTACGCCAGCGCCTACCAGGATCAGTAGAAATCGTCCGCACTCAAAAAGTCGAAATCGAACTTCCGCACATTGCACCTTGAGCATCTCGTTCTCCGAGGTTGGGACGATAGCGATCCCAGTGGCGGTGCCCATTTTCTTCGCGCTGTTGGAAGACGCGGAAGCAAGCGCAAGACTACCCGGTTCTATCGCAACGTCAACTTTCCGCCGTTGCGATCGACTAGTGCCTCGGCAGTCGCTCGTTCCGACTGCGCGAGGAGCCCGAAATCGCGCAAGCCGCAATTCAGTCGTGGAGCCGTTTACTGGGTGGACTCCACCTTGGCGACAACGAGCTTGCCTTGGGCGCGTGAGATTTCGAGTGCCTGGCCGGCCCCCGGCAACTCGCCCGGGACCGAGATCACGAACGCCTGGCCCTCGGTGAGGGTCGCGACGAAGCGTACTGGCAAACTTTCTTCGCCCGCCGCCATCGTGGTGACCACCCGATAACCGTCATCCGCCTCCGTGTAGTAGACGACGCCGTGAAAGTTGCCGAGATCGACGCTCCCACCCTGACGGGCCGTGAGTTCGCCGGCAGAAGCGGAACTTGCCGCAACGCAAAGCGCTGCAAGAACTGTGTGTCTGAACATCATGTTTCTCTCCATTAGGATTGTTAGAATTGTCGTTCGGTGGACGCTCGCCTTCGGCTGCATCCTAGTAGGTCACGCTGCGAGCTGATCCTCGCGGGCTGCCGCGATCATCACACTCGCGAGCAACCCGTAGGCTGCCTCCCAAGCTTCGCGGACCGGCAGCGTAAAAGCCGTGCCGAGACCGGCCGCCAGCGTTTCGATGAGTGCTTGCCCGACGATAGGGTAATGGCGCTCCTCGACGCCGTAGGTCACGTGACGCTTGGCGAGCACGCGCACCGTCGGGAGGATGGTGTCGGCACGGTCCAGTCCGTGCACGACGAAGCCCAGGCTCGCCATCAGCTTGGCGCCTTGCTTGGTCATGTCTGTCACCGGAAACAGCGCGCGAAGATCCGGGTCGATCGCGAACAGGCGTTCATAGAACAGCGCGGCGGCGGCCACGCGGATCGGGACGACCTCGCGAAAACTGTCCTCGAGAAGTCTGATCTGGTCGGGTGTCATCGGCGACGCTCCTGCCTTCCTGGCTCGGGGTGACCATCGCCCCAAAGCGTTTCGCGTGCATGTCGCCTGCACGTAGATGTGTTTCAGTTGTGTCTCAGTTGGTTTTCAGTTCGCGCTCACTTGTCTTCTCTTCTGTAGAGGCGTCACGTCCTCGATGCTGATGGCGATTCAATCGCCAGGTCGACCGAATTCATGTAGCTGGAGGTCAGCGTCACCACTCATCAGAATGCTGCGGGTCGACAGCTCTGCCATAGCCTCTGGCGCCCTGCGGGTGCCCCATGCGCCGGGCTCATCTCGTCGGCCAAGACATGGTCATGGCTGAAAACCCTAGGCGCGCGCGCCAGCTTGGAACTGCATCGGCAGTCGGTCATTATATCGGGGAGCCGGCGGCTCCTCCCCTATACCCCCGTTCGGATGGAGAAATCATGCTGCGGATATTCATTGCCTCGACTTTTCTTCTTGCCTTCGGAGCGCCCTCGACCACGCTCGCGCAGGACAGCATCGAAAGCGAAACAGGCCGCATTGCGGTCGAGACCTTTGCCGAAGGGCTCGAGCATCCCTGGGGCGCGACCTACCTGCCCGACGGCGCGTTGCTGGTCACCGAGCGTCCGGGGCGCCTGCGGCTCGTCTCGACCGATGGGGCCGTTTCCGATCCGATCGACGGTGTGCCGGACGTCCTAGCCAGCGGACAGGGCGGCCTGCTGGATGTGGCGCTCGATCCGGACTTTGCCAACAACCGGACGGTTTATCTCTCCTACTCGGAGGAACGCGGCGGCGGCGCGGCCACCTCCGTCGGCCGTGGGCGTCTGGATAAGAACGGCAGCGCGCTTTCGAACTTCGAAGTGGTCTTCCGGCAGGAACCAGCCGTGTCCAGCCGGCACCACTACGGCTCCCGCCTGGTATTCGCGCCGGACGGCAAGCTCTTCGTCACGCTCGGCGACCGCGGCAAGGCGCAACAGGCGCAGGACCCGAACAATCATCTCGGCACGGTCGTCCGCATCAATCCCAATGGTTCTTTGCCTGACGACAATCCCTTCGTCGGCAAGAACGGCGCCGACGAGATATGGTCCTATGGCCATCGCAATGTGCAAAGTGCGGCGCTCCATCCCGAAACCGGCGTGCTCTGGACGGCGGAAATGGGACCGCTCGGCGGCGATGAGCTGAACATTCCGGAAGCGGGCAGGAATTATGGCTGGCCCGCGGTCAGCTGGGGCCGGCATTATTCAGGTGAACGCATCCCCGATCCGTCGACTCGGCCGGAGTTTGCCGACGCCATCCATAGCTGGACACCCGTCATTTCGCCTTCCGGCATGACCTTCTACACCGGCGACATGTTTGCCGATTGGCGAGGCGACCTCCTGATTGGCGGCCTATCGGCGGAAGGCATCGTTCGTGTCAGGATCGACGGAAAGCAGGTTACCGGCGAGAAAGTCCTCGCTCTCGGCAGGCGTATCCGAGACGTGGTGCAAGCTCCCGACGGCGCGGTAATGGCGTTGACCGACGAGCCGGCCGGAAGGATATTGCGACTGTCGCCGGCAGCGTCGCAGTGATCCCAGGCGGCTGAATTTGTTTGCAGATTGTTGGCAGGACGCTTTTCGCTCTACCCCTCGAAAACCCGCAAAGCCTTGAGAAAATATTGGTGCCGCTTAGGTGACTCGAACACCTGACCCCATCATTACGAATGATGTGCTCTACCAACTGAGCTAAAGCGGCCCGGGAAGCCGGGGCCTCCAAGATGCGCTGGGTGATAGACGCAACCCGCCACAAATTCAAGATGGGACTTGGCATTTCGTGTGGGCTCATGCCGGGCCTATAAGCGGCCGCCGCCCCGATCCGCCGGCGCGGCATCGGAAAATCGGCGAAAAATGTTGATTCCTTTAACGAAAACCGCCGAAATCGGCTTCGGATGCATCGCCAAGGCAGAATGCGGCTACTGGCCCGTTGATTGATTGGTCGCCTACGGCTAACGATCATGGCAATGTGACCGCACGTGCAGAGGGGTCCCGCTTGGACGCGATCGAAAAAGCGATCCGGAATGCCTTCGAGAAAGGCAATGCCGAAGACCGGGCGTTTCGCGAGCGGGTCTACCGATCGGCTTTCGCCGCACTTGACCGTGCCCTGCAGGCCAACCCGGGCGTGACGGTGGAAGTCGCCATCAAGCGCCGCAAGGCGGTGCAGGCCAAGATCACCGAAATCGAATCCGAATTCCTGCCGGCGGTTGCCGGTGTCGGCCCACCGACCGATGATGACGCTACAGCACCGGCTGCTCCACAGCCGGTCGATAGCGCAAACGAAGCTGATGCCGAACCCGAAGCCCAAGCCGAACCGGATGCCGGCGCAGATGCCGGACCTGCGCCGCCTGACGTCGTTGTCGACGGGCCAGCGAAGCCCCCTGCATCGGACGCGCCCCCTGTTTCCGACGTGCCGTCTACTTCCGACGCGCCTCGGTCGCGCGTCTTGCCGGTCGTTCCCGATATCATGCCCGACGCGGTTTTCCCCGGCGTGCCGGAGATCGACATGTCGTCCCCTCCATCGATCGGAGATGGCGACGCTGAGGTGATGCCCGACCGCGACGACAGGCGGGTGAGAGGCCCCCGCCTGCCTCTCACCGCGATCTTCCTCGGCGTGACGCTGCTTGCGGCTGTCGGCATCGGCCTCTATTTCGCTGCGCAGACCGGTGTCTTCAAGTCGGCGGCCGAACTCGACACTGCCCCACCGCAGACGACTCCGACGGTGGACGACGATGATTTCACGCCGCAAAGCGACACGGCCTCGCCGCTGGATGCCGGCGAGGCGGAGCGCAACTGGATCAATGTGTTTTCACCGAGCGACCCGACGCTTGTCAGTGCGCCTTCGGATGCCAAGGCCGAAGTCATGCAGGACGACAGCGGTTCCTTCCTGCGCATCCGGTCGGGCGCCTCCGGTTCGGCTATCAGCTTCGACGTCGGGCAAGGCGTCCTGGAAAAACTCGCCGGCAAGCACGCCACGTTCGACATCATCGCCCGCTCCGAGGAAGGCCAGGAGACGCAGATATCCGTCGACTGCAATTTCGGCGAACTCGGCGATTGCGGCCGCAAGCGCTACGCGGTCGGCCACGAGCGCAACGAATACCTCTTCGACGTGCGGTTTCCCGACAAGCGTCCGGGTGCTGCCGGCACCATCGCCATCAATTCCGATTTCGACAAGCAGGGCAAGTCGGTCGACATCTACGAGATCCGCGTTTCGATCGTTCCTTGAGCCTCAACCCATCGGCCCGAAAATCGGAATCGATTTTCGGAAAAAGCACGATGCGTACATCCAAAAGTGTTAGAGCGTACCTTGTGCTCCAATGGAGGCACGTCGCTCTAACGGTCAAGCAGCGCCTGCAGCGTCTCGATGCGGTCGGCTTCCGCCGCCGGCTTGTCCCAGCGCAGCCGTGAAATGCGCGGGAAGCGCATGGCGACGCCGGATTTGTGCCGTGTCGAGCGGTTGAGCCCTTCGAACGCCACCTCCAGCACGAGGCCTTGTCTCCGGTCGGCCCGCACCGAACGGACCGGGCCGAAACGCTCAATCGTGTTGTCACGGACATATTTGTCGATCTGCCTCAGTTCCTCGTCGGTGAAGCCGAAATAGGCTTTCCCCACCGGCACCAGTTCCTCCGACCCTTCCGGACCGGACCAGACGCCGAACGTGTAATCGGAATAAAAACTCGAACGCTTGCCGTGGCCGCGCTGGGCATACATCAGCACGGCGTCGACCGTGTGCGGATCGCGTTTCCATTTGAACCATGGGCCTTTCGGCCGGCCGGTGAGATAGGGCGAATCCCAGCGCTTCAGCATCACGCCTTCGATTACGGGGTGCAGCGGCTTGCGGCGCAATTCCTCCAGCGCCTGCCAGTCGGTGAATTCGACCAGCGGCGAAAGGTCGAAGCGGCTCGGGTCGAGGCTCTGCACGAAGGCTTCGAGGCGGCTGCGCCGCTCGCGGAAGGAGAGCGGCCGCAAGTCCTCGGCGCCGATCTGAAGCACGTCGTAGCAGCGCATGAACGCCGGGTATTGCTGTTGTATCTTCGGCGTAACGCTCTTGCGGTTCAGCCGTTGCTGCAGGTCCGAGAACGTGCCGGTCGCCTGCCGGGGATCGCCGACCAGAAGCTCGCCGTCGAGGGCCGCGGAAAAATCCATCGCCTCTGCGAGGTCCGGAAAAGCCCCGGAAACATCGTCGCCGGTGCGCGAATAGAGCCGGCGAATGCCGCCTTCCGACACCGCCTGGACGCGGATGCCGTCCCATTTCCACTCGGCGGCGTAGTCGGCCGGGTCGAGCTTTTCGAGATCGCCGTCGCCGATCGGGTTCGACAGCATCACCGGCCGGAACAGCGCCAGCGCCGTCTTTTTGGGTTTTTCTGCCTTGCCTTCCAGCCAGGCGAACAGCTCGGCATAGGGCGGCGTCAGCCCATGCCAGAGTTCTTCGATTTCGGCTATGTCGACCTTGCCGAGATCGGCCAGCGCCTGCTTTGCCAGCCGCGCCGAGACCCCGATACGCAGGCCGCCGGTGACCAGCTTTATGATGGCGAAGCGCGCCGAGATGCTGGCGCTGTCGAGCAGTCTGGCCAGCACCTTCGGCCCGTCGGACCGGCTCGCCGCCTGCAATTTCGCGACGACCTCGGCGAGCGTCGGCTCATGGTTGGCGATATCCGCCGGCGATTGCGGCCAGACCAGCGACACGGTCTCGGCCAGGTCGCCGACATAGTCGTAGGAATAGCCGAACAGCACCGGGTCCATGCGCTCCATGACCAGCATGCGCAGCATCGCCGGCTTGACCGCCGCGATGGTGAGGTCGCCGGTGATGGCAGCCAGCGCCAGACCGCGATCCGGATCCTCGACGCTGCGGAAATAATCGGTCAGCAGCGTCAGCTTGCCGTTGCGCGACGGCGTCAGGACGAGGCGGTCGAGGAGTTCGGCGAAGCGGTTCATGAGGAGAACCGCGTCAGTCGGCCAACGTTGCGTTCTGTCGCGCCCCCCTCTGTCCTGCCGGACATCTCCCCCACTTGGGGGGAGATCGGATGGCATCGCCGGTTTCGCCAACCATCGACGTTGCAGAATGAGCGCGGGCGAAGAAGCTGCCAATCTCCCCCCAAGTGGGGGAGATGGCCGGCAGGCCAGAGGGGGGCGCCGTAGAGCGCTACATCGGCAGTGAGCACCATCAATCGCCCTCGTCCTCGTAGCCGACGAGATGCAGCGGCCGCGCAGTGATGCCTTCGAGTTCGCACCAGCGCACCAGGGCCTCCTCGCGGCCATGCGTCACCCAGATTTCCTCGGCGCCCGTCTCCCTGATCGTGGCGGTCAGTTCGTCCCAGTCGGCGTGGTCGGAAATGATCAGCGGCAGCTCGACGCCGCCCTGCTTGGCGCGCTGGCGGATGCGCATCCAGCCGGACGCAAAGCACGAGATCGGATCGGGAAAGCGCCGCGCCCAGCGGTCGGCAAAGGCCGAAGGTGGGCCGACCACGATGGCGCCGGCGAAATCGTCCTTGCCACCGCTTTCGACAGTCGCCGGCTCCAGCGTGCCGAGGTCGATGCCCTGGTGCTGATAGTAATCGCTGAGCTTGGCCAGCGCGCCGTGGATGTAGATCGGCTTGTCGTAGCCGGCGTCGCGCAGCAAACGCATGACGCGCTGCGCCTTGCCGAGCGCATAGGCGCCGACCAGATGCGCGCGTTCGGGAAACTGCGCCGTCGATTTCAGCAGTCGGGCGATCTCTTCGGTATCGGGCGGATGACGGAACACCGGCAGGCCGAAGGTCGCCTCGGTGATGAACACGTCGCATTTGACGGGTTCGAACGGCTCGCAAGTCGCGTCCCTCTGGCGCTTGTAGTCGCCCGAAGCGACGATGCATGAGCCCTGATGCACGACCTCGATCTGCGCCGAGCCCAGCACATGCCCGGCCGGATGGAAGGTTACGGTGACGCCGTTCAGCGCAATCGCCTCGCCAAGTGCTGCCGCTTGCGTCGTCCCGGCAAAGCCCTCGCCGTAGCGCAGTCCCATGATGTCAAGCGTCTGTTGTGTGGCCAGCACCGAGCGGTGGCCGGAACGGGCATGGTCAGAATGGCCGTGCGTGATCAGCGCCCGATCGACCGGCCGCACCGGGTCGATGAAGAAATCGCCGGGTGGGCAATAGAGGCCCTCGGGCCGGGGATGAAGCAGGTCGCTGGCGCGCATGGCTCCAAGATAGTTGCTAATTCCGGCGCGGGAAGCCTGTTGCAAGTGACTGCTGACTCGGCATACAGGCAACTGCCGGCGGGACCTCCATCTTGAAACCGCATCAGGCCTCGTCCGGCGACCCTTTCGTTCACCTGCGCCACACGTGGCGGCGGCTGCGAAAAAGTCCGATTTGCATGCCCGGAAGGGCAGGACACCGACACGGAGGATGTTGCATGCGCTGGAACTTGGTGGTCTTGGCATCTTGCCTGGCAATGGCCGGTTGCGCCGGCACCTCGATCGCCGAGCGACAGGACGCGACCGTCCAGTCCTCGCTGCAATATGATAGCGTGCCTTGCAATCAATTGCTGGCGCAACGAAACCGGCTGGCGCAGCAATACCGCCTTCCGCAGAATGCCAAGCCGTCCTTCTCCGATCCCGGGGTGGGCCTCGGCCCGTTCACGCCCGACACCCGTTCCAAGGCCCAGCGCGACATCGAACAGGCAAGCGGCCGGATCGACGCCATGAACCGGTCGATCGCCCGCCGCGAATGTGGCAAGCCGGCCAAGCAGACCAGACTCGGCCTGCCAGGCTAGCGCATGACCCATCATGCGCCGATTCAAAAGTGTTAGAGCGTCCTTTGCGCGTCCAATTGGACGCGCGGCGCTCTAATACCCCGCGTCGCGATCCACCACGTTCTCGAGCTTCTCGCCGCGCTCGAAGGCGGCCATCTGGCGCAGCATGATCGGCACCAGATGCACGGGATCGGAGGTCGCCGCCGCGTGCGGCGTCACGAACACTTTCGGGTGGTTCCATAGCCGGCTGGTCTTCGGCAGCGGCTCGACTTCGAACACGTCGAGGCTCGCTTCCTTCAGCGTGCCGTCTTCCAACGCACGCAGAATGTCGGCGTCCTTCTGCAGGCGGCCGCGCCCGGCGTTGATCAGCACCGAGCCGCCGAGGCCGTTGCGTTTCCTCAACTCCTTCAGCACGCCGTAATTGATGATACCTTGCGTCTGCGGCGTAAGCGGCAAAAGCACCACCAGAATGTCGGTGGCGTTGAGGAAGGGGATCAACCCGGCCTCGCCCGCATAGGCCGAAACGCCTCTCATCGGCCGATCGCTGCGCGACCAGCCATTGACCGCAAAGCCGAGCGACAAAAGCACCGACGCCGCCGCGCGGCCAAGCGTGCCGAGCCCCATGATGCCGACAGAGATGTCGCCGGCCGGCCGCTGCGGCGGCTCGTGCCAGATCTTCTTTTGCTGCTGTGCCCGGTAGAGCATGCCCTGGCGATGGTGATCGAGCACCCGCCAGACGACATATTCGGTCATGTATTGGGTTAGGTTGTCGGCCACGACCTTTACGATCGGCACGTCAGGCAAAGTGGGATCGGCGAAGATGTGGTCGACGCCGGCGCCGATCGAAAAGACAGCGCGCAGATTGGGCAGGGACGACAGAAGGTTCGGCCGTTGCTTCCAAACCACTGCATAGGTGATCGAAGGATCACTGGCGCCTTCCGGCTCGAGCACCACCTCGCGTTCCGCCGACAAGAGTTCGCGCCAACGGCCTGGATGGATACCGGTAAGGGCAAGCAGGATACGGCCTTTTTCCATTGCGGTTTCTTTTTCCTATGCGGTACAGGCTACTCGCTGACGATGCCGACCGGCGCCGTTTCGATCCTGAATGCCGCCGAGATCAGCGCCTTGGTATAGTCGGTCTGCGGCCGTTCGAAAATCTGTTCGGAGGGGCCGGCTTCGACGATCCTGCCATTGCGCATGACGATGACGTCGTTGGCAAGCGCGCGGATGACCTTCAGATCGTGGCTGATGAACAGATAGGCGAGGTCGTGCTTCGCCTGCAGGCTGCGCAGAAGGTCGACCACCTGCGCCTGCACGCTCATGTCGAGCGCCGAGGTCGGCTCGTCCAGCATGACGAAACGTGGGTTGAGCACCATGGCGCGGGCGATGGCGATGCGCTGGCGCTGGCCGCCGGAAAACTCATGCGGATAGCGATTGCGCGTGGCGGGATCGAGCCCGACCTCTCCGAGCACATCGATGATGCGCTTGTCGCGCTCATCGGGCGACAGCTTCGGCTCGTGGATCTTCAATCCTTCCTCGATGATCTCGGAGACCGACATGCGCGGGCTCAACGACCCGAACGGATCCTGGAAAACGATCTGCAGCTCGCGCCGCAGCGGCCGCATGGCGTTGAATGACAACTCGTTGATGTCGCGCCCGTTGAACTGAATGGTCCCGGTCGACGAGATCATCCTTGCCAACGCCAGGCCGAGCGTCGTCTTGCCAGAGCCCGATTCGCCGACGACGCCGAGCGTCTGGCCGGCGCGCACGGTGACGTTGATGCCGTCGACCGCCTTCACATTGTCGACGGTGCGCCGGAAAAAGCCTTTCTTGATCGGAAACCAGACCTTGATGTCCTGGCCCGTCATCACGGGTTTGGCGGCAGCGTTGGCGGCAGGCGGCTTGCCCTTCGGCTCGGCGGCCAACAGATGCCGCGTATAGGTGTGCTGTGGGTTGGCGAAGATTTCTTTCGTCGGCCCGGTCTCGACGATCTTGCCCTTGGTCATCACGCAGACCCGGTCGGCGATCTTTCTGACGATGCCGAGATCGTGGGTGATGAACAGCATCGACATGCCCTTGCGGCTCTTCAGCTCCGCGAGCAATTCGAGGATCTGCGCCTGCACGGTGACGTCGAGCGCGGTCGTCGGCTCGTCGGCGATCAGCAGTTCCGGCTCGTTGGCCAGCGCCATGGCGATCATGACGCGCTGGCGCTGGCCGCCGGAAAGCTGGTGCGGATAAGCGTCGAGCCGCTTCTCCGGCTCGCGGATGCCAACCTCGTTGAGCAGCTCCAGGGTGCGCGCCTTGGCTTGACGGTCACGCAGGCCCTGGTGCAGCGTCAGCACTTCGACGATCTGCTGCTCGATCGTGTGCAGCGGGTTGAGCGAGGTCATCGGCTCCTGGAAGATCATCGTGATCTTGTTGCCGCGCACGCGGCGCAATGCCTTCTCGTCGGCAGCAAGCAGATCGGCCCCTTGGAACAGGATCTTCCCTGACGGGTGGCTGGCGGCTGGATAGGGCAGCAGCTTCAGCACCGACAGCGCCGAAACCGACTTGCCGGAGCCGGACTCGCCGACCAGCGCCACCGTCTCGCCCTTGGCGATGTCGAAGGAGATGTGGTCGACGGCCATCGACTGGCGGCCTTCCTGCGCGAAGGCGACGCTGAGATCGCGCACGGAGAGGAGAGGGGCTTCGCTCATCTGAACGTCTTGCGCGGATCGAAGGCGTCGCGGGTCGCCTCGCCGACGAAGACCAGCAACGACAGCATCAGCGAGATGACGACGAAACCGGAAATACCCAGCCATGGGGCGTTGAGGTTGCGTTGCGCCTGCTTGAGGAGCTCGCCCAGCGAGGCCGAGCCGGGCGGCAGGCCGAAGCCAAGGTAGTCGAGCGAAGTCAGCGTCGAGATCGAGCCGCTGAGCAGGAAGGGCAGAAAGGTCAGCGTCGCCACCATGGCGTTGGGCAACAGATGCCGGAACATGATGGTGCCGTTGGGCACGCCGAGCGCGCGGGCCGCATTGACATATTCGAAGTTGCGGGCGCGCAGGAACTCGGCCCGCACCACGCCGACCAGTGCCACCCAGGAGAACAGCAGCATCAGCCCGAGCAGGATGAAGAAGCCGGGCGGCAGGATGGCGGCGACGATCAGCAAGAGATAGAGCACCGGGATCGCCGACCAGATTTCTATGAAGCGCTGGAACAGAAGGTCGGTCCAGCCGCCGAAATAGCCCTGCAATGCGCCGGCCGTCACGCCGATCAGCGCCGAGCCGGCGGTCAGGATCAGGCCGAACAGCACCGAGACCCGGAATCCGTAGATGACGCGGGCCAGCACATCGCGCGCCTGGTCGTCGGTGCCCAGCCAATTCCAGTTGCCGACGACACAATTGGAATCGGCGGCACCTTGCGGATACTGGTTGCAACGGGTCTTGACGTCATAGAGCCAGGACGGCTTGGTGGGTGCCGCCTCGGGAATGGCGTTGTTGACGGTCCGGTAGGAGTAGCGGACCGGCGGCCAGATCATCCAGCCATGGGCATTGATCTCGTCCTGGATGACCGGGTCGCGATAGTCGGTTACCGCATAAAAGCCGCCGAACTTCTCCTCGGGATAAGCGACCAGCACCGGAAACAGGATCTCGCCCTTGTAGGAAACGAGGACCGGTTTGTCGTTGGCAATCCATTCGGAAAACAGCGACAGCACGAAAAGCACGAGGAAGATCCACAACGACCAATAGCCGCGCCGATTGGCCCTGAAGTTCTGCAGGCGCCGCTGGTTGAGCGGCGACAGCCAGGGTCGTGCGCTCCGGTTCGGCGCCGTTTCGGCTGCGGCCCCGGCCATCAGACGTCTCTCCGCTCGAAGTCGATGCGCGGGTCGACCCAGGTATAGATCAGGTCGGACAGGAGCCCGACAATCAGGCCAAGCAGCGAGAAGATGTAGAGATTGGCGAACACCACCGGGTAGTCGCGCTCGACCACCGACCTGAAACCGAGCAGGCCGAGGCCGTCGAGCGAAAAGATGTTCTCGATCAGCAGCGAGCCGGTGAAGAAGGCCGAGATGAAGGCGCCCGGAAAGCCGGCGACGACGATCAGCATGGCGTTGCGGAAGACGTGCCCGTAGAGAACCTGCCGTTCCGACAGGCCCTTGGCGCGCGCGGTCACCACATACTGCTTGCGGATTTCCTCAAGGAACGAATTCTTGGTCAGCAGCGTCGTGGTGGCAAAGGCCGACAGCACCAGCGCCGTCAGCGGCAAGGTCATGTGCCAGAGATAGTCGACGATCCGCGCCGGCCAGGACAGCTGGTCCCAATTGTCGGAGGTGATGCCGCGCAGCGGGAACCAGTCGTAGAACGATCCGCCGGCAAACAGCACCATCAGCAAGATGCCGAATAGGAAGCCCGGAATGGCGTAGCCGACAATGACGACGCCGCTGGTCCATACGTCGAATGCCGAGCCGTCCTTGACCGCCTTGCGGATGCCGAGCGGGATCGAGATCAGGTAGGACAGGAGCGTGATCCACAGTCCGATCGAGATCGACACCGGCATCTTCTCCAGGATCAGATCGATCACTGAAATGTCACGGAAATAGCTGTCGCCGAAATCGAAACGGATATAGTTCCACAGCATCATGCCGAAGCGCTCGAGCGGTGGCTTGTCGAAGCCGAACTGCTTTTCCAGCTTGGCGATGAATTCTGGGTCGAGCCCTTGCGCGCCGCGATATTGCGAACCGACGTCGCCGGCCACGTCGAAATTGCTGGCGCCGGCGTCGCCACCGCCGCCGCCAAGGCGATCGCTGCCGCCCTGGTTGGTCAGCCTGGCGATGACCTGCTCGACCGGCCCGCCCGGCGCAAACTGGATGACGGCGAAGGATACCGCCATGATGCCGAACAGGGTCGGGATCATCAGCAGGATGCGGCGCAGGATATAGGCGCCCATCAGATGTTGTCCTCCTTGAGGAGGAGCACTGTGTCTGGACGGCCGCCCCCCAAGACAATCGCTTCAGACCGTTTGTCGACGCCAGCGCTGCCCCTCATTGTCCTGCCGGACATTTCTCCCCGTATAGTGACGGGGAGAAAGGGGCCGGTGTCCGAACCGGATAGATAGGTAACAGAATGGACCGATTGCATGGGTGACAGTTT